>NZ_LXYE02000024.1 GCF_001659685.2 Labilibacter marinus
CAATATTGTTATAAAATAACATCTCAGGTAGTGGATGTCTACAATTATTAATTCTTTAACTAAATAGTAAAATGAGAAAAGTATTGATTATCCTAATTTTAAATTTATTACTAGGGAGTGTTGCTATAGCCCAAACATTAACTTCGGAAGAAATAAAAGGTCGTTGGTCTGTGGTAAGAGTTCTTGAATTTATTGAAGAGTCAGGTGATTCGGAACAAGGAAATGCATTTGAAGATATGCGAGCCGCTTTTTTAGAAGCCGAATATGTTTTTGGTGATAACAACCAGTTTGCATTGATTATGGATTATAAACAGTTTGCTATTGAAAATGGCTATTGGGTTTATGATGAGTTGGAAAAAAAGGTGTCGATAAGAGAATGGAAGAAAAATAAGCAAAAGCCTGGTAAGAGTATCATGAAAATAAAACTAGAGAAGGCGGGTGATAAAATAATTTTAATCATGGATACAACGGGCATTGTTTTTCAGATAGAAAAGAAGGCGTAGACTGTGTTTTTAAATTTTGGCTCGAATGAATTATAATGAGAAGTAATCCTGTTGCTAAAAATGTAAAATACGAGCCATAATATTATTATATTTATAATGTAATCTCGAACAATAAATGAATCGATATGTTTGTAGTATCCAAGCTCGAACATTGGCAATAAGTAAAGTACAACAATGGAAACCCGTTTTAAGCATAAAACATATTTATACAGCGTAATGCCTTTTTTTAAAAAGGTATGTATGGTGTTACTGATGTGTTTTTTATCGGGTAAGGCTTTTTCTCAGGTTAATTCCGATGAACTAAAGGGAGCTATTGTTTTACACTTGTGCGAAAATATAGAATGGCCTAAGTATGATGAAAATGAATTTAAAATTGGTTTTCTAACTGATGATAGAGCCGTGTTTAAAGTACTAAAATCCATTGAGTCAACTATTAAAATTCATGGTAAAAAGGTTAAGCTAATAGAGGCTGACTCTTTTGATAGGTTATTAAATTGCCATGCAGTTTATTTTAATAAGTACGAGCTGAGTAATATTAATCAGGTTTTTGATAAAGCTCGCTTAAACAATATTCTTTTAATTACCGATGATTTTGAGGATGCATTAAAAGTACATGTAAATTTAATGCAAGAAGGAGCTCGCATGGCTTTTGATATAAATATGGCAAATCTTACTTTAGCCAAATTAGAGGTAATGCCAAATATCTTATTAAATGGAGGTAGTGTTGTTGATATTAAAACAGCTTTTGAGGAGTTTGATGATAAATTAGAGGATGGTAGAGCAAAGTTAAGGGCTTCGGAAAATGAATTAAAGAGAAAAGAAAAGCTCCTGGAAGAGAAAAATTTGATGATTGCTCAAAAGGAAGTGGTAATGAAGCAGCATCGATTACAAATAGATTCGCTATCGGAAGAATCTAAAAAGCAAGCTGATTTATCTCAGCAGCAAAAGGAAGCTTTACAGGATAAAGAGAAGCAAATTGATGCGAAAAACCTAAGACTAGAAGCTATATACCAAGATATAGAAGAAAAACAGGATGATTTAGATCAACTGAAAAATAGTATTGCGACCTTAAGTAGTGAAGCTAATTTGTTAAAAGGTCAGGTAGATCAAAAGAATCAGGTATTAGTAGAAAAAGAGGAGTACATAAAAAGTCAGCGTAGATTATTATGGCTTTTTATTAGTATGCTAAGTGGCATTGCACTAACGGCTTTTGCGGTATTTAGATTATTCTATATAAAAAGAAAACTCAGTATTAAGCTTCAAAACGCCAATAATGAATTAAAGGATGCCATTGAAGAGTTAAATACCAAAAATGAGATTATCAATAGGCAGAATATTGAGTTAAGTGAAGCGCTGGATCACTTGAAGGGAACACAGGATCAGCTTTTACAAGCGGAGAAAATGGCTTCGTTGGGTATATTAACAGATGGTATAGCACATGAAATAAATAATCCACTTAATTTTATTTTGGGAGGATTCCTTATTTTAAAGGAATATTTTAAAAATGCTGATGTGTCGGATGATAGTGAAATTAAGGTAGCCATAAAGAGTATTGATCAAGGGGTAAGCAGAGCGACAAGCATAGTTAGAGGATTGAATGCCTTAAGTAGTTCAAAAGACGATTTTAACGAATCTTGTTCTATTCATGAGATCATTGATAATTGTCTTATTGTAATCAATAATAATTTAAAAGGGAATATAACCATTGTAAAAAGCTATCAGGAAGGTTTACCTGAGATTAAAGGTAACTCTTCTAAGTTACATCAAGCTTTTCTTAATGTATTGTCTAATGCGGCACAAGCACTCAGTGAAAATGGTGAAATAGAAATTTCTACACAGTATATTAAGGATAGAATTACCGTTGTGGTGAGTGATGATGGATGTGGAATTAGTGAAGAGAATTTAGCTAAGGTTGCGGATCCATTTTTCAGTACAAAAGCTCCTGGAGAAGGTACGGGCTTAGGTTTGTCGATTACGTACAATATTATTCAGGAGCACGGAGGTAAACTTAATATAGAATCCAAACAAGGTAGTTATACCGCTGTTACCATAAATATACCAGTAGATTAGTTTATAGGGATGTAATCCTACTTACCTAATGCACCTCCTGTACTATAAACCAGACTTATTGAAAATGCAGGAGGTTGAATAACATGGTTGCCAGCATCTCTGAATACGGTCCATATCCATCGTTTATTCCAATTTTCGTTAAACATACCCGCTACGTTGTGTATGTCAGCCAATATTTTCAGTTTATCGGTTACTTTATAATGAGCTCCTAGGTTAAGATAAACCGATTCTTGAAAAGGTTTATTGTCATCCAAGGTGTAGTGCTCAGGTGAATTACCAGGATCATAAGTGTCATCTATAACAGTAAGTGCAAAATTATAGCCGCCAGGTGATCCCCATAAAATATTAAGAGAACCTGTTAGTGTGAGCTTTTCGTTGGGAGAGTAAAAACTGGAGATTTTTGTGTTATGATTATGCCAATAAGTAAAGTCATTACCTATGCCGTTGTCTGCAGTGGAGTAGTGGTATAACCTTCCGGCACCTTCGTATTTTTCAAAACTCAGTAGCTTAGTATAAGAATGGCCTGCGCGCATGCGTAATTTTCCTGTTTTGTAATTTGCTTCTAAGGCATACCCCCAGCTATTTATATGACCAGCATAGGTTCTGTAGTCAGTTTCGTTATTAAAACCAACAGGTTTCCAGTCATGATAAAAAACGTTGGCGTTAAAATTTAACTTCTCGTTGTGGTGATGTCCTGCACTAATTTCGTAAGATATTAGCTCTTCAACAGCACTCTTTCCTTCATGACCTCTTCTTGAATCTATGCGTAATTCGGTTCCTGATGTTAGTCTTAAACTTTTTGCAAAAATGAATTTAATGATGTTTTTCTCGTTAGGCGAATATAGTAGACTTGCTCGTGGAGAAAAAAGGTAATTGGTGTAAGTATGTTTGTCAACTCTACCACCAATAACAAACTTAACTTTATCGGATGGTTTCCAATCTATTTCGCCTGTAGCAGCATAGGCTACTGTATTCCAAGGTGCACCAATGATAGAATCCAAAGTAGGAGTCCATTCTACTTGGGTGATACCATCATAAGGCAAGCCTAAGCGATCATATCTTAATTCAACACCAACAATTGCGGTTAGAGATTCGTTAAAATTCCACTGGCTAAATACTTGCGCATTGTATTCTTGTTCTGATGATCGCCATAGAGAACCTGTTGTTCCATCTGGAGAAATGTAATTACAGTTCATCCAAAAGTTATCAAACCCTGCTACAAATTTTAATTGGTGAATATCGCTTGTGTTTAATTTGTATGTAGCATTTAAATTGGCATGCCCGTATTTAGTTTTTTCAATTTCGTATAAACCATTGTTGTGTCTTTCGCCCCCATCCATATATCTAGCCCATATTTCAAAGTTTTTGTTGGTGTACTGTAAATGAGTTTTTATACGTGGCGCTCCTTCTTCGGCTTGCATCCGATAGTATTTGCCTCTGTCAATCAGGTTTTCACCCACTTTATATTCACCCAAAGGGTCATCACGTCCAAGGTATAATGGTGCTTGTTCGCGCTTAGCGCCTTGGCTGGATGATATATTAAAGTAGCCAAATAATCCGTGATCCTTACTGAAAGAGTGTGCTGCGGCGATTTCTCCAGATTGGTAATTTTCTATTCCACCAATTCTAACGGCAGTTTTTAGACCATCGAAACTTGTATGGTTAAAAGTAACAATGTTGATAACCATGCCTAATGCTCCTGGGCCATGGGTAGCTGAACCAGGCCCATGAGAAACTTCTATATATTTGATGTCTGATAAACCAGGTAAATCCAGTTCTGAGCATATTCCGTTCCTTGTTCGTTGTAAAACATTACGACCGTTAACAAGAAGTAATTGCTTGTCGTTTGACATAATACCCCGTGAACCCATCTGCCACGGTATACCTAATTGATTCAGAAACTGAAAATTTGAAACGAAGATCTCAAGTACATCAGTTAACCGGCGTGCTCCAGAGTTTTCAATATCAATACTGGTTATAATGGTTACTTTAGATGGTGCTTCTTTAACCGAGCTGGAAGTTAAGGATGAAGACTGAACCATTTCTAGGTTTAATAATTCATCCAAACTCATATTTACCATGTCAGAAAGCGAAACGTTTTGAGATGAATTTTCAACATTTTCTTGAGTAAGTGCCAAATGCACGGGTAAAAAGAATACATATATTACAAGTAAATATTTTTTCATAACCGAGTAGATTAGTTCCTTCTTCTACAAGTTAATCTTTCAAGGTGAATGAAGCAAAAAAAAATGTATTCTTGTTCGATTGAGGATAAGGAGTAAATATTTTTTGCAGTAGGTAGAGAAATGTAAGTAAAGTAGGATTTAAAATTAACGGTTATATGTTAACTGAAAAATAAATCAGCTTATCTCATTATTATATAATCATATTACATATATTTGGGGGCATATAAAGAGAAAAGAAAAAAATATGATTACAGCAATTGAAAAAACGATTGATCTGGGTGATGGAAGGTCCATTACCATTGAAACTGGAAAATTAGCTAAACAAGCTGATGGTTCAGTAGTTGTTAAGATGAACAACACTTATTTATTAGCAACTGTAGTGTCTGCAAAAGATGCAGCCCCAGGTGTTGATTTCATGCCTTTATCTGTAGAATACAGAGAAAAGTTCTCGGCTATTGGTCGTTTTCCAGGTGGATTTATGAAAAGGGAGGCTCGTCCTTCTGATAATGAGATATTAGTATGTCGTTTGGTGGATAGAGCATTGCGTCCTTTGTTTCCAGATGATTACCATGCAGAAACATTTGTAACTATCAGCTTAGTGTCTGGGGATGCGGAGGATTTACCGGATGCATTAGCAGGTTTAGCTGCTTCGGCTGCTTTGGCTGTTTCAGATGTTCCTTTTAACGGACCTATTTCTGAAGTACGTGTTGCGCGTGTTGAAGGTGAGTTAATTGTAAACCCAACAAGATCTCAGTTGGCTGAAGCTGATATGGAAGTTGTTGTAGGTGCTACAATGGACAATATTTTAATGGTTGAAGGTGAAATGGAAGAAGTTTCAGAGCAAGAAATGCTTGAAGCTATGAAAGTTGCACACGAAGCGATTAAGATTCAGTGTCAGGCTCAGATTGAGTTGATGGAAGAAGTTGGCAAAACTGAAAAACGTGAGTACTGTCACGAAGTAAATGATGCTGAGTTATTCGATCACATTAAAGCAGCTACCTACGATAAAGTATACGAAGTTGCAAAAGCGGGTCTTCCAAAGCATGAGCGTGCAGAGAAATTTGCTGCCATTAAAGAAGAGTATGTTGCAGCTAACTATAATTCAGAAGATGAAACGGTAGAAATTCCTAAGGAATTAATCGGCAAATATTATCATGATGTAGAAAAAGAAGCGGTTCGTCGTTGTGTTCTTGATGAGAGAGTACGTTTAGATGGTCGTAAAACAGATGAGATTCGTCCTATCTGGAGTGAAGTAGATTATCTTCCGGGTCCTCACGGATCATCGATCTTTACACGTGGTGAAACTCAATCTTTATCTACAGTTACTTTAGGTACTAAGTTAGATGAAAAATTAGTGGATGATGTTTTAAACAGAACCGTAGAGCGTTTCTTATTACATTATAATTTCCCTCCATTTTCAACTGGTGACGCACGTATGTCAAGAGGTACAAGTCGTCGTGAAATTGGTCACGGTAACTTAGCTTTTAGAGCACTTAAAAATATGTTACCAAAGGATTATCCATATACAGTGCGTATCATGTCTGATATTTTGGAGTCAAACGGTTCGTCTTCTATGGCAACTGTTTGTGCTGGAACATTAGCATTGATGGATGCTGGGGTGCCTATCAAAAAGCCAGTAACAGGTATTGCAATGGGTTTAATCACTGATGAGGATAAGAACTTTGCTGTTCTTTCTGATATTTTAGGAGATGAGGATCACCTAGGAGATATGGACTTTAAAGTAACTGGAACCAGAGATGGTATTACAGCTACGCAAATGGATATTAAAGTAGACGGATTACCATACGAGGTATTAGAGAAAGCTTTAATGCAAGCGCGTGAAGGTCGTTTACATATTATGGATAAAATTGAGGAAACAATGGATGCGCCACGTGCAGACCTTAAGCCTCATGCTCCACGTATGGAAACTATCATCATACCTAAAGATATGATTGGTGCTGTTATCGGACCTGGTGGAAAAATTATTCAAGAAATTCAAGCTACTACTGAATCTACAATTACTATCGAAGAAGATGGTGATACTGGTAAGGTGAGTATTTCTGCTACCAATGCTGACTCCATCAATGCTGCTTTAGCTAAGGTTAAAGGTATTGTTGCAGTTCCTGAGGTTGGTGAAGTTTATACAGGTAAAGTGAAATCAATTGTTCCTTTTGGAGCTTTCGTTGAAATCATTCCTGGAAAAGAAGGTTTACTTCATATCTCAGAAATTGAGTGGAAAAGACTTGAGAAGGTTGAAGATGTGCTAAAAGAAGGTGAAGAAGTTGAAGTGAAGTTGATTGAAGTAGATCAACGTTCAGGAAAACTGAAGTTATCACGCAAGGTTTTATTACCTCGCCCAGAGCGCAAGCCTAAAAAAGACTAATAATTAGTTCTATATATAATCAAAAGAAGGCCGTAAGGCCTTTTTTTGTTGGTAGTAATGTGTTAATAAATTAAGAATGGTATTTATTTTACTATCCTACGATGATTGGATGGAAGAACTGGATGAAAAAGCCAGTAAGATATCAAGAATTCAAGCCGTAATTTCGAATTTTGAGGTGTTGCCCAGATTGGGTAAATTACTATCCGAAAAAGCTGAGGATTGTCCAGAGTGCAAATTGTATTGGGCAAAACTGCAAGAGTCAACAGAGCATTTAGACCAGTTTTTTGATGATGGTAACGAGTTTTCTAAGGATTTTGATAACTTGGTAGAAGAGATTCTAAAACATTTAAAGTCTCATCATGGAATCAGACCTCGTGGATATATGGTGGCTGTATATTGTGTAGTTGGAATGACCATTGGAGCTGGGCTAGGCAGTTTAATCAGTTTAGCTGTATCTGCAGAAACGTTGAAGGGCGGACTAATTTTAGGCTGGCTAATAGGAGTATTGGCTGGATGGTTTGCTGGAAAGATGAAAGAAGAGAAGATGAGAAAATTAAACCAAATATTTTAATTCTTGTTTAAAATTTAATTAAAATAACAATAGAGCAAGGGGAGGTTGTTGTGCTTGAAGAAACTCTATTGTAAAAATAGTGGCAGAATTAACTTAAGAGGTGTCGTTTTTGTACGATGCATCTTATTAAAATAGATAAATATGACCTCCAATTTAATCAACAAAATCACTTGCCTAGCCATAGGCATTGCTCTAATGAGCTGTAACAACACTCCAAAAATGGAAAAATTGAATTATCCCGTCACAAAAAAGGTCGATACGGTTGACAATTACTTCAATACTGAAGTAGCTGATCCATATCGTTGGCTAGAGGATGATATGTCGCAAGAAACCAAAGAATGGGTCATTGCGCAAAATGAAGTTACTCAAAGTTTGCTTTCTAAAATCCCCTATAGAAAAGCCATTGAGGATAGATTAACTCAAATTTGGGATTATACCAAAATGGGTGCTCCTGTTAATAGGTCGGGATTAATTGTATATGGTAAAAATGATGGCTTGCAAAATCAAGCTGTTTATTATTATAAAACCAGTGAAGAAGGAGAGGAGAAGGTATTGATTGATCCCAATAAGTTATCTGAAGATGGTACGGTGGCTTTAAGTAGTTTTAGTATTTCTAAGGATGGGAAGTATTTAGGTTATACTATTTCGCGGAGTGGTTCGGACTGGCGCGAGATTTTTGTAAAAGAAATTGCTTCGGATAAAGTGCTTGATGATCATATTGAATGGGTTAAGTTCTCCGGTATTTCATGGTATAAAGATGGATTTTTCTTTTCTCGATTTGATGAGCCTAAAGAGGGCGATGAGCTGAAAGGCGTTAACAAAAATCCAAAATTGTGTTATCATAAGTTGGGAGATGATGTAGCTGATGCTGAAGTTGTTTATGAGGATCCAGCTAATCCAGAGCGCTTAATTAACGCTGGCGTTACGGATGACGAAGCTTATCTGGTAATTCACTTAACTGAATCAACCAGCGGAAATGCACTTTACTTGAAGTCGTTGAATGAGAAAGAAGCTGAAATTGTTAAGGTAATTGAAGATTTTGAGTATGATTACTCTATTATCGATCATGCCAATGGTGAGTTTATGGTTAAAACTAATTATAATGCACCAAAGGAAAGAATTGCAAAATTCAGTATAGATACATATAAAAAGGAAAATTGGGAAGATGTTATACCAGAAGGCAAAGATGTATTGAGTACCGTTTCTGTAAAGTCAGATAAATTGATTGTACAATATATGACAGATGCTCATGATGTGGTGAAGGTTTTTGATTTAAATGGAAAGCACTTATATAATGTGGATTTACCTTCTATTGGCTCTGTTGGTGGATTTGGAGGGGAAAAAGAAGATGAAGTAACGTACTTCTCGTTCAACTCATTTGTATATCCATCGGCTATATATAAATACAATATTGCAAAAAACACAACTGAGCTTTATTGGAAACCAGAAATAGATATTGATTTTGATCAATATGAAACCAAGCAAGTTTTTTTTACAAGCAAGGATGGAACAAAAGTTCCGATGTTTATCGTTCATAAAAAAGGAATTTCTCTTGATGGTAATAATCCTACCATGTTATACGGTTATGGTGGTTTCAATATTAGTTTAACACCAACCTTCTCTTTAAGTAGAATGGTTTTATTGGAGAACGATGGTATTTATGCCATGGTAAATCTTCGTGGCGGTGGTGAGTATGGTAAAGAGTGGCACGAGGCTGGTACAAAGCTGCAAAAACAAAATGTATTTGATGATTGTATTGCAGCAGCAGAATACTTAATAGATAATAAATATACTTCGCCAGAAAAATTAGCTGTTCATGGAGGTTCTAATGGTGGATTGTTGGTAGGTGCTGTTTCCAATCAACGTCCTGATTTATTTAAAGTGGCTATTCCTGCGGTAGGAGTAATGGATATGTTACGTTACCATAAATTTACGATTGGTCGCTTTTGGGCTGCAGATTATGGAACATCGGAAGATGATAAAGAAATGTTTGATTATCTATATGGTTATTCGCCGATTCATAATGTAAAAGAAAACCTTGACTATCCTGCAGTTATGGTGATGACTGCCGATCATGATGACCGAGTAGTGCCAGCGCATTCCTTTAAGTACATAGCAGAGCTTCAGGATAAGTATAATGGAAATAACCCTGTTATTATCAGAATTGAAAGTAAAGCAGGCCACGGAGCAGGGAAGCCGACGAGCAAACAAATAGAATCTGCGGCTGACATTTATTCATTCATGTTTTATAATATGAATGAAAGTATATCTTATAATTAGTAAAGTTGAATGAGCAAGAATAAAGGGGCGGAAAATCGTTTTATTGTTATTGAAGGTAACATTGGCGCGGGTAAAACTACCTTGTCAAAAAAGGTCTCGCAGGATCTAAATGCACGACTTGTACTGGAAACTTTTGAGGATAATCCGTTTTTACCAAAATTTTATAAGGATCAAGAACGATATGCATTTCCTTTGGAATTGTCCTTTTTAGCAGCTAGATACAGACAGCTAAAGGAAGATCTAGAACAAGGAGATTTATTTAATAGTCTAATAATTGCTGATTATTACTTGATGAAGTCCTTTATTTTTGCTAAAATTACCTTATCGGACGATGAATTTAGATTATATAGGGAATTCTTCGATATGATTAGAACAGTTTCTGTTAAGCCAGATGTCATGTTTTATATTCATAGAGATGAAGATCGATTATTGAGTAATATTGTACAGCGAGGACGTTCGTACGAAATGGGTCTGGATAAAAACTATTTGTCGTCGGTTACTAGAGGCTACTTTGACTACTTTAAAGAAGTAAGAGATTTTCCTGTTGTGGTGATAGACGCAACACAGGTAGATTTTAAAACAGAATCACATTACAAAAAGTTTGTGAATCTATTGGATAATTCCTATAAAAATGGAGTAACCAATATTAAAATTATATAGGGAATTTATTAAGTAAAAGAAGTAGTTGTAATATTTTTCTATTATTGCTCCTTTAAAACGTAAATAATCTGATTAAATTCTGCGGGAATTGCTATTATTTTCATAGAATATCTATATTTGCAATAAATGAAAGCAAGTCTTTTATTTTTTTAAAACATTATTAAATTTGTAAAAACTTATCGAAAGTTAATTGAAAACACATAATTAGGTTAATATTATGAAACAATCAAGAATCAACGTTTTTGCTTCGATAGCTTTAGCAGCCTTACTAGCTAGCTGTGCAGGCTTGAACAAAATGAAAAGTAAAGCAACAGACGTAACTTACACGGTTACTCCAGAAGTATTAGAAGCTCATGCTGGAAAAGTGGATGTTACTGTTAAGGTGAAAGTACCTGAAAGTTACATGGATAAAAAAGCTACTGTTGAGCTAACTCCTGTATTAAAGTATGAAGGTGGCGAAACCGCATTTCCTTCTAAAACTGTTCAAGGGGAAAGTGTTGACGGAAACAACCAAGTAATTTCTTACACGAATGGTGGTCAGTATACTTATACTGGTTCTGTACCTTACAATCAAAACATGAAAGTGTCTGATTTAGTTGTGCGTATTAAAGCAACTAAAGGTGGCGAGAGTCTTGATTTTGAAGATGTAAAAATTGCAGAAGGTGTAATTGCTACAGCTGATCTTGTAAAAGATAAAGGTGCTATGGTAGCTATTGGAAAAGATAATTTCCAAAGAGTTATTGCAGAGAGCAAAGACGCTGAAATCTATTTCTTAATCCAACAAGCTGCTTTACGTGGTACTGAATTGAGAAAAGAAGAAATTAAAGCGCTTAAAGATTATATCTTAGAAGCAGAAGCTGCTGAAAACAAAAACTTCAAAGGAGTTGATGTATCGGCTTATGCATCTCCAGATGGTCCTACTGATTTAAATACAACTTTATCAGAAAAAAGACAAAAATCTACTAAGTCTTATTTAGCTAAAGAATTAAAAAGAGCTAAAGTTGACGGTTCTGCAGAAGATTTCTTTAGCTTAAAAAATACTCCTGAAGATTGGGAAGGATTTAAAGCTTTAATGGAAGCTTCAGAAGTTCAAGATAAAGAGTTAATCTTAAGAGTTCTTTCTATGTACTCAGATCCTGAAGTACGTGAAAAAGAAATCAAGAACATGTCAGAGACTTATAAAGTAATCGCTGACGATATTTTACCTCAGTTACGTCGTTCTAAAGTTGCTGTTAATGTTGAGGTTATCGGTAAGTCTGACGAAGAAATTGCTGAGTTAGCTTCTTCTAACCCAACTGAGTTAAATATCGAAGAAATTCTTTATGCTGCTACTTTAACGGAAGATTTAGATGCTAAATTAGATATCTACAAAAAAGCTGCTGCTCAAACTCCTAAGTGTTGGAGAGCTCAAAACAACATCGCAATGGTCTTAGTTCAACAAGATAAATTAGATGATGCTAAAGTTGCTTTAGAAAAAGCTAACGAGTTAAGCGCTAACAATGCAATTGTAAATAACAACTTAGGTGTTGTTGCTTTACGTCAAGGTGATTTAGCAAAAGCTGAAGAGTACTTCGGTGCTGCTGCTGGTGTTGGTGCAGAGTTAGATAATAACTTAGGTATTGTTTCTATCCACAAAGGAGATTATGATGCTGCTATGCGTTATTTCGGAAATAGCACAACTTGTAATGCTGCATTAGCTAAAATTTTAGCTGGTAAGTATGACGCTGCTCTTTCTACATTAAACGCTAACACTAAAGAAGCTGGTTTCAAATATTACTTAAAAGCTATTGTTGGTGCTCGCACTGCTGATAACGATATGGTATTTGATAGCTTACGTAAAGCTGTTGAGCTTGAAGGTTCTTTAAAAGAAGATGCTGCTAAAGATAAAGAGTTTGGTAAATTCTTAGAAGATGCTAGCTTCAAAGCTATTATTCAGTAATTAAGATTACGATATATATAAGAGGCCGATCTGTTAAGATCGGCCTTTTTTAGTATATTATGATTTGAGAATGATGAATTCAGGTTTGTAAATTTAATAGGGTTACTATTTTATATCTAAGATGGAAAATAGAAATAACATAGAAAGTTCGTGGCAACGATTAATTAATGAGGCGGAGGCATTTGCTAAGGAAGAGCAAATTTTAGGTAGTTTTCTTTATGAAACAATTTTGTCTCATTCTTCTCTTCAGGAGGCGCTTAGTTTTCATTTAGCCAATAAATTGTCTTCAAATACCTTGAGAGGTATGAAGGTTAGAGAGATTGCTCAAGAGTGTTATGCATCCAATCCTGATATTGTTTTGGCCTGTGTGTGCGACTTAAATGCTATTTTAGAAAGAGATGCTGCGGTTGACTCATTGATTGTTCCTTTTCTATATTTTAAGGGTTTTCATGCCATTCAAGCATATCGTATTTCGCATTGGTTATGGCAAAAGGATCGTAAGGTTTTAGCGCTACATTTTCAAGGCATCATATCCGAATTATTTGGTTTAGATATTCATCCTGCAGCTAAAATTGGTTGTGGACTCATGGTGGATCATGGTACGTCTGTTGTAATTGGCGAAACTGCGGTTGTTGATGATGATGTATCTATGTTGCATGAAGTGACTTTAGGAGGTACAGGAAAAAGCCATGGAGACCGTCACCCAAAAGTTAGGAAGGGCGTATTAATTGGAGCAGGGGCCAAGATTTTAGGCAATATTGAAATTGGCGAAGGTGCAAAAGTAGGTGCAGGAAGTGTAGTTTTAAACGACGTTCCACCGCATAGTACCGTGGTAGGAGTGCCTGCAAAAGTAGTTGGAGACCCAAGTTGTCAATTTCCTTCTCGAGAAATGAACCACATGCTTCCTGAGTACGAGATATAGCAGGTTGGAGGATGTATATTCATAGTTTTAGATGGAGCTGCAATTCCTATACGAATACCAATTTAATTTAGCTCCATCTTATATTCTTAATCATCAATAATTTCAACTCCTTTCCAAAAAGCGATACGATTTGTAATGCTTTCAGCTAGTTTATTTGGTGTTTGGTATAACCACGCTGCATCTTTATTTTCCGAACCTTCCATTTGAAGATGATAATATGATGCCGTTCCTTTCCATGGGCAAACAGACTTGGTATCGCTAGATTTAAAATACTCAGTATTTATTGATTCAATAGGGAAGTATGCATTTCCTTCAATATTTACAATGTCTGTACTTTCTGCAATTACTTTGTTATTCCAAATAGCCTTCATGATAGGATGTTTTTAGTTTTGATGAATAGTCGATGGAAGTTTAAATTCCTGACTTCAAATTCAAAAATCATGTTTTAATCACTAAGCAGCGGTTTCTAACAAGAAAGAGGTTTACTGTAATCCTCTAATGTGTTTGGTTGCCTCCCAAAGTACAATACCTGCACTAACACTAATGTTTAAAGAGTGTTTGGTGCCAAATTGTGGAATCTCAATACAGCCATCTGAGGCATCTACTACACTTTGCTGTACCCCTTTTACTTCATTGCCAAATATAAGGGCTACTTTTTCTCCTAGTTGTGGTTTAAAACTAATTAGTGAAGTACTGCCTTCTGCCTGTTCTACACAATACACTTTATAGTCATTTTTCTTGAGGTGCTCAATAGCGCTTAAAGTATCTTCGTAATATTCCCAAGACATGGAGTCCTCTGCACCTAAGGCCGTTTTATGAATGTCGTTATGTGGTGGGGTTGGAGTAATTCCACATAAAAATATTTCCTCTAAACAAAGTGCATCTGAAGTTCTGAAAACCGAACCCACATTATTTAAACTTCTAATATTATCTAAAACAGCAATTATTGGTGTTTTTTCTGTTTGTTTGAACTCTTCTACGCTTAATCTGTTTAGTTCTTTGTTTCGCAGTTTTCTCATTTAATATAAATTGTTTCAGCTGCAAAAATAATCATTTTGAGCTTTTTATTTCTAATTTCAAAATTGTACATTACAATAATAATTAAGTTATGTAACCTTTAAAAGAAATCTTCCATGAATATACACGAGTACCAAGGTCAGGAAATCCTGAAAAAGTATGGCGTTAGAGTATCCGAAGGAATAGTCGCGGATAATCCGGATGCAGCTGTAGATGCAGCTAAAAGATTAACTCAACAAACTGGAACGGATATTTGGGTGGTTAAAGCTCAGATACATGCTGGAGGAAGAGGAAAAGGAGGAGGAGTTAAAGTAGCTAAATCGTTAGATGAAGTAAAAGAATTGGCCAAGCAGATTATAGGAATGCAGTTGGTAACTCATCAGACTGGACCGGAAGGAAAGCTAGTTAATAAAGTTTTAATTGCACAGAATGTGTTTTATCCTGGAGATTCAGAGCCAGAAGAGTACTATATGAGTGTGCTTTTAAATAGAGATACAGGTAGAAATATTATCATGTATTCTACTGAGGGAGGAATGGATATCGAAAAGGTAGCTGAAGAAACACCTCACCTAATTTATAAGGAAGAAATCGACCCTGCTACTGGAGTGTTACCTTTTCAAGCGCGAAGAATTGCATTTAACTTAGGTTTATCTGGCAAAGCATTTAAAGAAATGAGCAAATTTGTTCCAGGTCTTTATAACGCTTATGTAGGTTCTGATGCCTCATTGATGGAGATTAATCCAGTGTTAAAAACATCGGATGATTTAATCATGGCTATCGATGCTAAGATTGATATTGATGATAACGCCTTATATAGACATAGCGATATTGCAGAAATGCGTGACCTAAGTGAAGAAGATCCATCGGAAATAGAAGCTTCAAAGCACAATTTGAACTTTGTTAAGTTAGATGGCAATGTTGGGTGTATGGTTAATGGAGCAGGATTAGCTATGGCTACTATGGATATCATCAAGTTATCGGGAGGTGATCCGGCAAACTTTTTAGATGTAGGTGGTGGTGCAAATGCCCAAACGGTGGAAGCTGGTCTGAAAATTATTCTATCGGATCCTAATGTAAATGCTATTCTGATTAATATTTTCGGAGGTATTGTTCGTTGCGACCGTGTAGCTAATGGAGTAGTAGAGGCTTATAAAAAGATTGGTGAAATTAATGTGCCAATTATTGTGCGTTTACAAGGAACAAATGCCGAAGGAGGTAAAAAGATTATTGATGAATCAGGATTAAAAGTATTCTCCGCAATTACTTTAAAGGAGGCTTCTGATTTAGTTCAAGAATTAGTTGGGTAAAAAATATAAATCTCAGTTAGCAGTATGCGTATAGTTCAGCATACTGCTAACTGAGTCTGATTTTATAACATTTCTTTCTTTTTCAAATACCACTGGTTAAATGCCTTAATGCCATCTTTAAAAGAAGTTTTAGGTTGATAACCTAACATCTTTTCGGCTTTAGAGATATCTGCAAATGTAATATTTACATCACCAGGTTGCATTGGCAGTTGCTCAATTTTCAACTCTTTCCCGGTTACCTCCGCAATGGTTTCTATCATCTCTTTTAGTTTAACCGGAGTGTTATTTCCGAGATTCATATTCTCAAAAATGCCATCGTTCTGTTGCAAATATTCAATCGATTTAATTATACCCGAAACTATATCGTGCACAAAGGTATAATCGCGAGCAGTTGAACCATCTCCAAACATTGGAATAGCTTTTCCTTCATATAATAAGCGAGTAAATTTATTGATGGCCAAATCTGGTCGTTGACGAGGGCCAAAAACCGTAAAAAATCTTACATTAATAAAATCGAGTTCGTATAAATGATGATACGTATGATTCATTAATTCGCAGGATTTTTTAGAAAAAGCGTAAGGCGATATAGGCATGGAAACATCCAAGTTTTCACTCCATGGTGTCTCTGTTATATTACCGTATACAGACGAAGAGCTGGCAAAAACCATTTTCTTTGATCCTGTATCTTTCATTAAATCCACTAAATTTCTTGTAGCACTAATATTATAGTCAATATAACTTTGAGGATTTTCAATAGAAGGACGAACACCTGCCTTAGCTGCAAGGTGAACAATACAATCGAATTTTTCCGATAGCTTTTCTTTTACATCCTTTTCATTGCATAAATTTAATTCGTGAAATGTGAAGTTAGGATGATTAGAGAAATTACTAAGGTTATCTTCTTTTAGTTCTCTTTTGTAGAATTCATCGAAACAATCTACTCCAACAACAACATGGTTATTTTTTAATAACGTTTCTGAAAGGTGCGATCCGATAAAACCTGCGCTACCTGTAACTAGTATCTTACTCATGAAGGCTCGTATTTTTTGCTAAATATACATATATCTATAACGGTACCACATATGTTTTACATGAAACAATGGATAATTTAAGTAGAAGGCCTTACATTTTATTTTAGTGTCGAATATTGTACTATTTGTGTTAATTTAAGAAACAAAAGAAATCAAATTACAATGATTTAGGTATCTTTGCAAATTCAAATAAGAGGGGCTTGCCCAATTGATGAAGTTAGAATTATAGAATAAATGAAAAATATAAGGAATTTTTGCATTATTGCCCATATCGATCATGGTAAGAGTACGCTTGCAGATAGACTGTTAGAGTATACTTCAACCGTTTCAGAAAGAGATGCTCAGGCACAGGTGTTGGATGATATGGATATTGAAAGAGAGCGTGGTATTACCATAAAAAGCCATGCTATTCAAATGGACTATGAATTAAATGGTGAGCAATATGTTCTTAATTTAATTGATACCCCAGGGCACGTTGACTTTTCTTATGAAGTTTCCAGATCAATTGCTGCCTGTGAAGGGGCACTTTTAATCGTGGATTCTACACAAGGAATTCAGGCGCAAACAATTTCTAACCTTTATCAAGCTATTGAGCACGATCTACATATTATTCCAGTGATGAATAAAATGGATTTGCCCAATGCGATGCCTGAGGAAGTAGAGGATCAGATTATTGATTTGATTGGTTGTGATAGAGACGAAATTGTAAGAGCGAGTGGTAAAACAGGCGAAGGTGTTGATGATATTCTAGAAGCTATTGTTGATAAAGTTCCAGCTCCAGTAGGTGATAATAAAGCGCCTTTACAATGTTTGATTTTTGATTCAGTATTTAATTCGTTTAGAGGAATTATAGCATATTTCAAGGTTGTAAATGGAGAAATCCACAAAGGGGATCTTGTGAAATTTATGGCTACGGGTAAGGAATATTACGCCGATGAAATTGGTGTACTTCGCTTAGATATGGAGCCGAGGAAGGTTTTAAGAACTGGTGACGTAGGCTATATTATCTCAGGTATTAAAACCAGTAAAGAGGTAAAAGTAGGAGACACCATTACCCAGGTTAAGGGTGGTTGTGATGCGCGAATTGAAGGTTTTGAGGAAGTGAAACCAATGGTTTTTGCTGGCGTCTATCCTATCGATAGTGATGATTATGAGGATTTACGTGCTTCCATGGAGAAGCTGCAATTGAATGATGCCTCATTAACTTTTGAGCCAGAATCGTCGGCGGCGTTAGGTTTCGGATTTAGATGTGGTTTCTTGGGAATGCTTCATATGGAAATTATTCAGGAGCGCTTAGACCGTGAGTTTGATATGAATGTGATTACTACCGTACCAAACGTTCCATATATTGTTCATACTAAAAAAGGAGAAGAGCTAGAGGTTCATAACCCTTCTGGTTTGCCAGAGCCAACTGTGGTTGACCGGATTGATGAACCTTATATTCATGCACAAATAATTACTAAATCTGAATTTATAGGACAGGTAATGACATTGTGTTTAAATAAAAGAGGTGAGCTTCAAAAGCAGCATTACTTAACTTCGGATAGAGTAGAGTTAAATTATACTATGCCTTTAGCAGAGATTGTTTTTGACTTCTATGATAAACTTAAGAGTATCTCAAAGGGATATGCTTCTTTTGATTATTATTCTACCGGATTTAAACAAGCGAAATTAATTAAATTAGATATCCTACTGAATGGAGAAAGTGTGGATGCTTTATCTACCTTAATTCACTTTGATAATGCTTATACTTTAGGTAGAAGAATGTGCGAAAAGCTGCAGGAATTAATTCCTCGTCAGCAATTTGATATTGCTATTCAGGCAGCTATTGGAGCAAAAATTATTGCCAGAGAAACAGTTAAAGCAGTGCGTAAAGATGTTACTGCTAAATGTTATGGTGGTGATATCAGTCGTAAGCGTAAACTACTTGAGAAACAGAAGAAAGGTAAGAAACGTATGAAGCAAGTAGGAAATGTAGAAGTTCCTCAAAAAGCTTTCTTGGCGGTTCTTAAACTCGATTAAGAAAATAAACTAATTATATATTTAAGGCTAACTCGTTTCCATATGAGTTAGCCTTTCTTTTTTACATTACCCTGAGAAAAATCATAATAGAATATAGCTAAAACATGACAATCGTTTTGGTTTTATCTCATCACCTTTGCTTTACTTTGCCGAAAATTTAACTGATTTAAAACTAGGGTTGTAAGACCTGATTGTAGTCATCTATAAAGTAATGGAAAGAAAAAAGTTAATACGAGAAATTAAGTCCTATTTAATGCTGACATTTTCTCTGTGCGTAGCATCTTTGGGTTGGACCGCTTTTATTATCCCTGCTGGCATTGTAGGAGGTGGTATTACTGGCTTGGCTAGTACCTGTCATTTTTTATGGGGATGGGATGTTGGTTTGGTTTCTATGAGCGTTAATGTGCTTTTGGTTGTGTTGGCCATCAAGATGTTGGGGTTCTCATTTGGCATAAAAAGTATCTATTGTATTGCTCTTTTTGGTGTTTTACTATCGGTATTAACGCGCTACTTTCATGAGCCGCTGACCGATGATACCTTTATGGCTACTCTAATTGGTTCGTCGTTAGCAGGAACAGGAGGGGGACTGATTTTTGTTTATGGTGGTAGTACAGGTGGTACTGATATTATTGCTATGATTATAAATAAGTATAAGAATATCAGTCTTGGAAAGATTATTCTACTTTGCGATGTGTTTATTATCTTTTCGGGATATATTGTTTTTCAAGATATTGAGAAGGTAATGTATGGTTTTATTACCATGGCTATTTTTGGATATGCCATTGATATGGTGATGAGTGGTAATAAATCTACAGTGCAGCTGTTTATTATTAGTAATAAGTACAAAGAAATATCGGATAAAATAATTAATACGGCGGAAAAAGGTGTTACTATTTTAGATGGTGTTGGTGGGTATTCTGGTGAAGAGAAAAAGGTGTTGATGGTTATCTCTAAAAAACGAACTTCATCTGTTCTATTCAGGATAATTAAAGATATCGATCCCCAGGCCTTTGTTACCATGGGTAGTGTTTCTGGTGTATACGGTCAAGGTTTTGACCAAATAAAGGCGTAATTAATATAAAAAGAACTGAATGAATTCAAGCAAGGTACTCAGCGAAATAAAATCATATGCTATATTAACCATAGCTGTAGGTATATCCAGCTTAGGGTGGGCTGGGTTTTTAATACCATCAGATATTATTGGAGGAGGAGTAACTGGTCTGTCGAGTACCTTTTATTTTTTATGGGGATGGGATATTGGTGTTACATCCTTAGCCATTAATGCCGTTCTAATTTTAATGGCTATACGCATTTTAGGATTATCCTATGGTGTAAAAACGGTTTATTGCATTGTTATCTTCTCCCTGTTGTTATCTATTTTAACGAAGCATTTTACCGAACCTTTGGTAAGCGATATTTTTATGGCTACACTTATTGGAGCTGCTTTAGGCGGTGCTGGTACAGGCTTATTATTTATTAATGGAGGTAGTACTGGAGGAACGGAGATTATAGCCATGGTTGTTAATAAATACAAGAATATCAGTCTGGGTAGATTACTTCTTGGCTTTGATATTGTTATTATTTCAACCAGTTATATCGTTTTTCAGGATATAGAAAAAATCATGTACGGTCTTATCTCTATGGCTATATTTAGCTATTGTATAGATATGGTTATAACCGGAAATAAGCAGTCTGTTCAAATATTTGTTATTAGTGATAAATATGAAGAGCTTGCTGAGAAAATATTAACGGTGGCTGATAAAGGGGTTACCATTATTGATAGCGTGGGCGGTTATACTAAAGAAAGTAGAAAAATACTGATGATTATATCTAAGAAACGCACTTCCTCCACACTTTTTAAACTAATTAAGGATATAGACTCTGAAGCTTTTGTTACCATGGGCAATGTGTCTAATGTTTTTGGTAAAGGTTTTGATAAGATAAAAGCATAATTTCTTCGCTAAAAACTCAGCTTTGATGCAATTTAGGCTTGATTTCTTCGTATGATATAATAACTTGCGAATTCTAATAATAAACACAACAACTCAACTCGTATCATGCTTAAGTTATTAAAAAACGGACTGACCTCTTTTGTATTAATATCAATTATTGCCATCTCTTTTTCGGCTTGTAACTCAAAGAAAAAAAAGGATGCTGAACAAGTAATGGCAGATTCTTTAGTAGTGAAGGAAGTACCCGAGCCAATTGAATTAAAATTTGGACTTCCTGTAGACTCTTTTAATATTGAAAATAGTCGTGTAAAACGAAATGAGTTTTTAGCATCTATATTATTAAGATACGACATTCCTTACAAGCAAATAGATTTATTGGCCAACAAGAGCAAAGATACTTTTGATGTTAGAAAAATAAAGGTAGGTAATCCATATACTGTTTTTATGGATAAGGATACCTTGCGCAATGCACGCTATTTTGTGTATGAAATTGATAAAGTGAATTATGTAGTATATGATTTAAGCGATTCTATTACTGTTACTACCGGACAAAAGCCCGTAAGAAAGGTACAGAAAACAGCAACAGGGGTAATCACCTCTTCTTTATGGAATGCCATGACGGAAAATAATGCGAGCCCTGTTTTATCTCTTGAACTATCTGATATTTATGCCTGGACTGTAGACTTTTTTGGTATAGAAAATGGCGACTTTTTTAAGGTGATGTATACCGAAGATTATGTAGATTCTGTCTCGGTGGGAATAAGCTCTATAGAGGCCGCGTTGTTTCATCATAGAGGAGATGATTATTACGCATTTAACTTTCAGGAGGACAGCGCTACGTATAATTACTTTGATGAAAAGGGAAAGAGTCTTAGAAAGGCCTTTTTAAAAGCCCCGCTTAAATTCTCACGTATCAGCAGCCGCTTTTCCAATAGTAGATATCATCCCGTTTTAAAGATACGCAGGCCACATCATGGAATAGATTACGCAGCACCCAAAGGAACTCACGTGTTCTCTATTGGTGATGGTAGGGTAATTGCCAAAGCATATCAAGCCAAAGGAGGAGGTAATTACTTAAAGATTAAACACAATAGTGTATATACTACGGTTTATATGCATTTAAATGGTTTTGCCAAAGGTATTAGTAAAGGAGATAAAGTAAAGCAAGGTCAGTTAATTGCCTATGTTGGCTCTACTGGTTTATCAACAGGGCCTCACCTAGATTTTAGGGTATTTAAAAATGGCAAACCCATTGACCCACTTAAAGTAAAGGCACCACCCGTTGAACCGGTTAAAAAAGAAGATGCAAAACGATTTAAAGAGTTTTATAAACCGCTTAAAAAGGATCTCGACGATTTACCTTTACCAGTAACAAAGCATTAATTAAAAAGCCATTTTGAATATAATTCAGGATGGCTTTTTTGTTGATTGAGTTTTAGCCCAACTTATAATTAATATATTTGTGCTTGAATTAATCATCACCAATGAAATCCTTAATTATACGATATTTACTGTTATCGCTTGTGTTGTTGCTTGCTGTAATTCCAGTACAGGTTAAAGCACAGGTAATGGACACTATTGCTGTAGAAGCCAATAGTTTTTTTGTTACCAAGGATACGGTTTTATACTTTGAGCGGGATACGGTTGTTATTTTAGAAACCAGCAAGAAGTATAAGATATCTGAAAATAAAACCCAAAAAACATCTCAGTTTTACGGAAATATATACAATAAGTCTCAAAACAACTGGATAACCAGTGAACTGTATGAGTTCATTTTTCGAAGTCCGGAAAAGAAAGATACCACACAGGCAGATAAGATATTAGAGAATAGTCAAGATCCTTTTAGGAAATATGAAGGCAAGGTTATTGGGGATATTCATATATCCAACTTAGATTTCCTCTATTCAATAGAGTTAGAAGACTCCATTAAAAAGAATAGTTTGCTCAATAAGTCTATTGCCGATGTACATGTAACTACTAAAAAAAGAATCATCAAAAAAAACTTAACCTTTCATTCCGAAGAAAAGGTTAATCCGTTTGTACTGGCAGAGAATGAGAGGATACTGCGTCAGTTAGCTGCACTCGAAGATGCTAGAATAACCCTTGTGGAACGCCATGGTAATACAGATACGGTGGATGTAATAGTGACTACTATTGATGTGTTTCCGGTGGGTATAGATGGATCTTTTAATGGCTTTAGGGATTTTAAGCTAGGGGTGTATAATAAAAACTTTTTAGGTACGGGTACCGAATGGAAAAATACCATAGTGCATAAAAAGGAGTACGACCCTAGTTGGGGTTATATAGGTAACTATAAATATAAAAATATTCAGGGTAGCTTTGTTGATTTTGATCTTACCTTAAAATTAACAGACCCTAGTAGTGAGTTTAAAGGACGCTTTGAGCGCGATTTAACCATTCCCACGGTAAATACTGGTGGTACAGTTGAGCTAGGTTATAAATCCTATACAGCAAATGTTGGTCCCGAAGATGTACAAATTGATACAGTTATAAGCTCTATATTTCAGGACTATTGGGTAGGGCACAAGGTATTTAAAAACAACAAGTCTAATAAAAACATCATTTTAAAGGCAAGATACTTCAACGAACGGTTTGATGATAGGCCTTTTGTATCTCCCGATTCCAACTATGTTTTTCATCGTAAGCAGCAGTACTTTGGCTCGTTGTTGTATTATAATGTTCAGTATTTAAAAAGTAGATACCTGTTGGGCTTCGGAATAACCGAGGATGTGCCCTATGGTTTTATTTTGCAAGGAACCTTAGGATATGAAAAGAGCGAGTTTTTTGAATATCCATATATGCGATTTGATATTGGCTATGCCAAGTATTTAAGGCAGTTGGGCTACTTTCAAATAATTAGTAATTATGGTACCTACCTTGATAAAGGAGAAATGGTGAATAGCGTTTTTCGTACTCGTATTAAAACCTTTTCTAACCTATTTTATTTAGGTAGATATAAATTACGTGAGTTCTTTAATATTAGCTACGTGCATGGTTCTGACATGTTCGAGTATAATAAACTTACCATGAGTAAACCCATTCAGGGATTAAAGCATAAATCTATTGGAGGTGAAAGTCGTTTGGTTTTCGGATCGGAAACAGTATTGTTTACCCCTTGGTATTTTTATGGTTTCAGAATGGCTACGGTGCTTAAGTTAGATGCCGGTTTTATAGGCTCAGATAGAAACTTCTTTCAGCGTAAAAACTTTAATGCAGGTATAGGAACAGGCTTTAATATTAGAAACGAAAGTTTAGCCTTTAGCACCATTTCTATACGGGCATCTTATTATCCAGGTAACTCAAACTACAATGGCTTTTGGGGTTTTAATTTTACCTTATCCGACCCCAAACTATTTAAAGATTTAAGCATAGGAAAGCCCAAAGTAATAGAATATGACTAGGCTTTTGTGTAATGATTAACGTGATGCAATAATGGTATTATTCCTTTTTACTTATGGGTAACTGATTAATGTATTTACCAACCACAATAGCGGTAATAACAACTAAATATATTTGCCCAATTAAGCCCACCAATATGGTTGCCTTTTGAGCCAAATGTGTTAATGGTAACATATCGCCATAACCAATAGTAAGTAAGGTTATATAACTAAAATACATCAACCTTTCGGTGATGGAATTTGTGGTATCTTGAATGGTAGGTAAGCCCGAAAATGAGCCTGGGGTTATTAATTCAATGCTAAAGAATATAAAAAAGCCAACAAAACCCAAGGATATAAAACCACTTATCAGTCCTAGTATAATCTTTCTATCAACTATTTTAGCTTCCCAAATTTGCTTAATAAGCCTATAGGTAGAAAGTAGATAAAAGCTAAATAATACACCTACTCTTAAAAATTTGAAAGGAGGCTCGTTATATACAGAAAGATACAGTATAGCCCCAACAATGATGAGTACACCAATGATAAACCAAACAGGTACTCGATCTTTTTTACCAATAAAAAAACTTCCGGTTATAATATTAAGGAAGAAGAATATTGGAGACATGATATCGAAATAACTTAATGGCATTAATAACGACCCAAACAAAATAGCCAATTGACTTAACAGAAAACTTTCAAACCTATAGTGATATAATTTGTGTATCATATTATAAAAGTAGATGTTATAGGAATTATATTAATCATGCACACCTATGGGCAAATGTAAGTAAATGTTTAGTTGAACACAAAGTGTATTTTGTGGTTATTACATACAAACAGCATATGAATATACAATAATTGAATATATACCATGAAAACATATAATACAATTCATTTCTAGTATATATTTTTTGTGTACATTCGTTATAAAGGAATACAGAACTTAGTTAAACGGATATTCCTGATGAATAAAGAATACAAATAGTAATTAATAAAAATTAGAATTTATCATGAAGAAATTATTTTTAGCCGCGACGTTATTTTTAATGTCATTAACTTACTCAGTAGCTCAAACTAGCGAAGCTGAGATTGATTTTATTCAATCTATTTTTGGAACAGAAAAAAAGGCTTTTGTTCAGGAGTTTATGAAAATAGATTATGCCGACTCATTTTGGACTGTGTACGATGAGTATGAAGTAAAAAGAAAAGAATTAGGTAAGCAGAGATATGATCTTTTAAATGACTATACTGAAAACTTAGGGTCTATTACAGATGAAAAGGCCGATGAGTTAATGGCTAGTATATTAAAGCTTAAAAAAGCCAATGACAAACTAGTGTTGACATACTATAAAAAAGTGAAGAAACTAAAAGGAACTAAAGTAGCATCTAAGTTCTATAATGCAGAAAACTATATAGCAAGTGCGCTACGTATTTCTATATTAGAGGGTCTACCATCCATGGGAGATATGCAGTAGTTGCTTTATTATTGATAAAACTAAAAAGGGAATCCGAATACGGATTCCCTTTTTTTATGCTCATAAGTTTTAAGTTAACCTTATTATTACTGCCCATACAATTGGGGTATGCTTAACTTATTGCTTGCATATGGTGGGCCATCTATTACCTTGTATTAATTAAAGATATACTCATTTTACTTATGCAAATAATCAATACTTATATTTAAATAATGGTAATACTAATGCTTAAAGGAAATGCTCCCTACTACTTAAGGGAGAAATTCCCTATTGCTTAAGGGAGCACCTCCTTAATGCCTAAAGAGGTGTTTACCTATTGCTTAAGGAGCTACCAATTGAATATTGTTATCATATATCCCTTTAAGTAATTGTTTAGATACTTGGCTCTTGTTGTAGTAGGTACGTACCTGTAAATTATAATTGCCAGCTACCAAGCTATTGGGTATAACAATGGTAAGTCTGGATGGGTTGTTATCAATAATAAGGTCAGCCTTTGTTTCTACCCCACTGTTATTGATAAAGAAAATACCTTGACCATTGCTGCTTTCTCCTGCTATCACTTTCAAATTCTCCCCAATAATTTTGGCAATACCACCTGTTTTAAGCGTATCTACCTCAGCTTCGTGGTCGGTACCATCTTTTACTAAGGAAATATTAGGCCCTGTAACTGTAGCCGTTACTTTTTCTACCTGTATCTTATTAATAGCGTCAATGTAATTACGATACAATGTAATATTAGCCTTAACACCATGGCGTGAGTGATCAAAACTATCCTCTATATTCTCAAACGAACCTTGTATAGAGTATTTAAGCATGCCCATAATACCATCTACTGCATAGCCTTCTTCAATGGCCTCAATAATGCATGTTTGCATCAGGTTAAAAACACCACTAATGTCAGCTGTTGAAAAGGCTGTGTTTTTGTTGGCCATACGTTTGGCCAGCTCTTCACGACTAAGTACTTCTTGTTTTTGTACTTGCGCACGATACTTGTTTTCGCTACCTGTTAGGTACAACTTTGTAAGAAAATAAGGTAATTTCATAAGAATACTTTATTTGGTTAATAATTAATTATATGACATACTATTTAGGTATAATAGTACTAGTATGTTACATAGTTTATTTATTCAAGCTGTTTAATGTAGCATTGAAGTTCAATGCTTTACTTTCCCAGTTCTCCAAAGTATCCAAACAACCTCCGTTAGAGTATTCGCTAGTGTAATTATCTTTTATTACTTACTACACTTTGCCATATTAAGGCAGTGAATGTAGTTTTTAAGTAGATTAAGATATAGTACACTTATAACAAGTTAATGTATATTATTAATTATTGCTAATGATTTATAAAGTTTTATTGTATTTAATTTGTAGTTAGTGAGTGGCTAACTAATGTATTACTAGGGGGGTAAGGAGTTTACTAGTATACGCCTATATGAATATATTTACCACAATACGTATATTAATGATAAAAAAATAGGGAACTCATTATGGAGTTCCCTATACTTTTTATCTATTTAAAGCATACTTGCACAGTCATCTGTATGCAAATATGTATCTTATCTAAAGTCTATCAGCTTAAGCATTTAAAAGCCTATCCAACTACCACATTAATAATCTTTTTAGGAACAATAATCATTTTCCTAATTGATTTACCTTCCAACCATTTTTGAGCACTTTCGTGAGATTTAACAGCGGCTTCAATGGCATCGTTAGTAGCATCAACAGGCATATCTAACTTAAAGCGCATTTTACCATTAAATGATACCGGATAGCTAAAAGTAGATTCTGCTAAGTGAGAAGCATCAAATACTGGCCATTCAGCATCACATACTGTTTCTGTTTTACCTAATTTCTCCCATAGGTCTTCTGACATATGTGGAGCAAAAGGAGCTAATAATACGGTAAGCGGCTCAAGTATTTCACGTTTGTTGCATTTTAACGAACCTAACTCGTTTACACAAATCATAAAGGCACTAACGCAGGTGTTAAAAGAGAACTTCTCTATATCGTCAGAAATCTTTTTGATGGTTTTGTGCAATACTTTAAACTCATCTTTACTTGGCTTTTCATCGGAGATGTTAAGCTTTTCGTCCTTATCGTAGAATAAACGCCATGTTTTACGTAAGAACTTGTGTACCCCATCAATACCATTGGTATCCCAAGGCTTACTTTGCTCTAATGGCCCAAGGAACATCTCATATAAACGAAGTGTATCTGCACCGTAATCCTCAATAATATCATCAGGGTTAACCACGTTAAACATCGACTTCGACATTTTCTCCACAGCCCAACCACATACATATTTGCCATCTTCTAGTACAAACTCAGCATCTTTGTATTCAGGGTTCCAGTTTTTAAACTTTTCAAGATCCAATACATCGTTACTCACAATATTTACATCAACGTGTATGGCGGTAGTATCGTAATCTCCTTTTAGGTTTAGAGAAACAAACTTATTGGTACCATTAATTCTATATACAAAGTTAGAACGACCTTGTATCATACCCTGGTTAATTAGCTTTTTGTATGGCTCATCTTTAATTACATGACCCATATCGTATAAAAACTTATTCCAGAAACGTGAATAGATCAAGTGACCAGTGGCATGCTCGGTTCCTCCGATATATAAATCAACATCTTGCCAATATTCGTTGGCCTCTTTACCCACTAATGCTTTGTCGTTTTTAGGATCCATGTAACGTAGGTAGTACGCCGATGAACCTGCAAAACCAGGCATGGTATTTAACTCCAATGGATAAGCATCTTTATATACCCAATTTTTAGCACGTCCCAAAGGCGGCTCTCCTTGCTCGGTAGGTAAAAACTTATCTATTTCGGGTAACTCCAAAGGTAAATCAGCTGCATCTACCATTTGAGGCATATCATCCTTATAATATACTGGGAATGGCTCTCCCCAATAACGCTGACGGCTAAAGATAGCATCGCGCAAGCGATAGTTGGTTTGAACATCGCCTACTTTCTTCTCGCGAATATATTCTTTGGTTTTAGCAATGGCCTCTGGTACAGATAAACCGTTTAAGAAATCAGAGTTAATCATAGTACCCGCTTTGGAGTCCTTTGAATCTTCCCAAGTAGCCGTGTCGCTGGCTTCTCCTCCTTCAGGAATAACCACCTGAATAATAGGTAAGTTAAACTGACGAGCGAATTTAAAGTCGCGTGTATCGTGCCCAGGAACGGCCATTACAGCACCTGTTCCGTAACCTGCCAACACGTAATCACCCACCCAAATAGGAATCTCTTCACCATTTAAAGGGTTGATAGCATACGAACCTGAAAATACACCTGTTACCTTATCTACTTCGGCCTGACGCTCTCGCTCAGTACGTTTTGCAGTAGCTTTAACATAAGCCTCCACTTCGTCTTTTTGATCAGCCGTTGTTAACTGAGCTGTTAAATCGCTTTCAGGTGCTAGTACCATAAAGCTTACACCAAACACTGTGTCGGCACGAGTGGTAAAAATATCCATTACAATGTCTGAATCTTTTACCTGAAACTTCATCTCAGCACCTTCGCTTTTACCAATCCAGTTACGCTGCATCTCTTTAAGCGAGTCTGTCCAGTCCACATCGTTTAAGCCTTGTAGTAACCTTTCGGAATAGGCAGAAACGCGTAGCAACCATTGGCGCATTAACTTTTGCTCTACAGGATGACCACCACGTACCGAGATACCTTCTTTTACCTCGTCGTTGGCTAATACGGTTCCTAAAGCAGGACACCAATTAACCATGGTATCAGCCAAGTAAGCCAAACGGTAGTTTAATAATATTTCTTGTTGTTCTTTCTCTGATTTTACTTTCCACTCATCAGCGGTAAAGGCCAGCTTTTCGGTTTGTGCTACATCTAAACCTGATGTACCCGCAGCAT
This sequence comes from Labilibacter marinus, assembly GCF_001659685.2. GTDB lineage: Bacteria > Bacteroidota > Bacteroidia > Bacteroidales > Marinilabiliaceae > Saccharicrinis > Saccharicrinis marinus. The sequence continues at coordinate 29,605 of NZ_LXYE02000024.1, forward strand.
TAAAGGCTTCTACTAATGTTGAAATGGGCGCCGCTTTTTTAGCTTGATTACAGTAGTAGCTATCAAACATTTGGGTGAAGGCCCATTGTGTCCAGTGATAATACGATGGATCACATGTTTTAATTTCTCGATCCCAATCGTAGCAAAAGCCAATTTTATCCAACTGTTCGCGGTAACGCTCTAAGTTCTTTTCAGTGGTAATTGCTGGGTGCTGACCGGTTTGGATAGCATACTGCTCTGCTGGCAAACCATAGGCATCATAACCCATTGGGTGCAATACATTAAAGCCATTTAATCGTTTAAAACGACTGTAAATGTCGGAAGCAATATAACCGAGTGGATGACCAACATGTAGTCCTGCTCCCGATGGATAAGGGAACATATCCAAAACGTAGAATTTAGGACGGTCTTTGTCAATTTCAACTTTGTAGGTCTTGTTTTTTACCCATTGCTTCTGCCATTTGGTTTCAATGGCTTTAAAATTGTAATCCATATTAGTATGTGTCTTAATATTCTTCTATAAAGCTTAATAATTACTCATTAAGCATGAAGCTGCGAAATTATAAAATCTTTTAGAATTTGAGCGAGAAATGATTAATGAGTTTTAGCGTAGGATAAAAGTAGTTTGGTAAGTAGTTAAACCCGGATTATGTATTAGAGTATTGTAATGAGGAATGAAAATACAAATAATCAAGGATTTGTTGAGACGAATCATAGCACCGCTATGGTGAGTTGAGACAAGTTAGTTTACTTCTTGATTAGAAGTAGTTTCATTTCGTAATAGGTTTTCTAATGCATATTGCGGGTTTAATGCTATGAGTAAATTGTATGTCATGCCTTTTATTCAAAAGTTTTTATAAATTTGCGCGTCTTAGGAAAAAGCTAGCGTATATACGATATTTAGTGTACCTACCACAAATAGGCCCCTTAGTTCAATGGATAGAATACTGGATTCCGGTTCCAGCGATACGAGTTCGAATCTCGTAGGGGTCACTTCGCAATATCTCAATTTGATACAAAAGCGCATAAAACATAGGTTTTATGCGCTTTTGTTGCTTAAAAGGGGGTCAAATAAGACAATAAGTAGCATATCAATCGAGACTAAATCGAGACCTTTTTAAGTAAGGTGAGGATGTTCTCCGACGGAATTTATCTTTAATTTATGCTTGTCGGAATCGGATCAAGTAATAGTAGATTTAAGGTGCATGTATATTGGTAGAATAGAGGGGGAATGGAACTAAATTGTCTAAGTGTTACATTTTGTGTTGAATATGTAGTTGTGAGTGGGAGTGTTCACTCCTGTGTTCACTGAACTATTTTAGATATAAAAAGGATTTTGACTTTATCTTTAATTAGTTATGACTCCTATAATTCTTTGTTTGTATATAAGAACGTACTTGGTGTATTAATGTATGACTTGGTGTTTTTTAATTATATGTTTTTTTAGTTTATCTATGAATCTTACCGTAAGCTACAAAGCTTCATTTGTGAAGATAGATAGGGTTCAGAGTGCTTTTTTACTTTCAGGTGCTATTATAACATTTTATTCACTTTTGAAGCTCAGTAAATTAACATTAAAGTTAGTGTTTGTAAAAGTAGGCTTTAGGAGTTGTATTATAAGCTTTTTTAAAGCATTTGGTAAAGTAAGATTGACTGCTAAAACCTACTTTAAAGGCTACCTCGTTAAAAGTACAGTTTGAGGTTTTTACGAGCTCAATGGCCAACTTTACACGTACTAAATTAACAAAGTCGGATGTGCTCAAACCAGAAAGTGATTTTATTTTACGGTGCAACTGACTTCGACTAATCATGAGTTCTTCCGTGAGCATTTCAATACCAAAATTTTCCTCTGAGATATTTTTTTCGATAACAGCCTTCACTCTGTTTAAAAAGAAGTTATCTAAACTTCCCACTTCTATGGTTTTTTCAGAAGTAAATTGTTTGCTGAAGTTTTCGCGTATACGTTGGCGTTGTTTTAAAATATTTTGAATCTGTTTTAATAAAACCAATTCGTCGAATGGTTTAGTAATGTAAGCATCTGCACCTTTATCTAAGCCTGCAACCATATTTTCGGATGATGATAAAGCAGTAAGTAAAATAACTGGAATATGGCTCGTTTCTACTTTGGTTTTTACAATAGTACAAAATTCTATACCGTCCATTTTTGGCATCATCACATCAGAAACAATTAAATCAATATTTCTATTTTTTATAACCTGAAGTGCTTCTTCTCCGTTACTGGCATAAACTACTTGATAGTACTGTTTCAGATATTTACATATAAATTTGCTAAAATCAGGGTTGTCCTCTACTACCAAAATAGTGTGACTATCCAAAGGGGTGTTGTTAGCTTCAATCGCGGTAAGCTCCGTTTGTCCTTTGTTATAGTTTTTTACTTCTTGATGACTCTCATAAAGCATTTTTTGTGCTTTTTGCTTGGTTGGGAGCAATAAGGTAAAGCAAGAACCCTTTCCAGCATTGCTTTGAACAATTATTTTACCATGATGTAATAAGGTAAACTCTTTACATATAGACAGGCCAATACCACTTCCTTTAATTGTCTTTCGGTTTTTATTGCCTTCATTTACTTGCTCAAAGCGATTGAATATTTTAAATAGACTTTCGCTCTCAATACCAATGCCGTTGTCTTCAATAGCAATTTCAATATATTCGTCCACATGTAATTCACCAAAGCTTAATTGGCTATTGTAATCACTACGATTAGTGCTAACAGAATTATTTATAGAAGCTTTTATGGTTCCTCCATCTGATACGTATTTGTATGCATTGGATAATAGGTTATAAATAATGGTGTCTACTTTTTCACGATCGGCTTCAATTCTAATTGAGTCAAAGGAACTGTCTAATATAAAATCAATTTGACGAGCTTTTGATTCTGAGGAAAAGCTTTTTTGTATTAGCTTGGTGAATTCAATTATATCAAATTTTGAAATATTTAATTTGCTCTTTCCTCGTTCCAGTTTTCTAAGGTCAATAATCTGATTAATTAGTTGTAATAATCTGTTTGAGCTGGATTTAATTACTTCTAATTCTTCACGTTGGTCATGCGTAATATTATCGGCTTTTATTAATTTGTTAATAGGCCAAGATATAAGTGTTAATGGAGTTCTGAATTCGTGCGATATATTTGTGAAGAATTTGAGTTTCATTTCATGTATTTGCTCTTCATTTTCGCGTTGGTTTTTTTCATGTAAAATGGCGCGTTGTAACTTTATTCGCTCAATATAAAAATGGCTGATAAAATAAATAAATAAGCCTAATAGCATGGTGTATATTAAAAGTGCCCAAGGGGTTTTGTACCAAAAATTTTCAATTTTTATATTAAGTTGAGTAGGTGTGTCATTCCAAATTCCATCGTTATTACACGCTTTTACTTCAAAAATATAATCTCCCGCTTTCATATTATTAAATAAAGCAGAACCTACACTATTGGTATGTATCCAGTTGTCATTATAGTTTGCAAGTCTGTATTTATATCTGTTTTTTTCCGGCATAAGATAATTATCTGCAGAAAAATGAATCCTAAAGGTGTTGTTATTGGGTTTTAGTATGATGGGATCAATTAGTTTATTAAAGGAATAGTTTAAATGTATTTTTTCGTTGTTATTTAATGTGATATGATTAATAAAGGTAGTAGGTTTCTTCGTGTTAATTTTAACATTGAAAGGGTTAATGGTGGTAAATCCATTGGTTCCTCCAAAGTATAAATTTGAGTTACTATCTTGGTAAATTGATTGTGGACAAAATAGGTTACTCTGTATTCCATCGGCATGTAAAAAGTGACGAAAGGAATTTTGTGTTGGATGATACAATACTAAACCATCATTTGAAGTAATCCATATTCGCTTCTGCTTATCTTCAATAATACCATATATATCTTTCCCCTTTAATAAACCATTAGCATCAAATGTTTCGTATTCGTGAGAACCCGGATGATAAATAAGTATGCCATTGTTTTTAGTACCTATCCATATTTCACCTGAAGAAAACTCGTATAGGCAATAAATAGACGCTTGCCTATATTCTGATAAAAACTGCTTGTTGGCCAAACGGCTCACCTGTCCTGTAGGAAGATCAATTTTGTATAAAAAACCAAATAAAGTTCCTAACCATAAATTGGAATTAGAATCTTTAAGAATGGATTGTATGGGCCTGTCTGATAGAGTTTTCCCAATGGGTGTTGTGTTAAAGCATCGTGTGGTAGTTTTTGTGTTAAAATGATAAAACAATAACCCTTGATATAATGTACCTACCCAAATGCCAGAATCTTCTGCACATAATGAATACACGCTTGTAGAAGATGATAATTGCTGACCATTTATAGATAAATCTATAGGTTCGAATTTCTTGTTCTTTGCTTTTTTTCGCCATAAACCATTTCTAAAAGTACCCACCCAAATATCATTATTTATGTCTTTACAAATAGTTTTAATATTTTGAATATTGGCATCATTACCTAGTTCTATAGCTGAAAACTTTTGTGTATTTAAATCAAAGGTGTTTAAGCCACCAACTTCAGTTCCTATTAGTATTTCCTGATCGTTTAATTGCAAAAAAGAACTTACCGTGTTGTTACTGATAGAATTATTTAGTGGTTGGTGCCTGAAAGATTTAAAGTTGTTATCCGAATGGTGTATAAGGGAAACGCCACCCGACCAAGTTCCAATCCAGATACCACCTTGCTTATCTTCAAATATTTCATAAATAGAGTTGTGTGGTAAACCATTATAATCATCTTGTTTAAAGTGCTTAATTTTTTTTCCATTATCCATAAAAAGCCCTTCGTAGCAACCGTACCATATTCTTCCATAGGTATCTTTTTTTATTATCCTCACATGGCCATTGTTAGCTTTGCAATTTTTATTGAATGAGATCTTACGAATAAAATTGCCTTCTATATCATATAAATGAGCTCCATTTCCTTCTGTACCAACCCATATATGTCTATAATCAGAATATATGCAGTTAATATTATATTGCTTAGTTATTATTTTCGTTAGCTTATTGCTTTTAGGATAAAACCTAAATACGTCACCAGTTCTGGTTCCTATCCATACTCTATTTTGATGATCTGTATATAAATAATTGGGTGATTGAATAACATGTGTGCCGATTCGAGTCATTATTTGGCTTGATATATCTAAAATGCCAAAATGAAATGCATCAATTACTAATAGTTTATTGTCAGCTGTTTTGGCCACTGTAATAACAGAATCATTCGCTATGGATTGATCTTCGTAGGTGTATTTTATTTTACTGAAGTTTTGTTCCTGTCGGTTAAATCTGCATAAACCTTGGTTAGTAGATACCCATAAATTGTTTTCCCCATCAGCAAATACATCGTTTATAAATTCATTAGGGAGACTTAAGGATTCTTTAATGGAAGGAATAAACCAATTCGTATGTTGCGAATCGTATCTTATTAAACCTTGATTTGTACCAATCCATATATATCCAATGTTATCTTGAGTAATGCTATTAATACCTTTTAAGGTGAAACCACCTACAGGTGATATTCTGCGGAACTTAATATCATTAATCTGAGCACTGACACATGTGAAATTAACTATCAGTAATAAAAGCAGATATTTTTTAAAGTTTGTTTCGCTCATAGTTTGAATAAAATGTAAACAGATGCTAAAAATAGTAATAGTAGCTTAACTCCCTATATCACTATTGTTGTATTGTTGAAACAATAGTAAAAAAGCGCAACAATAATGCGAGTAATAAGACATTAGTGTAAAAATATGTTAGCAATGCAAGGGTATATTTGATTATACATAATGACCATGTTAAAAATAGGTCTTAGTTATGGAATAATGGTTTTAGCAGTTACGAGTAGTTGTAATAAATGAAAATCCCTTACAAAATGAATAAAATTAAATTTCTAATTCTTGCCTTAATATTTTGTGCTTGTAGTATTAAAAAAGATACAAATAACACAATGTTGACTATTAACGAGGTCGAGGAAAAACTTAAAGTTTCAGTTGATATTTTTGATGAAGAGCGTAGCGAAAAGTTTATATCGCCTCGATCAATAGAAGATGACTCTATTATTATGGTACCAGCAAAAGATTGGACTAGCGGATTTTTTCCTGGAGAACTTTGGATGATGTATGAACTTACAAAGGATGAGTTTTGGAAAGAGGTAGCAACAAAATATACTTTGCCTCTTGAACAGGAAAAATTGAATGGAAAAACCCATGATATGGGCTTTAAGGTTTATTGCAGTTTTGGCAAAGCCTGGGAGCTAACTAAAAATCCTCAATATCGGGATATTCTTGTTCAATCGGCAAAAACGTTAGCTACTCGATTTAATCCTAGTGTGGGTTGCATACGTTCTTGGGATCATAACTCAGACAAGTGGGATTATCCAGTTATCATTGATAATATGATGAATCTGGAGTTGCTGTTTTGGGCTGCAAAAGAAACTGGCAACAAGATGTATAAAGAAATAGCTATTCGTCATGCACAAACTACAATGCAAAACCATTTTCGAGAGGACCATTCCACATATCACGTAGTTGATTATCATCCAGAAACAGGCCAGGTAGAGAATAGACATACTCATCAAGGTTATGCCCACGAAAGTGCATGGAGTAGAGGACAAGCTTGGGGTTTATATGGATATACAATGGTATTTAGAGAAACACAAGATTCTGTTTTCTTAGCTCAGGCTGAAAAGATTGCATCATTCATTTTAAATCATCCGAATTTACCTGAGCATAAAATTCCCTATTGGGATTTCAATGCTCCAGAAATTCCTAACGAACCATATGATGCTTCGGCAGCTGCAGTTATTGGTTCAGCATTGTATGAACTAAGTACATATTCAAATAATGGAGAAGCATATTTAAAAGCGGCGGATAAAATATTAGAAAGTTTATCTAGTCCTGAATTTTTAGCTGACCCGATTAAAAATCATGGATTTCTTCTGATGCATTCAACAGGTTCAAAGCCGCATCATTCAGAAATTGATGTACCCTTAGTTTATGCAGACTATTATTTCATTGAAATGTTTCTACGAAAATCACATCTAAACACTTTATAAAATCTACAATTTATGAAAAAGAAAAACAGATTAAGATTACTCATCGCAATGAGTCTGTTCATGTCTACTTTGATGACCTTTGCACAGCAAACGGTTATTACAGGTAAGGTAACAGATACGACAGGAGCTCCACTTCCAGGAGTAACTGTATTTTTTACAGGCACCACAAGTGGTACTATTACAGATATTGATGGGAAATTTAGCCTTAAAAAAGCAGTAGAAGGTAATAGTATGTTAACCTTTTCTTTCATCGGAATGAAAACTCAAGAAGTGGATGTAGCTGAAAAAACAGAAGTAAACGTGACAATGGAACCCGATGCTGTTGGTCTCGAAGAAGTAGTTGCTATTGGTTATGGTACAGCTAAAAAAGGCGATTTAACAGGAGCAGTAACAACGGTTGATACCGATGACTTTAATAAAGTACCAGCTACTTCACCTTTACAGGCGCTTCAAGGTAGAGCTTCAGGGGTACAAATTACTACAAGCTCAGGTATGCCTGGTTCAAGTAGTGATGTATTAATTAGAGGAACATCTTCAATTAATGGTACTAATAAACCTATTTATGTAGTAGATGGAGTTATTACTACAGGTATTGATAATTTAAACCCTAATAATATAGAATCGGTATCAGTATTAAAAGATGCTTCGGCAGCAGCTATATATGGAGCCCGTGCTGCCAATGGGGTAATTATTGTAACTACAAAAAGAGGTGCAGGAGAAAGAACTCCTGTAATTAGTTTAAATGCTTATTATGGTATTCAAACGCAAAGTAACTTAAAATTTGAGCAATTAAATGCGGATCAATTTATTGAGTTATGGACAGAATCGCATGAAAATGCAGGACTTGATATTCCTTGGGATGATGATATTTTAGCTTATTATGATGGGGTTGATACCGATTGGCAAGATTTGATGAGACAAACAGGGGTTATTCAAAATTATGATATCTCTGTTGCTGGTGGAAGTGAAAGTTCAAACTTCTTTTTATCGGCAGGTTATTTGAATCAAAAAGGAATGGTAATAGAAACTGGATTTGAAAAGTTTACCTTGAATTTTAACTCTGACCATAAAATTGGAAAAAGAATAAAAATTGGTAACTCCTTAAATTTATATAGTACCAAAAGAGAAGGAAGTGATTATGCTTATCGTTATGCCTTGCGTAAATCTCCTATGTCTAAAGCTTATGAAGATGATGGTGATTATGGAGTTATTTATAATGCTAATCTGGAGCATATTCATGCAAACCCAGTATGGTTGGCTAAAAATATTCAAGACGACCGTGTTGGGAGAGGAGTGCAGGGTAACATCTACTTAACGCTTGATCTGTTAAAGGGGCTTTCTTTTACGGCTCGTGGTAGTATGGATTATAGTACACTTTATGATACGTACTTCAGTTCTGGTGTTCCGCCACAATACGGATGGGAAGGAACTACTGTGAATACAGTACAGAAAGAACATGTACAGAGAATGCACTGGATTGGAGATTTTTTATTCAATTATGAAAAATCATTTAACGGAGGACATAATTTGAAAGCATTACTTGGGTATTCGGTAGAGGAGGATACTAGAGAAAATCTATACGGTTCGCGTACAGGTACACCAAATGATGATATTCGTTTTTTAAGCGCTGGTGATCCATTGAGCCAGATTAATGAAAATGGTTTTAAAGATTGGGCTTTTGCTTCTGTTTTTGGAAGAGTTAATTATGATTTTAAAAACAAGTATTTAGCGTCTTTTACAGTTCGTCGTGATGGAACATCAAGATTAGCAGATGGAAATAAGTATGGTGTTTTTCCTTCTGCATCCTTAGCTTGGCGTATGAGCGAAGAAAGCTTTATGCAAGGGTTAAACTGGTTGGATGATTTAAAAGTACGTGCAAGTTTTGGTACTTTAGGTAACATATTAAGTATTGGTGAATATGCAACTTCTCCTTCTTTAACAGCTCGTCAGGCAGTACTTAACCAAGGTGGAGCATTAGGTTATACTCAAACTGCTGCGGTTAATAAGGATTTAGTATGGGAGACTTCGGTAAAAAGAAATTTCGGTTTTGATGCTACCTTATTTAATAGCAAGTTATATACTAGTTTAAATATTTTTAACGAAGTAACTTCCGATCAGCTTTTTCGTGATCCATTAGCAGCTTCTACAGGATTAAACCAGAGCCCTATTATTAATGCAGGTGAAGTGCAAAATACAGGTTTTGAATTCGATTTAGGTTACCGAGTGAAAAATGGTGATTGGTCGTATGATATCAGCGGAAATATTTCGCATGTAAAGAATAAAGTAACTGATTTAGGTGGTCGCGATTTAAGAACATCAGGTATGGTTGTAGGACAGCCATTAAGATCTTTTTTCGGATATAAGTCTGATGGATTAATTAAAAACGAAAGTCAGCTCAGTGTATATCAAGAAGGACCATTTGGTAAAAAGCAAATTGGCGATATTAATTTATTAGATATTGATGGTTATGATGAAGAAGGTAATTTAACAGGAAAGCCTGATGGAAAGGTAGATGCTGCTGACCGTACTTTAATAGGTGATAGATACCCTAGTTTTTTATATGGTATTGTAGGTAGCGTAGGTTATAAAAACTGGAATTTACAGGTGCAGCTACAAGGAGTTCAAGGTATCGATTTTGAAACCCATGTGGGAGGCAATAACGATGTGGTTCAATTGATGTCGTCATGGGCTCGTAACGAAGATGCACGTGTTTACGATAGATATCATGCAACCGCTAACCCTAACGGAAAATGGCCGCGTTTATCTAAAGATCAATCCGGTAGCAATGCTGAGTTTTCTGAATTTTGGTTGCAAGATGCTTCTTATTTAAGTATCAGAAACGTAAACTTAAATTATACAGTCCCTACCAAACATTGTGAAAAGGTCGGAATGCAAAGCTTAAGTTTTTATTTAAGTGTGCAAAATGCATATACGTTTACAAGCTTTACAGGTCCTGATGTGGATTCTTCAGCTTCTGACTCATATAACACGATTCCTCAACCAAGAACATGGACACTGGGATTAAAAGCATCATTTTAATAATGCCAAAAAATTATAATACTATGAATAAAATATATAGAAAACTGGCGATAGCCATTTCAATGCTTCTTTTGTTAGGTGCATGTAACGAAAGTGAGTTTTTAGATAGATACCCAAAGGATTCACCTAGTCCAGATAACTTTTTTGTGAATGAAACTTCCGCTCGTATGGCAGTTAATGCTTGCTACCACCCTTGGGTATGGGGCGATTGGGAAATGGTTAAAAGAGATATGATTATATTGATGGATGCCATGACTGATGATAGTTATTGGAGACCTAATAGAGGATCTTCTATAGCTTTAGAACAGTGGAATATAACACCAACACACAATAATGTAACCGATTGGTGGAGGTATGCTTACGAATGTATTAATGCAGCTAACTTTGCGATAGAGAACATTCCTTTATCTTCAGATGGTGGATTTACGGCCGAGAAACAAGCACCTTATATTGCGGAAGCAAGATTCTTTAGAGCATACTCTTACTTGTTTTTAACAACTTTTTATGGAGATGTGCCATTATTAACAAGTGTTGCCGACAATGTAGAGGCGTATAATACACCTCGCTCACCAAAGGCTACCGTAATGCAACAAGTAGTAGACGATTTTGAATTTGCAATGGATAATTTACCTGCAACTCAAACCGTTCAAGGACCTCCTAATAGTGCGGCAGCGGCAGCATTTTTAGCTAAAACATATTTGTTTTTAGAAGATTGGTCTAAGGCAGAAGTAGCTGCGTTAGAAGCCATCACAATAGCCGAAGGAGAAGGTCATATGTTAGAAGATCAGTATTTAGATATCTGGAATAACGAAGATAACAAAGAGGTATTGTTTGCCTGGACCTTTGTTCCAAATATTGAAGAATATAGCCAAAATATGACTATCCAACGTTTATGTCGTGATTTACCAGGGCCTTTAAAACTTGGTATTGGTGGCGATGGATGGGGATATGCATTACCTCAGCGGGATTTATATGATGCCTATGAAAATGGTGATCCAAGAAGAGAGTTTACCATTTATTCTCCAGAAAAACCTTACGAAGTTTATAATGGAGCAGAGGACTTTACCTATACGCATATCAAGATGGATGAAAGCGGTAATGAAATTTCGTGGGAGGTGACGTATAAACCTGGTGATATGGTTGAATATGATTATCGTTGGTCGCCCACTGGTATGAATGTAAAAAAGATGGTTCAACCAGTAAATGAATTATCAAATGTACGTTGGGATGGAATGGATATACCAGTTATCCGTTTGGCTGAAGTATATTTAATATTGGCAGAAGCATTAGCAGAACAAGGTGATAATGATGCCTTAATTTGGGTGAATAAAGTGCGTTCAAGGGCATCGGTAAGTATGCCTGATAAAACTACTGCTGATGGTGATTTAGTGGATATCGTTAGACACGAAAGAAGAGTAGAATTAGCCATGGAAGGGCTTCGTCTTTATGATTTGATCCGTTGGGGAATAGTAGATGATGTATTTGGTGATGGAACCAAGGTGAAGCGTCATTATCATTCTGACTTTATGGATGCTAGTTCAAGTTCTAAGTTTGATGCACCAATTGGTAATTTAACCTTAGATCCATTATTCCCATTGCCTCAAAGAGAACTTGATTATAACACAGAGATTAACACTAATAACCCAGGTTGGTAAATTCACATCGATTTACTAATTAGTTAATTTAGTTTTCCAAATGCATAGGGCAGGAGTATATCCTGCCCTATGTTTATTAAATTACAAACCATCCTAAAACTAAATGATTGGATAAATAGAAAAACTTATTGCCATGAAAATATTACTACTTTGTATCTTGTGTACTCTTGTTTCTTGGGTTAATGCTCAAACTATATCAAAAGAAACCCATCGAATCTCACATAATTGGGAATTTGTCCGTCAGGATTTGGGGGGTATTTGGGAAGCTATTCGTCCTGTAAAAGCAGGCCGACCAGAAACGGTGCCATTGTGGACAAAGGTTGAACTCCCGCATTGTTTTAATGCCGAAGATGCGGTTGATCCTGATGTGAACTATTATCAAGGGCCTGGATGGTACCGTACACAACTTAAAATTGAAAATCCATATGCTAATGGACGTACTTTGTTACATTTTGAGGGGGCTGGCCAAAAAACAGAAGTATATATTGGATTAAACAAAGTAGCTTATCACGTTGGAGGTTATGATGAGTGGACGGTTGATATTACCGATTTTATTAAGGATGCACTTAATGAAGAAGGAAAAATTCCTCTTTCAATAAGATGCGATAATTCGCGCGATTTGCAGATGATTCCTTCTGATTTATCTGATTTTAATATTTATGGAGGGCTTTATCGATATGTGAATTTAACCTATGTTCCACAGTGTTATATCAAGCAAGTTCATGCCAAGCCAAGCATCCAAAACAAAAAAGGAGGTCATGTAAATTTAAAGATTGATTTGCAAAATAAAGATGAGGCAGAGCTAGAATTGTTAGTTGAGGTTAATGATCCTTTGGGCAATACGGTTTACGTAACAAAACTAACTACTTCATCCACCCAAATTGAACACAATTTTGATTTGAAAAAAATCACTAAATGGTCTGATGTTAATCCAGCCTTATATAGTTTAAATATTACATCATTAAATAAAAGTGGTGGTCAAACCTATACTGATAAGTTTGGCTTTAGAAGCTTTAGATTTGAGAAGAATGGGCCCTTTTATTTAAACGAGAAACGCTTGCTATTGCGCGGTACTCATCGTCACGAAGATCATGCAGGAGTGGCTGCCGCAATGACAGAAGAAATGATAAAAACGGAGATGCAGTTGATGAAAGATATGGGCGTTAATTTTATCCGTTTAGGCCATTATCAGCAATCTAGGATAGTGTTGAACCTGTGTGATAGTTTAGGGATTTTAGTGTGGGAAGAAATTCCATGGTGTAGAGGTGGCTTAGGAGGTGATGTATATAAAATTCAAGCTAAACGTATGCTAAGTAACATGATAAACCAGCATTTTAATCATCCATCAATAATAATATGGGGATTGGGTAATGAAAATGATTGGCCTGGTGACTATCCTGAGTTTGACAAAGAAAAAATTAAAGACTTTATGAGAGAATTAAACGATTTTTCTCATGAGTTAGATGCTGAACGCAAAACAGGCATCCGAAGATGTGATTTTTGTAAAGATATTATTGATGTTTATTCGCCATCTATTTGGGCTGGTTGGTACCGAGGAAAATTTATAGAGTATAAAGAGGTATCCCGAAAGAACATGGAAGCAGTAGATCATTTCTTTCATATGGAATGGGGCGGAAGCAGTCATGCAGGGCGACATGATGAGAACCCAGATAAAGGTTTAGAATTGATACAAACGGGGCAAGGAGCAGATGAAAGAGCTGGAGATGCCTCGTTAATAGGAGGCGCTGCTCGTGTATCAAAAGATGGTAATTGGTCAGAGACTTATATCTGTAATTTATTCGATTGGCATTTAAAAGAACAAATTAACATGCCATGGCTAACGGGTGCTGCACAGTGGGCTTTTAAGGATTTTTCTACACCTGTACGTCCTGAAAACCCTATTCCTTATATGAACCAGAAAGGAGTTGTGCAGCGCGATTTAACGAAAAAAGAAAGCTATTATATTTTTCAATCGTACTGGACAAAAGACCCTATGGTGCATATTTATGGCCACAGTTGGCCTGTTAGGTGGGGAGATGAAGGTGAAGATCGCTTGGTGAAAGTATATTCCAACTGCGACAAAGTAGAGTTATTTTTAAACGGCGAAAGCTTGGGGCGTAAAAATAGGAATACAGATGTATTTCCTGCATGTGGTTTATACTGGAATATTAAGTTTAAAAAAGGAGTAAATTCATTGTTGGCTGTAGGTCAAATAAAAGGAAAAGAGGTAAAAGATGAGCTTATTTTAACCTATCAGACAACAAAATGGGGAAAGGTTTCTCAAATGAATATCGAAGAAATAGATATTGATGAAGAATACAGTTGGTTATCTGTTAAAGCATTAGATGAAAATGGTATTTTATGTCTGGATGCAAATATTCAGCTTGAGTTTTCCTGTGTTGGGGATGCTATATTAATACAAAATCTAGGAACTATAGCTGGTTCCAGAAAGGTTCAGATGTGTAATGGACATGCAAAAATAAAGGTGAAACGTAAGGGAAGCAATTATGCTTTGTCCGTTAAGTCTTCTGGTATAAATAGTGCTGTTTTACTAGGAGGAAGTAAGAAATAATGCTGTAGTAATACAATTCAGTTATTAATAATTAGACATGTTCCATGTCTTTCCTGCATCAATAAATAGCAGAAATCCCATTAGCCTGAAGATTTAAATATCTTCAGGCTAATTTTTTTTAACTCCTCTGGTTTTCCGTTGTGATGTTGATATCACAGTTATAAACAAGTATCCCCTATGGGTATAATATAAATAACTTAGAGAAGTTAAGTGTATATAGAGTTTAGTATTCTACTCCAGTTCTTGCAATCCCAGCGAGGTTGAATATAAATAAAGAAGGATAAAAATTACTAAAACATTTACTCGATCAGTAAGGATATTTTTCTTAGGTCATCTTCACCACAAAACTACTCGGTACAATGATTAATCTCAAATAATTATTAGCTTATAGTATGGCTAAAGATACTTTACATTAGGAATGAAAATTATAGAGAAGTAGCATTTTTTAATGACGAAAAAAGTCATGTTTTTTTCTGTGTAAAATCACCTAATCAGAGTAGTTTAGATAAACTAGTATGTCATTTTATACAAATAAGTAGGTAGGTTAAGAGCATTGGTATGTACTCATAGACAGATAGGTGGTCTCTATTGAGAAATAAGTGATTTAATTTGAATATGGTTGTTTTGTTAAAATGGACTTGGTGAAAAAAGAGAGCCGAAGCCAATAAAAAAAACACCGATTAGCTAAATGTTTTAAGTTAAATCAAAAATCAATTTTATGAAAAACAGAAGGAGATCTCTTGAGCTTAATCAAGGGTATTTTTTTAGGAAAGGATGTAAAGTTATCACAGCTTTATTTCTCTTTCTAGTGTTATCTACAACTTCCAGTTTTGCGCAGCAGTCAATTAGTGGACTGGTTACCGACTCTTCTGATGGTAGTCCAATTCCTGGGGTTTCTGTATTAATTAAAGGAACTTCAGAAGGAACAATTACAGATTTTGATGGTAAGTATTCATTATCCGCGAGTAAAGGGCAAACGCTTGTATACTCTTTTATTGGATTTACCACACAAGAAATTATTTTACAGGATGAGATTATTCTTAATGTAAGTTTAGCATCAAGTACTGAATCATTAGATGAGGTAGTTGTTGTTGGTTATGGTACCAGCAAGAGAAGTGATTTAACAGGAGCGGTTACTTCAATCAATGAAAAATCGCTGAAAGCGGAAGTAGTAAACTCTTTAGATCAAGCGATCCAAGGAAAAGCTTCAGGGGTTCAAGTATCTCAAAACTCAGGTTCGCCAAGTGCCGCTACTTCTATTCGTATTCGAGGGGCTAATTCATTAAGAAATAATGAGCCTTTATACGTAATTGATGGTGTTCCTGTGAATTCTGATGCAGCTCAAACTTCATCAGGATTCGATTGGGCCGGAGGTGGTAATGGTCAAACAGCAGTTAATGTTTTATCTACCATTAATCCAGCAGATATTGTTTCAATTGAGATTTTAAAGGATGCTTCTTCAACTGCTATTTATGGTTCAAGGGGTGCTAATGGTGTAGTGTTGGTCACCACAAAAAAAGGAAAAAACGGAGATGCCGTCGTAGCATACAATTTTAATTATGGTATTCAAACTCCAGCTAAATATTTAGATGTAATGAATCTAAAGGAATTTGCTGAATATCAAAATGAACTGGCAGACCAAGGTTATATTGATCAAAGACCTGAGTTTGAAGATTTAAATTTAGTACCCAAAGAAGGTACTAATTGGCAAGATGAATTATTCAGACAGGCTATTATGTCTGAGCATCATTTATCTATCTCTGGAGGAACCGAGAAAACCCAATATTCTATTTCTGGAGGATATAAAGATCAAGAAGGATTGGTTTTAGGTTCTGACTTTAATCGTGTTACTGGTCGTGTTAATGTATCTTCTCAAGCAAAAAAATGGTTGAATGTTGGTATCAATATTTCGGCCAGTAGAAGTGAAGAAACAATTAATTTAACCGATTCAGATGATGGTGTTATTACCACCGCTTTGTTAATGTCTCCTTATCAGGAAGTACGTTCAGTGGATGGATCATGGACCGGGCCAAGTGGAAATGATCCTAGTACAGGAATTAACCCTGTGGCTAAAGCCACCGAAATTTCTAACGACTTAGTTAGAACAAGGGTGCTAGGTAATGTATACGCTACTTTTAATTTGTTTCCATTTTTAGATTTAAGGTCAGAATTTGGAACTGATATGAGTTTTAATAATAACTACGGATTTTTACCTATGTATGAGTGGGGACAAAGTAGTAACTCATTGGCTAAGTCGCAAAGACAATTTTCAAATAATACTTTCTGGATTCAGAAAAACTACTTGACTTTTGATAAACAGTTTAATAGTCATTCATTAAAGGTGATGGCAGGACAAGAGTCTCAGAAATTTCGTTATGAGAGTTTAAATGGACAACGTCAGGATTTTGTTTCCAATGATATACAAGAGTTAGCTGCAGGAGGTACGGACAATCAATTAGCTACTAGTAATGCGGGTTCTAATACCCAGGTTTCTTATTTCGGTAGACTTAATTATAACTACAAAGGAAAGTATCTATTAACAGGAACATATCGTGCAGATGGTTCATCAAAGTTTGGACCAAATAACAAATGGGGATATTTTCCATCATTTGCCTTGGCATGGAGAGCAGCAGAAGAAAGTTTTATGCAAGATTTTGACTGGCTAAGTAATTTAAAGCTTCGTACAGGTTGGGGACAGGTTGGTAACGATGGAATTGGTAACTATAGTTATGGATCCTCATTACAAGTAAGAGCAACTCCTTATGGAGGTGGGTTTTTATTAAATAATATACCAAATCCAAATGTTAAATGGGAAACTACTACACAATGGAATCTAGGGCTTGACTTAGGACTATTTAATAATAGAGTTGAGTTAATAGCAGAGTATTATCAAAAGTATACTAAGGATATGCTTTTAATTCAACCGGTTCCAGATTATTTAGGTACTTTAAATGGTATTGGTCAAGGATGGCAAGGGATTCAGCCTCCATATTCTAACTTAGGTGAAATGGAGAACACAGGTTTTGAGTTTACATTAAATACGGTTAATGTTACAACCGATAATTTTACTTGGAATACGAGTTTAACGTTCTCCAAAAATAAAAATAAGATTACTTCATTAGGGTTAGATAACGCATCTATCTTCCGTAAGGTACAATGGTATGATTTTGTTACAAAAACGGCTGTAGGAAAACCAATTGGTCAGTTTTATGGCTATGAGGTAGAGGGAATTTTTCAGAGTGTAGATGAGGTGCGTAATAGCCCAACTCAAAAACCAGTAAATGAATTAAATGGTACTTGGGAAGGTGATATCAAATACAAGGATTTAAATGATGATGGGGTTATTGATGATAACGATCGCACCTATATCGGTGATCCTAATCCTGATTTCACCTATGGTATGACCAATACTTTTACTTACAAAGATTTTGATTTGTCGGTTTATTTGAATGGCGTTTACGGTAATGATGTTTTTAACTTTCAAAGAATAAAAACAGAAGCCATGTCTGATTTATATAATAACCAATTAAAGACAGTTGCCAATAGATGGACACCTGAAAATACCAATACGGATGTACCTCGTTTAGTTCAATCAGATCCCAACCAGAATACTAGAATCTCTAGTAGGTATGTAGAAGATGGTTCCTATTTGAGGATTAGTAATATCACTTTCGGATACCAACTACCGGGCAAAATTTTAGAAAAGACGCCTCTGTCAAGTCTGCGAATATTTACAAAAGTTCAAAACGTATATACTTTTACTAATTATAGCGGGTACGATCCAGAGGTTGGTTCATTTAATCAAGATGCCCTACTAACAGGAGTTGATAATGGACGATTCCCTATGCCAAGAACATACTTATTTGGCTTAAATATTACTTTTTAATAAAGTTTTATAAATTTTAAAAAGCAGAAAAATGAAAACTAAAATAAAACTTCTTTGCACTACTCTTCTGGTCATTTTTTTAATGGGATGTGAAGACTTTTTAACCGTAGTGCCAGAAGATCAATTAACCTTAGATGGTTACTTTAAAACTGAAGCACAATGCTTGCAGGCTACTGCCCCGTTGTATGGTTTTTCGTGGTTTAATTTTAACGATAAAGCATCTTACGCTATTGGCGATATTTATTCGGGTAATATGTTTACTACGAGTGACGAACTTATTAACTTCCATAATTACACTGTTGCTCAAAACAATATTAGAATGTTTGAAGCCTGGAGTGCATGTTATGCAACTATAGCTCATTCTAATAATATCATCAATAATTTGCCTCGTATTGCGGGCGATTATGGTGTAGACCCTGTTGTGATAAATCAATGTGTAGCCGAAGCTAGGTTTATGCGCGGTACAGCCTATTACTTCTTGGTTCAATTGTTTGGTTCAGTACCTATTATCGAAGATGGAGCAGATGCTGCAGCTAACCCAATTGTCCCTCGTATCATTGAGGAGGATATTTATACTTTCTTATTAAAAGACTTGGAGTATGCAGAGCAATTTTCTCCTGTTGAACGCACCGGTAGCAATGCTGGTAGAGTTACAAGTGGAGCTGCTAAGGCAATTATGGCAAAAGTGTATTTGTCATTAAAAAATTTCGATGCCGCAAAAACAAAGATTGAGCAAGTGATAGGATCTGATCAATATCAATTGCTTGATAATTATCGCGATTTGTTTTTAACCTCAGAGAGTAACTATAATGCAGAATCAATATTTGCATGGGGTTGGGTAGCTAATCAAGGATGGGCCACTCAAAATACACATCAAGCATTTTTTGCTATCACAGGTGATATAACCATGGTTGGTGATGGCTGGGGAACAGTAAAACCTTCAGTTGACTTAATAAATGCCTTTGAAAATGGCGATTTAAGAAAGCACGAAATCTTAATGGAGGATGGAGACTATTACGATGAGCTGTTATCTGCAACAGGTGGATTTACTTTTGATTTAGAAGAGTATGGTTCTGAGACTAATTCTGGAATAAAGAAATATGTGGTTGGTAGTCCTGATGATGACAATGTTGGTTTTATGTCGACTGGTATAAATACTGATATTATCCGTTATGCTGATGTTTTATTGATGTATGTTGAATCCGTTATGGGTAATGATGATAATACGAGTGATTCGAAAGCATTAGGTTATTATAATGATATTAGAAGAAGAGCTGGTTTGGCTACTAAAACATCCGTTACACGTGATGATTTATTGCAAGAGCGTAGAGTTGAATTTGCCTTTGAAAGTCAGTTTTTATACGATTTAGTAAGACTTTTAGGAGAACAAGGAGCCAAAGATTATTTGAGTAATGTAGAGCGAGGAAGATACTCTGGAGATGAATTATTATCTCAGAAATTTACCTGTAATGCGGTTAAATTCTCAATTCCAACATCCGAAATTGATCAAAATCCTTTATTAAAAGAAGATCCGGTTCCATATTACTAAATCGGCTTTAGTTATTATTTATTAAAGATATTATTATGAGTAAAAATAATATAACACGTTGCTTATTTGCTGCAACAATGGCATTCTTAATTCTGTTTAATACGGCATGTGATAAGGATGAAGAAGTAGGTGTTCCTAGTATTGAATACATAAGGTATACATCATCAGAAGACCCTGTAACGTATGCCAACCTGGGTCAGACTATTGCTATTATTGGTGAGAATTTACAAACCGTAAAACAAATCACTTTTAATGGATATCCAGGTGTTTTTAAAACAACCATGGTTACGAATAACAGTATTGTTGTGGTTGTTTCAACAGATACGCCTTTTGAAGGTGAAGAGGCAAGTAACGAGGTTGTTGTTAGCACGGATGGAGGAGATGCCACTAGCGTTTTGGAGATAGCTCCTCCTGCGCCAGAAATTACAACTACTTCTCCTCAGTATGCTGGAGAAGGTGCTATCGTAACAATCAAAGGAGATTATTTCTACAACATTACATCTGTGATGTTTGGCGATGACCAAGCCCAAATTCTTGAGGTTGATCCTTATTATATCACTGTAAAAGTACCAGAGGGTTATTCAAAAGATCATATTTACGTAACCAGTTCAAAAAGTGGAGCCAGTAAATCTGATTTTATGTTTGGATTGGATGATGGTGTAATTGAGTTGAATTGGGGTGACATTTATCCGACACAAGGTGCTTGGTGGAATTCATCTATAGATGGACCAGAAGAGGAATTTGATCTGGTTGGCGGACCATATAAGTATGTTGAAGCAACTTTTGGTAATACTTGGTGGACTTTAGACGGAGGTATTCAGTTTGATGCTAACGAACATCGTCAAGGAAATCCAGCCATCAAGGAACTTAAGTTTGAGTATGCTTTAATTGGCGATTCTCCATGGATTCAGTTATTATGGAAATCATCTTTAGGAGAATATAAATTTATTGTAAAAGATTTAAAACCAACTGGAGGTAAGTGGGATACATATTCTGTCACAATGAATCATTTCACTTTAGGTGATGATGGTCCACAGATGACTCAGGAAGTGTTTGAATCAGATGATCCTTTACTATTGCAATATGCATTTGTCAATAGTGGCGATGCTGAAATAACCATTAAGTGTTCAACAACCAACTTTAGGTTTGAGGATAAATAAGAAGATTCAATTCTAAGTAAGCATAGGCAAACCCTTTGGTTTCAATTTGTTTTTTGAAGCCAAAGGGTATAAAAATAAAATACAATGAATATTAAAGCACTAGTATTTATAGCATTAGCGTATTTGATTTTTTCATGTGGCAAAGAAGAAGTCACGGCAAAAACAGAGTATTACCAATTAGAGTTGGAAATTGTTCCAGAAGAAGGAGGTAGTATTGCTGTATATGATAAAACAAATAATGAGGAGATTGCAAATATCGACTCTATAGCAGAAGGAACTCAGGTTAAACTAGTTCCTGTTGCTGAAGATGGATTTAATTTTTCAGGATTCTGGGAAGATGATACTTATATTCCTGAAGAAAATCCAGTATTAAGTATCACAAAGGATCGTTCAATAAAAGCGGTATTTAGAGCAGATGGAAGTACTCCTGTAGATGTATTTGGTAGTTTAAGTGTAGAAGGGAAACGCATTATTGATGAAAACGATGTTCCTGTTCAATTAAAGGGAATGAGTTTTTTTTGGAGTCAATGGATGGGTAAGTATTGGAATACGGATGTGGTTAATTGGTTGACGCTTGATTGGGAAGTTAATGTGGTAAGAGCCGCAATGGGTGTTGATGAAAACGGAGGCTACATATTTAACGCAACCGAAAAACAAAAGGTAGAAACCATTGTAGATGCAGCTATAGCTAAAGGTATTTATGTTTTAATAGATTGGCATTCGCACCATGCTGAAGATTACACGCAAGAAGCTGTAGAGTTTTTTAGCGAAATGGCAGAGAAGTACGGCCAATATCCTAATGTAATTTATGAAATTTATAATGAGCCCTTAGATGTTTCATGGAATGGAACGATTAAGCCATACGCTGAAAGGGTTATTAATGCAATTCGAGAGAAAGATCCGGATAATATCATCTTAGTAGGTACGCCTAAGTGGTCGCAAAACATTGATGATGTGATAGGTAATACGATATCAGGAACAAACATTGCTTATGTATTCCATTTTTATGCTTCGGAACAAGATCATTATAACCGTTTATTTGATAAGCTTAGCGATGCTATTGATGCAGACATTCCTGTTTTTGTTACAGAGTGGGGTGTAAGTGAGGCAAGCGGAGATGGTAACTTTAATAAAACTTATACACAGGATTGGCTTGATTTTATGGATTTGCATAAACTAAGTTGGTGTAATTGGTCGGTAGCAGATAAGGCAGAAACATCAGCCGCATTATTACCAGGAGCTAATACTAAAGGAGGTTGGTCTAGCGATGAGTTAAATGAATCGGGTATTTATATAAGAGATATTTTACGCAAAAACCAAGGGTATTCCAATCCTAAATAAAGCAAATTACAATGATAAAAAGTATTTATAGATTAAGTATAATAAAGGTTTGTATCCTAGTTTTATTAGGATCGTATTCTTGTCAAAATAATGCAACTAATTCTAGTACTATAGATGCAGGTGTAAATGCAAAAATAGATAGTTTAGTCAGTCAGTTAAGCTTGGCGGAAAAAGTATCGATGTTACACGGTAACTCAAAATTTAGTACAGCTGCAGTAGAGCGATTGGGAATTCCAAACTTAAAATTAAGTGATGGCCCTCACGGAGTTAGAGAAGAGATTTTACCACACGCTTGGGATCCTGCTGGTTGGACCAATGATTCTTCTACGTATTTTCCTACTGGTACAGCGCTTTCTGCCACATGGAATCCTTCGTTGGCATTAGCTACAGGCGAAGCTTTAGGAGAGCAGGCAAGAGCCAGAAATAAAGATATTTTGTTAGGACCAGGTGTTAATATTCAACGTACACCTTTATGCGGACGAAATTTTGAATATATGAGTGAAGATCCATTACTCAATGCGGTAATGTGTGTTCCTTATATTAAAGGGATTCAGTCCAAAGATGTAGCTGCTTGTGTAAAACATTGGGCTGTTAATAATCAGGAAACCAATAGAACAACAGTTGATACTTATTTGAGCGAAAGAGCGCTGCAGGAAATATACTTTCCAGCCTTTAAGGCAGCAGTTCAAGAAGGTGAAGTATACACAATAATGGGTGCTTACAATAAATTTAGAGGTGTATATTGTTGCGAAAGCAAATATCTTTTGAGAGATGTTTTACGTGATGATTGGGGCTTTGAGGGTATCGTTATTTCTGATTGGGATGCCACACATAGTACTGTAGATGCAGCCAATAATGGTCTCGATTTAGAAATGGGAACAGTGGTTGATAACTATGACGATTATTATTTTGCCAACCCATTAATTAAGGCTGTAGAAAATGGCGATGTTAAGGAAGAAATAATTGATGAAAAGGTAAAGAGCATCCTAAGAGTTATGTTGAAAACGAATATGTTTGAAGCGAATCGAAATGCAGGATCTTATAATACTCCAGAACATTATCAGGCAGCATACAATGTGGCTGCAGAAGCTATTGTATTATTAAAAAATGATAAAGCATTACTTCCCTTAGATAAAAATCAGATTAAATCGATTGCGGTAATTGGAGATAATGCTACCCGCAAGCATTGCGAAGGAGGATTTAGCTCAAGTGTAAAAGCGAAATATGAAATTACACCTTTAGAAGGTTTAAAAAAGGAGCTGAATGAGGATGTAAAAGTGGAGTTTGCACAAGGCTACGAAAAAACATCTCAATTGAATAATTTTGTTTTATCGGCAAATAATACGGTGAACGAAAAACTTATTCAAGAAGCTGTTAAGAAAGCTGCGACCTGTGATGTAGCCATTATTTTTGGGGGATTAAATCATGATTATGATTCTGAAGGTTTAGATAGACCAGACATGAAACTTCCATACGGTCAGGATGTACTTATTCAAGAAGTACTTAAAGCAAACCCTAATACTATTGTGGTAATGCATGCTGGTTCGCCCGTGGATATGAGCTCTTTTGCTAATCAGGTACCAAGTATTGTTTGGGGCTGGTTAAACGGTTCTGAAGGCGGTAGAGCAATGGCTAATGTTTTATTTGGAAAGGTGAATCCTTCAGGAAAAATGCCATTTACATTACCTGTTAAGTTAGATGATTCTCCTGCGCATCATTTAAACCTATTTCCTGGAGAAAACAACATCGCAAAATATGAAGAGGATATCTTGGTTGGCTATAGATGGTTTGATACCAGAAATATAAAGCCACTATATGCTTTTGGTCATGGATTATCCTATACTTCCTTCGATTTTTCTGATGTTAGCTTAAGTCAAAAGGAAGTATCTTCTTCTGAAGAGATAAGTATTAATGTAACTGTTACGAATACAGGAAAAACGGATGGCGCGGAAGTTGTTCAATTATACAGTCATTTGGAGGATTCAAAAGTGTTACGTTCTGAAAAAGAACTACGCGCCTTTAAAAAGGTTTTTCTGAAAGCAGGAACAACGAAAACGATCACACTAAAAATTGATGCTAAGGATCTTTCTTATTTTGAAGAAAGTACCAATAGTTGGAAATTGGAGGCTGGTAATTATCAGTTGATGATAGGTAATTCCTCTGATAATATACTTCTATCGAAAGAAGTGAGTATTAATCAATAGAGATAAAAACATAAGTTAATTTAAGATGAAGAATAAAATACTTATAACTTCTTTAGTGATAATAATCGTTATGGGAGCATTTAAAAGTGAATTGAAATACAAGGATTCCTCATTATCTCCAGAGGAAAGGGCATACGACCTTATAAAGCATATGACTTTAGAGGAAAAAATTGCTCAAATGACCTGTGTGTGGGAAGAAAATGCGCAGGAGTTACTTGATAGTAAAGGACAGTGGGATGCCAATAAGGCAAAGCAAAACTTTCCCAATAGTATTGGCCAGTTAGGCAGACCGAGTAAGCTTAAAAATAAGCTAACGGCCAAAGAAATGGTGGAGTATACTAATACCATTCAAAAGTATTTTATAGAGGAAACACGCTTAGGTATTCCAGTTATTTTCCATGAGGAAAGTTTGCATGGCCATGCCGCACTTGAAGGAACAAGTTTTCCTCAACCCATTGCTTTAGGAGGAACTTTTGATCCTGAGTTAATTGAAAAGCTTTATGGTATGTCGGCTTCTGAGATACGTGCTAGGGGAGGTCATTTGGCTTTAACACCTGTTGTTGATGTAGCTAGAGAACCAAGATGGGGACGTGTGGAAGAAACTTTTGGCGAAGATCCTTATCTAGTATCGGAAATGGGCGTAGCAGCTGTAAAAGGTTTTCAGGGTGATGCCAGCTTTAAAAATAAAGACAAGGTGATGGCTACCCTTAAGCACTTTGCTGCTCATGGACAACCAGAGTCAGGAACAAATTGTGGACCTGTTAATGTTTCAGAAAGAGTACTGCGTGAAGTATTTTTTCCTCCTTTTAAAAGGTGTATTGAAGAAGCTAATGCAATGAATGTAATGGCTTCGTATAATGAGATTGATGCGGTTCCTTCACATGCTAGTGCATGGTTGCTAAACGATGTTCTTCGTAAAGAATGGGGCTTTAAAGGAGTGGTTGTGTCAGATTATTATGCAGTATCTGAACTATATCAGAAAGTAGAAGATTGGGGTAATTGGGTGGCAGGTAGTCCATCTGAGGCAGCAGCTCTCGCTGTAAATGCAGGTGTTAATATTGAGTTACCTAAACCCGATTGTTATCCTTATTTAGTTGAGATGGTTCAAAAAGGTAAGGTAAAAGAATCAAGGATTAACGAATTGGTTTTACCCTTATTGATTCAAAAGTTTAAAATGGGTTTGTTTGAAGATCCATATGTTAATGCAGATAAGGCGCACGAGGTGGTAAACCGAAAGGCGCATAGAGAGTTGGCTTTAGAGGCAGCTTTAAAATCAATTACTCTATTAGAAAATAGAAATAATACTTTGCCTCTTGAAATAAAAAAATACAAGTCTATTGCAGTTATAGGTCCTAATGCCGATCGTTCTTTATTAGGAGGTTATAGTGGTTGGCCACAATTCGATGTTTCTCTGTTAGAAGGTATAAAAAATACAGTAGGTGATAAGGTTGATGTGTTATACGCAGAAGGGTGTAAAATAACTACGACCAGTGGTATTGATGAGCAAGGAAATAAAATGGCCAGTGCCGATGGGTGGAATACTGCTAAAGTTGGATTACCTACGAAGGAACAAGACGACGCTTTAATTGAAGAAGCCATTGAAACAGCTAAAAAAGCGGATATTATTGTTTTGGCCATTGGAGGAAACGAACAAACATCAAGAGAAGCATGGGCATACAATCACATGGGTGATAGAACCAGTCTTGATTTATTTGGACGCCAACAAGAATTATTTGATCGTTTAAAGGCTTTAGGAAAAAAAGTGGTGGTCGTTTTAAATAATGGGCGACCATTATCGGTAAACAAAGTATCGGAGGAAGCTGACGCATTATTAGAATGTTGGTATTTAGGGCAGGAGAGTGGTACAGCTATTACTCAAGTATTATTCGGCGAATACAATCCTGGAGGTAAATTACCAATTTCAATACCTCGTTCGGTAGGCCATATTCCTTGTTATTACAATTATAAACCTTTCGATAGAAGGGGTTATTTAAATGATGAAATATCTCCGCTATATTCTTTTGGATACGGTTTAAGCTATGCTTCTTTCGAAATGTCAACACCTGTTTTATCAAAGTCAACATTAGTTAATGGAGAGAACATCGCTGTGCAGGTTGAAGTAACTAACACAAGTAATATAAAAGGTGATGAGGTGATTCAGCTTTACATTCGTGATATGGTTAGTTCTGTTACTCGTCCGATAAAAGAGCTTAAAGCTTTTAAGCGAATAACATTGGAAGCAAAAGAAAAGAAAACAGTGGAGTTTCAATTAACGAGCAAAGATTTTGCCTTTTGGAATATTAATAAAGAGTTTGTTGCCGAACCTGGTGACTTTAAGATAATGATAGGCAATAGCTCTGCGGATGTAAAAGAAGTAAAGCTAGAAATTAAATAATATAAAACTACCATTAGTTGCTTTAGGCTATGTTGTTAAGTTAATTTGCTTTAATAGGCAAAAACTTACAACATAGCCTTTTTATTTGGTGTATTTCGTTATAGTATGATGGCTACTCCTAAACGAAAAATGCAATTCTGTTTACTCCGAAGAGTTTTTTGATTGTAGGTATTTAGAAGGGGTAACACCATAATAACCCTTAAAGTGCTTGGTAAAATACCTTGGACCGTTATAGCCTACTTCATATGAAATCTCCGATATGGTCATTTGACTTTCTTCAATTAATTGAGTAGCTCTTTTTAAGCGCATTATTTTAATGAAATCAGCTGGAGTTTTACCAGTTATAGCCATTAGTTTTGTATATAGATGAGCGCGACTGACTCCTAGTAATTGCCCCATTTTTTCAATAGAAAAATCACTGTTACTTAGGTTCTCTTCCATAATGTCAAGTGCTTTCTGAAGGAATTTTTCGTCTAAAGAAGTAACACATATTTCAGATGGGGTAATTGGGTCAGAAGAGACAAATTTACGCTGTAAACTTTTACGGTACTTGATGATATTCTGTATTTTAACTTCTAATATTTCAAAACTAAATGGTTTAGTAATATAATCATCCGCCCCCACTTTTAAGCCTTCTAGCTTTTGCTCGTTGGTAGTTCTTGCGGTTAATAATATTATAGGAATATGCGCATATTTACTATTCTGTTTTAATTTTGAACATAGCTCAATACCTCCCACCATAGGCATCATGACATCGCTAACTACTAAATCAATATGGGTCGATTCTACTATACTCAACGCTTGTTCACCGTGACTGGCTTCAAGGGTATTATATTTACTTTTTAAGTTTTCAAGTAAATAAAACCTTAAATCGTCATTGTCTTCAACAATCAATATATTAGGCTTGCTATTTTGTTGCTTATCTTCTACCGATATCTTAGGTAGACTAAATGTAGTAGATTCTACTTTGGTGTTTATTGTTTCTTGGTTAATTACAATAGGTATGCTAACTAAAAAGCAACTTCCTTTGCCGATGGTACTGTTAACCTCAATGGTGCCTTTGTGTAGGTTCACATACTCTTTTGTAAGTGCCAGCCCTATGCCACTACCACTGTGCTGGGTAACTTCGCCATTCTCGTTTTGAAAAAATCTTTCGAATATTTGGTTCTGTTTATCCTCCGCAATACCAATTCCACTATCTTTTACCTGTAAAATAAGGTTCTTAGTTTGGTTTGTTTTATTGATACTAATTTCAACGCTAATTGTACCGTGTTCCGGAGTAAATTTAAAAGCATTTGAGAGTAGATTAAAGATTACCTTTTCGAGCTTATCGTGATCAAAATGGCATTGTAGCGACTCTATTTCTGACTTAAAAATGAGAGCTATATTTTTTTCCTGAGAGTAATAGTTGAACGTTTCTGTTTTATCCTTAAAAAAGTAAACTATATCGCCTATAGAAGTATTAATAGTTAACTTATTTACCTCCATTTTTCGAAAATCTAATAACTGATTAACTAAGGAAAGTAAACGGTTCGCATTCCGCTCCACCAACTTTAACTGATTTTGCTGATTTATATTTGAAGTATTTTTAATAATCCCTTTTAAAGGAGAAAGTATTAAGGTAAGCGGGGTTCTAAATTCATGACTAATATTGGTAAAGAATTTTATTTTCAGTTGATTTAATTCCTCTTGACGACGAAGCTCCTTTTTTTCATTTTCTCTATGATGTAACAGTCTTTCTCGCCCTAACACAATTTTTCTTAACACTAATAAGGTGATTAAAAATATGAGTATATAGAATATAATGGCCCATTGTGTTGCCCATAATGGGGGTAGAATATTTATCACTAATGAAGCTTCCTTTTTGCTCCAATTTTTTCCGTCTTCAGATACTCTTACTTTAAACTTATAAGTGCCATGATTTAAGTTTGTAAACGTAGCTTTCCTACTGATTGGGTCGGCGTCAAACCAAGTGTTATTGAAGCCATCCAGACGGTATTGGTACATTAATTTTTCAGGATGAAAGAAATCTAATGCAGTAAAAGATATAGAAAAGAAGTTCTCGTCATGTTTTAAGTTTAACTCCTTTAATTCGGAGATGGTTTTATTCAAAATTTCTCTTCCGTTGACTTCATCACCGGGCTCAATTAGCTTATTAAAAAGTTCAAATTTTAATAGGCAGAGGTTTTTAGGAATACTAAGGTTTGCAATGGCTTGCGGATGAAAAGAACTAAAGCCATTTGTATGGCCAAATAATAAATCTCCATCTTTTGTTTTAAAAGATGCTCTTTCATTAAAGCTACCATACTGTAGGCCATCCGATTCATTATAGTTATGAATATCAAAATTAAAGTTCCATACATCCAATACGTTATTAATTTTAATGTTTGATAAACCTTTAGGCGTGCTTACCCATAAGTTGCTTTGCTCATCTTCTTCTATACTTAATATAGTATTGTCAGGTAATCCTTCAGGTCTTCTAAAACACCGATATGTTTTTGTTTTGTTATCATATAGGTTAAGACCATCACTCGTACCTACCCAGCACCAACCTCTAGAATCGCATTTTACAACCAAGATTTTGTTATTACTAATTGTTTTTGCTTGGTTGGGTATGTTTAAATGCTTGGTGAATTGTTGAGTTTTCCAATTTAAAATATAAACGCCATATATTGTTCCAAACCAGATATTTCCTTCCTTATCTTCTTCAATCGAATAAATGAAATCACTTCCAATGGACTGATTAATATTTACATTGTAATGCTTAAAGTTATTCGTGGAAGAATTCCATAAATCAACACCTCCTCCTAAAGTTCCTACCCATATATTATTTCTTGAATCTTCAAATATTTGCCAAATCCTATCGTTAGAAATGCTATGTGAATTATTAAGTTCGTGTTTGTAATGATTGATAGCATTACCATCAATCATTTTTAAACCATTTAAGTATGTGCCAATCCATAATCTGTTATTGGAATCATACAATAGACTTAAAATGACATCAGTATTTGAATCAGCAGAGGGAGGTATTTTATGCTGAATGTCGTTAAAGTGGTTTGTGTTAGGGTTATAAGTGATTAAGCCATCTCCGTTTGTTCCAATATAAATTT
Organism: Labilibacter marinus; assembly: GCF_001659685.2. GTDB lineage: Bacteria > Bacteroidota > Bacteroidia > Bacteroidales > Marinilabiliaceae > Saccharicrinis > Saccharicrinis marinus. Next base: position 59,588 of record NZ_LXYE02000024.1, read on the forward strand.
CTCCTTTATCGTTTTCAGCAAAACAGTTGATGTCATTATATGGCAAGCTTTTAGGCTGAAATGGGTTGTTCGTATAATTAGTAAACTTAAAGTAATCAGGATGATGATATGCTATTCCGTTTTTATAAGTTCCAACCCAGATAATATCTGTATTGTCACAATAAAGGGTTGTTATACTATTGTCTGGCAGCGAATTGGCATTTCCTTTTTCATTTACAAGCGAATGAATTGAGCTTTCTGCTTTGTTTATTATATTGATACCACCATGATCTAAGCCAACATAAATAAGGTTATTTTTATCTTGTACAATTGATTTAATCACATTGTTGTTAATGCGATAATTGATGGAGGAATTGGTATAATACTTGATGCTTTTTAGCTTGGTTGAATACCGTTTTAATCCTAACCCTTTACTTTCTACATACACCCAGACATCATCATCATTATCAACAAATATTCTAAAATTTTCATTTTTATCAATTTCATTTTCAAATACAGCAACTCGCTCTTCTACCTTAAATGATTTACCATTTAGTTTCTCTATAATTCCTTGCTGATTGACCACCCAAAAATCCCCCTTTGAATCTTCTGCGACAGAGCATATATTATTTGAAGATATACTAGTCTTTTTGTTGGGGTCTTTTTTTAAATAAGTAACCGAATCAGCAGTGAAGTTATAGATGTATATGCCAAAAAAATCGTTAGTAACCCAAATTCTTCCCTTACTATCTTTACTTATATCCGAAATGTAATTTCTAGGTATAGGTATGTTTTTTTTCATTAGCGGGCGATCTACTTCAAATAACTCTTTGGTAGGATTATAAAAACACAAATTACTATTTCGTGAAAGCACCCATAAATAGTTTTCTTCATCTTCTAACACTTTTAAAACAAAATTGTCGCTTAATGATTCTGGATTTTCAGGTTCGTGTTTATAAACTTTAAAATCGTAGCCATCAAACCTGTTTAAGCCAGACATAGTGCCAATCCATAAAAAACCTTTATGATCCTTACATATGGAATGAACCTGATTATTGGATAGTCCTTGACTATAATCAAGGTGGCGAAATTTTATTTCTGAAGGAGAACTGTATAGGTTTAAAGAGATAAAAAGGAGAAATAGATACAAATTTGAAAGTATATATTTCATATTATGAAGCAATAATTGCATAAAGTTTCATTTGTTGAAATTAGTAACCAAAATGATCATCGAAGATACCAATAAATAGTTTTTAGCACATCTTGTTTGTACAAAAGAGTATACTTTTTCAAACAAATTAGTAGATGCTAGTACTAGGCATGTGTATAATATTAGCTAGACTTTACCAATGATATCATATTATGTATATGCCTGTATATATAAATATAGCGCTTCATATGTTTTTGTATTTATTGAAGCTGAGAATGGTTTATTAGAGATCATTTTTTGACCGTCGATCTCAATTCTGAAGGATTTTGCCCTACTTTTTTCTTAAACAGACGACTAAAATAATGAATGCTTTGAAATCCTAATTCGTAACTAATTTCTTTGAGGTGTTTATCTGTTGTAAGAATAAGTGCCTTCGCTCGCAAAAGTTTTAATTCGAGATGATATTGATGAGGTGATATACCAGTATATTTTTTAAACATCTTACGAAAATAGGAATAGGCTATGCAATTATCTTCCGCCAATTTTTGTAAGTCAACTTCGCCTTCAATATTCTCACGTATGTGAAACCTAGCTTCTTGAATAAGTTTTTCAATCGGTTTACCTGAGAAATTACGTTGCTTTTGCCAAGCTACAATATAACCAAGTAGTTTAATCACCAGTCCTGAAGCGATATGTTGATTGCCTGGATCTTCGTTTTGAACTAACTCAAAGATTTTATAATAGCTATCTATGAAGTCTTCCCTCACGCCACAATGTATAATTGACTGTCCGAGCAATACCTGATTTTTTTGTAGAAAGTGATCAGCTAACATACCATCAAAACCAATATAATGCTCCACCCAGCCTGTTCCTTTATTAGGTCTGTATCTGTGCCATTCTCCTTTGCGTATAATCATTAAAGAGCCTGGTTTTACAGCGAATTTGCCACGTTTATTTTCAAGAATTCCATTACCTTCTGTAATGAAATTTATTTGATACTCATCTAAAATACGTCCATTGTTCCATGTAAAATAGTAGCCGCTAGGGTGTTCGGTTGGTGGGTAGGTTATGGCTTTGGGGATAATGGATTTGCCGGCGGCATTTACATACAGTCCCCAATCTTTATCTTCATTACTAGCAGTTACATATTTGAAAAAATCTTTCATGTTAGTCCAAAAAGTGCAAATCAAACCCCATTTTGTGCATTGATGCAACTTGTTATTACAAGTAAGTTTGTAAGGTAAAATAAGTGTAAAAATAACAATGATGCTAATAAATCATCTAATAAATCTATAATATATATGAATGCAATGAGTGCAATTGGCATGATAGCCATCGGTAGTTTAGGAGCTGCAAGTTTTTACGTTCCTTTCAAAAAAGTAAAGGATTGGGCTTGGGAATCGTATTGGATTGTGCAAGGAGTAGCGGCATGGTTATTAGCACCATGGTTATTCGCTTTTTTTACTGTGCCTGATGGTAGTTTATTTACCATTATTGCTGAGGCGCCAGAATCATCTAAGTGGTTATCTGCATTTTTTGGAGTATTATGGGGTGTAGGTGGTTTAACCTTTGGATTAAGTATTCGCTACCTAGGTATAGCCATGGGACAAAGTATTGCACTAGGTTTTTGTGCGGCCTTTGGAACTCTAATACCACCTATTGTAGCAGGAGAAAACCTTTTTAGTTCTACTGTAGGTATTTTAATGGTTGTAGGCGTTTCTGTATGTATTGCAGGTATTGCATTGATTGGATATGCAGGAGCCCTTAAAAATCAAGGCTTAAGTGAAGAAGAACGTAAGGAGGCAATTAAAGAATTTGCCCTTAAGAAAGGACTAATTATTGCATTTTTAGCTGGTTTAATGAGTGCTGCTTTTAGTTATGGTTTTGAAGTAGGAAAACCAATTGATGCGGTAGCGCTTAAGCATGGTATTAATCCATTATACCAAAGTAATCCAACTTTAATTTTTATTCTAGGTGGAGGATTTATTACCAACTTAGTTTATTGTGTTTACTTAAATATTAAAAATAAGACCTATAAAGATTATACTACCTCTTCACCTTCTATATTTCTTAATAACGTCTTTTTTACCTTTTTAGCAGGGTTTCTATGGTTTTTGCAATTTCATTTTTATGGAATGGGAAAAAGTCAGTTGCCTGCTGATATTGCACCTTTTGCATGGAGTATTTTAATGGCATTGAATATTGCTATTGGAAATATATGGGGTATCGCTTTGGGCGAATGGAAAGGTGTTAGCAAAAAAACAATGGTGTTTTTAGTAGTAGGAATTGTAGTGCTTATACTATCCACTTTTGTGGTGAATTTAGGATAAGGTTAAAATAATCTTTGAGTGAGTAATTCGACTGCTTTTGCAGTGATAGAAATAGTTAAAATTAGTTTTTAGAGATAAAGTTTTATCAATTATGGCAAGTAAAGAAATGATTACAAAGGCCTATGAATTGGCCAAAGAGCAGTATGCTGCACTAGGAGTAGATACAGAAGCAGTATTAAAAAAAATTAACGAAATTAAGATAAGTCTTCATTGTTGGCAAACAGATGATGTATCGGGTACTGAAAACCCTGACGGACAACTTTCTGGTGGTATTCAAGCTACAGGTAATTATCCTGGAAAAGCGCGTAATGCAGCGGAGATTATGGCTGACTTAGAGAAAGTAATGTCAATGTTACCAGGTAAGCAACGTGTTAATGTACATGCTTTATATGGTGATTTCTCTGAAGGTATGGCTGATCGTGATGAAATTAGCATTAAGCAGTTTCAAGGTTGGATTGATTGGTGTAAGGAACAAGGTATTGGTATGGACTTCAATGGTTCATTTTTCTCTCACCCAAAAGCGGATAGCGGATTCACTTTATCTTCTAAAGACGAAGAAATTCGTAAATTCTGGGTAGAGCACTTGAAACGCTCTCGTGAGATTGCTGCTGAAGTAGGTAAGCAGTTAGGTACTCCTTGTGTATTGAATACTTGGATTCCTGATGGATCAAAAGACACACCTATCGATCGTAACGGAATGCGTGCTCAGTTAACTAAGTCTTTAGACGAAGGTTTAGCGCAAGATTTTCCAAAAGAGCACATGAAAGATGCTGTTGAAAGTAAAGTATTTGGTATCGGTGCTGAGTCTATGACTGTAGGTTCTCACGATTACTACTTAGGATATGCAATCAAGAACAACAAAATGATCTGTTTGGATAATGGTCACTTCCATCCAACAGAGGTGGTAGGAGATAAGATTTCTTCTTGTCTTCAGTTTGTTGATGAAGTATTATTACACGTTACGCGTCCAATCCGTTGGGATTCTGACCACGTTGTAACATTAAACGAAGAAGTGCAATTGATTGCTTCTGAGATTGTACGTAACGACTTTATTGATCGTGTAAATGTAGGTCTTGATTTCTTTGATGCTTCTATCAATCGTATAGGTGCTTACGTAGTAGGTACTCGAGCTGCACAAAAAGCATTTATGATTGCTATGTTAGAGCCAACTTCTACTTTAGTTAAGTACGAAGAAAACGAGCAAAACTTTGAGCGTTTAGCTCTTCTTGAGGAATTAAAAACTAAGCCATTTGGTGCTGTTTGGGATTACTACTGTTTACAAGAAGGTGTTGCTGTAGGTGAGGATTATATTTCTGAAATACAAGCTTATGAGAAAGAAGTATTATCTAAAAGATAATTAATATAGAAGGTAGATAAAAGAGTAGTGCTTGTTTGCCCCAAGCCACTCTTTATCTGCCTTTTTTTATCAGTAATTCATGATGTAATACGTACCATCATGTTTGCTATTCCCTTAAAAAATCGCTGTATCTAAGTATTATAAAAAATGGAAAATAGTCTCGAAAAATTAGTAAGCTTATCACATAAATTTGGAAAGAATCCCGAATTTATTCTTGCAGGAGGAGGAAATAGTTCGTATAAAAACAACTATGCAATGTGGGTAAAGGCAAGTGGAACATCAATGGCGGATATTGATGAAGATGGTTTCGTTTGTCTCGATCGTAAATTAATGCAAGTTTTATCTAGAAGAAATTATAGTAAAGACGCCAGTTTAAGAGAAGAAGAAGTTAAAAAAGACCTACAGTCAGCCATTCTAGAACCAAAAGGTAAAAGACCCTCAGTAGAGGCTAGTATGCACGAGGTTATTCAATATAAATTTATTATGCATACTCACCCAACCTTAGTAAACGGTTTGTTGTGTGCAAATGAATCAAAAAAAATGATAACAGAACTGTTTGGAGATGATGCGGTATACGTACCATACACTGATCCAGGTTATGTTTTGTTTAAAAAGGTAGTTGCTGCTCTGCAGGATTATAAAGAAGAATTTAAAAAAGAGGCACAAATTATATTTCTTGAAAATCACGGCGTATTTGTTGGAGCAGATACTTGTGAAGAGATTGACGAAATCTATGTTACCATTGACCGTAAGTTAACAGAGAAAACGCCTACTTGTCTTTCAGACATAAATACACAAGAAAACCAAGCGCTTTTAACGCTTGCCCATCAAATAAAAATTAAAGGAAATAATGATGCTATTTATAGCATTTGCGACAATAGTGAGTTAGTTAAGTTTTTTGTTGAAGATGAAAAGGCTTTCTCAAAGGTTGCCATTCCTTTTACACCAGATAATATCGTTTACTGCAAATCTAAATATTTATATAACCGTGTTGATGATGATGTGAATGCGCAAATAGAAGCCTTCTTAAACGATAATGGTTATTACCCCAAAGTAATTGCTTTTGAGGGTAAAGGATTGGTATGTATCGAAGAGAGTGAAAAGTCGGCCAAAATAGTATTAGATGTATTTAAGGATATGATGAAGGTGAGTTATTTATCTGAATCTTTTGGTGGACCAAGAGCCATGACACAAGAGCAGATTGACTTTATAGATAATTGGGAGGTGGAGAATTACAGACGACAAATGTCAAAACAAACTAAATAATGGATACTTCAAAAGTAATAGCCGTATTTGATATCGGTAAAACAAATAAAAAGATTTTGCTATTTGATCAGAATCTTAAAGTAGCTTATCAGCATGAGCAAAAATTTGCCACTTCAGTTGATGAAGATGGATTTGAGTGTGATGATATTAAGCTTATTCAAGACTGGATGGTGGATACTTTAAGTTCCATTGTTAAAGAAGGTAAATATGATATACAAGGTGTCAATTTTTCTACCTATGGTGCATCATTGGCTTTTTTGAATAAAGATGGCGAATTATTAACCCCTATCTATAATTACTTGAAAGAGGTAGATCCTGAAATTCAGGAAAAACTATTTTCAAAGTATGGAGGTGTGAATGAGTGTTGTCGTCAAACGGCAAGTCCTGCCTTAGGATTGTTGTTGAATTCAGGCATACAGGCACTATGGTTAAAGAAAGAGAAAAAAGATATATGGAATGAAGTACAAGATGTGCTTCACTTTCCGCAGTACTTATCATACGTTTTAACAGGGCAGGTTGCGTCAGAGCCCACTTCAATAGGGTGTCATACTTTTATGTGGGATTTTGATCACATGCAATATCATCCATGGGTAAAAGACGAAGGAGTTAACCTTCCTGAACCTGTGAATAACGATACGGTTTATAATGCAGTAATCGATGGGAAAGAAATAAAAACAGGTGTAGGTATTCATGATAGTTCTGCATCGTTGGTTCCTTACCTAGAAAATTCGAAAGAAAAATTTATTTTGATTTCTACCGGTACGTGGTGTATTAGTATGAACCCATATAATGATGAACCACTCACGAGCGAACAATTAAATAGTGATTGTTTGTGTTTTTTAACGCCTAAAAAGCAGCAAGTTAAATCGTCGCGCTTGTTTATGGGGCATTTTCATGAGAAATTGGTGGAGAAATTAAATGCGCATTTTGGTATAGATGCGAACTATTTTAAAACGGTTCCTTATCAAGAGGAATTAACGAAAGCTTTAGAAGGGAAGCATGGAGATAGTAAGGTTTTCTTTCCACTTGGAATAACTGAGTTTGATAATGGTTTAGAGAAAATTGATCTATCTAGCTTCACAACTTTTGACGAAGCCTATACGCGTATGGTGATGGAATTAACCACTTTATGTATTGCTTCAATTAATTTAATTATTCCTAAAAATGATCAAACAGAAGTGTTGTATGTATCTGGAGGTTTTGCCAGAAATCCAATATATATAAACCTATTAACAAAGCATTTTTCAAATAAAAAAGTGTTCACGTCAGAGATCGATAATGCTAGCGCTTTAGGTGCTGCATTAGTTATTGCTGATCAGTTAGGAGGTTTTGATATGAGCCAGATAGCATTAACACAGGATTAGTATAGCCTAGAATAATAAACAATATAGAATGAACGTATCAAGAAGAATTTATCTGCCGCCTTTGAGTATTGTAGGGCCAGATTCATTAAAAGAATTAGAAGAAGAGTTTAAGTCAAGAGGATTTAAAAAAGCCTTATTAGTAACCGATAGTATGTTGGTTGAAATAGGTATGGCAGCTCAAGTTGAGAATATTATAAAGGCTGCTGAATTAGATTATGTGGTTTATAGTGATGTAAAGCAAAATCCTACGGTTGAAAATGTAAATGCAGGGTTAGAGGTGCTTATGAGCAATGGTTGCGATTGTATTGTAACATTAGGAGGCGGATCTCCACAGGATTGTGGTAAAGCTATTGGTATTTTAGCTACCAATGGAGGTTCTATTATCGATTATGAAGGTATACATGTATCTAAAAAGAAATCGCTACCTATAATAGCCATAAACACTACGGCTGGTACCGCAAGTGAAATTACGATAAACTACGTAATTACCGACGAAGCGCGTAAAGTAAAAATGGTGATGGTAGATAAAAACTGTTTGGTAGATATTGCTGTTAACGATCCTTTGTTAATGCTTAATAAACCAGCAGCTTTAACGGCAGCTACGGGTATGGATGCTTTAACGCATGCCATTGAAGCTTATGTTACTTTAGGTGCTTATGAGTGGTCGGATGCTTTGGCCATTAAAGCCATTAAGTTAATTGGAGAAAGCTTAAGAGATGCTGTAAAAGATGGTAAAAATGTAGAGGCCAGAACTAAAATGGCTTGGGGACAATTTATTGCAGGGCAGGCATTTTCAAATTGTGGATTAGGGTATGTTCACTCTATGGCTCATCAATTGGGAGGTTTTTATAATCTACCTCATGGGGTTTGTAATGCAGTATTATTGCCTTATGTAGAGGAGTTTAATGCGGATGCATGCGGAACTAAATTTAAAGATATTGCAGAGGCACTTGGTGTAGATACAACGGGTATGAGTATCGAAGATGCTAATAGTGCGGCTATTAATGCGATCAAGAAATTGTCTGCTGATGTAGGTATTCCTAGTGGATTAAAGGAATTGGGTGTGGATGAAAAAGACATTGAATTAATGTCGAAAAATGCATTGTTAGATGTGTGTGCAGGAGGTAATCCTAAGGAAATGACCCTAGAGGATACGGTGAAAATATATACAGCAGCACTTTAAGAGAAAACGGATTTTTAAGACTGATTATAAATGATCATGTGTTTTTCAATTGGGTATTGATCAAATAGAAACACAATAATTATAGGGTCGTTTATAGAATAAATTAAGGTATGAAACAGTTAGATGTGAATTTAATGCACCCAAAGGTGCAGATTACAAAAGTAATTAGTAGGATTTATAAAAATGGAATGACAACAACTTCGGGTGGTAACATTTCTATTAAGGATGAAAATGGTGATATTTGGGTAACTCCATCTGCTATCGATAAGGGTACGTTAACAGAGAAGGATATCATTTGTGTTAAAAGTGATGGAACAATTATCGGAGATCATAAACCTTCTTCCGAATTTCCATTTCACAAGGCCATTTATGATGTTCGTCCCGAAATTAAGGCGGTCATTCATGCGCATCCACCTGCATTGGTTTCTTTTAGTATTGTTAGAGATATTCCAAATACGAATGTAATTCCTCAGGCTAAAGAAATATGTGGTTCTATTGGATATGCTCCATATGGTATGCCAGGAAGTGAAGAGCTGGGCGATAAAATTGCAGCGCAATTTAAAGGCAGTGAGAATATGGCTGTTATTATGGAAAATCATGGAACAGTATTAGGCGGTTCTGATTTGTTAGATGCTTATACTCGCTTTGAAACTCTAGAGTTTTGTGCCAGAACTATTATTAATGCTAAAGCTATTGGTGAACCAGTTTATTTAACGGATGCTCAAATCAAAGAGTTTGAAGCGCAAGTGCCGTATGATATTCCAAAAAATGAAGAAGTTTCCTTACCTCCTGAAGAAAGAGGTATACGTCAGGAAATTTGTGATATGGTTAGAAGAGCTTGCGATCAAGGTTTAATGATTAGCTCATACGGAACAGTTTCTGTTCGTTGGAAAGACAATGACTTTTTGATTACACCTACAGATGTTGCACGATGGGATATTATGCCAGAGGATATTGTGCAAATAAAAGGAGGTAAAGCTGAACCAGGAAAAACGCCTAGTCGATCGGTTGCACTTCATCAAAAAATATATGAATTAAATCCACATATCAATTCCATTATTCTAACACAGCCTCCACATCTTATGGCCTATGGTACTACAGGCGTTAAGTTTGATGTAAGAACGATTCCTGAAAGTTGGATTTTCTTGCAGGATGTACCTTGTGTACCATTCGGAACACATTTTGAGGGAAATAACACTATTCCTGAGTTGTTAAGCGATGATGTACCGTCTGTATTAATTGCGAATGATTCGTTTATTGTTACAGGCGATAAATTATTACAAACCTTTGATAGGTTAGAAGTTGCTGAATTTAGTGCTAAGTCATTGGTTATGGGTGCTCCATTAGGAAAGTTGTTTCCAATTAATGACGAACAAGTAGAAGCATTGAGAGAGAAATTTTTAGGTTAATAACCTATCTTATATGCGAATGGGGTGGCAGGTTTTGCTGCCCTTTTTCTTTTGATAGGTTTTTGAGAGCGAGTATTAGTCGCTTCTTCAGTTTATTTTTTTTATATCAAGTAAATGTTATGTCTACAGTTATTGTAACAGGAGCCACCAGGGGTATAGGGAAAGCTATTGCCTTAAAACTTACTGATTTAAAGTTTAATGTCGTATTGGTAGGGAGAAACGTAAAGCAGCTAACTATTTTAGAAGATGAAATAAAGCAAAAAGGAGGTGAATGTATATCTGTTAAAGTTGACTTATCCGATAAGAGTTCTTTCGGTAAAATCATTAAAGAAAGCTATTTCCAGTTTGGTGAAATAGATGTTTTAATCAATAATGCTGGTCTTGCGCAAGCTGGTAGTATAGAGGATACGGATATAGCCACCTGGGATTTATTGCATGCGGTAAATGCGCGAGCTCCCTTCTTTTTAAGTAAAGCTGCTATTCCTTACCTAAAGAAGAGCAATAATCCAATTATCATCAACATTAGTTCGGTGGTGGGTTTTAAAGGGTATGTAAACCAAGCAGCTTATGTTTCATCTAAACATGCATTAACTGGGTTTACAAAGGTGCTGGCTAAGGAAGTGCAGAAAGATGGAATTAAAGTTCATCTGATTTCTCCGGGAGGTGTAAATACAGAAATGATTCAAGAAATGAGGCCTGATATTGATGTAGAACAGTTAATTCAACCAGAGGAAATTGCTGAATTGGTTGAGTTTTTAGTTACTCGAAAAGGAAATGGGATTGTCGATCAATTATATATTCGTCGTAAAATTGGCGAAGCTTTTGATGGGTGAATCTACTAATATGGTTATAGTTGAGTAAATCGTGTATATTTCAGAAACCTGCTCCGTATCAATTGTACGAGAGTAGGTTTCTTTGTTTTAATGTGCTTAATTAGGCATTAAAAGGTACCATATAAACCGTAATCTTTGGTGTTACAATATACCTGACTATAAAAGAAGAAACCTTCTTTATTGGTTTCCATTTTTCTGTCTAACCTTAATATAGGCTGTCCTGCTTTCAGGTTAAAGTATTCTTGCAGTTTCTCATCCGCCATAATAGCCATAAGTTTTTGTTCTCCACCTCTTACCTCTATTTGGTATGCGGTTCGCATAATATCAAATAAAGATCTGTTCTCAAAATTTCTGCTTGAAAAACGCGGAATATTAATATTAGGAATTAGGGTGATATCGAAGAAAACAGGTTGTTTATTTACTATTCTCAGGCGTTCTAATCGGTAACATCCTACTTCTTTCTCCAAAGGCTGAAGAGGAAAGCCAAAACCGTCCTCCCAACTTGTTAAGTGTGGTTTTATTATAATTTTGGTTTCAAGATTTTCTTTCCCTATAGCAGATGTGGTTCCTGATAGAGATAGGATTCCTACTCCTTGTGGCTGTCCTTGTACAATACTGCCTTTGCCCTGTTTCTTTCTTATGTAACCTTCATGAACTAGTCTATCTAATGCTTTTCTTACAGTAGGTCGGGTTACTTGGTGCGTTGTACATAGTTCGTTTTCGGAGGGTAAAATATCTCCTTTTGTATATATTCCATCTGTAATACGCTTTCTAAGCATTTCGTATAATACTTTATATGCTGGTAACTCTTTTGCTTTTGCCATGATATGTATTTTGTGTAAATATAAGTATAATAAAATGTATATACAAGTCACTTGTAAATAGTGTTAAATATCTATTAAACAGTTCTTAGGGTGATTTGTGTAGATTAACTTGTAAATACAAGTAGTCCTTTTTAAATTTGAATAAAAATTTTGAAAAATGGCTACAGTAGTAATAATGCCTCGTCAAGGGCAGTCAGTTGAATCTTGTATTTTTACCGAATGGTTTAAGCAAGTTGGAGATGAAGTTAAAAAAGGTGACATGTTGTTTGCCTATGAAACAGATAAAGCTTCTTTTGAAGAAGAAGCCGCCGAAGATGGTGTGCTTTTAGGCGTATTTTGCGACGAAGGAGATGAGGTTCCTGTTCTTCAGAATATTGGTGTTATAGGCCAGCCTGGAGAAAGTATCGATGAGTTTAAATCGGGAGGTGCTTCAGAGCCAACTGCAGAAGTTCAGGCAGAAACTGAAGTAGCTGAAGAGGCTACTACTAGTGCCGAAGTTATAGAAGTGAAAACGCAAGAAGCAGGAGATGATGTTAAGATATCGCCACGTGCTAAAAAGCTTGCAATTGCTGAGGCTGTGCCATATGAAACTTTGGTAGGTACAGGTCCTGAGGGGCGCGTAATAGAAAGAGATGTTCAGGCTTACATTGCTTCTAAACCTAAATTAACTCCTTTAGCTAAAGAGGTTGCCAAACAAGAGGGCTTACAAGTTGTAGAGCAAGGTTCTGGTTTAGGAGGAACAGTGAAAGCAGCTGATTTGTCTGCTTCTAACCCTGTTTATGCAGAGGATTACGAAATCAAGAAATTACCAAATATCAGAAAGCTGATTGCGAAGGCCATGCATGCATCGCTTCAAAACTCTGCCCAATTAACGCATCATCTTGGTGCTGATGCGCGTCGTATTTTGGATTTAAGAAAGCAAATAAAAGCTAAAGAAGGTGCGGCCAATATTACACTGAATGATATGGTGTGTTTTGCCGTAATCAAGGCGCTTCAAAAGTTTCCAGATGCCAATGCACATTTCTTAGGTGATAGCGTTAAGTATTTCAATAAAGTTCATTTAGGATTGGCGGTTGATACCGATAGAGGATTAATGGTGCCTGTTATTAAAAATGCTGATGATTTATCTATCAGCGGTTTATCTCGACAATTTAAGGAAGTAGCAGAATCGTGTCGTCAAGGTAGTATCGATCCTGAATTATTATCATCAGAATCCGCATCATTTACGGTATCTAATTTAGGTAATTATGGAGTGGAGATGTTTACGCCAGTTATCAATCTACCACAGGTAGCAATTTTAGGAGTTAATACCATTGTGCCACGTCCAGCTGATTTAGGTGGTGGTGTTTATGGTTTTGTCCCTTATATGGGCTTAAGCTTAACCTACGATCATCAAGCATTGGATGGTGGTATGGCTACCAGATTCTTAAAGCAGATTGCCGTAGAATTGGAAAATCTTGAGATTGATATATAGTAGTTTTTAGAGGTGAGTGTTTAAGATAAGGAGTTGATTTAATAGGCTCTCCTTGTCTTAACATTCATCTCATTACAAGGAATAAACACATGCTTATGTATGATTTAGCAATAATTGGTGGAGGTCCTGCAGGATATGTAGCTGCAGAAAGAGCTGGAGCCAAAGGATTAAAGGTTGTTCTGATTGAAAAAAAGGAACTTGGAGGAGTATGTCTTAATGAAGGATGTATGCCTACTAAAACATTATTGTATAGTGCAAAAACATATGATAATGCGCGAGCAGGAAGTAAATATGGCGTAGAAGCTAGCAATGTATCTTTTGACTTTTCGAAAATGATGAGTCGTAAGCAAAAGGTAGTAAAAAAGCTAGTTAGTGGGGTTGGAGCCAAAATGAAAATGTTTAAAGTAAAAACCATTAAAGATACAGCAATCATTAAAGGTCGTACCCAACGGGGTATTGAAATTGCCACTGCTGAAGAAGAGATAATTGCTTCGAACCTGTTAATATGTACAGGTTCTGAAGCATTTATACCGCCCATTCCTGGTTTAGCTGAGGCGGGAGATGTTATCCTGACCAATAGAGAAATTCTTGAATTGACCGAAAAGCCAGACTCTTTAGTCGTCATTGGTGGAGGAGTTATAGGAATGGAATTCGCTAGTTTTTTCAACAGCTTAGGTACCAAAGTAACGGTGGTTGAAATGATGGATGAAATTCTAACTGGTATGGATGTGCAACAAAGCGCTATGTTACGCCAAATGTATGCCAAAAAGGGTATAGAATTTAATATGTCTTCAAAAGTTACCGAGGTAAAAGGTAATGCAGTAACATTCGAAAAAGATGGTAAAGCAACAACCATAAAAGGAGAAAAAATACTTGTGAGTGTAGGTCGCAAGGCCGTTACTACAGGATTTGGACTGGAAAATCTAGGCGTTGAGTTATTAAAAGGCGGTATTAAAGTAGATGAGAAAATGAGAACAAATATCCCTAATGTGTATGCAGCAGGTGATGTTACTGGATTCTCATTGTTGGCGCATACGGCTAGTAGAGAGGGAGAGGTTGTGGTTAATAATCTTACTGGAAGAGAGGATCGTATGAGATATAATGCGATACCAGGTGTGGTTTATACTAACCCCGAAATTGCAGGTGTTGGGTTAACCGAAGAAGTGGCCAAATCCAAAGGAATAGAATATAAAATATCAGAGCTTCCAATGGCTTATGCAGGCCGTTTTATCGCTGAAAACGAAGGCGGTTCAGGAGCTTGTAAAGTGTTGGTTGGAGCTAAGTATGGAGAAGTGCTAGGTGTTCATATGATTGGAAACCCTTCCAGTGAAATGATATATGGAGCATGTATGGCTATTGAAGCCGAGCTTACGCTGAAAGAGTTAGAAGAGGTAGTGTTTCCTCACCCAACTGTTTCTGAGATATTTAAAGAGACAGTGTTCAGTTTAGGACACTAATTCGTTTCTAATCATTTAATGTAAAATCTAAAAAAATCTTATAGAAATGCCAAAGTCGCAATTTATTGACCCTAAAGAGGTCAGAAAAGCAGGAAAAGTTCAATTTAAAGATATCCCTGTAAATCAGTATAAAAAAACAGTTAAGGAAGAAAAAAGTAATTTTTCTAAAGAAGAATTAATCGGTATCTACCATGATATGGCCTTAATTCGTGAGTTCGAAACGATGATTAATGTAATTAAAATTCGTGGAGAGTACGAGGGTATCGAGTATAACCATCCAGGGCCAGCTCACCTTTCTATCGGACAGGAGTCTGCTGCTGTAGGTATGGCTTATCATTTAGATGTGGATGACTTTATTTTTGGATCTCACCGTTCTCATGGTGAAATTTTAGCCAAAGGGATGTCTGCTATCAACAAGTTAGATGATGCAGGATTAAAAGATATTATGGAGAACTTTTTCGAGGGTTCTACTTTAAATATTGTTAAGGGTGGTCACATTGGTGATTTGAAATCATTGGCACGTAAGTTTTTAGTGTATGGTACTTTAGCTGAGGTTTTTGCCCGTGAAACAGGTTTTAATAAAGGTTTGGGTGGATCAATGCACGCTTTCTTTACACCTTTTGGAGTATATCCTAATAATGCCATTGTTGGTGGATCGGGAGATATTGCTGTAGGTGCTGCCTTATACAAAAAAGTAAATCAAAAGAAAGGTATCGTAGTCGCTAATATTGGTGATGCTTCTATGGCTTGTGGTCCTGTTTGGGAAGGCTTGTCTTTTGCTACCATGGATCAGTTTGAGCAACTATGGGAAGGTGCTCATAAAGGAGGCCTGCCTATCATCTTCAACATCATGAATAACCAATATGGTATGGGTGGTCAGACTTGTGGAGAAACCATGGGGTATGATGTTGCCGCGCGTATTGGTGCTGGTGTAAATCGTGATAGTATGCATGCCGAACGCGTGGATGGATACAATCCATTAGCCGTGATTGATGCTTACAAACGCAAAATGGATCTACTTAAAGAGAAAAAAGGTCCGGTATTATTAGATGTATTAACCTATAGATATAGCGGTCACTCTCCTTCTGATGCTTCTTCATATCGTTCAAAAGAAGAAGTTGAAGCATGGGAAGCTCAGGACTGTATCATCGCATACGGAAAAGAATTAATTAGTGCAGGTGTTGCATCTCAGGACGAATTAGATGCGATTAAGTCTGATATCACTGAGTTGATGAAATACTCCATGACACTGGCTATCGATGAGAAGGTTTCTCCTCGTATGGATTTAGTTAAAAATCCTGAGATCATTGGAGATATGATGTTCTCTGAAGGTAGTGTGGACAAAATGGAAGATCGTCCAGTGGATGTCAATCACCCAATGGAAGAAAATCTTCGCGTGAAGCAAATTGCGAAAAAAGAACGTTTTGCATTTGATAAAGATGGTAAACCGTTCTCTAAATTAAAGCAATATCAATTAAGAGATGGATTATTTGAAGCGATTGCAGATCGTTTTTATAAGGATCCTACGTTAGTGGCTTATGGCGAAGAAAACCGTGATTGGGGTGGTGCTTTTGCTGTATATCGTGGTTTAACAGAAGCTTTACCATACCATCGTTTATTTAACTCGCCTATTGCAGAGGCTTCTATTATAGGTACTGCCATTGGTTACGCTATGTGTGGTGGTAGAGTGATTCCTGAAATCATGTACTGTGACTTTTTAGGTCGTTGTGGTGATGAGGTATTTAACCAGTTACCAAAATGGCAGGCCATGTCAGGTAATGTAATTAAAATGCCTGTTGTTATCAGAGTATCTGTAGGTTCTAAATATGGAGCACAACACTCTCAGGATTGGTCTTCGCTAGTGGCTCATATTCCAGGCTTAAAAGTTTGTTTCCCAGCAACGCCATACGATGCTAAAGGATTAATGAATACGGCGCTGCAAGGAACTGACCCAGTTGTATTCTTCGAAAGTCAACGTATTTATGATATTGGTGAGCAATTCCATACAGAAGGTGTACCTGCTGAATATTACGAGATTCCTTTTGGAGAGGCGGATATTAAGAAAGAAGGTACCGACATTACGATTCTTTCTATTGGAGCTACTGTTTATAGAGCTTTAGAAGCGGCTGAAGAATTAGAGGAGAAGTACGGTATGTCTGCTGAAGTAATTGATGCACGTTCAATTGTTCCATTTAATTATGAAACAGTAGTGGCTTCATTGAAGAAAACAGGACGTATTTTATTAACGAGTGATGCTAGTGAAAGAGGATCTTTCCTTAAAGATATGGCACAACGTATTACTGAGTTAGCATTTGATGAGTTAGATGCACCTCCGGTAGTTGTAGGTTCACGTAACTGGATTACTCCAGCGTACGAACTTGAAGAATATTTCTTCCCATGTAAAGAGTGGATGATTGATGCGATTCATGAAAAGATTGTTCCATTGAAAGATCATGTTGTTAAAAATAACTTTACCAATGCCGAAATCATTAGAAGAAGTAAATTAGGAATATAATAAATATAAAAAGTTCAGGTGTAGATTGTTGCGCCTGAACTTTCTTTTTTTTAGCTAAAAATTATTTTAAGTCAATTCATGAAAAATCTATCTACATTCCCTGAAAAAACAACCTTGTTAAACTGGCTAAAGGAGCAAAGAAAGCTCCAGATATTTAATGTAAATGCACATATTCATACGCCCTTTTCGTTTAGTGCATTTAAAGATATTCCTGAAATATTTGAATTGGCTCAAAAAGAAAATGTACACGTTTTGGGTATCAACGACTTTTATACCACCGAAGGATATGTTCAGTTTAACGAACTAGCTAACCAAAGCAATGTATTTCCTCTTTTCAATATTGAGTTCATCGGACTAAATGTAGAGGACCAAAAAAAAGGTTTAAAAGTTAATGATCCGGGTAATCCTGGGCGTACTTATTTTTCGGGTAAAGGCCTAAAGTTTCCAGCAAAGCTTGATGAGCCATTTTTATCTCAACTAAATACGGTAAAAGCCGAAACATTAAAGCAAGTTGAGGCGATGGTGAATAAAACACAAAATATTTTTGAATCTATTGGTTCGGATATTAAAATCACCATGGAAGAAATTTTAGATAAGTATGCAGTCGATCAGGTTCGTGAGCGTCATATTGCTAAAATTATAAGAGTTAAGGTGTACGAAGAGTATGCTACAAATGACGACCGTAAAGCTTTCTTCGAAAAGCTATATTCAGGAAAGGCTTCTTCTGCCGATTTAAATGATAATTCCTCCATTGAAAATGAAATACGAGGAATGTTATTAAAAGCGGGAGGGAAAGCTTTTGTTGAAGAAGATCCAAAAGCTTTTTTGAGTGTAAGCGAGGTAAAATCCATTATTCTTAATGCAGGTGGAATACCTACTTATCCACTTTTGGCAGATAATGCCAAAGGAGAGTATACCGATTTTGAACAAAATAAAGAGGTTTTATTAAAGGAATTAAAAGCTAGAGGGGTATACTCAATAGAATTTATTCCAAACAGAAATGATTTACAATTACTCAAGGAATACGCACAGTTTTTCTGGGATAATGAAATACTAGTAACTTTTGGTACCGAGCATAATACGCCCGAGCTAATTCCGCTTACAGTTGAAACAAGAGGCCATGTTGATTTAGATGACGATATGAAGAAGTTATCATACCAAGGTGCTTGTGTAGTGGCTGCTCATCAGTATATGGTGGCACAAGGTGAGGATGGCTTTGTGAAGGAGAATGGAGAGCGAAATGGGGAGAGTCTGCAGCCTTTTGTAGAATTAGGACATGCAGTAATTAGTAAATATTTAAGCAAGCAATCATAAGTTTTACTGTTGGGTTAATATTTGAAGATTAAAAATATAGATATGGCAATTGATAAAAAAGTAGTTGAGATTCTTCCAGCGTTAAGAATGATTCTGTCAGAAGATACAATTAAAGTAGCGAGAATTAGTGAAGATACAGATGCTTCTATTGCTCAATTAGTAGTACATGCTGAGGGAAACTCTGGGGAAGTTATAGAGGACTTTAAAAGCAAAGTAGAACGCTATAAAGTAGCTAAGGGAGAATTCCCTCAGTTGATTAATTTAGTGGGGTTAGGGGTGCTTGCTGTTGCTAATACAGCTTACGAAATAGACTGTCTATTAACAGGAACTCCTGTGGATGCAAGTAAGATAGAGAAAGGAAGAGCCTCAGGTAAAACGGCTATTATTACTGGCGGAGCACAAGGCTTTGGTGGTGGATTAGTAGAGTTTTTGATGAAGGATGGCGGTAATGTAGTAATTGCCGATTTGAATGAAGCTAAAGGAAAAGAATTCGCTGCTGAGTTAAACGAAAAAGCTGGTGGCAATAAAGCATTCTTTGCTAAAGTTGATGTTTCCAATGTGGATTCTGTTCAAGAACTTATTTATAATACAGTTTGTGAATTTGGCGGTTTTGATGTGTTTATATCAAATGCAGGTGTGTTGAGAGCAGGAGGACTGGATGAAATGACACCCGAAGATTTCGAATTTATGACTAGAGTAAACTATACGGGATATTTCAATTGTGCCAAATATGCTTCTCCAGTACTAAAACTGCAAACCGCAAATAAAGAAGGGTACTTTTCTGATATCATTCAAATAAATTCTAAATCAGGTTTAAAAGGTAGTAATAGAAATTTTGCCTACGCAGGTGGTAAATTCGGTGGAATTGGACTAACCCAGTCTTTTGCCATGGAGTTAATGCCGTCACGTGTAAAAGTAAACTCTGTTTGTCCAGGTAATTTCTTCGATGGACCGCTTTGGAGTGATCCTGAAAAAGGACTGTTTGTACAATACTTGAATGCTGGAAAAGTAAAAGGAGCTAAAAGTATTGAAGATGTGAAAGCCTTTTACGAAGCTCAGGTACCAGCAGGAAGAGGATGTACAGTTATTGATGTGATGAGAGCCGTTTATTACATCATGGAGCAAGAGTATGAAACAGGTCAGGCAGTTCCGGTTACTGGAGGTCAGGAGATGCTTAGATAATGAGGATATATAGTTAGAGTCTAAAAAATGATGAAGAATATGGTAGTTGATGCAGTAATTTTTGATTTGGACGGAACCTTGGTTAATACAATTGAGGATATTGCTAATGCAAATAATAAAATGTTGCAAGAGTATGGTTTTCCAACTCATCCATTAAATAATTATATAGGGTGGATTGGAAATGGAGCCCGCACTTTGGTAGAGGCATCGTTGCCACCTCAAAAGCGCAACCAAGATGTTAGGCCTTATTTAAGTAAATACGATCAGTACTATCGAGAAAATATAAATGTCAAAAGTAAGCTTTTTCCTCAAGTAGATAAGATTTTAGATATGCTTGCTGAAAGGAATATACCGTTTGCCATAAATACGAATAAACCGCAGCGACTAACTGATGTAGTGGTGAGTTCATATCTTCAAAAATGGACTTTTTCAAACGTTATAGGACATAGTAACCACTTTCCGCATAAGCCAGATCCCAAAGGAGCCTTACATTTTGCAAAGCAAATTAATTGCGACCCTAAAAATGTTCTTTTTATTGGTGATTCATGTGTAGATGTACAAACGGCTATTGCTGCAGGTATGGTGCCGATGGGAGTAAGTTGGGGGTATGGAAATCCAAGCCTCGGAGGTGATAATGTTAATGTTATTGATCACCCACAGGAGATAATAGATTATATAATTAAAAACAATAAATATGAAAACAAAAGCTGTACGGTTATACGGTAAAAAAGATCTTCGAATAGAAGAGTTTGAATTACCACAAATTACAGAGGATGAGGTACTAGCAAAAGTGGTTACCGACAGTCTTTGTATGTCGAGCTATAAGGCGGCTAATCAAGCTTCCGATCATAAGCGTGTACCCAACGATATTGCAGATAATCCAATTATTATTGGTCATGAATTTGCTGGCGAGATTGTTGAAGTAGGTGCTAACTGGACAAGTAAGTTTAAAGAAGGTCAGAAATTTTCTATTCAACCGGCTATTTATTACGAAGATGGACCGGTAGGTGTATTGAGTGCGCCAGGTTATTCTTATCAACATATCGGCGGAGATGCAACATATGTTATCATTCCTAAAGATGTATTGGTACAGGATTGCTTGTTGGCCTATGATGGACCTGGATTCTATCCTGCATCTTTGGCAGAACCTTTGAGTTGTGTTATTGGAGCCATGCACGCTAATTACCATACTAAAGCAGGTAGCTACGTGCACGATATGGAAATTGTTGATGGTGGTAAAATGGCCATTTTAGCAGGTGTAGGACCAATGGGATTGGCAGCTATAAATTATGCTTTACGTCGAGAAGATAGAAAGCCATCTTTGTTAGTTGTTACAGATATTGATCAAACACGTTTAGATCGTGCGGCTAGTTTATATACTGTTGAATTTGCTAAGGAAAATGGTATCGATCTCCGTTATGTAAATACAGCAGAAATGGATGACGCTGTTGCAGGTTTACGTGATATTACTGGAGGAGATGGATATAATGATGTATTTGTATTTGCTCCTGTTGCTCCTGTTATTGAACAAGGGGATGCTATTTTAGGCTTTGATGGATGTTTAAATTTCTTTGCAGGGCCATCCAATACTGAGTTTTCAGCTAAAATGAATTTTTATAATGTTCATTATGCATACACACATATTGTAGGTACTTCAGGAGGAAATACTTATGATATGAAAGAGGCCTTAGAAATCATGACCAAAGGTCTTGATCCTGCTGGTTTAGTTACACATGTTGGAGGTTTAAATGTAGTGCCTGAAGCAACCTTGGATTTACCTAATATCCCAGGAGGTAAAAAATTAGTTTACCCACATGTTGAAATGCCTTTAACAGCTATTGCTGATTTTAAAGAGTTAGGGAAAACGAATGGAACATACAGCTTACTTGCTGACATTTGCGAAAGAAACAATGGACTTTGGAGTGTAGAAGCCGAAGAGATGTTGCTCGCCAACCCTCATTCTTTAAATTACTAATGTTTTATTAGTTCTTAACTATTAAGAATAGTATGACAGAAATGATAGGTCTACTTTTGTATAGTTTTAAAATGTATCATGTTTTAAAACTTAAAAGTAGAATTATAAATTTCAAAAAAATAAGTTATGATTTATTTAGCGGATACTGCAAATGTTGAAGAATTAGAAAAGCTGTTTAATTATTTTCCAATAGCTGGAGTTACTACCAACCCAACAATTATTGCCGCAGAAGGTAAGTCTCTTTCTAAAATTTTACCAGAAATGGTTGATTTGGTTGGGGATAAGATGTTGCATGTGCAAATGATTAGTAATAAGGCCTCAGATATGGTAAGAGAAGCCATTGCATATAAAAAGAAATATGGATTAGGAGATAATTATTTTGCCAAAATTCCAGTAACTGAAGAAGGATATAAAGCGATGCCTTTGATAAAAGCACAAGGGATTAATGTAACTGCAACTGCCATATTTACGCAACAACAGGCTTTGGTTGCATCTAGAGCAGGAGCCGATTGGGTTGCTCCTTATGTGAATAGACTTGACAATATTTCTTCTCACGGTATTGAAGTAGTAGGAAATATTGTAGAGAATATAGAGCGCTATGGATTAAAAACGGGTGTTTTAGCAGCCAGTTTTAAAACCGTAGATCAGGTGCATAGAGTTAGTATGGTGGGAAGTCAAGCAGCTACCATTGGTTATGAAATTTTAGAACGTTTAAGAAGTCATCCAATGACCGATATGAGTGTGCAAACATTTGAGCAAGACGCTAAAGGATTATATGATATAGAGTTTTAACTAAGGTTCAGATAGGATAAGGCACCTCATCTATCTCCAAATCATGAGGTGCCCAATTCTATTTGATTTACAAAATAAATAAACAATGCCAGAAAAAACATTACAGCAAAAAGCAGCAGATAATATACGAATACTATCTGCAGCTATGGTTGAAAAAGCAAAGTCAGGTCACCCAGGTGGAGCTATGGGCGGAGCTGATTTTATCAACGTCCTTTATACTGAATTTTTAAATTACGACCCATCGGATATGAAATGGGCAAACCGCGATCGTTTCTTTTTAGATCCAGGTCATATGTCTCCTATGTTGTATTCAACTTTGGCATTAGGTGGTAATTATAGTATGGATGACCTAAAGGGATTTAGACAATGGGAGAGCATTACTCCGGGTCATCCTGAGGTAGATGTAATGCGTGGTGTAGAAAATACTTCAGGACCATTAGGTCAGGGCCATGCTATGGCACTAGGGGCTGCTATTGCCGAACGTTTTTTAGTTGCTCGATTTGGAGAATGGATGGCGCATAAAACCTATGCTTTTATTTCTGATGGAGGTATCCAAGAAGAAATTTCGCAAGGAGTTGGACGTATTGCAGGACATTTAGGTTTAAATAATCTAATTATGTTTTACGATTCAAATAATATTCAATTGTCAACTACAGTTGAAGAGGTAACTCAAGAAGATACAGCTCAAAAGTATAAGGCTTGGGGATGGTCTGTGATTACTATAGATGGCAATAACACTGAGCAAATTAGAGAGGCTTTAAAGTTTGCCCAAAGTAGTAAGGATAAACCAACTCTAATTATTGGTAAAACCATAATGGGTAAAGGATGTATTACAACTGCTGGCGAAAGTTTCGAAGGAGAATGCTCTACACATGGTCAGCCATTGTCAGCCGCTGGTGTAGATTTTGATGGTACAGTAAAAGGCCTTGGTGGTGATCCACAGAATCCGTTTGCTATTTTCCCAGAAGTAGCTGAATTATATGCTAAACGAGCGGAAGAATTAAAAGCTTATGCAACGGCAAAAAAGGACGAAGAACAAAAGTGGGCGACTGCTAATCCAGAGTTGGCCGCTAAACTAAAAACTTTCTTATCGGGTAAAGCACCTGAATTTGATTATACAAAAATAGAACAGAAAGAGAACAGTGCTACCCGCGCAGCTTCATCAACAGCATTGTCTTATTTTGCTGAAGGGGTTGAAAATATGGTTGTTTCTTCTGCCGATCTTTCTAATTCAGATAAAACAGATGGTTTCCTTAAAAAGACCCATGCATTTAAAAAGGGTGATTTTTCAGGATCGTTTTTACAAGCGGGAGTTTGCGAACTTACCATGGCCTGCGTAATGAATGGTATGGCCTTACATGGCGGTATCATTCCAGTTTGTGGTACTTTCTTTGTTTTCTCTGATTACATGAAACCTGCAGTAAGATTATCGGCTTTAATGGGATTGCAAGTAATATATGTTTGGACTCATGATGCTTTCCGTGTAGGGGAGGATGGTCCAACACATCAACCTGTTGAGCAAGAGGCTCAGATCAGGTTAATGGAAAAACTAGAAAATCATCATGGTCAAAATTCTATGTTGGTGCTTCGTCCTGCTGATGGCGAAGAATGTACGGTATCATGGAAAATGGCCTTAGAAAATACCAATACACCTACTGGCTTAATTTTATCGCGCCAGAATATTACAAATTTACCAGCTAAGGATAAATACGAATCTGCTTTACAGTCAATTAAAGGAGCATATGTTGTTGAGGATTGCCAGGGTATGCCAGATGTGGTTCTTTTAGCCAGTGGTTCTGAAGTTGCAACGCTTATTGAGGGAGCAAAATTATTGCGAGAAGATAACGTGAAGGTGCGTGTTGTTTCTGTGCCTTCTGAGGGATTATTCAGAAGTCAGAGTAAAGAGTATCAGCAATCGGTATTGCCTTTAGGTGTCCCTCGTTTTGGTTTAACAGCTGGTTTACCAGTAAACTTAGAAGGTCTTGTAGGTGAAAATGGATCAGTTTGGGGGTTAAAATCGTTTGGTTATTCAGCACCTTATACAATTTTAGATGAAAAGCTTGGTTTTACAGGAGCCAATGTTTATAAACAAGCTTTACCATTAGTTTCGGTAAGAGTTTAAGTTACAATAACAATATAATTACAACAGGCTACCTTTCATTATTTAGGGTAGCCTGTTGTGCGAATACAAATACCAATCACAATAAACAATACAATTATGGAATTATATCTTGATTCAGCAGATTTTAAAGAAATAGAAGAAGCTTTTGACTTAGGATTTATTGATGGATTAACAACCACTCCAACTTTCATGCATCGCCATGGAATAACGGATATTGATGGAGCTATTTTAAAGTTATCTAAAATGGTTCCTAAATTAATGATAGAAGCATTGGGTGATACTGCAGAAGAAGTGGTTGCTGAGGCTAAGCGATTATTAAGTTTAGGCTTGGATAAAAAGAAAACGGTATTTAAAATACCTGCTTCTATGATTGCAGCAAAAGCATGTAAAATGCTTCGTGATGAAGATATGTTGGTTAATATCCATTTAGTATATAACCTGCAGCAAGCATATATGGCTATGGCTGCCGGAGCTAATTATGTATGTGTTTTAGTAGGTAGAATGCAAGATCAAGGTTATGATGCACTTAAGCTCGTTGATGACTGTGTAAAGCTGGTTGATAAATATAATTACGACACTAAAATTATGTTTTCATCTGTACGTCATCCAGAACACATCAGAAACGCCATTGACTTAGGTGCGCAGAATATTACTATTCCGTGGAAGATTATGAAAAATCTGAACAACAATAATTTTACGGAAGTAGGAACGCAAGAGTTTGTAAATCATACACGTCAAATGACTTTGAAGGTTGGAGAAGTTTTAACGAATAAAAACCCACTTATTGGAGTTGATGGTTTAGTAACAGAAGCAACGGTAGAAATGACTAAATCAGGAACAGGGGCTGTTTCAATCATTGATGATCAAGGTAATTTAATAGGTGTTTTTACTGATGGTGATTTACGTCGACAAATGAATATTGATGGAGAGCAGATATTAAAAAAACGTATGGGCGATTTTGATTCGAAAAAGCCTATTACTATTGATAGTGAAGAAAAACTTCATGTTGCGGTTGAAATCTTCAAAGAGAAACAGATAGATAATATTGTTGTAGTAAGCCAAGGTAAACCAGTTGGTGTACTTGATATACAGGATTTGGTAAAGCTTGAAATATTGTAATACTCCATTCTTTTAATAGATCAATAAGGTAAAGAATGTTTTAAATTGTAAGTATGAATTTAAACGTAAATTGGAAGAAATTGCAGAATGGCTCCGACATAAGAGGTGTGGCTATGCAAGGTGTTGTTGGAGAGGCTATAAACTTATCGGTTGAAGTGGTGGAGCAATTGGGTAAAGCTTTTGCCCAGTGGTTAAAGCTAAAAAAAACTAGAGGAAGTCAACTGTCTGTGGCAGTAGGTATGGATTCGCGAATTACAGGGCCAGCACTTAAAAATGCATTTATGCATGGTTTAACAGCTATGGCAGTGGATGTTTTTGATTGCGATATTGCATCAACACCGGCTATGTTTATGACAACTGTAGATAAAAACTACCAGATAGATGCCGGCGTTATGCTAACGGCAAGCCACCTTCCGTTTAATAGAAATGGACTAAAGTTTTTCACCGCAGAAGGTGGAGCCAATAAAGCTGATATTACTGATATATTAGAATTTGCAGCTAGTGGTGATTTAACCCCATTCCACAATGCAGGCAGTATAACTAAACTCGACTATATATCTATTTATGCGCAATCTTTGGTAAGTACTATTCAATCTGGAGTTGCAAGCGGTGTAAATAAAAATGAGCCTTTAAAAGGACTTAAAATAATTGTTGACGCAGGTAACGGTGCAGGAGGCTTTTTTGCCGATAAGGTGTTAAAACCATTGGGTGCAGATGTTGCAGGAAGTCAGTTTCTGGATCCTGATGGAAATTTCCCTAATCATGTGCCCAATCCTGAGGATGAAGAGGCCATGCATTCTATTTGTGAAGCTGTAAAAAGAGAAAAAGCCGATTTAGGAATCATCTTTGATACGGATGTAGATCGATCGGCTATTGTGGATAAATATGGAAATCCGATTAATAGAAACGAATTAATTGCCTTGATTTCTGCAGTTATCCTAGAGGAGCACCCTAAAAGTACTGTAGTTACAGACTCCATAACATCAGATGGTTTAGCTTGGTTCATTCATAATTTGGGAGGCGTGCATCATCGTTTTAAACGAGGTTATAAAAATGTTATCAACGAATCTATTCGATTAAATGAGGCAGGGCAAGAGAGCTGGTTGGCTATTGAAACAAGCGGCCATGCTGCCTTAAAGGAGAATTTCTTTTTAGATGATGGCGCTTTTTTAGTAGCCAAACTATTGATTAAACTAGCCGACCTAAGATTAGAAAATAAAGATTTGTCAGAATTGATTGATACTTTACTAAGACCTCTAGTTAGTAAGGAATACAGAGTTAAAATTAATACTGAGGACTTTGTTGCTTATGGAGAAAAACTTATTGCTGATTTAGAGCATGTAGTTGCTGATGGCTGGGAGAAAGTATCAGAAAATCACGAAGGAATAAGGGTGCAATGTAAATCAAAAAATGAAGATGGTTGGTTCTTGGTAAGGCTTTCATTGCACGATCCTGTTATACCTATTAACATTGAGTCAAACACCGTAGGAGGAGTTGAGGAGATAGCAGGAAAATTAAAAAATATTTTTCAGAAATATCCACATTTAGATGTGAGTGTTTTTTAGAAGAAGGTTGAAAAATAAAACAATGTCTAAGTTTAATTATTTAGGCCTTGTTATTTTATAGTGAAATAAATGTAATTATGGCAGTTCTTGGCTGCTTTTCAAGCTTATCATTTATATGATAATTTTATACTAAAGAGATGGTTCTAGATTACGAGAAAGAAGATTTATTAAAGAATAATTATAGCGATGATGAATTAAGGTACTTAAACTTGCTGGCAGAAAAATTCCCAACGGTTCAGTCTGCATGTACCGAAATTATTAATCTAGAATCTATACTCAACTTACCTAAGGGAACAGAGCATTTTCTTACTGATATTCATGGCGAATATGAAACTTTTAGCCATATTTTAAGAAATGCTTCGGGTATGGTTCGAAAAAAAATTGATGCGGTCTATCAATACTCCTTGACAGAAAAAACTAGAAATCAGTTAGCCACACTTATATATTATCCAGAGGAGAAACTGGAAATTATCACAAAAGAAGAAGAGGATTTACAAAGTTGGTATGCCATAACACTGCGTCGATTGATTGAAGTTGCGCGAGTTTCTGCTGATAAATATACTAGGTCGAAGGTCAGAAAAGCCATGTCAGAAGATTTTGAGTACGTAATAGATGAATTACTCAACGAACCTAACGCTAAAAAAGAGATGTACTTCGATTGTATTATTCAATCTATTATAGATGTAGATAGAGCCAATCATTTTATTGTTGCCATTAGTAAGTTTATTCAACGATTACTGATAGATCGTTTACATATCATCGGAGATATATTCGATAGAGGGCCATATGCCGATAAGGTGATGGATGCGATACAAAAACATCATTCTGTAGATATTCAGTGGGGTAATCATGATATTGTTTGGATGGCTGCAGCCACGGGTATTAGAGCAAGTATTGCTGCGGTTATCAGATTAAGTGCTCGGTATAATAACTTAGATACCTTGGAAGATGCCTATGGGATAAACTTAATGCCTTTGGCTACATTTGCTATGAAAGCCTATAAAGGAGATCCATGCGAAGCTTTTATTCCAAAAAATACCCCTCCCGAAAATGTAGGATCTACCCATATTAAACTGACCAGTAAAATGCACAAAGCCATTATGGTTATTGAGATGAAGCTCGCCAGTGAAATCATTCAGGGTTGTCCAGAAATGGAAATGGAGGATAGGTTGCTGTTGGATAAAATTGATTATGAAAAAGGAACGATAACGATTGATGGCCGTGAATTAGAGCTCAACGATAAATCATTTCCAACCATCGACCCTAAAAATCCATACGCCTTAACAGAAGAAGAGAAAGAGTTGGCAGAAAAACTTCGCTTTTCCTTTTTATATTGCGAAAAACTGCAAAGTCACATAAAAACCCTCTTTACCAAAGGAGGTACTTATTTGGCCTATAATTCAAATTTGTTATTTCATGGCTGTATCCCACTTAATGATAAAGGTGAATTTAAGGAGGTTACGATACAAGGAAAAAAATATAAAGGTAAGGCCTTGTGTGAACAGTTTGATTTAATTTGTAGGCGCGCTTATATTAATAGAGAACATCCTGAGAGAACAAGCAAAGATCGTGATTATATGTGGTATTTGTGGAGTGGCGCTAATTCTCCGTTATTCGGAAAAAAGAAAATGGCGACATTCGAACGATACTTTCTGTATGACAAAGAAGTTCAGAAAGAAGAAAGTAATACCTATTATAAATTAAGGGATAATAAAGATTCTTGCAGTAGGATATTGCACGAATTTGGGCTTGATCCGGGAATATCTCATATTATAAACGGACATGTGCCAGTAAAAGTAAAAAAAGGTGAAAGTCCTGTAAAAGCTGGAGGTAAGCTTTTTGTAATAGATGGAGGAATGTCAAAACCCTATCAAAAAGTAACAGGTATTGCAGGCTATACCCTAATTTACGATTCATATAATTTAATACTTGCCGAGCATACACCGTTTAAATCCAAACGAAAAGCGATTACCGATGAATTGGATATTGTTTCTACTCGTAACATGATTGAACATGCTACAAAACGGATTTGTGTGGGAGATACAGATATAGGAACAGGTATACGTGAACAAATTAATAATCTGAACAGGTTACTTGATGCCTACAGGAAAGGTATTGTTAAAGTAAAGCGTGTTTGATACTTTAGTGTAAATACAAAGATTTTATAAACCGAAATTAAGGCTCAAAAAGCATTGTGACTAACTTATTCTTTTGCGAAATAAAACACAATTTTTTCATGCTGTAACAAAGGAATAACTCGAATTAAAGTGTAAGTAAAGCGTAACAAAGTATTGCTATGTAAGGTATATACATGAGGCAATTATCTGAAAAATAAATTATGAAATTTCACTATTCTCAAAGAGTATATTCTACGATTATCTTACTGTTTTTATTATTGAATATTTCCTATTCGCAGGTACAAGATTTTAAGGTTAATTCATATCAAGAAATTGATGGTTTAACACAAACTACGGTAACATGTGTTTTACAAGATAATAAGGGTTTTATGTGGTTTGGAACTCGTAATGGAGGCCTCGATCGTTTTGATGGATATAACTTTGAACATCATAAAATGAACCCATATAAAGAGGGGTGTATTTCATCAAATAGTGTGTCTGCACTTTGTGAAGATAAAAAAGGGGCTATTTGGGTTGGATTATCAGGAAGTGGAGTTGATAAGTATGATCCTAAAACTAAAATCTTCAAAAATTACAATTCTCAAAAAAAAGACTCCACAAGTCTCGCGGGCTCTAATGTAAAATGTTTTATTATAGATCCACTAGAAAGGATGTGGGTTGGAAGCTGGCCTGGGTTAAGCATCTATAATACGGAGCAAGATAATTTTCAACGAGTTGACGTTTTGTCAAAACATAGGGTGGTTGATATGGCATCTGTTGATGAAAACCGTTTATTGATTGCATCCATGAAAAGTGGAATTAGTTTGGTTGACATTTATACATTGGATGTACTAAAAACCTGGAATTTTCTCCCTCGGAAAGATCAAATCAATACTGTGTTTGTAGATAGTAATGGAATGATATGGTGTGGAACTAGGCACAACGGATTGTATCGATTAGACGATATTGGAAAGGACACTTTTGTTAGAATAAATGATGGTAGTAAAGGTTTGTTGCTTGATGATGCCTCTTATGTGAGAGATATTTTTGAAGATAAAAAAGGAAACTTGTGGGTGACTAGTTCGGAAGGCATGTATGTTATTTCACCCGATGAAAAAACAAAAGAGGCGCCGGTATCACAAAGGTTCGTTTCAAGTAAATATGATAAGTTTAGTTTAAGTAATTCAAGTGTATTAACCGTATTAGAGGATAGAGATGGTGATTTTTGGAGTGGAACATGGCTTAATGGGGTAAATCATATTAATGTAAAGCGTCGTAATTTCAAACACTTTCAATACTATGCAAACAGTAATGAAAACCTGAGCTCTCCGCATGTTTGGGGTATTTATAAACACAAGAATAAAGTGTATGCAGGTACCAGAGATGGAGGTTTAAATGTTTTAGATTTAGAAACAAATACATACAAACACTTTTTTGTTGAGTTGGATCCGAAAGATCTATCACTCCCCCCTTCTTCAGTAAATAGTATTAGAAAATTGAATGATGATATACTAGTATTGGGAGCAAAAAACGGTTTGTTTTTCTTTAATGTAAATACCGAAAAGTTTTATGGTAATTTACAAGGGAGCAATGTAATGGATGCATTTGTAGATTCTAACAATATGCTTTGGGTTGCATCTCCAAATGATGGTTTATTTGTTGTGGATGTTAATCAACATCAATCTGGACATTTTAAAGATGCTGATTTTATAAAAAAAATAAATAGTGCTCGTCGTTTATTTGAAGATGATAAAAAGCGAATGTGGGTAAGTACAAATAATGGTTTAATGGTATACAAAGATACTGCTCAAGTATGGAAGCATTTTAGTGTCAATAAACAAGATAGTACTTCGCTTTTGGCTAAACCAATAAGGTCAATAGCACAAGACAAAAATCATAACATACTTCTAGCTACCGATAAAGGATTAAATATTTTTAATGAAGACAGTTTGAACTTTTTAGGTGTTCGTGAGTGGGATGGTTTGCCAGATAATGCTGTTGAGAACGTTATTGTTGATCAAGTTAATAAAATATGGATAACTACAAATAAAGGTTTATCTTCTTTCTCGATAGATCTTAAAGCAAAGAAAAATACAGATATAATTAAAAACCTAGAAACGTATGAAGTTAGTGATGGTCTTCAAGGAAATAGTTTTCTGTATAATAGCTATTGTATGGATGAAGAGGGCATTATCTATTTAGGAGGCGGAAATGGATTTAACTCTTTTGATCCAACTAATTTGGTTAAGAATACGATTCAACCCAAAGTTACTTTATGTGGTTTTAGTCTTTTTAATAAGCCAGTAGAAGTCGGTAGGGAAGGTTCTCCATTATCCACGGATGTGATGTATATGGATGAAATAACACTGACGCATAAACAATCCGTATTTTCTTTTTCATTTTCGGCTTTAAATTACAATGCACCAGAAAAAAATAGATATGCCTACATCATGGAAGGTTTAGAAGAAGATTGGAACTATGTGGGCGATCGTCGTGAAGCAAGTTATTCGAATCTTCCGGCTGGTGATTATGTATTTAAAGTAAAAGCAACTAATAATAATGGTGTTTGGAGTAAAGAACCTGCTACTATAAGATTAGTTATTAAACCAGCATGGTGGAATACTTGGTTATTTAGGTTTATAATATTATTATTAATTGGTATAGTAATATATTACTTAGTACAAAGGAGAGTTAAACTGGTTAAAGAAAGAAGAATAGAGCTGGAAGCATTGGTTAATGAAGCCACAGCTGAGTCAGATAAAAAAAATGCTGAACTTGAGAAAGCACAAGTTAAACTTGGAGGAGTTATCGAGGATGTGAAGAAAAAACTGGGAAAAACAGCGACTAAATTGTTAGAAGCAGCGAATAGTCAAGCATCAAGTATAGAGGAAGTATCTGCTTCGATTGATCAAATGGCCAACGAAATTAATGAAAATGCATCAGGGGCAGAAAAAATGTTTGAGAATGCAAAAGTCGTTGAGGATAACTCAGCAAGCAGTGTTGAGATTGTAGGAAGTGCTGTAGGTGCGATTGAAGATATATCAAAAAGTATAAAATATATTTCGGAATTTGCTAGAACCACTAATCTTTTATCTCTTAACGCGGCTATTGAAGCAGCTAAGGCAGGAGTGCATGGACGTAGCTTTGGTGTTGTAGCAGCTGAGGTTCAGAAATTAGCTGAAAACTCTCAAGGTGTAGCTGTTAATATAAAAAAGTTATCAGATTCAGGTTTGGAGCTATCGCAGGAAGCCAATGATAAGATTGTTAATCTTCAGGAGTATATTAAAGATATTGTTGGTTTAATAGCTCAAATTAAGTCATCTACTCAAAGTCAGTCTTACGAAGCAGCTAATGTTAATAGTGCCATTCAGCAAATATCAAACTATGTAAGCGAAACGGCCAAGCTTGCAGAACAATTGGATGAGGCTATAAATACATTATCATTGGATTAGTAATAGGAAACTATATAATTTGAGGTGAAAAAGATTTCAAGTGTTTTTAGGACATATCATTGAATAAAAAAAGAGGTTAATCTTTGTTGATTAACCTCTTTTTGTTTCTCAATATCTTTTTTAAATCAGATAATAATTTTACTTCTAGATACATCTGATCTCTTCAAATCAGGCGCTAAAGAATCCTATGTTTGCTATAAAAAGTATAAATATTAGATCAATTAAATAAAGCAAAAAACGTTATTTTTATATAACATAAATGTCAGTGTGACACATGTGTTCATTTTTGGTGCTATAATTCAATAAAACGACCAGTGTTTTATATGTGGTCAGATTATTCAAAGGTAATTTTGATAGTAACCTTAATTAGTAATGTTTTCTATTTGCAGGTGTTAAGGTTGTATAAAAATTAATATACAATGAATCGTAGAAAGTTCTTACAGTTATCGGGAATGGGAGGAGTTATTTTGTCATTGCCATTGAGTAATTTATTAATTGGATGTAATGATAAGCAAGTACACTCAAAGGAATATAGAAGATTGACCTATGATTTGCTGAAGGATTGGTGTGACGGGATGATAGATGTACAAGTTATTAATCCTTCAGACCCAAAGGTGCATGGCATGTTGAATTGTCCTTCATGTAGTATTGTTCACACCCGTTTGATGGATGCGGTTTATCCTTTTTTATATATGGCGAAGGCTTCGGGAGATAGTAAATATTTGCATGCAGGTATAGCGCTAATGGAATGGGGCGACAATGTATCCAGACAAGATGGTGCCTGGACCAATGAACTTAAACCGAATTCATGGGATGGAATTACTGTATTTGGTGCAATCGCACTTGCAGAAGCATTGCATTATCATGGTGATTTGTTAGATGAAGACAGACGCAAAAAGTGGATGGGTCGTTTGGCTGCAGCAGCTTCGTTTGTTTATAAAAAGTTCCCTAAGGTTGATGCTACAAATATTAATTATGGCGCAACTACAATGTATGCGTTAAACCTTATTGGAAGAATATTGGATAACTCACAATATATCCAACGCAGTAGAAAGTTAGCAGCCGAAATTACACACTTTTTTACAGAAGAAAATGCATTTCTACTTGGGGAGATTAAGCCATCTGCTCGTCAATTAAGCAAAAAAGGTTTACCAGGTATTGATCTTGGTTACAATGTAGAAGAGTCTTTAAATAGTATTGTATTATATGCCTTGCATGAGAATGATGAGGAGTTGCTATCATTAGTAAATAAGTCATTAAATACTCACCTTGAGTTTATGTTGCCTGATGGAGGATGGGATAACGGATGGGGTACGCGTATGTACAAATGGAGTTATTGGGGAAGTAGAACTTGTGATGGAATACAGCCTGCATTTGGCATGATGGCTCATTACAACCCAGCCTTAGGAACGGCTGCATTTAAAAATACGGAGTTATTAAAGCAATGTACAAATAATGGATTATTACATGGAGGACCTCATTATATTTCTAGGGGAATTAAACCTTGTGTTCATCATACATTTGCACATGCTAAACCGTTAGCTACAATGCTTGATCATTGGGAACATTTGCCAAAAATCAATAAGAAAATACCTTTACCCCGAGAAATTGCAGATGGCTTAAAATATTACAAGGAAATTGATACGTCCTTGTTTGCTCGTGGAGACTGGAGAGGAACGATCACTGCCTATGATGCGGAGTATTATCATAAAAAAGGATTGCGTTATCATGCTACTGGAGGAGCATTGTCTCTCTTATACCATAATAAGGTAGGACTTCTTTGTACAGCAAGTATGGCAATATACAAAATGGTAGAAGTATATAACCAGCAGCCGGCATCAGGAGAGGATATTGCCTTGACACCACGTGTGGAGACTTATAAAGACGATGTTTGGTATACAAATATATTGGATTTAGAGGCGAAGTTTAATTCCTCGGATAGAAATAGTATAATAGAATATTCTTCAAATGCTCAGTTAAAAAGTGATGCTAGAAAGGTTGTTGAGGGAACTGCTGCAGATTTCAAATTAAATTATCATTGTTCTGAGGAACAATTTGAAATTATTATTAGTACAGAACAGGAAGTATTAGAAAAGACTGCATTTGTACTTCCAATTGTTTCTCCTAATGATGAAAAGGTTAGGCAAATATCTTCTCATGAAATTGCTATTTCAAAAGCTAAAGGATTAGTAAAAATTACATCTAGTGTTCCTTTGGAGATAAAAGAGATGTCTGATAGTAGAACATTTAATATGGTTCCAGGAGTTGAGGCTGTACCTATTATGGCATATTTTACGGAAACTGGAAAAGAGGTAAAAATTAGTATTGCAATTCAATAAAATTCTCTTTTTGAAGTGCCTTAAGTTACCTTAAGACGCTTTTGTTGTTTAACTCATATTATTCTCAAATAAAAATGAAAAAGGCATTTCAATTATTTTTAGTATTTACTCTGGTTATATTGTGCTATTCGTGCCATACCGAAAAAGCCAAACTTAGTCCAAACATCTTATGGATTACAAGTGAAGATAACAGTGCTTTATTAGGCTGTTATGGGGATGAATATGCTCGCACGCCCAATCTGGATAAGTTAGCTAGCGAGGGTTTTTTATACACACACGCATATGCCAATGCACCAGTATGCGCGCCAGCTCGTAATACCATTGCTTCGGGTATTTTGGCAAGCGCAGGTGGTCATTCCAATATGCGAAGTTTTTATAAGCGTGGAACAGGTGTTCGCTTTCATGCCGAGGTATTGCGCGAACTGGGTTATTATTGCACCAATACCTATAAAACAGATTATAATACGAATGTTGCTACTGAGATTTGGGATCAATGTAATAAAATGGCACATTATAAAAATGCGCCAGAAGGAAAGCCGTGGTTTGCTATTTTTAATCTAAATATATCGCACGAGAGTAAAATTCATACGCAATTGCCTGCTGATGAGTTAAGTCTTGATCCTAAAAAAGCACCCATTGCACCTTATCATCCACGTACTAAAGATATGGAGCATGATTGGGCACAGTACTATCAGCGTGTTAGCGAAATGGATGCACAGGTTGGAGACATACTTGCGCAGTTAGAGGCCTCTGGTCAGGCTGATAATACCATCGTGTTTTATTACGGTGATCATGGAGGTGTTTTAGGTCGCAGTAAGCGCTTTGTTTATGAAACAGGTACCCATGTTCCGTTTATTGTTCGTATTCCAGAAAAGTATAAATCCTTATGGCCTGCCGAAAAAGTCAATTCTAAAGTTGATCGAATCATTACTTTTGCCGATTTGTATCCAACCTTGCTTAATATTTTAGGTGAAGATATTCCTGAATCGTTGCAGGGGCAGGCTTTTCTTGGAGATGATTTAAGTGAGAATCCAAAATATGCTTACATGTTTCGTGATCGTATGGATGAGTGGTACGACATGAGTAGAGCGGTAAGAAGCAAGCAATATCGTTACATTCATAATTACATGCCGCACCGTATATATGGTTTACGTCTTGAATTTATGTTCCGAGCCAAATCATTGCAATCATGGGAGCAGGCTTATAAAAATGGGGAGTGTAATTCGGTGCAAAGTAGGTTTTGGGAAACCAAGCCTACCGAAGAGTTGTACGATACTGAGAATGATCCTTGGGAAATCAATAATCTTGCAGAGAATCCAGAATACGCAGATGTCTTAAAAGAAATGCGAAAAGCCAATCGTAATTGGTTAATCAAGATAAAAGATACAGGCTTTCTGTCGGAGGATGAGCGTCTTGTTCAGGCCAAGGGCGATGCTTTGTATGATTATTTTCAAAGTGGTAAGGTGGATATCGAAAGTATTATTGATGCTGCGGATCTGGCTTCGTATGGTAAAGTGGTTAACAAAACGAGGATGGTGGAGTTTCTTCAATCGGGTGATGCCGCTGTTCGTTATTGGGGAGCTACCGGCTTGTTAATATTGGGTGAGCATGCAAAATCGGAAGTGAGTGCTCTTAAAGCCGCTGTTAATGATTCATCAGTGAGTGTATCGATAGTGGCTGCAGAGGCTTTGTATCAGCTTGGAGAAAAAGAAGCAGCTTATAAGGGATTTACAAGAGCTATTAGAACCGATAGGGAGTTTGCCCAGACCTTGGCTATGAATTCCATTTATTTGTTGCATGACGATAGCCAAGTAATGAAAGACGAAGTGCTTAATGCCTACAAACGTATGGAAGTGAAAAAACGGAGTAAGTACAACTACCGTTGCGTTATGAATTTGGCTAAGCAATGGGGCATTGAAGTGAAGTAGTTTTTTTGTAAGATTTTAATTTAAAGATATATCATGAAGAAGTTTAGTTACATTGTATTGGCCTCTTTGGTACTGATGCTTTCATCTTGTGGCAATGCAGGCAAAGAAGAAGTTAAGGATGCTACTCAAAATCCGCCTAACGTATTGTTTATCGCGGTAGATGATTTGAATACGTGGTTGGGTTGTTTAGGGGGATATTCTAATTCTAAAACGCCTCATTTAGATCAGTTGGCAGGGCAAGGTGTTTTATTTTCTAATGCCCATTGTCAGGCTCCACTTTGTGGCCCATCACGAGCTTCCATTATGTCAGGCTTGCGTCCTTCTTCAACTGGTATTTACGGTATGATTAGCGATGGGAAAATCAGAAGAGATGATAAACCATCAACAAAAGATATCATCTTTTTGCCAGAGTACTTTAGGAATCATGGTTACCATACCATGGGAATAGGTAAGTTATTTCATATTCATGCTCCTCAAGGAGTTTTTGATGAGTCGGGTGGCCGAGTAAAAGGATTTGGGCCACTACCAGAAAAACGTTTTGTTTGGGATGGACGTGGAAACGCTGAGCGAGGAAAGTATGGTAGAACCAGTACCGATTGGGGTGCTTTTCCTGAGGCTGACTCTTTAATGCCAGATCATGGATCGGCTAATTGGGCCATTGAACGTTTGAATAGAAAGCATGATAAACCTTTCTTTTTAGGGGTTGGTTTTTTGCGTCCGCATGTACCATTGTATGTGCCGCAAAAGTGGTTTGATTTGCATCCGCTTGACGGTATTGAGCTTGCGCCATATAAATCAGACGATTTAGATGATGTGCCTCAGGTCGGACTGCACATCAATGATTTACCTATGATGCCTTCAACCGAATGGGCTAAAGAGACTGGTGAATGGAAAAAAATTATTCAAGCCTATTTAGCATGTGTAAGTTATGTCGATTATGAGGTTGGGCGCGTGTTAAAAGCACTCGAAAATAGTGAGTATGCCGATAATACCGTTATTGTTTTGTGGTCCGATCACGGTTACCGTATGGGCGAAAAGGGTACTTTTGCGAAACATGCCTTGTGGGAGCCAGCTACCAAAGCGCCTTTGATGTTTTCTGCACCTAATTTGCCTAAAGGGAAGGTGATTGATACACCAGCTGAGATGTTATCGATTTACCCAACTTTATTAGAGTTATGTGGATTGCCTGCCTATGATAGGGTAGAAGGGGAAAGCTTGGTGTCTACGATGTTGTCAGATGTTATAGATGAGGATGCCTCTGCATTATGTACTTTTGGCGAAAATAACCATGGTATAAAAGCTTTAGGGTATAGATATATACGTTATGAAGATGGCAGCGAAGAGTTGTATGATCATCGTACAGATCCTAACGAATGGGATAATATAGCTGGCAAACCAGAAAGTAAAGATATGATTAAAGCCTTAAAGAAGTATTTGCCGGAAACGAATGCCAAGTGGGATTCCCTATCTTCTTATACCTTTCAGCCTTATTTTGTAAATCAAAGAGCTAGGTCACGAGGCGAAAAAGTTGGTAAAGTAAACGTCATTGGTGCGACTCATTAGTGCTCTATGATTAACAAATAGAATCATCTTTTTTTTAACAGATAAAAAGAGGTTGTCTCTTGTGATTTTGAGACAACCTCTTATTGTTTATCAGCTTAACACTACGTTTATTAGTTGTATGATTGACTCATACCATCCCATAATATCTCCGCTTCTCCACCTTTGCAGCGATATGCTCCAAAACGAATTTTAGCTTGTAGCGCTCTTTCTGGGCTAGGTACATTCCAATTGTAGTCTGTACCTCCAATTCTTACATTTACATAGTGTACTAGGTTACCACGGCTGTCTTTCTTAAAGCCATTTTCCATTCTAACGAATTTACGGGTATTAGCAGGTATATTGGTTAGATAAACCAATTTCCTTCCACCCAATCCAGAACCCCCGCGGGTAATTATCTGTTCTCTGTAAATATTAAAAGATACCTGAGTACTCCCAGAAAATATAGGTTTTGCAACTAATAAACAAATGGCAGGATCACTTGATCCTTGATTGTTTCCATTAGCATCCGGACCATGTTTTCCTTTTGCTTGCATAATATATGTACCAGCTCCATCTCGAATATCCTCCCTTGGATAACTGTCAGAAATATAACCAGCTCTCTTAATTGTAACATACCCCGAAATTTTAACATACTTACCCGAGGTGGCACTATTAACAGTATAGGAAGCACGCTCTATTCTGGGCTGTAAATTATCTATATGGTTGGTACCCGCAGCAAGTTTATAGACTCCCTTAGTCGTGTTATCTTCCGAAATTTGATAATAGTTAGCAAAACATGTTCGATCATCAATCTCCTCTGTTTTGGTAACACTAGTCTTATTTACATCGTTAGGGAAGGTGTACTTTTGTATATTTTTATCAAAGCATTTTGAATTGTTCGTTACCGATTTTAATATACCTTCATCCTCAAGGCACATATCTGTAACTTTCGCATCATCTAACTCAACGGCTTCTGTGCAGCTTATAAGGTTAACAGTAAGCATTCCTGCGACAAGCCATTTCATTGTAAATTTGTTGATTCTTTTCATAGATTTAATTTTAAAAGTAAATAATTTTCTCGCTTACATTTTTGATTCATTGCATATATTTAATGATCTATTAAGGGAGTGTAGCTGATTAATCATTAGTGCAATAGCATTAAAAATGTGCTTCAAACTTACTTTTGTGTATTTATTTAAAATTAAAATTCTAGGGCTTTTTATTGAAGAAATTAACCAAAATTGAACAAACCTCTTCATATTGATTTATTTGTTCAATTACTCATAATCAATACGATAACTTTGTTGATGTTGGAGCTGTAATTGCGACACTGACAGATGATTTTATCTCAATACCCAAAAGAAAAATATTTTAGCAAGTTTTTTTAACTGTATTGCTTGTGTTTGGACATAAACCGATGTTTCTTCACGAAAAAGATATAATCCTATATTTTAAATAAATCGCTCTATTTGGCGTATAATTTTTATTCGTAATCAATTTAGTGAAGTTGTAGAGTAATGCGAATGAATACAAACTATTGCTTCGTCTCTGTTTATCCATGAACTTTTTTGTAATGATAGGTGAGTGCCGGAATTGAACACATACTTCAGAATGGAGGTATTTTTCATAAATGCACTATAATTTAAATAGGTTGATGCATTACTTCATTTAATGCAGGAGTAAAGTTGTTTTTTTTGTTCTTAGGAAATAGTGTTGAATTTAAAACAGATAATTCAGCCTTTAATCATTAAATAAAAAAAGCAGGAATGTTGTATAGATATTTTACCTTATCTTTTTTGTTATTGTTCTTGAGTACTTCTTTCTATGGACAATCTCTTGAATTTAAATCTTTGACATGCAATTCGCAAAGTAATCCGATTGCCATTGACAATCAGTCTCCGTTATTCTCATGGGTAGTTAAGTCCGAAGGTTTTAATCGCTCGCAAACAGCTTATCAAGTATTGGTTGCTTCTGAAAAAGAGCTTTTGCAACAAAATGAGGCTGACTTGTGGAACTCAAGTAAAGTAAATAGTTCGCAATCTGCTTTTGTAAGATATCAAGGGGCTAAGTTGCATACCCTGAAAAAGTATTATTGGAAAGTTAAAATTTGGGATGAAAGTGGAATAGAATCAAACTGGTCTCCTGTTAATAGTTTTGAAATGGGATTATTAGTCGATTCAGATTGGGGCAACTCAAAATGGATAACTTTGAGTAATGATACCCGTACCTCAGAATATAGATTTCGTGATTATAATGCAGGGCACAATAAGCCATCGGTTAAAGTAACGAGTCAGGCAGTCGGATATTTCAGAGGTATGATGAATGCTGAGAAAAAGGTAAAGAGTGCCCGTGCATATATATGCGGATTGGGTTATTACGAATTATATATTAATGGTAAGAAAACGGGTGACCATGTATTGGATCCTGCGCCTTCAAATTACGACAAACAAGCCTATTACATTACATACGATGTAACTGATCAAATTAAAACAGGAGAAAATGCGGTCGGTGTTATTTTGGGTAATGGTTTCTACGGTCAATCAATTTCATGGAAAAGAGATCCTGAATCAGAAAGAGATCTTTCATACGGAGCTCCAACAGCTCGTATACTCATTAAACTTACTTACGAAGATAATACAGAAGCTGAATTTTATTCTAATGAAAATTGGAAGAACTCAACAGGTCCTATCGTTTTTGATAATGTTTATGGTGGCGATACTTATGACGCTCGATTCGAAATAAACGGATGGAATACAGTTGATTATAATGATAAAAAATGGACGTCGGTAAAAATCATTTCTCCAAACTTAAATAAGGTAAGCGCAAATCAAATGCCTACTATCCGTAAACTTAAGGAATTTGAACCACAGCGGGTATTTAAATCAGTTAAAGGTAATTGGGTGGTTGATTTTGGTCAGAATATTGCTGGCTGGGTTAAAATTAATGTGAAAGAGAAAAAAGGGAAAGTAATTAACATTAAACCAACAGAAGCGTTAACGCAACTGGGTGATGATATTTACCCGGGTTCAACAGGTGGCGGTGCCAATGGTATGCCTCAGTTGTATACTTATATATGTAAAGGAAATGGCCTTGAAAGTTGGGAGCCAAAATTCTCTTATCATGGTTTCCGATATGCCGAAATTACAGGAGTATCTACAAAACCTGATGCAGATATGATTAGAGCTGTTTTAGTTGCTACCGATGTGGAACAGACAGGAAGTTTTAGCTGTTCAGATCCATTATACAATAAAATGGATACCATAAGTAAATGGACTATTATAGATAATTTGCATGGTATACCGGAAGATTGTCCGCATCGTGAAAAATGTGGTTGGTTGGGTGATGCTCATGCCTTTTGCGAATATGCTTTATATAATTACGACTTAGGTAATTTTTATAAAAAGTATATGGAAGATATCCGCACTCAATTTAAAACAGTAAACGGAAATAATAAGTCCGGCGAGAAATTTCGCGTTCCAACCATGATTGCTCCAGGTAAACGTACATCTTCTATTGCCAAGTTGGATTGGGGTGTGGCTACCATGTATTTACCATGGTATAACTATATCTATTATGGAGACTCAAGTATCGTAGTAGAGTATTATGATGATATGAAGGAACTGACCAACTACTATCTTACTTTCAAAAACGAAAAAGGAATTATAGATAATGGTATGGGCGATTGGTGTCCTCCGCGTTGGGATAGAAAAAGAAATCCACTTGCCATGGAATGCCATCCGGTTGTTTCTGCAAATGCCTATTTCTATGATATCTTAGGTATTATGAAGGCTTTTGCCGTAATGAATAAGGATGAAGCATTTGAGGCAAAGATGGAAGCTGAGCAGGAAGAACTTTTCATAGCTTTTAATAAAGAATATTTAAAAGCAATTCCAATGACACCACATAGTTGGTATGGTAGCCAAACAGCTACTGTTATGGCACTACAGTTTGGTATGGTTCCAAAAGAGAAGATTCAAACTGTGGTGGATGGTTTATCGTATAATATCGTTGCGGTAAAAGGAGTGCATCACGCTGTGGGTATACATGGTAATCGTTATATATATACGGTATTAAATAAATATGACAAGGCAGATTTAGCACATCAGATATTAACTACGCCAACTTTCCCAA
Source organism: Labilibacter marinus (assembly GCF_001659685.2). Lineage (GTDB taxonomy): Bacteria > Bacteroidota > Bacteroidia > Bacteroidales > Marinilabiliaceae > Saccharicrinis > Saccharicrinis marinus. The sequence continues at coordinate 102,307 of NZ_LXYE02000024.1, forward strand.
GTCAAACCTATGTAATGAATTATGGTTTTACTACCTGGCCTGAGCGTCAGTTTTTCTGGGAAGATATGGAGGGCTTAAGTAATTCCTTAAATCATCCTATGCATAGCGGATTTGCCGCTTATTTCTTCGAATCATTGGGGGGTATAAAAACAAGTTATGAAGCAGTAGGATACAAGGAGTTTGATGTAAATCCTGTGTTTCAGAAAGAAATTACACAAACGACAGTAAGTGTTCCAACACCTTATGGAAATATTAATAATAATTGGAATATAGATGACTCTCAATTTTCAATGCAATTAACAGTGCCATTTAATACTAAGGCAAAATTAACTCTAACTGCTAATGAGCTAGAAACATTAAGTATTAATGGTATTAATTGGGTGGAGTATAAAAAGAAAAATAATATTGATTTAGTCAATGGAGCTTTGAAACTTGGTTCAGGTAAGTATTTAATAAAGTATAATAAATAGTCATTTTAAAATAAATCATTCATTATAAAAGGAATAAAATGAGAATGTTGAAATTTATTATGGTGGCAATAGCAATATGTATTGCCTTACCATCTTTTGCTCAGGATATTAAGCCCGAGGAAGTAAAGAAGGAGATGAAAAGAGTTGCCGATTGGCAAATAGAACATTTTGGTGATACATATAGTGGCAGAAAAGAGCCACATCATCCTTTAGCTTGGACTAACGGAGCTTTGTATGTGGGTATGGTTAAATGGGCCGACTTAGCAGATGATGATACCTACTGGGAGTGGATGAAAAATATAGCTATAGAAAACGATTGGAAACTACATGAGCGTATGTACCATGCTGATGATCATACAGTGGGGCAAATGTATATTGAGTTATATCGTAAGTATGGAGATAAAAAAATGATTGCTCCTACAAAAGAGGCTTTAAGATATATCAAATTTCATCCTGCTCAAACATCCTTACATTGGGTTGGAAACAAAAATTATAAGCACGATCGTTGGAGTTGGTGTGATGCCTTATTTATGTCACCTCCAGTTTGGGCTAAGTTGTACAAGGAAACAGGGGATAAAATGTACCTTGACTTTATGATGAAAGAGTTTAAAGCCACAACAGATTTTTTATTTGACAAGAAAGAAAAACTTTACTACCGAGATCAAAGTTACATGGGTAAGTTAGATAACGGAACGAAAATTTTCTGGGGTCGTGGTAATGGATGGGTTCTTGCTGGACTTGTAAATGTTATGGAAGAGCTTGATCCTGCATCTAAGGAATACAAGTATTTCCTAAAGATCTTCAAAAAAATGTCGGCTAAATTGCTTGAGATTCAAACTGAAAAAGGACATTGGGCCATGAGTTTATTGGGAGATGAGTTTTATCCAACTCCAGAAACTAGTGGTACTGCATTTTATGCTTTCGGTTTAGCTTGGGGAATTAACCAAGGTATATTAGATAAAGAGAAATATGAACCAGCTGTTAAAAAGGCTTGGAGTGCGCTGGTAAGCTATGTAAACGAAGATGGGATGTTGGGATATGTACAGCCCATTGGAGCTGCTCCTGGTAAAGCTTGGGTGGATAAAACAGAGGTTTATGGTACTGGAGCTTTCCTAAGTGCAGGGGCTGAGATATACAAAATGTATAAGAAATAGTATCAAAGCCGTTATGTTTTACATAGCGGCTTTTTTTTTCGTAATAGTAATGTGTGGCACACGGGGCAATGATTGAATTTCTTTGGGTGTTCCATTTGACAAATAAAAATAAATTTAAACAAATGAAGACGTATAAATGGCTTGCCATGTTACTGCTTTGCATAATTGCATTAAGTAGTTGTCAAGAAGAAAAGAAACCTAATGTAGTATTTGTTTTAACCGATCAGTGGAGAGCTCAAGATTTAGGTTTTATGGGGAATGATCAAGTTAAAACACCAGCTTTAGATATTTTAGCAAATGAGGCTATCGTGTTTACTAATGCTATTTCAAATATTCCTGTTTGTGGACCTGCACGTGCTTCATTAATGACTGGCAAATATCCTTTAAGTCATGGAGTGTTTTATAATGATAAACCTCTGCGTTCCGAAGAAATATGTATTGCCGAGGTATATAAAGAAAATGGGTATAAAACAGCTTATATTGGTAAATGGCATATAAATGGGCATGCTCCGGGTGTGAGTAATAATGTAGGTCGTAATCTACCAGTACCATCGGATAGGCGTCAAGGTTTTGATTATTGGAAAGTGCATGAATGTACACACAATTATAACAACTCAGTGTATTTTGATGAGCTAGATTATAAGCATAAATGGAATGGGTATGATGCTATAGCACAAACCATGGATGCAAAAAAATATATGCAAGCCAATAAAGATAATCCATTTATCTTGTTCTTGTCATACGGTCCTCCTCATGCACCATATAATTCAGCCCCTAAAAAGTTTAAAGAAATGTATAAGGACATGGATATAAGATTACGCCCAAATGTACCGCAAGAAAAGGCTGAAAAAGCAAAGGATGCTTTGAGAGGGTATTATGCACATATGTCTGCTCTGGATTACTGTGTGGCTGAGTTACAAACAGAAATAAAAAGCCTAGGTTTGGATGAGAATACCATCTTTGTTTTTACCTCAGATCATGGTGATATGATTCACTCTCATGCACAAACAAAAAAACAAAAGCCTTGGGAAGAATCTATTTTAGTTCCGTTTATGCTTAAATATCCTGCAAAATTTAAGGGCGGAGAGCAATTAAGAAAAATGTTTTCTTATCCTGATATTATGCCAACTTTACTGGGTTTATGTAATTTACCTATTCCAACATCAGTTGAGGGTATTGATTATACAGGGCAACTATTAGGCAAAGAAGAACTAAACGTTAATGGTGCGTTTATTACTTGCCCAGTGCCTTTTCATCAATGGAGTTATAAGGCAGGAGGTAGAGAGTTTAGAGGCATTAGGACGGAAAAATACACCTATGCCAAAGATTTAAATGGACCATGGTTGTTATACGATAATCCGAATGATACTTATCAGCTGAACAACTTAGTTGGTAACCCAGAATATAAGGAAGTGCAAGCTGATTTAGAGGAAAAGTTACAAAAGATGTTAGATGAACGTGGCGATGAATTCTTGGAAGGTGCTGAATATATGAAAGCTTGGGGATATCACTGGGATAGGAATGATTCTATAAAAGTTTGGAAATAAGAATTTAAAATATAGAGAAATACTTCCTAACAGCTTCCTCTGCGCTGTTAGGGTTTTAGTATTTTGGTTTTTCTAAATTGTTTGGGCGTAATGCCCATTTTTTGTTTAAATACTCTATTGAAATAATAATCAGATTCAAAGCCTAGTATAAATGCAATTTCCTTTTGTGTTTTATGAGTAGATAAAAGCAAGTCTTTGGACTTTTCTATCTTTATAGATAGGTGATACTGAAGTGGCGATATACCTGTTTGCTTTTTGAAGTCGAGCCGAAATTTAGAATAACTAACACCTAATTCTGAAGCCATCCGTTTTAAGTCAATATGGCCATTTATATTTTTATACATCAGATGTTTGGCGTTGGAAATCAAAGAATTTAAGTGGTCGTTATTATGACTGCTTTGTTGTATATTATATAATTCAGCCATGAGTTGAATACAAATGCCCGAGCCTAACCTTTGATAACCAAAGGGCTCATTGTCAAACAAGGTATAGAGTGCATCAAAGTGATTTAATATAACTGTTGTATTACATTTTTTTATCAACGGGTTTTGCGCATTAAAGAAACCATTCGTAATAAATTGTTTCGCAATTTTTCCTGAAAATCCAATCCAGCGTTCGGTCCATCCTGATTTTTTAAGGGGTTTATATCGATGCCATACACCAGGAAATAACAAAAAGCCATCACCAGCTCCTATCTTTTTAACACCAGACTCCTTACTTTCAAAGATGCCTTCTCCATCCGTCACCAAAACAAGATGAAATTCATTCAAAGTCCTTCCTTCATCCCATGTAAACATATAGTTGCCAGGGTGGCCTTGAGAGGGATATACTTCTCCTTTATCAATTTTGGTACTTCCTAAATCATTTACATAGAAGCCCCATTCTTTATCTTGTTCAAAAACCAAAAGGTATTTACGATAACTGTTTTTCAATGCTTTTATAATTAATTGTTTGTAATGTATATATATATAAGAAAAAAATCATTGTGATTTATAAGTTCAAGAATAGGGTGTTTTTTATACTAAATGAAGAATAAGTTCTGCTTTTTTTAGCCCTTTTAATATAATTTAGTTTCAGCGTTTTACAAACTACTTTTAGGTAATTAATGATTTTAAATTTTAATGTGAGGACTAAGATTAAAAAATAAATTTTAACTTAAAAAGCGGATAAAGTAATTGTGAAGGAATCTACATGTATCAATTATTGCAAAAGGAAGATTTCTATCGAAGTCTTCCTTTTTTTAACGTTTTCTTTAATTTTTAGCTTAATAGAAAACTCCTTTCTTTAAGTTAAAGAGATCTTTTTATTATATATTTAATCATGTTTATATTATGGTCGAAAAAAATACTTCTTCATCTTCAACTAAGATGATAATATTGATTTTGGGGTTTGTACTTCTTGCTGTGAATCACCAAGTAGTTGCAAGTGCAGGTGAATTTATCTATCAAAATAGAACTAGATTAGATTTTGTGAAAAATCGTATTCAAGCTAAAGATCCATATTATTTGAATGCTTATAATTCCTTAATTACCCATGCGAATAAAGCCCTTTTGGCCAAGGCCAATCCTGTTGTTAATAAAACTCAGTTGCCTCCAAGTGGAGATATACATGATTATTTAAGTTTGGCTCCTTATTGGTGGCCTGACTCAAGCAAAAAGGATGGTTTACCCTGGATTAGAAAAGATGGATTAATTAACCCCAAAACTAGAGGTAATAATACCGACCAACAAAGGCTCTCAACCTTGTTTAATAATATCAAGTATCTATCATTTGCATACTATTTAAGTGAAGATATGCAATATGCGAATAAAGTGAAAAGTTTAATTCAAGTTTGGTTTATCGATGAACAAACAATGATGAATCCAAATGTGAATTATGGGCAAGGTGTTCCGGGTAGAAATACAGGTAGGGAATTTGGTATTATTGAGTTTGAAGGTATTAATGCTGTAGTTACTGCCATGGAAATGATGGAGCAAAACGACCTAGTTGATGATGTTTATGTAAAAAGTGTAAAAGATTGGTTTACCTCCTATTTATATTGGTTGCAAAACAGTGCACTTGGAATAAGAGAAGGGAATACTAAAAACAACCATGCGGTTTGGTACGATCATCAGCTGATTGGTATTCAGTTGTATTTAGAAAAAACGAAGGATGCAATACAAACCTTGGAGGCATTTAAAACTAAGCGTATAGAAGCGCAGATTGCTATGGATGGTAGTTTGCCCAATGAGTTAAAAAGAACCAAATCGGTAAACTATTGTACCATGAATATGCGTGGTTTAATGATGGTGGCAGAAATGGGAAGTATTGTTGGTATAGATTTGTTGAATTATATAAGTGATGATGGGAGAGGTATAAAAAAAGCACTATATTTTTTAAAACCATACGTAGAGTGTAATAAAGAATGGACTTGGAAACAAATCAAAGGAGGAGGATCTGTTCAGGCCATCGAGGACAAAATGAAACCAGCTTGTTTTGGTATTGCAAAATCTATCTATCAAACTGACTTCGTTTCAGTTTCTAACAAGGTTCATGAAAATATGAGTTTTATGGATAGAATCATATATCCGTATAATTATTGCGAAGAATTGAAGTAATGATAATGGATATATAGCTGTCGTTATTATAGTTAGAAAGGTCTACTCTTTGGTGGATAATTTCATAAATTTTCCGAATCTACTTAATACTTATTTACTGAAATAGAACATTACTAATTCTTAAATGAATTGGTTTGATTAACTGCTTGCTTGATATTGCATTGTTCGCGATTGGTTAAAAAAAATATATCAAATAGTTCAGTTTGATACATGTGTTCAAAAATGATGTTTAGGTTCAGCTGATTGGTGTATAGCTTAAGTTGTATAAATGGTGTAAATACTAATTTTAAGAACTGAAAGCAGATGGTAATAAATATCTCTTAAAATAGGCTTGATGAAATTCTTTAATAAAAAAATATTGTTGGTGCTTTGGATAGTAATATTAAATGATCTTTTCTGCTATGCACAATACTCACCAGGCGATATTATTCTTATATCAACCAACAGGTACGAAACAAGTAAAATTGAAGCAGAATGGTTTGATGTCACCAAATCACATAAAATAGCAGATGATGGAACAGAAGATACTTCAATTAGACCTGCTATTATTTCAGCGGGCGACAATATTACTTACGTTTCGGAGTTGGTTAATGAGATAGTGCTGAATTACAATATTTATGTTGGTGCAGGAGGAGGTAAATTCAAGGTTAATTATCACCATAAAAAACTAACAGAGTTGGGTAATATTCGCTATTGGCTCGACGGGGTTTATATGGGAGGATCTAAAAGGGCTGCACAAAGTACACTTCCCGTTGGTGTTTCGGAATGGCAAGATTTTTTTGATACCAAAATAGTTGAGCTTACTGAAGGTAGGCATACTTTCGGGTTTAAAATAAATAGAAGTAATAGCCATTTTGTGGATTACTTTGAGCTTATTCCAATCGATGGGGAGTTACCTGCTGCAGAGGAAAGCCTTGAAGATGTTACGCTTACTGTAAATGCCCAAAACGGAGTCGTGGAGCAAATTCCGAATAGAGGGGGAAGTAACCTTAAGGGCGACTTGATTAGTTTAAAAGCTATACCTGAAGAAGGATATAAATTTGTTTCTTGGTCTGAAAATGAAGCGTTAATTGGAGAATCTACTGCAAATCCTGTTGGGATTGAATTAAATAGTAGTAAAACGATTACTGCTCATTTCGAAGAAGCAGAACCTGAGTTTGTTCTTACACATCCTCATATATGGGTAAATACATCTGACAAACAAAAAATACTGGAAAATATTGCCAACCACGATTGGGCGACAAGCATGCATGCTCAGCTTATAAGTCGTCAGGCAGATAGTAAAGACAGCCATGGCACAAGTCCTCAGAATATATTGTCCGATATTCCACTTATTCCTGGAGATAGAACAGAGCATCGTGAAGTTTTGAATAAAGCAGCAGAGTGTGCTATTTTATATTACCTAACCGAAGACGAGGATTATGCGCAAATAGCTGGAGACATATTATATCACTATGTGAAAAGGCTCGAGAATGAAGATCCACTAACATTACAATTTTATACTCCAAATTTTAATTGGATGATTTCTACTCGTGAGCATTATCCCAAAATAGGTATAGTCTACGATTTTATTCAACCATTCCTTGTTAAAGAAGGTACCCAAGTTAATAAACTGGAGAGTGGAGTTATCACATCCGTAGATTTTGATTTTGAAGCCGCTCAAAAGACATTTAAAATGTTATCTGAAAGTGTGCTGAAAGTAGGTGGATTAAAATCCAACCATTCTGTATTAGAGCTTACGGGGGCTTTATATAATGTGTTATGTATTTCAGATAATGCAGAAAGGGAAAGTTATTTTAATCGTTTATGGAATGGCGATACTAAGCAAGATGCTATAACCTGGATGATTGATAATTTTACTGAAGAAGAGGGTATGTGGCCTGAATCTGTAGGGTATGCGAAAGCTACCCATAATAGGGTATTAATAGGCCTCAATGTGATTGATCGTTACAAGCCTGAATTAAATGTGATAAAAGAAAATCTTCATTTGTTAGATGGGATTTTTATTTTCGAAAATTATAAATATCCGAATGGTAGACAAATATCATATGGAGATGGCCATAGAGATGAGTCTGAAACGGATTTTATGATTCGTTCGGTATTAGCTATTAGTGATCGATTAAATTTAAGCGATTACAAACAGAAAGCTTTCTCTACACTTAAAAAACTTTATGACCAAACAGGAGGATATAACCCGGTGGTTGAGACTCAGAGTTTAGAGTGGGATAATCCCTTACAGTTATTGTGGGGTGTCGATATTCCTGATGAGGTTGATGCTTCGGATATTCCTTTGTATAGTACTATCACAGCAAAATATGCAGGTTTGGTTATGCAGCGGAATTATGTACAAGGCAATAATGAAGATCATGGCCTAATGTATTATACAGGTGGAGCTACATATGTTCATTCGCACGCAAGTGGTATCGATATGGAGCTTTATGGTGCAGGATATGTTATAGGGCCAGAGTATGGTAGTAATACTTATGGTACAGATATTCATGAGCAATATGCAGTATCTCACGCAGCTCACAATACGGTTATTGTGAATGGAGTTTCTAAAAGAGGAGAGAAAACTGATGGTAATTCTACTTGGCAAAATATAGTGGATGAGATAGTATTGGAGGCATGCGAACCTAAAGCTTATGAGAATCCAATTTCGCCAAACTTTAGTTTCTCGAGTCAATATTTAGATGATAGTTTCAATAATTGCGATCAGCAACGTACTAATAGTATTGTTCGAACGAGTGAAACTTCGGGGTATTATGTGGATGTATTTAGATCTAAGTCAAAAGGTGTCAATTCTTTTCATGATTATCTATTTCATGGATTAGGAGACGCCTTGACGCTTAAAGAAGGAAATTTAGAATTATCATTAACATCTACACCTAACAGGTATCAGAATGATATTGGTGATGATAGAAAGCAGCCAGGATGGCGTTGGTTTACGGATGCCAGGACTTCTGCAGAAACGTCGGGTAGTGTGATTGCTCGTTTTGACCTAAATGAAAGCAATAAGTATTTACACGTAAATGTTCCTGCTTCATTAAGTAGAGAGTACTCTACAGCATTAGCTCCAGAATCACGTTTTGTAAGTAATGGGTATGACAGTAAAAAAACGCAAATATTTGTAATGCGTAAATCTGGCGAGGCTTGGGATGAACCATTTGTTGCCATTTATGAGCCATCAGGAAATAATACAAGTACTATACGGTCAACGGAAATGTTGGAGCTAAATAATAAAGTTGTAGGCGTAAAGGTGGTTTCTAGGGTAGATGATACAACGATAACGGATTATGTTTTATCTAATGATGACGCTGATGCTTCTATTCATTTAACAAATGATAATATTAGTTTTCAAGGAAGGTTTGCAATAGTACGAAAAGCAAAGAAGGGAAGTAATGTAGACATTACCTTATATATTGGATCTGGCCAGCAGCTTACTTATGAAAATAATACACTGAATGCAGATAGTGATGGGAAAGGCTTGTTAGAGACTAGTATTACAGGTGTTAATGATGATTTATTAATCAATAAAATTAAGGTTTACCCTAATCCTTCGGAAAATGGTGTATTTCAATTGTCAGAATGTGTACAATTTAAGGTCTATAATATGGAAGGTGTAGTTATTGCTGCAGATGAGACAAATATGATAGACTTAAGTAATTATCCCGCCGGATTTTATTTCTTGGAAATAGGAGCAAGTACCACTAGGTTAGTTAAGAAATAATTCTTTCGATTAGTAAACTTTTTAGTAAAAACATAATGGTTTCTTTTAATGATTATGGTCTATCTTTTCACTCTATTACTCAATAAAAGATTAAAAAAAGGTAATCAATTTAGGGCGTTCATCTCTGTTTTATAATGAGGGTTAATTTATAAAACAATACTTCATCAGAATACTTAAACGTTCCTTGGAGTTTAGGTTAATTAGCTTATACATCTTCTGTAACACCTGCTCTTAAACAAGTTTTTCTATATACGAAACCTTCGAGCTAGTTATGCTTTTGGTGTGTCATTTAATAGGTATTGATTGAAAAATAATACCATTGTGAAGTATATGTTCAAGTATGAAGCATTTGTTCAAAAATATGAAGATAGGGTAACATAAAGGCGCTCGTTTTTGCAGTTACTTAGATTCTAAATTCGAAATCTATGCTAAAGGCGTGCTTTTTTAAAAACAATGTAAGTGCTCATATCATCATTTTATTGGTGTTAGGAATACTGCTTTTTTCGTGTGAGGCTAAGCAAAAAACGAATGTAAAAAGACGTCCTTTTATATTGGTTACTTCTAACGAAAGAGCGCAAGTAATTGAAAAAATAGAAACCCAAGAGTGGGCAAAGTCGATATATGCTAATTTGATTAATCGAATTGAGAAAGATGTACAATTACATCAAGAAAACCCACATGCTTTTTTAAATAAGTTACCCTTTGATAAGGAGAAAGCCAAAGACGGAAAAACTCCACCATTTAAGCAAGTATATCATATTGTTGATGGTGTTCATAAAAATTTAGATAATGCAACAAAGGAAGAATGGGCTACTGCTGCTGTTCTAGAGAAGTTTTTACAATTAGGTGTTGATTGTGGAATGGCCTATTTTGTAAGTGAGGATAAGAGATATGCGCAGTGTGCAGTCGATATTTTACATACTTATATCCAAGGAGTGCAGCAACATCAGGTTTCTGATTGGCATGGTCGTGGAGGCTGGCTTTTTCCTGATGATGGTTTTCGCGAAGTGCGGGTATTAGGAAATAAAGTTCCTTTAGTGTACGATTTTGTAGCAGAATATATCAAAGATGGTGCAAAGGCATATGATTTTGGTAAAAAGCAAGAGGTTGATTTCTCAATTGAAGACGCGCAACAAGTTTTTAGAACTTATGCTGATATTACCATTAATTACGGACATGCCGGTTCAAATCATTCCGTATTAGAAGCCCCTAATATGGTTTATAACGCCTTAGCGATGGAAGATGAAGCTGAGCGTGATAGCTTGTTAAGGTTCTTCTTATATCAAAGTGTACCTCGCCATCAGGATGCCTTAGATGTAATGGCCGCCAATTTTAAAGAGAAAGGGGATATCTGGCCAGAAACTTCACAATATCTAAATCACTCAACATCCATAATTATAAAATTAATGCTCGTATTGGATAGATATGATGCAAACTTACGCTTAGGAGATAAATATTCTAATGTGCTTTACGCATTGCCATGTCTAGATTTTCTGGTTTATCCAAATGATGAGTTGATCAGATGGGGTGATGGTAAACGCTTTGGTAGTGCGCCTTATTATAGTTATGAAGATTCTTATGCTTTGGCTGAATTAAATGGCTTAGTAGAGGTAAGGGAAACTTTTGGTCCATTGATAAATCGTGCCAAGAAGGAGAAAGGATATCAACGTAAAAATATGGAGTCTGTGTTTTGGTATGATAACGAAATAGAGGGTGATGTAAAGTCATTTTCATTAAATCGTACCGAGCGTGTATATCATGCGGGAGTCTTTTTACAAAGAAATATCAATACATCTAATAAAGTTCAGGATGGATTGATGTGTTTTGTTGGAGGAGCACATATGGTTCATGCCCATGCTGAAGGGATGAATATTGAATTATATGGCGAAGGTGAAGTATTAGGCGTTGATAATGGCCGAGGAAAATACGGGTTGGATATTCATGAAAATTATTCCCGTCTTTATGCAGCACACAATACCGTGATAGTAAACGGAAGTTCTCAAGGAGAAGGTGGTTGGTCTAACTTAGGTATCAATTCGGTTGAGTTAATTTCAATGGAACCTCAAGTAGGGAATGAAGGGGTTTCTCCAAACTACTCATTTACCCAAACTAGTTTTATAGACGATAAAGGGGACAAAGCGGAGGCTACGCAAGAACGTACTCTTTCATTAATTAGAACCTCACCAACCACTGGTTATTATGTAGATGTATTTCGCTCTAAGTCAAGCCTGCCTAATCAGTATCACGATTATCTATACCATAACATTGGTGATGCTTTAACAATAAAGAATCAAGATTTACAATTTAAGGCAACGCCCAATAGATATATGGATAATGCAAATGACGAATGGAAACGCGATAAATTTCGTCATCCTGGTTGGCATTTTTTCAAGGATGTTAAAACATCTAATAAATACGCACACGATATAGAAGCTCGATTCAATGTGAAACAATTGAAACAAGGTTCAATTTATATGCAACTGTTTGTGCCTGGTTTTGAGAATCGTGAATATACAACGGTGAATGCACCTCACACTTTTCAAGCGCCATCTCCTTACGATAACTTGGATACGCCAACTTTAATTATTCGAAAAGAAGGAGAAGCTTGGACTAATCCATTTGTAGTGGTATTCGAGCCATTTAACCAGAAAGAAAAGAATCCAAGTATACAATCAGTAGAGAAGTTGGAACAAAACGGTATTTATAAAGGCTTAAAAGTTACAAGCTCTATACCTACGGAAGATATAGTTCAATATATCATCACTCAATCAAAGGGTGAAGTATTCCAAGATTCTTTAAAAAATATCTCTTTTAAAGGAAGCTTTGCTGTGATTACAGAAAATAGCCAAGGAGAATTAAGAAATATGTACATAGGTGAAGGAGATGAGCTAATTTATAACAATAATATACTGAAGGGAAATAAGAACAATTGTGCATATAAAACATATTAAAAAACAACATAATTTAATAATCATGATCAAAAATTCAATCGTATTATTTATACTGGTGCTAATCGTGAGCGCTTGTAGTACTTCACCTAAAGGAGATGTCTACAAACAAAAAGATGCAAAGATTAAGGATAGAGTAGAAGATTTGCTGGCACGGATGACCTTAGAAGAGAAAGTAGCTCAGATGCGTATGTTTCATGCGCAATTAGGGGTTGAACTGAATGATAAAGATGAGTTGGAGCTGTCGAAGAAAGTAGCTAAAAAACTAGAAACGGGAATTGGAGGCATAAAAAACCCTGGCGAACATTATACGCCTACACGATCAGCCATATTAAATAATCAGTTACAGAAACATATTATAGAAAACAGTAGGTTAGGTATTCCTGCCTTCTTTGTAACTGAGTCTTACAACGGCGTTGATGCAGAAGGATGTACTAGTTTTGGTCGTCCAATAAATATGGCAGCTACCTATAATCGTGAGTTGGTTAAGCAAGTGTATGATGCTGTAGGTCGCGAAGCACGTTTAAGAGGATTGCATTTAACCCATTCCCCAGAAGCAGATATTGTTCGTGATCCGCGTTTTGGTCGAATGAGCGAGGCTTTTAGTGAAGATACTTATCTAACTACAGAAATGATTGTAAGTGCAATTACTGGTTTACAAGGAGATTATGAAGGATTAAAAGGTACGCATATTGGAGCGGTTGCAAAACATTTTGCGGGTTATGCCCAATTAGCTGGAGGTACTAATTTTGCTTCAATCGAGATTTCTCCTCGTACTTTAATTGATGAAATCTTCCCTCCATTTGAGGCTGCTGTTAAAAGAGCAAATACTTTAGGTGTTATGGCATCTCACGGTGATATAAATGGTGTGGCAAGTCATGCTAACCCATGGTTATTAACTGAAGTATTGCGCGATCAATGGGGGTTTGAAGGTTATGTAGTTTCTGATGCCAATGACGTGGGGCGTTTACATTATTTTATGAAGGTAGCAGAAACTCCGGAAGAAGCAGTTGCATTAGGTGTAAAAGCAGGAGTGGATGTTGATTTATATGCTGAGGATGCTTATGCTTTATTGCCTAAAATGGTAGAGAAAGATCCTGAATTACTTTCATATATTGATAGAGCAACACGTCGTGTTTTAAGAACAAAATTCGTGTTAGGGTTATTTGAAAACCCTTACATCAAAGTAGAGGAAGTTGATAAATATGTACGTTCTGAAAAAGTGTTGGCTTTAGCTCGTGCTACGGATAGAGAATCTATTATTCTATTAAAGAATGAAGGTGTTTTACCTATGAGTGCTGATAAAAAGCTAAAGGTGGCTTTAGTAGGTCCTGTATTGGATGAGTCAGTAAAAGCAAGCTTTGAAGCTATAGCTGGTAGTAAAGTAGAATTTGTTACTGAAAAAGGATTTGATTTAACAGACGAAGTTAGAGGTGTTCCAAATTTAACAGCTGAGTCAAAACAATTAAAAGGTATAGACAAAATTGTTAAAACCGCTAAAAAGGCAGATGCGATTTTACTATTTGCAGGTGGTGATGGATATACCGCTAAAGAAGGATTTTTTAACAATGCATTGGGTGATCGTGATAATATAGATCCAGTAGGTTTACAGGATGAGTTATTATTGAAATTGAAGAAATTAGGCAAACCTGTAATTGTGGTTTTAAAGCACCGAAGAACATTGTCAATCAATACTATTTCAGAAAAAGCTGATGCCATTGTTGATTGTTGGGATTTAAGTGAACAAGGTAATTATGCTATTGCTGAGGTTGTATTCGGAAAAGTAAATCCTTCTGGTAAATCTCCTGTAACTGTACCAAGCTCTATTGGACAGATCCCTTTCCATTATAGTGTAAAAGAAATTAACTTTAAAAAAGGCTATCTATTTGCTAAGAACGAACCGCTTTACCCATTTGGTTTTGGTTTGAGTTATACCAATTTTGAGTATTCGACTATGGCTATTTCAGATAGTATTATGAGTGTGGATGGTAAAATTAATGTTAGTATAACAGTTAAAAATACAGGTGAAGTTGCAGGAAAAGAAGTGGTGCAACTTTATATCAAAGATCTTTATGGTACAGTTGTCCGTCCTATGCAAGAGTTAAAAGGCTTTGAAAAAATTGAACTGAAGGCAGGAGAAAGTAAAAAAGTAAGTTTTGATATAACACCTGAGATGCTTGCTTGCACGGGTTGGGATATGACTAAGAAAGTTGAGAAAGGGGCATTTGAAGCTAGAATTGGTAGCTCTTGTGCATCATTTAGTACGCTTAACTTTCGCGTTGAATAAAAGATGAAAATGAGTCTTAGTTTATCAGATATTAATTGCCCTCAAATAGAGTTTATATCACTCTATCATAACGAGGGTTATTCATCTTATATTTCAAGAGATAAGATAGATGCTGATGTTTTAAGAATTCTTGAGTATGTCTCTTTTCAATATGCTTTTATTAATATGATGGGAGGCGGATTTCTTATTGTTGATGGAATAAGAAAACAAATAGTATTTCGAAATTAAAAAGTTGAAATCTGCACATCAAAACAAAATTCTTAATAGGTAAAAGAATAAAATGAATAGAAGAAAATTTATTCAAAATATAGCCTTAGGTGGTATGGTCTGCGGTATATCTCTACCAGGCCTCTTTCAAAGTTGCACATCGAAAGAAAAAGATTCGGATGAATTTTTGGACTTAGTGAGTGGTTTGTTGAAGGAGTGGTGTGATGGTATGGTGAAAAACCAGATCATCAAACCAGATAATCTTGCAGAACATGGAGCTTTAGGTTGTCCTTCTTGTGGATTTATTCATGGACGTTGCATGGATGCTGTATACCCATTTATGTATATGGCGGATACTACTGGAGATAAAAAATACCTAGATGCAGCTATTTTAGTAATGAACTGGGCTGAGAATAATGTGTCACAAGAAGATGGTAGTTGGACGGTTATTCCTAACCCAAAATCGTGGCGCGGAATCAGTGTTTTTGGAGCCATTGCTTTAGGTGAAGCTTTGCATTATCATGGACATTTACTAGAAGAAGAATTAAAGAATAAATGGTATAAACGTTTGGATGAAGTTGGCGCGTATTTGCACAGAACATTCACGATGACTTTTACCAATGTAAATTATGGGTTTACGGCTGTTTATGCCATGAATCTGTTGGGTAAGGTGCTGAATAAACCTAAGTATACACAGCGCAGTCATGAGCTAGCTAAGGATGTAAAAAATTTCTTTACTGAACCTAATAAATTGTTGTTTGGAGAAGGAAAACCGAGCACCAAGAAGAGTGCAAAAGGATTGAGTTTTGTCGACTTAGGATATAATGTGGAAGAATCATTAAATGGACCATTGATGTATGCCATCCATGAAAATGATGAAGAGATGTTAGCTCTATTGAGTCAATCAATGGAAAGTCATCTGGAATTTATGTTGCCAGATGGAGCATGGGATAATAGTTGGGGTACTCGTCAGGCTAAATGGAGCTATTGGGGAAGTAGAACAACAGACGGTAGCCAAGTTACTTACGGCATCATGGCCAAGCATAATCCAGTATTTGGAACAGCTGCTGTAAAAAATACTGAGTTATTAAAACGATGTACTGCAGATGGTTTGTTACATGGAGGTCCGCATTATATTTCGCATGGTGTAAAACCTTGTATTCACCATACCTTTGCACATGCAAAACCTCTGGCTACCATCTTAGATATGGCCAAAGAGTTTTCTCATATCAACGGCAATACACCGTTGCCACGCACCAAGTCTTATGGTGTAAAGGAATTTCCAGAAGTGTCTACATGGTTGTTTTCATCCAATAATTGGAGAGGAACTGTAACTTCTTACGATGCTATATATAAGGAACATGTGCAGCAAGCTACTGGAGGATCTTTAGCTGTTCTTTATCACAATAAAGTGGGTACTTTGTTTGCAGCCAGTATGGCTAAGTATAAGATGGTTGAAAAAAACAATATGCAGCCATTACCAGGTGAGGATTTTGCCTTAACACCACGCATTGAATCGTATAAAGACGATAAATGGTATACTAATTTATTCGACCTTGAAGCAAAAGTGAATGTAGAAGACGAGAATGAAAAGATTGTTTTCGATGTGGAAGCTTCGTTAAGGGATGAAGATAGAAATATGATTGTGGATACAGCATCAACCTTTGATATTAGCTATGCTTGTACCAAAGACAAAATTGTGTTGAGTGCTAAACCAATAGAAGGACAAGAGATTAAACAGAAATCAGCAATGGTTCTTCCACTATTATCACCTTCAGGCGAGAAACTTACTCAAGTGAGTCCGCAGCTAATTGAAGTGCAAAAGCAAGAAGGTAAAGTAGTGCTTGAGTCGAATGTTCCCTTAATAATTAAGAAAACGGACAAAGGAAGAGTTTTTAATATGGTGCCAGGAGCAGAAGCAGTTCCAATTATTGCATACTTTACAAAAGAGGTGTCTGAAGTGATTTGTACAATTAGGGTAATTTAAAGAAGGTAGTTATAACTAAGGTCATTGGGGAAAGCCCAAACTACAGTGAGAAGGATATAAACTGAATAAAATATAAACAATGAAACGATTAGCTTTTAAAATGCATCTTAATGAAGGACAAAAACAAGAATACATCAAGCGTCATGATGAAATTTGGCCTGAATTAAAACAGTTATTAAAAGATGCTGGAGTAAGTGAATATTCTATTTTTTTGGATGAAGAGACCAATACACTTTTCGCTTTTCAAAAAGTAGATGGCGATGGTGGCTCTCAAGATTTAGGAAAAACCGATATTGTTCAGAAATGGTGGGCTTTTATGGCTGATGTAATGAAAGCTAATCCAGATAACTCTCCAGTCTCCACTGAGTTGGAAGAGGTGTTTTATATGGAATAGTACAATTCGCTTTTCTAGTTTAACGAAATATGTGAGTTTTGCTTTCTTGTTATATGTATGAGCTAATAGTATATGATGGTTTAAAATTGGCGTTATCAAAACAAGGTGAAATATGAAAGGTGTAATTAAATTAATTGTATTAGTTCTTTTTCTTGTAGGGTGCAGCAAAAAGGAAAAAGCAAAAGTAGGTTTCTTGCTGCCAGAAAGAGGCAGGTTTGTTACTGAGTCGCAATACTTCAAAGAACGAATCATTGAATTAGGTTATGAGCCTGTTATTGTTCAAACGACTTTTGATCCGATCGATCAACTAAATAAAGGTCACGAGCTTATCGATAATGAAGATTTGGACTTGTTAATGATAGCTGCAATAAATGGTAACACGATTGCTCCTTTAGTTAGAAAAGCTAAAAATAAAGATATACAGGTAATTGCTTATAATATGCTTATTAATAATGTAGCGTATGATGCATTTTTATCTGGAGATAACCAGCATTTATCGAATTTGTTTTTTCAGTCTGCCATAAAGGATCATCCAGAAGGTAATTATGTGATTTTGGGAGGTGATGCTTTTGATAGAAATGGTGATGAACTGAAAAAAGGTTTAGAAAGACTTCTTAAACCTTATGTAGATGAACAGAAAATAAACATAGTTTACAAAAGTGCTATTGAAGGATGGGATCGTAACATCGCTATGCATGAGTTTGAAAAAGTAGTGAATGCATATGGAGATGAGCTGGATGTTATTTTTACATGTAATGATGCAATGGCCGATGGTATCATTGAAGTGTTAGATAAATATGATTTTGATGAAGACGTTTTTATAAGTGGTCAGGATGCTGAATTAAATGGAGTAAGGAATGTATGGGCTGGAAAGCAGTCTATGACTATATATCATCCTCCTAAATCCTATGCCTATGGAGCTGCGGAGCTAGTAAATGCTTTGCTAAAACAAAAGCAAATTAATAAAATAACCAGCGAAGTTGTTTATAATGGCAAGATAGAAGTTCCAACTGTAATGGTGAAAGCCAAACTAATAACTAAAGAGAATATACAGGAAGAACTTATAGATACAGGGGTTTATACAATGGAAGAACTTGTTAAATAGGTCAAATAGTATTGTAGTGAAATAAAATTCTAATTCTAGAAGTAAATTAAGAATATATATAATGAAAAAGATTAGAGTCCAATTATTACTGATAAGTATTTTGCACATCGCAGTTTGTCAGCTTTATGCTACGGATAACCTGGATAAAGGTGTGGACGAAAAGGGAGATAAAAAGCCCAATGTAATTTTTATTCTTACCGATGATCAGCGCTGGAGTGCTTTAGGGTATGCTGGTAATGAGGAAATAAAAACGCCAGAGATGGATAAATTAGCGCAGCAAGGTGCATATTTTTCAAACGCAATTGCCACAACGCCAATTTGTTCTGCAAGTCGTTCCAGTATCTTTACTGGTGTACACGAGCGTACACACCGTTATACATTTCAAACTGGTGAGATGCGTAGCGAATTTATGGAAGAAGCCTATCCTAGGTTAATGAAGAATGCTGGTTATTACACTGGTTTCTTTGGTAAGTTTGGTGTTAAATTCTCGGGTAAAGAGGAGATGTTTGATGAAATTGAAGATTATGATAGAGCTAACCAGTATAAAGACTATCGTGGTTACTATTATCAAAAACTGAATGGAGATACAGTTCATTTAACCCGCTATACAGGACAAAAAGCACTTGATTTCATTGATGGAGCTCCAAAGGATCAGCCTTTCTGTTTGTCCTTAAGTTTTAGCGCGCCACATGCACATGACGGTGCACCATTGCAATATTTCTGGCAAGAAGAACCAAATAAATTGTACAATGATAAGGATATGCCAGAGGCAGACCTTACTGATGATAAATATTTTGAAGCCTTACCAAAACCAGTACGCGATGGATTTAACCGTTTGCGTTGGGGATGGAGATATGATACACCTGAAAAGTATCAACATAGTGTAAAAGGGTATTACCGTATGATTTATGGTATCGACCTTGAGATAGCAAAAATTAGAAAGAAGCTTGAAGAAACAGGACAGGATAAAAATACCGTTATTATACTTATGGGAGATAATGGTCAGTTTCTTGGTGAGCGTCAGATAGCGGGTAAATGGTTAATGTACGATAACTCTGTACGAGTACCTTTAATTGTATTCGATCCGCGTGCTGAAAATCATTTAGATGTGGAACAAATGGCATTGAATATTGATATTCCTGCTACAATTCTTGATTTAGCCGATGTTCAAATTCCTGAGCAATACCAAGGAAAAAGTTTAGCTTCTGTAGTCTCTGGCGAGGTTCAAGGGCTCAACAGAGATACCATTTTAATTGAGCACCTTTGGGAGTTTGATAATATTCCTCCAAGTGAAGGGGTAAGAACATCAGAATGGAAATATTTGCGTTATATCAACAACAAAAATTACGAAGAGCTATATAACCTAAAGAAAGATCCTAAAGAAATTAAGAACTTGGCTGGCAAAGCTAAATATCAAAAGATTCTTGAAGAGTTTCGTGCTAAAAATGATGAGTTAGCGGAGCGTTATGCCGACCCTTTTGCTGTGCGACCAACAGGTTTAGCTGTTGAGTTTATCAAGCAACCAGCAGGATTAAAAATTATTGACAGCAAGCCAGAGTTTAGTTGGTTGTTACCTACTTCCGCAGAAATTCAAAAAGGTTATCAAATTATAGTGGCTTCTTCAAAAGAAGCGATAGAAAAAAATAACGGAGATGTGTGGGATAGTGGAAATGTACGCAGTAATCAATCAACGGATGTTGAATTAGGAAGCGCGCCATTAAAAGAGAACACAACTTATTTCTGGAAAGTGAGATATTTCGATGCGTTAAATCGTATTTCAGAGTACTCAAAAGCACAAGAATTTACAACAGGGGAGTTTGGTGAAAAATTAACTTCGCACAATTCATTTTTAGTGGAGTATATTGAGCCTGCATCTTTCAATAAATTAGCTGACGGTAGCTACTTTATTGATTTTGGTAAACATGCTTTTGCTAATATGAATATTAATTACGAAGCTAAAAAGGCCGAAACTTTAACTATTCGTATTGGAGAGAAGTTGTTAAATGGTAAGATAGATAGAAAACCTGGAGGTACTATTCGCTATGCAGAAGTAAAGCTTAATGTAAAGCCTGGTAAAACAAGTTATCAATTGCCTTTAGTTGCCGATGAGCGTAATACCAATCATTTGGCAGTAGCTTTACCAGATTCTTTCCCGGTTTTATTGCCTTTCCGTTATGCCGAAATTGTTGGAGTATCAGGTCTTAAGGCTAGTGATGTAAATCAAGAGGCATACTTTTATAATTTTAATGATAATAATAGTTCATTTAAGAGTAATAACGATGTTCTAAACCAAGTTTGGGAGATGTGTAAGTATACGCAAAAAGCAACTTCTTTTGCGGGATATTATGTGGATGGAGATCGCGAACGTATCCCTTATGAAGCAGATGCATATTTAAATCAGTTAAGTCATTATAGCGTTGATAACGAGTATTCTATTGCGCGTAAAACCATTGAGTTTTTCTTTGTGAGTAAACCAACTTGGCCTACCGAATGGCAACTACATGTGGCCATGATGATGTACCAAGATTACATGTATACTGGCAACACTGAGTTAATTGAGAAATATTACGAGCGCTTAAAAGTAAAAACCTTAATGGAGTTAGAGGTTGAAGATGGTTTTATTAGTACTAAGTCTCCAAATCATAATGTTGATCTAATTAAAAGGCTTGGTTTTAGAGATACTACTCGTGTTTTGAAGGACATTGTAGATTGGCCTCCAAAAGCTAAAAACTTTGGAGGTAAAGGACCAATTCCTGGCGAACAGGATAATTACGTGTTCAAACGTATCAATACGGTTGTAAATGGCTTTTACTATCATAATATGAAAATTATGGAGCAATTTGCAACTATTCTTAATAAACCAGAAGAAGCTGTAGATTATGCTTATAAAGCTGCCAAGGTTAAAAAATCCATTAATGAGCAATTGTTCGATACCGAAAAAGGATACTACGTTGATGGTATAGGTACCGATCATGCTTCATTACATGCCAATATGATTCTATTGGCGTTTGATGTAGTTCCTGAGTCACGCAAGGCAAGTGTTGTTGAGTATGTTAAAACAAGAGGTATGGCGTGTAGCGTATATGGTGCACAATACCTGATGGAAGCTTTATATAATGCCAAGGAAGCTGATTATGCGTTAGAGTTAATGACGGCTACACATGATAGAAGTTGGTTTAACATGATTAACATCGGTTCTACCGTGGCCCTAGAAGCTTGGGATATGAAGTATAAAAGCAATGGAGACTGGAACCATGCTTGGGGAGCTGCTCCAGCTAATATAATTCCTCGTGGTATGTGGGGTATTCAACCAAAAACGGCAGGATTTGATGTGGTGACAATTAAACCTCAATTATCTACTTTAAAAGTAAGTTCTATTGAAGTACCTACAATTAAAGGTAACATCAGAGCAGACTATAAAAAAAGAGGAGCTAGGATGAAAGAGTACACGATAGAGTTACCAGCTAATATGGTAGGTGAGTTTGTGGTTGACCTTGCTTCCGAAGATGATATAAGTTTGAACGGACAAGCAGTTAACACTTCGTTCGGTTCAGTTAGGTTAAGTCCTGGAGTAAACAATATCAAAATAAAAGTAAACTCTTTTTAATGTAATAAACTATGTATGTAAAAAGTGAATGTAATCAATATACACTACCTACATAGGTTTTATAACTTTTAATATATCAAAAAAGGCTTTAATATTTTTATTAAAGCCTTTTTTAATTGTAATAATTACGCTTAAATTTTAATAAATGAATCTATGAAAAATCTAAAAAAACTTTTATTTCAAACTGTACTATTCTTAATGGTAAGTCATGCTTTTGCGGGAAATCCAATAAAAAATGGATTTGGTATGGCCGATCCACATTGCTATATTTTTAATGATAAAGCCTACCTTTTTACAACAAGGGATGCTGATAAAACGGCAAAAAAGTTCGTTATGCCTGATTGGCAAATATGGTCCTCAGAAGATTTGGTAGAGTGGAAGCTGGAACGATATATTTACCCTTCAGAAACCTGGATGGGCGAATCTGATAGGTGTTGGGCTACCGAAACGGTAACTAAAAATGGTAAGTACTATTTTTACTTTTCTAATGGTAATACCAATACAGGGGTTTTACTTGCTGATCAGCCTCAAGGGCCTTATCGTGATATACTTAAAAAACCTATGTTAGATGTTGATTTAAGCTCTACAAAGGAATATGATCCAACCGTTTTAGTAGATGATGATGACAAGGCTTACATTATGTTTGGTCACCATATTCAAGGAGATAAGGCGCTAAATTGGTTTATCGCAAAGCTCAATGATGATATGGTTTCTCTAGCTGAGGAACCTAAGGAGATTATTCTTGAGAATGTATTGGACCATATGCAAGCAAACGATAAACCCAATCTTCATAAGCACAATGGGTATTATTATTTGTCTGCAGGTTCTCATTATGCTATATCAAAAAGTATTTACGGGCCATATAGTGTAAAAGGTAATTCTGGTAATGGGGAATATGGTTTAAGTAGCCGTGCCCATGGTAATTATTTCACATGGAATAATCAATGGTTTCATACATGGTGTCATTTTCATTTAGGTAAAGAGGTGGCTCGATATCGAGAATCGTACATGACGTATTTGCATTATACTAATGATGGTAAGATGGTTAGTGATGTTGACTTTTTAACTGCGCACTTTGAAACTGGAGTAGGGCAGTATGATGCAGAGTGGAACTGTATACAAGCAGAATGGTATATGAAAGCCGAAGATATTGAGAAAAATGAATGTGTTTTAGGCGGCTTTCAAGTAGTTAGCATTAAAGATGGAGCAAGTATTACTTTTCCTAATATGACTAATTTGAGCGAGCAAAAGTCAATAAAGTTGCATGTGGCATCTACTAAAGATGCGGTAATCGAGGTTAGGTCAGGGGACTGTAATGGGGCATTGCTAGGTAAGGCTTTTATTAAAGCAACTAAAAAAAATGACTTTGTTTTAGTTACCTGTGAATTATACGATTTAAGTGAGGTTGAAGATATTTGTTTCCGGTTTGTAGGAGAGGAAGCCAGTATTCAATTAGACTATTTTAGTTTTAGGTGATAAAAATATTAAATGTAACACATGGTTTATTTTTGCACAAGTGTTAGGTTTTTGATGCTAGTAGCACTAAAGTTTCTCCGCCCAAATGTATTGCGCAATGTAATGTTGGTTTATACTTTTAACATATTCCATACTAAATGCCAAACAAAAGTAGGTATTGAGTTGTTGCGGCAGAAAATATTTTCTAAATGATTCATAATGGGGTTAATATTTCCTAAAAAAGTCAATATAATGTTATAACTTAGGGTGTGATGCATGTTAGTTTAGCCCAAAAACAGTAGTGTTGATAGTGTTTTGTTAAAAAATGATATTTTTCTATGTAACTCATAGCTCAGTTTGAACTATGAGTTCAAATATGGTTTATTTATTAAATTTTGTGGTTTGATATTGAAATGCTAAAGCTGTCTCATCATATACTTTTGCTATATCAGAAATACTATTTAATCTAAATGAAAGTTTATGAAAAAAAGCAAAAACAGGATTCCAATATTAAGGAATGCTAAGAAATTAGTTTTAACAATGAAATTGTGCTTGTTTTTAATGACGGCTATATCAGTTCCATTGATGGCTAATATAGATGAGGAGACTGTTTCTAATGAGTATGAGAATATTCAACAAGATGATAGAACTTTAACAGGAACAGTTACCGATATTAATGGAGAACCATTACCTGGAGTTGCTGTAATGGTAAAAGGTACTACTATAGGTACTATAACTAACTTTGATGGTGTTTTTACATTCACAGTTCCAGAAACTGCAGAATTTTTGGCAGTATCCTTTATTGGATTTGCAACGCAAGAGCTTACTATTGGAACCAACACCAAATTCAGTATAACATTAAAGGAAGATAACGTAGGTCTTGAAGAGGTTGTTGTTGTTGGTTATGGTGTTCAGAAGAAAGAAAGTGTAGTTGGTTCTATTACTCAAGCTACAGGTGCTGAATTACAAAAAGCTGGTGGTGTAAGTAATGTAGGAGAAGCCTTGCAAGGTCGCCTTCCTGGTGTTACTACATTAGCGGGAAGTGGATTACCAGGAGAAAGTGATCCTCAGATATTTATTCGTGGTCAAAGTTCATGGAATGGTGGTGGACAACCATTAATTCTTGTTGATGGTATCGAAAGAACGATGAGTGATATTGATATGAATGAAATTGATCAGATGTCTGTTTTAAAAGATGCATCTGCAACTGCAGTATTTGGTGTAAAAGGTGCAAATGGTGTAATATTAATTACTACCAAACGTGGTAAAACAGGAAAGGCTCAATTAAGCGTATCTGCCAATACCACGATAAAGATGATTTCAAAACTTCCAGAAAAGTTAGATTCTTATGATGCTGCCATGGTAAGTAATGAAGCTATTATGATGGAGTTGATGCATTCAGAAGGCTCTTGGAATGAGTATACACCAATGGGTATTGCTGATAAATATCGTAATCCTTTAACTGAGGAAGAGCGTTATAAATATCCAAATGTGGATTGGAGAGATGAAACCATTAAAGATTTTGCACAGGATTATCGTGTTAACTTATCGGTACGAGGAGGAAGTGATTTTGCCAAGTATTTTGGTAGTTTATCATACCAGTCTGTAAGAGACATTATTAATGGTAAAAAATATGATAGCGGTAAAGGTTATTTTGGTGAGTACAGTTACGATAGAATGAATTATCGAACTAATATTGATTTTAATATTACAAAATCTACTAAAGTATCTGTAAACCTCTCTGGTTTTGTTGGAGTGCAGGTAAAACCTGTGGATAACTTAAATACAGTTGTAAATGGACTTTACGAGATGGCTCCTAACTTATATACTCCTGTATATCCTGATGGAATATATGGTAGATATGACGAGAGTGACCCTTTTGGTTGGAAAAACTCGGTTGTTCAATTAACAAATACAGGGTATAATACCTATAATAAATTCCAAATTAACAGTGATTTTGAGCTGGAGCAGAAACTTGACTTTATTACTAAAGGGTTAAAGGTTAGAGGAAGATTATCGATGGATAATAATATGAGCACTCAGCAAAAATTGGTTGATCAAGGAACTAATGGTGATAACGTTACTTATAGACATTATGATGCAGCGGGGGATGAGTTTATTTTCCCTGATGCAGGAGTCAATGATTTTAGTTATGTTGAAGCACCATGGACTTTACAAGCGCCAGAATATAAGGCGAATACAAGACAGCGTAGAATGAACTATGAGGTTCACCTTAACTATAGCCGTACTTTTGCAGCAAAACATTCTGTTTCTGCTTTATTCTTATGGAAGAGAGAAGAGTTTACTAACAATGATAGTATGTTTCCTATATTTCGTGAGGACTGGGTAAGTAGATTGACTTATAACTACGATACTAGATATTTTATTGATGTAAATGGTGCGTATAATGGTTCCGAAAGATTTGGTAGAGGTTATCGTTTCGACCTTTTCCCATCGGTTGCTTTAGGTTGGATGATCTCAAACGAATCATTTATGAGTGATTTCGATTGGATCGACAAAATAAAAGTAAAAGGTTCATATGGTCTGGTTGGAGATGATAATTTTGGGAATAGAAGACATAGGTATCAAACTAACTGGACAAGTGGAGGTAATGCTTTTCTTGTACCAACTGATATGGATGGAAGGTCTCCTTATGTATTTTATAAAGAAGCCAGTGTAGGAAACCCCAATTTACAATGGGAAACAGCTGTTAAGTCTAACCTAGGAGCTGAGGTCTCGTTATGGAGAGGAAAAGTGACTGCTGACTTCGATTATTTTATGGAAGATAGAGACAATATTATGATGATTGGATCTAGTAGAAGTGTACCTGATTTTTATGGTGCAGCACCTCCAGATTATAATAGTGGACAGGTAGAGGTAAGAGGATATGAATTAGTGTTGGGTGTAAACCATACCTTTGGAAATGGAATTAATGCTTGGGCTAAATATAACATCACCGATGCTAAGGATGAAGTAGTATATAGAGAAGATCCTGAATTACGTCCTTTCTATCAAAAAGCGGAAGGTTACCCTATTGGTCAGCAAAGAACTGCCATTCCTGGAGATGTTTTAACAAGTTGGGATGATGTTTATATGTCTACACCTAAAAATGCAGGTCAGAGTTTCACACGTGTTGGTTATTATGATGTAGTTGACTTTGATGGTAACGGAAACTATGATAGTGCTTATGATAACGCACCTTTTGGATATCCGGTTCGACCGCAAAAAACATGGACTCTTACTACAGGAGCAGGTTATAAAGGAATTAATTTAATGGTGATGTTTTATGGAACACAAAACAGTATCAGAAAATATAATTCAAGAGATTTCACAAAACAAACAAATCTGTTTTTCGAGCATAACTTAGACTATTGGTCTAAAGAAAATCCAAATGGAACTCTAACAATGCCGGAATGGTCGGTTGGACAAGGTGCAACTAATCCTCGTGCTAACTATTTTGATTCATCTGTATTGCGTCTTAAAACAGTGGAATTATCTTATCAATTTCCGGCAAAAGTATGTGAAAAGTTAGGTGTTAGTTCTCTTAAAGTTTTTGCTAATGGTAATAACCTTTACCTATGGTCAGATCTTCCTGATGATAGAGAATATAATGGTGCAGGTACAGCAGATTCTGAATTTAGAGGTGATTATCCAACCTTGAAAAGATTTAACTTCGGTTTAAACTTAAATTTCTAAAACAGTAAAGAGATGAAAAGATATATATTAAACTCACTACTTGTTATAGCGCTTGTGCTGTCCTTTGGTTGTGAGGATTACTTAGATAAAGCACCAGAATCAATCATCGCCGAAGGGGATGTATTTAAAGATTTTGAGCATGCGCAAGGTTTTGTTGAAGAAATGTACAATTTAATTGTTGAATATGGTCAGTCTTCACATACGTTCCAGGATTATTTATTTAGCGACGAAACAACTGTTTGGGCTACATGGATGCCAAGTAATAATATTGATAGAGGAAACTTGATGTTTTGGGTAAATAACAAATACTGTTATTTTACTAATAATTGGACTACATCAAATAAAAATAATAGTAACAATACGGCCCCACGTTTCAGACCTGGCGTATATGAAGGTAGCTTAACGGGTATTCGTAAAGCCAACCTTGCTATAGAAAACATCGATTTAATGATTGATGCTACGCAAGATGAAAAAGACATTATTTTAGGACAAGCCTATTTTTTTAGAGCCTTTTTTCATCATGAGATCATGAAATTTTGGGGACGTTATCCTTACATTAAAGAAGTAATTAGTGATAATTACAAATTAAAGCGTCCAGAAACTTATAGAGAATGTGCTTTAGAGGCTGATGCAGATTTTGATAGAGCGATTGCTTTATTACCAATGGATTGGGATGATAAATCGTATGGATCAGAAACATTAGGAGATAATAAAGGGAGAATTAATAAAATTACTGCTTATGCCATGAAGGGCAAAAACCTTTTATTAGCTGCAAGTCCGTTAATGCATTTTAATAATGGTTCCAATATTAATACATATGAGTATGATGTTGAATTGTGTAATATGGCCGTAGATGCATTTGCAGAGGTGCTTAAAGCTCAGGATGGTGTTAGATATGGTTTAGTTCCATTTGATAGAATAGAAGAGGTATTTTGGAAAACGGGTAATAACCAAACATGGGCAGGTAGCACAGAGTATATTTTTAGTGGTCCTACCGGAAATGTTAATAATAATAGATGGTTTATGTCTACAGGTATGCCTAAAGTAGTTTCAGGACAGTCTACGTCCATGCATAGCCCTACACATAGTTTCATTTATAATACTTTTGGAATGGCCAATGGTCTTTCAATTGAAGATGATTTGAGTGGTGCATATGGTCCTACTACCTATGATCCTACAAAACCATTCGAAAATCGCGACCCAAGATTTTATAAGTGGATTACTATTGATGGTGATGTATTAGGTACTAAAGCTTCTGTACCAGCTAAGTATAAAATAGCACAACTATATACAGGAGGTGAGCTTCGTAAAAAGAATTCATCACAATCGGGATATCTTTTTAAGAAATTTTACCCTACTCTTCATAGTAAGTGGAATAATACGATGAACCAAAATCATGCAATACGCATGCATGTTAGACTTACAGATGTTTATTTAATGTATGCAGAAGCATTACATGCGGCAAAAGGGGCTACTACAGCACCTGCTTCGTATAGCCTGACTGCAGAACAAGCTATTAACACGCTTCGTCAGAGAGCTGGTGTTGATCCTGTTAATGCGTTAATTGTAGCGGATAGTAATAAGTTTATGGATGAGTTAAGACGCGACAGAAGTACTGAGTTATGTTTTGAGGCTCATAGATGGGTAGATATTCGTCGTTGGGGTGTTGCACATTTAGATAAGTATAAAGTTAAAACAGCGCTTGATTTTCCTCAGGATCATTCTTATTTCCAGGAAAGTGTTCTAATTGAAAGGGTATGTGATTATCCAAAACACTTTTGGTTACCATTTGAAGCCAATCAAACACAGTTTTACGAAGGTTTCCCACAAAACCCAGGTTGGTAGTGTTATCGATTGGATTTAATAAAATTTAAAGAAAAAAAGATGAAGAAAAATAAATTATATAAGTTACTTTTTCTGGGGTTCCTGGTAATATTTTGTTTTGCCAGTTATGCAGGCGCTCAAAAGAAAGGTACAGATGTAACAGCAACCATAGTTGATGAAAATGGGGCTCCTATTAGTGGAGTTAGTATTTTAGCTTCCAAAGGAGCTAATACAACTACAGATGCTGAAGGTAAGTTTGAACTTACGGTTTCTGGAAATAAAGCTATTGTTATTGAGAAAGAAGGTTACGAAACACAGTTTTTAAGTATTGCTGATCTTGTTGGTAATATTTCACTAACGAAAACTACTTTCTTGGCTTCAGAAAAAGATATCGTAAAAATGGGTATTGCCACCGAATACAGACGTAATATGGTGGGGGCTGTATCATCTATTACGCCAAAGGAGCATTTAACATACGATAATACACAAAGAGTAAGAGATTATATTGATGGTTTGTTATTAGGTGTAAAAGGTTCTTCTAACATTAGAGGTTTAGGAAATGCGTTATTTGTAATTGATGGTGTTATTGGTCGTAGTCCCGATTTATTGAATATGGAAGAGGTAGACCAAATCGCAGTTCTGAAAGATGCAAATGCATTTGCCCTTTATGGTAATCAAGCTAAAAATGGGGTTATTGTTATCAATACCAAACGAGGTAAAGTAAATGATAGACAAGCTAATGTAAATATTCGATATGGTATAAAACAACCTGTAGCGTTACCAAAGTATTTGGGATCAGCTGATTATATGGAACTATTTAATGAAGCTAAATTAAATGATGCCATTAGAGCAGGAAGTGATATTACTGGTTTTATTCCTCCATATGCCCAAGAGGAAATAGACAATTTCAGAAATAGCACAAACAAGTATAAATATCCAAGTACAGATTTTTATAGTGATGAATACCTACGTTCTTTTGCTAATACTGCTGATATCATCACTGAATTTTCTGGAGGAGATGAAAAAACACAGTATTATATAAATATGGGAATGAGACATGAGCAATCGCTTGTTGAAACTAACCCAGATGCCAACGTAGGAACAAACCGTTTTAATGTGCGTGGTAATATTGATTTTAGAGTGAACGATTGGATTAAAAGTAGTGTTGATGGAGTTGCGGTAATAAATACAAATAAAAGCGCATTAACTAATTTGCTAAGTGCAGGTACTACTTTTAAGCCTAATTCATATACTCCTTTGCTTCCTGTATCTTTAGTAGATACAATTGGAAGACCAGATCTTGCTGGACAAATTGATGCCGCTAGAACCTATGATGGTATGTTATTAGGAGGAACGCAACAATTTCAAAATGGTCCTGTTGCCAATGTTATTGGTGGAGGTTATAGAAAATCAACGTTCCGTTCAACACAGTTTAATAATTCTATCGACTTTGATTTAACAGGAATCACGGAAGGGCTTTCTGCTAGAACATATTTAAGTTTTGACTTTTATGATTCTTATAATGTGTCGATTAATAATAAGTACTCTGTATATGAGCCAACTTGGGAAAATGATTCAATTATTGGATTAGCTAAACATGGTGGTCCTGATCAAAAGGATTTAACTGAGACAGTAAGTACTGTTGATTTTACTGCTCGTTATGGTTTTTATGGTTTATTAAATTATAAAAAAGCGATTAACCAAAATCACTTTATTAATACTACTTTCTTAGGGTATGTAAGTTCAGAAAATACAGACGGAAGAATTCAAGAAGATAATAATGCACACCTTGGTTTACAAGTTTCTTATGATTATAAAAAGAAATTGTTTGCTGATTTTAGTGGGGCATATGTAAACTCAATTAAACTTCCTGAAGGCAAAAGAGGTGGATTTTCTCCAACATTTGGTTTAGGATATATTTTAAGCGAAGAGTCGTTTATGAAGAATGTAGAGTTTATCGATTTTCTAAAATTAAAAGCTTCTGCGGGTGTTGTTAAGTCTGACTTAGGTATTGGAAGTTACTACTTGTACAATGAAACGTATGCAGATGGTGGAGCATTTGGATGGGCAGATGGATTAAGTACTAACCAATCAAAGAATATGTCGCAGGGGGCTAACCCAAATATGACATATGAAGAGCGTATTGACCTAAATATTGGATTTGAAAGTTATTTTATGAAATCACTTTGGATAGAGTTTAATTACTTTAAAAGTGATATTGACAAACAGTTAACTACATTTAATACTGTATATCCTTCATATTATAATACGTTCAGACCAATGGATAACTATAACATGGATAGCTATTCAGGATTTGAACTTGGAATGGATTATTTAAAAACATTCAATGATTTTTCAGTAAAAGTAGGAGGAAACATCATGTATGCGCAATCGGAGGTTGTAAAACGCGACGAGCTTTATGAAGACGAATACCAAAATAGAACTGGGAAACCAAGAAATGCTATTTTTGGTTTAGAGGATAATGGGTTTTATACCGAAAGTGATTTTACTACGGATGCAGATGGAAAGTTGATTTTAAACGATGGACTTGCTGTTCCTACATTTGGTGCTGTAATACCTGGTG
The DNA here is from genome assembly GCF_001659685.2 of Labilibacter marinus. GTDB lineage: Bacteria > Bacteroidota > Bacteroidia > Bacteroidales > Marinilabiliaceae > Saccharicrinis > Saccharicrinis marinus. Next base: position 133,896 of record NZ_LXYE02000024.1, read on the forward strand.
ATTTAAAATATGTAGATCAAAATAATGATGATATTATTGATAGCAGAGATCAGGCTCATATTGGTCAGTCTGGTAATCCATGGTCGTACGGAGTTAATCTTAGGTTAAAGTATAAAGGTCTTAGCTTATTTGTATTAGGAGCTGGTCAGTTTGGTGGAGAAGCTAATTTATCAAACAACTATTATTGGGTAGATGGAAATGATAAATATTCAGAAGTAGTTACTGGAAGATGGACTTCGGAAACAGCCAATACAGCTACTTACCCAAGGTTAAGTGCGCAGAAAGATGGACACAATATGCAAAGATCCACGTTTTGGATGTATAACAATAGTTTCTTTAAGATTCAGCGTGCTCAGTTGACCTATGAGTTCAGTAAGGACCTGTGTCAGAAAATTAGGATGAAAAACTTAAGTGTGAATGTTACAGGTTTTAATCTGTTACATGTTGCAGAGAATAGAGAAATTCGTGAGTTAAATATTGGAGGTAGTCCTCAGTATAGAACTTTTATGCTTGGTTTAAGAACGTCATTTTAATTCAAACACAAAAATTTAGATTAAATGAAAAATATAATAAAATATATAACTATGGCACTAGTTTTTGCAAGCATGATTGCTTGTGAAAACCTAGAGCCAATTGATGAAAATCGATTGACTATCGATTATATAGGTAGTGATCCCGGATCGGCAGAAGGTGTATTGTTAAAAGGATATAAGGGTTTAATTAACCAATATGCTTTTTCTGAAGCAGCTACAGATGATGCTGTAAATAATCAGTTAGATAACGGATATAAACGTATTGCAACAGGAGAGTTATCTGCTCAGTATATGCCAGGAGTTTCGCGTTGGAATAAGTTTGAAACGGTATTTTATTTAAACCATTTTTTAGAAATTGCTGAAGCAGGTAAGGTAAGATGGCATCTTGATTCAAGAATGAATCAGTTATTTGAAGACCGTTTGAAAGGTGAAGCATTAGGTCTTAGAGGTTTGTATCATTTTTATGTGTTGCAAGCACATGCTGGAGTGGGAACATCAGGTAATTTAACGGGAGTTCCGTATTTTACTGAATTTACAAAAGCAGATGGTAATTTTAATGTTCCACGTTTGTCATTTGAAGCCACTGTGGAGAATATTATGGCGGACTTTGACCAAGCTATAGAATTATTACCTTCAGTTTATACAGCAATTGAGTCGGAAAAAGATGACAAATACGCTGATGTACCAATTGACACCTTTTCAGTAGTAAATGGTCCTCAATATAAGTTAAGGTTAACTAGTAATATAGTACAAGGGCTGAAAGCTCGATTAGCTTTATTTGCAGCAAGTCCTGCTTATTTAAATGGACAAGGATACTACGAAACTGCAGCTGAAACTGCAGCAAAAGTATTAAATAAAAATGGTGGAATAGCTGGTTTAGACCCTGATGGTATTGAGTATTATACATCAGATAACTCTATCAATACGGGTGAAATGTTATGGCGTTCGCAATTAGGTGGCGATAACGATACCTATGAGAGAAGAATGTATCCTCCATCTGCATTTGGTTCTGGTGAGGTTAATCCAACCCATAACTTGGTTATGGCTTTCCCAATGGCAAATGGATATCCTGCAACCGAAGCAAATGGCTTTGATCCACAAGCTCCATATACGAACAGAGATCCACGTTTACAAAAATATATTGTAACAAATGGATCATCTATCGGAGGTTCTACCATTAACTCTGGTTACGGAGGTGGTGCCGACCGTGTAGATTCTATTCCAGAGCAGTCTACAACTACTGGTTATTACCTAAGAAAATTACTTCGTCCGGATGTAACGATCTCTAATATCGGTTCAACAAAGAAAAAGCATTATAATGTTTATTTTAGGTATACCGAACTATTTCTTATACTAGCAGAAGCGGCCAATGAAATTGGAGGCCCTGATTATGCTGTGGAAGGAATAAGTGCTCGTGATGTTATTGCAGCTATTAGAGAAAGAGCAGGGATTACTCAACCAGACGGTTACTTGACTAGCACAACAACTAAAGAAGCTATGAGAGAATTGATACGTAACGAGCGTCGTTTAGAACTTTCTTTTGAAGGACATAGGTTTTGGGATCTTAGAAGATGGGATATGGATCTAAATGAAACAGCCACTGGTTACTATAATGACGGTACCCAATATGAAGAGTTGCCTACGGTAGAAAACAGAGATTATCCAGATCACGCTACTTATATGCCAATTCCTTATAAAGAGGTTTTAAAGTTCTCAGCGCTGGAGCAAAACAATGGCTGGTAAAAGCCATTGAGTTATTTATATGAATAAGAAAAATCATTAGATATGAAAACAAAATTATTAATACTATTCGCGGTTGCTTTAGGTTTTATTGCTTGCGAGAACCAAGATAAGGAATACGACGATTTTGGTAGTACGGCTGTATATTTTCCATTTCAACGTCCAGCTAGATCATTGATTCTAGGTAAGTATGACTTAGGTTTTAATGATAACGACAATAATCACCGTTTTGAAATTGGTGTTACTATGACGGGTGTGTATGCTAACAAAGCGGCAAGAAAAGTACATTTTGCTGTTGCTCCAGAACTATTAAATGGAGTAGCAAATGTACAAGCATTGCCATCTAGTTATTATACAATTGAAATTGAGAGTCCTGTAACTATTCCTGCTGGCTCAATAAAAGGTAGGATTCCAGTACAATTGACAGAGGATTTTTTCAATGATCCTTTAGCGTTTCATGGCACTAAAGATTCTGTGAATTATGTAGTTCCATTGCTAATTACTGAAATAGAGAATTTAGATACGCTTTTACAAGGACTTCCATTAGTTGAGAATCCTTTAAGAGTAAAAGCTGACGATTGGGAAATAGAACCTAAAGATTATACACTATATGGAATTAAATTTATCAATAAATTTCATGGTAAATATCTTCGTAGAGGTGCTGATGAAGCAACAGATGCGACTGGAGAAAAAGTAACAACAGTATATCACGCAGAATATGTTGAAAGAGATGAGATTGTAAAGTTGACCACAACAGGAAACGACAAGGTTGAACTGTCGAATATTGTTAGGCGTGATGGTGGTAGTCCTGGTAACGTTAATATGGAATTATCATTTAATGCAGAAGGTAATTGTATTATTACAAGCTTCGATGAAGATGCGTATAATGTTTCAGGTTCAGGTAAATATGTTGAAGATGGAGACGAATGGGGTGGAGAAAAACGAGATGTGATTTACCTTGATTATACTTATACTGATGCGGTAAATAATGAAACTCATGCAGTAAAAGATACTTTAGTTATACGTAATAGAGATGTAGTATTCGAGGAGTTTGATATAGTATTATCGGAGTAGTAATAAGGTAATACTTTAAAGTAGTGTAAAAGGAGCCCTTCTGATTTGATAATCAGAGGGGCTTTTTATTATCAATAGGTTTGGACTGGGTTTACTTTTAAGTTATAGATAGGAATCTTGCTTTTATAATATTGCCCAATATACCACGTCGTCCTAGGCAGCACTACTAAAATTATGGAGGAAAAAGTGCTCTGCGTTATTCCTCATTTTTAAGAATGAGTGGGGAGGAGGTTATTGTTTTAAAAGCAAAATACCCGATGCCATAGGTGAATAGCTACCTTAATAATTTAAGTATAAATTATTAATATCATTGAATTTTAGCAATGAGCGAATAGCATGAAGCTTGCTAGATATAATTGTAAAAATAGATATCGCCATCGTTAACAGCTACGGCGATATTTTTTAACGATGTATAAGTAAAAAAAATATGAATGGTTAAGGTTCATTTCAATGTAGTTAGAACTAGGTCAAAACAGCATTAAATAGCTGTTTTAAAGCCGTAATAAAGAATGTTGGGGATGTTAATATTACGTGGTTTATTTTAATATATAAGGCCACCTCTGATTCGAGATAGCCTTATGGTCTGGCGACTTAGAATGAACCTTTTCAATAAGAATGAACGTACTATTTGAAACAATCTTCCTTAGGTCTTATCTTGTTCTTTTCTATATTCTTTAGGAGTAACCCCATATTTAATTTTAAATGTTCTAATAAAATACGAGGTAGAGTTAAAACCTACATATGTAGCAATTTCATCAATGTTAAATTTATTAGCACTCATTAGTTTAATAGCATTCTTTAAACGAACGTCTCTAATAAAAGCAGAAGGGTTTTGTTGCGTTTCTGCTTTAATCTTACGGTCTAGTGTGCTCTTACTGATTCCTAATATTTTTAATAAATCTGGAATTCCAAATTGAGTGTTATGAAAGTTACGCTCAATAATCTTTTCCACTTTTGTGATGAAATTATGTTCTTCTACAACGGATTCACTTTTGTCTTTAGAATTTTCTTTTTGACTTTTCTTACCTAATATATTATTTATCTGCGCTAATAAAAGAGACTCTTCTATCGGTTTTGATAGGAAAGCATCTGCACCTGATAGAATGCTTTCCATTTGGTATTTGCGCTCAGTGTAGGCAGTCATAACTACAATGGGCATATGTTGTTTGCTACTATCTTCCTTAAGTTGTTTAGTGAGTTCAATACCGCTAATACCAGACATAGATACATCTGTAATCATGATATCAGGAATAAGATCTTCTAAAATATTTAAAGCTTGCTCTCCACTCTTTGCTGTTATAACCTTAAAATGTTTGCCAAGGAATTTTTTAAGATAGTTTCTAAGCTCGTCATTATCTTCAGTAATAAGCACGGAATGTTTTAATAATTGCTCTGTAGTTTCTAAAGCTGGTATATCTACTTGCTCGTTCTCATTAACCTCGTGTTTAATAATCTGATTTAACTTATTGTTTTCAAATTTAGCATCCTCTTTAAGGGGTAGGTTAAGAGTAAAAGAAGAACCAATACCTTCATTCGAAGTAAGAAGGATATTGCCGTCATTCATCTCTGAGTATTCTTTACATAAGTGTAACCCAATGCCACTACTTACTTCATGCGATTCATTACCTTTTGCAAATCGTTCAAATATATGCGAAAGTAGTTCAGGTTTAATACCTTTACCTGTATCTCGTATGGTTATTTCAATGGCTTTTCCTGTAAACTTTTTGCCTGAGCAGATAAAGTTTTCATAGTCATCTTCAGATAAAGTTTTTTTATTGATAGATACAAATACATGCCCCTTTTCAGGAGTATATTTTAATGCATTTGAGAATAGGTTGTAAATCACCTTTTCAATCATATCACCATCAATAAATGTTTCTAACATTTGAAATTCAGAGGTGAAAGAAAAGTTGATTTGATGATCTATAATTTGCTGTTCAAAGCAAAGGTATACATCTTTAGTCAGTTGAATTATTTCATGCTTCTGAAAATTAGGTTCTAGTTTTCCAACTTCAAGCATTCTTAAATCTAATGTTTGATCGGTAATTTTTAACAAGCGCTTGGCATTTCTATCTACTACCTTTAAAAGGTTTTTAGTATTGTCATCTGGATACGTTTTATCCAATAAAGATCTAACAGGTGATATAATTAAAGATAATGGCGTTCTTAATTCGTGAGATATATTTGTGAAGAATTTGAGACGTTCTGAGTACAGTAAATCATTGGTTTTAGAATGCAGGCGCTCTTCATTAATTTCTTTTCTTAATTTAAGTTTAGTATCAAGCTCCTTATGTATTATAAAAATAGCAATCGCTAATACTATGATATATATAAGTATAGCGTACCATCTTTTGTAAATTACAGGTAAAATTTGAATATGTAATTGATAAGGTTTGTCACTCCAAATATTGTCATTATTAGAACCAAATACTTCAAATATATATTTGCCAGCTGGTACTTGTGTAAATGTTATAGGTTGATTATGGCTAAATTCTACCCAATTGTCTTCATAATTTAATAAACGGTATTTAAATTTATTTTTATCTGGTTTAATAAAATTGTTACTTACCACTTTAAAACTCAATGTGTTTTGGTGGGCATTAAGCCTAATCGTATTCACTTCCGTTAGATTCAAAGAGTTTATTGAAACGATATTATTTGCGGATAAGGGTTTATTATTAATTGAAATTTCGGAAATGTATACAGAAGGAGGATGTGGGTTTTGCTTAACTATATCCGGTGAAATAATATTGAATCCATTAATAGCTCCCAAATAGATACTTCCTTCTTTATCACAATAAGCTGAGTTAGGCCTTATGTGGGAACCAGATATTCCGTCTACACTACTATAATGACTAGTATTATCTTTAGTGACATCGTAATAATACAGACCCTCATTTGTATTATACCATATATCACCTTTTTTATCTTTAATAATAGTTAATATATCTGCAGCTTTTGTTCTTTGGTGATGTGGGGCAAGTCGAACGGATTCGTTTTCAGGTGTATATATATACATTCCTTTTCCTTTGGTTCCTACCCAAATAAGTCCATTATTATCTTCACAAACAGAATAAATTGTTGCTTTATTTAGGGTGAATTTAGACTTACCTGTAAAGCATTTGTGTATCTCTTCGGAACCTGTGTTTTTTACAAATAAACCTACATCAGAACTAATCCATAAGTTGTGTGACGAATCAAGGTAAAGTTGCCAAATACGGCCAGGACCCTCTGAATCAAGATTGAATAGTTCTTTTGTTTCTTTCGTATTTAGGTCGTAGCTAATTAGTTTTCTTCTTCCTGCTAGGTATAATGTGTTATTATGATATTTTGAACACATAATACCTGTGGTTTCTTTAACAGGTATATTTATATACTCCTCTATTTTATCTCTAGTAGTATTATAAAGAATTAGCTGTTTACTAAAAATTCTTCCTATGGCTATATGATCATTACTAACTTGGGTTATTGTTTTAATTCCTTCAAGTTTACCTTTTAATGCTTTGGCAAAATTTGGTAAGAAATCATTGATTTTTGGATCAAAAACTTTCAATCCACCATCATCTTCATTACCTACCCATATATAACCCTTATTATCCTCGCAAAATGACGATGCAGCACTTCTGATAGCCAGTTTCTTGTCGTATTCTATAGGTATATATTTAAATGCATAGTTGTAATCAGAATAATAGGCTACTCCACCTCCAAATGTTCCAATTATGATATCTTCATTAGATCCTTCATACATAGAGAATACTGTACGTTGTGTTAAACCAACTTTATTGTTATAATCTAAAATTGTTTGTTTACCTTGATGAAGAATGGTTATGCCTTGGTTTGTAGCTATCCATATTTCACCCTGCTTACGTTTAAGTATTTGACGAGTCCTATTACTATTTATATAACTTTCATCATGCAAATTGGAATTTAATTCACCAATTTTAGTGCCTTTTAAGTTAATAATATCAATGCCTTCATTTATAAAACCAATATAATACTTACTCCCATCTTTACATACCGAGGTTATATGAAATTTTTCACTGTTATATAGTAGCTTGTAATCTTTTAACTGGTTCTTTGATATATATACGTTACCTCCATTCGTTCCTATGTAAATAATATCATTTTCATCTTTATTAATATATGTTATTCTGTAGTTAGAAATCTCATTTTTAAGGGGTGAAATAGTACTATCTGACTCACTATAGGTATAAAGACCAGTATTAATATGAAGTAGGTACTTACCAGGTTTTATATCAATTATATTTTTAATAACCTGAGATTTTAAGTTTTCTGATTTATAGGGATAAAGGGGTTTATATTCAAACTTATTATTGCTTCTTATATGTTTGAATAAGCCTTTCTCTGAGCACACCCAAATATCATCATTGAAATCCTTAAACACTTTATTGATTAAGATAGATTGAGATAAATTTTCTTGTTCAGGAAATAGCTTTGCTTTTTTTATTTCAATGGTATTATGATAATACAAACCATTATTACAGCCAAACCATATAAATCCATTTTTATCTTCACAAACTGTATTAACCGGACCAAATGCAAAATCTGAATCAGGTGTTATTTTTTGAAAGAAGTAATAATTACTGTTTGCGTATATAGATGAACAAACAATGAATAATAACAGGAATAATTTATATCTCATTATAATTTATATTTCAAATACAAAAGATGAGTAGATGTCAATTTATAATAATGCTGTAATCTATGCATATAATCATTAATAGCATCAGCTCATTAAGGTCTTGTTAATATATGATCTTTAATTTCAATTAACAAAAGTTACTAATTAAAATTGTATAAGCTCATTTAATTAAGGAGTGTAAGGCATGGGAGGTGAAGCCTCTTTTAATCTTCGGGTAAAGATTAAAAATATTTTTGGACTACAATTGAAAATAGACACCAATTAGAGTTATGGTTTCAATATCTGCACTGAAATTCTATTTTTTGGTTTTTGAGTGTAATAAGCCCCTAGTTGCTTTCCTTACTTTTGTAAAGTAATTAAGCAAAAAGCATAATAATCTCAAGAAATAAGTTACATGAATATGTCTCATTTTTTTCATACAAAGTTATTTATAGGGTTTTCCTTATTTTTAGTGTTGGTTTTTATGTCTTGTGGGGAAAAGACTAATCATATTGATGATGCACCGCGAGGTAACAGGACTAAGTATAACTTTAATTTAAATTGGAAGTTTATAAAAGACAATCCGCAACAAGCACAGGTGTTTGATTATGATGATAGTAGTTGGGATGTAGTTAGCTGCCCTCATACTTTTAATGACATAGATACTTTTGATGATTATAGTCCTGGGCATCATGATGGGGAGTCTAACCAATGGCGAGGTACTGTATGGTATCGTAAACATTTTAAGATCGAAAAAGAGGATGAGCAAAAAAAGGTATTTATCGAATTTGAGTCGGTGCGTCAGATTGCAGAAGTATTTATTAATGGTGTTTATTTAGGGAAAAATCAAACAGGCTTTATTCCTTTTGGCTATGATTTAACGCCATATATAAAGTTTGGAGAGGATAATGTAATCGCGGTAAAGGTTAATAATGATAGGGGAGATCATTTTAGAAAAAATGCTCCTTTAGTTTGGAACCATGAGCACTGGCATCCAACGCATGGAGGAATATATCGAAATGTGTTTTTGTATACCATGGATCCCTTGCATATAACTTTGCCCATCTATGATAACCTAAAAACGGTTGGAAGCTATGTATATACCAACAATGTTAGTGAAGAAAGTGCAGAAGTTTATGTGGAAACTCAGGTAAGCAATGAATACCAAGTTTCTAAAACATTTAATATAGAAATTGCAATATATGATAACAAAGGTTTGTTAGTGTGTAAGAATAAAGAGAACCAAACTGTTGGGGCAGGAGAAAAAGTAATCTGCAATAATCAAGTTTTAATTCAAAATCCAAATTTATGGTCCACGCGAAAACCTTATTTGTATACGGTACACACAATCATTAAAAATGGTAAGGGCATAATTGATGTAGCTAAATCACCTTTGGGTATACGTACTTTTGAGTTTAATAAGGATTCTGGCTTTTACAATAATGGCGAATACGTGAAGTTGCATGGATGGGGTCAGAAACCAACAAATTCTTGGGCTGGGTTGGGTGCTGCATTACCCGATTGGTTAAAAGATTATACTTTTAGATTAATGGACGAGGCAGGGGGTAATTTTATCCGTTGGGGACATTGTGCTGCTTCTCCTGCTGAGGTGGCCATGGGTGATAAATACGGTTTTGTTACTTTAATGCCAGGAGTTAGCGGGGAATCAGAGGATCATGGGAAAACTTGGGATATAAGAATTGCTGCTTTTCGGGATATGATTGTGTATTATAGAAACCATCCTTCTATTTTTATTTGGGAAGGCGGAAACTGGGCAGAGTCGGCAGAACATTATGAACAAATATTAGATATAATATACGATTATGATCCTAATGGTTATCGCCTTATGGGTAACAGAAGAGCAGATGTAAAAGATTGCTCAGAAAAGTATGTGAGTATTGAAATAGGAACCGAGGGATGGGAAGGTGAATATACTAATTTACCCATAATAGAAAGCGAGTATTGCAGAGATGAAGCACCACGACGGGCTTGGGATAAATATTCTCCAGATGATAATTTTTATAGTCATCCTAATATTAAAAGAAATACTTATAAGTTATCTTCTGAGGAGTTTGCTATAAAACAAGCATATCATTGGTGGAATAAAATAGGTAAGAAACCTTACCATTGCGGAGGAGCCAACTGGGTGTTCTCAGATGGTCCGCATGGAGGGCGTTGTCCTACAGAGGTTACTCGTGCAAGTGGCGAAGTAGATGCTGTACGTTTACCAAAAGAAGCTTTTTACGCTTTAAAAGCCATGTGGCGACCAGAACCTCAAGTTCACATCGTTGGCCATTGGAATTATGCGAAGGATACAAAAAAGCCAATGTATGTTATCTCAAATTGTGATGGAGTAAAACTGTATGTAAATAATGTGTTAATTGGTATTGATACGATTCCAGACAATGGTTATGTATTTGAGTTTACAGGAGTAGAATGGGAATCTGGTGAGGTAAAAGCGGAAGCAATCATTAATAATGAAATAAGAGCTACTCAAAGTAAACATACCATAGGTGAGCCTGTAGCAATAAAACTAACTCCTATTGTTGGCCCAAGAGGATGGTTGGCTGATGGTTCTGATGTGGCTTTAATAGATGTAGAGGTGGTGGATAAAGAAGGGAATCGTTGTCCGTTGGATAAAGGGCGTATTGATTTTGAGATTAAAGGTCCTGCTATATGGCGCGGTGGGTATAATAGTGGTAAAGAACATAGTATCAATAATAAATTTGTGGATACGGAATGTGGTATCAATAGGGTAGCGATACGATCAGGCCTAAAACCTGGTAAGGTAATTGTTTCTGCTAAACGAAAAGGAATTGAATCTGCAATTATAGAACTAGAATCAGAAGAAGTAAATATGGTGAATGGTTTAACAACAGAGATGCCCCAAGTATACTCAGTTGTAGCTAGCAACGCAGAGCCTTTACCTGTGCATACCCCAGATATTCCTCCTTATGTTCCTGGTGTCAGTAACAAAAGCGAATTGTTTAAAAAGTTTAGCTACACGGGAGATGCCCCTGCCAAATTACGAACCAATGTTTTTTGGGGTAAAAAAGCATATACCGATTTACCATACAACTATACGGTTATTCCAAAGTACTTAAATGGTTCGGAGTATGTTCGTATTCCAAATTCTGATAACAATTATTGGGCAAGAGATCAATTACAGTTTATTGCTGGTGCAGATATGATAGTTTATGTAGGGCACGATGATAGAGTAGCGCGACCTGAATTCTTACGTGAGAGCTTTGAGGATACTGGTGATGATGTAAACCTAGGTAAGGTTACGATGTCCTTATTTAAAAAAGAAGCCAAAGCTGGAGAAAGTATTGTAATGGCAGGTAATTGCGATGGAGATGCTCCTGAAGATTGTAGGATGTATTTTGTGATGGCAAAGAAGAAATAATATGGAGTATTTTATTTATTTGAAGAAGACTACAACAAATATGATTAAAACTTTTAGAGCTTTGCGAGTTATACTATTGCTGTTAGTGAGTAATTACAAGGTTCTTTTGATATTTCTACTGCCAAATATGCTAGTGTTGCAAGCTCAAACAGAAGCACCATCGTGGGTTCAATTTGCAGAGAAGAAAGAGAGTAATAAATTAGGAGAGGCCACTTTGAGCGACTATTCTTATTCAGGGTATCGTTTCTCGGAAAAGGAAATACCAGATGTTTCAGCATGGACAAAGTTTGATGTTACCAATTATGGCGCTACACCCAATGATGCTAACTATGATGATGACGGTATACGAGCAGCTATCGCAGCGGCAAGTAGTAGTGGACAACCAGCTGTAGTTTATTTTCCTGCAGGTAAATATTTGGTAGCCGATGCAGCTAATGCCAGCAAACCAATTGTAATAAATAAAAGTAATATTGTACTTAAAGGTGCTGGGGCAGGAGCTGGAGGAACTGAGATTTATGCAGACCAATACGGAGACTTCCCATGGCGTTTCCATTTTAAAGCTGATAATGCAGCAAGCGACGATTTAATTACCTCTATTAGTAAGCGAATAAATAGAGGCGATTTTACTATTGAGGTACAAAGTGCTAGTGCTTTAAGTATAGGTCAAACAGTGGAGTTGTGGCATCAGGGTGTAGAAAATTTGGAAGCCAATATGCCCGGCCTAAGTTATAACCCTGTTTGGAATACTGGTAACAGAGGTGTTCGAACATTAGAGAAACATATAATAACTTCTATTGAAGGCAATAATGTTACTTTTAAGAATCCCGTTCAGTATAATATAACAGCAGAAATATCTGGAGCTGAGCTGAGGGAGTATTATACCATTGAAGAGGTAGGCGTGGAAGATATACTATTTACCAGTGGATGGAAAAACAGTAGCGAAATATATACCCATCATGGTAGTGATTTTGTGGACTATGCCTACAGGGCTTTGGCTTTTGAAAATGTAAAAAATGGATGGATACGTAACTGTGAGATCAGAGATTGGAACGAAAGTTTAATGGTGGAAAAAAGTATGGGTGTCACGGTTAAAAATATCTTAATTTCTGGAAAACAAGGTCACACGTCCTATTTTGCCAGATACTCTTATGGCGTTTTATTTGAAGATTGTAGAGATATTGTGCCCGTTGGTTTTAAAGATGCTGGAGGACAGGGGCATGGGCCAGGCATGCGTTGGTCTACGGTAAATACGGTATTTAAGAACTGTGAGATGCAGAAACATCAACCTATTGATTGTCATGGTTATCATCCTTACAGCAATTTGTTGGATAATGTTTATGGAGGAAGCTTCTATAATAGTGGAGGTGCAGAAAGTGCTTACCCTAATAGTGGACCATATATGACCTTCTGGAATTTTATCCATGCCTCAAATTATAGTTCTAAACAATTTGATTTTTGGGATCCAGTAAACAGAAAAACACACACGTATGCAAAACCAATATTTGTTGGTTTTCAATCGCCAGGTGAAAATATAACCTTTAAAAATGAAGGATTAAACGAGTTAAAAGATGTTGAAGCCTACCCCAAATCTTTGTTTGATGCACAACTACAACTTAGGTTATATGGAGCATATATGTCAGCATCTTCTTCAAAAGCAGCATCTTTACCTGTAAATGCCAATGATAGAAATACACAAACCAGTTGGATATCTAAAGATAGTGGTGCCGATGAATGGTTAATTCTTGACCTGGGTAAAGCTGAAGGTATCTATGAGTTAACGATTAATGAACCGGTAAATATAATTGGAGATTGGAAATTAGAAGGTTTTAAAGATGGAGTTTGGGAAACCTTAAAAACGGGAACTCATATAGGAGCTAATAAGATAATTGCGTTTGATGAATTTGTATCAAGAAAGTTTCGTTTTATAATAGTGAACATGAAGGCAGGAGAGGAAAGCAGTTCGGTTTCTATCCAGGAGTTTAAAGTTTCAGGAAGTAATTCGAACGTAGGTATATTTGATACTCGAAGAACAAATGCCAAATTTGTAGACATATACCCAAATCCAAGTAGCGATATAATTCATATTGAAATCAACAAAGAAGGAAAAAAAGATATTTCAATATACAGCTCAACAGGAAAATTGGTATGGCAACAAAGTACTAATCACAATAAGGTTCAGTTATCAAAAGGATCTAAATTGATAAAAGGCATTTATATTATTGTTGTAACAAGTGAAAATAATAGTATCCAAACTAGTAAGTTTGTTATTATATAAGAAATAATTAAAGGCCTAACGGGTTAATAACTTTATCAATGAATAAATTAAGAATGAGAAATAAATCTCGGTTATATACAGCAACAAAAACAGTGATTACTTGTCTATTATTTGTTTTTTTAATGGCTTGCCAGCAAGGAACCCAGACTGAAAAAGATTCTGATAGTTACGCTGAACTAGAACTGCAAGAAAGACCCAATATATTATGGTTGGTTACAGAAGATATGGGGCCTTACATTCCTGCTTTTGGCGACTCTACAATTGAAACACCTAACCTAAGTCGCTTAGCAGAGGAAGGAGTAATTTATCCTAACCTATATTCGGTATCAGGTGTTTGTGCGCCTAGTAGATCTGCTATTGCAACGGGAATGTATCCTTCAAGTATAGGTTCTAGCCATATGCGTACTGGCTCTAATACGGCACAAACTGGTTTGCGGAAATATGAAGCTGTGCCTCCTTCTCAAGTTAAAATGGTGAGTGAGTTATTGCGTAAGCAGGGGTATTATTGTTCTAACAATTATAAGGAAGATTATCAGTTTAGAGCTCCTGTAACAGCCTGGAACGAGAGCAGTAAGTATGGCCATTGGCGCAATAGAGAAAAAGATCAACCATTTTTTTCTGTTTTTAATTTTACAGAAACCCATGAATCAGGTTTGTTTGATCCCTATGGTTTCCGTCATATAGAGACCAGACATTACCATGCAGGGGATACCAGTTACCATTGGAAATCAGGGAGAATGACAGAACAAGAAACGTATAAAAATATAAGTAAAGATATAAACTTCCCTATTCCTCCTTACTTGCCGGATAATGATATTGTACGTAGAGATTTGTGGAAGATGTACAACAATATCTCCGAAATGGATAAGCAAGTTGGGGCTGTTTTAAAACAATTGGAAGAGGATGGTTTATTAGAGAATACAATAATATTCTTTTATGGCGATCATGGTGGTCCTTTGCCTCGTCAGAAGAGATTAATTTATGATTCAGGTTTAAATACTCCAATGATCATCCGATTTCCGAAGAAGCAACTAGCAGGCAAAAAGGATGAGCAATTACTGAGTTTTGTTGATTTTGCACCAACCTTATTGTCACTTGTAGGTATTAAACCTCCTGAGCATATTCAAGGGCAAGCGTTTTTAGGAAACTACGAGGCGGATAGCAAAAGAAAATATATTCATGCTGCAGCCGATCGCTTTGACGAAGTAACTGATGCTATTAGAGCAGTTAGAGATCAGCGTTTTAAGTATATCAGAAACTATAGACCAAAACAAGGATATTATTTACCTTTAGCTTATCGTGAAAAAATTCCTACTATGCAGGAGCTTTTGCGCATGCGTAACGAAGGAACATTGGATGAGGTTCAAATGCAATGGTTTAGAGAAAGTAAGAGTGTAGAGGAGCTTTATGATTGTCAGGAAGATCCACATGAGTTAAAAAATTTGGCTTCAAATCCAGCATTCAAATCAAAACTTAAAGAGTTAAGTAATGAAATGGACAGATGGATTACAGAAATTGGAGATCAACCTAATTTGCCTGAAGCGAAGTTGATTGAGCAATTGTGGCAAGGAAGCGAAAAACAGCCTGTAACAAGTGCTCCAGTTATTATTCAATCAGGAGGAAAATGCAGTATAGCCTGCACGACTGAAGGAGCATCTATAGGGTATAAAATAATGAGTAAAGATGTAAACACATCTACAGTATGGAGTATTTATCAAGAACCAATTAACTGTTCAGTTGGGGATACTTTGATTGTAAAAGCACATAGAATTGGTTACAAGGCGAGTACTATTGTTAAAACAATTGTTCAGGAGTAATGACATACTTTTAATCAGGTACAACAAATATTACAAATAGAATTAGAATGAATAGAATAGGATATTTATTAATAGGTATACTGATTTTCACTTCTTGCATATCGGCTCAAAAAATTAACCCGCCAGCAGGTAGAGTTGCGATAGTGGCTGATGGTAATTCGCCCGATCCTGATGATTTTGGCGGGTCAGCAGTTTCAATTGCTTTGCTTAGAGCGGCTGGATTAGAGGATAGATTGGTTCATTATTCGCATTGTTGCGATTTATTGGTGTTGCATCGTATTTCCGAAGAGGCAGAAAAAGAAAGACATGCTATGATGCAAACGGTATGTGATGGCACAGCAAGACGGTGGGGAGGTTTCGATCATATTAAATTTATGGATGCAAAATGGAATATGGATGGAACCATTAAGGATTTATGTAAGGCCATTAATGCATCTACGGCAAATGATCCACTTTGGATTATTGAAGCAGGAGAACCTGATATTATTGGTTTTGCCTTAAGTTCAACACCAAAAGAAAAACATCAGTTTGTAAAGGTTATCACGCATCACCCAGCTAATGATGATGCAGGGGACTTTTACAAATGGCAAGATATTCTGGATTTTGGTATACAAGAAGTTCGTATACCCGACCAAAATATAAAACTAAAAGTTGTGAAGTCGCAATGGAATTGGGCAATGAATCACCCTGACGATCGTGTTCAGTTTGTATGGTTAATGGGAAAAATGGCAGAAGTAGATGATGTGGTAAAATTCCAAAAAGGAAAGTGGGACTGTTCAGATGCAGGTATGTTGTATTATTGGATTACAGGTGCAACTAATGGCGGTATTGAGCAAGGAACGGTTGAACAAGTTAAGGGTGTATTGCTAGAGTATATAGAAAAGAACCCTAAAAAATAGTTTTATTCAATTTCGGATAGGATTAAGAATGAGGTGGTGTCTCCATATATCATTAACTTGTCTAATAATTCTTGTAAACTGATTTGATTTTTAGTTACCACTTTTAGGTGTAAGTTTTGACTTCCAGTAATGCGGTGTGCTTCCTTAATTTCGGGAAAATTCTTAATGTTTTTAATAACATTTTTTAATTGACCTGGAAACACGCGTAATAGCATAAATGCTTCTAATTCATTACCTAGTTTTCTATAATTAATTTGTAGACTATATTGTTTTATGATACCGGTATCCTCTAGGCGTTGAACTCTTTCTCTAATAGCTGAAGGTGATAGATTTATTTTCCTTCCTATATCAGCAAATGACATACGAGAATTCTTATTTAAAATATTCAATATTTGTTCGTCTTTATCATCAACCATTGATTCGCGTTTAATTTGGTGCTGTAAACATATTTTCAACGCTAAATATATGTATAATCTAACTAATCAGCTTTATATATTTTTAAATGTGATATACTTTTGAATTAAGATGTATCTATAAAACTATACTTGTTCAGCACAAAAACGAGTAAAGGAGATACATCGTTATAAACGGAAGTAATTTCATAAATATATAGAAGATGACGCTTGATGAAAAGTTTATGATCCTTGACGCAGACAATGCTCCGGGTCAGGAAGTTCGGAAAAATACAAATGATATTGAATCAATTCTGCAAGGAGAAAAGCTTAATGGTGTTTTAGTTGATTTTTCGCATGGTGATGTAGATGCCTTTCCTCCCGCACCAGGTTCTGATATGGCTTGGAATACCGGTTTTGAGAGAGGAGCTAGTCAGGCATATACCGAGTATCGTGGATTGGCTGATATTCGAGATGTAGTAGCGGAACGTCTTAGCTTGTTTACAGGGCATAAAGTGAAAGCTGATAAGGAATTGATAATAACTCCTGGAACACAAGGGGCATTATTTATGGCTTTAGGAGCAACTGTAACTGTTGGTACTAAAGTAGCTGTAGTTGAACCTGATTATTTTGCTAACCGGAAGCTTGTTACTTTTTTTGGAGGAGAAGTGATACCCATTCCTCTAGAATATAAAGGAATTTTATCTGATAATGGAATAGATATGACCAAGCTTGAAAAAGCATTTATGGATGATACAAAGGTTTTTGTTTTTTCAACACCTAATAATCCTACGGGTCTCGTTTATTCGCCAGATGATATTACAAAAATTGCTGAATTAGCAGCAAAATATAAAGTAACAGTAATTGTTGATCAGTTATATTCAAGGATGCTTTATAGGGATGAAGTATTTACGCACTTTTGTTCTTGCGATATTAAACCAGAAAATTTTATTACAATCATGGGACCATCTAAAACAGAATCGCTTAGTGGTTTTCGATTGGGAGTAGCTTTGGGTACATCTAAACTAATCGATAGGATGGAGCGTCTCCAAGCAATCGTTTCATTGCGGGCTTCAGGATATAATCAGGCTGCGCTTTATACATGGTTTAATGAACCTTCTGGTTGGTTGAAAAAAAGAATTGCTGAGCATCAGGTAATAAGAGACTGTTTGTTGAGTATTTTTGGAGCTGCTAACCTACAGGTAGCAACGCCACAAGGTGGAAGTTATTTATTTCCACAATTACCACCGCTAAATGTTGACTTAAATACCTTTGTAAGTTTATTGCGCTATCAGGCTAATGTAATAGTGACACCAGGTACTGAGTTTGCTCCTTCTTGTACAAATAGTATCCGACTCAATTTTTCTCAGGATATTAAGGCAGCTATCTCTGCGGCAAATAGAATTGTTAAAATGACAGAAATGTACCGTTTATGAGTATGAAAATACAGCCAATTATCCCACAAGGAAAATACTTGTCAGCTATTCGGCATCGTGATTTGGTATATACTTCTGGCATGACACCACGAGAATCGGGAAAGCTCGTTTATTCAGGTAAAATTAAGGCGAATGATTCATTACATCTGCATAAAGAAGCCATACAGCTTGCAACTTCTAATGCTCTATCAGCTGCACAGTCTTGTTTACATGAAGGGGAACGATTATCAACAATTCTTCAGTTAAATGTCTTTTTAAATGCAGAAAAAGAGTTTTTAGCACATGCAAAACTTGCAGATTATGCGTCGGAATTTTTGATAAAATATTTGGGCGTTAATTGCATTGGAAGTCGGGTAGCAATTGGCGTTGAATCATTACCATATAATGCTCCTGTTGAAATATCAATAACGGCAACTGTCGTTTAGTCATAAAAACAGTTTACATGTATTTAATTAGTAAATTTTTTAATATGAGAATGATACTTTGTATTTGCAGTATTGTTTTTTCTTCTTGCACACAGAAGTTACAAAATACTTCAGATTCAACGAAGAACGTTGTTCCGCTTTTTCCAAATTCAGTAGTGTCTAATGATATTGATTTTATCTTATAAGATGATCCAGATGTTTTTGTAAATCTTGTTTTCATCGGTCAGGAAGAAAAAGAAATGCCCGATAGTAGAAATGATAATTTATTTGATACCGATACATATGTATTTAAAGCTAAATTTTTAGATAATGTAAGCGTTGAGATTTGGTGTCATAGTTCATTTAATAGTTATAATGCAGCGAAAGCGTATGCAGATAAGTTGTGTCCTTGCCTAGGTAAACTCCCCGCTATTCAGCTAGGAATGCTCGATCATGTGGTGATTCATATGGGTGATGCTATTGCTTTTTCCGAAACTGAAGGGCACTTTTTGGTGCTGTATTCGCAGAATATGGATGCTCGTATCAGCACTAATGATCTAGAAGAAACGGTATTTCATGAATCAGTGCATACTTCAATTCAAGATATATATGAAAATAGTTTAGCGTGGAAGAATGCGCAGTCGGCCGACGGTAGTTTTATTACAGATTATGCACATCGTTTTCCACATCTAGAAGACATGTCTGAAACAGCACTTTTTGCCTTTACTATGATAAAATATCCTGGCCGATTATCTCCTGATATAGAAGAGTGGATGAAGAAAAATATCCCCAATCGTCTTGGTTTTTTTCGAGAATTATATCAATAGGCCTTACTTCAATTTGTCAATAGATACAACCTAAGTTGATGTCAGAGTAATTATATTTAGGGGTATAGTAAATTAATATTCAATGCTCATGGAGCATAAGTTCTGTGGTTTATATTAATGCTTATGGAATACTTCTCTAAGGTATGACTCCTTTCCAATAATGTAAACTCAATAAATAAGGATATTTTAATTGAAATTATAGTTCAACATAGTGTGATATTTCAATAAGGTGCAATATTATAATACTTTCTGATGTATAGCTTAAATATTTAGCAGTGTATTCATGTTAATTTTAACATGGGATGCTCAATTTAAGATTGTAGCAGCCGCGAAATAAATCAAAAGAAAGACTATAATGAGGAAGCTTGCATTTTTGGTTTTGATGTTATCATCATTATGCCATGCACAGTCGAATAAATGGAGTGACGCCAAGTGGATTTGGCAAGATACCGATGGAATCCCTAATAGCTGGGTGTGTTTTAGAAAAAACATAACATTGAGCGATATACCAGCTTCGGTAAAAGTAAAAATATCAGTTGATACCAAGTATTGGTTATGGATAAATGGCGAATTGGTAGTATTCGAAGGTGGTTTGGCAAGAGGTGCTGCGCCTGCTACAATCTATTACGATGAACTAGAAATATCATCTCACCTAAAAAAAGGGTCAAATACGATTGCTATCTTAGTCTGGTATTGGGGCAGAACACGCAAAACGCATGACGATAGTGGAAAAGGAGGTTTGTTTTTTAATGCAGACTTAGGTCAAACGCAATTAGTTTCTGATTGTTCTTGGAAAGTGAAACTACATCCTGCTTATGATCTCAAAAGTGGTGGAGGTGGAAAAAATCCCAATCGTGTTAATTCTTATAATATTAAGTATGACGCCCAAAGAAGCCTAGGAGATTGGACTGATGAAGCTTGGTATTCGGGTAATTATAATGATAGAGATTGGCAAAGTGCAACAGAAAAAGGAGGAGCGAACTCAGATCCATGGGGACAGTTAGTAAAAAGGTGTATTCCTCAATGGAATGATAGAGGATTAAAGAAGTATTCCGCTTTAAGTGTAAAGTCTGGTAATGAAAATATAAATGTCGAGCTACCTTTTATAAATTCAACTGATTCTATCATTGAAATTAAAGGAATGATGCCTTTTAATCAACAAATTACACCTTACTTAAAAGTGAAAAGTGAAGCAGGAAAAACTATTGTCGCTGATACTGACAATGGTTTTAATATGCTAAACGCTACTTATATTACAACAGGTGGAGTTCAAGAATTCGAAGGATATTCATGGATTAATGGGCATGCCATGTTTTACCAAATACCTCCAGGTGTAGAAGTTATAGAATTAAAATACCGATGGACTGGCGTAGGTGAAATGACGGGTGATTTTAAGTGCAGTGATGATTATTTTACACGTTTATGGTGGATGGCAAGGAACACGCTTTATGTCTGTGCTCGAGATAACTATATGGATTGTCCTGATCGCGAACGTGGCCTTTGGGTAGGAGATGTAGCGGATCAGACAGGAGCCGTTTTTTATACCATGGATGAGCCTGGCCGTTTATTGCTTAAAAAAGGCATAGATAATACGATTGCTTATCGTAATGGCGATACTATACAAGGACTTGCACCTGGATTTGGCGCTTACCGTGGTAAGAGTAGTGAGCTTACAGGGCAAAGTTTACAATACATTGATCAAGGAATATGGCAGTATTACTACAATACAGGTGACGAAGCTACATTGGCCAATGCTTACCCAGCTGTTTTGGCATACTTAAAGTTATGGCATATGCAAGATAACGGACTGCCTATGCATAGAAAAGGTTATGCCAATTGGGTTGATTGGGGTATAGATTCCGATCCAACTCCTACCAATGTTGTTTTATACTACATGGCACTCAAGGCAGCTAGGAATATGGCTGAAACTCTAAATAAAAAGGATGACCTAGCTTGGTATAACACACGTATTAATAGCATTAAGGATAATTTTGAGCAAGAATACTGGCAAGAAACACGTTATGGGTCAAAGAACAAACCTGTAGAAGAGCGTGTGAGTTCTCTTGCTATAATTAGTGGTTTGGCCAATAAAGCGCATTACGATCTATTGGTAGATAGTGTATTACTTCCAATACAAAAAACAAGTCCACATATGGAGTGGTTGGCCGAAGAAGCCATTATGCTCACAGGTCAATACGATAAGGGGTTGTTACGTATGCGGCAGCGTTACCAATCGCAGGTAGACAGGAAAGATCTATCTACTTTATACGAAAAGTTTTACCCAAAATTACGAGGCACATATAACCATGCCTGGAATGCTCCAAATTATGTACTGTCGCGTTATATCGCTGGAATAAAGGCAACGGATGTTTCATGGAAATCATTTGAAGTAAAACCAAATATGGTTCACCTAACTTCAGTGAAGCAAATAGTTCCTAGCGTAAAAGGAGATATCACTATGGAAGCTCATAAAACGGAAAGTACTTATTCAATTAATTTAATTTCTCCGGCGCATACAACGGCTACTGTTTACATCCCCAAAAATAAAAAATCTGAGGTAATTGTAAATACTCAAACTGTCTGGAAAAAAGGAAAGTTTAAAGATGAAATAAGCGGTTTAGACATTAATCAATCGGATGAAGGTTTTATCAGCTTTAAAGTGAAAGGCGGACATTGGAATTTTAAAGCTATAAATAAGTAAAGTAATTATAAACAGTAGCTTATTGAGAAGTATTGTATGATTTTTAATGAATATATAAATGAAGAATAAGAATTTTAAAGTGGTTTTAGTTGTTCTGTTAGTCTTTGTAACATGTTTTACGCAAAAAACTAAAGCTCAAACGACAAAACCAAATGTATTGTTTATTGCAATAGATGATTTACGACCAGAACTGGGTTGTTATGGAATAAAACAAGTTAAGTCACCCAATATTGATCAGTTGGCTTCAGAAGGTGTTGTTTTTAATCGGGCATATTGTAATGTACCGGTTTGTGGAGCCTCACGCGCTAGTCTGTTAACAAGTATTTTACCTACAAAAACACGTTTTATAGATTACAGAGCAAAGGCTGAAGAAGATGTTCCGAATGCCAAAACATTGCCTGGAATTTTTAAAGAGGCTGGTTATACCTGTATTTCTAACGGAAAGATATTCCATTATAATAAAGACGTTCAGGATGCTAGTTGGAGTCAAAAACCGTGGATGCCTAAAGGTGGACACAGTATAAGCTTTGATTCCGCTTCCACCGAGGTTCTTGCCAAGTCGGGAAACGGACGAGTATATGAATCTCCTCACGTGCCTGATAGCGTATATCCTGATTATAAAATTGCACATCAAACTATCCGCGATTTGCGTCGTTTCAAAGCATCTGGAGAATCCTTTTTTATGGCTTGCGGTTTTTTTCGACCTCACATGCCATTTTATGCCCCTAAAAAGTACTGGGATTTGTATGATAGGGATGCAATCGAATTAGCAGACAATCGCTTTTTGCCAGAGAATGCCCCAAAACAATTAAGAGGGAGTGGCGAGTTTAAGTCGTACACCTTTGGCACATATTCGCCAAAAACGGATGATTTTCATAAAATGATGCGCCATGGTTATTATGCCTGTGTGAGTTATGTAGATCAGTTAGTTGGGGAGGTGCTGGCCGAGCTTGAAAATCTTGGCCTGGCGGAGAATACCATCGTTGTAATATGGGGTGACCATGGTTGGCATTTGGGTGAGCATGAGTTTTGGGGAAAACACAACACTTTACACAATGCTCTGCAAGTACCTTTAATTGTAAAAGTACCAGGTAGGGCAAAAGGTCAGCAAACAGAAGCACTGGTTGAAAGTGTTGATATTTATCCTACACTTTGCGATTTAGCGAATGTGCCTACACCAAATTATATCATGGGAGAGAGTTTTAAGTCCATCCTTGATAATCCTAATAAAGCATTTAGAGAAGCAGCCTATGCGCGTTTTAAAGTAGCGGATGCTATTGTTAAGCAAGATTTTACTTACTCTTTGTTTGAAAATGGAGAGGAGATGTTGTATAACCTCAAACTAGATCCTAAAGAGAACCAAAATGTTGTTGCTAATGAGGAATATAAAGAGGTGCTTAAAGAAATGCGAAAAGCATTGGAAGTAAAACAAAAGATAGCAAGTAGCTATAAATAAAGAGTTAAATATTTAAAGATGTAAATAACATAAATGTTATGAAAAAATTATATTTTTTGTCCTTGATATTGATAATGTGTATCACTACTAAAATGATGGGGCAGCAGCCAAATATTATATTTATTATGGCTGATGATTTAGGCTGGACTGATTTAAGTTCTTCAAATACCGGTATGGGGAATGGATCCAAGTATTATGAAACTCCACATATAGATAAAATGGCGAAGCAAGGTATGTCCTTTGTTTATGCTTATACGCAGCAAAACTGTCAACCAACACGTGCAGCTTTACATACAGGGCAATATGCTACAGGTGCTCAAAATGGTGTATATAATGTGGGGAGTCTGCAACGCGCATCCAAAGGCCTTCGCTCCTCTACGGCTATCATACCTCACAACCAAACTAATTATTTGTCTGAGCATTGTATCTCAATGTTTGAAACCGTAAAAACTGCTGGTTATCATACTGCATTTTTTGGAAAATTACATGCAATAAAAACAGGAATGCATGCAGATACTTATCTTGGCGTTGATCATAATTTGGCATTACGTAAGGAAACGAAAGCAACGGTAAATGGTGTAAAAGTTAATAATGAGTTTTTTGCACAAAACGATGATGCCAAGGGCTGGATGTTTAGTCATGAAGGTTTAGAACCCTATGCTCAGCCTTATGATGCTGATTATATAAAAAATGTATTAGAACCCTTGAAAAACGGCAATGATCCTTGGGAATTAGAAGGTACACCAAAACACTTAACTGATGCGCTTGGCGATGCAGTAGTTGATTATATTAAGGATAGAACTCAAAAAGGGAAGCCATTTTTTGCCTATGTACCATTTCATGCGGTACATGTTAGTATACTTCCTCGTCCTGATTTAGAAAAAAAGTATAAGGCCAAAAAATCAATAGATCCTCGTCATAATAGAGCCGATTATGCGGCATTTATTGAACTCTTAGATCAAAATGTGGGTCGTATCTTAAATGCACTAGATGATCCTAATGGAGATGGAGATACGGCTGATGGTATTGCAGACAATACTCTAGTTGTTTTTTATTCGGATAATGGTGGGTTCATGGGGCCTACTGATAATACACCATTACGTTTAAGAAAAGGGACTTATTACGAAGGTGGAGTTAGAGTTCCGTTAATTTTTAGATATCCTGATGTTATTGCACCCAATTCGATTAATACAAGTCAAGAGGTTCATACCGTTGATTTTTATCCAACCTTGGCAGAAATGGCGGGAGCTAGTCTTCCAGATCCAAGTGTGCATGCTGTAGATGGGAAATCGGTGGCCAGTATCTTGAAAGGAGAAAGTGAAGTTATCGAAGACAAAAAGGAGCTTTATTGGCATTTTCCAGGATATATGGATGTGCGGAATTGGCCACAATCTGTTATGCATTATAGGCATTCAGATAATCAGCATTACAAGCTCTTTTATAATTATGAGAATGGAGCATATGAGTTATATAACCTGAGTGAAGACATTGGTGAATCCAGTAATCTTTTGGAAGGAAATCCAACGCAACCGACACTTGATTTAGCCATTAAAATGAATAATAAGCTACGCGATTGGCTTATCAAAAGTAAGGCTCCAACGGGAACATGGCGAGCATCTGGCAAAACAGTGGCCTACCCTCCGCTGAATATGGGAAAGTAACTAAATGCAATTGAAAAAACGATCCAATTTTAAAAGAGAATAATGAAATATTTTATTTGTCAAAATAGGTTTAGCTTAATATTAACGTGTCTATTAATGGGCGTGTGCTTTGTTAGTAATGCAAAAAAAACAGCAAAGCCAAATATCATTTTTTACCTGGCTGATGATCAGGATAAATACGATTATGGGTGTTATGGTAATGATTTCATAAGGACACCAGCGGTTGATCAATTGGCACGAGAAGGAATGGTGTTCGAAAACGCTTTTACGGCACAGTCTATTTGTGCTCCCAGTCGTTCGCAGCTACTTACGGGTAACTATCCATTAAAGAATGGCTGTTTTATCAATCATTTTAGAACAAAACCAGATATAAAATCTGTAACCACCTATTTGGGTGACTTGGGTTATGAAGTGATCCTTGCAGGAAAAAGCCATGTGCAACCAGCATCGGTGTATGATTGGGATATTGAATGGCCTTCAGTAAAAGGTCGAGGACCGCGTAAAGATATTCCTTTGGATAGTATTCAGGCTTATTTTAAAAATAGCGAGAAGCCATTTTGTATGTTTATTACTTCATACTATCCTCATGCAGAATATTTTGATGTACCAAGTAAACCTGCAGATAGCCTTAAGTTCTATCCTTTTAATGAACATTTAAAGATGAATAAAGCAACGTTAAAAAGGAAAAGTGGCTATTACCGTAGTGTGGAAGAAGATAATATTCATTTAGCACAGGTGCTTCAATATGTAGAGGAGGAGTTAGATGACAATACCTTATTTATTTATAGTGCCGATCACGGAGTGTCTGGTAAATTTACGGTTTATGATCGTGGATTAAATGTACCATTTGTAGCGCGTTGGCCAAAGGTCATAAAACCAGGTACGCGTTCCGATGCCTTGATACATTATACCGATGTAGTGCCTACTTTTATAGAGATGGCTGGAGGTGAGGTTGTACCTCAAGTTGACGGAAAAAGCTTTTTACCAATATTAAAAGATAAAAGTGCTGAAATACACGAGTATGTTTATGGAGTACAAACCAATCAGGGTATTCTTGCAGCTTCCGTATTTCCCGCGCGTATGATTCGTAGTAAAAAGTTTAAATACATCCGAAGTCTTAATTCTGTCGAAGTACTTGACCAAAATTTTGGAGAGAACGCTTATGTCAATGCCTTTTTGAATATTGGGGCAAATAAGCATAAGAATATACCTTACGAGGAATTGTATGATATTGAAAAAGATCCATTTGAACAGAATAACTTGGCTCATGATGTTTCTTATAATACCATAAAACAAGAATTGGCTACTGAATTAAAGGAATGGATGAAAGAACAAGGAGATATTTTAACAGGGGAGCCTGGTTATATGCCTCTCATTTGGACTCCTAAATTTCCATTAGATAAATCTCGAAGAAACTTAAGCGTACCAGATAGTTTGGAAAATACACTTAAAAAGGAAGATTACTTGATACTGGATTATTAATAACATAATATATCTAGGTTTTTCTGCTTACATATTTCGATCGATTAAATTCTTTATCACAATGTATGAGGTTCACGAATCCTGATTATGGAAGGGAAACTATGAGTTTTACTCTTATGTATTAATCAATAAATCTGTACCTCATTAGTTAAGTTACAATTAGTATAAAAGAATCTATTAAAATGAATAAAGACTTATTTTTCCTATTGATAATCTTCATGCTTATATCTTGTGGTAGTCCATGTACTTCGGATATAGATTCTGAAGAGCACTCTTATAAAATTGAACGCACCTACGTTAAACCAACTCGTATTATGTTGGAGTCTGGCCATATTAAAAACGCGAATCAGCTTCTACAACAAGGTCGACATCAAAGCACAGCAAAAAAGAACGATCTTATAGAATTCAACAATAGCTATGGTACAGCCGCTATTTTATTGGATTTTGGAAAAGAGATGCATGGCGGATTAGAGATTGTTACTGGAATGTTTAAAGGCAAAAAGCCAATTAATGTTCGTGTTCGTTTTGGTGAATCGGTATCAGAAGCGA
The DNA here is from genome assembly GCF_001659685.2 of Labilibacter marinus. Classification (GTDB taxonomy): domain Bacteria; phylum Bacteroidota; class Bacteroidia; order Bacteroidales; family Marinilabiliaceae; genus Saccharicrinis; species Saccharicrinis marinus. The sequence goes on from NZ_LXYE02000024.1 coordinate 161,190, forward strand.
TGTCCAATATCGGTGAAGATGGAGCTACAAACGATCATGCTGTAAGAGATATGAACCTTGCACTACCCTGGTGTGGTAAAATTGAAGTTGGCAACACCGGGTTTCGCTTTGTGCGAATTGATTTGCTGGACAAGGACAGGGTGTTGCAGCTAAAGGAAATAAGTGCCATATCTGTTATGCGCGATATTCCTTATCTGGGTTCGTTTAAATCAAATGACGAACGTTTAAATAAGATATGGCAAACCGGCGCGTATACCGTTCACCTCAATATGCAAGAGTATTTATGGGATGGTATAAAACGCGATCGTCTGGTTTGGGTAGGGGATATGCACCCCGAGGTAATGACTATTCTTGCTGCATTTGGAGCAAATGAGGTCGTGACAAAATCATTGGATTTGATGGAAGAAATAACGCCACTTCCCGGTTGGATGAATGGTAAATTTCACTCTTATTCCATGTGGTGGCTCCTTATTCATCACCAATGGTATATGAATACAGGAAATTTAGCTTATTTGGAAAAAAGCAAAGAATACATCTATGGTTTATTGGAACTATTGGAAGAAAATATGGATAGTGAGGGTAAAGAGACATTTATAGGTGAGTGTTTCCTTGATTGGCCAACTAGAGGAGATCAGATTGAAGTAAGAAAAGGGATGCAGGCATTATTAGCCATGTCGTTTGATGCTGGGGTTGACATGGCATTAGCATTTAACGATGAAGGGAAAGCCGAACACTATAAAACGGTTGCTGAAAAAGCTAAAAGCTATGGGCCTGAGTTTCCTACAAGAAAATCTCCTGGGGCATTATTGGCTATGGCAGGTATGCTAGATCCTAAAGTGGTGAATGATGATTTGCTAGTTAAAGATGGCGTAAAAGACATTTCTACTTTCTACGGGTATTACGTACTTAATGCAATGGCTCTGGGTGGTAACCATCAAGGTGCAATAGATGTGATAAGAGAGTATTGGGGTGGAATGCTCGATTTGGGAGCAACATCGTTTTGGGAAGATTTTGACATTGACTGGATGCAAAATGCAGGGCGCATTGACGAGATCGTTCCTGATGATAAAGTGGATGTGCACAAATCCTATGGTAATTATTGTTACAAAGGATTACGTCATAGCTTCTGTCATGGCTGGGCATCAGGACCAACGGCTTGGTTGTCGCAATACGTACTTGGTGTAAATATAGAGGCTCCTGGTTGTATGAAAATAAAGATAGAACCACATTTAGGTGATTTGGAATGGGTTGAAGGAACTTACCCAACTCCGTATGGATTGATTCATATTAAACACACAAAGGATAGTGAGGGAAATGTGAAATCAGATATAAAGGCGCCTAGGGAAATAGAAATAGTTAAAGTCAAATAATATGAAACGAGCCATGATAGATTATTTCTCACACACGATGATGACTAATTTGGCGAGTTCCATGTGACAATTGAATACCAATTATAATCACATGAAACAATCATGCAAATTTGATTATCCAATTTACACACAGGAGGATGATTAAATTTATTTGGGAGTTCCATCTGACCATTGAAAAATAAATTTAAACAGATGAAACCTCTTATCTGACCTATGAAAATAAATATGAAAAGAATTATAGTAATCACACTACTTTCTCAGTTGTTCGTTATAAACACTTTTGCACAGGAGAATATTGAACCAGATAGCCAATGGTTAAGTGAAGAATGGCAATCCCAATGGATTACGCACCCTAATATTACAGGTGATGAAGTGGGGGTTTATTTGTTTAAGAAAGTTCTTTCGTTTGAAGCTGTACCGCAAGAGTATGTAATCAATATTTCGGCGGATAACAGATATGTGTTGTACATTAATGGAATTGTGGTGGCGCGTGGACCAGCGCGTAGCGATCTTAACCGCTGGCAATTTGCAACCATAGATATCGCTTCTTATCTTAAAGTAGGGGAGAATCATATTGCTGCCAAAGTGTGGAATATGGCCGACTTAAAACCTACTGCGCAAATGAGTTATATCACAGGTTTAATCATTCAGGGAAATACTGAACAAGAAAAAGAAATTAATACCGATAAAACCTGGCGTGTTGCTATTGATGAGGCCTATTCTTTTTATAAGATAAAACACCTCAGACGCTTTTATGTGGCAGGGCCCGGCGAAAAGTTCACCGGAGAATTACACCCTTGGAGTTGGAAAATATCAGACAAAGAAGTTGATTGGAAGCAGGCTAAAGCTGGTAAAAAAGGGATGCCCACAAAATACTATTCCGTTACAGGGAAAACCGATGGGCGTGTATTGCATCCGCGCTCTATAGCTATGATGGAAGCCAAAATTCAAAGTTTTGCCGAGGTTCGAAAGGCGGACGGAATTGATAATGTAGAAGGCTTAATCACGGGAGATGCTCCTGTTGAAATACCAGCTAAAAGCACTGTCAAAATATTACTTGATCAAGGGCACCTTACCAATGCTTATCCGCAATTGGAGTACAGCAAAGGAGCCAAAAGTAACATCAAAATTACCTATGCCGAGAGTCTTTTTATCACCAAGGATGGTAAACCTACTTTTGATAAAGGCAACCGCGATGAGGTGGATGGAAAAGTAATGTGGGGTAATTCTGACATCGTAATGCCCGATGGTGGTAATGATCGTCTCTTTGAATCCTTATGGTGGCGTTGTTTTCGTTATATAGAACTAGAAATATCAACAGCAGATGAGCCTTTGGTATTAAATGCGTTTAACAGTGAGTTTACGGCTTATCCATTGGATTTGAAAGCCAATTTTAAATGTGACAACCCTCGTTTGAGCGATATATTTGAGGTGGCTTGGCGCACGCAGCGTTTGTGTGCAGGTGAGGTCTTTTTTGATTGTCCTTACTATGAGCAACTGCAATATACTGGTGATGCCCGCATACAAGGACTCAATACGGCTTATGCCTCTGGCGATACCGTACTATGGAAAGATGCGATTCAGGATTATTACGATTCTAAGTTGCCATTTGGTCTTACCCAGTCGCGTTACCCTAGCAGTCAACAGCAAATAATAGCTCCGTTTTCATTGGTATGGATTACTATGGTGCATGACTATATGATGCATTGCAACGATCAAGCATTCATCGAAAAGATGATTCCTACCATGCTTGATATTCTTAATTGGTATGATGAGCGTGTTGAGGATAATGGTATGCTTGGTCAATTGGAAAGCTGGCTTTTTGTTGATTGGGTTGACCAGTGGAAGACTGGATATCCACCATTAAATAAGGACAAAAAATATTCATCTGTTATTGGGATGCAATATGTGTATACCATACAAAAAGCGATGAATATATTTGAGGCTTACGGTATGTCGGGACTAAAGCAAAAATGGGCACAAAAAGCAGATGTTACTCAGCAATCGATCATTGATAATTGCTGGGATAACGAAAAGCAATTGTTAGCCGATACACCAGATAAAGGTGAGTTTAGCCAACACGCCAATATATTAGCCGTGCTTAGTAACTCGTTTGATGCTGATAAGCATAAAGAGTTGATGCAACGAGTAGTTAACAACAAAGAGATCGCACAGTCTTCTTACTATTTTGATTTTTACAAAGTAGCAGCACTAAAGCAAACAGGTTTAGGCGATTTATACTTTTCTGGATTAAGTGTATTAAACGATTTAATTGATAGTGGCTTCACAACTTTTCCTGAAAAGTTTGATCCTTCACGTTCCGATTGTCATGCTTGGAGTGCCTCGCCTTTATATTATTACTATGCTTCTATAGCTGGAATTACACCAACAGAAACAGGGTTTAAAAGATTTGAAATGTGCCCATCGTTCGGTGAACTCAGTTTTATCGAAGGAAAAATGCCTTTAAGAGACGATGAAATTTATTTCGAATTAAAGAAAAAGGGAAAGAACGGTATTAAAGGCATAGTCATTTTGCCTAAATACCTGAGTGGTACTTTCTATTGGAGAGATCAAACCATAGAACTCGTAGAGGGAGATAATAGTATTAGTTTTAAGTAGACTATATGTTTAATAATCAATATCTAGATCTAATTATGAAAAAATTGCTAATCGTTGTACTGACTTTTGTATTGATGTCATGCAATTCAAATAACAAAATCCAATCAGGTAAGCCCAACATAGTTTATATTCTTACAGACCAATGGCGAGCTCAGGCCTTCGGCTATGCTGGTGATCCTAATGTAAAAACTCCTCGCTTGGATGAATTCTCGAAAGAGGCTGTGAACTTTGCGAATGCTGTATCGGTAGCGCCTGTGTGTACACCACATCGTGCTGCACTGATGACAGGTCGTTACCCTACAAGTACAGGGATGATTCTAAACGATCTTTACTTGCCTAGCGAAGAGCTCTGTATGGCTGAGATATTTAAAGCAGAAGGGTATAGTACCGCACATATTGGTGGCAAGTGGCACCTTGATGGTCACGGACGATTGAATAACGTGACGCCAGAAAGACGCCAGGGTTTCGACTTTTGGATGGGTAACGAATGTTCTCATGATTATAACAATGAACCCTATTTCGAGAATGATGATCTTGATGTGAAATACTACAAAGGCTACTCGCCTTATGCCATTGCGAATGCGGCCAATGATTATATGACTAAGAGAAAGGCTAGTGATAAGCCTTTTTTACTCTTTATCTCTATAGGAACACCACACTTTCCTCACTATTCTGCTCCAAAGGATATGATGGCGATGTACCCCCAAGAGGATTTGATTCTGTCGCCTAATGTGCCCGCGAGATTGGAGAAAAAAACACGCAAAGAATTACAGGGCTATTATGGGCACTGCACAGCTACAGACAAAGCCATTGGATATATTTTGGATAAAATGAAAGAATTAGAACTAATGGAAAACACCATTTTTGTTTTTACCTCTGATCACGGAGAAATGATGGGCTCTCATGACGAAAGACCTTTTAAGAAACAATTGGGTTGGGATGAATCCATCAAAGTGCCTTTCCTTATTAGCTATCCTGCTATTGGAGAGAACAAGGGGGCGGTAGTCAATGCACCCATTAATACACCTGATATTTTGCCTTCATTGTTAGGGTTGGCTAATCTTGATATTCCCCAAACGATAGAGGGAGAAGACATCTCAGAACTGATGCAAAACCCTGATCCCAATGCTGATCGTACTGCTTTGGTGATGAATGTAAGTCCTTTTTCGGGTAATTCAAAGGATGCAGAATATCGCCTTATCCGCACCAAGCAATACACCTACGAATGTACTTTAGAGGGGCCAAGTAAGCTTTTTGATAACGTAAAAGATCCTTACCAGATGGATAACCTAGTTGGAAATCCTGATTTTGCAAGTCTCCAACAATCACTAGATACAAAATTGAACCAGGCGCTTAAGTCCATCGGTGACGACTTTAAATCACATGACTTCTATCTGAAAAAATGGAACTACGTATTGGACAAGAAGAAGAACTGTATTGACTATTGGAGCTTTAAAAACGGTAATGGTGTTGTTCAATCTCCGAAAAAAATATACGAATGAGAAGAGTATTATTGAAAACAAGCATACTATTACTTGTTTCTATGTTGAGTTTGGCTCAAAAAATAGCACCTGAGCTAAGCCAAAACTTCAAAACCCCACCCCACGAGGTCAGACCGCAAGCATGGTGGTGGTGGCTTCAAACACCTACCTCGAAAGAAGCCATTACGCTCGATCTTGAAGAAATGAAAGCCAAAGGCCTTTCTGGCTGTATGGTCTTGGATGGTGGTGTAGGTCCTTTTGGTCCACGTAAGTGGAAAAATAAAACCATTATAGATAGCACCGAAATTAGGTACGAACTGACAGATGAGTATAAAGGTGCACGCCTCTCTCAGCCTGAAGAGAAGATGGAAATGTGGTCTAAGCCTTGGCGCGATATGGTGCGTTTTGCTTCGAAGGAAGCAGGGCGTCTAGGACTTGATTTTGGCGTATTCATTGGCCCTGCTGGTTGTGCGGCCCCTTGGGTGACACCTGATCATGGTCAGCAGGAGTTGGTGTGGGGTGAAATCGTTGTAGAAGGTGGTCAGCAGATTGCACAAGCCTTAGAGAGGCCTAGTACGCCAGTTCAAACCAAAAGACAGCTCGAAGATCAACGCGTCAAGGACGCTCAAAATGCCTATTATACCGATGTGGCAGTCTTGGCCATTCCTGCAAAGGGAAGTTTGCAACTAAACGAGGTACTTGATATTTCCGATAAATTGGATGAAAAAGGTCATCTGAAATGGGTGGCTCCTCAAGGCCAGTGGCGCATTATCCGTTTTGGTTATCGTCCTACAGGACGTAATCTCAACGGTGTTTTTTATATTGATCACCTGAGCAAAGAAGTGTTCGACTTGCATTGGAAAAATACTGCGGGCTTATTGCTTAGCGAGATGAGTGATGAGGAACGTGTCGCCTTTAAGTACGTAGAGTGCGACAGTTGGGAAGCAGGCGATCCTAATTGGACCAAACACTTCGCCCAAGAATTTAAAGAGCGCCGTGGCTATGACATTATAAAACACTTGCCTGCTCTTATTGTTGTCAATATTGATTCTGAGGAGCGGACAAAGCATTTCATAAATGATTTTCAATTAACCATCAGTGACTTGATTTCTGAAAATCACTATGGAAGACAACAGGAAGTGGCGCACGAACACGGACTACATTCTTATGCTGAGGCAGCAGGCCCGCACCAGTACCAGGCCGATCTTAAGAAATGTGTGGGCCGCTGCGATGTGGCTATGGGCGAGTTTTGGATGCCTTCGCCTCACCGCGAACAACCTAGTGGTCGTTTCTTAGTACGCGAGGCCGCTACTTCGGCACATACCTATGGTATCAAGCAGGTCTTTGCCGAATCCTTTACCTCCGTGGGACCCAATTGGGAGGTGTCACCTTTTATGATGAAAGCAGCTGCCGATCAGGCTTTTTGTGATGGTCTCAATTGGATTTGCTTTCACACCTTTACCCATCGTCCATCAGTGACAGAAGTACCCGGAATGACGCACAGTGCTGGTACACATTTCGACCGTACCAATACGTGGTGGAATCAAAGTGCACCTTTTGTCAATTACCTGTCACGCTGTTCGTATATGCTTCAACAAGGCTTGTTTACTGCCGATGTGCTATTTTATAATGGTCACGGTTTGCGCTCGGGGGGCGATGCTTTCGAATGGGCCGATGGTATGAAAAACCCTTCAGCGGATTTGGGCACAGGCTACGATTACGACAAATGTAATGAGGAAGTGTTATTGACTAGAGTTGGCGTGAAAAACGGAAAGCTAGTTATGCCCGATGGTATGAATTATATGGTATTGGTGATTGAGAATAAAACGCCGGTGTCACTTAAAGCACTGGAAAAGATAGCTGCTTTAGTAGAACAAGGCGCTACTGTGGTGGGGAAAATTGAAACCCCAATGCTGAGCAAAACAGATGATGCTGTTGAATATCAAAAGCTGATTGATCGCATTTGGGGTAATCCAGAGATTGGCGTAAACAGCATCGGGAAAGGACAAGTAATATGGAACCGTAGCATACGTGAGGTGTTGCAAGAGAATAATATACTTCCCGATTTTGAATGCAAAGGTTTAAGCGATGTGGGCGTGGTTGATTTTATTCATCGACAAACAGAAGATGCTGATATTTATTACGTCACTAGTCGATGGCAGCCAGTTGAGAAGGTGAAATGTACCTTTAGGGTAAGTGGCAAACAGCCAGAGTTATGGAATCCTGTAACAGGAGAAACGCGCATTCTTTCCAACTTTAAAGTCGTCAATGGACGCACCATTATTCCGATGGAATTTGGACCATGTGCTTCCTATTTCGTTGTTTTTAAAGATGTGATTTCTGTGCAAAATTTGGCTTCAAATTGGCCAACATACAAAACGGTACAGCAAATAGAAGGTGACTGGAACGTCCGTTTTGATGAAAAATGGGGAGGCCCCGAAACGGTGGTTTTTGATAAGCTTAGCGATTGGTCGAAACACAATGATAAGGGCATAAAATACTATTCGGGAAAAGCTACTTATCTCAAAACCTTCGATTTTAAAGCCTCGAAAAAGCACAATGAACTATATCTTGATTTAGGTAAAGTACACGAATTGGCACAGGTCAAATTAAATGGCGTTGATTTAGGTGTTCTTTGGTCAAAACCGTTCAGAATAAATATTACTTCACACCTAAAAGCAAAAGGCAATAAGCTGGAAATTGATGTAGTCAGCCTATGGCCAAACCGTCTTATTGGCGATGAGTTTTTACTAGAAAAAGAAAGGTATACGCAAACCAATATTCGAAAATTTACAAAAGCAACACAACTACTTCCCTCCGGATTAATTGGGCCAGTTCAAATTATTAGAGAAAAGAATTATTGAAAGTTTATCAACCTAAAAACGAGCCGATACAAATAATCTTCACACAAGACAATGAATAATAGGCAAGCCCTGCAAATCACTTAAAAAAAATAACATATGAAAAAAATACTATTAGTTGCATTCATCATTTTTACGACCCAATTTGTAAATGCTGCAGATTGGGGAAATGCACAGTGGATTTGGCAACAAGAAGATGGACCATCCAATACATGGATGAGTTTTAGAAAAACAATAACATTAGATGAAGTGCCCGATCAGGTGGAGGCACTTATTTCTGTAGATAGTAAATTTTGGTTGTGGGTGAATGGTTCTTTGGTTCTTTTCGAAGGAGGTTTGTCTCGAGGCCCAAGTCAAGCAGGAGATTGGGATAGAAAAAATAAAGTTACCCCAGCCAACTCTTGGTACGAAACAGTAGACATTCAACGCCACTTGAGAAAAGGGGAAAACACCATCGCAATTTTGGTTTGGTACTGGGGGCGCGAAACACATAAAGGCACCCATATTGATAGCAGAAAAGGAGGTTTGTTATTTTCTGCAAAAATAGGAAATCAGCTAATAGTTTCAGACTCCACTTGGAAAGCTATACAACACCCAGCCTACGATAATACCATTGAGCCGGCAAGTAAAGCGATGGTTCAGTTTAGCGTTAAATACGATGCGAAAAAAGCTATAGGCGATTGGTCGGATAAAGCGTGGTACACCACTAATTTCTTTGATGCAGCATGGCCATCTGCGATAGAAAAAGGTGCCGCTGGAACTGCTCCTTGGTACAACTTAGAACCTAATATTGTTCCACATTTAATTAATCATGGCTTACAGGATTATACCAATCATACCGATTTGCAATTGCCACATACAAGCAAGGGGGAAGTTGTTAAGTGTAAACTGCCTTTCAATAAGCAGATTACGCCATATTTAGAAATCGAAGCAAAAGCTGGTGATACCATTTTTATAACTACAGATAATCGTTTAAACAAAATTCATGCAACTTACATTACTAAAGAAGGGGAGCAATCATTCGAAAGCTTTTCGTGGATGAATGGACATGAAGTAAGGTATACTATTCCGGAGGGGGTGAAAGTTAAGGCACTGAAATACCGTTGGATGAGTGTAGGAGAAATGGTAGGTGAATTTGAGGTGGACGACCCATTCTATAACCGTTTATGGTGGATGGGTAATAACACCTTGTTTGTATGTGCACGCGATAATTTTATGGATTGTCCCGACAGAGAACGTGCCTTGTGGATTGGCGATGTGGCCGATCAAACGGGCTATCTTTTCTACTCAATGGACAATGCAGGCCGTCAGCTTCTAAAAAAGGCTATCCTGCAAACTACGGCGTTTAGTCAAGATGGTGTTCTTGGTGCACTAGGACCACTTAGAGTGCGTGAACTGGTATCACAAAGTTTGCAATTTATTGCACAATGCGTTTGGCCTTACTATATACATACAGGTGATATAGAGACGCTTGAAAAGGCTTATCCTTATGTATATGGTTACTTAGATTTATTCCCAATGCTTGAAAATGGTCTGCCTGAGTACCGTAAAGGCAAAAGCCCGGATTCTTGGGATTGGTCAGACTGGGGAGTGAAAAACACCATTGACAAGCAACCCATTCAAATGGCATTTTATTATATGGCACTAAAAGAAGCAAAAAAAATGGCCGAAGTATTGGATAATAAAGAACACATAGCATGGTATACCAAGCGAATGGATTCGATGAAAGGAGCTTATGATAAAGCCTATTGGAAAGATGGTTATTACAGTAGCGATGCTGAAAAATTTAAGGACGATAGAGCCAATGCTATTGCCATCGTATCGGGCATAGCCAATCCAGCATACTACGATCAGGTTGTGGATAATGTCCTAATTCCCAATCGCTTTTCTAGTCCGCATTTCGAATGGATGGTTGAAGAGGCCATGTTTATAGCCGGACGACCTAAAAGTTCTCTTGCAAGAATGAAGGAGCAGTACCAAAGTCAGGTCGATAAGAACGAAATATCTACTTTATACGAGATGTTCCCAAAAGGCGGAAGCTACAACCACGCATGGAACGGATCAAACACCATCTTATCTAAATATGTTGCCGGAGTAGAGCCAACCAAAGAAGCTTGGAGCGAGTATAAAATCATGCCAACAATGCTTCAATTTACATCGTTAAAGAAAACCATTCCAACCGTAAAAGGAAATGTGAATATAGCCATTGAAGCTAAAGGTGCCTTATATAAACTTGATTTAAATTCTCCCGAAAATACAACCGCTATTGTAGGTCTTCCTAAGCAAGGAAAGGAAATTGCAGAGGTGTTGGTAAACGGGAAGCTAGTTTGGAAAAAGGGTAAGTTTAAAGAGAGTATAAAGGATATTGAATACGAAGGAGAGTGTTCAGGCTATCTAAAATTTAGTGTTCAATCAGGAAACTGGAAAATAAGTGCCATTTATAAATAATTTATAATACGAAGCTCATATTTTAATTGAAAAACAATTGTATAACTAAATTATATTCTCGTGAAATTCCAAACAAAGCTAATTGGTTATTTAGGTGTTTTATTAATGCTTATTATAATGAGTTCTTGTAACAAAAAGAACCAAATTAGCCACCAAAACTTTAAGGAGATTAAATCTAATTTTATTACTCCTGCTGATAGTAATAATATTTGGTGCTACTGGTATTGGATTAATGATGATATTTCGAAAGACGGTATCACCAAAGATTTGGAAGCCATGAAAAAGGCAGGCATTGGTGGTGCTTTAATTGGAAATATAAATCCAGCACACAAGGATGGTAAAGTGCCCATGTTAAGTGAGAATTGGTGGTCGCATATGGTTCATGCTGTGGTTGAAGGCAAGCGTATTGGGATGGACATTGGCGTATTCAATTGCCCAGGATGGAGCCAAAGTGGTGGCCCTTGGGTAGATTATACTAAAGCCATGCGCTATCTTACTTATAGTGAAACGAAAGTTTTGGGAGGTAAAATGCTTAGCGTACAGCTATTTAAGCCAAAGGATAAATTTCAAGACACTCATACTTTTGCTTTCAAAACATCGGATGTTGAAAAAAGGAGTACCCAATTTATTCCCACTACAGTAAGTGCCAATTGGAGCGATGTTGATGTAGCTGTTTTGACCGATGGTGATAAGGAAGCAAATACAAGCTTTGAAGCAAGAAAAGGAGATGCCTTAGAAATTAATTTTGAACTTTCAGAGCCCATAACGGCACGTTCTATATCAATAATACCAAGTAGGGCTTTTAAATGTAATATGACTTTAATGGCTGTGGTAAATGGTGAAGAGACCATCGTAAAGGAATTTCATTTTGATCGTTTTCGCATCACGCCTAACGTGGCATCAATTGAGACATGCGATTTTGCAACTATCTTGCCAGATACTAAGGCACAACAGTTTATGTTGAAATGCACTAATTTTAGAACCAAGAAAAAGGGATATGGTTTTGCTGAAATCAATATTTCTGAAGCACCAGTGTTGGATAAATACATTGAGAAACAATTGGGGAAGATGCATTCTACACCTAAACCCAATTGGGATACCTACATATTTGGCAGGCAAGAAGCGCTTAAAGACAAGAGCTTGTGTTTGAATCCTGATGAGGTAATTGATCTTAGCAACAGTTTGGATGAAAATGGAGTGCTAAAATGGGATGCACCTGCAGGGGAGTGGACAATTATAAGAATGGGCATGTCACCAACGGGCACTAAAAATGCTCCTGCAGCACCACAGGGTGTTGGTTACGAGATTGATAAAATGAACAGTGCCTTGGCACAGTACCACTTCGATAATTTTGTTGGGGAGCTTTTAAAACGAATTCCAGAAGAGAGCAAGTCGGCGTTTAAATACGTGGTTGCTGATAGTTACGAGCAAGGATCACAAAATTGGACCGATGCTTACGAAATTAAATTCAAAGAAAAGTACGGATACGATCCTGTAAAGTATTTGCCTGCGCTTTCAGGTAGAATAGTAGGAAGCGTTGAGCAGTCAGAGCGTTTTCTTTGGGATTTACGTCGAACAATTGCAGATGATGTAGCTTACGAATATGTGGGAGGCCTACGAAAAGCAAGCAACAAGCATAATCTAAAAGTATGGTTAGAAAACTACGGCCATTGGGGTTTCCCGGGTGAGTTTATGATGTATGGTGGACAGTCGGACTTGATAGCCGGTGAGTTTTGGAACGAAGGTACACTAGGAAATATTGAATGTAAAGCCTCTTCTTCTACCTCGCATACTTATGGTAAACCACTTACTTCTGCCGAAGCTTTTACCTCTTCGCGTAAAGCTTACCTCAGGCACCCTGCTTTGCTCAAGAAACGTGGCGACTGGGCCTTAACCGAGGGGATTAACCATTTTGTATTGCATTTGTATATTCAGCAACCCGACGATAAGCGCAAACCCGGCATGAATGCTTGGTTTGGTACCGAGTTTAACCGACACAACACCTGGTTTAGTCAGGCTGATACCTATTTCGATTATTTACGCCGTTGTCAACACCTGTTGCAGCAAGGAAAATATGTGGCCGATGTGTGTTATTTTATTGGCGAAGATGCCCCAATTATGACGGGTGGGCGAGTGCCCGAAATACCCAAAGGATATTCCTATGATTACATAAATGCTGAGGTTATTATGAATCGCATGTCGGTTAAAGATGGCCGATTTGTACTCCCCGATGGCATGTCGTATAAAGTGATGGTTTTACCCCCTTTCACCACCATGCGTCCCGAATTGTTAACCAAGATAGAGGAGTTAGTAAAGCAGGGCGGTATTATTCTAGGGCCAAAACCACAAGAATCACCCAGCTTGCAGAATTTTCCTGCGTGCGATGAGCAAGTGAAAGAAATCGCCGAAAAGTTATGGAATGGCACTTATAATCAAGGCAAAATGGCTGTGCAATATGGTCAAGGAAAAGTGATGGATGGTTACGAATTGCTCGAAGTGTTTGCTTACTTAAACCTGGCTAAAGATGTGGATGTTCCTGCCGATGCATCGGTATTGTGGATACACCGAAATATGCCCGGAATGGATATTTATTTTGTATGCAATCAGAGTGATGAAACCATTGAGCTATTTCCCGTTTTCCGAGCAGATAAAAAGCTAAAACCACAATTATGGGATGCTGTAAGCGGTGAAATAAGAGCTTTAAGCGACTACGAATTAACGGCTACCGGCATCAAAGTACCCTTAAAAATGGAAGCTGCTCAAAGTTGGTTTGTGGTATTTACCAATGATGATAAGAACGCTGATGTAAAACCTGCATATGCTAGCAATTTTCCTGAATATGAAAAGATGAGTGCTCTTGAAGGGCCTTATAAGGTTGATTTCGTAAATAGAGATATTGTGCCTAAAGATCCAGTTGTTTTTAATGAGTTAATAGATTGGAGAAATTCAAGCAATGAGCAAATAAAGTATTATTCAGGAACGGCCATTTATACCACGAGTTTCAATGTTGAATCACTTCCTCAAAATCAGGATCTATTCCTTAACCTTGGAAAAGTATCGGTAATGGCTAAAGTGAAGCTGAACGATATATATGTTGGCGGTGTGTGGATGTCGCCTTATCGACTAAATATAACTGATGCCCTAAAAACAGGGGAGAACGAACTGCAAATTGAAGTGGTAAACCTATGGCGCAACCAATTAATTAGAGATAAATCGCGACCAAAAGATGAAAAATATACTTGGATAGTCATCGATAAAATTACGCCTGAAAGCGCCCTGCAATCGTCTGGATTAATAGGGCCTGTGCATATTGAAACGATCAAATAGCAAGAATTAGAAATTATAATATATAATAGAATGAGAAACTTATTATTAGCAGGATTACTTCAAATGGTATCCTATCAATCAAAAAAAGAAGGTTTAAAAACAATGTTGTATTTGTATTAATCGATCAACGGAGAGCATAAGACCTTGTTTTTGTAGGAAATCACTAGGTGATTATACTTAAGATTGACGATTTAGCAAATGAAGCTCTGGTTTTACGAATACCATCTCTAATATTCCCGTTTGTACTTGGTCACGTACCTCGTTAATGACAGGTAAATACCTGTTTAGTCCTGGTCTCTTTTACAGTGATAAATCTATGAAGTTCGAATTCCTTTTAATAGTTCAGCACATGTAATGTTGAATATCAATAATATATCACAAGTTAAGCTATGGAATGCACAGGGCAATGAGTTGGAAACTGAATGGCTTGAGTGTGGTGAAGGGCAGTTTGCTACATCTATTACCTACCGTAGAATATAAAATTGAAGTGCCTTCAGCAAATTAAAAAGTTAAGTTGAAAATGAGACAATCAATAACTAAATTTACACTAATAGCTCTGCTATCATGTTTGTTCATGCCGATTCTACAGGCTGAAAATACATCTTTAGAACAGAATTTTCAGAACCCACCACCATCGGCAAGAGCCCGTGTGATGTGGTTTTGGATTAACGGAAACGTTACTAAAACTGGCATTACTGCCGATTTGGAGGCGATGAAAGATGTGGGTATTCAAGGTGCTCTCATTTTCAACGCTAGTTTAGGTCAACCCCGAGGGTTTGTGTCTTATTTGAGTCCCGAATGGCTCGATCTTTTTAATTTTGCCGCCTTGGAGGCACAGCGTTTGGGACTTGAACTGAGCTTCCACAATGGGGCAGGCTGGTCATCATCGGGCAGTCCTGTTGTTACGCCAGAATATGCGATGCAGACAGTTGTGTATTCAGAAACTATATATTTAGGAGGTCAGGAATTTAAAGGTCAGTTAGAACAACCAGAAACAAACCTAGGCTACTATAAAGACATTGCCGTATTAGCCTTTCCAAAGCCACAAAGCGAAGAACGCATCAATGATTTGGATTTTAAAAGCCTTTCGGGTAAAGTGCGAAATCACTTAGGGCCAGATGATAAATCTGTGCCAGTTTCGGCAGTCGTAAAAAAGTCAGATATTATCGATTTAACATCGCAGTTAAGCCCTGATGATTCACTAAAATGGAATGCACCTGCAGGTGAGTGGGTGATTCTGCGACTTGGTCACACGCCAACGGGCAAGAAAAATATTGCGGCACCAAATGGCGGACAAGGCTTGGAATGTGATAAGATGAGTCGCAAGGCTGTGGATGTATATTGGCAAGGAGCTATCATGCCCATCGTGAATAAGCTAGATACGCTCATTGGTTCAGTCGTTAAACGATGCCATATTGATAGTTATGAGGTGGGGACTACAAATTGGACATCTGGTTTTTCTAGTGAATTCAAAAGAATTCGAGCTTACGATTGCGAGTCGTTTTTGCCAACCTTAGCCGGTTATTATATTGAGAGTGGAGAAGAAACAGAACGTTTTTTATGGGATTTTCGTCGTAGCATTGGCGATTTAATGGCTGAACATTATTATGGTTATTTTGGAGAATTATGTCATCAACACGGCATGCAGTTCTCCACTGAGCCTTACTGGGGACCTTTTGATAATATGCAAGTGGGTGCTACAGCAGATGCCGTCTTATCGGAGTTTTGGAGCGGACATCTAGCCTTTTTCGATTCACCAAAGTTTGTAGCTTCCATTGCTAAGTTAAATGGTAGTTCCATTGCTGAAGCAGAGGCTTTTACTGATATGGGTGGCTGGCAGCAACATCCAGGTGCATTAAAAGCGATGGGTGATTTGGCTTGGGCACAAGGCATCAACCGTTTTGTATTTCACTGTTATGTGCATCAACCTTGGGATGTGGCGCCAGGTTTAACCTTAGGGCCTTTTGGTATTGACTTTAATCGTTTAAATACTTGGTGGAATCAAAGCAAACCCTTTGTCGATTATGTAGCTCGTGGTCAGTACTTGTTGCAGCAAGGTACAACCGTAGCCGATGTATTGGTGTTTGCTGGCGAAGCATCGCCTAACGATGCCTTGTTAATACCTGAAATTAAAGCTTTAGGTTATGATTATGACCTGATAGGTTCTAATAAAATAAATGAATTAACAGTCAACGAAGGATTGGTCTGTACTCCTTTAGGCGACAAGTACCAAGCTCTGGTACTTCCATCAACATCTTGGATGACACCTCAGACACTTGAAACAATAGACAGGTTGGTTAATGGGGGAGCAACTATACTTGCATCAAAACCAGAAAAATCACCAAGCCTTAATAGTTATCCTTC
This sequence comes from Labilibacter marinus, assembly GCF_001659685.2. Lineage (GTDB taxonomy): Bacteria > Bacteroidota > Bacteroidia > Bacteroidales > Marinilabiliaceae > Saccharicrinis > Saccharicrinis marinus. The sequence continues at coordinate 177,660 of NZ_LXYE02000024.1, forward strand.
TTGTGATGAAAGCGTAGCACAATTGGCCGATAAATTATGGAGTAAAGGACTCATTAAAGAGAATTCTATTGTTGAAGAATTACAAAATGGTACACTGCCTCCTGATTTTTCAATAGAAAATGGAAGTAATGATGCGATTGATTTTATCCACCGTAAGAGCCAGGATGCTGATATTTATTTTGTAGTCAATTCGCGCAAAGAAAGCCGTGAGCTAGGGTGTCGTTTTCGCGTGTCAGGTTTACAGCCCGAATTGTGGAATGCTGAAACTGGTGAAATAGGAAAGGCTACCGTATGGCAGGATAATGGCGATGGTACTACCACGGTGACAATTCCCTTTGCATCAGAAGCCTCGGTATTTGTTCTATTCAGAGAACCTGTGTCGTCAGAAAAACATATTTTGAGTACAACCCAGAAACTACAGAAGTCGGCAGCAAAACCATTGCCCAATTTAGAAATCATAAAAGCTGAATACGGTACATTCTTGCCTAGCGGTTTGGTGGATATGACAGAAGTGATCAAAAATAAAGTTCAAAATAACAGTCTGAATGTTCAAGCCACCCGTAGTCTTTGCGATTGCGATCCAGCACCAGGCTACCACAAGGAATTACGCATAGAATATAAAATTGGCGATATCTTTTTGGAAAAGAATGCCATGGAGAAAGAATGGCTGGAGATTACTGCTTCTGATAAAGGAGAACTCGAAATTATGAAAGCCGTATTTGGTAAATTTGAACCTGGAATCAGCGGTATTCCACCAAACAATCCGGTTTATGATGTAAGCGATAAAGTAAAATCGATGTTGGCGACAGGGGTTTACGAAATTCCAGTAAACGACAGTTTTGCTGAAGGAAAATATATTTCTACTAAGAAAGCTTTGCACCTTGTGTACACTACTAATGGGGTGGAAAAATACGCTCATGTTCCCAATGGAGAAACTTTGAAATTGACGCAGGCTACAATAGAGTCGAAATTGATTCATAAGAATGGCGTTAATTCTTGGGTAACACCTTATTTAGGGGAAATGACTTATCGTAGTTCGGCTGGTAAAAGCAAAACCATAAAGGTAAAATCAGTTCCTAAACCCATAGAATTAACTGGGGATTGGAACGTGAGTTTTCCTGCAAAAGAGGATGAGTCTATAGATGTTATCTTCAGTCAATTAAGCTCGTGGTCAACATCAGGCAATGATGCTATTCGTTATTTTTCGGGTACAGCCACTTATAAAAAGCAGTTTGAGCTTTCTTCTAAATTTCTTAAAGAGGATATTTCGTTACTGTTAGATCTGGGTAGCGTGAAGGAAATAGCCGAAGTATTTGTTAATGGAAAACCTTTGGGCATATTATGGAAAGCTCCTTTCAGGCTTAATATTGATGATTACGTGCAAGCCGGCGAAAATACACTGGAGGTGAGAATTACCAACCTATGGACAAACCGTTTGATTGGCGATGAACAGATGGAGCTGGATTATAAGCGAAAAGGACCCAATGTGAAGCAATGGCCCGATTGGCTTTTAAATAATACCGAACGACCTACGGAAAGATCAACCTTTGCAGCTTACAAACATTGGCATAAAGATTCTGAGCTGTTGCCATCGGGTTTGTTGGGACCAGTGAAAATTGTAGTCTCCAGGGTGATAGAAATTTAATCTGTGGTTATGAACTATCGCATGCCATTACTTGGGAGGAATTAAAGGGTTCTGTGTCCAGGGGGTACGAGTTTTAGTTGATGAAAGAAAACCAAACCAGAAATGCGGATATGATATTGGAATACCTGCCCTGGAGTTTCCTTGGCTATTAAAATGAAGATTATTTGATACTGATTTATCGAACGGATAAATTATTTGAACAGTGAAACGACCATTAACTGTATTATTCATAAAGTACACACAGGTGGATGATTAAAAAAGATAAGCGAGTTTCTGAATGTGCAGAAAATTTTGGCACATTTTCTTAAAAAAAATTTAAACAGATGAAAAATATACTATTTAAGAAGATCACTTTTCTCATACTATTATCGATATCTGCATATAGTTGCAAGTCATCGATGGAGAAAAACTTTAAGAATCCTCCCGGTGAATTTAAACCGATGCCTTTTTGGCATATTAATGGGGATTTAACCACGGAAGGTATCCGCAAGCAGATGAAAGATGCAAAGGATGCTGGGTTTTCAGGCGTCAGTTTGTTACCCTTGGCCGAAAAGAGTTCTACTCGCCCAGGTACTTCTCCAAAATTCCTTTCGGATAAATATTTTGAACGTTATCAGGATATGATTGACATAGCGGAGGAATTAGATATGGAAATCATACTCTACGACGATAATGATTTTCCAAGTGGAATGGCTGGTGGAAAAATGCAAGAAAAATATCCTGACCACACCATGAAACGTTTAGATAAAATTGAACATGTTCTGAAAGGCCCTGCGCTTTTTACCGACAGCATTCCGGGTGTTCAGCTCATGGCGGCAGTGGCAATCAACCAACAAACCAAAGAACGCATAGAAATCAGTTCGTTTGTTAAAAATGGAATTATAGAATGGCAAGTTCCGAGTGGTAATTGGAGCATAATGCTGTTTCCTTTGATGAAAGATTCTTTCCATAAAAAATACTTGTGTATGGATTTTATGGATACTGTGGCAGTGCGTCATATGATCAATGAAACCTACGAAAAGTACAAAGAGCGCTTTGGGCAGTATTTTGGAAACACCATAAAAACTACTTTTTTCGATGATGTTGGTTTTTGGAGGCATCCACGCAATTGGACGGGGCGTTTCAATGAAAAGTTTGAAGAATTAAACGGTTTTGATCCACGCCCGTATTATCCTGCTTTGTGGTATAATATTGGATCAGATACAGAAGCTATTCGAAATGCTTTTTTTAATACACGTGCTGAATTACTGGCCGAAGGATTTCCTAAATTAGTGGGGCAGTGGAACGAGGCTAATGGACTGAATAGTACTGGACATCCTCCGGGTAATTACGACCCGACGCCCATTGATATGAATGCGGATATTTTTAAGTTTTACCGCTATACTCAAATTCCGCTAACCGATGCCATTATTCGATATCAATTTGGGCAAGATGGGCATAAATTGATTAGCTCTGCTGCCGACTATTACGATCGCCCTATGGTGGCTACTGAGATTTATGGTGCTTATAAGGAACACTCTTTCGATTCTTTGATGATGTATAGGGCTATGATGGATTTATTTGCTCGTGGGGTAAATATGGTTATCCCTCATGGCATGTGGTACAATCCTAAAAAAGTTTACATTTCGCCATTAGTGTCTCCATACAGCGAGAAATTAGCAGATGCATTACCAGCCTACTCTAATTATGTTGGGCGAAGTAGTATGTTACTTAGAGGGGGACGCCGTGTAAGTGAAATTGGCGTAATGTATCCATTTGAAGGATTGGCAGGTTGGTTCTGTTTCGATAATCCAGATAATATAAGACAAGGTTTTTATGTATCTCCTGAAACAGATTATCAGACTATCAGTGATTGGCTGACGAATGATATTCGTCGCGATTTCACCTTTGTACATCCTGAGTTTTTTATAGAAGATAAATACAGTGTTGTTAATGGTAAAGTAAAGTTGAATAATTCGGATAACTTTCAGGAATACAGTGTTATGATGTTAACAGGGAGTAATGTCATCTCCTTAAAAACACTTCAAAAACTAAAGACTTTTTATGATGACGGAGGAGCTATTGTTGCGACTACTCAGTTGCCGTTCAAGGCAATAGAACTTGGTAAAGATGCTGAAGTTATAGCACTAGTAGCGGCTATTTTTGGAGTAGATCCAACAAAACAGGAGAAGTATGCTACCCAAACCAATTCCAATGCACAGGGTGGACGTTCTATTTTTATTCGTCGAGCAGATAAGGAAAAAATAGGGCGTGTTTTAAAGGAGTATCAACCCTATCCTGATGTTATTTTTGCTGACAATCCAGAATTAAAGACGGATCTAGGAAAGCTAAATTATATCCATAAAATAAAAGAAGGGAAGCATATCTATTTATTTACAAATTCGAGCGATGAAACTATTTCAACAACTGTGCTGCTACGTGGCAAGTTGCAATCAGAAAAATGGAATCCGCACAATGGGCAAATTATAGAAGAAACAACGAGAGAAGAAGTTATTATCAATACAAAAGTTTATACCAAAGTGGAAATTAAACTTCCTCCTGTGAAATCGATTTTTGTAGTAGGGAATAAAGAATAGATGCGTAATAAAAAAGGTATTAATATGAAATTTTATACTGCACTTAGCTTTGCAATGTTATTGTGTTTCAATGTTTCTTTTGGACAGTCACTCCAAGACAACTTAGAACAAAACTTTAAAAAACCACCTGCCTCTGTAAAACCCAGAACATGGATGCATGCTATGGATGGCAATATGAGCAAAGAGGGTCTTACTAAAGATCTTGAAGCGATGGAACGAGTGGGAATTGGTGGTGTTTTACTATTTAATATAGATCAAAAAATTCCTGATGGAAGGATTAAGTATAATTCGCCACAACATCATGAAATGTTAAGTCATGCAGCTCAGGAATGTGAGCGTTTAGGTTTAAGCTTTGGCGTACACAATTGCGATGGATGGTCATCGAGTGGTGGCCCTTGGATTACTCCCGAGCAGAGCATGAAAATGGTGGTGTGTAGTGAAGTACAAACCACAGGTGGCGATATTGCGATGCGCTTGCCACAGCCCACTACTCGCGAAGATTATTACCGTGATATAGCTGTCGTAGCATATCCCGCCTTGCCCTCTGAAATGGACGATGTTCAGAATAAACCTATTATTACCTCTTCGGATACAAACCTTGAGCCTTTAGTTTTAATGAATAATCGTTTGGATGATCGTACTGTTCTTAAAAAGCAAGGAAAATCATTGCCTTGGATTCAATATGCCTACTCAGACATGAAGAAAATACGTTCAGTCTTTATCGTTTGTAATCAACGCGATCCGATTGCAACATTGCAAGTTTCTGATAATGGTGTTGATTTTACTGATGTGCGGGAATTATTTACTGTACGAACAGGAAAGCGCGAGTGGTCAATTAACGATAGCTTTGAACCTATAAGTGCAAAGTACTTTAGGGTTACTTTTAATCAAACTATGTCACTTCACGAAGCCAAACTGTTTTCTACACATTGCCTACATAATGTCATGGGACGCATCAGCATGGGGCGTACTGAGGATCATGCGATGACGCCAATTGGGGAGCCTGCTGCAGATATGGTTGTTGCTAAAGATCAGATAATTAATCTTAGTGATAAATTGCAGGAAGATGGCACTTTGAAAGCCTTTTTGCCCAAAGGTAATTGGACTATACTACGATTTGGTTATACGTCTACTGGCGCGTTTAATAACCCAGCTTCTGATTCTGGTCGTGGTTTAGAGTGTGATAAATTTAACCGTGAGGCGTTCAAGGTTCATTACGATGCTTTTTCAAAGAAAGTGATAGATAATACCCGGGATATAGCTCCCAATGCGATGCAATACCTAGAGATAGATAGTTACGAAATGGGAGGTCAGAACTGGACCAAGGAATACGTATCGATCTTCAATGAAAAATACAATTATAATATTATTGATTTCTTACCCTTGTATGCTGGACGTTTTGTAGAAAGTGCCAAAGCGTCAGAAGCTGTTTTGTGGGATGTGCGCCAGCTTAACTGCCAGTTAATGACTGATAATTACTTCGGATATTTTGCAGAACTGTGTACCACCGACGGTATCAAAAGCTACATAGAACCTTATGGGTTTGGCCCAGTAAATGATCTCGATGTAGGGGCAAAGGCAGATATTAATATGGGTGAATTTTGGATGGATCGTGAAATGACGATGGTACAATCAGCTGTGTCGGCATCACATATTTATGGCAAAAATGTGACTTCTGCGGAGTCCTTTACTTCTAATCCTCAAATCAATTGGAAAGGTCACCCAGGCAGGGCAAAAGTGTCGGGAGATTTGGCGTGGACATTTGGTATCAATGAGTTTATGTTTCACCGTTTTGCACATCAGGCCAATCCTAATGTAAGTCCAGGTATGACGATGGGGCGGTGGGGCTTTAATTTCGACAGGGTACAAACTTGGTGGGATAATGCCGGTGCAGCTTGGTTCAAGTACATTATGCGTGGTCAGTATTTACTGCGCCAAGGTCAACCCGTAGCAGATTTTTTAGTGTTTATTGGCGATGGTTCGCCTAACTCTGTTTTTCTGCGTAATGATTTTGAACCTGCTTTGCCTGCAGGAAGCAACTTCGACTGTGTAAATGCTGATGTGTTGATTAACCGTATTCAGGTTAAAGATAAGGCTTTGGTTTTACCCGAAGGAACACAGTATAAAGCCTTGGTGCTGAAAAATTGCAAAACGCTTTCGCTAAAAAGCTTGCAGCGTATCGACGAAATAGCCCAAGCAGGAGTGCCTATTATTGGAGAAACGCCTGAGTGGGTAGCGGGCTATCTCAATTCTTCATCTGATAGTGCTGCTTTTGAGCAATGCAAAGTTAACTTGCGCCTACAAGATAATGTGTATGACGGATTTGTGTGGGACGAGATGATGAAGGCAGAACAAATAAGTTCCGATTTTACAGTTAAAGGAAGAATGGACATATCATTTGCACATCGCAGTATGGAGGATAAACAAGACCTTTATTTCTTCTTTAATCCTGATTCTGCGGCACAGCGTTTCGAATGCACCTTTAGAGTGGATGGAAAGCTACCCGAGTTATGGAATCCTATGACGGGTGAAGTAGTGAAATCAGCTCAATTTGCACAAGCTAATGGGCAGACCAAGGTATGGGTTGATTTGGAATCTCAGGAGTCCGTTTTTGTGGTGTTTAGAACTTCGGCAAAAGGAGTCCCTTCTGCATCACCAGAGCCACTCGATGCCACTTGCTTTACTTTGACCAACGATCTCAAGATTCAAAAAGAAACCCTTGTGAATTCCCAGTCAATAGAGCTTAACAATGCTTGGAGAGTGACTTTTCCTGAGGTTAAAACGGAACAAAAGAGTTATGATTTTCCCCAACTTATTGATTGGACGACTCACTCGGCTGATGTGGTGAAATACTATTCGGGCACTGCCATTTATGAAAATGAATTCCTTGTGAATAAAAAGATGTTGGCAGAAAATCAAAGAGTCGCCTTAGATTTGGGTGAGGTAAATATTGCAGCTAAGGTTTTCATCAATGGTCAGAACCTAGGTGTAATATGGATGGCCCCTTATCGGGTAGATGTAACTGATGCGCTACAAAGAGGTAAAAACACGATTAAGATAGAAGTGACTAATCAATGGACTAACCGTTTGATTGGTGACGAGCAGTTTCCAAACGAAACAGGATTCGACCGCAAAGCAGATATGATGCCTGATTGGTTTTTGAACAATGAGGCAGCCGCTATTAACCAACGTTCCACATTTACGATTACCAATTTTTACAATAAAAAATCTAAGCTTATACCAGCAGGATTATGTGGTCCTGTACAACTAATGCTTTCTGAAAAAGTAATACAAGAATAGCTTTATAGGCTGATTGAATGAAATGTTAAAGGAATGATGTGCTTGAGTGTGTCTTACTTCCTTCTTCTTGCAAACGAAATAGCTGATTTTTGTGACCGGAAAACATCTGGAAATATGAAGAAAAGTTCTTTCTAGAACCTGAGGAAATCGAGGTCTTTAATGTAGTCGAAGTAGAATAAATTAAGTGTCTAACTAAGAGTAATTTGATATGAGATTAATTGTAATATTATTTTTATGCTTGTGTTCGGTGACACAGGCCATTGAAGTGAAGGATTTAAAATGTGAGTTTAAAACCAATCCCATCGGGATAACAAGTGCAAAGCCCAGTTTTAGTTGGACATTTATAGGCGATAATAAAAGTGCGGAGCAAGGAGGATATCGGATTTGTATGGCCACGAGTATTGAAAGGCTCAAATATCCTGATATTTGGGATACGGGTCCAACGAGTACATCAGAAACGGGTCCGTTTGCGTTTTTGGGTGAGCCCTTAACTTCAGGCCAAAAAGTGTATTGGAAGGTTATTGTTTGGGGTAACAATAGGGGTGCAAAACATAGCGAGCCGGCTTGGTTCGAAATGGGTGAAATTGAGAATCCTGAAAAAGCTTTTGAACCTCCTGTTTTTGATCAGAAAAATGGCGTAGTTAAAATCACTTTAAAAGCCAATGATGAGGGTAGAACATTTGAAGGTATTGGTGGCGTAAGTGCTGGGGGTTCCACAGATTTGTTGTACGATTATACTGATCCTCATCGTAGCCAAATTCTAGATATTCTATTCAAACCTAAATTTGGAGCAGGTTTTCAGCATCTTAAAGTAGAAATGGGTGGAGGAGAAAACTCAACATGTGGTTCAGAACCATCGCATGCTATTACTCGTGAGGAGTTGAAGAATCCCGTATCTAGGGGATACGAATTTTGGTTGTTGAAAGAAGCCAAGGACAGAAATGCGGATATGATTTTAGAATACCTGCCCTGGAGTTTTCCTGCTTATCTAAAACCAAATATCTATACCAAAGAGTCGGCCGAGTATTTTGTTTCATTTTTAGATGTGGCTAAACGCGATTGGGGTTTGGATATGGATTGGGTGGCAGCAGCCGAAAACGAAAACTATACCGACCGCAATTGGCTGGTGAATGATGTGCGACCATTGTTGGATGCAAGAGGCTACCAAAATGTGAAAATTCAAGGTCCCGACGATAATAGTGGTGACTGGCAAATATTTGAAGAACTAGAAAAAGATCCTGAGTTTGAAAAGGTCATTGAGGCTGTTGGGTATCATTATATAAGCGGGCGAGAGTTTACAGAGGATATGGTGGATGGCCGTGGACGTCCAACGACTGAAAAAGCAAAGGCATCGGGTACTTCACTTTGGGCTAGTGAAGATTGGAGCTGGACAGGTAAAGATTGGGGAGGTGCAGGTGCTCTAAATCTAGCTCGTTTGTACAACAAATTTTATATACGCGATAAAATAACCAAAACCTTAATTTGGGCACCCATTGGTTCCATTTATAAATCGGTTACATGGGATAAAGCAGGAGCCATGATAGCGAATAGCCCTTGGAGTGGTTATTACGAAGTGTGGCCAACCATTTGGGCTACTGCACATACTACCCAGTTTGCCGATCCACATAGCTGGCAATATTTAGATAAAGGATGCGGATTGTTTCATGCATCTACCTACAAGGGCAGCTGTGTTACTCTAAAAGAAAAAAACAGCTCAAACTGGAGTATGATTATATGTACAGAAGAAACTGAAAAATTGGAGGTAAGTATCAGTAAAGGCTTATCGGATAAAATAGTGCATGTATGGAAATCTGATGAAAATGATCAGTTTGTGCAACAGAAAAGCATTGAACCTACAAATAGAGCATTTACCATTGAACTTGATCCTAAATGTATTTACTCATTAACAACTACAGAGGGGCAGCAGAAAGGACAATATGAGATACCTGAAGAAACTGCATTCCCGTTCCCTTACAAAGAGGACTATGAGGATAGGGAAGCAGGTGATTTGCCAAAATATCATTCGGATCAAACAGGTAGCTTCGTTATTGCAAAAAGAGAAGATGGAAGCAACTGTTTAAAGCAAATAAATCCGGAACAAGGTTACGATTGGATGCGCGTTTATCGGCGCTCAAACATTAAACCGAACACCTTGGTGGGAGATGTTAACTGGAAAGATTTTACTTGCAGTGTTGATGTTTTTATAGAAGGTGGTAATGTAGAACTCGGAGGCAGAGTTAAGGGAAGTTATTTGAAAGGTTATCGTTTTATGCTTGAAAAAAGTGGGCGTTGGAAACTTGTTTTTGACAAAAAAACACTTGCAAAAGGGCGCATCGATAATTTTGATGGAGCCATTTGGCACAAGATCAAACTTCAGTTTCGAGGTAAAGAGATTCAAGCCTTTGTAGATGGAGAATTCGCAGCAAAGGTAAATCACGAAAGTCCATCTGGTTATGTTTTGTTGGGTAGCTCGTACAATACTAACCTATTTGATAATTTGGTGATATCAAATTAGAATTTTACAAAGGAAATTTATGCTCATATACTAGGCTTACCTGATGGTTATTCCATTATAAATTAATAACAGTAAAAGAATGATTTTTAAAAATATATTTAAGTTGCCCGTAATACTAATCGCTTCAATATTATTGATGTTAAGCGCGTGTTCAACTAAAAATGACGGGTTAATATATGTGAATCAACAACGTTTAGAAAAAGTCAAAGACTACATTTCAAAAAACGATACTTTTTATCTTAACGCATATCATTATCTCATTGAAGAGGCCGATAACGAATTGGAGGGAATTGTTAATCCGGTTACCAATAAAACACAATTGCCGCCAAGTGGCGATAAACACGATTACATGAGTATTGCGCCATATCGATGGCCAAATCCATCTACAAGTGATGGATTTCCCTGGATGTTAAAAGACGGTCAAATTAACCCGATGTATTATGGTGATGACTTTGACCATGCCCGTTTATCTCAAATGTTTGATGCAATAGAAACGTTATGGATGGCATATTATTTTTCTGAGGAAGAGCGCTATGCATATAAGGCTAAACAAATAATTAAAGCTTGGTTTTTAGATGACTTAACAAGGGTAAATCCTAATGTAAATTATGGACAGGCGATTCCGGGCGAAGTAGATGGTAGGCGAGCAGGAATAATAGAATGGAAAAGGATTTCTGTTGTTGTTACTGCTGTTCAGCTATTGGCTAAAAATGAGATGCTTTCAAATAAGGAGATGGAAAAAATGAATGACTGGTTTGGAAGCTATTATCAGTGGCTTAAAACCAATCCTATGGGTATCGAAAATGATAATGGCCTGCAAAACCATTCTACTTGCTACGATTATCAAATGGTTGGTTTGGCTCGCTATTTAGCTTTGAATGATGAAGCAAAAGATAGGCTTGAAGCGGCAAAAATAAAACGCATTGCTACACAAATAAAACCTGATGGAACACAGCCACGAGAACTTGGAAGGACAAGGTCGGTTCATTATGCTTCGGAGAATTTACTTTTTATGAGCATGGTGGCAGAACTAGGTATGCCTTTAGGAGTAGATTTATGGAATTATTCTTCTGCGGATGGGCGAAGCATACAAAAAGCTTTTGAGTTTCTTCGGCCTTTTGCTGAAGGAAATAAAGACTGGCCATATAAAGAAATAGGTGGAGTTTATGAAATTATCGACCAAGAGCTTAAACCTTTATTTGCTATTGCAGGTAGCATTTTTAATGAAAATTTATTAAACAAAGATATTGAACTAATACATCTCCTGAATTACAAGCAGGTTTTGCTATATCCAGTGCATCAGAAGTAGTAGAGATTAAGAATTATAGTGATTTATCTTGGTTTAATCTGTGGGTATATTATGCTAATGGGTGCGTGGTTTTTAGGTATTTAGTTAGTCGTGGAGCTTGTGTGTGGTGATATTTACGTGACGCGTGGGGTGAAATTATACGTCATAGTGATATATAAATTCGTTTATGGTGCCACATTTAAAATATTTGGGTTATTCTTTCAACAACTTGGGGCGTTGCAGCAATAAATTTGGTAATTGGTAAGGAATGGATAATATCCCCTTCTAGGGCTTATCCCTTGTCCATATCTTTAGTGTGTGTATTTTTTACTTGCTATTTGGTGCAAGAATCCTATAAGTGAAAATAAGGAAATGAATAATATAATTGAATGAAATGAAGAAAATGTACAGAACAAAGACTCAAATTTTAGGGATACTTTTAAGCATTTTGCTTTTAAGCGCGTGCAGCAGTTCGCAGCACGCTAAGGACATTCCTTTAGGGAAGAGGACGAAGTATAATTTTAATCTAGATTGGAAATTTATTAAAGAAAATCCAACGAATGCTCATTTGGTAAAATACGACGATGAAGATTGGTCTAGTGTAAGTTGTCCGCATACCTATAATGATATCGATACCTTTGACGACTTAAGTCATGGGCATCATGATGGAGAAGATAACCAATGGAGAGGAACGGTTTGGTATCGTAAATATTTTACCCTTCCAGAATCAGAAAAAGGTAAGAAAGTATTTATTGAATTTGAAGGAGTACGCCAGATAGCTGATGTATATATCAATGGAGAATATTTGGGTAAAAACCAAACGGGATTTATTCCTTTTGGATTTGATTTGACGCCATACATTAAGTTTGGAGAAGAAAACATAATTGCAGTTAAGGCCAATAATGATAGAGGCGATCATTTTAGAGATAACTTCCCTTTGGTATGGAATCATGAACACTGGCATCCTACCCATGGCGGAATATATCGAAATGTATTTTTACACACAATGGATCCTTTGCATATCACTTTGCCTTTATACGACAATTTGCAAACAGTAGGAACCTACGTTTATGCTGAAGATGTGAGCGCAGAGCATGCTACAATTAACGTTGAAGCAGAAGTGCAAAACGACTATGCTAAAGATAAAAATATACTCCTTGAAACGTATGTTGTGGATAGTGAAGGTAGAATGGTGCAAAAAGGTGAAGTAAGGCTGTCGTTAGATGCGAACGAAAAGGCAATACTTAAAACTTCGATGAACATTGAAAATCCAAAACTTTGGTATCCCCGTAATCCAAATATGTATAAAGTTATTTCCGTTTTAAAAGATGAGAATGCGGTTTTAGATACTTACGAATCTACATTAGGAATTAGACAATTTGAGTTTAATAAAGATGCAGGATTTCAGATAAATGGAGAACATGCTAAATTGCATGGTTGGGGACAGAAACCAACTAACTCCTGGGCTGGTTTAGGAGCTGCTTTACCTGACTGGTTGCGCGACTTTACCTATCGTTTAATGGATGAAGCTGGAGGAAACTTCATTAGATGGGGACACTGTGCAGGATCGCCTGCCGAGATTGCTATGGGCGACAAATACGGGTTTGTTACTTTGATGCCAGGAGTTGCTGGAGAATCAGAAGATGAGGGTGAAACCTGGGATATACGTATTGCTGCATTTCGTGATATGGTTATCTATTACCGTAATCACCCTTCAATTATGATTTGGGAAGGTGGTAATTGGGCCGAATCAGCTGAACATTACGAAGAAATTTTAGATATCATCAATACCTATGACCCTAATGGGAAACGTTTAATGGGTAATCGTCGTGCCGACAATGCCAAATGTTCAGACAAATATATCAGCATAGAAATAGGTACAGAAGGCTGGGAAGGTGAATATCCGAATTTGCCTATTATTGAAAGTGAATATTGCCGAGATGAGGGACCAAGAAGAGTGTGGGATAAATACTCAAGAGATGATAACTTCTTTAACCATCCAAATATAAAACGTAATACCTATAAATTCGCAGGCGAGAAGTTTGCCGTGCGTCAGGCTGAACACTGGTGGAAGAAAATGGGTAAAAAACCATACCATAGTGGAGGAGCAAACTGGATATTTAGCGATGGCCCTCATGGAGGTCGTTGTCCTACAGAAGTAACACGCGCAAGCGGAGAGGTTGATGGCGTACGTTTACCTAAAGAAGCATTTTATGCCTTAAAAGCCATGTGGCGACCAGAGCCTCAGGTGCATATCGTAGGACATTGGAATTATTCAGAAGATACGAAGAAAACGATGTATGTTATCTCTAACTGCGCTTCCGTTAAGTTGTTTGTTAATGATGAGTTGATAGGAGTAGATACGGTACCGGACAATGGTTATGTATATAAATTCGATGCAGTACAATGGAAATCTGGCAGTATTAAAGCAGAAGCATTTATCGATGGGGAATTGCGAACAAGTCAGGTGAAGAAGACAATTGGCGAGCCAGTTGTCATTAAATTAACTTCTATCACTGGTCCTAATGGATGGAGAGCAGATGGATCTGATATTGCTTTAATTGATGTTGAAGTGGTTGATAAAGACGGACAACGTTGTCCTTTAGATAAAGGAAGGGTTGATTTTACCATATCTGGCCCAGCTATTTGGCGAGGTGGATATAATAGTGGTAAAGCCAATTCTACTAACAACCTATATCTGGATACAGAAGTAGGTATTAATAGAGTCGCAATTCGATCTTTATTAGAATCTGGTAAGGTTACTATTACAGCTAAACGAGATGGCTTAAAGTCAGCTTCAATTGAATTAAAAAGTATAGCAGTTGATGTTAAAGGAGGATTAACTACAGAAATGCCTCAGGTGTTTAATGATCCTACTAAAAACGAACCTCTTCCAGCACACGTTCCTTATATAGAACCTTATGTTCCTGGAGTAAGCAATAAAAGTAAAATATTTAAAAAGTTTAGTTATACGGGCGATTCTCCTGCTATGCTAAGGAAAAATGTATTTTGGGGTAAAAAGGCTTATACAGATTTAAATGATAACTACACTACTATTCCTAGTTATCTGCATGGAGCGGAATATGTTCGTATGCCCAATTCAGATAGCCATTATTGGGCTCGTGATTTACTGCAATTTTTAGCAGGAGAAGATATTACTTTATATGTAGGTCATGATGACCGAGTTTCTCGACCAGAATTTCTACGAGAAGAGTATAAGGATACCGGTGAAAATTTCAAGCTTGGAGATGTAACCATGTCTTTGTTTAAGCGTGATGTAAAAGCTGGAGAAAGTGTTGTGATGGCAGGTAATTGCGATGGTGACGCACCAGAAGGAAGCCGCATGTATGTGGTCATTGCCAAAAGGAAATAGTTATTACAAGATCATAGCTACAGTTTAGTATTTATATGCTAGGCTGTAGCTTTTTTTTGTCTCTATTTGGACTATTCTATTAATTGAATATAAACACCACTAAGGTATATGATTGAAAGTTTGATCATATGTTTAAGGTATTTGAGGGATGGCTTCAATAAATAGAGAGTGTGTACAAATACATTTGTATCTGATGTTATAAAAGTTCTCTCGCTGTTTTTATAGTTAATTATAACGATTGACTGCTTTATGCAGATGGGAGGATATGACGATATATAAATCTTAGAACTTATAATATGGGTCGATTAAAACAATTGAAAATATTTGCTGTAATTGTGTTCTGTGCATTATGTTTTGCGAGTATGGAAGCACAAGTCAGTTTAGCCACTGATTTTACAAGTAATGATTTCAAGGGAGAACCACTACATAATGTATGGTCGGTAGGCAATCGAATTAGTCCAACAAAGGGTTCAAATTTAAGAGCTGATTTGAAAATTAATCTGGTTCGGATGATCGGAGGAATTCAACAAAGAGAAAATGGTGAGTTAGTTAAGAATTTAGACTTTGATCCTTGTTTATATGATTCCATAACCAATACATACGTTTACCGTTGGAAACCATTCATTAATCGATTAAACAAGATTGTAGAATCACAATCGGACATTCTTCAAATTGTTTTGGATCAACCACCTTGGGCTTTTCAACATGGTTATACATTTATCCCGGAAGGAGAGTGTGATAGTATTCATTTTCGAGAAGATGATAGAATGACCATTTATGGTAATGCCTTACCTCCAGCAGATAAACAGGCTTACCATGATTTTATTAAAGCTTTAATGACCAAATTGATTGAAACCTATGGTGAAGAGACAGTTTTGACCTGGCGGTTTAGGGTAGGATCTGAAATAGAAACACATGACCATTGGAGAGGAACAAAACAAGAATTTATTGAACACTTTGCTAATACAGAAAAAGCTGTACGAGCCATTTTACCCAATGCAAAAGTGGGGCTGCACACCAGAATCCCAGGGTTTCTTTATAAAAAAGGAAAAGTACTCAATTATAAGGGACAGCCCTATGCGTCTTTTGTAGATGACTTAATTGAATATTGCTATGATAATAATGTAAAGTATGATTTTTGGGGAATTTCGGATTATGTGATTATCTCAAATAATAGTCATCGTCAGATGAATCAAAAGTTCGATGAGCTTTTTGGTGACTTGGTTAAACACCCAAAATGGAATTCAAATGCAACTTTAGATTTAATGGAATATTCAACCATTACATCGATGAATGCATTAGGCAATGGTTTTGTGAACTGTGCTACTTCGCATAAAGAGATTGTTGAACTAGCCTTTACGAATCAGTTTTATAAAAATAAAAGTAAAGGAGCCGAGTATATTTATCGTTGGGGAAATCGATTAGGCAGTGAAGATCCTGTGGGTATTAGTGTGTTAAATACCATGGAAGGTATGACCCATTATAATTATGAAACACTAGGCCAACCAATTATTGCAAATAACCAGATAGAAGCCATTTTTGGTAAGTGTGACAGTACACAAGCTTATGATATATTGGTTTATAATTTTAACGCACATTCTTTAGAATATAAGGAGGAGGAGAAGCTGAATATTGCGATTACATCGGATTTGCCAGTTGGAACCATACTGTATTGTAGGAATATGGCTTATGGAAAAGAGCAGAATAAGCTGCAGAACTTTTTGAAAAATGAGCCAGAATCAGGTTGGATAATTAAAGGTTATGACCGAATGGGAAATCCAGAAAAAACACTGAATAAATTAGGTATGGAGGCCTATGAAAAATATAAGAATCCAAACCCTCAGCAATTTACAGCATGGGAAAAAGTAGAGACTACAGAACGGTCGGATGGGAAAAAGGGGTCAGTTATTAATATCTCTACAAGCTTACCATCCTTTTCGTTTAAAAAATATGAATTCCGTTTACAGGCGTTTTAATACGATAAATGCTTATGGGAATATGCACTTACTTTGGTATGTAAGTTAAGGTTGAATATAAAGTAGATAGATTATTTATTGGAGTCACCTGATCAGAACGAACAAAAAAATAATTCGATGAAAGTAAAATTATTAATTCATATAATATTGATTGTGCTAGGCACTAACCTATTAGCACAAACATATCCGTTTGATTTACCTGCTAACTTAAACGCTAGCATAAATATAAAAAGTCAGTCCCAAGAAAAATACAATAATTTACTATTGGGTACTAATATTCATCATTTTACAAAAACAGAAGAGAAAGAGTTTGTAAATAAATTCGATCCAATTACGATACGTTTTCCTCATGGTCTTTGGTCCAATTGGTACGATTGGCGACGTGATGTAACAAGACTTTATGGAGACGAAAAATTTAATTATAAACAAGGAACTAATAACACATTAAAAGAGCAAACCGTGGGTATGCTTGCCAATATTTATGTGTTTGATACAAACAATATTAAAGTTGGTATAGATGGGGCTACAGAATTAAATACGAACAAAAAAAATAGTTCAGGAAAAGGTTTTGATATGATGTGGACCTTTAATATGAGTGCTGATGGTACTGATTTTAGCAATGGTTCTCCTGAAACTATGTTACGATATAATGATTTAATTCAGCGAGGTTTTGAAGTGAAAGACATTGAGTTGGGAAATGAATGTTTTTACCCAAATCAGCGTAGCTCTATTATTCCTAATGCGGAGGATTATATTGCAAGGGCTAAATCGATGTCTGCAGCACTAAAAGCAGAAGATCCAAGCATTCGTGTTTCAATACCATTATTACGTAGAGATAGTTGGGCTAACCCTAATTGGAATACAGACTTAACTAGTGATCAATCTTATTTCGATGCCATATCGATACATACATATGTGGGGTCGGATCCAGATAATGCAGAAAATAGCGATGAAGCGTTTGGTACCGCCCTTACTGCTCGCAAGCACTTATTGGCATCAATTACTGAGTACCCGCATAAGGTAGCACCATCTAAACCTATTTGGTTAACAGAATGGGGTGTTAAGTCTGGTGGTCCTAATGCAGTATCGGCCTTAGGTGCTGTAGATTGCTTTTTAATGATGAGTGAAAATCAGGATATCTTTAACCGAGCTAACTGGTTTAGTACCAACGGTAAGTTGAATTCAATGCTCGTTTGGGAAAAATACATAGATCATAATGATAAGGAAAAAGAAAGAATAAAATATCCTTTGGAGAAAACGCTGTTTGGTTCGGCTTATGAAATTACGCGTTCAGTATTAGAATATAGTACTTTAATTGAAGGATATGTTGATGTGCCAAATATAGTAGAAGGTGTTAAAGCTGTAAATGCAAGAGTAGTTTTAAAAAGGGGAAAGACTACTGTATTTGTAGTAAATCTAACAGATCAAGAAGTTCCTTTCGAAATAAATATTGATGACCTTAATTACATGGGTGATTTTGTACATAAGGCTTTATCTTTTTCGAGCATGGATGAAGAAATGGCCTTGGCGTTTGATGATGACCCCTTAAGTATAATTCAGGAAGGAAGTGGGAGTGTTAGTTTGCCAAAGTTCTCCATTAATACAATTGAACTATCCGATCTTGTAATTGAAAATGAGTTGGGAGTAAAGGATCTGCCTGAAATAGCCAATTTAAAAGTAAGCCCTAATCCTAGTGATGGTGTATTAAATGTTCAGTTAGGAGAAAGTAGTACTGCAAATTATAAATTGATTTCGCTAAGTGGAACAAAGGTAGTTAGTGGTACATTCTATTCTGAAGTTAAGCTACAACTAGATGATTATCATACAGGCATGTATTTATTAGAAATAACTACCTCAAAAGCCCGATCCGTGCAAAAAGTTATTTTTAAATAATATGATGTTTTAACACATTGAGCATGTGTAGGTATAGGGATATTTGTTTGAGTTAAGTGGGGCATGTTTATTAATTAATAAGCACGTAAGAGGTATTTATTCTTCATGCTGGTTCAATTATTGTTTAAATAATTGAAGATCCATTTACATTGAAAATAAACATCAAATTGATATATACATTCAATTTTGAAGCTAGCTTTTAAGTAATTGGTTTATCTATTCAATAATTTACATGAAGATGAGTGTAAATTTGAATAGTAGCGATAACGAATAAAATAATTTACCAATAACATAAAAAATGTTGAAACACATACTTTTAATTGGTCTTCTACTTACAATTACTTTTAGCTTATCGGCAGAAAGAACAATAAAATTATTAAATAATAATTGGGCTTTCACCTATGGTTATGAGGTTAAACGAAACGTTTCAGAAAGAGTGGATATTCCTCATACCTGGAATGCCATTGATGCGCATTCTGGAACGTTGGACTATTATAGAGGAATAGGAAATTACGAAAAAGAAGTTTTTATAAAAGAAGAATGGCAAGGGAAACGTTTATTCATAAAGTTTTATGGGGTTAATACCATTGCCAATGTTTTTATTAATGGAAAACATATAGGTGAGCACAGAGGTGGTTATACTGCTTTTAATTTTGAGTTGACCGATAAAGTTGAATATGGGGATAAAAATACCATTATGGTAAGAGCTAATAATGCGCCTCAATTAGATATTATGCCTTTGTTAGGAGACTTTAATTTTTATGGAGGAATATACCGTGATGTAGAATTAATGATTACAGAACAAGCCATTATTTCACCTTTAGATTACGCTTCGTCTGGGGTTTATCTCACGCAAACAAAAGTTACTAACGATCAGGCACAAGTAGAAGCTTTGGTTAAAATATCTAATCCTAAAAACTTAAAAGGACTAGAATTGGAACTAAGCGTATTGGATGGTAAATCGACTATTCTTAAAAAAGATATTAATGTGTCGGCGCATCAAACGGAGGTGAAAATACCTTTTGAAATTAATAATCCTCACTTATGGAACGGAGTGAGAGACCCTTTTATGTATCAAGTAAAAGTTTCCTTAAAAAAAGGTAATCATGTTAGTGATCAAGTTACGCAAGCTCTTGGCTTAAGATATTACCATGTGGATGCCAATAAGGGATTTTTTCTGAATGGAGAACATCTTACATTACGAGGAGTTTGTCGTCATCAAGATAGAGCAATAGTTGGTAACGCCTTACGTAAGGAACATCATGATGAGGATTTAGTCATGATGCAAGAGATGGGAGCCAATGCTATACGATTATCGCATTATCCTAATGACCCATACGTGTATGATATGCTCGATAAAGCTGGTTTTGTAACTTGGTCAGAGATACCATTTGTTGGGCCAGGAGGATATCGCGACAAGGGTTTCGTGAATCAGGAATCATTTAAGGATAATGGTAAGCAACAACTTATCGAAATGATTCGTCAGCAATATAACCATCCTTCCATTTGTTTTTGGGGATTGTATAATGAGCTAAAGACTACTGGTGATAATCCAATTGAGTATGTTAATGAGTTACAAGCTTTGGTTAAGCAAGAAGATTCGAGTAGAATTACTACAGCTGCCAGTAATACAGGTGATCACAAGCTTCATGAAATTACGGATCTGATTGCTTGGAATCGTTATTTTGGATGGTATAAAGGTGTGCCTTCAGATATTAGTGTTTGGTTGGATGGCGTGCACAAAGAGCGTCCAGATTTTAAAATTGGTTTAAGCGAATATGGAGCAGGTGCAAGTGCTTTTCATCATGAGAATGAACTTAAAAAACCTAAAGCTCCAGGACGCTGGCATCCAGAAAAATGGCAAGCGCATTATCATGAAGAATATTGGAAAGTGATAGATGCTCGTCCGTATGTTTGGGGAAGTTTTATATGGAATATGTTTGATTTTGGAGCTGTGCATCGTTCCGAAGGAGAGACCATTGGTGAGAATGATAAAGGTTTAGTAACTTTTGATAGAAAGATTAAAAAGGATGCTTTTTATTTCTATAAAGCCAATTGGAACAAGGAGGATAAATTTGTATACATCACTGAAAATAGGTACAAAGTGCGTGATGAGGCGAAAACTCAGGTTAGAGTTTATTCTAATTGTAAAGAAGTGGAACTTTTTATCAATGGTATATCCTTGGGTAAAACACAAGGTGACTATGGAATTTTTATTTGGGATAATGTAATTCTTAGGGAAGGAAATAATATCATTGAAGTAAAGGCGAATCTAAAAAAAGAAAAAATATCAGATCAATGCACTTGGACTTTACAATAAATCATTATGTGGTTTTATAATGAGTTCTGAAGTCTTTGTTGTGTTTAATTTTAGTTAATAAATAAAGAATTTATCAATGAAAGTCAGATTTTTAAGAGAAGTTGGAGGAGTGTTAGTATTGATGCTCATGTTTGTGGCTTGTTCAAGTGATGAGGGTATAGAAAAACCATCGGAGCCAGAAGAGGAAACACCTAACGATAACGAAGGTATAGTAGTTGATCCAACTAAAGTTATAAACGTTAATACAGATGCTGTAGTAGGGCAGATGTATAATTTTTGGTCTACTCGTCCAATGATTAATCAAACTAGATTTGTTAGTTCAGGTTTTACAGATGGTTTAGTAAGTATAAAGCCTTATGTAAAAAGCTATAACCTAGTAAGGGTTTTGGGCGGAAGAACCGATCATAAAAACGATTTTTATAAAGGGTTAGATGATCAGGGCAATATTATAACCGATTTTACGGGGTTGTTAAGCAGTATGCGTGGATTTATGGCAACTGGTTTTAAGCCAAGAATTGTATTAGATAATGTACCATGGGAAATGAATGCTATTCAGGAAGAAAATACCTACGGAAATACTAATCCTCCTGATGCTTATGATGTTTGGCGACAATACATTAATGCTTTTCTACAAACCTTGATTGACGAATTTGGTTATGATGAAGTAAAAACTTGGCGTTTTAGAGTGGGAACAGAGCCTAATTATACGCCACACCATTGGAATGGAACCAAAGAAGAGTATTTTAAGCACTATGATATTACTGTGGATGAAGTACTAAAGTTAATTCCTGATGCGATTATTGGCCCTGGTAATATGTTAACAGAAAATGTGGCCACATTTACTACTGAATTAATTGACCATTGTGCGAATGGCACTAACTATGCAACAGGAGAAACTGGAACTAGAATGAGCTATTTTTGCCTTTCTTACTATGAAAAAATAGATAATAATACCATTAAGTTTCCAGAAACAGTTGAGCCATATCGACAAAAATTAAATAGTTATTCTCAGTTTGCAAATATTCCTTTCGATATTCAGGAGTTTGGAGTTTTAAGGGATGAAAATGGAAATAGAGGACTGAGTTTAAGTGATGCAACCGATTTTGGTGCTAGTTGGTATGCAACTATTGCTGATTTAGCATACAAATATAAAGTAACTGAAATTTATGATTGGGGTCAAGAATCAACTGATGGCTTGTCTACATCAAGAAGAAATGTAACTACCATGCTGTTGAAGATGGAAGATGGAGATAGACTTGCTGCTACCCATAATGTTTCGGGATATGTTGGCGCTATACCAGTAGTAAAAAACGGTAGAATCTATTTGTTAATCTATAACCATAATACAACAAGAAACAGCACAGCTAAGAAAACCTTGTTTCCTAAAATTGAAGGAGCCATAGTAGATGGTAGTGAAAATTGGAAGATGAACGAATGGACTGTAGATAAAACGCATGGTACTTTTATGCATGAACTTTATAGTGATGTAAGAGCCGCGGGTATAACTAATAAAAGTAACGGGCGAATTTATGGAAATAGGCCAGATGATTACTTTAATGACGGTTGGGAAGACGTATTTGATGCCAACAAAGCTAAGTACACAACTTTGTCGCAGTTACCACAAACTATTAGTAGTTCAAAAATTGGTGTAGCGGATGATGGAAGTATAACACTAAAGGTAGAATTAGAACCACATGCTGTAAAATTAATTGAACTTATCCCTCAGTAAATCTGAATATAAAAACTGTTTATTGGGTAGGTATTTATAAAAAGTACCTATCCAATAAACTGTATTTAATACCATACAATAAGCCTCTTCTTTGCGTTTTAAGAACCTCCATAATTAAAGAGGAGTTGGAACTTATTATACTCCAAAAATAAAAATACCAGATATACCAATACGTATGAGACGCGTTACTTCTTTCATAAATATTCCAACTACCATTATTTCTTTATTGCTATTTTTTCAAGTCACCTTGGCAGATGATGGATTAAAACAAGGGTTTAAAAATCCACCACCAGCTGCAAAAGTGCGAACATGGTGGCATTGGATGAATGGGAACATAAGCAAAGAGGGAATTACTGCTGATCTGGAAGCGATGAAAAAGGTGGGCATACAAGAGGCTCAAATTTTCAATGCAAACATAGGGATTCCTCAAGGATCTGCTGTTTATTTAGGCGAAGAGTGGTTGGAGTTATTTAAATTTGCAGCTCTAGAAGCACAGCGCTTAAACCTAGAGTTAGCGTTTCATAATTGCCCAGGTTGGTCGTCGAGTGGTGGTCCGTGGATTACTCCTGAATATGCCATGCAAACATTAGTATATAGCGAAGTTACTCATCAAGGAGGAAAACCATTTAAAGGGCATTTACCACAGCCTGAAACTAATCTGAATTATTACAAAGACATTGCAGTATTGGTTTTCCCAAAACCAGAAAGTAATCTAAGAATTAATGATATAGATTATAAAAGTCTGTCCAGCAGAATTCGTAATCATCTAGAGCCGGAAACAAAGTTAATACCAACATCTGCTACAATAAAAAAGTCAGTTATAATAGATTTAACATCAAACCTTGGTGATGATGGCTTTTTGGAATGGAACGCTCCTGAAGGTGAATGGGTTATTTTACGAATTGGCCATACGCCAACGGGTAAAAAAAATATAGCTGCACCTGATAATGGAAAGGGGTTGGAGTGTGATAAAATGAGCCGAGATGCTGTGGATGTATTTTGGAAAGGAGGTATAAGTCCAATAATAGAAAAGTTGGATACGCTGGTAGGGTCGGTGCTTAAAAATTGCATTATTGATAGTTACGAAGTAGGCTGTGCTAATTGGACACCTGGTTTTGATACTTCATTTAATCGCTTGCGAGGTTACGATTGTAAGTTGTTTCTTCCAGCATTGGCAGGCTATTATGTGGAAAGTGGCGAGATAAGTGAACGCTTTTTATCGGATTTTAGACGAACCATTGGCGATTTAATGGCTGAAAATTACTATGCTTATTTTAGGGATAAATGCCACGAGCATAAGATGACTTTTTCTGTAGAGCCGTATTGGGGACCTTTTGATAATATGCAAGTAGGTGCAACTGGAGATATTGTGATGAGTGAATTTTGGAGTGGAGAATTAGCCTTTTTTGACTCTCCTAAATTTGTTGCCTCCATTGCCAAATTAAATGGCAGTTCGATTGTTGGAGCAGAAGCTTTTACGGATATTGGAGGGTGGTCGCGTCATCCATCCGATTTAAAGGCAATCGGCGATATGGCATGGGCACAGGGCATCAATCGTTTTATCTTTCATACGTATGTACATCAGCCATGGAATGTTGCGCCCGGTCTTGCTTTAGGCCCCTTTGGTATTGATTTTAACCGTTTGAATACTTGGTGGAATCAGGGTTCAAGTTTTCTAGATTATATTGCTCGTGGGCAATTCCTTCTTCAGTCAGGAACGCCATGTGCAGATATATTGTTGTATACAGGAGAGTCGTCACCTAATGATGGTTTACTAATGCCTGAAATAAAGTCCTGGGGATATGACTACGATTTAATCGGTAGAAATAAATTACAAGAATTAAGTGTAAAAGATGGATTGATTTGTACACCTTATGGAGCAAAATATCATGTGCTAGTACTTCCAGAAACGATATGGATTACTCCAGAAACATTAAAAGTAATTGAAAAATTAGCTAGGTCTGGAGGAACAATACTTGGTAATAAAACAGCAAAATCGCCTAGTTTAAAGAATTATCCGAATAGTGATGTGGAAGTATCAACCCTGTCGGAACAATTGTGGGAAGAAAATCTTATAAAAGAAGTCTCGGTAGTTAAGTTCTTAAAAAGTGGAAGGATTCTACCCGATTTCACCATTGAAGACGGAGGAAGCGATCAGGTAGATTTTATTCATAGAAAGACGGAAGAATCGGATATTTATTTTGTGTTAAATTCACGAAAAGAACCGCGAACCATAAAGTGCCGTTTCAGAATAGAAAATAAGCAACCTGAACTTTGGGATGCTGAAACGGGAGAAATATTACCCGCGACAGTATGGAAAGAGAATGGTGATGGAACAACTTCAGTAACGATTCAATTAGCTCAGGCAGGTTCAGTATTTGTAGTTTTTAGAGAGCCAATATCACCTTTCGCGCACATAAGCGATGTTACAATACGTTGTGAAAGGCAGGATTTAAAGCCTCTGATAGATTTAAAAATTATTAAAGCCGAATATGGCGTGTTTTTACCCGATGGCTTGGTGGATGTTACGGAGGAGGTAAAAAAGAAGGTGGAAAATAATGCTTTAAGTGTTATTGCAAACAGAAGTCTTTGTTCTTGCGATCCAGCTCCTGGTTATAAAAAGGAACTGCGCTTAGAATATAAATTAGGAGATAAACTTTATGAGATTTATGCCAAGGAAAAAGAACTTGTAAATATTGCTGCTAATAATAGCGAAGAATTAAAAATTATTAAGGCCGTATTTGGAAAGTTTGAAAGAGGAATAGCTGGCATTCCACCCAATAATCCAGTGTATGATGTAACTGAACAAGTACAGTCGAAACTTGCATCAGGCTTATATGAAATGCCTGTGGATGACAGTTTTATTAAAGAGGAGGGGATTAGCAGTCAAAAACAAACTTTACGTGTGGTATATATGGCAAAAGGAGAAAATCATACGGTTAATATTCCTAAAGGAGGTAGCTTAAAATTATTGCAGCCGTCCGCAACATCTAAGTTAATCTCCATGAATGGTGAAGATCTTTGGTTAACCCCTTATATTGGCGAATTAAACTATACTTCATCGTACGGTAATCATAAAACCATAAAGGTAGATTCGGTTCCTAAGGCGATTGAGTTAACTGGATTATGGGAATTGCAATTTCCAATACAACATAAGGCAACGATAAAAGAAAAAACGAAGGAACTGAATTCATGGTCTATATCAGATAATGAGAAGATTCGACATTTTTCTGGAACGGCAACATATGCAATGCGGTTTAACCTTCCTAAAGAATTGCTTAAACCGCAAAACTCACTAGAACTTGATTTGGGCAGTGTGTTTGTTATGGCAGAAGTCTTTTTGAATGGAGAAAATATGGGTGTTTTATGGAGGGCACCTTATAGAATTAATATAGATAATAACGTTAAAGTTGGTGTAAATAAGCTTGAAGTTAAAGTAACTAACCTATGGACAAATCGCTTGATAGGAGATGAAAGTTTTACAAAAGATTTTGAAAGGAGAGGTGCAAATATTAAACAATGGCCAAACTGGCTGTTGAATAACACTCCACGCCCAAGTAAACGTCAAACTTTTTCTTCTTTTAGGCACTGGAATAAAGATTCAGAATTACTACCCTCTGGAATGATTGGACCCGTGTTAATTCGTTCGTATAAAGTAGTTCAGCTTCCTAAGTAATTTTGAGTGGAGATATGCTTTAGCAATAATCTCGCATTAGACTCTATTAATCCAAAAATGTAATGCCTTAATTATTACACATGTAATTCTTTCAGCTGATGGTAGAATAGGTGTTTTTCTTGAGTGAATGCAATACATCAAATAAAGAATAAATAGATCATCATTGTATTTATACATCATATTGATATATAAATGCAATAATGATGTATCATTTAAAGTTTTTGAGTTATTCTTTCAACAACAAAACTCACTATAGTAATAAATTTGGATAAGGTAAATCAGTAAGATGTAGATGATTACGAAAAGTAGTTTAAAATTACATAACGTTTTTAAATACTTACTGTAAATTAATATTTTATTACTAATCAATTAAATTGAAAAAAATGAAAAAATCTTTACGCTTAATGAGTTTAGTGGCATTTTTAATGCTTTTTGCTACAATTACAGTTCAAGCTCAAGGGGAAAATGATGAGTGGACTGAAGCAGGTACTTATAAAATTGGCGCATCAGGTCAGAATTTATGGATGACAATTAATGCTACCGGTGGATTAGAGTGGGCTGCAGAATTACCAAGCGATGATCCAAGACAAGTTTGGTCTATAGTAGACCATAGAACACCAGCTGACAATGGATTGTTGGAGATTACTGCTTATGTTCCTGGCGTTGGAACGTTTACCATGGCTACAAATGGAGTTGAAGGAGATCATCCAAATTATACGCTTATTGCTAGACCAGGTGAGCCGGTAAGTGTAACACCTCTAGATTTTGATTATTCAGGTCTAGACCAGTTTCAAAGGAGAAAAACGACTTCTAATCAAGGTGGCAACGATGCATTGTTTATAAAAACACCATGGGGCACTAATTCAAGATATGTTACAGCTCCAAGCGCAGCAGGTGACCCTGTTCAATTTGGTTTGGATGGCTCGGCTATTGGAAAACTTGCATTTAGATATGTAGGTCTACCATTAAGTGCTGATGAAAATGTTAGAGTTTCAAGTAACAATGTTTATCCAGTGGCAGGAAACGCAGGTGTGTTTAAGTTAGTTGAGAGTACAGAATGGACAGCATATTCAATTTCGGGTACGGTTGTTGCTTCAGGAAATGGTTATAATATTGACCTTTCTGCTTTCTCAAAAGGATTATATATCATTAAATTTGATGGCGTAACAAAAAAAGTTAAACGTTAATCTTTCACAAAGAATTAAGTAAATAATAGAATGGCGTCCTGTTTTTGGGCGCCATTTTTTTGTTACAATATTACTCTATGTTTAATACATATCTCGAGTTTAACAACGATCCTCCACGAATTCTGAAACCTCTACTTTTTCATCGCGTATGGCCTGTAGTACTTCGTTAAGCTTCTTAAGATGATGATCTTTAAAACATAAGGAGTTGCTTGAGGTCGTGTTTAATTTGTTGATTTTAAGTATTTTGTAAGTCAGCCTGTTATCTCTAATCTAAAAACTAACGATCTATTGGCCTGTATATAGCCATCAAACCAAAACCCCTTATGTAAATAATTAAGGATATATATGAAGAAATTAATGATTGCCCTAAGTATGTTTATTGTAAGCATAGCATTATCTGCGCAGCTTACCGTGTCGACTGATTTTACGAATGACGATCTAGAAAAACCAGCGTTTTATCCTATTTGGACGGTGGCCAATCGCATCAGCCCAAAGAATGGGGCCAATGTGCGCCCTGACCTAAAGGTGAACTTGGTACGTATGATTGGTGGTATAAATAAGGTGGTAGATGGTGAAAATGTACCCAACTTGGATTTTGATCCTTGTACTTACGATGCTTCTACGGATACTTACATATATCATTGGGAGCGTTTAATTTCGCGTCTTGATAAAATAGTTCATTCGCAAGTCGGCATTCATCAGATCGTGGTTGATCAGCCACCTTGGGCGTTTCAGCATGGTTATACATTTATACCAACTGGGACAACGGATGGTATTCACTTTCGTGAAGATGAGCGTGTGACACACTATGGTAATTCGCTGCCACCGGCTGATAAAGAGGCTTACCATGCCTTTGTTAAGGCGATGATGACGAAGTTAATTGATACTTACGGGAAAGAATTGGTGCTGTCATGGCATTTTAGGGTAGGCTCTGAAATTGAAACGCCTGATCATTGGAAGGGAAGTGAACAAGATTTTATAGCTCATTTTGCCAATACCGAACGTGCCATACGTGCCGTGTTGCCTGAGGCTAAAGTGGTGGTTCATACGCGCAAACCTGATTTTGTATATAAGGAGGGTACGGTACTTAATTATAAGGGCGAGGCCATTAAATCGTTTGCCAATGACCTTATAGATTACTGTTACGATAATGATATACGCTATGATTATTGGGGAGTGTCGGATTATTTGGTTACTACAAGGGATGAGGATAGACTAGTGTCTCAAAAATATGAAATACTATTTGCTCCTTTGGTGAATCATCCTAAATGGAATACTGACGCCAAACTTGAGGTGATGGAGTACGGTACCATTACTACTATGAATGGTAAGGATGGTAATGGTTTAATTAATTGTATGTCGGCTCATAGAGAGATAATGGAGTTGGAATTTGCTCAGCAGTTTTATAAATATGCCGACAAAGGGCTTGAGTCGATATACCGATGGGGCAACCGACCAGGCAGCGCTGATCCGGCAAATATTGAAATGCTTAATGCCATGATTGGTCAGCTTAGGTATGAAACACAGCTTAGCGGGACACCTAAAAATTCAAATAATAAACTGAATGCTTTTTTTGGTAAGAGTATAAATAATGATGCCTTTGATGCATTAATTTATAACTATAACCCAATATCTATGGATGATGAATCCACCGAAGATGTGGTGCTTTGTTTTACGATTGATCAACCCGTAGGAACAGATCTGGCTTACCGAAGTTTGTCGTATGATAAGACAAATAATCAATTGCAGTCGTTTTTAGCCAATGAGCCTGCATCGGGATGGATTAAAAGTGGTTTTAACCGCTATGGAGATCCGACCCGCACACTTAATGAAGAGGGTGTGGCTGCTTATGATCAGTTTGAGTTTAGTAATGATCCTGCCTTTGGTCAATGGCAAACCATCACCAGTGTTGAGCGCACGGATGGTAAGCAAGGCTCTATGATTAAGTTGGTAACGAGCCTAGGTTCTTTTGCATTTAAAAAGTTTGAGTTCCGGTTTGCATCTGAATTAGCTCAAGAAATAACACCTGCCGAACTAAAGTGGACTTCAGATACCGATTTTCAGGATTTTACATTCTCGCAAGCAAATCCTATGATTGCAAATGATCTCTTAACACTTAATCTCGATGGTAACTACCCAAAGGTTGTTTATAGTCAATCTGTTTCAGCCGCTTTGTATGATCAAATTAGCATTGAACTAAAAAACGAAAGCGAAAGTGATATTTTTTATTTTGCTTTTTATAAGAATTCACAAAAGTATCAAATCCGTTTTTCGCCAAGTATAAATCAAACAGACTTTAGCACGTATACCGTAAATTTAGGTGCTAATGCTAATTGGAGTGGCGTGATTAGTAATTTTCAAATTGAAACAGGTAATAAAGTTGGTACTGGGATTGTAACAATAAATAGTATTGAATTTATTCCTCATGCTTCGTCTAATTTGTTGAATGTTGATTTTCAGGTGGAAGGCGAAGGGTTTTTAAACTATAGTAGTGGTGCCTGTTATAATGGGCAAGCATTTACCTTGCAAGCCACCGCGTATGATGGTTGGGTTTTTGATTCATGGGCAGGGGATGTAGTTAGTTTAGATAATCCTTTAACGATTACAATAACTGAAGATATGCTTATAAAAGCTGTGTTTAGGAAAAGTACCTCTGTTAAAATAAAAGATTATTTATCCCTAAAGGTTTATCCAAATCCATCATCTGGATTCTTTAGTTTAGAAACAAGTGAAGTAGGGGAAGTGCAATACAGCGTTTTTTCAATGGATGGAAAACAAGTTACTTCTGGAAGTTTTTGCCATAATACGCGCATTGAAATAGCACAAGCAGGGTTATATATTCTATTGGCAGATTGCCAGAATAAAACCATAAGTAAAAAGTTAGTTGTAGTTCAATAGCGATGGTTTTGAGTGATTGCACCGATAAAAGTGAGTTTGAAGAAAACCAATAAAAAGCATTGCAGAAAACATTATTCTCCTTGTAGGACTCATGGGTTTACATGATGTTAGAGTTGAATTTATACGTCATAGTGATATATAAATTCATATATGATGCCACATTTAAAGTATTTGGGTTATTCTTTCAACAACTTGAGGTGATGCAGTAATAAATTTGGTAATTGGTAAGGAGTGGATAATTAGCTTATATAAATTGTTCTATCAAAGCGTTATTCTTCCATAAATTAATTACAAAATTTAAATGAAGAGAGTAATTATAATACACGTTTTAATCGCTTTTAGTGTTGTGGCTAGCTTCGCTCAAAAACAACCCAACGTACTTGTTTTTTTAGTAGATGATTTACGTGCTGAATTAGGGTGTTATGGTAGCGAAGTTGTTAAAAGTCCAAATATAGATGCCTTAGCTAAAGATGGGGTTATGTTTAACAAAGCATACTGCCAACAAGCGATCTGTGCACCTTCGCGCATGAGTATATTAACGGGCTTGCGTCCAGAATCTATTGGTATTTATTCCATATTCACAAAGCTACGTTCTGTACATAAGGATATGGTTACTATGCCTCAGTTTTTTAAAGAAAAAGGTTACACAACAGTTAGTGTAGGAAAAGTATATCATCATGGTAACGATGATGTAAAAAGTTGGAGTATCCATCATCCAAAAGAAACTAATTCTTGGATAAAACCAGAAAGTTTAGCCATTATCGATAGTTTGAAAAAAGCTGGTATAAAAGGGAATGGTCCTGCTTTTGAATGTGCAGATGTTGGCGATGATGCATATAAAGATGGTCGCGCAGTTACTCAGGCAATTAAAACGCTTCAGCAAATTAAAGATGATAAGTTTTTAATGTTTGTAGGTTTAACTAAACCGCATCTTCCATTTAATGCACCTAAAAAGTATTGGGATTTATATAATAAGTCAGATTTAGTTGTTCCAAATAAAAACACCCCAGAAGGTATGCATAGGCTTGCATTGACCAAATGGGGAGAGTTACGCAACTATCATGGCATTCCTAAAGAGGGACTTTTAGATGATGAATTATCTAAAGACTTAAAACATGGTTATTATGCTTGTGTAAGTTATATAGATGCGCAGGTGGGGCGTGTGATGAAGACCTTGGAAGAATTGGATTTACGCGAAAATACGATGATTGTACTCATGAGTGATCACGGTTGGAAACTTGGTGAGTACGGGGCATGGTGTAAGCATACTAATTTTGAAATAGATGTGCATGTGCCTATGATCATTAGCAGAGAAACAAGTTATAAAAACAGAGTAACTGATGCTACAACAGATGCTTTAGTGGAGAATGTAGACTTATTTGCGACAGCTGCCGATTTTTGTGGATTAGAAACCCATACGCTGGAAGGAAAAAGCTTAATGCCATTAGTAGATAATCCAAAACTGAAATGGAATAAAGGAGCTTACAGTTTATACGCTAGAGGTAAAACGATGGGATTAACCTGTACAGACAATGAGTGGCGTTATACAGAATGGCGAAATGGCGAAACTCAAGAATTACAGGGTGCTGAATTATATCATTATAAAGCAAACCTAAAGGTAGCCAAAGAAAATTTTTCAGGAAACCCAGAATATAAAAGGGTTGAAGAAAGAATGAAAAAGTTGTTAGAAAAGCAATTTCCTAGTAATAGGAGTACTTTTTATACAGTGACTAAATAAGAAAACAAGAGTATTATTGACTATATATTAATATAATATAACGAATTGGCTTAATGTTGCTGTGGGGAAGTAAAGTTAGCTAGCGTTATGTGTGGTAAAAGGTAACATATGAAAACAGTGAATTTAAAAGTTGGGTGGGTATTATGTTTATGTGTATTGGCAGTTTCTTCTTTTGCTCAATCCCTACAACATCCTGCAATTTGGACTACTCCAGCAGACAAAACTGCTATTTTAGCAAAGATTGAAAATTATAGTTGGGCGGCAAGTGTTGTTGCTAAAGCAAAAGCTGCAGTAGAGGATAAAGTAGATACTCACTTATCAAATCCTGCTACAATTCTTAATACTATTCCTGAATTTGCTTCAGATGATAATTTATCAGAAGCGGAGGCAAGTTCGGCTAACGCAGGGCATTCTAAAGTGTTAAATTATGCCTCGTATGCATCTATGGTATATTATGTAACAGGAGAAGAAAAGTATGCGCAGTTCGCCGCAGATATTCTTTGGAATTATATAGAAGAGCTCGAAACAAGAAGTCCTCATAATACCGCCATGAGTGGTAGTGATTTTTATGACCCTAGGGCTGGTTATGCTCAGTTTTCTATAGCCTATGACTTTTTATATAATTATTTAAAGGAATCTGGCAGACAAGTCTACACGTTATCTTCAGCAAGTAAAGTGGCTTATGATCATACTAAAGCACAAAAGGCTGTTTATAATATTGCGATGAATGCTTTACATGAGCATGGTGGCGCTGATACAAAATATGGTAAGATGGTTAGTAATCATCCTATATTAAGATCTCCTGGCGTACTATTTAGTATTTTATGTGTGGACGATGATACGGAACGAGAAAGAATGTTTGATGTGTTTTGGAACGTAGGTACAAAAGAACAAAACTCATTCACAAAAACTATTTTACCAATGTTCGGAGAACAAGGTATTTGGCCAGAAGCAGTAAGTTATAGTTTTATGCAGAATGTTACTTTGGTGCTAAATATTGTGGATCGCTTAAAACCAGAACTAAATGTAATGGATGATAATACCCATATTCTGGATGGAAACTTTTTGTTTGATAACCTTAGGATGCCTAACAGAAGATTTGTTCGATATGGAGATTCTCATAGAGATATAGATAAAACAGGAGAAATATATAGGTATACCTTAAATCTTAGTAAAAGAAGAGGATTAACTGATTATGTAGAAAAAGCAAAGATTGCT
This sequence comes from Labilibacter marinus, assembly GCF_001659685.2. GTDB lineage: Bacteria > Bacteroidota > Bacteroidia > Bacteroidales > Marinilabiliaceae > Saccharicrinis > Saccharicrinis marinus. The sequence continues at coordinate 210,992 of NZ_LXYE02000024.1, forward strand.
CTAAGACAAGGCTATGATGCCGACGGTGGTTATGATCCTATCGTACCAATTACAACCTTTGGTAATTACAGGGCATTTGATCAGTTGTTTTGGGGAATAGATGTTCCTAATATTATAGAAGAAGGTATCGACTTTCAAAAACCAACCGTACTAGTAAAACACGCTGGTGTAGCGCTTCAGCGTAATTATGTTGAGGAAGACAATGAGGATTACGGCCTTTGTGGAATTATTGGAGGAGCCCATTATGTGCATTCACATGTAACAGGTATTACCATGGAGTTATATGGAGCTGGTTATGTTATGGCTGCAAATGGTGGTTTGCCTCATACATTAGCCGAAAGAAGTGACCCTGTACATACAACATACTTCTGGCGTCACGCAGGCAATAACACTATGATTGTAAACGGAACCTCTCATGGTATTCAAACTGGTGCTTGGAATTCAGATTCTCAGTTATGGATGCCTACTACAGTCAATGTTGCCGCAGAACCTAAACACCTAGAAGATGCAATAAATCCAAATTTTAGTTTTGCTACTCAATTTTTAGATGATCATGTAAATGATGATCAGCAACAACGTACTTTAAGTACAATCAGAACTAGCGAAACAACAGCATATTATTTTGATATGTTCCGATCTAAATCTTTAGGAACAAATAATTTTCATGATTACATCTATCACAATTTAGGTGATGAAATGCATATTTTCAATAGTGATGAGCAGGAATTGTCTGTGAGTGCAACTACCAGATATCAAAATGATATTGGAGATACACATGCATCTCCAGGTTGGCGCTTTTTTGAAGAAACCAAAGTAACAGAGTTTGTTGATGCAGCAACCAAAGTACGTTTTGATTTAAATGAAACCAATACTTATATGACCATGTTTGCACCTGCAGGTGTAGCACGTGAGTATACCAAAGCTTTGGGGCCAGGAACACGAGAAGCAAAAGGTGGTTACGAGGATAAAAAGACCCAAATAATTGCAGTAAGACAACAAGGAGAAGCATGGAATAAACCATACGTACATATTTTTGAGCCATCAAAATCAGCTAATACAAGTGTTAAATCAGTAGAGCACTTATATACAGGTGATGTAATTGTTGGTGCAAAAGTGTATAGTCAGGTTGGAGATAAGGTAGTAACTGATTTTATAATTTGTCAAGAAGATGCATCTCAAGTATTTGCTTTGGCTGAAGAGGGTATAACTTTTACAGGGAGATTTGCAGTAGTTCGTAAAGAGCAAAAATTGGATAAAGCTTACGTTACCTTATATATTGGCGAAGGAACCAGTTTAGTTTATGGTGAGCATAGCTTAGATGCGGATAATGACAAAAAAGGCCAAAAGGTAATTGAAGTTGCTGCAGATATGAGTCGAGTGATTGGCTTCAAGGATTTGGAAAATAATCAAGAAATAGCGAAGGGCTCAGATTTATCGGTTGAAGCTATTATAGGAACCGACTTTACTGAAGCAACACTTTTTGTAGATGGTGTAAGTATTAGTACTCTAACGGAAGCTCCTTATGCATGGTCATCGGTTCCAGAACTGACTAACATGAACAATCTATCTTATTTAATTAAAATAGTAGCGAAGGATGCTCAAGGAGAAGTGGAGGAGCGCAGTCTTACTGTTCTTACTCCAAATCAATGGGCTTATACAAGTGATAATAAGCCTCACACAATACCAGGTAAGGTGGAGTTTGAACATTACGATAATGGAGGTAAGGATATTGCTTATTGGGATAAAACAGGAACTAATGCCAGCTATATTTATAGAGGCGATGACCAGGTAGATCTTACTTCTAGTGGGCTTGTATCAGATATTAAAACGGGAGAATGGTTAGAGTTTACCATTGATGTTGCAACATCAGGAAATTATGATTTAGATGTGCGTCACCAAACAACGCGTAATGCAGAAGTAAATCAACTTACGGTATCTCTACCAGAAGAAAATACTACTTTGATCAGTAACTTTATGCTAGGGTATACAGGCTCAAACTATGAAGTAAAAAAAGTGGGAAACTTTTATTTAGAAGCAGGTACTCATGTACTAAAGTTTAATTTCTTAGAATATGGTTTTAAGGTAGATTATTTTGAGTTGACTAAAACTTCAGATGCTTATAAAGTAACATTTAATGATGGCGAGAAGTTGATTAATGTTTATTCAGGTAATGATGGTACTTGTAAATTGCCTACAACACCAACTCGTGTAGAAGAGCTTTTTGTAAACTGGGTAACAGGTACAGGAAGTGTGTTTGATGAAACAACTGTGGTTACCGAAAATATGGAGGTAACGGCTACTTGGAAAGCAAAAACATATACCATCTCTGTTATTTCTGACCATGGTACAGTAAGCTTCAGTCCAGAGTTAGACGAGTATGATCCTTATACGCAAGTTACCTTAACTGCTACGCCAGATACTGACTATGAATTTAAATCGTGGTCTGGAGATTATACTGGAACAGAAAATCCATTGACTATAACAGTAGTTTCAGCTTTAAATATTACTGCTAATTATAGGAATACTACTAGTGTAAAGTCGCAGGTAGAAAATATATTAAAGATAAGTCCTAACCCATCTAATGGTACGTTTATCATTAAATTAATTAATAATGAGGAGGCTACATACAACCTTTATAGTTTAAATGGTGCTCTAATATCTAATGGAGATTTCTATTCAGAAACTAAAGTAAGTGTTGAAACTAATGTAAAGGGGATGTTTATGTTAGAAGTAATTACCAAACGCGGTAAAGAAGTTCAAAAGCTTATAATTAAGTAACACAACTTAGTTTGTTTTCTATAGTACTGCAGTAATTAATTTGCTGCAGTGCCTTTAATATTTAAACCCTTATTTAAAGTAGTAGGACTTAATCTATGAATTTACATTTAAAGAAAGCTATCATATTTACTTTTGCTATATGTGGGAGTTTACTAAGTTCTGCTCAGACATTACAGCGACCTGTGATTTGGGCTACCTCAGAAGAGAAGGTGCAAATATTAAATAATATTGAAAAATATGATTGGGCCAAAAGTATTGTTGATCAATTGCATAAACACGTAGATGGTCCTTTGGCAAAGCATCAATTAGATCCTAGTGTAGTGCTTAATATGATTCCTGAGTTTGCTAAGCACGATCGTGAAAACAAAGAGCGCAAGGCTAGTCCTTTGGCCGCAAAACATAATAAAGTACTGGCTCTGGCCTCTGATGCTGGAGTATTGTATTATTTAACAGAGGATGAGAAATATGCATCTTTTGCAGCTGATATTTTAGTCGCGTATATAGATGAAATTGCTCCTCGAACACCTGAAACAACTACTATTTGTGGGTATGAATTTTTCGATCCACGAACAACCTATGGACCATTTGCCATAACTTATGATTTTATTCATAACTATTTAACTAAACCAGGCGTTACTGTGTATGAAAAGGCAACAGGAAAACAAGTAGCCTTTGATAATGCAAAAGCTCAAAAAGCCATTGCTAATATGGTGGGTAATGTGCTACAGGAATATGGTAGGCCTGATAAACATGGTCGAAAAATTTCTAATCATCCAATTTTAACGGCTTCTGGAGCTTTGTTTGGGATTTTATGTATTGATGATGATGTGGAGCGCGAACGCCTGTTTAATGTCTTCTGGGAAACAGGTACCTGGCATCAAAATTCATTTAAACATACCATTCTACCTATGTTTTCGGGACAAGGTATTTGGCCAGAATCTTTGAGTTATAGCTTTATGCCTATTGTTACCATGGTATTAAATATTGTAGATAGAGTCTATCCCAATATGAATGTAACGGTTGATTATCAACATGTATTTGAAGGTAACTTTTTGTTTGATTATTTAAGAAATCCAAATAGAACTTTTGTTCGCTACGGCGATTCAAAAAGGAATAATGACAGCACAGGTGATTTATATAGATACACCTTATCCATTGCAGATAGAAAAGGCTATCCTGAATTAAAGAAAAAAGCAGAACTAGCCCTGCGAAGCTCTTATGATGCAAAAGGAGGTTATAATCCTACCATCAACCCCAATCATATCTTCAACAATTTTCAAGCGCTTGAATTGTTATGGGGCTTACCTATTCCAAATACTATTACTGGAGATATAAACTTTAATAGACCAACCGTAATTGTAGAACATGCAGGAGTTGCTTTGCAACGTAATACCGTTGTCAACGAAAATGAAAATTTTGGCTTATGCGGAATTATTGGAGGAGCTCATTACGTACACTCACATTTAACCGGTATAGCAATGGAGTTATATGGCGCAGGTTATGTTATGGCTCCAAACGCAGGTTTGCCAGCTACAGTGAGAGAACGAAAAATTCCATTACACGAGCATTATTTTAGATTATATGCTGGAAATAATACGGTTATTGTTAATGGAGCTTCACATGGTTTAGATGAAGGCTCATGGAAAGGTAAAGCGCATGTATGGCAAAATAAATGTGTAAATATTGCTGCAGAACCAGCCCATTTACAAGAGTCAATTTCTAATGAATTTAGTTTTGCCATGCAGCACTTGGATGATAAGGTAAATAACTGCAATCAACAACGTACACTCAGTACGATTAGAACGAGTGATAGTACAGCATATTACTTCGATATGTTTCGTTCAAAGTCTAACGATATAAACAAATTTCACGATTATATATATCACAATATTGGCGACAAAACACAACTGACTAATAAAAATGGTAAGGCACAGGATTTTAAGCAAACTGATCGATACCAAAACGATATAGGTGATGTTGTCCATTCTCCAGGCTGGCGATATTTTAAAAATACGGTAGTTACTTCTCCAATAAAGGATGCTGTTAAGATTCGTTTTGATATTGAATACGACAATCGTTATATGCACATGTTCGTTCCAAATGGAGTTGAACGTGAATATACAACGGCATTGGCGCCTCCTACCCGTGAAGCACGAAATGGATATTTAAAAAGGGAAACACAAGTATTGGCTATTCGTCAGCAAGGCGAGGCTTGGAACAGACCATTCGTTGCTGTTTTTGAGCCTTCTGTTGGATCCAGTTCAAGTGTTCAAAGCATAGAGCCACTGAAAGATGGTGACAAGATTGTTGGAGCTAAAGTAGTTTCTAAAGTGGGCATTGCTGTGATTACCGATTATATAATTTCTCAAGACAATACTGATGAGATTTATATAAATAAAAAGTTGAAACTAAAATTTAAAGGACGGTTTGCAATTGTTCGAACCAAAGATAATAATGAGAAAACGACTATTAGCCTATACATAGGTGAGGGTAAAGAACTCAACTATAAAGGAAATAAAGTAATAGCAAGTTCTCAAAGTAAGGCATATAAAACTATAGAATTATAAACAATGAATTGTACTATAAAAAATTACTTAACGTTGATTACACTTTTATTAATCTTCGCACTAAGTGCTTCTGCTCAACGCAAAGAAGTTAGTTTTAATAGACAATGGAAATTTGTTCTTGATAAAGATGAGCTAGCTTTTTCAGAAGTAAGTTACGATGATTCTGCGTGGTCTGGTGTGGATGTACCTCATGATTGGTCCTTTGAAAAAGGCGTTCAGCAAAAAGGAGCACAAGGGCAAGGTGGAGGATACCACGATGGAGGAATTGGATGGTATCGTAAAATGTTTCTTGTAAAAAAAGAAAGTCTTTCAAATATCACTTATATCAGCTTTGATGGTGTATATATGAACAGTGAAGTATGGATTAATGGTACCTTATTAGGTAAAAGACCTTATGGTTATATTAGTTTTCGTTACGATATTTCAAAATATTTAAAAGAAGGTGAAAACACGATTGCGGTTAGGGTGGATAATAGTTTAGAGCCTTCAGCGCGTTGGTATCACCCATGTGGAATTTACGCACCTGTAAATTTAATAGAGGTAAACCCTTTGCATATTTCACCTAATGGTGTTTTCGTTACAACGCCTAAAATTACTGACGAAAAAGCTGAAGTTAATGTGGAGATAAACCTAAATGTCACAACTAAATTGGCTAAAAGAACATGGGTTAAAACTTCCATATTCTCCCCAGAAGGAAAAGTGCTAGAAACAACACAACAAGAAGTAACAAGTACAACTAAACTGTTGAGTTTAAAAACGGAAGTACATAAACCTCAGTTGTGGAGCCCGGAAATACCAACTTTGTATACCGCTATTAGTCAGGTGTTGGTAGGGAAAAAAGTAATTGATGAAGTTAAAACTAACTTTGGATTTAGAACGATAAAATGGGATCAGGCCACAGGTTTTTGGTTAAATGGTGAGAATATTAAGCTAAAAGGAGCCTGTGAACATTGGGAAGGTGGCCCAGTTGGAGGAGCATGGACAAAACCTATGCTACGTTGGAAATTGCAACTATTAAAAGATATGGGCTTGAACGCAATACGTCCTTCTCATAACCCAACACCTCCTATGTTTTATGATATTTGCGATGAAATTGGTTTGCTCGTAATGGATGAAATATTTGATGGCTGGCACAAAAAAGCTCCTCAAGATTATGGAAAGCAGGCTTTTGATGAGTGGTGGCAACGTGACATCAAGGAGTGGATAACCAGAGACCGTAACCACCCAAGTATTTTTGTTTATAGTTTGGGTAATGAAACGCATAGTGATATTGCACCTGAATTGGTAAAGTATAGCAGAAGTATTGATAATACCCGTTTATATACTTCTGGTGCTGGTAATAGCGAAGATATGGATATTATAGGTGTGAATGGAGGTTCCGAAAATCAATCTTTTATAGAGAACAAACGTTTTGATAAGCCATTTATATCTACAGAAGCACCTCATACATGGCAAACCAGAGGATATTATCGTACGCATACATGGTGGCGTGATAACGAATTACCCAATACTTACCCACTGCCAAATTTAACGGAAAAAGAGATTTTCTTTTACGAAGGTATTGATCCAAAACAGTGGAAGAACAGAAAGCAACGTTTTAACTCGTCGTATGATAATGCTACGGTTAGGATTTGTGCCCGAAAAAATTGGGAGCAGATGCGTGATAATCCATGGCATAGCGGTCATTTTCGTTGGACAGGTTTTGATTATTACGGAGAGGCCGGTTTAGTTCATGGCGGTTTACCTTTTAATTTATTTATGGGAGGGGCACTGGATGTGGCAGGTTTTAAAAAAGATCTGTATTATTTCTACCAAAGCCAGTGGACTAATGAAACAGTATTGCATATGCTTCCTCATTGGACGCATCCTCGCATGAAAAAAGGAACTGTGATACCTGTTTGGGTTTATTCCAATGCAGATGAAGTAGAATTGTTTTTAAACGGAAAGTCCTTAAGAAAAGATAAGCCAGGTACAGTTTGGGATGAGATGCAGTGTGACTGGATGGTGCCATACGAGGAAGGGAAATTAGAAGCTATCGCCTATGTAAATGGCAAAGAAGTAAAACATATTGAAATAAACACTAGTAGACAAGTATCTAAACTAAAACATTGCGTTGAAGCATTAGAAGCGGAAGATGGTTTCTCTGCTAGTTATATTTTATCTTCTGAGGGATTAGATAGTGAAGGAAATTTATTTCCCTATGCAGAAAACAGAGTGTATTATAATCTGCAAGGAGATATCTTAAAGGTATCCATGGAAAATGGAGATCCTATTGATCCAACAAGTCGAACAAAATCGGATTTTAGGAAAATGTTCTTTGGGAAAACAAGGTTATTTCTAGAAGAAAATGATAATTCTGCTGAGGCTTCTGTTATTATGGCTTCCATACTTGGAGATAAAGCCTTGTATCTATCTAATAAAATTGCGATAGATGCACAACAAATTCAAATAATAGGTAAATCAAGCTTCTCCAAACTGAACATTAAGTATACCATTGATGGTTCCGACCCAGTAACGAATGGTAAAACGTATAGCGCACCTTTTCAAGTTTCAAATGGTACTACAGTGAAGGCTGTTGTTCTGCAGAATAATAAAGTAGTTCTAAGTATGAGTGAAACTTTTAGTGAAAAGGAAGGCTTGTTCTGGGGTGATGAAAATTCGGCAGATATGTGGAAAGGAAGAGGTGTTAATATTTCTGCTGAAGATGCATTACTGGAGGGTGATATAAAAGTAAGTAACAAAGCACATCGTTATAAGGGTAGTGGTTTTGTAGTTTTTGATGGACAAGAAGGTGCGATTACCTGGTACAAGGAAAATGATGGAGAGGCTGGAGATTTTAGTATTCGCTTTAGGTATATGCACAATAACGAAGGGAAACTACATCCTATGAAATTATTTGTCAATGATGAATATGTTAGAACCTTCGAGTTTAAGCCAACAGGAGGCTGGGAAAAAGAATGGAAGTTTGTGAATACGATAGTCAATTTTAAATCAGGAGCCAATAGCATAAAGCTGGAGACTACAGGACAAAGTGGACCTTATATAGATGAATTATTTGTGGATTAATAAAATAAAGATTGAATAATATTTAAATATAGAATAATGAAAAAAAGTATAATTTTTTTGATGGCAGTTATCCTATTTATTGGATGTCAGCAAAAGCCAACAAAGCAGTTGAGCAAAAAAGATGCAGAAATTGCAGTTAAAGTTGAGAAACTTTTAAGTCAAATGACATTAGAGGAAAAAATAGCCGAGTTGACTCAGGATGCACCTGCCAATGACAGACTGGGTATCCCTATTATGAAATATGGAGAAGCACTACATGGATTATGGCTTGTTCTTGACTATTATGGTAATACTACTGTTTATCCGCAAGCGGTAGCCTGTGCCTCAACTTGGGAACCTGAGTTAATTGAAAAAATGGCTTCTCAAACGGCGCTAGAAGCTCGTGCTTTAGGTGTAACTCATTGTTACTCTCCTAATTTAGATGTTTATGCAGGAGACGCTCGTTATGGTCGTGTTGAAGAATCTTATGGTGAAGATCCTTATTTGGTTTCTCGAATGGGAGTTGCATTTATACAGGGTTTACAGGGTACGGGAGATGAGCAATTTGATGAAAACCATGTTATTGCAACGGCCAAACATTTTGTTGGGTATCCTGAAAATCGTCGAGGGATCAATGGTGGATTTAGTGATATGTCTGAGCGTCGTTTGCGCGAGGTTTATCTTCCATCGTTTGAGGCGGCTGTAAAAGAAGCTAAAGTAGGTTCTGTTATGCCAGGTCACCAAGATTTTAACGGAGTTCCTTGTCATATGAATACTTGGTTATTAAAGGATATATTACGAGATGAGTTGGGTTTCGACGGTTTTATTGTTTCTGATAATAATGATGTAGGTAGATTAGAAACCATGCATTTTATTCCTGAAACTAGGACTAAAGCAGCTATCGCAGGATTAAAAGCTGGTGTTGATATGGACTTGGTTATTGGTAAGAGCGTTAAACTTTCAACATATCACTCAAATATATTAAAGGATACAGTGGAGCAGGATCCTTCATTATTGAAGTATATAGACATAGCCACATCACGTATTTTGAGCGCCAAATATAAATTAGGGTTATTTGATGCTGAACCATTAGAGATTGATGAGGAAACTGTAAATGCGGGTCGTGAAGAACATCGTGAGTTCGCCTTGGAAATAGCAGAAAAATCTATTATCATGTTGAAGAATGATAATAATCTTTTACCTCTTGATTTATCAAAAATTAAATCATTAGCTGTTATTGGACCTAACGCCCACGAAAAAAGACCCCAAAAAGGAACCTATAAATTACTGGGAGGATATTCAGGATTACCACCATACTATGTTTCAGTTTTAGATGGTTTTAAGAAAAAAGTAGGGGATAAAGTAAAAATAAACTACGCCAAAGGCTGCGATATTAATAGTTTTTCAAAAGAAGGATTTCCAGAAGCTATTTCTGCTGCAAAAAAGTCGGATGCTGTTGTTTTGGTTGTGGGTAGTTCTCATAAAACGTGTGGAGAAGGTGGAGATCGTGCAGATCTTGATTTGTATGGCGTTCAAAAAGAATTGGTAGAAGCCATCCATAAAACAGGAAAACCTGTTATTGTTGTTCTGATTAATGGTCGTCCATTAAGTATTAACTACATTGCTGAAAATATCCCATCTCTACTTGAAACGTGGTATGGTGGTATGCGAGCAGGAGATGCGGTTGCCAATGTTATTTTTGGTGATGTAAACCCAGGAGGTAAACTAACAATGTCTTTCCCACGCTCGGTAGGGCAGGTTCCTGTGACGTATCTTGAGCGCCCAGACTTTATTGGTTCAGGTAAAGGTAAATATAGATTTAGTGATAAGTCACCATTATTTGCATTTGGGTATGGTTTAAGTTATACCACTTTTGAATATGGTACACCAAGATTAGTGAAGACTGCGGTTAAAGTGGGGGATGCCACCAAAGTATCTGTTGATATTACCAATACAGGTACACGTGCTGGAGACGAGGTAGTGCAAATGTATGTGCGTGATGATTATGCATCGGTTGGTCGTTACCTTAAAATGTTAAAAGGATTTGAGCGTATAAGCCTTCAGCCAGGAGAAACAAAAACAGTAGAGTTTGAATTAAATTCAGAAAATCTGGCTGTTTTAACACAAGACATGAAAAAAGTAGTTGAACCCGGAACTTTTACAATTTCTGTTGGAGCTTCGTCAAGAACAGAAGATTTGAAAACAGTTACTCTAACTGTTGTAGAGTAATTCATTGTGAATTATTTAAATAACTGCGTAAGTTAAACTTGCGTAGTTTAATTAAAAAATAACCAAATGAAATTAGCATTTAAATTATTCAGCATTCTGTTGTTTACTACGATTGTAACAGCTGTTTCCGCCAAAACAAAAGTGGGTGAAATGGTTTGTGAGTATCATGTTAATCCAATAGGTATTGATGTTGAAAAACCAAGACTTAGTTGGAAATTGTTTTCGGATAAACAAAATGTGATGCAGACAGCTTACGAAATTAAGCTAGCGTCGTCTTCTGCTAACTTAACCAAGAAAGATCAGTTAATCTGGACTTCAGGAGAGGTGAAGAGTGATCAGTCCGTAAATATTGAATATGCTGGTCCTGCTTTAAAATCATCGCAGCGTGTTTATTGGCAAGTGAGAGTTTGGGATAATAAAGGAAAAGCAAGTGACTGGAGTGCGCCATCATATTGGGAAATGGGAATTCTTTCGCCAAGTGAGTGGAGTGCATCATGGATTACCAAAGCAGAGTTGAAGTCAGATAAGTCTCTTCCGAGTCAGTATTATAGAAGTGAGTTTTCTACAACCAAGGAAGTGAAATCTGCAAGGGTTTATGTAACATCTCTTGGTCTATATCAACTTTTTATAAATGGTAATAAAGTAGGCGATCAACTTTTTACACCAGGTTTTACGAGTTACAAAAAGCGTTTGCAATATCAAGTATATGATGTAACTGATATGCTTCAAAAAGATAATGCGATTGGAGCTATGCTTGGTGATGGATGGTATCGTGGTTATCTGGGTTGGGATGGAGAAAGAGCTTATTATGGCGATCAACTTGCACTTCTAGCTCAGCTCAAAATTTCTTATGCCGATGGATCTAGCGAGCTTATTGTTACTGATAAAAATTGGAGAACTTCCTATGGAGCTATTATTGAATCGGATATTTATAATGGTGAAAAATACGATGCCACCAAAGAGATGGATGGCTGGGCAAAAAAAGGGTTTGATGCTAGTAATTGGGAGAAGGTAGAAATACTAGATCATTCTAAAGATATTTTAGTTGCTTCTAACGGATTACCTGTTCGTGCCATTGAAGAGCTTAAACCTATTGAAATAATTACTACTCCAAAAGGAGAAACTGTTCTTGATTTAGGTCAGAATATGGTAGGATGGACACGCCTTAAAGTAAAAGGTAAAAAAGGAGATCAAGTAACTCTTCAGTTTGCTGAGGTATTAGATAAGGAAGGGAACTTTTTTACCACTAATCTTCGTTCTGCTGAAGCTACAGATATTTATACCTTGAAAGGTGGGGCAGAAGAAGTTTATGAGCCCCATTTTACTTTCCATGGTTTCCGTTATGTGAAATTAGTGAATTACCCGGGTGAGGTAACTAAGGATGCAATTACAGGTATTGTTATTCATTCAGATATGAAGCAAACGGGTAATTTTTCTTGTTCTGATTCCTTAATAAACCAATTGCAAAGTAATATTCTTTGGGGACAAAGAGATAATTTCCTAGATATTCCAACCGATTGTCCGCAGCGTGATGAACGTGTAGGTTGGACAGGAGATACGCAAGCCTTTAGTATGACTGCTTCGTATAACTTTGGAGTAGCTCCATTTTACGATAAGTGGTTAAAAGATTTAGCACTTGATCAACAACCCAATGGTCAGGTACCTAATATTATTCCAGATATGTGGAATAATAAATTAGGAGGAGCTACTGGCTGGGCCGATGCTTCGGTAATTGTTCCTTGGACAGTTTATAAAGCATATGGTGATGTACGTATCCTAGAGCAGCAATATAAAAGTATGCAAGCTTGGATTGGCTATATGGATAAGAAATCAAAAGGTGATGGCCTTTGGAACGAAAAGCATTTCCATTGGGGCGATTGGTTAGCTTTTCATTCAGATAAACCTGCATACTCAGGTGCTTATACTGAGACAGACTTAATTGCAACAGCTTATTTCTGTCATTCAACAACGATTATGAGTCAAGTAGCAGAAATTTTAGGTAAATCAGAAGATGCTAAAAAGTATACTGATTTAGCAAAGAAAATTAAAGCTGCTTTTGCTCAAGAATATATCACGCCAAATGGTCGTTTGGTATCTCATACCCAAACTGCTTATGCTTTGGCTATAACTTTTGATTTAATTCCTGAGGAGTTGAAGGAAAAATCAGCTCACTATTTTGCTGAGGATGTGAAAAAGTTCAAACATTTAACAACTGGCTTTTTAGGAACACCAATTTTAAATAGCAGTTTATCTGCCATTGGTCGCGATGATTTAGCATTTATGTTGTTAAACCGTAAAGAGTATCCCGGTTGGTTATATCCTGTTACCATGGGTGCAACTACCATTTGGGAACGTTGGGATACTCAAAAGCCTGATGGAACTATTATTGATGGAATGAATAGCTTTAACCATTATGCCTATGGAGCCATTGGTGAGTGGTTGTATAGTCATGTCGCTGGTATTAGTATCGATGTGAAGAATCCAGGTTATAAGCATATTTTGTTTCACCCGCACCCAGGTGGAGGATTAACCAATGCTAAATATGAGTTAAATACCGTTTATGGTGAGGTTAAGTCGGCTTGGAAAATTAATGATGAGCAATTTGTATACGATGTAACTATTCCTGCAAATTCAACAGGTACTGTCACTCTGCCAAATGCGAAAGGAAAAATCATTACCCTTAATGGTAAAAAGTTATGTGCTAAGATTAAGCAAAGTACTTCTGGTAATTCTGTGGTTTTAGAATTAGGTTCAGGAACATATGCTTTTGCTTATTAGAGGATAACCTTATAGGATAGTTCGGATCGTTTCCATAGTATACCGAGCTATTACTGTTACCCGTTTTATGCTTCTTTTATAAGGGTATAAAGCGGGTTTTTTAGTTTTTGGTAATCTGCCTTCTCGTTATTTAGTGAAAAATCAATATCATATTGTACTATTTTAATATCAGATTGTCTCTTGATAAAGGAGGATAATTAACTGATTTTTGATTGAGTTTAAAGTCTTAATAATGTGAGTGAAGAAATGAGTTTTAATCGAAACTTACTTTACGGATAGCATAAGCGAAAAAATATAAATTAAAAGATACAAAATGACTAAAGTTGGAATGTTTGGAATTGGCTTAGATACATACTGGGATCAGTTTGAAGGATTATTAGAAAGATTAAAAGGTTACCAAAAAGAGATTGCTAATAAAATGGAAAGTTTTGGTGCCGATGTGATTGATGCTGGTTTAGTTGATTGTCCTGAAAAGGCTGTTGAAGCAGGTGATTACCTAAAGAAGAATGATGTAGATATCGTCTTTTTATACGTCTCTACTTATGCTCTTTCATCAACAGTATTGCCTGTAGCGCAGAAATTAAATTGCCCTATTGTCATTTTAAATATACAGCCTGTAGCTGCTATTGATTATGAGAGTTTCAACAAAATGGGTGATCGTGGTGCAATGACTGGCGAATGGTTAGCACATTGTCAGGCCTGTTCGGTACCTGAATTAGCTAATGTATTTAATAGAGCAGGTATTGGCTATGAGTTTATTACAGGTTATTTAGGCGAGCAAGCTGTATGGGATGAAATGCAAGATTGGATTGATGCTGCAAAAGTAGCTGCTGCCATGCGCACAAATCGATTGGGTGTACTTGGACATTACTACTGTGGTATGTTAGATGTTTATACCGATTTAACTAAACAAGCGGCAGCCTTTGGAACGCACATTGAGTTGGTTGAGATGTGTGAGGTGAAAAAGTATCGCGATGAAGCTACTGACGCCGAAGTTGATGCAAAGATTAAAGAATTTCATAGCACATTTGAAGTTGTTGAAGCTTGCGAGCAAGATGAAATTACGCGTGCTGCGCGAACTTCTGTTGCTTTGGATAAGTTGGTAGAAGCTCATAAACTTGGTTCTATGGCCTACTATTACGAAGGTGAAGCGGGTAATGATTATGAGGATATTGTGACTTCTGTAATTGCTGGTAATACTTTATTAACGGGTAAAAATATTCCCGTTGCTGGCGAGTGTGAAGTGAAGAATGCACAAGCCATGAAAATTATGGATTTATTCGGTGTTGGAGGTTCGTTCTCTGAATTCTATGCTATGGATTTTAATGATGATATTGTGATGTTAGGCCATGACGGCCCTGCTCATTTTGCCATTGCTGAAGGAAACGTGCAATTGGTGCCATTACCTATTTATCACGGAAAACCTGGTAAAGGCTTATCCATTCAAATGACGGTGCAGCATGGACCAGTAACTATACTTTCAGTTGTTGAAGATAAGGAAACGGTTTTCTTATTGGTAGCAGAAGGTGAGTCTGTTGAGGGACCTATTCTTCAAATTGGTAACACCAATAGCCGTTATCGTTTTTCTATAGGCGCCAAAAAATTCATGAATCAATGGTCGAAGCAAGGACCAGCTCACCATTGTGCCATTGGAGTAGGACATATTGCTGATAAGATTGATAAACTTGGTCATATACTTGATTTAGAGGTGGTGAAAATCTGTTAAATATAATTTGCTTAAATAGGTCGATGTTCCGAAAGCTTGTTTTAATTTATAATTTCTAAAAAAAATGAAAAAGTCATATTCAACTCACGTTAAACAATATCTAAATCTATTTTTGTCTATATTATTTGTCGTGTTGCTTAGTGGATGTAAAAGTTCGATAAAAGTATTCGATCTACGTTGCGAATACCGCATCAACCCCTTAGGTATCGATAATGTAAATCCGCGCTTAAGCTGGAAAATAATTGATGCCAATAAAACCCGAGGACAAAAACAAACGGCTTATCAGATTTTAGTGGCTAGCAGCCCTAAAATATTGAACAGTGATAGGGGTGACCTATGGGATTCTGGCAAGGCAGAAGATTCGAAATCGGTAAATAATGTTTACGCTGGTAAAGTCTTAATGTCGAACCAGGAATGCTATTGGAAGGTACGTGTTTGGGATATGAATGGCGAAGTTTCAGATTGGAGTGAGGCTGCTAAATTTACCATCGGTATTTTAGATGCCAAGGATTGGAAGGGCGAATGGATTCTAAAAGAAGACCAGAAAAAAACGGACCATAACTGGTATCGTAAGAATTTTGAACTGGCAAAAGAAGCTTCTTTGGCCTATGTTTATGTGGGTTCATTCGGATATCATGAATTGTATGTAAATGGTCACAAAGTAAGTGAGAATGTTATGAATCCAGTTTCATCTTACATGAAAAAACGTATTCCTTATTTAACGTATGATATCAAGGATTATCTAAAAAAAGGTGATAATGTTATTGCGGTGTGGCATGCGGCAGGTTGGGCGCGTTGGAGACGAATTAGGGAGTATAGAAATATACCGTTTGTATTTAAAGCTCAAGCTGAAATTGTGTTGGGAGAGGAGCGTTTAAGTATGGGTACTGATACAAGCTGGAAGTGTAAAAAAAGCTATAGCGAATATTATGGCGATTGGGATATTCTACGCTTTGGTGGGGAAACTATTGATGATCGAATAAAAGAAGAGGATTGGAATACGGCTGCTTATGATGATAGTGAGTGGGTGAGTGCAGTGGTTTATGATCCTACAGCTTTAAATGCAAAACTACCAGAGGGTCATAATATTTCGTTTGCACTTAATGGGCGTAAGGATAAGACATTAAGAGTTGAATATGCACCCATAAAAGCAAAGTTAAGTGCTCAAATGGTTGAGCCTCAGGTGCGATTTAAGGAAGTGAAGCCAATTGCAATTAAGGATAATAAAGATGGCACGTATCGCATTGATATGGGTGAGAATTATACCGGCTTTTTCGAAATGAATTTATTCAATGGAACAGAAGGAGATTCTGTTTTATTTGAAATTTCTGACCAGACAGAGCTTGTGATGAATTGGAAACAGAAGAGTAAATACATTTTTGGAAAATCGGGCAAGGGAAAATTTACTAACCGTTTTAATGTAGGGGCTGGACGATGGATTACCGTTTATGGATTAAATTACACGCCTAAATTGGAAGATATTAAAGGCTATGTGATTACAAATAATCGCAAGCAAATTAGCCAGTTTGAGTCTTCTAGTGAGTTGATGAATCAAATTTATCAAATTAACCTAAATACCTACATTGCCAATACTATGGATGGTATTTTGGTGGACTGTCCGCACCGAGAAAGACGCGGCTGGGGTGAAGTTACCGTGGCGGCCATGTATGGCGATGCCTTTCCTAATTTTGAAACAGGTGCTTATATGGATCAGTATTCACAATACATGCGTGATGCCCAGTTTCCTGATGGTAGAGCTAGAGCGGTATTAAATGAAGAAGATCGACCATTCTTAATGTGGAAAGCCAATAGTCCTATTACCATTTGGGAAACCTATAAAATGATGGGCGATGAGAAAATCCTTCAGGATAATTATGACTCAATGCAAAAATGGTTGACTTGGATGCATAATGCGTCTGATTCAGAAACGGGTGGTGCGCTTAAAATTGGCACACGTGGCAAACGTGAAATGCCTGGTTTAGGTGATTGGTGTACACCCAAAGGCAAGTTTTGGGACAGTAGCAACTCGCCAGATGCCGCACATTTTAACAACTGTGCTTATGCTTATATGTTAGCTTGTGCGCAAAAAACGGCCCAGGCTTTAAGAAAGATTGAAGATGCAAAAATGTATGCTAATCGCTTGAAAGTGCAACAAAAAGCGACGCATGAGTTATCTTATGATTATGTTACGGGAAAATACCTTGATGGAAAACAAGTCGATCAGGCATTTGCCTTACTTTCAGGTGTAACCCCAGAATCAGAAAAAGAAAAAGTGATTGCACGATTGGAAGATAATGTACTTTATAAATTTCCATATTACGATACCGGTAGTTCGGGTCAGGCCCTTTATACGCGTTATTTTGCAGAGTATGGTGAGCGTATGGATTTAATCTATGAATTATTACAAGATACCCGTCACCCAAGTTATGGTTACTTTGTGAGAGAAGGAAAAACGGTTTGGCCTGAGCGATGGTCGGCAGTGGGTAATAGCCAAATTCATACTTGTTACACGGGTATTGGAGCTTATTTTATCAAAGGTTTCGGAGGAATTCGTCCAGATAAAGATAACTATGGGATGCAGAACTTTATCATTAAGCCTAGCCCTGTTGGCGATCTTACTTTCGCCAATACAGAATTCAACTCCATGTATGGAAAAATTGCAGTGAATTGGGAACGTTCAGAAATCAACGCCACCTACCATATCGAAATTCCTGTTAATTCTACAGCAAAAGTTTATATTCCAGCCGCAGATGATAAGGATGTTTTAGAAGGTGGCATTCCTGCTGATAAACCAGAGGGTATCACTTTTATCGGTGAGGAAAAGAGTAAAGCTGTGGGAAACTATATGGTTTATCAGGTAGAATCAGGCGAGTATAACTTTACTGTAAATCAAATGCCAACAACGGAATTTCCTGACCCTATTGGCTCAATTGATAATTTATCAAGCATTGGTCGTATGAGTGCATCATCAATGCATATTGTAAACGAAAAAAATCCAGGTTTTGAGGCTTTTAATGCAAATGATGGTGATAAAGGAACTGCATGGAAAGCCAATGGGTTAAATGATGAATGGTTGGAAGTGGCTTGGTTAAAACCGCAGACTTTTAACAAGGTGCTTATTAATGAAGTAGGTGTGAATATAAATAAGTATAAAATTCAATATTGGGATGGTGCTTCATGGAAGGATTTGGTTTTGAATGAAACATGTGGAAGCAATAAAGAACATACCTTTGAAACAATTACTGCAACCAAATGTAGAGTGCTTATTCATCAATCAAAGGATAAATCAACGATTGCTGAATTCGGTATTTATTTCTCAAGTAAACCATAACTAGGTTATAAGCTAAAGATGAAAAATACTAATGACTAATTTCCACTTTGCATAAACTATATGTTCGCAATAGATATGAAAATACGCTAATTGTGAATGAGTTGTAATCTCTGGGATAGTATTAATTTCCTTTGGTAATTTAGGTTTCCTCTTATTTAGCAGTATCTGAAGAGCTTGTTGAAAGCATTTAGGTGGTGCTTTTTCTTTTGGTGTTAAATAAAATTTGCGATACTAGTTTTGCTCTCAAGTTGGTAATAAGCTTATTTTTAGAATTATTATCAATTGAATAAATACATCATAAAGAGGATACATTTCAGTTTTGATTCTATTTTTCAATTATTAGGACTAATGTTTTAATATAAAGAGAAGATTCATTGGTAATTTTATATTATCAAATTTTATTGTTGGTTTATTTATAGGAAATACTGCCATTTTGCTATAAAAGGATGGGATACCTATAGATGAAAAACATAACAAAATTAATGCTTTTAATTAGATGGATATATTTAGTTTAATCTCCGTATAATTTGGGGGTGTGATGATTGATTTTTAGTAAATTAAAAGGTTTTAAAATGAAATTTAAGCTTAGACATACAGACCTTAAGGTTGGGCTGAGATTGACAATCGGTTATGTTTTAATTTTTATATTCTTTGTTGTTATTGGTTTAGTTGCTATAAAAACTATTAATGAGAATAATAGGCGAGCAATTTTACAATCAGACTTAAACAGAGCGGCAGCTGAGATTTTAGATGTTGCTCGAACTAGTGAGGTGTTTTCGGTGAGAGGAGCTGAAAGTCAAAAAAAGAAAATTACTAATTTGTTGGCTCACGTTCAAAGAACTACTAAATCTAAGTCTAGAATTACCAAGTTAAAGTATAATGAGCTAAATGATGTTGTTCTGCAAATGGATACCATTATCGAAAAAAAAGATAAGTATTTTCAGGTTCGAATGGAATATGATTCACTTATAGAGCTCAATATTAAAGGGGCTAATTCGATTAAGGATTTTATAGAACAACCAGTATCTATCCTTAAAGGAAATAAAAAGGTTAATTATGACAGAAAATCCCAAGAGGTTTATAAACTAATTAATAGATATTATTCTGATTTATTAAGCTATAAAATGGCACCCGGTAAGAATAGTATGGAGAAGAGGCATAATAATAGGAGTTTAAATCGTATTAGATCCTTGACTTCACAGGTGAAGTCAACTTATTTTATTCAGAATAAAGAGCAAAAAAACACGTTTAACGAATTGGTAAGTGATTTAATAGTAATTAATAAAGAATTTATTACCACATCTAAAGCGCATATTGCATGTACAATAGAGTTTAATTCTCGTATACAACCAATTGTTTCAAACCTAAGGAAAACAGTTGGTATTCTTAAAATGGAAAATGAGAATGATTTAGAATCTGTTATATCACTTATTTTGTATTTGATAGCTGGTGTTATGGTAACTAGTATATTCTTAGGCTATTTTATTACGACTTCGGTTACAAAAGGAATAAGTGAATTAGTAAGTGTTGCAAACAGTGTTTCAAGAGGAGTTTTAGGTGTAAAAATTAAAGATGATTTTGTTTCACGTAAAGATGAAATTGGTAGTTTGTCCCAATCTTTTCAAGAGATGATTGAGATGTTAAAGGGTACTATAACGGAGGTTAAAAATGGAATAGATTATCTTTCAACAACATCGAACCAATTAGATAGTAGTTCTCAACAGTTATCAAGTGGAGCTACACAGCAGGCAAGTTCTGTTGAAGAAATAAGTTCAACAGTTGAGGAAATGGTAACTAATATTGATCAGAATGCAGAGCATGCTTTAAGAACTAAGCAAATGGCTGATGCAACTTTTATAGAAGTTAGAGACGTTGCTCAGGGTACTCATTCTGCAGTGGGTAAGTCAGAACAGATATCTAGAAAAGTAAAAACCATTGGAGAAATAGCAAGGCAAACAAATATTTTAGCCATTAATGCAGCCATCGAAGCAGCCAAAGCTGGTGTTGCAGGAAAAGGTTTTTCTGTTGTTGCAGAAGAGGTGCGTAACCTAGCCGAAAGAAGTAATGATGCATCCATAATAATTGGGAAGTTATCTGTAGAGGGGTATGAATTATCTCAAAGCGGAGGGGATGGATTGGAAAAAGTAGTTTTTGAAATAGAGAAGACTGGAGAATTAGTAAATGAAATTTCTGTAGCTAGTCAGGAACAAAAAGTGGGTGCTAATCAGATTAATACAGCGTTAAATTCCTTAAACGGATTGACTCAAGTTAATGCTGCACAATCAGAAGAAATTGCAGCTAGTGCAAATGAGTTAAAATTACAAGCAGAAAAACTTAGCATTGCGATATCAACATTTAGTATGCAGGATGAGGAAGAAGTAGAAGAAAAGCGTAGTAGATTATTCACAAGAATAATGAAGAAAGCTTTTAATAATAAAAAGTAAATAGTAGAATTGAGTAAGGGTTGTATGTAATATACTATTTCCGTCGCTATGTAAAGGTTGACTTTTCTAATTTTGGGTGATAAGTCCGTTAATATACTTCTTGGGCGAGTTAGTCAATTTTCATCACGTTTCCTTTGTAACTATTGAGTTGGTTTGGTTTCTCTTTTTGCACGAGGACATTATTGTAAATAAGGTATACTAATATTGACTGAAGTTCCAATATGTAATTCAGTCAAGAAATTAATATTCCAATTGTGTTTATTGCAGATTTCTTTCACTATTGGCAAACCTAAACCCATTCCTCGATTATTAGCTTGGTCATTATTATTGAACAACTTAAATATATCTGCATGTTCAGTAGCTGTCATACCTATGCCTTTGTCTGAAATATTAATATGCATTATTGTATTTTTAATATCGATAGATAGTTCAACTATATCTTCAGAAAATTTTATGGCGTTCCTCAATATTTCTAATAAGGTTACTTCAAAGTAGTAGGTATCTAATCGATAATAATTGTGTTTGCGAATGGTGGTTCTGTCAATAAAATGAATCTTTCTTCCTTCAAATTCAGTCCCTATTTTTCGAATAAGAAATTCTATTTTAATGATTATTTCATTTATAGAAACATCTTGAAACCTGAATTGCGTTTGATTTGTTTGTAGATTGCTAATAAGTAGTAAGTTGTCTATTTTACTTGTCAATTCATTCGAATTTTGCCAAATTTTAGAAGTTAAGTGTTGCGTATCTTCATTAGTCTCAAGTAGGTTTAATCCTGCTTGCATTAATCCAACAATACCATTTAAAGGTGTACGAATCTCATGTGATATATTATTAATTATAGCCTGGCTAAAATTATTCTGGATATCGTTGCCCCATATGTCGCTTTTATATTCTTCAAGAATAACCTTCATTCTATTGCAATAGAGTGGTATCCGCTGTTGTATGTCTTTTAATTTATGTTTGTCATCTTTACGTGGAAAAACCATTAAACATCCTATGATGGTATTGTCATAGTTGAGACCAATTGTATAAATATTTTTTAGGTAAAAAACGCTTTCGATTAAATTACATACCCATTCGGATACTATTCCATCAGAAAAATCATATAATTTACCATTAAATTGCTCAAATTGTTTTGAGGTATAAAAGTGTTTTCTTCCGTATTCTGAATTTTTAAAGTGTTTACCAACGGGGTTTATTCCTAAAATGCGAATTAACTTATTGAAGAAAGGTTTGTTTAATCCTATTAAATCATAAACGTAGGCTTCATCCTTTTTCTCATTAAGTTGATTTAGTATAATAATTGAGTTTGGAATAATTTTCTGAATATCAATGCTTAATAAATCGTATACTTCATTTATTGTTTTAGTGTTATTAATCTGGTAATTCATTTTATATAATATTCAGTGAAATATCTACTAGTTTGTATTATTATTGTTAATAAAATATCTATTTAAAAAGCAAAAAATGCTTCCTTATATATAGAGTTAGCTTAGGTACGCAAGTGCTGTTTGATATACGGCGTGTCTATGGAATAGTTGCCTATTTTATATGAAATAATTATTTCTTTTTCGTGGTGTTTTGCGCCGCAAATAAGAATATTATATTTATAATATTGAATGATATATATCATAAGGAAGTGTGGCTTCAATTATAATAGATAAGTCCGAAGAATAACTGTATTATCCGTGTATAGGATTAGATAGTTTAAAGCTAAAATAAAAAGTTCTAGCTTCAATGTTTTCGTGGTAAGTGTCAATTATTGATTATTGAAGGATTCTATGTTATAGTTGAATATATGTGTAAAAGATAGGTTCAAGTTGCTGGTATTTAAATCCATTCGTATTTTTAGGAAAAATAATTTTGCAACGGAATTGGTATGTGTTGTTTCTTGTTGCCTTTATTTTTAATAAGGCAGAAAAGTAAATAAACAATTGTTTTTATCAGAACCAACTTTTGAAAGTGATCCATATTAAATAAACTTCTCATAAGCTTTATTTTTTAATTGTAAAAGTGTGTTATTAATGGTAACAGCTCAGGTTTTCATAAACGGAAGTATTTTTTTAAAAAATCATAATTTTTTCAAGAAAGTGTGAATAAAATCAGGTCACTATGTTAATAACATGTAGACCGTTTCTGTGTTTGGAAAGATGCAAATCTTGATCTTTGCAGACATGATTAAACGCGAAACACTAGAACCTCTCAATAAGGATCAAATTATTGATCTTTTTGTTGAATTTAGCCATAAGGTTGAGATGCAACTGAATGAAATGAAGGAAGATATTCGTGTTTTGAAACAAGAAAACCAACGTTTAAAATCTCAGAATAGTCGTAATAGTTACCGACCTCCATCTCATGATTTAGGATGCACCCCTAAACAAAAAAGTCTTCGTAAACCAAGCAATAAAAAATCAGGAGGTCAAAAAGGTCACAAGGGAACTACTCTTTTTCAATCGCATAATCCTGACCATATTATAAAACACACTCCAAAAGCATGTTGCCCTACTTGTGATAAGACAAATTCTGCAGAAGCATTTAAACTTCAATCAAAAGGGCAAGTTGTTGACATTCCACCTATACAGGCTACAGTTACCGAACATCAGGTTTATCAACTGAGGTGCAATTGCGGATGTGTTTCAAAAAGTGAATTTCCAGCAGGAGTTACAGCTCCTATTCAGTATGGGAGTCGATTAGTTTCGTTTGTCAGCTACCTTAGTACGCGCCAATACATTCCTTTTGGTCGTTTGCCAGAATTGTTAAAATGCATTTGTAATGTATCCCTTAACGAAGGAACTATCTATGACATGCTTAATAGTGTTGCTGACAACTTGCTACCTGTTTATGAAGGAATCAAGCAAGATATAGCAAATGCAACAGTAGTTGGCAGCGATGAATCAGGTGTAAAGGTGAACAATGGTAATCATTGGGCTTGGACATGGCAATCGGCCAACGAAACATTTATTACCATAACGCCAAGCTGGGGATATGTAACCATTGCGAATGAGTTTCCAACTGGATTCCCAGATGCCATACTGGTTAGTGATTCATTAAGCACACAGCTTAAGACCCCAGCCCATTTGCACCAATTGTGTCTGGCTCACTTAATGCGCGAGCTCAACGCTTTTATAGAGGGCTCAAAAAACCAATGGGCTCAATTATTGAAAACATTGTTTGAAAAAGCGATTGAACTGAAACGGACTTTAATGCCAGATCGGTATGATGAACCGCTGGAAGAACGGTGCCTTTTTGAACTGGCACTTGATAAGATTCTAGAATGCCCTTTGCAAAAAGATGTGCCAAAATTATCAGCATTCCAAAAACGATTAAGAAAATGGCGCAAAGCTATTTTTGCTTTCTTATATCATCCCGATGTGCCATTTGATAACAATGGTTCTGAGCGTGCAATTCGCAACATCAAAGTCAAGCAAAAAGTCTCTGGCGGATTTCGATCTGACAGGGGAGCCACTATCTTTGCGATCATTAGATCCGCTATTGATACATGGATTAAACGATCAGCTGATGTCTTTTTCATGCTGAAATTTTCTATTGAACTTGCTGAAGATAAAACACTGTTTTATTCCCTAAAATAAATCCTGCACTTTACTGAGCTCGATAACCTGAGGAGTTACGACCTATTTGATATGTGGTTGTGTATTTGATTGATTATTAAGATTTATATAGATAAAGAGTGATCTCGTAGGGGTCACATAATAAAAGCCAGTAATCGAGATGACTACTGGCTTTTATTTTAAGATTTAAGGTATGTATATGTATATTCATTGCATCTCAATAGTAGCTTAGGTGTTGTAAATTAAGTGTCTACGAATGTAAGTTGGCTAGAGTGCTTTGTATTGAGCTTACTAAGCCTTTATCTATTACTTTTTCTAATATCTGCTCCCCACATTAGTTTTTTGCGTAGTGTATCAAAAAAGTCATACGTATGTCTTTCTATTACCTTAACAGAGTAATCAGCCTTTCGTATTTTTACTTTAGTTTGAGTACTCACTACTTTTGAGGCGGAGTCAACCGTTAACATATAACTATTGCTACGACTTTCAACGGTAATCTCCAGTTCAACATTATCTGATAATACGAGTGGCCGTACATTTAAACCATGTGGGGCAATAGGGGTAATAATTATGTTGTTACACTCGGGCAAAACAATTGGACCACCCGCACTCATTGAATATGCCGTAGAGCCTGTAGGCGTTGATATAATAACTCCATCGCTCCAATAATTATTAAGCAGTTTTCCGTTGACTTTTACATGAGCAACTATTAACGAGGAGGTATCTCGTCTAACCAAGGTGATATCGTTTAAAGCATACTGTTCATTACTTTTGCCATCCTCCGTAATAGACAGAACGGTACGATCTACTACACTATATTCGTTATTTAATAACTCCTTTAACACGGTGTTCAATTCGTCAGCTCCGGTTTCTGCTAAAAAGCCTAACCTACCCATATTTACTCCCAAAATAGGAATCTGCAAAGAGTTGACAAGACGGGCAGTACGTAAAAATGTTCCATCGCCACCTACACTTACCACCAAATCTATTTTATCCAAGTTGTTGTCTTTAAAACTAGTAAAGCTACTTAGTTGTTTGAGGTGCTTTAAGTCGTTCACTAAAGAATCATATATAAAGACTTTAATATTATTTTGGTAACATGTTTCAATAAACGCTTCAATTGCGGATAGGTGCTCTGGTGCAATATTACGCCCAACCATAGCTATGTTTTTAATCATGGTGTTAGTTTTTAGTGATGAAAGAATCCATTTGATAACTTCTTACCATATTTATTCCTCGGTATATTGTTCGATGAAATATTGGTAATACTCAAGTGATTTGGAGATGTATGCTACTTTACTGAAATTTCCAAAGAACTCACATGAGATGTTGCCTTTAAATTGTTGTCGCCTTAACTCGTGTAGTATTTCAGGAACATTTAAACTACCTGTTCCCCATGGTACCATTCCTACACCCTGTACTCTATCCTTAAGCTTTAAACTATATGTCAGGTTTAGTTGCCGGCATATTTTAATGAATTGGCTACAACCTTTTTATAGTTCTTGTTCTCGAAAGCTTTCTTCGAAAACCCAGGCATAATGTAAATTACTTTAGAGTTGTTGTATTTGTTTTCCCAAACAACAGCGCTATTTACATCCTTGTCGTCCACTCCTAAAATGGGTTTTACTTTGTCCGACATCCATATATTGCCATAAAAGGTATCTGTTAAAGTAAAATCTTCTACACCTTCAGCAATAGGGTGCTTGGTATCCTTCACCTTTATATCTATAGTCCTATCTATAAAATAAGTAGATACTTTGCTCTTGTCCTTAGTATGACTTCCTAAGAACCATTTTCCACCAATAATATCATGGTAATCATCCCAAGATGGTTGAGATGACAAAGTAAAATGAAGGAAAACCATTCCAACGCCTTCGTTGGTTAAATCCATATATAGTTGCTTAGTGCGTTTTGATTCATTGTAATACTTATTCTGGTTTAAAAATAAAATGGCATCGTACTTTTGTTTGATAGCATCTACTTTCATTGATTTAAAGTGAGCATCTAATACCAAATCTACTTTCACTCCTTTTAAGCTGGTACACATCTTTTCAAAGTCCGGTGTGTCATATGGGTGACCTCCACGAACTACTAATACAGATGTTTTTCCTTTTTGAGCATTGGCAGCGAATGAAATAAATAGTATTAGTGCTATTGCTATTAACTTTGTAGGTTTTGTTATTTTTCTGAACATGTTTTCTAATTTTATATGTAAGGTTTGTTTATTCTTTGTTTGAGTCAGATTTAACTCGGTTATACATCTTACCCATGTAGATACCTACACCAGCCCAAATAGCTGCAATACCAGCCCCAATAATTCCTACGGCTGTAAAACCTAGCCCAAGACCTTCGGTTAAACCTGTAAAGAACCAAGCGGTAATCGTATCTCCACCACGATAAACCACCACATCAATAACTGGTTTTGCTTTAAATCGAGTTTCTTTATCGACCTCGGTAAATAGCATTTCGCGCGCAGGTTTGGTTATGGCATAATTACCTGCTCTACGTGCCACCTGAAGTGCTAGCAGTACAACAATAATAGGTGCAAAAGCCAATACTAAAATACCTGCGCAAATGACTATAGGCATAATAGCTAGGGTATAGCCCATACCAAGCTTTTTAACAATTCTAGATGTAGCAAAAAATGCGATTCCAAAGGTTAGCACATTTACAATCCAATCGATGCTACCCAGTATTTGGGTTCTTGTGGCACGATCATATTCTGCTAATAAATTCTTTTGTTCAAAGTATACAAAGGTGCTTATCATGGTGTATAGCAGAATAAATCCGCCAATGGCTAATAGGTAAGGGTTGGTTATAAAGGATTTAAAACCTGCGAAAGGATTTCCTCCAATTTTAAATTTGCTGGTATCGCTTGTTTCGTCTTCATTCTTTAACTCGCTTATCTTTATTTTGGATAAAAGAAGAATGAGAGGGATAGGAATAATAAGAATTGCAGAAGCAATCAATATCAAGTTATCAGTTCCTGAAATTCCAGCAAATAGAGTAGGAATCATTGGCCCCACCAATGCACCTGCACTTGCACCTGTAGCTATGGTAGCAAATAATCTTCGGGCCTGATCCTTATTAAATAAGTCTGACATAAAGCTCCAAAATACAGATAGGTGGAACATGCCAAATACACTAATCCAGATGTAAAATGCCTTATCTATTAATGTCCTATCAGTAATTGTCAGCATAAAAAAGTAAAACACCACAAAAGAGATAGCAAAGAATGCGTACACTCCAGGAACTAAGTTTTTAAACTTAATTTTAGATACAGCCAAGCCGTATATGGCCACCACACCTGTACTTATAAAAAAGTTAAGTGTCCAAAGTTTACTCACCTCAGAATCGGTCCAGTCGCTTGCCATGGCATCTCTAACTGGTCTAAGAATATAGTAGGCCATCATAAGCACAAATACCAGCAGAAAAGAAAGCACAGTGGCTCTAACTTCATGCGATTTGATCTCAGAAGCCTTATTTATTAGTTTCTTAATCATTTGATTGAATTTTTGACCTAAAGAACAGGCGTAAGTTATTAGCTTGCCTAAGTCTTAGGTACTATTATAATTGAGAGAAATGGATGTGGTAATCTACCAAGGCATTTTTTTACCTTTGTTGGTGATGAATGTACCGCTATTCTCCATCGTTAGCTTAGAAAATGTTTCCGACATGATAGCCACTGCTTCAGCCACAGAAAGCTTTCCATTCGGATTCATATCTGTTTTAACACCTCCAGGAGTAACGGAGATTACAATGATTTTTCTGTCTTCCCATCTTTTAGCTAATTTCTTAGTCAGCATATTAACGCCGGCTTTACTAACACCATAGGCATCAATAGGGCCTGGTTTTCCATGAGCTCCAATAGAGCCATGACCAGAAGATAAGTGAATGAGTTGAGCTCCATCATTAAGATATGGAGAAATGGTTTGAGCAAAAAATGCTACACCCATTGTGTTAACCTCGTAATTAAGTTTCCACGATTTTGCAGTCCAACTACCAAAATCTTCTTCTACAGTTACACCGGCATTGCTTATGGCGATATCAATATGTAGCTTATTCTTTTTAAGCATTTTACCTAGTGCAGCATGGTCTTCTTCACTGGTTACATCAAGCTTTTCTATAAATAGCTGTTTTTTGTATTTCTTTTTTAACTCGTTTAGTTCGGTTGCTTTTTCTGGTTTACGAGCGGTAGCTACAACTACATACCCTTCATTTAAAAAGTGCTTTACCCAACCTAAACCCTGGCCTCTATTAGAGCCTGTTACAATGGCTGTTTTTTCTTTGCCTGAATTGTCGCCTGTTTGTGCATATGAGTCCACAGAAAATAGACTAAGCATAATTATTAATGCTACGATAAGGGATTTTCCTTTTTTAGATAATTCTAACATAATTGATAAAAGTTTATTGTTATACATTTTAAAGGTTTTGTATTCTTGTTTAGTAATTTGATGTGTTTACCTGTACCATTTACAATGTCTCATCTTGTGGTAAAAACGAATTCAAATATGCTAGATCGCAAGGTGGAAAAACGAATTGTCTATATGCTTTAGCTATAGACAAATGCCAACTTGCTATAGATTAAGAATAGACAAAATGAAGTTTAGTAAAGCTCAAGTAGCAGTAAGTCAAAGTAAAAGACTTGTGGGTGTAGTGGGTTTAAATGATTTGTTGTTTGTGGAGTGATATGAAGTATGTATTTTTATAAAAAGTCATTTCATAAATAATACACTAATGAAAAGAGACTCATCTATAATTGTTTTTTTAATTATTGCTTGCTTAACGAACCATATTTTCGCACAAAAGCCTATCGAAAAGAAAACATCTTTTAATGGCGAAGTATTTGCTTTAGATAAGCAAGCCTTATTGGTACGTGGTGATACTTTGGAAGCGGTAGAACTGATGCTTGTTACAGGACAAGATTTTTCTACCAAAGGAAATTATGCCAAAGCATATGATTACTATTGGGATGCATTGATTACAGCAAATATGCTTGACGATTGTGAATACATAACCCAAATTAATAATGGTTTAGGCGTTTTATATAGCGTATTTGGAATGGATGTAGAGGCTGAAGACTATTTTAATAGCTCCATTAGATATATAAAGAATATAAAAGAGAAGTCGGATGAAGAAATTACTGCCTTGCGAAACTCCTATTATATATTAGCAAGTCATCATAGAGAAAATGGTGATAATGGCGTAGCACAAAAATATGTAGATAGCTGTAATATGGTGATGGAAATTCACCCATCAACTTCAGGAAATCTATTAGTTAAGGCTGAGCAAGGGTACATATATTTAAATCAACGGAAATACTCACTTGCCATAAGTATCCTTGAAAGTATAGAACCGGGTATTATTAAAAGTATACCTACTTATCGCGTTGTTTTATATTCTATGATGGGAGAGGTGTACTATCATCTGGAGAACTATGAAAAAAGTGAAGAGTACCTACTTAACTCTTTGGCTGTTTCTGAAGAATTTAAGACCCATCAGAATTACCTTCCTGATGTTTACCAGAAGTTAAGTGATTTATATTTAAAAATTGGAAAGTATAAACGAGCCCATCGATATTTACAAAAATCTAAGAATACTGTAGAGGAACTTTTTGGGGTACGAAGTAGCAATAATCGCGATTTATTAGAAGTGAAAGATGCCTTCAGGATTGAAGTTGAAAAACAAAATAAGGCGTTGGAGGAGATACGTTTGCGGGAGTTGGAACAATCTCAGAAAATCCTTTTTTTACGTGCTATGATGCTTACCGTTTTATTTGTAGCTTTAATTATTATTTCCTTCATTATTTTTAGAAACCTGCAGAAAAGAAGAAAACAAGAGCAGCTTAATTTTGCACAAAAACAAAAACTAAGTTCTGAAAAGAATAAGGAAATATTAGAGGTGAAAAACAAAGAATTGACCTCCTCGGCATTACAGCTGATTCAGAAAGATGAACTCATTCTGGATATTAAGGAAGAGTTAACCGTTTTAAAGGGAGTTGATAAGCGTTCGCTCAATAAAATTATTAATAAAATAAAGGTGAATAAAAACCAGGATTGGACCGAGTTTAACGCCCGATTTTCTTCCGTTAATAATGCCTTTTACGAAACACTCAATCGTATTTATCCTCAGTTAACGCGCAAGGACCACAAGCTATGTGCTTTAATTAAATTGAATTTTTCTAGTAAGGAAATATCTCAATTGTTAGGCATTTCAATGGAAAGTGTTAATTCAGCTCGCTACCGTCTGCGTAAAAAAATGGAGCTTAAAAAAGAAGAAGACTTAACAGAGGTAATATCGAAGTTATAGCGAAGAAAGAGTTTAAGTGCTACAAATAAGAAGCGTAGGTTAGCATATTTAAGTTGTATCTTTAGTATTAATATGATTTAAATTTTATGCCATGAAATCACTTCTAATGAAATCACGATTCTATGCTTATCAAGTATTATTTATTGGAATGTTGTCTCTATCCTTGAATAATAAAGCAGATGCTCAAAGTGTGGATGAGACAACCTTTAGTAAAGTGAATTTATATGCAGATGTTGGTGCGCATTTTGGTTATCAAGCTTCCATAAATTTTGAGCGTCAAATATATTCTGGTAAAAAGTTGACATGGTATGCCAGAGGTGGGCTAGGAGCTTCGGGTGTTATAATGACAACAGGAGGACCAGGAGGGTTGGCAGCCATTACAATGTTAACAGGTAAAAAGAATAAGCATTTTGAGATAAACGCAGGTACATTTGTAGGTAAAGACATTGAACTAGATAAAATGTACGTATTGCCTCTTATTGATTTTGGATACAGGTATCAAAAACCTGAAGGTGGATTAATTTTTAAGGCAAAAGTTGGGTTTCTTGGTCTTGGAATAGGTCTAGGATACGCTTTTTAAAATTTGGAAAATAACTATTACTAATAAATAAAGGCCTTAGATTGTAATTACATAATGGGGGTTTGCTTCGTATAGAAAAAAGGATATATTTATATTGAAAATAAAAGTTAGTGTTTAAGAGAGATACTGGTTTTTATTTTATAGTTAGGCTGCATTAGTACGATGCATATGTCGAGTGTAAATCCTTATAAATTGGTGGGTAAATAAATATTGCGAATGTTGATTAATAAGATATGAAAATTTTTCTTTTGATATTAATTGAAATTATTGCTTTCGAGAATACTTTTTGTCAAACTGAAGGTTTTACTGCTGAGCAAAAAAGGACTATAAAAGTTCTTCATTCTTATAATTTAGGATTAGGATTACAAAAAAAACTAATTGACCTTGATACATGTTTATTTTACTCCAATAACTTAAGTCCTGAAAATATAGTTTTCATCAATAAACAACCAAGAAAATACACATATTGGATTCCTTCGATAAGTGAGAGAATTTTTAAAAGAGATTTAAGAAAGGAATTAAAATATTGGACAAAAGATGAACCTGACTGGTATGATGGAACGGTAATCTCATGCTACAGAAATGGTGATATTATTGTACATGAGTATTATGACTTCGAATACGAGATTTTGGACTCAAATAAATTAAGATTTAAAACTGCTCATCTAATAAATGAGAATAATAAGACCATATTTAAAGATATTATTGTCAACATTGATTTATTAAAAGTGCCTAATAATGACACTCTGAGAATAACTCAATCTAATTATAGAATCAAACAAACAAGAATAATTGACGATTTAATTGAAATTGAAATAACAGGCAATGACTTTTATGAAAGGTATCTTTTTGAAAAAAATGAATTAATTTACATCAAAAGGAATGATTATAACTCATATTGCCGACTTGACAAAATGGAATATAATGAATAACGCAGCCTAACAATAAATAAAGGGCATAGGCTGTCAGCATAAATTTGGGAGGTTCGTACTTTTAATAAGTTCGCCGAAGCTTTTGCTTCGGCTAGTGAAAAGAATAAATTTATAACCAAAACAAAAGCTTCGGCTTAGCGGAGTTTGGAAAGTTTGGTTCGTTAAATTGCCATACGTTTCATCTAGCCAACCGTTGGGCTTCAAAACCCAGCAGCCATTAACTACACTGTAAATTTTAAGAACTACATATAAAAACCTAACATGAAAATCGAATTTATTATTATTATTGGAATCGTAATCGTTATAGGAATCATTTTTCTCATCTCAAAGATGTCTGGAAATCAGAAACCAAAAGTTCAAGTTGCAAGACAAATAAAATTAGACCAACTTGAATCAATAATGGAACATTTAAAAAACAAAGAACTTGAATATGATTTCTTTGGAATAACTTCAAAAGGGACTGACTGTATTTATTTTGCTGACAACAATGGTAAAATAAATATTGAATATGAAGTTATGGCAAATGAACAAAAACCATACGTTGACAAAATCAAGGATTTTGCTAAATCAAATGGATTTCAAATCGTAAAAACGACCTACGGAAATAAGCCTCAATATGAAGACTTGAAAGAAGCACCAGTATATAAACTTGACATTAATGCTGACTTAAAAACTGCTTCGGACATTGGAAAACAAATTATGACTGAAATATTTGGGAATGACATGTCGACTAATTTTGACATTGTACCTTAAAGCATTTTACTAAAGGAAATAATAACGAAACGCCAACAAAACTAATACGTAATGAGGAGATAGTTCTTTTATGGAAGTTTGCAGGGCGTTTTGGGGCGCCAAATTTTCGTCCCAAATACTTATTCAGTTTAAGGTAAAATATCAAAACCGTTGAAATTAATCGAGAAATCATGCAAAGAAGTATAGTCATTATAATGTTGTTTATCACTTTAGTCGTGAAAGGGCAAAGTTTCTTGATTGGACATACCGAAATTGTGAGTGATAGTATTAATAGGGCATGGTATAATTTCGAGATAGTTGATAGTATAGTATATCCTGATACATATGGATTTGTTGTTAACCCCGAAATAGTTCCTAAGAACTTTATTTCAGAGACTGAGAAAAAGTACTTGCGCTATTCTAAACGTAATCCGTATTCTAAGGAATTCTTTGGTAAATACTACCCAGATAGTAGCTATTTAGAATACATGACAGAATTCAAGGAAAAAATAGATTATTATAAAATAGAAGCATCAAGAGTACATGATTATAATAATAGCCTAGACAGACTTATTCTCTTTCAGAACACTTCAACAGATACCATTAAGTTCCCAACCCAAGACGGAAGTTTAATTGGATTATTAGAATCAAAGGAGAATAGAGAGCAATGGAAGCCGATTGAGTATTGGTGGTATAGTTGGTGCGGAAATAGTTTTAGTTGGATAGACCTATTACCAAGTCAGACTCTAAAAATAGGATTTAATAGTAGGACTGGTAATAATAAAGTGTTTCTGCGTTATAAAATTCATGGAAGTGATACGATTTATTTATCTCCAAAATTTGATGGTTACATATCACCCACACAATCCGTTTTTACCAAGAATTTAGAACAACGTATGAGGAGAAAAAATCATGGAGTTTCATTTCTAGATACGATAAGGTATGGAATGTGCGAAGAAAATGATATTGAATTGAACATAATAATAGAGGAGTAGAAACTGACAAGTCCAATGATTTGAATTATATCATGTATAATTTGTAATGTTTAGGGGAGCGCTATAAGTAATTAGCGAAAATATTAAACAGACTTTAAAATATAAACTACCC
Source organism: Labilibacter marinus (assembly GCF_001659685.2). Lineage (GTDB taxonomy): Bacteria > Bacteroidota > Bacteroidia > Bacteroidales > Marinilabiliaceae > Saccharicrinis > Saccharicrinis marinus. Next base: position 245,122 of record NZ_LXYE02000024.1, read on the forward strand.
CTTCCCATTATACCTAATCAACCAGTTCTTTGAATAATAAGAGCCAAACTCATAGAGTAAAAATCACGATTCTTTGATTTGGCTCTATCCTAGTTGCGAAACTAAGTTTTTTTAAGTCTCCACGCGTTTCTTTCAGGTAGCCACCCTAATCCTCACCGTAAAACTTAATTACCAATCGTAAAAAAAAGAGCCAACCCATAAAGGTTGGTTCTTTATATAATCATATATCCTGCATGCACTTAAATTCGCACTGTTATTTAATAGCTGATCAACTATTTTTCAAATTTTGCTTTAACTATTTCTTCTTTAATTAGCTTGCCGGGCGTAAAAAGTACTTTTAAACCTTTTATTTTACTAACGTTAAATTCTTCTTCAGTATCAACACCTTCGCTACTAAACGAAATGCGTAAGGTGCCAAGTTCGCCTAAGCTAACACTGTTTCCATCCAATAAATACTTGGGTATTTGATCTACTAAATTCATGAGTGTATTTTGAATATCACCTCTACTTAAGGAAGAAATATCGGCAATATCTTTACTAATGGCCGCGACGCTCTTTGTGCCTTTTTTTACATGGGTAGCGTATTTTTTTTGAGGTGCGCTAGGATCACCTGGGTTTCTACGTTCTATTAGTTTATACTTTAACATAGTGATTGTTTTGGATTAAAAATTAAAATTGATTCATCTATGTGCAAAATGGTATAATACACTGGATTATGATTATCGTTAAGATAAATAATGTTTATCAATTCTAAGGTTATATTAGTAGTTTAAAGGCAATTTTTTTAATAACTATAGAGAAATATTAGCCTATTTAAGGAAGGTAAATTCCATAGTTATGGAAAAATAATTTTATAACTATGAAAAAATATTTCTATAACTATAGAAATATTCTTCCATTACTATCGTAATTTGCTACAATGCATTATCACCATTCATTTACTCCAATATTTCAAGTAAGTACATCCTTAGTTTTATTAATACAATAAATAATATTGTTCGTAATGTTCATTTAGTATGGGTGTTATGGCTTTGTTCTGTTTTTTCTTCTAAAATTTTTATGGAATTCAATTGGTGTATGCATCCTATCATAAACTGATTGAAAAACCTTAAAAATATTTGTTTATGAATAAGTTCCGATGTCTAAAACTCATTCTATTTATTAATCTACTTTTTATTTGCGCTACACTACTGCAGGCCCAAACCGAAGTAATTACTGTAATGGGCACCATGACCGACAGTGAAGGTCTTGGAATACCAGGTGTCAATGTTTATATAAAAGGTACTAAAGAAGGTACTATATGCGATTTTGACGGGCATTACACACTAAAAGCACCTTTGGGTTCTACCATCTGTTTTAGTTTTATTGGTATGAAAACACAAGAAGCGGTGGTTACACGTGCAGGACTGAATCCCGTAGGTTCAAAATCTATTATTCCATACAGTTACGGTACCGAAGTAGAACGTGTAGCTATTGTTGAGCAAACACAGGCTAATATTGATTCTATTGTTTATACCAATAGGATGAAGAAATACAGAAAGTATGTATCTGATGCTTCGGTATTAAAAATGTACGAGCAAGCAACTAGTGAGGCATCTAAAGTGCAAACTGGGCGGGCAAAAAGACAAATACAACGCTACACCAACCCTTACCGAAGTCGTTTTTTTAGTTTGGGTAATATTCAGGTAGAAACCCAATTTTCGATGGTTAATGTTGGAAGAACGCCTGAGCTTCAAAGCAAGTATGCACAAGGGCGACCATTAAATGGTAACCTAAGCTATCAAGGTCCGGAAACCGGAGAACAATATTCGTGGGGACCATCTATTAAGAATTTAGAGTACGACGGCGTACCTACCAGTTACGATAAAAATGGTTCTATAGTAGTAAAGGGTTTAGGAAACGGTGGAGCAGCTAAGGCATATCACCAGAGCGATATTTTTAAGGAGGGATATAACGCATCGGTAGGCATTACTTTATACCATATGTTATTGGGTAAAAAGTCATCTTTACACTACCAAAATGATAAAGGTAAAGGCATATTACCTAATGAGGCGAATCAACGCCATGTGTTACGATACATATTTAATCAAGGAGAGCGCTTTAATATTTCACTAAACTATACTAATAATAAGCTTTTGTTTAAGGATGGCTTAATGCAATCGCGTACATTGGCTGGTGCTTATTTAACGCCACCAACTTTTGATAATACCTACGGTTTATCAAGCAAGGAAGCCATGGAGCATGGCGAGAGTATTTATCATCCTGATGGCTCTATTCGAAGTGCATCTATAGGGCAATTAGATAATCCATACTACCTGGCTCAGCAAGGGGCAAATAGTAATTCTACTCACTCCTTATACTATAAAGCAGAATATAAAGTTAGGTGGAACAATGGCCAAGTAAATATGGATGTGTCGGGTGAGAACTATCATAATCGTCGACACTTGTCCTTTCCGCAAAGTACTGTTGGTATGCCCAATGGCCGAAGAAGTGAACGAATAGAAGACCAGGATAATTATTTTGCAGGTGCTCAGTTAAATCAATCCATCAGCAATAAGTTAAGACTACTTGTTCCTATGCGAGCCGAATATCATCAATACAAAAGAAGTCTGAAGTTGGATAATTCAAATCAGAATAATAATAACCAAGAAAGGTTTTTATATACAGCCAACCCTCACCTTACATTGCAAGACTACGGAGAGTACTACCACGTTGAATTAGGAAGTAATATATATACTTCTTCCACAACAAACCAAGTCTATATCAAGCCAAATATAGGCGCTTATATATTGCCGTTTAATCTTTTAGATAATTGGTTTTGTTGGGATACACATTATGTGATGGACCATTTTAAGTTAAGGTATAACTATGTTTCGCAAATGAATGAACAAGATTTTCAAACACAAGCTGGATTATCTAATTCATTATTATACCATGTGGCAGATGCCCATACCTATTTTGAAGATATTGAAATTGCTTTTGATAGCTCCCTTAAACCCGAAATAGTTACCAAGCACGACTTTGGTGCAGATATGTCGTTTATGCATGGAAAAATACGTTCGGAGTTTAACCTTTATTCGTCGGTACGAGAGCAAAGCATTTTTCCAGTAGTACAGGGGGATGCATTATATTTTAAGAATACCGGAAAAATAGTTACACGTGGTTGGGAGCAATCCATTAGTGCTCGTATTCTGAATCGTGATTTTCGTTGGAAAGCTAGCATGACCATGGCTCAAATTAAAGCAGAGGTAGAAAGTGTTGATGACAATACCCCTATAGCTGTAGCAGGATTTAAAGATGTACACATTGCTTTAATAAAACGGCATGCACCTGGAGTTATTAGAGGAAATGCATATTTAAGAAATGAACAGGGAGAAAAGGTAATAGGTGCTGATGGTTTTCCGTTGGTAGATAACGAACTAAAGGTGATTGGTGACCCAAATCCAGATTACTTATTAGGTCTCAACAACACTTTCTCCATTGAAGGTATGGAATGGGGTTTTAATATAGATTGTGTTTTAGGAGGTGATGTTTGGAATGGTACCCAAGCAGCGCTCGATTATCGCGGCGTTTCTCAATCAACAGCGCAACAAAGAAACGTTAACGATTTTATTTTTGATGGCGTTCGCCAGGATGGTTCGGTTAATAATACCATGGTTGATTTTGCACCTAGAGATGGAAGTGTGGAGGGGAACCGTTGGGTACGATATGGTAGTGGTGGTGTAGCCGAGGATTATATTGAGGATGCTTCCCGATTGGTGTTGAAAGAAGTGTATTTTAGGTATACTTTCCCCAAGTATCTGGTAAATCGATGGGGACTACAGAATTTATCCGTTGCTGTTAATGCCAACAACTTGGTAACCATATCGGGCTACCGCGGAAATTTAGGTTCTAATACATTATGGGGTCATCATAACACCATGGGCTTAGATTACTTTAATAGTCCGCAAACCCGCAGTTATTCCACCTCTTTAAAAATTACGTTTTAACTAAACCCTAAAAACTACAACGATGAAGATTAGAAATTATATATGGACCGCCTGCTTTGTTACTTTATTAATCATCATGTCTGGCTTTACCCAGTCCGAAGAGATTTTTTTACAATACTTACAGAAGAAACTGAGCGAATACAATCTGTTATATTCTTCGGAAAAAGCCTATCTGCATACCGATAAAACATTTTATAAACCAGGTGATGATATTTGGATTGCAGGATATGTAAGCGATGGTATATCGCACAAGCCTTCCCAAATAAGTAATGTATTGTACATAGAGTTGATTGACCCCAAAGGAACTACCCTTAGCAAACAAATGTTTAAAGTAAAAGAGGGTAAGTGCGAGGCTCATTTATCTATCCCCATGGAGGCTCCAGGAGGTTTGTATAAACTGAAAGCCTCTACTAAATGGATGAGCAACTTTAAGGATAAAATGATTTTTGAGAAGGACTTGCAAGTGCAGAAAATTGCCAAGCCAAGTATATTGTCGGTGCTGGATTTTGCTAAAGAAGCCTATGGAGCATCTGATACCGTTATGGCCAAGCTAAACCTGCGAGATCTTAGTAATAGTCCTATCCGTAATAATAAAGTAGACTTCACCGTTCAGTTAAGTGGTAGTTTATATTCTAGAGGAGAAGCCCAAACGAATGCTAATGGCGATGTAGATATCAGCTTTGTTTTACCTCAAAAGCTTAACTCCTCAGATGGTGTTTTAAATGTGTTGCTCTCGCATCAGGGCCGCAATGAATCTATTTCTGGAGCTATACCTATTGTACTTCATAAAATAGATTTACAATTTATGCCCGAAGGCGGAGATGCCATTGACCAACTACCTTGTAAAATGGCTTTTAAGGCTTTAAATGAGTTTGGCAAACCAGCCTATGTTGAAGGTGAGGTATATAATAGCAAAGGAGAAGTAGTTTCCGCTTTTAGCAGTTTCCATCAGGGTATGGGTGCTTTTAATTTTACGTCTCGCTTTAATGAGGTTTATACAGCCAAAATACTAAAACCATCAGGTGTTAACCATATTTATTATTTGCCAAAGACAAAAGAGAAAGGCTGTTGTTTGCAATTGAATAAACGAAGCGGCAATGTTTACAATTTTACGATACATTCTAATATTCAGGAAAAAGTATATGTGGTGGTTCAGCATAGGGGAGAGGTGCTTTATGCGCAAGCTCATAGGCTGATGAATGGTGAGCTTAAACTTCCTATAGCCATCGATAAAAAAGGGATTACAGGTATTGCTCAAATAACGGTTTTTGATGATGATGAGCACGAGCTGGCAGAACGTTTGTTTTACGTCTTTCCTGAGAATAAGCTGAACATTAAATTAATCACCAATAAAACCAGTTATGCTCCTCGCGAAAAGGTGGAGATGAGTTTAACAGTGGAAGATGCAGAAGGTAGCCCCGTGGAAGGAAACTTCTCTTTAGCTGTAGTGGATGATAAAGTGATCACTTTTGCGGATGATAAACAGGATAATATTTTATCGAACTTGCTATTGTCCTCCGATTTAAAGGGAGAAATTTATGAACCATCTTTTTACTTTAATCCTAAAGAAGAGAAAGCGGCAGAGGCCATTGATTACTTATTGTTAACACAGGGCTGGAGAAGGTTTGAATGGAGAGAAGTATTGAATTTGAATAAAAGATCGCTACTTGCAGCCGAAAAGTACGATAGGATTGAAGGTCAAGTAACGGACTATTCGGGTAAAGGTGTAAAAGCCAAGCTGATTATTATTGACGATGAACATGGCAAGTATGTCAAGATGCAAACCAACGAAGGAGGCCGCTTTTCAGTCTCTAATTTCGAGGATTATAATATGCTTAATATTTTCGCGCGCTCTCTAAGTAATAATAAAAAGCAAATAAGAATCAATATCAGTCAGGCATCACCTAATATGAAAGTAAGCACCTACGATAATCAGGTGAATTTTGGTAAGGTGAAAGTGTCGCCTATTCTTGCAGAAGAAAAGGGAGAAACGAGTTCTATTCAGATGCAAAAAGAGGATGAAGTACTTTCTTTTACGGGAGAAGTTGCAAACGGAGGCTTTGTAATGGTATCGGATACTGAAAGATTAGACGATGTAGTAATTGTTGGTTATGGTGTACAGCGCAAAAGTTCTGTCACTGGCGCTGTTGCTTCTGCCTCAGGTGATGAATTGTTGAATACAAGTGGAGATATAAGTAATGCATTGCAAGGAGTTATTGCAGGTGTTCAGGTAATTAATAGTAGCGGAGCACCTGGGGGAAATTCTTCTGTTTTTATTAGAGGAGCATCATCGTATTCGGCCAACAACCAGCCCTTGTATATTATTGATGGTGTTCCGCTAACAGGTACACCAACCATTAACGCATCCGAAGTATCTCGTATTAATATATTAAAGAATACATCGGCTACAGCTGTTTATGGCAGCAGAGCAGCCAATGGAGTAATAGTGATTGAAACTAAAAATGGTAGTTATGGCATGTTCCGAAGAAGGCCGCGCCACGAGCGAACCATGGTACAACACTACTTGAGCAATAACTTCAGGTTTAAAGCTGTTAAACAGTTTTATGAGCCTCAATATAATAGTAAAGAGGATTTGAAAGAGGGAATAGATAAACGAGAAACCCTTTACTGGAATCCTACTATTATTACCGATAAAAAAGGCAAGGCAAAAGTTGAATTTTATAATTCGGATGAGATAAGCACTTTTAGAGGAATGGTTGAAGGGATAGCTAATAGTGGCTTAGTGGGGCGTTCAGAAGTGTTTTTTAATACAGAAAAACCATTGACGGTTGAAACAAAATTACCGCCATACCTAGTGTTTGACGATAGGATAGACCTTCCGCTATTAATTACCAATAATAGCAGTGAGGATATGGCAGGTGAATTGGCAGTTAACTTACCACAGTCGTGGGAGTTTATAAAGGACTTAGAAAAGAACATTCTTATTAAAGCCAATAGCTATAAGCAAATTATTATTAGCATTAATATAGGAGCAGATTTGGGTAAAAAGGTTATGCATCTTCAGTTTAATACGGGGCGGGAAAGTATTAAAAACGAATATGAAACAGAAGTTGTAAGTAAAGGCTTCCCGGCTGAGATGTCTTATTCATCACGAGCCATGGAATCTACCTTTAGTTTTCATTTATCCAAAGCTGTTAATCGGAGTGCCGAGATGAGTATCTCTATATACAATAATGTGTTGGCAGATATGATGGATGGAATAGAGTCTGTTATTCGTGAGCCATATGGCTGTTTTGAACAAGCCAGTGCTTCGACATATCCAAATGTTTTAATTTTAAGATACCTGAAGGATAACAAGGAAATAGATCCAGAGTTAAAAGAACGTACGCTCAACTATATTAAAAAAGGCTATAAAAAATTAGTAGGTTATGAAACCGAGCAAAACGGTTTTGAATGGTTTGGTGGTACACCTCCACATGAAGGGCTAACTGCCTTTGGCTTGATGGAGTTTTATGATATGAAACAGGTATATTCAGAAGTAAGTAGTGATATGTTGCAAAGAACAGAATCTTGGTTACTCAGCAGAAGAGATGGCAAAGGAGGTTTTAATACCAATAAAGGTAAGTATGGTTTTTCTGGCGCTTCGGATAAAGTAACTGCGGCTTACTTGGTTTATGCTTTTTCAGAAGTAGGCATAAGTGCTAATAAATACGAAAAGGAGTATAAACAAGCCTGCAAGGAAGCTTTAAGAAGTAAAGATGCCTATCGTTTGGCACTAATGGCCAACGCTTCCTTAAATAGAGGCGATACAGAAAAGGCACAAGTTATATTGGACTATCTAACACAAAGAATAAATCAAGGAGGAGTTAAAAAGCTCAAGGCAGACCATTCCATTGTTCGTTCGTGGGGAAAATCACTTACCGTTGAAGTGGCTGCCTTAACTGCTATGGCCTTAATGAAAAAAGAAGATAAGTACATTAATGAAATTATTAGCTTAATGGATTATATTTTAGGTGCTAGAAGTTATGGCGGTTTTGGTTCTACGCAGGCAACTGTTTTATCTTTAAAAGCAGTGATGCAATATGCTGCTATCGTTAATAAAGTACCAGAGGATGGTAGTGTTATAGTGCGTATTAATGGGCAAGTAGTGATAGAAAAATCCTTTGGAGCGAATGAAAAACTAGTTCGCTTAGATGGTTTGGAGAAGTTTGTAACTAAAGGAGTTCAAACTATTCAAGTTAAGTTTAATGGCATTGTTAATCCTTTAAATTTTACAGCGAATTGTAATTGGCGTCAATTGATCCCAGCTTCATCTAAGGATTGTAGGGTGCAAATTAAAAGTCAGTTACTGAAAGATAGTTGTGATGTAAGCCAGTTGGTACGATTGTCTACCTCCATCATTAATAAAACGGAATCGGGCTTGCCAATGACCGTAGCTATGATTGGAATACCTTCGGGATTAAGTCCTCAGCCCTGGCAACTGAAGAAAATGCAAGAAGAGCATGAGTTTGATTATTATGAGATTCATAAGAATTATGTGGTACTGTACTACAGAGAAATGGCTCCTCATGCAAAAAAGGTGATAAACCTTGACTTAAAAGCTGAAGTCCCTGGCCAGTATTCATCACCAGCTAGCTGTGCATATTTATATTATGCCAAGGAATTTAAAGATTGGTATCAGGCTAGAGACATAGAAATTACGAAATAGAACAATCATCTGGGGGAGAGCAAGGCTATACGCTCTTCTGATATTGATGAGAACTCTTTTCCTTAATTGTATATTATGATATAATATGATTTGTTACTTTTGTGCTGAATTAATTTAATTAAACTAACCTTAGAATGAAGAAATTATTATTGGCAGCTATTGTAAGCTTGTGCCTATCGAATGTCTATGGACAGACACATGAGGTTTCCTTCTCATACTCACCCTTATCTGCTTATCAAATAGAAAAAATAGTAGATGGAAAAGTACCTGGTCAAACTAAATATTTTGTGCTTGGAGCTATACATGTTGATTACTATAGATATTTGAATGATTGGTTAAAGATAGGCGTTAATGTTATGTACGACCGAGCTTATGCTGAAGGCTCTGTATATAGTTATGGTTACGGGTATGGATATAGTAATAGTATAAAAGGAGATGATTACTCTTCTTCAAAATCCATGTTCATAGTTGCGCCTCAAGTAGATTTTGAATATTTAAGGAATCCTAATTTTAAGTTAAGTAGCGGTATTGCAATAGGGTATGGGATTGAAAGAGTTGATAATGGAGCTTCTTATTCTGGAGAAGTGGTAACAGATGGTATCCCACTTCACCTTAACTTAGTAGGTTTCCGATGGGGACGAAAAAGTGGACTGACAGGTAATTTGGGGATAGGCTATAAGGGATTAATAAGCTTAGGTTACTTTTTAAGATTCTAGTGTTATACAAAAAGAGTCCGATACATTCGTATCGGACTCTTTAATATTATTTTTAAAATAATGCTTAAGGCATTACATTACTAACTTATAACCTTTACCGTGTACGTTGATAATCTCCACAGTAGACTCTTCCTTTAGATGCTTTCTTAACTTCGTAATATACACATCCATACTACGCGCATTAAAGTAATTGTCATCTACCCAAATAGTTTTTAAAGCAAAGTTACGTTCTAATACCTTATTGGCATTATTACAAAGTAACTTTAGTAACTCCGACTCTTTGGTGGTTAACTTAACTACTTCTTCACCTTCGATTAATTGCTGCTTTTGCGTATCAAATTTGTATTTCCCTAATTGGTATACATCCTGAACAGCGTTAGTTCCTTTGGTTCTTCTGATAATAGCTTCGAGTCTGAATAATAACTCTTCCATGCTAAAAGGCTTGGTGATATAATCATCGGCACCAATTTTAAAACCTTGAAATATATCCTCTTTCATCGACTTGGCAGTCAAGAAAATAATTGGAATATCTGCATTAATTAATCTAATGTCTTTAGCTAATGTAAAACCGTCCTTTTTAGGCATCATAACATCTAAAACACATAAATCATATGTGTTTGCTGTAAATGCTTTGTAAGCTTCTTCTCCATCCGGACAAAGATCGGTTTCATAACCTTTAGCCTCTAGGTATTCGCGTAAAAGCATACCTAAATTCTCATCATCTTCGGCTAAAAGCAGTTTGTATTCTTTTTCCATTCTTTAGTGCTTTTTATAGGTAAAAAGATTTCAAATTTTGTTCCTACGTTTAATTCGCTTTCTGCTGTAATTGTTCCACCGTGGTCATCAACTATCTTTTTAACGTAAGCTAATCCCAATCCAAAACCTTTTACGTCATGAACATTTCCTGTGGGTACACGATAAAACTTTTCAAAAATACGGGTTAGGTTATCTTTCGAAATTCCCATCCCATTATCTTTAACAGAAATAACTACTCCATTGTTTTTATTCCAGGTTTTAACCTGAAGGATTGGAGTGCCTTTTCTGTACTTAAAAGCGTTGTCAAATAAATTATAAATCACATTAGTAAAATGTACCTCGTCAACGTAAACAGCATTGTTTTTAGCATCAAGGCTTTCAATAATTTTACCTTTTTTGTTTTCTACTTTGAGCTTAAAGTTAGTAGAAACATTGTGAATTAATTGGTTTATATCTAATTTTTTTATTTTCAGCCCAGCTTTACCCTTATCGAATATAGCCATTTGTAAAACTTTCTCTACCTGAAAGCTTAATCTTTTACTTTCATCCTGAATAACACTTGACATATGTTGCAGTGTTTTAGGCGTTTTTGCCACACTAGGGTCCTTTAACATCTGTGACGCTAATGATATGGTTGAGATAGGTGTTTTAAACTCATGCGTCATGTTATTGATGAAATCATTTTTAATTTCATCCAGTCTCTTTTGTCTGAATATAATCAGAATAGTAATGATAGAAGTTAATATCATTACTAAGGTAAATGCAGCGGAAGGTAGTATAACTCCAATAGACTGCATCATAAAATTAGGTCTTTCCTTAAAGTATAAACTTATGTGATGTGCCTCTGGGTGAGGATCGTTCGGGAATAAATACTTTTGATAGGTTATTTTTGAACCGTTGGGCTCGTAACCAGTAGTGGCCATAGCCATTTTACCTTTACCATCAAAAATAGCAAATTCAAATTGAAGCGTTATCCCACGATCTTCCATTTGCTTCATCAACAGAACATCTACCTTTTCGCGATCAACTCTTTCTGAGATGGTTTTTTTGGGAACCAGAGAGTTCCAAAACATCTCTGCTTTATCTTCATATTTAGAAGTTAATTCATCCTGAATACTCATTAATGCACTGGCCAGCGGGCCAAATTGACTGCTTCGAGAAATGACAGATCTTTTATCTAATCTAAATATTAAGGAGTCCTGATTAAAAGTTTGGAGCGTAGTATTAATAAGTTTATTATCCTGCAACTGAAAATTTAAAGAAACATCTAAAATTTCTTGACCTATGATATCATCAGATTCCTTTTTACCATCGAAATACTTAGGCGAACGTTGTAGATTCTTAGGTAAGTTTTTTGAGGATTGCTTATTTTTTAAATACGATTTTCTTAAAATAGCTGTTTGCTCTGCCGTTTCTTCACGTTCGAGTTTGGTAACCACGTAGTTCATGGCTTGTTTAATCAGCTTATCAAACTCTTTTTCTTTACGGTTGCTATCTGTTTTCATCCAAATGGTCTGGATGTAAATGATACCACCTAAACTTGCCGCAATGATAAATGATAAAAGATATATGTATTTTTTATTCATTCTAAGTATTTGATATTATCCGATTGCCGTTAGTAAAGCTTAGTTTTTGCACTTGCTAAATAGTATAAAATATAAGCTATTACATGCACGCTTTAAGCTTACGCAATATAAGTAATTGCAAATAAAAACAACAATGATCTTTGTCTTTAGTTTGTTAAAAACGGTTAAGTTAATTCCTTATTACGTAAGGAAACATTCTGAAGTGCTTCCATGGCAGCATTTTGTTGCGATTCTTTTTTAGAAGTTCCTTCACCTCGCCCTAAAACTATATTATCAATTTCAACAGAAGAAACAAAGACGGGAGCGTGTTCTACGGTTCCTGGAATTTCATCAGTTATAAACTGAACGTTGTGTTTATGTTTTTGTCCCCACTCGATGAGCATTGACTTAAAGTTATTGTCTTGATGCGCTAACTCGTTAAGATTAACGAAGGGAAAAAGTATTTTTGAGGTGATAAATTTCCTGCAACTGGCATAACCACCGTCAACAAATATAGCTCCGATTAAAGCCTCTAATGCATCACCTGGGATATTTGTTTTTTCTAAGGAGATTTTAGATTGAGAACTGATTAAGCTGTTCAAACCTAATTTTTGAGCAGTTTCATTTAAGAAAGCTCGGTTTACAATTTTTGAGCGAGTTTTCGTTAAAAAGCCTTCGTTTACATCGGGGTATTTGTTGTAAAGTTCTTCGGCAACAATAGCGCCTAACATGGCATCACCTAAAAACTCTAAACGTTCGTTGTTTAAGATGGTTCCATCATCAAGTTTTAACATAGATGACTTATGGATTAATGAAAGTTCAAATATCCTTAAGTCATTTGGGTAAGAGCCTGTAATGGACTGTAATAAAGAATAAAGCTTTCTCCTTTGGGGAGAAAGCTTTATTAAATTCAATAATATTTTTATCACAATTGATTAAATTGCTTTAAATACAATAGAAGCATTATGACCTCCGAAACCAAAAGTATTCGATAAAGCAATATTTACTTCACGCTCTTCAGCTTTATGATAGGTCATATTTAGTTTTGGATCAATTTCAGGGTCGTCCTCAAAGTGGTTAATGGTTGGAGGTACAATGTTGTTTCTAATGGCTAAAATACAAGCTATAGATTCAACTGCTCCAGCCGCACCTAGAAGGTGACCTGTCATTGATTTTGTTGAGCTAATGTTTAATTTATAAGCATGCTCTCCAAAAACTTCTTTAATTGCCAAAGTTTCAGCGATATCACCTCTTGGTGTAGAAGTACCATGAACATTGATGTAATCAATCTGCTCAGGTTTAATATCGTTATCCTTTAAGGCTGCTTTCATCACGTTTTTTGCACCTAATCCATCTGGATGTGGAGCAGTAAGGTGATGCGCATCTGCTGTCATTCCAGAACCTACTACCTCACAATAGATAGTTGCTCCTCTTTTTACAGCGTGTTCATACTCTTCAAGAATCAAAGAAGCGCCACCTTCACCCATTACAAAGCCATCTCTGCCTTTATCAAATGGACGAGAAGCTGTTTTCTCATCATCATTTCTTGTAGATAATGCTTGCATCGAGTTAAAACCTCCAATACCAGCTTCACAAATTGCAGCTTCAGAACCTCCAGTGATAAAGGCTGTTGCTTTTCCTAAGCGAATTAGGTTAAAAGCATCACCAATAGCGTTGGTTGCTGAAGCACAAGCTGAAACAGTATTAAAGTTCGGTCCTCTAAAACCATATTTCATTGAAATATGACCTGCAGCAATATCTGCAATCATTTTAGGTATAAAAAATGGGTTAAAACGAGGATTTTCTTCGTTTTTAACAAACCCTTTAATTTCATCTGAAAATGTTTGAATTCCACCAATTCCGGCTCCCCAGATAACACCAACTTCATCATGGTCAATATCTTCTGAATCAATGCCAGAATCTTGAACAGCCTGCTCAGCTGCAATCATAGCAAACTGAGCAAACATATCAAGTTTTCTTGCCTCTTTACGATCAAAATAATCGTTAGAGTTGTAATTCTTTACTTCACAAGCAAATTTTGTCTTGAAATTGGTGGCGTCAAAACGAGTAATGGGTGCAGCTCCACTTACTCCATCAACAAGGTTCTTCCATAGTTCTTCGACAGAATTACCCAAAGGAGTGATTGCTCCTAATCCCGTTACTACTACTCTTTTTAACTCCATAACTTCCTTTAAAGTGTAAACTTCGTTTATCTACTTATTTAGCGTTTTCCTCTATATAAGAGACGGCATCACCTACAGTACCGATGTTTTCTGCTTGATCATCTGGAATAGCGATGTTGAATTCTTTTTCGAATTCCATGATTAACTCAACAGTGTCAAGAGAATCCGCTCCTAAATCATTAGTGAAGCTTGCTTCAGTTGTAACTTCAGTTTCGTCAACTCCTAGTTTATCTACGATGATAGCTTTCACTCTTGATGCAATGTCAGACATAGCTTTTTAATTTTTAATGTTAATAATTAAAATTTATTGATTAAAATAACTTTGCAAAGGAAAAAAAATCAGCATAATCAGCCAAATAATATTCAAATAAAATCAATGGGGGAGCTTTTTTTTCTATTTTTGGGGTTCTAAAAAGTTGGGTAAATATTAATATAAAATACAGGAAATGAGTAGGGTTGCCATATTTGCTTCGGGGTCGGGAAGTAATGCAGAAAACATTGTAAAATATTTTAAAGGAAGGCTAAAAAGCAAGGATTTTCACTTTTTTACTAACAGCTCGAAAGCTTATGTGAATGAAAGAGCGCATAAATTGGATGTTAAGGTCACTACTTTTTCAAGAGATGAGTTTTATAACTCAAGTAAAATTATAGATATTTTAAAGGATGAAAAGTGTGAGCTTATCATATTGGCAGGTTTTTTATGGTTAATTCCTAAAGAGTTGGTTGCTAATTACAAAGGGCGAATAATTAATATACACCCTGCTTTATTACCTAAGTTTGGTGGTAAAGGCATGTATGGCAAACGTATTCATGAAGCTGTTGTTGCCGAAAAAGAAAAGGAGACAGGCATTACTATTCATTATGTAGATGAAAACTACGACGAGGGTAAAATTATAAAACAAGTAAAATGCGAGGTATTGTCATCTGATACAGCTGAACAGGTGGAGAAAAAGATTCATGCCTTAGAATATGAATACTATCCTAAGGTAGTTGAAGAGTTATTGCAAATATAGATAGGACTTGGGAACATTAAAATTAAATGTATATTTAGAAACATGTTTAATACATAGATAATAGCTTTAAAAGATGTCCACGTTATTAGATGCCACTTATATTACTGATAAATTAAATATAGACCTACCGTTAATTGGTGTATATGATGCTCCTCGCGATGCGGAATTTGATAGAATTATAGAACCAGTATCGCATCGTAGGACCTGTGTTTTTGCTTATTTTAATGCTTGGATGCGTGGTCAAACCTTGAAATTGTCGTCTACGAATTATGGGTGTAGCGGAAGTGGTTATTGGCTATTTGGAAAGGAAACGAGAGGAAGGAAAGAGTTTATTGACTTTTTAGTGGGGGATGAAGGTTTAAAATGTTCGAGAGAGAAGATGGCTAGTTGGCTAGATGTTTCACCGACTTATAAATCGAAACACAGGTATATATATATAGGGCCTCTAAAAAACTCAATGGAGAAGTATTTAAAATCTGTTACCTTCTTTGTTACTCCAGATCAATTGAGTGCTTTAATCATTGGAGCAAACTATCATGCGGATGCTAGTGAAGGTAGTCCTGTGGAAGTGCCTTTTGGTTCTGGATGTATGCAATTATTATCTATGGTTCCTGATAATGATAAAGCTAAAGCGGTTGTAGGGGCTTCAGATTTAGCGATGAGAAAATATCTTCCTAAGGAATTGATGGCGTTTACGGTTAATGCTAAGATGTTTGATAAGTTGTGTTCTATTGATCATGAAAGCTTCTTAAATAAGCCATATTTGAAAGACTTAATCGAATTTCGACGTGCTTCGAAATAGGTTTCCTATTATTAAATAACCGATTTGTTATATTATAACTTTTCTAGTACTTTGAAGATGTAGTTTTGGGTGAGAAAAGCTCTGTTGGTATTAACTTAGCTTTAGTTTTCATATTCTGCCATTAAGCACTATCTTGCTGCGCAAATAAAAAAAGAAACTTAAACTCATATGCAAAAAACTATTCTTATTTTGCTAGTAGGCATCTTACTGGCATCATGTGCTCAAACAAAACTAACTGTATCCTGGAAAAGAGATGATTCGGCTCCTAAGGAATTTGAAAAAATTGGAGTTGCAGTTATATTACCATCGGAACCACACAGGCTGGCGGTTGAGGAAGCCGTAACCGAGAAACTAAAGACTTCTGGCGTAAATGCAGAAATGACATTTTATAAATTTATGTTGGCTGGTAGAAAAGATATCCTTTCTGAACTTACCTTTGAAAAGGGAGAGCTAAAAAAGATAGCTATAGAAAAGATTAAAGAAAACAAGTATGATGCTTTGATGGTAGTTACCTTATTGGATGCGCGAAGCGAACGACGTTATGTACAAAGTAATATAGGAATCACGCCTTATTTCGATCCTGCTTATGCAGCATATAATCAACCTTATTACGATTTCTTAGAGAATGCTTATAGAGCGATGTATAATTATGGTTACTACGAAACGACTACCATAGTGTTTTTAGAGAGTAATTTATATGATACTAAAACCGGTAATTTATTGTGGACAGGTCAGTCTGAGACTACCAATATGGAATCATTGCAGAAAGAAGCAGATCAGTTTTCAAAGATTATAGTAAATGATTTGATTAAAAAGAAAGTGTTTGAAGTGAAGTAGAAATTTAAATAAGCTGTACCATGAGAAGTGCTTTCATAATAGTATTGATTTGTATCTTCAGTGTTGTTGCAGCGCAAGATACAACGGTGGTAAAAAAGGAAAGGAAAATTTCCTTTATACCACTGCCTGTAATTGCATCTACACCAGCCACAGGCTTTATGTACGGGGTAGCTCCAAGTGCCAGTTGGTATATGGGCGACAAAAGCAATACTCGAATATCTTCTGCCTTGGGTACTATTATTTATACCACCAAGAAACAACTGATCTTAACGCTAAAATCAAATACTTATTTATCCAGCGATAGTTGGATATTATTAACAGATATTAGGTATTTCATCACTTCACAGCCTACATATGGTTTAGGTACAGGCCCTGCCAATTTACTACCCATGCAACATGGGCTTCAATATACTCAAGGTTCTACTTCTCCTTTGGTTACAGGAGAACAAATGATGGAGTTTAACTATTTTAGATTTCATGAAACAGTCCTAAAGAGAGTAAATAATTCTTCTTTTTATGCTGGAATTGGACTCCATTACGATTATCATTTTAAAATTAAAGATAATTTGTTGAATCCGCCGGATTCAATTACGAGTCATTATGCCTACAGTAAAATATTAGGGTTTAACCCAGAAAAGTATACTACTTCAGGACTATCCTTTAATGGGATGTATGACAGTAGAGATAATGCTATTAATCCATATAGTGGCAGATATGCTTTTGTCAATTTTAGGTATAATCCTGAATTTATGGGAAGCTCTAAAAATTCGTCTATCCTTTGGTATGAATATCGAGATT
Organism: Labilibacter marinus; assembly: GCF_001659685.2. Taxonomy (GTDB): domain Bacteria; phylum Bacteroidota; class Bacteroidia; order Bacteroidales; family Marinilabiliaceae; genus Saccharicrinis; species Saccharicrinis marinus. The sequence continues at coordinate 262,450 of NZ_LXYE02000024.1, forward strand.
ATTTAAATGTAAATAAGGATAGGCCTCGTCATTTAATAGGTTTTTGGACATATGGATGGTTTGTGAGTAGTGGTGATGTTCCGTATTTAGATTTGCCAGGAGTTGGCTGGGATCAATTTGGACGTTCTGGCCGTGCTTATGCTCAAGGACGATTTAGAGGTGAAGATATGCTATATGGTGAGGTTGAGTATAGAATGCCATTACAAAAGAACAAAGATACTTTTGGGGCCGTACTGTTTGTTAATTCAACTTCTGCAAGTAACCGTTTGGGTGGTGTAAATATTGCTGATAGCTTCGATTTTGGGGTAGGAGCAGGATTGCGTATTATGGTTGATAAATCTTCTCGAGCTAATTTAGCCATTGATTTTGCAGTGGGAGAACATGGAGAGTCTGGCTTTTATCTGGGCATAAACGAAGTGTTTTAGTTGTTAACAGCTATTCTGGTGTTAATCTCTATTTTCTCATTTAGCATGAGCGTTTTTCGTTTTTATTCCTTGTATGAAGTTACTAACTGTTGCTAAAACATAAAAGATACTAAATAGAGAATTAATTGGTTAATTTACAGTATCTTCGCGGACTGAAAAAATAAAATTGTTCATGAAGCGTATTAATCAATACAAAAAGATGTTTGGTGTGGAACAGGAGATAGAGCTTGCTTCCTTAAAGAAGACTTACCGAAGTTTAGTGAAGGAATGGCACCCAGATAAGTTTCAGGAAGATGATCCGTTGCATGCTGAAGCTCAGGTGAAAAGTAAGGAAATAATTGATGGCTATCATTTTTTAGTGGGTATTGCACCTGAAACCAAAGCTGCTAATTTGGATGATTACATGGAAATACTAGGTGAGTGTGGTATTGATGATTATAGACATAAAGGTCAATTGTTAGAAGTTACATTTACAGATGGTGCTTGCTATGAGTATTTTGGTGTTACTCAAAAAATGTTTGCTAAACTGCAGAATGCTGATAATCCGATGCGTTTTGGAAAGCGAAATATATTTAATAGCTATCTTTATAGAAGATCTAAGAAAAGCATTATGGAAGAGCAAGTCTAATGAACAGTTAGACTCTTGTTCGTTAAATATTTGGAAATAGAAAAAGGTTGTCTTGTTTAATATGAGACAACCTTTTTCTGTATATTATTAGAGTTACTATTTTTATTTTGCAGCAATGTTAATAGACGCAGATTCTAGATTCTCAGAGCTTGCTGTAATATTTATTTCTCCTTTTTTGTCATTCGATTTAACAACTAATAAACAAAGGCCATTAAATAAAGTGATGTTGTCTGCTTGAAATGGTTCTAATGAAGCAGAGTTTCCATTTCCTACAGCAGCAATAGTTCCTTGGCCGCTAATATCAAATTTAATGCTATTATTGGCGGTTAGGCATTGATTACCTTCTTTATCAGTAACCGATACAGTAATAAAAGATAAATCTCTACCATCGGCATCAATAATAGTTCTGTCGGCTACTAATTGCACTTTTGCTGGCTCAGTAGAGGTTTTTATTTCTTTGCTGGCCTGTTCTTTACCATCAGTGTAGGCAATTACTTTAATAGACCCTGGCTGGTAAGGAACTTTCCAATTCAATCTATACTTTGACATATAGGTGCCTAGTTCAACGCCATGGTATTCTGCAGGGATTGGAGTTAAATCGACTCCTTTTACTTTTTTACCTACTGAAACTCCATTCACGAATAATTCAACTTCTTCACAATTGGTGTATGCGAATACGGGAATTGAGTCACCCTCCATGCCTTTCCAATTCCAATGCGGCAATACATGCACCATTGGCTCGGTAGTCCATTGGCTTTGGTATAGGTAATATCTATCCTTAGGAAATCCACATAAATCAACAGGTGCAAAATATGACGAATGCGAAGGCCAATTGTCATTCCAGTAGCCATGAGTAGAGTTATCTCTACCTCCATATGGCGTAGGCTCTCCAAGATAATCAAAGCCAGTCCACATAAATTCACCCAATGATTTGGTGTTTTTCTCTTGTTGTTCAAATTCAACATCTGGAGGATAAGCCCATGGTGGTCCTACTATACCATCGTAACTTGATACCTGATTACTTTCTTTTTGAGGAAGCGCCTCAATTGGTAAATGATAAACACCACGACTACTGGTTTGTGAAGAGGTTTCAGAACCATAAACAATGTATTTAGAATTCATTTCCATAACATCATCATATTCTAAAGGCCAATAATTTAAACCAATGATATCGATATAATCAGAAAGCTTATTATTAAAGGGTGCTGGAAAATAATTAAATCCTGCAGTTGTCGGTCTCGTTGGGTCTTGGTCGTGACAGATATCGGTAAGTTTTTTAGCAACCTTCCAACCATCTTTACGTCCTTGCTCCAAAATCTCGTTTCCAATACTCCACATAATAACACAAGGGTGGTTTTGATCGCGCTTAATCATATCACGTAAGTCGCGCTCATGCCATTTTTTAAAATACTTATTGTATCCGTTAGGTACTTTGCCAATTTCCCATTCATCAAATGCTTCAACTTGAACTACAATACCTAGTTTATCGCAAATTTCAAGAAGTTCAGGAGATGGTGGGTTGTGGCTAGTTCTTAGTGCATTTACACCCATACTTTTCATAATCTCCATTTGGCGTTCTTTGGCACGGTAGTTAATAGCTGCTCCAAGAGGTCCCATATCGTGATGCATGCAAACCCCCTGTAACTTTACTGTTTTGCCATTTAATCTGAAACCGTGCTCTCTACTAAAGTCAATTTCGCGAATACCAAAAGTAGAAACGTATTCATCTATAATAGTTCCATTGAGTTTAATTTGAGAAACCGCTTTGTATAAATTGGGCACATAAATGTCCCACAATAATGGATTTTCAACTTTAATATTTTGGTTTACAGTTCCTGTAGTACCCGATTGAATAACAATGTCGGATTGTATTGTTTTTATCGTAATGCCATTAGGATCAAATATCTCGGTATGAAGTACGGCCGATTTTTCGCTACCATTAGCATTTTTAATATGTGTTTGTAATTGAACGGTAGCTTCTTGTTTACTAACCTCTGGCGTAGTTATGTACGTGCCGTACTGAGGTACATATAACTTATTGTTGATTTTTAATCGAACATTTCGATAGATACCTGCACCAGGATACCATCTTGCGGATAAATCTTCTGGTTGAAGACAAACTGCAATAACATTCTCCTCTCCAAACTTAATGTAAGGAGTCATATCAATTTCAAAACCGATGTAACCGTATGGGCGCTTGCCCGCGAACTCTCCATTTACCCATACTTGGGCATTCGACATCGCTCCATCAAACTCGATAGCAATTGACTTACCATCGTCTTCTTTTTTAATTTTAAAGTGTTTTCTGTACCAACCTGTACCATGAACAGGAAGGCCGCCAGTTCTGGCGTTGTATTTATTGTCAAAAGGACCTTCAATAGCCCAGTCGTGTGGTAGGTTAAGTGCTCTCCAATCGCTATCATCAAATGTAACTTGCTGAGCGTCTTCTGCCTGCCCTTTGAAAAATAACCAATTGTCGTTAAAATCTTTATCTTCTACAAAGTTTACTTTATTACAACTTTGAAGAAGTGTTGCAATTATTAGAAGGCTAAAAAAAGACAATAAATTCTTTTTAAGGAAATTCAATTTAGTTTTCATTGTAAGTTAAGTAATTAATCAACTGTTTATGGGAAATACAAACTATGGGTAAAAATAGTACACGAATAGTTATTTTAAGAAAGATATCGGTTTATTAAAGGGGGTGTTTTTTTTCGGGTGTTAAAAATATATGTTTTTGTTATGTTTGTTTAGTTACAGGTTTAAGTGTAATTAAATGAGGGTGTAACGTGTTTGTGTTAAGCGGATGTGTAGGATTGTGGAATAAATAAATTAATTTTTACCCCTCTCTTATCGAGGAATAAATAGTACTTTTAATAATGATTATTCTAATATATTTGAACTTTATTTACCTATTGAAAATTCAATAAATCCATATTATGAAAAGATTGTTTCTATTTTTATTTTTAAGCATTTCGATAGTCTCGCTTGCCCAAGATAAGGGGTTTAAATGGGAGGATTACACTCTGCCAACAGACGAGCGAATTGATGCCATGGTTGAAGCCATGACTTTGGAAGAGAAAGCCAGCCAGTTATTAGACGTTAGTAAGGCTATTCCTCGTTTAAATATTCCTGAATATAATTGGTGGAATGAGTGTTTGCACGGTGTAGCTCGAAATGGTAGAGCTACTGTATTTCCTCAGGCTATTGGTTTAGCGGCTACTTTCGACCCAGAACTTATTCAAAAGGTATCTACGGCTATATCTGATGAGGCTAGAGCAAAATTTAATATTTCTGTTAAAAATGGAAACCGTTCAAGGTATGCTGGTTTAACTTTCTGGACACCAAATATTAATATTTTCAGAGATCCTCGTTGGGGTAGAGGTCAGGAGACTTATGGAGAGGATCCTTTTTTAACTTCTCAAATAGGTATTGCCTTTGTAAAAGGTTTGCAAGGAGATGACGAAAAATACTTAAAAGCGGCGGCTTGTGCAAAGCATTATGCAGTGCATTCTGGTCCTGAAGAGTTTCGTCATGAGTTTGATGCAATAGCATCTCCGCGCGATTTGTATGAAACTTATTTGCCTGCATTTGAGGCTTTAGTAAAAGAAGCCGATGTGGAAATTGTAATGGGAGCATATAATAGAGTTCTAGGAGAACCTGCTTGTGGTAGCCCATTTTTATTACAGGAAATTCTTAGGGAAAAGTGGGGATTCAATGGTCATATTGTTTCTGACTGTGGAGCGATTTCCGATTTTCATTTATATCATAAGGTAACAAAAAACGCGACAGAATCTGCAGCCTTGGCTATTAATAGTGGGGTGGATGTAAACTGTGGTAATACCTATAAAAACCTTGTTGATGCTGTAAATAAGGGCTTGGTAACAGAGGATACTATTGATGTTCGTTTAAAAACATTATTAAGAACCCGCTTTAAATTAGGTTTGTTTGACCCTGTTGATGCAAATCCATTTAATAATGTAGGCGAGGAAGTTATCTGTAGCGATAAACATAGCGATATCGCTTTGGAAGCAGCTCGAAAGTCATTGGTTTTGATGACCAATAAAAATAATGTATTGCCATTGGATCCTAATATTAATAATCTATATGTTACAGGACCTCAGGCTAATAATAGTGAAATGTTATTGGGTAATTATTACGGTATGAGTAATCGCTTAGTGAACGTTTTAGAAGGTATTACTGCTGCTGTTGGAGCAGGTACTACTATTAATTATAAGCAAGGTTGTCTTCCTTATCGTAAAAATGTTAATCCTATCGATTGGACTACAGGAGAGGCTAAAGCTTCGGATGCGATTATCGCAGTTTTAGGAATAACAGGAGCTATTGAGGGAGAAGAAGGAGAAGCTATTGCTTCTGATACAAAGGGAGATAGGTTGAAGCCATATTTGCCGCAAAATCAAATTGAGTTTTTAAAGAAACTTAGAAAAGACAATAAGAAGCCTATAATTGTAGTAATGACAGGAGGAAGTCCTATGGTAATACCAGAAGTAGAGGAGTTGGCAGATGCTATTCTTTGGGCTTGGTACCCTGGGCAAGAAGGAGGTACAGCTGTTGCTGATGTGATTTTTGGTAAAGTATCTCCATCTGGACGTTTGCCACTTACTTTCCTAAAATCGATAGATCAGCTTCCTGCTTACGAGGATTATAACATGGCTGGACGCACATATAAGTTCATGGAGAATGATCCATTGTTCCCATTTGGCTTTGGTTTGAGTTATACTAAGTTTGAGTATTCAAATGCAGTTTTAAGTGCTGCTAAAATTAAAAGAGGTAAGTCTGTTACAGTAGAGTGTGAAGTAAAGAATATTGGAGATAGAGATGGCGAAGAGGTTGTTCAGGCATACTTGATACAGCCAGGAGCAGGCACCGAAGCTCCGTTTAAAAAGTTAGTTGCTTTTAAACGAATAGATATTGCTAAAGGGGAAACAGCAAAAGTTAAGTTCGAAATTTCTTCTAAACTGATGAGCCAGATTAGTGAGGAGGGAGAAGAAATACTTAAAAAAGGTGAGTATTCCGTTGTAATAGGAGGTTCCTCACCAGTAAAAGATATGCAAAGGTTAGGAATTTCTAGTCCTGTAAATGCAAGCTTTGTACTAAAATAATATTTTGCTAAGATTTGATATTTTTTAACTTTGCCCTGCTGCCATATTGGTGGTGGGGTATTTTTTTATAAATTGCTTCATCCTTATAATTGCAAAATTTAAAGTTCTACATATGCGTTTTGTTATTTTATTTACTCTTCTTACGCTTTCTGTTATAGTATCTTCTCAATCCGATTTTGAAAGGTTAAATACAGATAATGGTCTATCTCAAAATGATATTAATTTTATCTATCAGGATAGCAAGGGATTTATGTGGTTTGGTACGGTGGATGGCTTAAATAGGTATGACGGACTAACCATTGTGCAATATAAGATTACGACACCAATGGAATTTCCTATAGGAAGTAACTTGCCATTTTGTATTACGGAAGATCGAAATGGGGATTTGTGGATTGGTACGTCAGACAATGGTCTTTGGCACTTTAACCGTAAAAAGGAACAGTTTATTCAGTTTCCCATGCAACACGATGGTGTAAGGCTTTTAGCCGATTCTAAAATTAGTAGTTTATACCTCACTAATGATAATCAATTGTTAGTCGATTCTAAAGGAGGCTTGTCAATTGTTAATCTTACCGAATTGGATAAGGGCAATTATAAAACCATTGTCTATGATACTTCGCCTAATAATAAAGATGAACTACTAAGGAATTTACATGACATGACTTTTGTAATGGAAGATAAGCGCGGTGTTTTATGGATGAGTTCTAAAGCGGGTTTATTTCAAGTAAAGGGAAACTTATTTGATGATATTGTATTAAATAGGGTGAATGCTTATTATGGAGGAATGACTAACGGTATAGTAGAGGTGGAAGGAGGATTCCTTGTTTCTTTGTATGATGGAGTATTTTTTCTAGACTATAGCTTAAATACATTTAAGTTATGTGATCATTATTTCGACCAGTTTATAGGTAGCAGTAAGGGTACCTTTTTTGGAGGGAATGATAATGGTTTGTTTGAATTAAGTTGGGATATAAAGAATAAGGTTTTAATAGAAGTCAACCACTTTAAATATGAATTCAATAATATAAAAAGTCTATCTAAGAATAATATAACTGCCTTGTATGAGGATCGTTATGGTTTGCTTTGGGTAGGAACTAACGGAGGAGGGTTGAATAAATTAGATTTAAATGAAAAGAAGTTTCATCATTACTACCAAAGTACAGAGGAGCAAAGCTTGTCTTATAATAAGGTTAGGGCTATGTTAGAAGATCCTTTGGGAAATATATGGATTGGAACTGAAGGTGGAGGATTATCTTATTTAAGGAGCGAGCTGACTGATGATTATAGTAAGGGGTATAAACAGGCTAATGTAGCCACTTATGATGGTGCACAAAACTATGTGTATTGTCTTGAGAATGTTCCTGGTGAAAATGGTAGCGTCATATTTGGGGCTGGTTATCCATTAATTTTAGGAATTGGAAGAGTTGGTAAGTCTGGAGAAATAGAAATAGACAATTATACGGATCTTAAAATAAGTCCTGCATTTTCAATTTTTGCAGATTCTCGAAAAAATATTTGGTTAGGTACATATGGAAGTGGCCTTTACAAAGTTAGGTATGATGCCTCTAAGAAAAAGTTAGAGTTGTTGGCTAATTACTCCAATGAATTAGAAAGTCAATTTTCATTGACTTCTGATATCGTGAGAAGTGTAATTGAAGATGAGGAGGGAAACTTGTATATAGGTACGGATAATGGTTTGAATATATTGCCTCGTACAGAGATGCATCGTGAAAAACCAATTTTTGAACATGTAAAATATGATTATAATGACCCTAATTCCTTAGCTCATAATTACATTTTAGCCATGCATCTAGATAAAAAGAATCGTATCTGGATTGGAACTATGGGGGGCGGACTTTGTCTCTTGAATAAAATAAAGGATGGAAGATATTCCTTTAAGCGATATACATCTAAGCATGGTTTGCCCAATGATGTCATAAAAGCCATTGAAGAGGATGAGAGAGGGAATTTGTGGATTTCAAGCAATAAGGGATTAACAAAGTTTAATCCGCAAACCGAGGATATTAGAAATTATACTACTGCTGATGGTTTGCAGGGGAATGAGTTTAGCGAATTGGCATCATGTGTTAGATCGAATGGTGAGTTTTTGTTTGGGGGGGTAAATGGTTTTAATAGTTTTTTTCCTAATGAAATTAAAGATAACCCGTATGCTTCTAATATTGAGTTTACGAACCTTTTTGTATTAAATGATTTAATATTACCAGGAAAGGAATATAATGGGCGTATAGTTTTAAATCAAGAAATGCCATCAACAGATTCATTAAAACTTAGATTTTCAGAGAGTAGTTTTAGTGTGGGGTTTTCAGCGTTGCATTATGTAGCTCCTAAAAAAATTGAGTATAAGTATAAGTTAGATGGTTTTGATACAGACTGGAATGTAATTAAAGGAACAGAACCTGTTGCTAAGTATACTAATATCCCGCCAGGTGAGTATGTTTTAAAGGTGTTAGCAACGAATAATGATGGTATTTGGAATTCGGTGCCAGCAAATTTATATGTTGAAGTAGTTCCTCCGTTTTGGCGTACGATATGGGCTTTTTTACTTTATGCCTTAGTCTTGTTAGCTATGTTGTTGTTTTTCAGAAGGTACTCTATTATTGCGGTAAATCAGAAGAATGAACTTATGATGGAGCACTTTAAAAAGGAGCAGGTGGAAGAGTTAGTACAATTGAAGTTACAATTCTTTACGAATATATCGCACGAATTTAGAACACCACTTACGTTGATACAGAGCCCACTTGAAAAATTAATTGATAAAGGAAGTGAAGTAACTAATGATTTTAGGCAGAAAAGTTATTCGTTGATGATGAAGAATATCTCTATATTAAATAGGTTAATTACCCAATTGATGGAGTTTAGAAAGCTAGAAAAGGGTAATATGCCTCTAGAAGTATCTAAAGGAAATCTATATGATTTAGTCAAGCAAGTAGTAGATGCTTTTCAGGAGATTGCGCAGGCTAAAAATATACATTTCGAAATGAAGAGTATGTATTCGATGATGGAGCTTTGGTTCGATCATGATAAAGTAGAGAAAGTGCTCTTTAATTTATTATCAAATGCATTTAAGTTTACCAAAGCAGGTGGAGAAGTAGATGTTGTTGTTAGTGAGGAGGAGATAGATGGGCAAGAATGGGTAAAAATAGATGTAATAGATAATGGACCTGGAATTGATAAGGATAAGTTACCGTTTTTATTTAATCGTTTTTATCAAACGGGTAGTCATAAGCTTTCTAAAGTATCAGGAACAGGTATAGGTTTAGCGTATGCTAAAAACTTGGTAACATTACATAAGGGTAGGTTAAGTGTACAAAGTGAACCTAATGTGGAAACGAAGTTTTCTGTTTACCTTAAAAAAGGTAAAATGCATTTTGAAAAAGGAGATTTTTGTGAACAAACTAAATCGGATGGACAAAGAAGTGTCAGTTTAAATGCTGAAGTACACTTGGCAAATCAAATAAAACAAGATGATGAGCAGGAAGTTAGCTTAAGTAGCAATAAGCCTACAGTACTTATCGTGGAAGATAATCATGATGTGCAAGAGCTTCTAAAAGATACACTCGAGGGGCTATATAATTGTGTTCAGGCATATGATGGAAAACAAGGACTCGAATTAGCAAATCAATATACACCTAATTTAATAGTAAGTGATGTAATGATGCCTGAAATGGATGGTTTTGAAATGTGCGAGATATTAAAAAAGGATGAAGCATTGTGCCACATCCCTGTTATCATGCTTACGGCTAAATCAACCGATAATGATAAGCTGAGTGGGTTTGAAGGTGGAGCGGAGGCTTATATGTCTAAGCCTTTTAAAATAGAGATACTTTTGGCTCAAATAGGATCTATATTAGAGTCGAGAAGTAGGGTGATGCAAAAGTTCTCTAAAAATCTTAGAGTAGAGCCTAAAGAGGTAACTTTTACCTCGATAGATGAAAAGCTAATTGACAGATTGCTTAAGGTGGTTGAAGAAAATATTAGTAATCCTGAATTTACTGTAGTTCAATTGGCCGATGAAGTAGGGATGAGTCAATCTATTTTAAACAAAAAACTAAAAGCCATAATCGGTCAAACTGCTAATGTATTCATTCGAACGATTAGGTTAAAAAGAGCAGCGCAATTATTAAAACTGAAGAGGCATTCGGTAACAGATATTGTTTATGAAGTGGGTTTTAACGATGTAAAATACTTTAGGGAGTGCTTTAGGAAGCAGTTCAATCTCACACCAAGTGAGTACGCAAAAGAAAACTCAGAAACAGAAGAGTAGAGTTGAAGTGAATGAATTAAAGCGGCCTTAGGATTTTCCTAAGGCCGCTTTTGTTTGTAAAAAAGTGAAATTAAGTAATGTGTTTAAATCTTATAGCTTTCATTATCAGTAGTGTTAATGGTGGGTTGAATGTAAACTAACAGAGCTTAAGGCATGAGTGATATTTGTGTGATGCTTATATTTTACCTTGTTTTTCATCTCGATTTTCCCTGAACATGCACTTTGTTAGTCTAATGTGGTATATATGATATTTACTTCTTTGTTTAAATCTTAAAATGTGTTAATATGTTGATATACAGTATGTATGATGTCCTATGGTTGTTGATGTAATTAATATCCCCCCCTGTATAATCCCAAAATGACCACCCACTCAAATATCCCCCCTTAATTGATGTTATTTTTTAGGATAGCGTTAAGAGATGTTAATATAGATTTGTAAATGCAAAAAAGTGTTTAATCTAAGAATTGAATAAATCTAAAGCGTGTTCATGTATAATCGAAATCTCAAAAAAATGAAGAGGAGTTTAAACCATATGCTTGATCCTTCAAGCAAATGGGTGTTACAAAACTATAGTAGATCTATAGTCTTAAATGAGTCAACGAGTGTAATACACTATTGTTACACGAAAATAATGTAATCACCAGTTGGTTTTGATGTTCTGTTAAGGTTTAGTAAGCTTTAAATAAGACATTGAATAAAAACATTTTAACTATGAAAAAAACTTTAAAAGTGAAAATGAAAGGTATTACAAGGGGCATGCTGATGCTTCTGTTTCTATTTACCTTGCCCAATGCTTTTGCACAAGATGTAACAGTTAAGGGTAGAGTAATTGATGGTACCGGAGAAGTAATTCCTGGTGTAAATATCGTGGTAAAAGGCGATAATTCACGAGGTACTATTACCGATTTTGATGGTAATTATTCTTTATCTGTTAGTTCTGATGCTGTTTTGATGTTCAGGTTTATTGGATATGAAACGCAAGAAGTTGCCGTTGGTGGACAATCGGTAATTAATGTAACGCTTAAGGCGGAAACAGAAATGATCGATGATGTTGTAGTTGTTGGTTACGGACAGCAAAAAAAGAAGTCTGTTGTAGGGGCGATCACAACAGCCAAAGGAGAAGAGTTATTACAAGCAGGTAGTGTTACCACTATCTCAGAAGCTCTAACAGGTCTTCTTCCTGGGGTAACTACCATGCAGGCAGCAGGTCAGCCGGGTTCTACTGCTGCTGAAATTCTTATTCGAGGAAGAGGGTCATGGACTGATAGTTCTCCACTTACATTAGTGGATGGCGTTGAGCGTGATTTTAACAACCTTGATCCAAATGAAATAGAGAGTATCTCTGTGTTAAAAGATGCTTCAGCAACAGCGGTATATGGTGTTAAGGGAGCGAATGGTGTAATTTTAGTAACAACAAAAGTAGGAGCTAAAGGTAAAGCCAAGGTTTCGTTTACGGCTAATGTAGGTATGAAAACACCAACTATAGATACTGACTATGTGGCAGATATGGCTACGAATATGGAGTACTATAATATGGCTTTAATGAATGATCGTAATTATGCGGCATTAGTACCTCAATCTTATATAAATAAGTTTAGAGACCCTGCATATGCAAATCATCCTTTTTATCAGTATACTTCATTTGTAAATGATTTAATTGGTACAGGTTATACGCAACAGTATAACTTAAACATTTCTGGAGGTAACGATTTTGTTAAATATTTTACTTCCTTTGGTTATAACTATGATGGTGATATCTTTGACTTAGAAGAACAACCAGAGTTTGATCCACGTACATATCAACATCGTTTTAACTGGCGTAGTAACTTAGATTTCAACTTAACTCAGTCAACTAAGTTCTCCGTAAAGTTATCTGGTGATATGACAAACTGGAATGGTAATAGGACTACTAATGAGAGTTTTAGTGGTGTAGCTGAAACCGGAACAGCCTCTCTTTTAAGTCGTATGTACGAAACAGTAATGGTAAGTGCGCCACCCGTGTATGAAGATGGAAGGCTTGGTTATGACCCAGGGAATGGAACTGTAAATGTTAACTATTTAGCAATAATGGAACGTGAAGGGGCAGCCAAGAAAAAGAATAACAGGTTGTATACCGATTTCATTTTAAAGCAGGATATAGGAGAGCATTTTACTGCAATGGGTAAGTTTTCGAACAACTATAGTAGAAGATATACTACAGATATCAACAAAAGGTATCAGAGTTCACCTATTTACTATCAAGTAGCCACTTTAAATAAATATACTCCTAGAACGGATGCTGAAGGTAATGTAGTTATAGAACCACGTTCAGATCAGTGGGATAATTGGGAAAACCCTGCAACTATTGGAAATGAAAGTCTAAGTAACTACACAAGTAGTTTGTATTACGAGTTTTCATTAAATTATAATCAATCTTTCGGAAATCATGATGTTTCTGCGCTTGCATTATGGCAACGTAGAAAAGAGAAATATGGTAATAACTTTCCTCGTCACGAAGAAAGTTGGGTAGGCCGTGTTACCTATGGGTTTGCAGATAAGTATTTATTTGAGGCCAATGGTGCATATAACGGTAACGAAAACTTTGCACCAGGAAAACGATTCGGATTTTTCCCTTCTATTTCTGGAGGTTGGGTTCTTAGTGAAGAAAATTTCATCAAGGATAACCTTCCTTTTGTAGATTTCTTTAAAGTTAGATACTCTTATGGTTTAACTGGAGTTTCTGGAGGTATTAGGAATGATGACGATAGATTCCGTTATATTAGTACATACTCGGATGCTATGATACCAATGGAATATGCTTACCAGCCTTCAATAACAGGGTGGGGGTCAACAGCTTCTAAATCTAAGATGCCAATATATACAGAAGGGCAGCCTCCTGTGCCGGATGTTGGTTGGGAAACAGCAACAAAACAAAACTTAGGGGTTGAAATTAATGTATTAAATAACCGTCTTAAAACCACACTAGATTTATTCTCGGAGTATACAAAGGATATTCTAATGCAAAGGAATACTGTACCAAATTGGTTTGGTAATGAAGCTCCTTTTGCCAATATGGGAGAAACTAAAAATCATGGGTTTGATTTAGAACTTAACTGGAATGATAGAATAGGTAGTGATATTTCTTATTGGGTAAAAGGTAATGTTTCCTTAAGTGAAAATCGAATTGTAAATAGAGATGACCCTCCTGGGACTCCTGATTATAGAAAAAATGCAGGTATGCCTATTGAAGCTAATAAAGGGTTTAAAACGATGGGGCTGTACCAAAACTGGGATGAGGTTTACGCAGGAACCTATACCGATTTATTGTCGGGTTATATTCCGGGCGATCTTAGGGTAAATGATTACAATGCTGATGGTGTAATTGATAATAATGATATTGTTGCCATTGGTCACCCTTCTTATGCCACTAAATCTTTTGCTTTTTCTTTTGGGTTTAGCTATAAAAATTTGAGTTTAACGACTATGATTAACGGTATGTGGGATATCTCTAAAGACCTTTCTCGTAGTTATTTGTTTGCTTATGAGGGAATTTCGAGTGTAGACTTTATTCTTAAAAATAATGAGCAAAAAGATGCCTGGACGCCATGGAATACAGGAAGTGAAGTTCCAGTACTACACGCTACTAAGTCTACGTATTATAGTCAAAAAAGTCAGTATAGTTTACGTAATGCTTCATTTGTACGTTTACGAAATGTAGAGTTAAAATATAAGCTTCCTAAAGCGTTTATAGATAGAACTAATTTCTTCGATAACGTAGAGTTTTATGTAAACGGAAATAACTTATATACCTGGCAGAAAATACCAAAAGCAGTTGACCCTGAGGCCAAGAAATTGGAGGTATATCCTATTACAAAGAGATATAATTTAGGATGTAGATTTTCATTTTAAAAAGTAGAGATGATGAAAAAGAATAATAAAATAATATTTATTTTACTAGTATCCTTAATAAGCTTTGTTTCTTGTGAGGATTATTTGGATGTAGATCCAGATCGAGGGATTGATACGGAAGTAGTGTATTCTGACTATTATAGTTATAGAGGTGCTATAGATAGAGGTAATTGGCTTATTGTTAATTATTTTGGTACGTTTGCAAATGGAGAATCCTGTGTCGGAATTTTGTCTGATGAGCGTCAAGTAGCTGAATATAATACAGGTGCAGAACAAGCCAATAAAGGAGTGTGGCAAGATTTGGATTATTGGGATTTCGGAATTAAATATAACCAAGAACACATTGGTAATCCATTAGGAGTTCATAGTTCAGCTCCATTTCATCAACAACCAGCAGGTAGAGCCATGAAAGCTGTAAGAGCAATGAGTATTGCTATCAATAATATTGATTTGTTAGATGACTTTCCTGCAGGAACTGGTTATACCAATGATGAGTTAAAAAATCACCTGTTAGGACAGGCTTTTGCCTTACGAGCTTGGCATATGTTTGAAGTTATTCGTCGTTACGGTCCTATCTTGTTAGTTGATACTACAAGTGGTGCAGGTGTAGAGTTTAATCCTGATTTTAATTTTGATACGAAGAGACCTACATTTCAACAATGTGCTGATTTAATTGCTAAAGATTGTGATGAGGCTATTAAATTATTACCAGTTACATATGTTCAGCAAGCAGGAAACACCGGGCGTTTTACTAGCGCTACAGCGGCTTCTATTAAAGCTATGACATATATGTATGCAGCTAGCCCATTAATGAATACTGATAATGGTGCATTTCCATTTGGACAGGATACTTATAATCAAGAATATGCTCAAAAAGGTATTGATGCCACGTTAGAGGCCTTAAGTCTTATTAATAGTTCAGAATCACGTTATAAGTTATATTCTCAAGCTGATTATCTACAAAATTGGAGATGTGATAATGCAGTTTCGGATGAAGCGTTAATACAGCCAGGTCCAACTAATAAAGGAGGAATGATGACTATGCAGTGGTGGAACATTGGTGTAGGTTGGTGGTTACCTGGACATGATGGTGGATGGGGAAATAATTTTAATATGCCTACTCAAAATGCCGTTGATAGATTTGAAACTATAGATGGTTACCCTGTGAATGGTTTTAGTTCAGATGATCCTAGTTTTGACGAAGGAAATCCATATGAAAACAGAGACCCTAGATTAAAGATGATGGTTTTCTGTCCAAATGATGAAATGTATACTACTGAAAAATGGATAAATAACACCGCATTAAGAAATGAAGCTTGGAGTAATGATGCTTTAACGCAGGATTTTAATAAAAAGGATGGTGATTTCGTGGAAGTTACTCGTACAGGTTACCATTATAATGCTTACCCTGCTAGTTATACTGGTTATTTTGATGGCGGAAAATGGCGCGTTCCAGGAAATAACAAATTCGAGAAATTAGTAGGTAGTGCAGCTAAATATTTTATCTTCCCACATATTCGTGTAGCAGATATGTATTTAGGATTAGCTGAGTTGGGTAATGAATTATATGGTCCGACTACTCCTATTCCTGGATTAAGTAGTGTTCCTAAGGATAAAAACCATTCAACGGAACCTTTAAATACAGCAGCAGATGCGCTTAATTTAATTAGAACACGTGTTGGAATGCCAAATGTACGCAGCGAATTCTTAAATCAGGATGACTTCAGAGACCGAGTAAGAAACGAGTGGGGAGTGGAGTATTTTGGAGAGTTCCGCCGCTGGAAAGATATACGTCGTTGGAGAATTGCTAAAGATGTATTGAGTAAAGGGATTTATGGAGCTTCGATAATTAAGTATGATAATGGTACAGCTGATCCTAGTGATGATACGTTTGACTATAGCTCTAAAAAATTAGATAATGCTTACCGAGTTTTTGAAGACAAGCATTATTGGTATCCTTTCCCTAATGGTACTAAAGATATGTTTTTTGTTTTTGAACAAAATCCAGGTTGGTAAACTTAAAAATAAAGTAAATTATGAAACAGTATATTTTGAAACTGTCGTTTGCTATTTTTTGCATGCTTTGTTTAACAGCAGTAAGTGCGCAAGAGCAAAATGACAGTGACACTACAAAAACGGCTTTGATAGACTTGCCGTTCGGCAAGGTTTCTGAAAACCGACTTGTTGGTGCCGTAGACGTAATTACAAGTGAAGATATTTCTCATTCGAGTCTACCTTATCTTTACAATGCAATACAAGGTATGGCTCCAGGTTATGTAAACGGACGAATAAGAGGTAAATCTCGTGGAGGTGATAACGATACACCATTGATTATTATAGATGGATTATCTAACCGTAATTTAAATTCGTTAACGCTTGAAGAGGTTGAATCGGTGCATATATTAAAAGATGTTACAGCAAAAATGTTATATGGTAGTAGAGCTGCCAATGGTGTTATTGTGGTAAAAACCAAAAGAGGTATAAATGCCAAGCAGAAGCTCACCTTCACTGGTGAGTATGGATACAATATGGTGGATTCTTACCCTGATTATTTAGGTTCAGCAGATTATATGAAATATAATAATCAAGCTTTAGCTAATGATGGTAAAACACCTGTTTATTCGCAGGAACAAATTGATAATGCAGGAATTGACTATAAAAATCCGGATGAGGATTGGTATAATAGATTTGCCGAGGATCACTCTAGTTTTAAAAGGGTGAATATGGATCTAATTGGAGGAGACGAAAAAGTAAAGTATTATCTAAATTTAGGTTGGTTAGGATCTCAAGGATTAGAAAAGGTAGGAGATAAATCTACTTCAAATACTTTAAACGTGCGTAGTAACCTTGATTATAAGGTAAATGATTGGATTTCGGTTAATCTAGATGTTGCTGGTCAGTATAGAATAGATAAAGGTAACCGTGTTAATAATTTGTTTAGTGAATTATCAGCTAGAAAACCCAATGACTACCCTGTATTTATTAGCCCAATAGCACATATTGACTCTATGGGTACTTCAGATGCTGTAGAAAAAGGTAAAAACTTGTATGGAGATATGGTTTATGGTGGTTATAAAAGGTCTGAAACATCGTTTGCACAAACAAATATGGGAATAGACTTAGATCTTAACCAGTATGTTGAAGGATTAAGTGCTAGAGCATATATGAGCTTTGATATTAACAATCAAATAGTTGAAGGTAAGGAGTTGACGTATAGAACCTTAAAGCCTAGTACCTATACTGATGGTAATGGTATTGAAAGAGATACCTTAGAAGTTTTTGGTGTGTATAACCCGAAAGCTAATGAAAAAAGGTTTTCTGATGCTTATTACAGAAATATAGGAGCTGGAGGTAATATTGATTACGTAAGAGAATTCGGTGATCATGCCATAGCTGCTACAGTTAGTTATATGGTAGATAATAAATCTGTTAAAACGGTTGTTTCTGATAATAACGACAATACAGATGATGATGATTTAATGGCTACTATTCAGGACGATAAATCTATGAACTATGGTTTTAGAGTGAATTATGCCTTCAATAACAAATACATAGCTGAATATTCAGGTTCGTATATGGGTTCTACACGTTTTACCAAGGAGAATCGTTGGAAAATGTATAATGCCTTTGGAGTTTCTTATATTTTATCAGAAGAGGACTTTATGGATAATGTTGATTTTATTGACTATTTAAAGTTAAAGGCTTCGTTTGGTACAATTGGTTATGATCAATCTTTCGACTATTTGAAATACCAAGATTTTTATAAGTATTGGGCAGGTAGTTTTAAAACGGGTGATAAAGATGGAAATAGTCAGCTAGTAGGAACACAGTATAATCAAGCAGGTAATTCCAATTTAACTTTTGAAGAGTCAAAAGAAATGAACATTGGTATGACTATGCGCATGTTAAAAAATAGGTTAGAGTTTAGTGCAGATTATTTTACAGAAGAGCGCACTGGAATGCCAACCGAAATGAAATATGCATTCCCTAAAGTAATTGGAGTACCAACCATTATAGCTAATTATAATGGTGTAGATACTAAAGGTTTTGAATTAGCCTTGCAATTTACGAATAGAGTTGGTGATTTTACATACTCTCTAGGTGGTTCTTTAACTTATTCAGAGTCTGTATGGAGTCAGTATGATGAGTTAAATGATTTTTCTTTTCAAAATAAAGAAGGAACTGAAGTCGATGCTATTTGGGGTTATAAGGCTGATGGTTATTATATGGATGCTAACGAAGTTGCCACCTATGGATATGATCAGGATTCGAATACTCCTTTAACTTCAAAAAATGGTACTTTTATCCCAGGCGACTTAAAAATAAAGGATTTGTCTGATATGTATGATGAGTATAGTTTTAACGATAATGTGATTAATAATTATGATCAGACTATTATTGGTAACAGTACTCCACGTTATGCGTATACTTTTAACTTAAATTTACGTTATAAAAACTTCAGTCTTTATGCTTTAGGACAAGGTTATACAGGTTCTGATTTTATGGCTAACAATTTAGCTTATTTAACCAATAAAGGGAATGTAAAATATTCTAAGTTTGCTTCAGAGGCCGCAGTACCTATATTTGATGCAAGTGGGGTTGCGACAGGTTTAGAAAGTGATAATTTTACTCAACCACGTTTAAGTAGTAATGGGCAAGCACATAGTTATGTTGCATCTGATTATTGGAAAAGAAATCAGGCATATTTTCGTTTAAGAACTGTTGAGTTAAGCTATCTTATGCCTAAATCAATCGTTTCTAAAATGGCAGCACAAAGTTTAGAATTTTATGCAAGAGGAAATAATTTATTAACTATTTCTTCAATGAAAGATGTGTCTGCAGCGTCACCTTGGTCAGGAATCTCATCTAACCCTGAGTTCATTACTATCTCAGGAGGTTTGAGACTTAGCTTTTAATTGAATTAAAAAATTAAAAAGATTAATAAGATGAAAAGTATAAGAAATTATATTGCACTGTTTTTGCTACTGGTTACTTTTACTGGTTGTGAGGACTTTTTTGAGCCAAACCTCCATAATACTTTGAGTGGTGAAACAGTGTTCAATTATCAATTAAATCCAGAATACGTACATGGTTTATATGTACCTGCTTATAGTTCAATACCAGGATCGTATACAACTATGAATAGCAATTTTTTGGATTGTGCTACGGATAATGCAGTATCGAATGATTATGATTCTGCTCCATGGAAAATGTATACAATTCCGGAGTATTTTACGTCTAACAATTATCCTTTTTATACATGGGGTAATAATTACGAGCGTATAAAAAACGTTTATCAGTTCTTAACTGTAGGATTAAACGACGATATTGTTTACTATACATCAAGTGAAGAAAGTGATAGGCAAATTAGAAAAAGAATTGAAGGTGAAGTTCATTTTTTATTAGCTTTGAATTATTTTCAACTTTTACGTGATTATGCGGGTCCTGTTAATGGAACAATTATGGGAGTACCTATTGTAGAAGGAGAGATAAGTTTAGAAGAAGGAAGGCAAATTAAGAGAGATAGTTATGCGGATTGTGTTGATTTTATTACAGCACATATCGATACTGCTTTAACTCCTGGGTTTTTATTGCCTGAGTATTCGAAGGATTTTGTAGATAATAATCCAGATTATATTTCAGATGTTTATGGTCCTGATTTAGATGGTTTACCTACAACAACTGCTTGTTATTCATTAAAGTCTAGAATGCTTTTATATGCTGCAAGTCCTGCATTTTCAGGAGGCGATGGAAATACTGAACTTTACAGAAAAGCTGCTGTAGCAGCGAAAGAAGCTATTGATATTTTAGGAGGCTTAAAGAGTGAATACTATAACCCCAGTAATATTGATGATGCCTTTTTTACAGCTGTCGATGATAATGATGAGTTAATTCTAAAGAAAAATGTAAAAAGAATCGCTTATAATAACAATTCAGATTGGGAAATGAATAACTACCCTCCATCTCAAGGTTTAGCGGTAAAAGGAAGAACAAATCCATCTCAAAACTTAGTGGATGCTTTCCCTGCGGCTAATGGTTATCCTATTGATCATGCAATGTCTGGTTATGATCCTCTAGAAGATGGTTTTAACCCATATGCGAATAGAGATCCTCGTCTGGATATGACTGTAATCTATAATAATTACTGGTTCCAAAATAATCAAATTCAAATGTGGCCTGGTGGAAATAACACTATTGAAGGTAATACAACCATTACGAATGATCAACGTATTTCACGTACCAATTATTATTTAAGAAAGTGGATAACGCAGAATGCTTCTTTTTCGCCTGGTATTGCTGAGGAATTAACTTGGCATTTTGTAGCTATGTTTAGAGCTGTGGAGGTATATTTAAATTTTGCTGAAGCTGCCAATGCTGCAGTAGGACCAGATGTTGCTATAAACGGACTAACTGCCAGAGAAGCTTTAAGAGCCGTTAGGCATCGTGCAAACTTACCTGTAGGTTCAGGGGCAGATGTAGCTGATGATCCCTATTTAGCTGGTTTGTCTGACATTACAGAAGTAATTAAAGCAGAAAGACGTATTGAACTTTGTTTTGAAGGACATCGTTATTATGATATTAGACGTTGGAATGATAACTTGAATATGCCAGTTAAAAAGGTAGTTATTACAGGTGATGCTTCTGAGTCTAAATATGATTTTTCAGAAGGTGCATATCCTGGGCAGGTTGAATTACTGGAGTATATGAGATATGGTGCTATTCCACAAAGCGAAATATTAACATGCCCGAATTTAATGCAAAACGACGGTTGGAGATAAATTATAAAATGATGAATATGAAAAAGTTAATATTATTTTCGTTTATGCTTGTTCTTGTTATGACGAGTTGTTATGACGACTACAAGGGCGATTTTGACTATACAGGTACTTACTTCGCGTATCAGTATCCTGCTCGTACGTTTATTGTAGATACAGACGAAGAGGATATCAAATTTAAAGTGGGAGTTACTTTAGGAGGTAAGTATTCTTATGAAGGAGTATCTGAAACTGTATATTTTATGATTGAAGATACTTTAATTACCAATAACGATGGTTTTAAAGATGTTATTACTCCTATGCCTACTAACTGGTATACTTTATCTAGTGAGTCTGAATTTAAAATAAGTAATTCTAATGTGGGTTTCATTGATGTTACAATCAAAAGGGATTCTTTAATTAAATACCCTGAAGCATCAGGGAACAAATATGCATTGCCATTTTTAATTACAGAGGCAACTACGGATTCTGTTTTGGATAACCGTCAGTATTCTATTTTAGTAGTTAAGTTCAAAAATCAATTTGATGGTAGGTATATCATAAAAGGAGCTGATGTAAGCTTCAATTTGGACGGAACTCCAAAGGATACAATTGTTTATAATGACCCTGATGGTATCCGAGATTATGTATTTTTAAATACAATAGCAAAGGATAAATTAAATGTACCAAGGGTTGGATTTACAAATGGTATTAATTATACCATGCAGTTTAACGAAGATGGTAGTTCAGTGCTAATGCCAGCAGAGGGGTCTGAAGTTTCTGAACTTGTGGGAGCTTCTACTTATGATTTTAAAACCAGAACGTTTATTTCAAAGTATGAATATACAATCAATGGTACTGATCATTTAGTTGCAGATACTTTGATTTACTCTAATACAGAGTTAACTCTGGAAAGTTGGAATTAAGTATTATATAATTGTATAAGATATGAGACCATACATAGAAAGAATAGAATTCCTTTTTATGTTGGTTTCATGAATCAATTAGTAAAAAATATATAACATGAAAAAAATATTATATTATTTTATGTTGATGGTTGTAGTTTTCTCATTTGCTTCGTGTGATGAAGTAGATTACAAAAGCATCGATATTACAACGGATACAAGAGAGGTTGAGCTCAAAGAGTTTACTGGAGACCTAAGTGGTCATATTATTGTTTCTGATGAGAAATCAGAGGTAATTAGTGAGGCTGATATGGGGGAGACTTTCTATTTAATAGATAACTCTACAGCTGCTGTCGATAAAAGAACATGGACAGTTGAGCAAGGTACCTGGGACACAACTTCAACAGAAAAAATGTTCAAACTTACTTTGCCTTTGCCAGGAGAGATAACTGTATCTCTATTATCGGAACGTACTTCTGATGGAAAAACTATCCCTTCAGAGGTTACTATGCCAATTAATTCTATTCCTGTAACAGCTGGTATAATTACTGACCCAATGCCAGGTGAAGGTGATGTTATTAATTTAAAAACAGGTGATATTGTTACATTTGCTGACAATAGCACTGGACTACCTGAGTTTTATGATTGGAAATTTGAAGAAGGTACTCCTGCAACAAGTGATCAATCGTCTATTGAAGTTCAATACCAAACACCAGGTGTATATACGGTTGATTATACAGCGACCAGAGAGGATAATCCAGGAGAGTTTGTATCTGATCAGGTAATTAAAACAGGTTGGATTAACGTTGTACAACGTTATGTCAATATTGTTCAAGCAGTAGCAACTGATAATAAAATTTTAATTCAGTATTCTGAAAAAATGATGCAAAACCTTCCAGCGGAGGTAAAAGATGAATTTTCTGTTAAAATTAATACGAGTGCAGGAGCGGTTTTAACTCCAGCAGTTACTGCAGTTACTGTTGTTGATGATTATAACCTAGAACTAACTTTTGCTGACAATACGTATAGTGATGATAAAGTGTTAGTAAGTTTTGCATCTAAAGGACATTTGGAGGATGCAACTACTTTTGGTATTGTAGAAGAATTTGTTGATGAGGTTTGTTTATATGGTAAAAGTTGGATTTTGGATGGAGGATATGAACTTGATGGTTGGTCACAAGGTACACATCCAGACAATAGTGGACTTAGTGAAATAGTTACAGATAAGTCATTACAAGGTTCACGTAGTTTACACATGATTAAAGATAGCGGTACAGCATCATTTGTTTGTAATACAAGATTCAATTTAGAGCCCGGTGCTGAATTTATCATCGAATTTGATGGCATGAAATCTACAGCAAGTGGTGGTATCGAGTTCAGATTCACAGATGATGATACTGCTGGAGCTAACACAGATAATGGACGTATAGGTGATGGGATTGGAGGAAACTGGACAGGTGCTCAAAATTTTGGAGCTGGTGTTTGGAAAACCTTTAAGAAAGTTAAGACATATACAGGAGCAGGCCACGAAGGTGTTTATGTTTATTGGTTGTTCTATGGAGATGGAGAAGTTTGGGTTGATAATGTAAAAATATATACTCCCGACCCTCGTCCATAAATAGATAATATTTCTATTTCTATTTCTAATTTTCAAGGCTGCCCATTTGGGCAGCCTTTTTTTTGATTAAACCAGAGATGCTTAAAGCTACACAAGTGGTGCTTGAATTATATCGAGAAAGAGTAAGAATGCTTGTATGATGATATCTTTGCTTTTGTATATATTGCAAATCTTAATTATTGTATCATAAATTTTATCAATGAATATTCTTATTACAGGAGCTACATCTGGTATTGGGCAATCAATCGCCAATCATTTACACACTAAAGGTCATAATGTTATTGGTTTTGGTCGAAGGGTGGAGGATGAATTAAAGCAGGATGATATAAGTTGGTTAAAGATGGATGTGACCAAGGAGGATGCAGTTAAGAAGGCAATTGCCAAAGCAGTAAGATATTTTATGCATATTGATGTGTTGATTCAATGTGCAGGTAGAGGTGCAATTGGTCCTGTAGAGGCATTTACAGCCGAAGAGATAGAGGACGTAATGCAGCTAAATGTATATGGAATTCAAAGAGTAAATAGAGCTGTAATACCCATCATGCGTCAGCAAGCAAAGGGGCGTATTATATTGATTAGTTCTTTGGCAGCAGAGGCCGGAATACCTTTTAACGGTATCTATAGTGCTAGTAAGGCCATGCTAGAAAATATAAGTGAATCGCTGTGTTTAGAGGTAAAACAATTCGGAATAGAGGTATGTACCCTGCAGCCTGGTGATTTCAATACTGATGTATTTTCAAATAGGAAAGAGCCTGTTATTGATATTTCGTCACCATATAAGGAGCAGTTTGAGCGTATTAATGCTACAGCAACAGATAATGTTCAAAATGCTAGCGACCCGATTAAAGTAGCTTATAAAGTAGAAAAAATATTAAATAAGAAGAGATTAAAGCCAAGGTACAGAGTAGGAACGCCGCTGGAGTTGATAATGCCGCTGGCAAAAGTAATCTTACCATCCAGATGGTTTCAGAAATTATTGATGAGTTATTATGACCTGTAAAACCAATTTTACTATAGCGTTGGATTTAGTAATTTTAATTAAGTCATAAAAATATGCGCATGGCATCGTTCTGTAAACGATTTTTCAGCGAAGAATAAACTCGGAGGTTGACATTATAAAACCTACAGAAAACAAATAACTTGGAGGTTCCTACACATGCTTGGCGATCCCCGCAGGTGACTTGCTCTTGAGAACGTATAACTTGCTTGTTCCCTTTGACAAAAATCGAGCAAAAAAAGAGGGTTTCACATTAAGCGAAACCCTCTTTTAAACTAGTCAAAAACTTTATTACTTTATAAACTCCTTAGTATTCTTATTTGCTTATTACAAATGAATATTGGTACTTACCAGCAGGTACTTGATATTTGGTAATTGGCTTAGCTTTTAAGCTCCAAGTATCACACCCTCCAACACCAGTTTGAACTAAATCAATATTCACTGTATAGAAAGCTTCTTTTTTCACCTCGTTGGTATGTCTTACCGAAAATAAAGATTCTGCAGTCCAAGGCCATACAGAAACACTTAATGGCTGTGTTCCTTTTACTTGTAATCCTTTTCCTTTAGCATCGCTTAATTTTACCCACCGAACGCCTGTGCGGTTACTACACTCTTGTGGTTGGGCATATTCAAATACAAAGTCATCTACTTTGCCCGTATATACATCTACTTCAGCAGCAGAAGCTCTATCGCTATAGTTTTCCCAAGGACCTAAGCCATAATAGCTCATGTTATTCATGTTTACAGGAACACCTGTTTGCATTCCTACTCTAACCATGTCTGGAAGACTAACATCAGCATCAATAGTATAGTCCACCTTTACTGTTCCATCACCAGAAACTAAATATTGAAGACTTAATTTTACTTTATCTTCAATATTGTATTTTGCATTTACAGTAACGAATGAGGTATTCGACTTATTCACATCAAAGCTTTTTAATTGTAGCTTATCCGCAGCTTCTAACCAAAATGTATTATACTTTTGTGGTTTCCATCCGCGTTCGTCATTATCTGTTAAAGCACGCCAGAAGTAAGGCTTTAATTCTTTTACTATTACTTCTTTTTTAGCAATAGTTAAACCTTGAATAAAACCAGTTTTCTCTGATATCTTTAAAGAGAACGCTTTGTTGGATAAGTTAATTATATCACCCTCTTTCTTTTCAGAGATAGCTGCACTTTTATAAGTTTCTTTTTTCTCTACAAAGAATGGAAGTTTAAACTGTTGCTTAGCGATTTCATAACCTTTCTTAGCCCAAAATTCATCTTTTGTAGAATGAGCACTTACTCTTAACCAATATTCGGCACCAGCCACTAATTTTGGCTTTTTGTACGGAATAGTTACCGTAGTAAAATCTTCTGTTCCAATAATTATTTGAGGAAGCGTTCCGCTTTGAATCACTTTACCATCCTGGCTAAGTGTCCATTTAAACACTTTATCTGCACTGGTAGCAAACCACTGACGATTTTTGATTCTAATACTTCCTTTTTCAAGGTTAACAGCATCAAATGTAAATGGCTGATAAACGTACTTACACTCCTCAATCTGTGGTTTTGGTGTTCTATCCGAAGCAATAATTCCATTTAAACAGAAGTTACCTGCATTTACTTTATCGCCATAATCACCACCAACAGCATAATATGGGTTTCCATCTTTATCATGTTCTAGAATACCTTGGTCAATCCAATCCCAAATAAAACCACCTAAAAGGTTGTCGTTGGCATGAATCATATCCCAATATTCCATCATATTACCCAAAGAGTTACCCATGGCGTGAGCATACTCACACATCATAATTGGTTTATGAATTTGAGGATTATGAGCCATATCATCCAATACTTCCAAAGGAGGATACATTCTGCTAATTACATCCACATAAGGCATATCTGTAGGGTTGGCGTAATGCTTCGCATTTTCCTCTTTGTAAATTTTAGAACCTACTTTACGATAGTTTTTGTGGTGCTTATTTCCTTGAGCTCCTTCGTAGTGCATAAAACGAGTATCGTCGTAATCTTTAATCCAGGCTGCCATGGCTGCATGGTTAGGACCACTACCAGACTCATTACCTAAACTCCATGAAACAATAGATGCATGGTTTTTATCTCTTTCAACCATTCTGATGGCTCTATCTACGTAAGCAGCTGCCCAAGTTGGTTGGTTGCTTAATAATCCGCGTACAGCGTGAGTTTCAAGGTTAGCTTCGTCCATTACGTAAATACCATATTTATCGCAAAGATCGTATACATACGGATCGTTAGGGTAGTGAGAAGTACGGATAGCATTAAAGTTGTAACGCTTTAAAAGCTTAATATCCTCTTCCATATCCTCACGATTTAATGCTTTACCATGGATATCATCGTGATCGTGACGATTTACGCCGTATAGTTTTACTTTTTTACCGTTGATGAGCATTACGCTTCCATCAATTTTTACATCTCTGAAACCTACTTTTTGAGAACGAATATCAATTGCTTTACCTTCTTTATCTTTTAAAGTAAGTACCAAAGAATATAAGTATGGCTTTTCAGCAGACCATTTATAAGGAGAGGTAATGTTTTGTTCTAACAAGGCAAAATACACATTGTCGCGCTGCGGATACCATTCGTTAATAATTTTGTTGGCATCCATGCTCATTGCTTTCATTACTGCATTTCCATCTGCATCATAGAGTTTAGCCTCTAACTTCATACCTTTAGTATCTACATCGTCAATCACTGTAATACGTGGACGGATTTGAAGTTTTGCATCGTTTAATTGCTCATCGAATTTATTACGTACAAAAAAGTCGTTGATGGAAACTTTAGGCTGACTTAATATCATCACCTCGCGATGAATTCCACTTAATCTCCAATGATCCTGATCTTCTAAAAAAGCAGCTGCTCCCCATCGGTAAACTTCTGCCGATACGGTATTTTCTCCCTCTTGAAGGTAGTCTGTAATGTCAAATTCTGCAGGCAAACAACTATCCTCGCTATAGCCTACTTTTTTGCCGTTAACCCAACAGGTAAAAGCTGCAGTAACGCCACCAAAGTGTAAAATAACCTGTCTATCTTTCCAACTACTGTCGTAATCAAAGGTTCTTTTATATTGTCCAACCTCAGTATCCCAAGGGTAATACGGCGGTTTTAAACTTATTTTGTATTGTGCATTGGTATACACATGTTGACCATAACCTAGGATTTCCCAGTTAGAAGGAACTGCAATGTCGTCCCAACCGTTGGCATCAAAAGAATTTTTATAAAAATCCATCGAGCGGTCGGTCACTTTTTTAGTATACTTAAATTTCCAGGTTCCATTTAAGCTGGTAATGTCCGTTTTGTCTCTGTCACCCTCAAGTGCTTCCGCTTCGTTATAAAATGAGTAGGAAGTCGCTCGTCCAGGCATTTTGTTAACGGCAAACACCGTTTCGTCATCCCAATGGGGTTTGTTTATTTGAGCTGATATACTAACGAATATCGAGCTCATCATAACTAAGAAACACAGCTTAGTTATTGATTGCTTAATTAATTGCATGAAGTATGATTATAAGTTAACAATTGCAACGAAGATACATTACTTGTGTAGTTACACACGTATAAAATTACGATAAAATAAGGGGTTAATTTAAAATTTAACCGTTACGTTTTGGGTTAATTGCCATATTAGCACCTAATGAAGGGCAACTTTTTATATACCCCCTTTAATTGTTCGGATTATTAGTCGAAGAGAACTTGTGATTAGTTTATTTTTGATATTATCAAAAGAGGTTTTGAAACAATGCTCAATCTTCAAAAAAATAAAACGTATGAAAAAAGTTCTTTCCCTTATTTTGCTTGCGACTATTTGCACAGTCGTAATTTCTGCAAAGCCGCCCAAACCACCCAAAGGGTTTCGTTGGGTAATAAATACTCAATTTTCTGATGAATTTAATGGCTCATCCTTGGATGATTCTAAATGGTTAAATCATTACAACGGAGGTTGGCAAGGAAGAGCTCCTGCTTGGTTTAATCCTGAGGCAGTTTCTGTTTCTGATGGAAATATGAAAATTAAAAGTGGGGTTTTAGATAAGCCAAAGGGAAACGGAAAATATACCATGTATGGAGGAGCTGTTTCTTCCACTACTAAAGATGCTCACTTTGGATATTACGAGTGTAAAGCCAAAGCTTCGAAAATAGCTATGTCTACTACATTTTGGATGTCGAATGATAAAGTTCCTTTTACCGAGAATGATGATTGTGATAACGATAGCTATAGCCAAGAGTTGGATATTCAAGAGGCTGTGGGAGGAAGTACTACACACAAAAAGTTTATAACTAGTATGAATTGTAATACCCACTATCGTTACGTAAAGTGTGGTGAGCGTAAAGAAACTTTTATTTCGAAGGGAACAGGTCATAAGTTACGCAGTGAGGTAAGCGATGAGTATCACATTTATGGGGCTTGGTGGATAGATGCTAAAGAGGTGATGTTTTTTGCCAACGATGCTGTTTTTGATACCGTTCAGTTTCGTACCGATATTTCAAAAGAACCGTTTGACAGACCTATGCAGATTAATATGGTCACTGAAACTTACGATTGGCAACCTGCACCATCTGCTGAGGATTTAGAAAACCCTGAAATTAATACAGCCTATTACGATTGGATTAGAAGCTATAAGTTGGTGCCTATTAATAAAGTGGTAAAAGAAAAGTACGAAGTGGATGTATTCACAAACTCTATTGAGATTTCTACAAGTACAAAAAAAGGATATCAATTGGCTGATCTTGTGTATGCTGCTAATGAAGATTGTCAAGTGACTTTATATTTTATGGATAAGGATGGAGAAGTAATTAAAGAAACTAAGGTTCTTGCTCTTGAAGGCCTAGGACATCAAAGTACTTCAATTAAACTTAAAAAGATAAAAGGAGCTACTAAAGTAAAAGCTCAGCTTACTTCAACACAGTCGAGTAACATCGATTTGAGTATTGAAAAAGCTATTTAATTCTGTAAACGATGAAAAGATTATTAGGGATTGGTTTTTTATTGATGCTTGCACCTTGGGTATTGTTGGCAAAAAACAAACCATCAACTACCGAGAAACCCAATGTAGTACTTATTTTAATTGATGATTTAAGTCATTATGGAGTTACTGCTTATGGAGCCAATAAAGTAGGTTCTTTACGCGGAGATTTTAAAGCGGAAACCATTGCTACGCCAAATATTGATAAACTGGCCGAAACAGGTTTAATGTGCAGTAATGCCTTTGCTTACCCTTTATGTGAGCCTACTCGAATTGCTTTAATGAGCGGCAAATATAATCAACGTAATTTTTTGCGTTGTAAGTCTCAACACAGTTCGGATGTTACCTTCGGAGATGTATTTCAACAGCAAGGTTATGCTACTGGTATTTTTGGAAAATGGAAGCAAACGCGTGGTACCAAAGAAATCCATGGTAAAGATTATATTTATGAATTTGGATGGGATGAGTTTTGTGCCTTTGATGTGGTAACGGAAGGAAAGCGTTTTATCAACCCTAATTTAATTATTAACGGAGAGTATTACGATTATCAGATGCGAACGGATTTAGACCCTGTCACAGGTAGACGTTGGTACGGGCCAGATATTTGTAACCGCTATGCGCTCGATTTTATAGAGAAGAATAAGGAAAAGCCTTTCTTTTTGTACTATCCAATGTTGTTGGTACACGACGAACATCAGCCAACGCCAGATACACGCCCTAAAAAGTTGTTTGATGAATTTGACGAAGGACGAAATGCACATAATCCTAAAAAGGGTGATGATAGAAAGTATTTTCCAGATATGATTTCTTATATGGATAAGCTAATTGGTAATGTGGTAACAAAGCTTGATGAATTGCAGTTAAGAGAAAATACCTTGATTGTAGTGATGGGAGATAATGGAACCAAAGAGTGCTTTACGCATATCTTACCCAACGATTCTATTTATCCTGGTAGAAAAGGTGGAAACACCGATAATGGGCTTCATGTTCCTTTGGTATTAAATCAACTGGGCAAAATTAAAGCAGGTAATCATACCATCCGAAAATATGATGGTATGGTAGATGTTACAGATATTTACCCAACCATTGCCGAGGCAACAAGTGTCGAAATTCCTAAAAGTAATGAGTTAGATGGAATTAGTTTTTGGCCACAGGTAATGGGTAAAAAGGGTGAAGCCAGAGATGTAATATACACATGGTATAACAACAATCAACCTTATACAAGCGACAAAGAGTTATTGATTTATGCTTTTAATAAAGAGTTTAAACGATACGCACCTTGTACAGAATATCCTGAAGGCCGATTTTTTGATTTAAGAACAGAC
Source organism: Labilibacter marinus (assembly GCF_001659685.2). GTDB lineage: Bacteria > Bacteroidota > Bacteroidia > Bacteroidales > Marinilabiliaceae > Saccharicrinis > Saccharicrinis marinus. The sequence goes on from NZ_LXYE02000024.1 coordinate 293,373, forward strand.
CCTTTGGAAAAAGCAGGTGATACTGTTGTGGAGCGTAGGTTTAAAGTGATGTTGCATAGTGGTTTGGATATCGCTAGGCTGACTAAAGAGCAACAAAAAGCTTATCATGAATTAGGTAAGATAATTGATTCTTATAAAGAAGAGGATGTACAATCATTAAAAATTGATGCGCCTAAGTCAGCTTTAACAATAGGAGAGAGCTATCAGTTAAGTTGCGCAGTAAAACCTACTAACGCCACCAAACGAAATATTATTTGGGAATCGAGCAATAATGCAGTTGTTGCCATTGATAAATTCGGAAACTTAAAGGCGCTTGGTAAAGGAAAAGCAACAATTTCTGTATATTCATGGAGTGATGCTTACCCTGTTGCTGCCAATGTAAAGCAAACCTTTTCAAAATCAGGGATAAGTCATTCAATTGAAGTGATTGTAAACTAGATAAACTTAAACTAATATCTTACACATTAAAAAATGAATAAAGTATATTTACTACTAGCCTTTATTGCTGTTCTGTTTTCCGCTTGCCAGCAACCAGTAAAAGAAACCAAAAAAGTTTTAGAGAAACCCAATATTATTTTCTTGTTTGCCGATGACCAATGCCATACAACGGTAAATGCTTTGGGAAATAAAGAAGTAATCACGCCTAACTTAGATAAGTTGGTGAATAGTGGAGTTACCTTTGTAAATGCCTTTAATATGGGAGCATGGAATGGTGCGGTTTGTCAAGCTTCAAGATGTATGTTGAATACAGGTTTACCTGTTTGGAAGGCACAAAAATTTGAGAAACAAGTTTTTAATAAAGGAAACGGAACTGAGCTTACTTGGGGTAAAATGATGGAAGCCCAAGGGTATGAAACCTACATGACGGGTAAGTGGCATGTGCATACTTCTGCCGAAAAAGCTTTTAACAATGTAAAGCATGTACGCCCTGGAATGCCTAAGGATAACTGGGACCATGCCAAGATGAAAAAGATTTATGCTAACCTTAAGGAAGGCGAGGACTATAGTAAATATATGCCTATTGGTTATAATCGTCCTTTAAGTAAGGATGATAATACATGGTCGCCAACGGATACTATCCATGGAGGATTTTGGCAAGGAGGTCAGCATTGGTCAGAAGTTTTAAGAGATGATGCTATTTCTTTTATCAACCAAGCTAAAACAAGTGATAAGCCATTTTTTATGTACTTGGCTTTTAACGCACCTCACGATCCTCGTCAGGCACCGCAAGAATATCAGGATATGTATAATGAGGATGAGTTAAGTATTCCTGAAAGCTTTCAGCCTTTATATCCAGAAGCATACGGAATAGCTAATGACCCTTCGTTACGCGACGCTGCTTTAGCGCCTTTCCCTCGTACAGAGTATGCCACTAGAGTTCATAAAAAGGAATATTTTGCGAGCATTACGCATTTAGATGCGCAGATTGGTGCCATCTTAAAGGCTTTAGAAGAAAGTGGAAAAGCAGAGAATACTTATATTATTTATACAGCTGACCATGGTTTAGCGGTTGGAGAGCACGGCTTATTCGGTAAGCAAAATCTATACGATCACAGTGTACGTCCGCCATTTGTAATGACCGGACCGGGTTTAGAAAAAGGTAAAAAAGTAGATGCAGAAATCTATTTGCAAGATGCTATGGCAACCGCTTTAGACTTAGCAGGAAGTGCTAAAAAAGACTCTGTATTTTTCAATAGTATTGTTCCTTTGGCTGTAGGCGAAACCACTAAAAGTGCTTACAATGGTATTTATGGTGGATATTTAACTAAGCAACGTTCTATTCGTAAAGATGGATTTAAGCTAATTCTTTATCCAGATGTTAAGGTGGTTAAGTTATTCGATTTAAAAGCAGATCCGTTAGAGATGACTAATTTAGCTTCTGATGACAATCAAAAAGAACGTGTAGCAACAATGTTTGCAGAGTTAAAAGGCTTACAAACAACTGTTGGTGATGAATTAAATCTGGACGAGTTTTATCAGTTGTAAACAGTTATTTAAAGTTGCATGGGAGTAACTAAAGATTCGAGAGGATTTTTCTTTGCGTTCTTTGCAAAAGAAGGTTGAGCATTTAGTACATCATCGTTATAGGTAAAAGAATTTTTCTTAGCGTTCATCACGAGAGCAAAGGGTAGTGTTGATGTTATTAATGTTTCTAAAAATGTGTAGTTTAACAATAAACATATAAAATGAAAATTTTCAATGTAATTTTAGTTTTAGCAGTGCTTGTATTGGCAGCTAGTTGCAGCCCTGCAAAAAAGCCAGCTAAGGTAGATAAACCCAATGTTATCTTGGTCATCACCGACGACCAGGGATATGGCGATTTGGCTTGTCATGGAAATACGGTTATAAAAACACCAAACCTAGACAAGTTTCATGGCGAGAGTGTTAGATTAACTAACTTTCATGTAGGTACCACTTGTGCGCCTACGCGAGGTGGATTAATGAGTGGTCGTAACTGTAATCGTACTGGTGTATGGCACACGATTGGTGGCTGTTCTTTATTGAACGAGCGCGAAACAACACTAGCCGATGTTTTTGTAGATAATGGTTATGCAACCGCTATGTTTGGTAAGTGGCACTTAGGAGATAATTATCCTTTTCGTCCTGAAGATAGAGGTTTTCAACATACTTTTTCTCACGGAGGCGGAGGTGTAGGACAAACACCTGATTATTGGAATAACGATTACTTTGATGATACTTATTTTAGAAATGGTGTGCCTGAAAAAGCTAAAGGTTATTGTACGGATGTATGGTTTGATGAAGCAGAGAAGTTTGTGGATAACAATACCGATAAGCCATTTTTTATGTATGTTTCGTTAAATGCTCCTCATGGCCCTTATAATGTGCCAGAGAAGTATGCTACAATGTACGATGGTTTAGGAATGTACAAAGGAAGACAAAACTTTTATGGTATGATTACCCAGCTGGATGAGCGTTTTGGACAATTAACCAAGCATCTTGAAACAAAAGGTATTGCGGATAACACCATCCTTATTTTTATGACGGATAATGGTACTGCTGCTGGTTATGGGTATAATAAAAAAACAAAGGAGGAATCGGGTTTTAATGCGGGTATGCGCGGAACCAAAGGAAGCCACTACGATGGAGGCCATCGCGTTCCGTTCTTTATTAAATGGCCTAAAGGCGACTTGGTTGGAGGAAAAGACATCAATACTTTAACTGCCCATGTGGATTTTATGCCAACTATAGCTGAGCTTTGCGGATTAAATTACGAGCCAAAGCTAGAGATGGATGGTACTTCAATTACTAATTTACTTTACGGTAAAGAATCGAAAGAAAATTTGGATGAGCGTATGTTAGTAACCGATACGCAACGTAATCAATGGCCAGAGAAAAATAGAAATAGCTGTGTGATGACATCGCAGTGGCGATTAGTAAATGGAAATGAGCTATATGATATTTACGCTGATCCAGGCCAAAAGAATAATGTAGCAGAAAGCCATCCTGAGCGTGTTAAAAAAATGCAGAATTTCTATAACGAGTGGTGGAGCAGAGCAGAAAAGGATTTTGAATATCCTGTGATTAAGATTGGTACGGAGTATGAAAATCCGATGCACATGACCTGTCATGATATGCACACTGAGCAAGGAATCCCTTGGCATCAAAATATGATTAGAACAGGTAAGAATTTCGATGAAGGATATTTGTTAACCGAAGTGGTTGCTTCTGGTAAGTATAAAATTTCTATTTCGCGTTACCCGTTGGAAAGTGGTCTGGCTATGGATGCTGCAATACCAGGTGTTGAAGCAACTAAAGGAACTGATGCGATAGCAGCAGGGCAATCATTAAAGCTAAGAATGCCATTTATCGTGTTAAACGATTTAACGGTACCTTGCGAGTTTAATCAGGCAAATACTGCAGGTGAAGTGGTGGTTGATTTAGAAGCTGGTCCGCTGAAGCTATCGGGTGGTTTCTACGACGAAAAAGATAAGGATACACAAAAAACATTGGCTTATTATTATACAGTGGAAAAACTGTAGTAGAATCTTATAAAAGAATTAGGCCCCATGCTATAATATTTGATTGTAGTATGGGGCTTTTTATTTATCACGTGCATTAAAAAGTAATAACATGTCTTTCTTTAATAAATTCAGTCAAGTCTTTTCCCGTGTATCTAACCGTAACGCCAATTTCGCTTAACTGGTCGCTAATTTTATATTGGTCAGCACAACCTTTACAAGCCAATAAATTAACCCCTTCCTTTTTCATTTTCTGAACATATTTCTGTAAATCTTTATCTTCACTTAATAGTTTTGCAGAAGGTCCCCAAACCAGTAAGGTAATATCTTTCCACCATCCGTATTTCTGTGCGTTATAGGTATACATAAATACCATTTTTTCGGCCACTTCTTTGTCGCCACTCGTCCATACCACAACAAGTTTGTCTTTGGAGTTGATAGTTTCAGAATCATTTGAGGGAGATTGTTCTTGTGCAAATGCTGTCATAGCTAAAAAATAAATTAGGATGCTTAATGATAGTTTTAATTTCATGATTAATTAGTTTAAAGGATTATAAAGTGATTACAAGTTAGGGCTTTATTTTATAAAATCCGCTTCAATATATCGTAAGCAATAGTACTCTTATTAAAAAAAACTTATCTTCGAAATATCTAAATTAATCTATGTAGTTATGTATATAAAAAGACTATTCTTCCTGCTTATTTGCACTGTTTTGTTCGCTATAAATATTTCCTCTCAAAATGCTTTTGAAGGATATGAATGGAAATTATTAGAGCCATCAGGGGAAGCTGTTGGGCGCCACGAAAATGCATTTTTCGAATATAAAGGAAAATTTTATCTATTGGGAGGAAGAGGTGTAAAGCCAGTTAATGTATACGACCCTGCTACTAATTCTTGGGAAACTAAAGGGAAAACCCCTTTTGAGATTCATCATTTTCAGGCAGTGGTTTATCAGGATGCCGTGTATTTTGTTGGAGCTATGACGGGTAAATACCCTAAAGAAACGCCTTTGGAGAATATTTGGATGTATTATCCCGAAAAGGATGAGTGGAAAAAAGGTGATATGATACCAGAAGAAATGCGAAGAGGAGGAGCTGGTGCGGTTCTTTATCAGGATAAAATTTACATTATTGCAGGTATTGAGTTGGGGCATACTAGTGGCTGTTCCAATCGTTTTGATTGTTACGATTTAAAAACGGGAGAATGGCAAGGTATGACGAAAGCACCTCATGTGCGCGACCATTTTGCAGCAGTACTGTATAAGGATAAGATTTATTGCATGGGAGGTAGAAATACCAGTGTACATCATCCTAATAATTTTGCAGCATTTTTTGCGGCTACTGTACCTCAGGTGGATGTGTATGACTTGGTGGAGAATAAATGGGTGACTTTAAAAGAAGATTTACCCGTACCAACAGCTGCTGGAGGAACTGTTTTAGTTGGCAATAGTATATTATATTTTGGCGGTGAAACAGGCCAAGATAAAGCACATAATGAAACATTTCGTTTAAATTTAGATACCCACCAATGGACGGAGTTGATGCCATTAAAAATTGGCCGACATGGAAGTGCTGCCGTATTTTATAAGGATAAGGTTTATATAGCAGCAGGAAGTCCGAATAGAGGAGGTGGTAATATGAATTCAATAGAGGTGTTTAGCAAAGAATAACGAAAGATAAATATGAAGAAGTTTTTACCAGCCTTAGTCCTGTTATTATTGGTTGCTGCCTTTGTTGTAGTTGAATATGGCGATGAGCTGAATATTAAATTGGATTGGAGTGAGATGATGGGCTCCAATAAAGCAGACAAACCAAAGGCTAAGAAACAAGGCTCTTTTGTAAAAAAGATTCATTACGATGATGATGTTCACCAACCTGTTAAGTGGAAGGTAGCAATGAAATACAATGAGGAAGGAGTGGCTGATAGACATGGAGAGAGTTTTCGTTATTGGGAGAGTGGAACGCTAGCTTCGAAAAGTACTTATGTAGATGATAAAAAGGAAGGACCTAGTTTTTCATATTACAGAAATGGTAAGGTGTGGAAGGAGCAATTCTATATTAATGATAAGATAAGTGGGTTATGTAAACGCTATGATAGAAAAGGCAATTTAACAGCCGAATATCCGTATAAGGCTGGGTTTCCTGGGATGGGACTAAAAGAGTATACCAACATTGGGAAACAAAGAAAACAGCCAGTTATTAAGGTTCAGCGTATTGATGAGTTGCGAATAGCACATCGATATACCTTAAAGTTATCTTTAACAGGAGAGAATGTAAAAAGGTACAAAAATGTGACTTTCTATTCGGGACAATTAATCGATGGTCTATACTTCAATAAAAACATGTCGGAGTTAGAAATCCTATCCGAAAAAGAAGGACAATTAGTAATAGATGTACCAAAGGGATATGTTTTTGATAAAACGCTTAATATTGTTGCAGTTGCTAAAAATAAAGATGGTCTTAAGTTAATACTGAATAAAAAAGTAGAGGTAAGTGTAAGAGGAGTTTAGATCCTATAGTTTCACGCAAAGTGTTTTAACTTCGTCAAAACGTGTTGTGTTTAAGGTGGTCTGTAATCTCATGTTTTAGCGCAGCTTAAACGCCTTAGCGTTCTTAGCGCATCCTTAGCTTTGTGATGTTAAAATGACAGGCTGCCAGTGTTTAGCAACGATAAACAACAAAGTCGTACCCGCTTCTTTCTTTGCATTTAAATTCAAGCTGCTATCCAATTTAGTTGTTAAGCCTGTTCTTCAACTGAATTTCATACAATGAAGGCAGTTCAAGGTTATTATTTAAACCTTCAATATAAATCCAATCATCAGCTCTGTCTTTTGTAGAATGTTCCACGGATAAAGTCTTTTCAGTATTATGAACGCCGACTAAAATACTACGCAGATATTGTTTGTGGCAATCAATATGAAAATCATTACCGAAACGTTGGGCATCTCTCCAAATCCATGAATAGAATAATTCATTAAAATCTTCGTCCTTAAAGCTTTTAAACTGCAAACCCCAAAAGGTATTGTACTCTCCAGCATGTGGAATATTAGCTGGAGCTCCGCCACCTGCAATATGACTTAAATTGCTTATGTTTTCGTATAAATTATACATAGGTGGACAAAAATCGGCTCCTCCAATCCCATGTAAATCTGCTGGAGAAAAATGCGCTAATTTTATGTTGCGGTATACATTGCCAAAGCTAGCTCCTTCCAAACCAGGTCCATGGGTGTATTTGGCATTGACTTCAATATCCTGAACCAAATTATCGCTTGAGTGATACATTTTAGGTCCGTAGTGGCCATCAAGCCCATTCATACTAATATTACTAATTGTTACATTTCTGCTATTTACCAAGTGGGTATTTTGCACATAGTTATTGATGTTGATATTTCTCACCCAACCATGCGAAACGCGGTGCATGCAAATAGCTCCCCAACCATAATCATGTTCGCGAGTTAAATGGTGTTTGTATCCTCCTTTATATGCGCACTCAAACCTAAAGTTTTCAATACCTATTTCTTTTAACATAGGCATTTGTGCAACTCTGGCTTCAAATTTTGTTAATATGTCTCGGCGAGCTGGTTGCTTTAAAACAACCTCGTTATCATTAAGTACTTCTTTTATTTCTACAGGCCATTGAAAGGATGATTTTCTGTCCTTGCCTGCATTGATATAACTAGTTTGGAAAGGGTCATATTCTATGGGATTCATTAACTCTTTCATTAAGTCACCATCATCCGCAGTATTACTCATGGCTAATAGCAACACATCACCAGCTTTTATACCCTTTGTATTTTCAAGTTTTAAAGTAGAATCTCCTTTTTTAAGATTAGCAATGAGTTTTATATGATTAGGTAGCTCATCAATGCTAAAGAAGTAGTCTGTGCCAAATAGATTCAATCCTGTATGAAATACAAAAGGCGACAACCATGGGCTCTGTTCTTCTGGTTGGGTGGTTTGCGAACCGCTATAAATAATGGTTCCATTTTCTCCAGAGCCAGAACCTCGCATTACAATATGGCTATAGTTAATTTTGATGATGTCCAATTGCGTACTATCCATATTTACATGAAAAGTGCCTTGCGGGAAAAATACTATTCCGCCACCAGCTTGCCCTGCAGCATCCACTGTTGCTTGTATCGCCTCGGTGTCATCCAAGCCATCATTAGCAATTGCACCATATTCGGTAACATTGAATTGCGTAGCTGTTACCTCAGGGATGTTAGATTCGCCATAGTGATAACCTGCAAATGAATAATCAGGAAGAATACTGTTTTTAGAATCCTTTAGAAACTCATTCAGAATATTGGGGTAGTTGTTTTTTTGAGGAGTTTCTTGACAACTGATTAACCAAACAACAAGCAATACGGCTACTATAGTTTTCATATCAATGATTTTTATTTAAGATAATGCAATTGTCAGTAAAACTAAATGAATACTTAGAATATGGAGTGCAAAAAAGTATGCGTAGTGTGCAATATTGTTCAGTTTGTGAAATAAAAGAATTTGTAGTTGAATTGCCCTTGACTTTTCATGCAAAGGATTATTTTTTGAGGAACTTCGCCGGAAGATAATATCGTTTTTGAGATGCTTAAAATATAGCCAGTACTTAAGAGAAAAAACGCGAAGAGCTGAAAGGATTTTGATGCAGTTAAAATCGGTGAAGTATAGAGAATAAGTGTAAATTAATAGTTCATGAGTAATACTCCCGAATAGTTATCATATTTTTTGGCGCAGCCAATACATCTCTGCGTTCTTTGCGCTTTCTCCTTAGGTTACAATGAAAAAAGGACGGACAGGATTTATCTATTTATGATAGGCATTTAAGGGATACTTCAGTACCCTTTGTGTTTAAAAATGTAAGCCCTATTCCTGAATAACAAAAAAGCCCCCGTTAATGCAATCATCAGCGAGGGCCACTTACATTACAAACTAAACTTTTTAACGCAAGGTGATTTTATAAACTAAAGCAGCATCTGCTTCGGCAGGTTTGTTTTTAGGTTGATTAACCTTTAACCCATCAGCTGTTTTTTTCCACTTGATTTTTTCTTTACTTCCTAATACCGATATCGATTTAACTTTTAAGTCTTTTGCTTTATCAGCAAATGTACTCAACACTCTTTCTGGATTTTCGTTATTCCAGCCTAACTGAATAGCATAAACGGTTTTTCCTTTCTGCGTATAACGAACGTCGGCAGCATTTAATTTACTTAGTCCTTTTTTAATGGCACCATATTCGTTCCAAGCATCTTGAGGGTCGCGTTTTAATTCTGTTGTTCCTTCTCCAAAAGCTACAAACGGACGAGTGTTATAAACCGATTCACCATATAATTTCATCCAAGCACCTATGCCTTCCATGGCTTTTACTTGCTCTTCGGGCATGGTGCCATCTGCCATAGGACCAGCGGAAAGAAGCATCACGCCATTTTTGCTGACAACCTCAGCCAACATTCTGATGGCTTTGTGAGGGTCTATTGCATAACGTTTATTTTTATCGAAACACCATGCGCTACCTAGTATAAAGTCGGTAATCCAAACCTCAGGTGTGATATCTTCCATGGTAGCACGCTCAACGTTAACGACAGAAAGCTCGGTAGGGAAGAAGTCTCCTTTGGTATTTACCACCACTTCTTTGCCTTCTTCGGCAGCTTTATTAAAATAATTAGCCAAAAACTGTTTGCGATATTCTTCTGTGATGAAACGTTGTCCAAAGTCCATCCAGATATAATCTGGTATGTACGACTCAATTACTTCATTCAATTTTCCAAGCCATAGCTGTTGAGCCTCTTCGTAATCCATATTACAATATAGTTTACGATACTTCTCTTCTTGAGGTACTTCGCAGTTTTCGTATACGTAATTGTATTTGTTGGTGGTCACAGGACGAAGAACCGTTTGATTTTGTTTTGGATAAAACATATTGTGAAAACCATGGTGGAAAGTGGCCATAAACTTCAGGTCACGTTTTTTAGTTTCCTCGGCAATAGCTTTAACTACATCAATACCCGGCCCCATGCCTACAGAGTTCCATTCGTTTACTTTACTATCCCAAAGTGAAAAGCCATCATGGTGTTCGGCTATAGAACCAATAAACTTAGCACCCGAACCTTCAAACATATCTACCCACTCTTTGGCATTAAATTTGGGCGCCTTCCACATGGGAATAAAATCGTGGTAATCGAAATTTTCACCGTAGGTTTCTCTGTGCGTTTTGTATATTTTACCTCCCCATTGATTAGGATCTCTATCCGGAACATACATCCAGCGAGGATACCATTCGCCATCGGTAGCAGGAACCGAGTACACTCCCCAATGGAAGTAAATACCTAGTTTAGCATCGGCAAACCATTCGGGTACGGCTTTATGTTTTTTTAAATTTTCCCAATCGGGTGTGTATTTGTCTTGTGCAAAGACAGCTTGCATTAAGCACAATAATACTAAGCTTGTAAGTGTGTTTTTTAACATGACGTAAATGATATAATTTAACCTATGCAAGGTACTTTCTAAACTAATAATGTAGGGGTAATATTTTCACTTACTAGCGGGGTGTTATTGAAAATAGGGCTGAAGTGCTGGGGTTTTATTATGGTTCTACATAATATCATGCTATTTTTGTATACTTGTTTTGCGCAAATTAAGCTAAAACACTACAGAAAATAAAGTAAAATGAAAATTGAAGCAAAAAATACACAAAGACAGGAGTTAAATAACAAACTCGTTGAAAGTGACAATTTTTTTCAGCAATTTGGAGAATTAGATGATAAGGTTTATTCTGAAGGGGCAATACCTAAAAAATACAAAGAACTAACAGGTTTATCAATATCTGTACTGACGCGATGTGATGAGTGCATATTATATCACTTACAGGGCTGCATGCAATCAGGAACTAATAAAACAGAGATATTGGAAGCTATTAAAATAGGAGTTGTTGGAGGTGGCTCAATAACTTACCCATCGGCACGTTATGCAATGGCTTTAATTGAAGAATTAAAAATTAAATAATATGGTAACCTGTTTTTTGAAATATACAATAGACCCTATAAAAGTTAAAGAATTTGAACATTACGGAAAGCTTTGGATTGACCTTGTAAATGAAATGGGAGGATTTCATCATGGATACCTTAAGCCTTACGAAGGAGCCAATAATATAGGATACGCTTCTTTTTCGTTTCCATCATTGTCCGATTATGAAGAATATCGAAATAAAATTGCATGCTGTAACAAATGTCAAGAAGCATTACAATATGCCATATATACAAAGTGTATCATAAGTTATGAAAGGTCATTTATGCAACCCATTTTTGAAGGCATAACTGGCAAGGCAAAAATTGATTAAAAACACGGTTGCCAAATATCAAATTTAAGTCGTACATATTAGACGCTAGTTATCTATTCGAGTTTTAATAACCTATAATTCCTTATGCGTAAATTATAGTACGATTTACATTTCATTTAAAATAATTACATGAAAAGAATAAAAGTATGCTCTTTAGATGAGCTTAAGCAGAAGCTAAAACTAGTAGTTGAAGTGGGGGACAGGAAGGTTCTTATGATTTATCATCAAAATACTGTTTTTGCGGTTGATAATGTATGTCCACATGCCAAAGGGCATTTATCGGAAGGTCGATTAGAGGAAGGATCGATTACTTGCTTAAATCATGGAACATGTTTCGACCTCAGAACGGGTAAGGTACGTATGGATATGATTGATGAGGATATGGCAGAGATGTTTGAAGATTTGGATGACCTACCCTTTGGTCCTTTACCTACTTTTGTTGCAGAGCTAGAAAATGATAGTGTATTCTTGCTGTGGGATGAGTAGGAGGCCTAATTAAAAGAACTAGAGCCGTATTTAACCCTAGTTCTTTTAATACTCAGAACTAACCTTTTTTGGCTTTTATTAATTCCTTGTTTAAATCGCTCCATTTTTTACAGGCTTCGTAAGTTGTCTCAGCAAAAGGAATTAAATCTTCAAATTCAAGCAACAATCGGTCTTCAACTAGATCATGAAGTTCACCTCCTTTTTGTCCTGCTTTAAATTTAAGTTTGTTCACTTCTGCTTCTAGTGCTTTAATTTCTTCTGGACTTATCATTTTTCAATTTATTTTTCTTCACTACTTATAGTGTTAATCGAAAAAATTTTATTCCAGTCGTAATAGGTATTACTAACCTCTCCATTAGAAGTCTCAGAAACCCACACTACATTTTCTTCTAGAAAAATTGTGGCATTGATATAAACTTTGCCATCGTTAATCTGAAGTTTCACACCTTTGCGTTGTTTACGCGATAAAGTTCCGTGCAAAGGCATGGTAGCATATTCCAATACCTTTTCCCAAGTCTGTTTAATTTCCATATTTTATT
>NZ_LXYE02000025.1 GCF_001659685.2 Labilibacter marinus
TGAACTACATCAAGCATCAAACCAATGTGTTTGCTTTGATGGATCAGGTTAAAAGCTTTAAAGCATATCACATAAGTCTATACTTAGCGCTCTTTAGAATGTGGAATACCAACAGGTTTAAAAATCCCATTAGTATTTCCAGAAATGAAACGATGAAATTAGCAAGAATTGGTTCGCCCAATACCTATGTCCAGGCTCTAAAAGACCTGCACAAACATCAATTCATTCGTTACGAACCATCCTTTGATAAAACCAAAGGAAGTCTCATTATCCTGTACAGTTTTGATACTATATCCTGTACACCTTCAGTATCAAAAATGAGCCCTTCTATAAACATACAAACAATACACTCTATAGAAGAGGATCAAAATTTAATTTCTAAACAAGAAAAAAAAGAAACTATGAAAGCAAAATTCACTCCACCACCTTTGGAGCACATTAAAATATTCTTCCAGCAAAAAGGACATGTAGAAAATCAAGCTGAACGTTTTTTCAATTATTACGAAAGCAATGGTTGGATGGTCGGTGGTCGTTCCAAAATGAAAGACTGGAAAGCCGCCGCCCGAAACTGGATGCTCAACATCTCAAAATTTAATACAGCATCAACAAACAATACCGGCTCCGCATCCAGAAAGCCAGTAGAAAAAGAGCAAACCAAAAA
>NZ_LXYE02000026.1 GCF_001659685.2 Labilibacter marinus
CTTCAAAGGCCTAAACTACAATGAACCCTTATGAACAATGACCACATCCCACTATTCCGACATCACTATACCACCCTTGTACCATTGCACAAAAGCTCATTTACAACATCACGGTTTTGCAATATCACTAAATCACCTTTTACCTAACACCATTCAACCCTTGTACCCATGACCTTGCACCGTTGTACCATTACGCCAATGACCATTCCACTATTGTACCGTTCAACCCTTGCACCATTTACCCTAACACCCTTTCACCTTTAAACCATTAAAACAATGTTCTATACTATCACCAACAATCAAATAGTCTATAATTTCCAAAAAAGCCTTGAATTCATGACTAAAAAAGGAAAAGAGATATACGGCAAGCACTTTGTGCTTTTAGAGGAAGATATGCGCATTATACGCAAGTTATTTGCGTACATGATACGTGATGAGGAGAACTGTCAGCTTCAAGGTTTAAATCCCCAGAAAGGAATAATGCTATGTGGACCTATTGGAGCTGGCAAAACCTC
>NZ_LXYE02000027.1 GCF_001659685.2 Labilibacter marinus
TACTCTCCAGATACGACCTCTTTATTTCCGACAACCTCATCACCCATGTAACCACCAACCTCAATGCATCCGAAATTGAAACGCAATACGGTGCCCGTGTCCGAAGCAGACTCCGAGAAATGATGAACGTAATTTCATTTCCCGATGAGGCCATGGATAAAAGAAAGTAATTATTAAAAGTTTTGGCGTTGGCTACTGTTAATTCTAGTGCTAATGACCGCACGAATTTTAAATTATTTATAAACTAACGTTTAGGTTAAAATGAGAATTAAAACAGAAGAATGTGAGATTCCTTATCGCGGAGAGTGTTTTCCGCCTTCATGCAAAAGCGTTATGAAACGACGTAGGAGTTCATGAACACCTATTAGAATAAACCTTGGTGAATAAAATCATTAAACGAAACGTTAAGAAAGAAAAGTTGTTTGAGTGCAGCGAGTTCTTTTCTTTTAGTGCAGAGCAGTGATTTTTAGCTTTTTCATGTCAGCGGCGGCTTTTTTTGTTTCATTTTTGCAGCTGTAGGCAAAAATGAAAAGCCCTTGCGGCTCGAGCAAAGTATAATTCTATCAATTTACAAAGTGACTTTCCACTTAAAGTACCATTATACCAATATCACTATCCACTAAAAACTTAAAATATGAAAAACTCACTAGGTAAAACCCTCCTCTCCAAAGGACTACCCTTATTAGCAAACATCCTTACTGGAGGTACTGCAAAACCCGTATTTGAATTAATTCAATCGGTAACTGGTTTCAAGTTCGAAGATGAAAAACATATGGAACAAATACTTCATAATCGTCCCGACCTCATCATGAAACTCAAGGAGTTTGAAAGCAATCAAAAAGTTGAATTAGAAAAACTAGCATTACAAGAAGTCACTCTGCAGATAGAAGAAACCAAAGCCTATTTATCCGATAAACAAAGCGCTCGTAATCGAGAAGCAGCACTAACGAAAGCAACTGGCCATCGCGACTGGCTTATGATGTCTCTAGCCATAGTTATTGTACTGGGTTTCTTTGGCCTAATTGCTGTGATGATTATTGGCGACAATGCTATCAAGACAGCAAACAATGGCCCTGTAAATCAACTTTTCGGAGCCCTTGTTGCAGGCTTCAGCATGGTTCTATCCTATTTCTTTGGCTCCAGCAAAAGCTCCGCCGACAAAGACAAAACCATCGCTAACCAAAACAAATAAGGGAAGTCACCAAAAACGATATCACAACAAACCCATTCAAATAAGGGTGTCGCATTTAAAAATATACGAAGCTTCAGGTTGCGCAACCGGCATCGACAATGCAGCTTGGGCCCCACTTGTTTTAGTTGATTACAAGAAATAAAGCTGTTTGAGCGAAGCGAGTTCTTTATTTCTAATCAATAAAACATTAGTGGGTAAGTGAATGTCGCAGTCGGCGGACTCTTTGCATACTTTCTCGACTGTAGGAGAAAGTAGGAGCCTCTGTGGCTTGAGCAGACGGTAGGAAATCATTTTTTCAAATTCTAAATATGGTTGCCTTGCCATTTAACTACATCACTTCAACACGATTAAACATGAAAACATTCCACAAGCTCTTTGAAAAAGTAATCAAACACGAAGGCTATTACGCCAATGTTACCGGCGACCGCGGCGGAGAAACCTACATGGGTATTGCAAGAAACCTACACCCTCATTGGGAAGGATGGAACTTTGTGGATGCGTACAAAACAAAGCATGGTATTATCAAACACAATGAAAAAATCAACAATCCTCAATTAACCAACTTGGCAAAGGAGTTTTATAAACATACATTCTACAACAACTATAACATAGATAAGATTAATCATTATTGCCTACAAGAAATCATCTTCGACTGGTGTGTCAATAGTGGCCATTGGGGAAGCCGAAACATCCAACGTATGTTAAACAAATCGTTTAATGCCGACCTCACCATTGATGGCCTTATTGGTC
>NZ_LXYE02000028.1 GCF_001659685.2 Labilibacter marinus
CTTTACTCAGTATTATTCATAATGTTTATATTTATGCCTACTTATTACTGAACAACATTTAACTATGCCTAGTAACATTCATTTTAAACTATTTCGTATAAGCCTAATTCTGATACTTACCCTAGGTTTTATTACTCAACTATCTGCTCAAAAAGTTGATTTCAAATACAAAAAAGGATATTATCACTTATTAACCGAAAAAAGAAAAGTAAACAAGTCAATTGAACCCTTTAATTATGCCGAACCCTTTAGTGAAGGCTTAGCGCTCGTAGAAAAAGATTTAAAATTTGGCTTTATCGACAAAACAGGGAAACTTGTTATTCCTTTTAAATTTACGGATGCAGGCTCCTTTAAAAAGGGCATAACTTACGCTGCAGTTAATGGTAAATACGGATATATAAATAAACAAGGAGAGTTTATTATTGAGCCTCAGTTTGAGATGGCTTATAATTTTGAAGGAGAGTTTGCGGATGTGTGTAAGTTTTTACCCGGAATGTCAGATACCGGTATTCCTAATCGCGAAGAAGCCATTATTGATAAACAAGGGAACCTTTTAGCAGGTCGTTATTTTACCTCCATATCTTTCAACGAAGAAAAGGATTGCTTTAAGGCAACGTACAAAGACACTTCCTTTTTCGTTTCTAAAGAAGGTACTATTAGCTTCGACAAGTTGATTAAGAAAAAAGAATACCTTATTGTAGATGAAATGCCCAGTTTTCCTAGAGGTGATTATGCTATGCGAAAATTTATTGCAAGCGGTGTAAAATACCCAATATCTGCTATAAATAGTAAAATTGCTGGTAGTGCAAAAATTAGTTTTATTATCGATGAAAAAGGATTAGTCCAGCATGTAAGGTCAGCTTCAAACATACATCCTTTATTAGAAAAAGAAGCCAGAAGACTTGTCGCAGCCATGCCGCAATGGAGTCCAGGTATTCAAAAAGGTAAAGCTGTAAATGTTAGTTTTACCGTACCTATTAACTTTGTATTGCAGTAAACATATACAAATACAGAATATTAACTTTAAACAAACACAATGAAAAAACTAACACTTCTTTTAATAACTACTTTTCTTTTGGGTAATCTATGTGGTCAATTATCAATTGAAGATAAAACTATAAACGCCATGTTTATAATAGATCATAACTCTTATGATCTGGGACCTAATTTGCCTATTTCATATACTGTAAATAGGGATAGTCAAGGTCAGGTTGTAAATTTCACTTATAAATGTTTAATGCTAGAATATCTGCATAATGATATTCCAAATGAATTGACATTTAAACCTAAAAAATTAAAAGATAACAGTATTTATTACGAATCCGATGGTAGAGATACTCGTTGGAGTAATGGATTTTACCTCTCTAACTGTAATTTTGATCAAAACAATAAGCTGGTATCCTATGATGAGAGACTGTATTTAAAGCACCCGATTACATACTTTTCTTATGATGAGAAAGGCCGACTATCTGAAATCAAAAAAGTTCATCGTACGATGAAAAGAAAAGGTAAAAAAAAGATAGTTACAGCATCTTGGGTTGATGCAATAGTATCATTTGATTATAATAACTCTGATCATATCACAAAAAAAGAAGTAACCTTTTATAATAAAAGTGCTAACGAACAACAATTAGGATCTATTAGGCAGCGAAATATTACGGATATTACAATAAATAATAATCACTATTCGATTAAGTATTCCGAGAATGATCAATCTTCCTTCTATGAGTTATACTTAAATGAAAATTTAAATACGGATACGCTACTGGTTAAGAGTGAAAAAAATCAACTGATTAGAAAGTATACGTTCAAATACAATAACAATCATCAAATTAGTTTTAAAAGAGAAGAATCTTATTTGAATGGTAAGCTTGAAATCGCCTCAGAAGAAAACTACACCTATAAACTTGTAGATCCTAATAAAAAGGAACCTTATTACGCCTTCGATTATGCACAGTATGTTAATTCGCTAGGTTTTAACCATAATAATGAACTGGTAAGGGAACAAAAAAATAACACAATTAGATATGTAGATGATAATGGTAGCTGGTCCGAATGGATGACATATATCGATGGTATTCCGGATTCAGCACAAATAGACTATATGGATAGAAGAATTGCAACTAAGCCTGTAATTAATAATGAGTTTTATTCTCATAATCTATTTCGCACTGACTCTGTTGGATTTATTTGTAGTCATATTTTAAATCACAACATCACTAAAAAAAGAGATGAACAAGACCAGGCACACGTGAGACGAGTTATTAGAACATCCTCACGCCCCAATTCTAATACTAAGTATTGGCATTCTGAATATGATGTTCATGGTCGTTTGTCATCAAAAATAAGCTTTGGGACTAATTTTCAAATAATAGAAACCAGAACCTACGCCTATGATAACATGGATCGCTGTATTTCATACAAAAGAGACTATAATAAAAATGGGAATAAAATGGTAGATGAATATAATTACAGCTATGTGTATGATAATAATAGGGGGCGTACTTTAAGTAAAATTACTAAAAACGGTGAGCTTGAAAGAGAGCTGACTATAAGGAATGATTCTGTCTTTACAACTACTTTTGCCCAGGGTGTAACGGAAAAGATTGAACTATTAGGTGGATTTCAGCATTACATAGTTTATGAATATACCAGTAAAGGAAATCTGCATGACAAAACTGAAATCAAAGATGGAGGAAATGTTTATTCTATTAGGTATTCATTTAAACATGAAGGAGATAAGGAAATTTGCTACCTAAGAAAAGAAAAATACTCACCCACTGAGGATTCGCCTATTATCGAAAGAGAATACGATGGTAATAATAAATTAACTTACGAGAGAATTGGTGATTCATATAAAAGGTTTGATTAAACCTAGATTATCCATTAAAGGCTTGTAGTGAGCATTTAAAATACAAGCTGCCAGCCGTTAGGCTGGTAAAACAAAAACTTACCGAAACGAAGTATAGCAACGCTATAGTGAGTTGAGGTAAGTTAGTGAACACTTTGTTTTAAAGTAGTTTAATTGCATAATAAAATATGTAGGGAAAGGCTGTGATAAAGTTCGGAAATTTATTAACTCAGGTTTGCTTTAATAAATTCAGTCTTCCAAAATGCATAAATGTATCATACATAACCTACTTAATAATTAAAAAAAATAGCTATGTACAGACCCTCTAAAACACAAGTGTTAATTTACCTCTTTTGGTGTTCCATTCATTCCTTAATATTGTTTGCTAATTTTTTAGATGATGGATTTGACATATTATTTGATGCACCAAGATACTATGATGCTTTATGGCCTATTAACACCTTTAAATTGTATGATTATGAGATAACGGACTTTGTTGTTCATATTATATTTCCTGTAGTTGTATGGAAAGTATATTCAATCTGGACTAAAAATTATTAGTTTATTCAAAAGTAGTTCCTCCAAACGCACATTGAAAATAACCAAAGGGTAACAGTTACCCTTTGATAATAAGTAGTACAAAACGCACATTAATACACCAAGTAATACGATATGTACGAAGAGCCTAGACAAATCACATTAGAGGAGGCTATCCAAAGAGAGCAGACCAAAGAAACAACAAAAGAAACAACAAAAGAAATATTTGGTACCAAGTATACAAAAGTAGAGATCGGTAAGCCGAAGAGAAAACGAATTAATCAACAGAAGCCAAATAATCCTTTCAAATAGTTTCTTTAAACGAACCTTGAAAAAATCAAAGGGTAAAGTTTACCCTTTGATAATAAGTAGCACAAAACGCAGATCGAACGTAACCAGAAATAAAGAATTAACGATTTCGTTAAATAACGAAATTAAAAAAAGTGTAACAGCAAACACATAAAAACCAACAATATGAAAAGCAATTATGAATTAGTAAAGAAAGAACTATATGCTATATTTCCTTCGGATAAATATCAAATTAGTATAGGTGATAGTGCAGAACAAATATCATTAATTAAGGTCACAAACAATGAAGAAAGCGAGAAACTAGTGGAATTAGAGATTTATATAGGAAGTACTCCAAAACTTACAGGTTATAAAGGCATAATAGAACTAAATGAGTTGATAGAAATACTATCCAAGATTAACAACATTTTGGATAAAAGATAGTGCCAGCAAACCCATGTAAACATGAAAACCAAGAACATAGATTACACAGACGAAAATGTAAATATTGGAATAACATTAGGTTCGTTTACAAATAAGTTTATTGTAAATGGAGAACAACTTAAGGATGAAGATGGAAGCATAACTAATGAAAAGTATTCTTTTTCAATAGATAATGAAAATGATAAAAATGAATATATAATAACTCGTTCTTACCCATTAGTTGGAACTGAAACGGTTACAATATTTCATAATGGTAAAATTGTACTTAAACTTTCATAATCTAATTTAGTTCCATAATACCCAGAATAAAATCTATGTAGATTAAAAAGATTGACTTTTATGGTACTACCACAAATATGATAACTCTAATTGATTATGAATATATCTGAAAAGAAAATAATAAGGTATGAGTTTTTAAATAAACTTTATGAGATTACTGATGGAGATTCTTCATTGATTGTAAATATGTGGGAGCTTGGAAAAGAAATAAATATTGAAAGAAAAGATATATCAAATATTGTTGACTATTTAAAAGGAGAATATTTGATTGAGCCAATGACTTTAGGTGGTGGAATTTCAATAACTCATGAAGGCATTCTTGAAATTGAAGAATTACATAATTCACCAGATGTGCCTACTATTCATTTCCCAGCAATAAATGTGATACATGTTGAGAATATGAATAACTCAGCCATTCAGCAGGGAAATGCTAACTCAAATCAAAATATTTTGTTTGAACAAGCAAAATCTGATGATTTACAAAAGGTAATTTTAGAAATAGAGCGAATCAAAAATAACTTGAATTTAGAGAATGAAGATGCAGAAGAACTGGAGTCTGAATTAGCTACAATTAAATCGCAATCAAAATCTCCTAAGCCTAAAAAAATAATAATAGCGGAATCATTAAAGACGATTAGAAATTTAGTTGAAGGTGTTGCTGGAAATGCAATTGCCCCTACATTAATAGAAATGATAAACGGATTGATATAAAATCCCTTTTACTAGTCGGATTCTAAGGTTTAGAATAGTATCACAAAACGCAATTTATGAAAACACACCTGTTTCTAGTACATAGTTATTGAGAAATAACCTTAGTTAATGTCCAGTAAAACCATAAAGGTTCAAACTTATATATTAACTCCTTTTTGACTTAACCTTGTTTTCTTTTTTTTCAACTGACCTAATAATATTAGCCCTTGTCCCAAAGCCATCCTTGTCCAATATTTGCACATTCATCACGTTGTTATTAATATCCTTAATGCTTTGAAACAGTTTTACTTTAGTATACTGGGGATTGAACAATAAAAGATTGCACAAAGTTTCGAAATGACTATGTGACATTTTGCTCCCAACAATTATACCCTCGATAGACTCAGGAGAGAACATACGGAGCCTTTTAAGATTTACGTCAAGTGTTGGCATATTTTGATTTGGTACAATAACAAATCGATATTCATCTTCACTACTCCAATTTCTAAATTTTTTAAATAAAAAATTATCAGATAACCTAACACACCCTACATTATCCCTATAGTCAACTAGGTTACCTTTGGGAAATGTTGTAACATAATCAACCTTTCCAGATTCCACCTGGATTAAGGATCTACTTAACTTTTCTTTATTAAAGACGATGCACATTCCTCCATTACTATCCGCATAATGGGACCACATCAAAATATCATCAAATCTTATAGAGAATGAGCAAATGCCCACATATTTTCTCATGTATGCTTTCAAGTAGTATTCCAGTTCTTTGTCTACACCAAAATAATCCCCTTCATTTGGATATACACCAATCATACCTTTCAATCCTCTAATTTCTTTTTCAAAATCTTTCGATACAGGAAACTTAAAGTAGGTTTTCCCACCCTTAAACTTCAGGTTAAATAAAAATTCTGCTTCATTAGGATCATTCTGTATGTCAGGCTCTCCGAACCATAGCTTATTGTTGGTTATAATACTAAGTGCATTAATATTAAATGAGGTATATTTAAATAACCATTTATCATCGTTTTTTAGTTGCATAAATCGTTAGTAGGTTTGAAAATATTATATGTGTGTAAATTACTTAATCTCCACCTACAATCAAAAAAAGACAAGTAAGTGTCAACTCTCCTGTTTTTAGGGCAGAGTAGTTGAAGAAATAATCTTAAATTTAGTCTCCGAAAACGCAAACAATAAGAGGATGTACTAAATATTTCCTCTTATTTATATGAATAACAGAATCTCGTTATACAATATACTTATTAGTATCCTAACCATTTTTTTATGTCCGTAGCTTTAAGTTTACTGATGACAATATCCATATCAAAATCACAACATGTTTTTATTTTTAGTTTACTGTTAAAGTAATAGTTTACATGCTCAATAGATTTGCGATGAAGAATAAATTGTCGGTTTGCTCTAAAAAACAAATTTGGATCAAGCTCATTTTCTAGATTATCCAACGTATTATTAATAACATACCTATTATGCTCAAATGTGTAACACTTAACAACTCCAAGGTCCACATAAAAAGAAGCTATATCATTGGATGACACTGGGTATAGTCTATCTTTATGTCCCAATAAGAAAGAGTTTTTATATTCTCTCTTAGTCTCAACCATATCATGATAAAAAGACTCAAATAAGTCTTGGGTTATCAATTTATCCGTTTGATTTTGGTATTTTTCTAATGCTCTTTCAAGCTCTCCCTTAATAAGAGGTTTTAAAATATAGTCAATACCGTTAACCTTAAAAGCTTTAATGGCATATTGATCATATGCTGTTATAAATATTATTGGTAGATTAAGGTGTATTTCATTGAATATCTCAAAGGACAATCCATCTGCGAGATGAATATCCATAAATACAAGATCAATTGTCGGGTTTGTTTGAAAAAAGGCAATACTATTCTTTACAGTATCAATAACATTGACTATCTCAATATTAGGTACAATTTCGGCAAGCATTATTTTAAGCTGCTCTTGAGCTCCCCATTCGTCTTCAATAATTACTACTCTCATAATTTTAAATCAATAGGTACTTTAACCGTAAAGTTTTTATTTTTTATAATCGTGATATCTCTCTTCATAAGAATAATACACCTTTTCGAAAGTCCAGATATACCATTCCCTGTGCTTGTAGATACGTCTCTCCTTTCCTGTAAAGGGTGAGTAACAACAAGTAATTCATTTTCAATATAGATGGATACCTTCAGAGGATTGTCTTTTGATATCTCATTGTGCTTCACTGCATTTTCTATTAGGAGTTGCAAAGCAAGTACTGGTATTAGTGCTGTCTTTTGTTTATCTGGAATATTAATTTCAACATGAAAGCGATCTTCAAATCTTATATTAATAAGTTTGGTGTAGTTATCTATAAAAAACAATTCCTCTTCAATAGATACCAAATCTCGTTCCTTACTTTGAAGAATATATCGATAAAGTCTTGAGAGGTGTGAAGTGAAAAGAGATGCTTTTATAGGATCCACTCTGATAAGTGCATTCAATGTATTGAGTGAATTAAACAGAAAATGGGGGTTTAAGAAGTCTCTAATTTCCTTTAATTCGCTCTTTAACTTTTCACTTTTATATTTCTCTTTCTGAATCCGTTCTAGCTCACTTTGTTTTTGGTACTTTATAGTTCTTGAAATAATTATTAAAATAGAACCAACGACACTCCATCCAAACACATTTTTAACTAGGCCTTCTGTAATAGTTTCAGTTAATCCAAATAAATAATATCCAAAAATGTAAGAAAAGAACACAATAAATGCTATCAAGATATTGCCAATAATAGATATGGTATTGGGATTATTGTGGTAAACCTTTGGTAAAATATTAATCTTTCTACGAAGATTAAAGCTTAATACGAACCAAGAAAGAAGAAAGACCATTATAATGCTAAATATCCATGGGAATATCAACTCTTGAAGAGATGTGCCGGATTGATGCAGCATGATTGTATTTATGCTGTCAATAGTAACATTAATATTAATAAATAGTGAAAACAATAAAGAAATAACAATTAAGCTACGCTCTTTAATATTTTGAGCAATAAGTTTATCCACTTTTAAATGTTTATGTATTGTGATGTTTGCAAGTTAGTAATAATCATATCGTTTTTAAAACATTCAGGTTGTATCTAGCTTAGGTCGTTATTACTAACCTATCTTTTTTGATAAAAATATCAACTTGTTTTATGCAGTTATCGATACAAAATATAGGCTTAGAATCGAATTCCACATCCTAGTTGAAACCCATTGTTATGAAGCCCATTGCTGACCTCCGTTAATCCCCACATGTATTTAGCCTCAAGCGAAAACATAATAACATTAATGCCTGCTCCAAGGTATGCATTAGTGTCGTACCATTTTGCTTTTTGGTCGTAAGGACTAGCTTTTTCCGAAACTTTAAAGTTGACCATAGCACCTCCAAATCCATATATTGGGCCAACCTTGCACTTTAGTCCTAAAGGAACACCTATATAAGAAAGTGTATATTTACTATTGTCAATTTTTGCACCCATTTGAATAAATTCTAGTCCTGATTGAAAATACATAAATGGAAACATTTTTGCATCACGAAAAGCTCCTAAATAATAACTGCCATTGGATTCCCCTTGTTGTTCTGAATTCATCATCATGACTGACCTTTGATAACCTGCTCGAAACCCATATTTTTTTTCTTGTGAAGCTGCATTGATAATAGTCGCAAATAGCATAACTGTAATAATTGCAATAAATATTAACTTTTTCATGTTGAATAAATCTTAATTAGTTTGAATTAATATGTGAGCAAAGATATGCTGGAGGGTATTTGAAAATTATATTATTACAGTGAAATGGAAAGAACAACTAGTGAAATGGAAGCCGTGGTGAGCCTGGTGGAAAAAACATTAATGCCAATTGTATATTAACAATCTACATTTGCGTCATATTTTAATCTGGAGCTGTTTTAAACCATACCCAATTGATAAGAAAAATAATCATGAAGGTTATTAAAAAACATCTTGTTACTTGATTAACTTACCTTTCCATTTTATTGCTAGTAATTTCCATCTTACCGTGAAATCAACCCATCTCACAATACTTTAAATGCAACAGATACACCTAACTTATACTTTTGTAATGAACTATTTACCCCATCATTTTGGCTACAAAATAGTGTTATAGACATTAATCATTAAAACATTACAAACATGAAAAATTTAATATCGGTAAGCGGAATTATAGTGTTATTCCTTTTAACAGCATGCCAAAATAATTATGACTCTTTTGATGAATGCAGGTTGTCTGTTGGAACAGTAACTAAGAATGCAGAATCATTTTTTATTATAACAGATGGAGGAATGAAGCTTTGGCCAATTAAATCAAGAATAAGTGAGTCTTTATTTGAAGATGGAATGCGCGTGTTAATAGATTATTCTATTTGGGATGAATATGAGAACAGTGATCATATTGGTTTTAACACAACAATTCATGATGTCTCACAGATACTTACTAAACCTATTTTTCTTTTCAACAAAGCAACATCAAGTCTTATCGTTGATTCAATTGGTAATGATCCGATTAATATTCTTGATGCATGGTTAACTGATGATTATATGAATGTTAGATTTGAATATGAAGGAGGCTCAAAACTTCACTTTCTGAATTTAGTCTTTAATACGGAAGCTGCCGTAACTTACGATGGTGAGATCATACTAGAATTAAGACATAATATGAATGATGACGCAAAGAGATATCGGCATGTTGGAATTGCTTCTTTTGATATCTCTAGTTTAAAAAATGCTAAAAATAACTCTATAGATATCTTTATTAGAAGCCTTAGTAAGGGGGAATACACCTTTAATAAATCCCTTACTTATGAATATGATACTCAAACTGTAACGGAAATAGGTAAAGTTACTCGCAGCATGGATAAAGCTTCTTCGGGTAATATTGCTATGTTAAATCACATGAAATAATATTTAAAATAGATAGAGTTCATGCCATGCATTTTAGAAACGTTACTTATCAAGGACTTTACTTTTAATCTTTTTTGTCCAATCATGTAAAAATGGGACTGATATCCCTACAATAAATCGCCATCTGTTCCATCGTATATCCGTTTGGTTGTCAGAGCTGGAAATGCCTCGCCCATTTTCTTCAGGAAAACTAAATGGACGATTTACAGTATACTTAGTAGTTGCTAATGTTGTGCCTAAGGTTAAGTTTGCTCTCTTAAAAGATAATACAATCCCTCCGCCTAAATGGTTAATATCTGAACTAATTGTTGATGCGTATGATTCTGAGATGGTAACAGAACTATTATTTATATCTGTTACTGATCCTGAAAAATCAGAAGAATAGCTTAGGTAAGCTTGAATAGCATTATTAAATACATAATTGTACCCGATTCCAAAGTTTAATACAGGATTAAGTTCATCAATTAAAGATGTTTGGTATAAAGTACCTGAGCTTTGGCCTGTAAATTCATCACTTTTCATTAAAGTATATTTTTTAATTGCAGAATAATATTCAGTACTTGCATGAAAAGTGCCAAATTTAGTTTTTAAGCCTATTCCTGTGGCAATTGCAAAAGGTGTTTGATACTGCACTTCAATATCAGATTGAGTATTGCGTTCATAAATAGCTTTATCATCCAGCGCACCTGTGTAATGTTGATAATAACTAAATGAGCCTATTCCTTGCAAAGATTGGGTAGGTGTTGTAATTGTTAAACCCCAAGAAAATGCGTTATGTTCCCATGCTAAACCGATCTTCCATAAAATACCAATATGAGAAAAGTTATAGCTATTCTTATTACTATAACTTTCAAGCTTCTCTGCTTCAGTATAAGCTTGAATTTGTATCATTTCACTAGCGCTTTGTTTCCTGATACTTAAAAAATTAGATATCCCAACACTAAAATGATCATTAAAAGCATACGCCCAGGATAAACCTAACCACTCTTCATTAAACTTTTTTTGCATTCCTATATCACCACTTAAATATTCATTGCCAGGAATGGAAGGAAAAGAATTTCCATAAGTAGAACCACTCTCATTCAGGTTAAGATCCATTCGTCTTCTACTCATAAATGAATAAGCAAAAGAATGTTTCTTTAAACCTTTTATACGGTATGTACCTGCAAGTAAACTAGGAGCTCCCCCAAAATTAGACTGACTGCGGGGAGAAGTCCTATCATTTCCTGTTTTATTATGAAAAGAGTATGAGGACAATTGATAAACTTTACCGCTAATTAGAAAAATTTCATCTTCATTTAAACTTAATCTGGCTGGATTATAATAGACTGCTCCCAGATCTTCAACACTACCAATATTTGAACCGCTCAATAAAATTGATTTTGTACCATATTGTTCAGTCCAATAATGAGCATCTTGTGACCTAGCGTGTACTATGCATCCTAAGTAGAAAAAAATCAATAAAACAATCTTCATAAACAATATTCTTTTCATAAAATATATATGACAAAAATACCCTTATCAAAATAAATCGCAAGCAAATAATATTTTTAGTTTCCCGTTTAGGAAACTAAAATGTACTTTTGTTGTTACTTATTTGATTATGGTAAAAGAAAGCATAATAGAACGTTTTGCAGAAGCATACAAAATAGATGGTTTCCCTCCTTTAGCAGGAAAGATTATGGGTGTTTTTTACATGTCTGATTCAAAATATTTTTGTTTTGAAGATCTTGTCTTACTTTCAAAAGGCAGTAAGGGTGCTGTAAGTAAAACATTAAAATTGCTTATTGGTTTAAGTCGTATTGGTTTTATTTACTCTAAAGAGAGAAAAAGCAAGAGATTATTTTATCTTGACACTAAAGGGATTAGAGATTTCTTAGAGATAATATTAGCCAACTACAAGAAGCAAGATATTCTATTAAAAGAATGTCTTCAATTAAGAAGTGATGAAAATCAAGAACTAAACATGTTCATAAAAAACTCACTGACTTTTAATGATGAAGTTATTTCATTGATTGAAGAAAAAATGAATAAATATTTTAACTAATAATTTATGAAAAAGTTTATTACCCTATTTCTTTTGGCAAATACTTTTAGTTATAGTATTGCCCAAAAAACTTTAAGTGTTGGAATTCTAGATGAAAAGAATAGTTCTAAATCTGAATTATTCTTGCAACAATTAAAGAACGAAATTACATCTGTTTTAGGTACTAGTACGAATGTGTATTTTAATGAAGTACTATTTAATAACTATGATCTTACGGTAGCAAAAGAAAACTACGATATCTTGCTAGAAAAGCAAACTGATGTAATTATTGCTTTTGGAGTTGTTAATACAATCATGTTACATCGTCTAGGAGAGTATCGTAAACCAACAATCGTGGTAGGTGCTGTCAATAATGATTTTGTTGATATTCCAAGCGATAAATTATCCTCTGGAACTAATAATCTAACCTATCTGATTACACCATTTTCATATAAAAATGACATGGATGCTTTTCAGTCTATATCCGACTACAAAAAAATAGGTGTATTAATAGATGACTATCTACTAGAATTGTTACCTATTGAAGAACTGTTTAATAAACACTTCTCTAATAAAACCCAAGAATACAAATTATTAGGTATAAATGAACATAGCAATATCGAATCTTTATTGAATGACATAGATGCTGTGTACCTCGCATCTTACGACAGGATACCTCAAGAATCTCAAGATCTAATTATTAATTTAATTAACAAGAAAAAATTGCCTTCTCTTTCTGGATATGGAATAAAAGACGTAGAAAGAGGTGTTTTAGCAAGCAATCAACCTGCAATTAATTATGACCAAATATTTAGACGAATAGCACTAAATGTTGAAGCCATAAACAATGGAACAAATGCGGCTGACCTACCATTGCACATAAACTACAATAAACAATTGTCTATTAATTTAGCTACTGCTAGCCAAATAAATTTTCCTATTAAGAATAGTATGTTAGCTAAAGTAAATCTTATAGAGGGGAAAAAAACAACCGATATTGATAATGGCTATTCTATGTTAGATATAATGAATGGTGTCATTAAATCAAATTTGAGTCTTGAGGTGGAAAGGCAGAATGTGGAACTTAGCAAACAAGATGTTAAAATTTCAAAGAGCCAATACTTACCTGATTTAGGTGCTAGTGCATCAGCAGCGTATGTTGATCCAAATTTGGCTGAGGTTTCAAATGGCCAAAGTCCTGAATTTTCTACTTCTGGCAATGTTAATTTGTCTCAAGTGATATATTCAGAACAGGCTTCAGCTAATATATCTATTCAAAAAAATATTTTAGCAGCACAAAAACAAAGCTACAACTCGAGTGAATTAGATGCGATACTCAATGCAGCCGTAGCCTACTACAATGCTTTAGTGTTGAAAACAAATCTGAGTATTCAAAATATGAATCTGCTCCTGACAAAGCAGAATTTGGATATAGCTAACCAGAATCTAGAGTTAGGGGCTTCAGGAAAGTCAGATGTTTTAAGATTTCAAAGTCAACTAACTCAGAATACCCAAAGTATGATTGAAGCTAGAAACTCTCTGAATCAAGCGTTCTACCAAATTAATCAATTATTAAATAAGCCTATTTCGGATCCTATTGATGTTAGAGACTCAATTATAAAGAGTGGTCTCGATGATCAAAAAGCATATAGTTATTTCCTTGAAGCATTAGATGATCCTAAACAACAAAGAATATTAACTCATTTTTTTGTAGAAGAAGCAAAACGTAATGCACCAGAACTTAAGGGTATTGATTATAATTTAGAAGCTATAAAGAGGCAATATCGTTTAAACGACAAAGGTCGTTTTATTCCGACTCTGGCCCTTCAAGGACAATATAATCACACATTATCTAAATCTGGAGTTGGTACAGATATTCCTGTTGGTTACCCAATTCTACCGGATGGGTATTATAATGTTGGCCTAAGTTTATCTTTGCCATTGTTTCAGCAAAATACTCGAAATATTAATCGACAAACTACTCAGATACAGAATGATCAATTAAAAATAAAAAAACAAGATTTTGAATTAAGCATTGAGAAAAGTATAAATGATATAGTGTTAGATCTAATCAATGAGATTACAAATATTGAGATTTCAAAAGTTGACCTTGAATTTTCAAAAGAAAGTTTGGAGCTATCTCAAAACGAATATCAGAATGGAGTAATTCCTGTAATTCAATTAATAGATGCACAAAATAATTTTTTCAAGGCTCGTTTAGCAAACTCTACAGCTGAATATAATTACAAAATAGTATTAATGCAACTACAAAGAATGATCGGTAATTTCTTCGACTTAAATACTCCTTCCGAAAATGAAGATTTTATGTTGCGCGCTAAGCAATTCATTTTAAGTAAAAATTAAAAAATAACAACTATGAAATATTTAAATCATTTCCTATTAAGCCTATTATTCTTATTTATTTTTGGTGCTTGTAAAAGCAAAGAAGAGAAGAAAGAAGAAATTATTAAACCTGTACGATATGAAATCGTAAGTAAATTAAATGCCCAAAAAGTACGTAATTACAGTGGTGTAGCATCAGCAAGTAATGAGATAGAACTTAGCTTTAGAAGTAGCGGAATTGTATCTGTACTTAAAGCTAAAGTTGGTCAGAAAGTTAGAAAAGGAGACCTATTAATGAGCCTTGATAATGTTCAAGCAAAATTGGCCTACGAACAGTCAGTATCGGCACTTAAAAGTGCTCAGTCAGCAATGAATACGGCCAAATCAAGTTTAGAAAGAAGTAAAGCCTTATATGAAAAAGGAAGCCATTCCTTAAGTGATTACGAAACAGCAAAGAACTCATTTCAGAGTGCCCTTGATAAATTTGAGTCAGCTAAACGAAAGAAAGATATCGATCAATCACAAATAAATTACGGTTATATATATGCTCCCAAAAATGGAGTATTAGCTTCAGTTGATATTAGCATTAATGAAACCGTTGGCTCTGGGCAAGTCGTTGCTGTTTTAAATGCAGGAGATGATGTTCATGTATCAGTAGGGGTACCTGAAAATGCTATTAATAAAATTAACATTGGGATGACTACAAAAGTGATATTTTCATCTATAGAAGATCAAGATTTCGAAGGAAATATTATTGAAATATCACCTATTGTAGATCCTAACACTTCAACTTTTCCGGTGAAAATAGATATCCCCAAACCAGCTAATGTTATTAAGCCTGGTATGGTAGCCAATGTCATTTTTACTTTTGGTTCAAATTCAAACCAAGAGTCTAACCAATTAGTCGTTCCTGTTAAAGCTGTTGGAGAAGATAGTGATGGTAATTTTGTGATGCTTATTGAAGCTACAAATGATAATATTGGAGTTATAAAAAAGCAAACTATTTCACTGGGAGAACTAACTAATGAAGGTTTTGTCGTTAAAAGTGGGCTTACTGAAGGACAAAAAATAGCCACTGCAGGACTACAAACCTTATTAGATAAACAAAAAGTAAAATTACAATAATCTCCGTTAAAGCTAATATTATGAATTTTGCTAAATTCTCTATTGATAGAAATCGTGTAGTGCTAAGCATTCTTTTGGTTGTGATGGTAATGGGAATGATTTTTTATAAATCATTATCACGGGATAGTATGCCACCCTACACTGTTCGTGTTGCAACTATAGTTTCTTCATTCCCTGGTGCAAGCCCAGAAAGAGTGGAAGAGTTAGTCACTGATAAAATTGAAAAAATAGCTCAGGAGTTACCTGAATTAAAAGAGGTGACCAGTACATCTAGAACAGGGCTGTCTGTGGTAAATGTTGAGCTTAGAATGGAAGTTAAGCCAGAAAATTTACAGCCTGTTTGGGATCGTTTAAGACGAAAAATAGATGCAATACAAGGTCTCCCAAAAAATGTATATCCTCAACTGCGAGACGATGGAGTTGGAGAGGTTTTTGGTATTGCAGTAGGTATTACGAGTGATGGTTATTCCTATAAGGAAATAAAAGAAGAAGCTGATAAGCTGAGAAATGACTTAATTAAACTAAATGATGCTGCCAAAGTTGAAATTAATGGCGCACAGGAAGAAAGAATTTTTATTAAGTTTGATAATGCTAAACTCAAAAAATATGGATTAACCTCAAACAGTCTACAAGCAATTATTAGTAGTACTAATATATTAAACTCAGGTGGAGAAATAAGTATCGAAGATGAACGTATTATTCTAGAACCAACAGGTAATTTTAATTCAATTTCTGATATTAAAAGCATGCTTATTCCTGTAGGCAAAGGTAATTCAGTCGTAGCATTAGGAGATATTACGAATATAGAACACGGATATATTTACCCTCCCCAACAGATTGTACGTATTAATGGTCAAGAAGGGCTATCATTACATGTTTCTTTAAAGGAAGGGCGAAATATTATTAAGCTTGGTGAAGAAATTGATTTAGTATTAGAAAAATATAATAAAAGACTCCCTGTTGGCCTAACTGTACTAAGGTTAGCTTCTATTGATAAATATATCGATGTCAAGATTGGTGACTTTATGAATAACCTGATGCAGGCTATCGGAATTGTGTTAGCTGTAATGCTTATTTTCCTTGGTTTCAGAACAGGAATGGTAATCGCTAGTTTAATTCCAATAGTCACCATTACTACTTTAATGATAATGGGGTTAATTGACCTGGGGCTTAATCAAATTAGTCTTGCTGCTTTGATTATGGCATTAGGAATGATGGTGGATAATGCTATTGTTGTGGCGGAGTCTATCATAGTTAAAATGGAAGAGGGAATTGAAGTAAAGCAAGCAGCTATCGAATCAGCATCTGAGCTTGTCAAGCCTTTACTTATCTCAACATTAACAACATCTGCTGCATTTTTGGCTTTTTACATGGCAGAATCTGTAATGGGTGATATTATGGGGCCTATTTTTGTAGTTATAACAATTGCACTCCTTTCATCATGGGTTATATCTCTTAGTGTTATCACATTACTTTGTGTTTTCTTTTTGAAGGTTAATAAAAATGCTCTTAAAAAGAAAAGTTTTTTAGATCGAATGATTGATGGTATGAAGAACCAATACCAAACTTTAATACTATGGTCCTTATCTTGGAGAAAAACAGTATTGTATGGTATACTAGGTTTGTTCTTTTTGTCCTTATTCGGTTTTACTTTTCTAAAAGTATTATTTTTTCCAGATAGTGATCGGAACATGATTACCATTGACATTAATCTACCACAAGGAACCAAAATAGAACGTACTACAAGTACTGTTTTAGCAATAGAGAAATTCATACAGGACAGCTTATTGGTTAATGATAAAATTGTAGATGGTATAACTGACTGGTCTAGTTATATTGGTAAGGGACCCTCAGCATATGATTTAGGATACAATGCAGACGAGGCTAATTCTAATTACGCCCATATTTTGGTAAACACATCACACTTTCTTGTTAATTCAGCTTTAATTAATACACTTGATCATTATTGTTATAATAATTTTCCTAATGCAGATATTAAAATAGGTCTTTTGGGATCAGGTGGAGGTGGTACTCCGATAGAGATTAAGGTTTCTGGATCAGATCCTGACAAACTAGCCAGTATTTCAGCATCAATCAAAGAAAAACTATTTACCCTTAATGGAACTAAAAATATTAAGGATGATTGGGGACCGAAAGGAAAGAAGTTTGTTATTGAAATTAATCAACGTAAAGCACAATTGGCTGGTGTAACTAATCAGGATATTGCAACTTCTTTACAAACAGTTCTAGACGGTTTCAATGCAGGAGAATATCGTGAAGATGATCAGTCAATTCCAATTATATTATTAGGAGCTAATAGTAGTGAACAATCTTTAGCATCCTTAGAAACCATTAATGTGTATGGTCAGAATTCAGGTAAGAGTGTTCCTCTTACACAAGTAGCTAAAATTATACCTAAATGGCAATATTCTAAAATAAAGCGTCTTAATATTACCAAAACAATTAATGTTCAAAGTGAGCTAACTGAAGATGGTAACGCCAATGAAATAACAACAATACTTACACCGTGGCTTGAGGAACAGAAACATTCTTGGGGTGAAGATTATTCTTATCAATTAGGTGGTGATGCAGCTAGTAGTGCGGAAAACATGGGGGCTGTAGCCAAATACCTTCCTTTATCAGCATTTATTATTGTGATGCTTCTTATTGTTCAGTTTAATTCATTTAGAAAAATGACCATGATTGTATTGACCATCCCAATGGGTGTAATCGGTATGGTTCTAGGTCTTTTAGTTTTTAATGTACCTTTCGGGTTTATGGCCTTTCTTGGCATTATCTCTTTGGCAGGTATTGTAATAAATAATGCAATTGTGCTCGTGGATAGAATTGAAATAGAAGAGAATGAAATTAATCGGAGTCCTCAGGATGCCATTGTTACTGCTTGTTTGCAGAGGTTTAGACCTATCGTGCTAGCTACCTTTACAACAGTACTTGGACTGGTTCCATTATATCTTGGAGGAGGTGCAATATGGGAACCAATGGCGATTACTATTATGGTTGGTCTCTTGTTTGGCACTATCGTTACGTTACTTTTTATCCCATCTTTTTACAGTGTACTTTATAAAATAGATTTTAAAGAGTATGTATACAAACCAGAGTAATTATTGTTGATGTTAAACATTTTATATAAATATAGATTTGAGATATTTCTGGTGAGCCAAATTGCTATACTTTTTGGTTCTCTAGTTGTTACTACAAATATATTCACTATAGTATCCCCAGCTTTATTCTATCTAAATATTTTGGCTGGGAGTATATTTATAGGTAACCCTAAACGAGGCAATATAAAGATCATTGTATTTGTTCTTGTAATCGTTGGGGGAGTATTTGCTATAGCTAGTTTTAATGAAGAATATACAGTTTACAACTACCTGAAAATCATAGTGCTTTTTTTGTTTCACAGTGTAGCAACCTTTTATATGATTAGGCAAATATGGTGGGCAAAATTGGTTAATAAAAATGTTATAGTAGGACTCATAAGTGGCTTTATTTCTTTAGGTTTTATTGGTTTCTTTATATGTATAAGTATAGAAATATTGTATCCTTCCTCATTTTCGGGTATAAGTATAGTAAATGAAACTGCTAATACCTTAACGGAGAGACTTATGTATTTTAGTTATATAACGCTTATGACTATAGGATATGGAGATATTTTGCCCATTACTCTATTAGCTCAGAAAGCAACCATATTGATAGGCTTAATAGGGCAGTTTTATATGGTTATTATAACTGCGATTGTAGTAGGGAAATTCATAAATCAACAACAAGTCGATTCTTCAAATAATAACCATTAATTTCTAAATGGAATATAAATATATACAAAGAAGCTATTTGATAGGATGGTTAATAGCCAGTTTTGTTTGGTATCTCACTAGAATATCAATGATAGAGACTGATGTATACTTTTATCCACAACGAATTATATTTTTTTTAATTACCTGGTTGTCTCAAGGATTCCTATATGGTATCCTTTTTTACTTGATAACGCATTACATTACCAAAAAGGTAAGATATTATCAATTATTGAGTATTGCTATATTAACCCAGTTAGGAACAGCGCTTTTAATAATAGCCATACTATTTCCTATTTTAAAGAGATATGAGATACACGAGTTCCCTAGTGAGTTTGTGCTTTTTATGAAATCACCCACTGTTGTTTTTGGGACACTATACTCCCTAATTGTAAATACACTCATATCCACCACCCTGAGCGTGAGCCTTATCTTAGGGAAAGGTATGTTGAAAAAAATCATTATTGGGAAATATTACAAGCCTATAGATGAAGAACGGATATTTATGTTTCTAGATCTTCATGATTCAACAAAGATGGCGGAAAAATTAGGCCACTTAGCTTTTAGTATGTTAATACAGGATTGTTTTTACGAACTTGCAGTTTTTAACAAGTACAAAGGTGAAATATATAAATACGTTGGTGATGAAGCAATAATATCCTGGTCATCAAAGGATAAAAACGCTGCAGCTAATTGTATAATTTCTTTTTTTGCATTTATAAAGATATTAAAAGTAAAATCAGCGTATTTTAAAAGTAAATACGGAGCAGTTCCTTCGTTTAAAGCAGGTATACATCTTGGAGATGTTACAGTAACCGAAATTGGGAAGACAAAACGTGAAATAGCATATTTAGGTGATACTGTAAATACAGCAGCTAGAATCCAGGGAGAATGTAACCATCATAGGTCAAATCTACTTATCTCTGAAGATATGCGAAGAATACTTATTCTGGGTCCAGAATACATTATCGATGAAAAAGGTAGTTTTTTATTGAGAGGTAAAAATGAGCCTGTAAAGATTTTTGCTATTGATTTAAAGGTTAATAAAATAAATTTAAATGATGAATAAATATATCGTTAGTATCTTTTTTGTCTTGGTGTTTACTTATACTTCTGAAGCGCAGGAGCATGATTCAATGGTATTCGCAAAAGGGCGAGTTCTATCAAGTTTATATGGTAACATATCTAATCAATATGCAGATGTTAGCTCTAGGGAGTCAATAAAAACGACTGGGTATAGAATTGGTACCAAAAGTGGAGTGTTTTTAAAGGATAATTGGACATTAGGAATTAATTTTTCCTTATCCAGGACTGACTTCGAGAGGTCTAATATTAAATTAGATTCTGAAGATTTTCTTATTGGCTTATGGAGTCGATTATACTTTGCTAAAAATGGAAATTCATCTCTGTATGCTGAAATTACACCACATTACACTTCAATATATAATGCAAATATTATTCAAGATCATCAGGGTGCTATTATTTCAAATGAGGATGTTTATGGGAAAGGTTATGGAATAATTCCAGGACTAGGGTTTACCTATATCATTAGTAAAAATGTTGGATTTGGAATGTCACTTTCATATACCGCTTCCAAGATTTTCCTTGATCGAACAAACCTAGCGCTTCTTACTAAAAATTCAGATACGTATAATGTATCTGAATTGCAATTCAACTTTAATTTTCAAATATATCTAGATCAATTCTTTTTCTAATGATTATACGATATCTCACACTGACGCTGATATGCACCTATTCTCTATTGTGTTATGGTCAAAAAAGCGATATAAAAAATAGAGCTATTGAAACTGATACCTTAGGCTTTAAAAATGTTAGTACTTTATTAGTGCCGATTGCTTTTTATAGTCCCGAAACAAATTTCGCTTTTGGAGGTGGAGGTCAAATGTTTTTTAAAACGCGAAGAAGTAATTCCCAAGTACTTAACTCAACAATATTAGCTAGTGCAATATATACACTTAATAAACAGTTAATAATTGAAGTGCAGCCTCAATTATATTTCAACTATGAAAACTATTTTTTAGATACAAAATTCAGATATAAAGTATTCCCAAATCAATTTTGGGGTGTTGGCCCCTCTACGCCTGACCTCTCAGAGGAAAATTACAATCAAACAGAGGTATCATTATCTGCAACATTTGTAAAAAGCTTACCTAGTAATGTTAATTTCGGTTTTGCATTTAACTTCTCTGATTTCAATGTTACCGAAATACAAGAAGGTGGAATTCTTGATTCTGGTCAAATTGAAGGAGCGAAAGGGGCTACATTAGTTGGCGTTGGTATCGTATTAAATTTAGACAGTAGAGACAACAAGTTCTCTCCATTAAAAGGTGGTTTTTATCAGTTTAATACCAATTTTACCAGTAAGACATTGGGTAGCTCTCATAGTTTTAATACTTATCATATTGATCTAAGAAAGTATCTTAACCTAGGTAATAACAACATATTGGCTCTACAAGTATATTCACGTCTCACTTTTGGTAATTCTCCTTTCCAAGCAAAAGCTTATTACGGAGGTGCTGATGTCGCTCGCGGATATTTTAAAGGGAGATATATAGATGATCATTTATATGTGGTACAAATGGAATATCGATTACCAATAGGACGAAGATGGGAAGTGGCTGCATTTGCATTAACGGGTAATGTTGGCCATAACGAATCCGGTTATGGTTTATTTGATGATTATAAAACGAGTTTTGGAGCAGGCCCTCGATACTTCCTGTATAAAAATAAGCGTACCTTATTAAGGTTAGATATAGGAATGAATAAGGATGGACAAGGAGGTATTTATTTTGGTGTAAATGAAGCCTTTTAAAAAGAAGAACAATGGTTTACTTTTATCTGCATGTGAGTGCTTCTCTTTTTAGATTATGACAAATTATTGTATTTATATTGAAACTACTTACTTGAAGGAATGCAGATATAGATGACTATTAGTCTTCAAAAAAGTTTATTAGGAGTTATTACACTAAATTAGTTACATTAAATGAAGATACACGGTCAATAGCGAAATAGCATATGATATATTTAAACAATCTCACAAACGCCATGCAAATGAATTTAGCAGACAAAGTAGGATAGATATTATTCTATAGTATTTTATTCACTCCTTTGATTACAAAACCAATATCATGGCGTTTCGATAATAAAAAAAGGTAAATCGGTGTTCGTCATCAGTTGTCAGCAAAAAATCACGCCAAGCCTTTACTGCATTTGTTTTACTTCATTTTAAAAAGCTAAAAACAAAAGCAGTAAAGCCCGTCATTAGAAATCCGCTTGAACACCTCCGTAAACTCCGGGCTCAATCGTCTTTTCTATTTCCGGGTGCACCAGGTGCAGCTAAACCTTCCTTCGTCCGGTTGTCATGCTTTTTGCGTTCCGCCCTCTTCCTCACGGCAGCTCTCTTGTATTTTTAAGCCTTTCGTATGCACTTCAATACTTAAAAATCCAACCGCTGCCCATATTAGGCTCGCCTGCGCTCGCCAGCTGCTGCGCTTGTCACACTTTTCGCAATGGCCATATACCTGCAAACACCTCTTATTTTATATGCTGTTACGGGGGATCCCTTCGCTGGCGCACAAGTCTTTCGCTCTTTGCTGGTGCGCGAGTCCTCTCGCGTTTCTAACCTAATTATACATGAGTTAGTTTATACCTAATAATAGCCCTTCCTATGCGCTTATTGGCGTTTTTAATGATAACTGTTTTCTCATCAACCGGTATTTTCAGTAACCCACAAAAGCAAAATGCATTCACTCCCGAGCATCCTAATGGTAGTTTTAATAAGCTCGTATTAGGATACTCTCCCTTCATCCATTTTACTTTCTCTTGCCATCCCGCGCAAAAAATCCGCCAAGCTTGTGTTGGGTAATAGCCCTTTATTAACGATATCCTTACACAACAATATCACATTTGTATTACCCGATACGCTTTTCATTTCATTGACCGCCCCCAACATATGCCATCCCTCTGTATTCGTACCTCATCCTCTCAGTCTGCCACAGCTGGCTCAACTCGCAGGCGGCTCGCACTACGTTCCCTTCGCTTCGGTGCAATACGCCATTTTTCAAATGTCTGCTTGCTCCTTCGCCCTGACGCTAGCTGTAGGCACCTTTACCAAACTTTTGCTTCCTGTGTAAAACTATTCCAGGGAATACTAATGGGCTTTCAAAAGTTAATTTGAAAGAATAAAAAGTAAAGGCCTTGCATAGTTTGGATGAAATTAAATTTCTTGCATCCAAAGCCTTGACTATTTTTATTCTTTCTGAAATAAAGGGTTGTTTACGCCCGTTAGTAAGCTCCTTATCCATTGTCTTCGAAAGAAATATTCGCCCATTAAAAAAGGCCCCTGATTTCTCAGAGACCTCTAACAACAACCAACCCATAGGGAACCAACCTACTTCTTTTTAAATAAACCAACCAAATTCCTTAATAGCATTGAAACGACAAAACT
Organism: Labilibacter marinus; assembly: GCF_001659685.2. Taxonomy (GTDB): domain Bacteria; phylum Bacteroidota; class Bacteroidia; order Bacteroidales; family Marinilabiliaceae; genus Saccharicrinis; species Saccharicrinis marinus. The sequence goes on from NZ_LXYE02000028.1 coordinate 23,844, forward strand.
AACTACAGTTCCAATAATGGCATAAACTATGGTTTCCATGATGTTTTCTAGAGCCACGCTTTTAAATAAGCTAACCAGACACCCTCCTAAAAAACCCGCTTTTCCATCTTGTTGAACCTGTTCCATTATCTAATCCTTTAAATAAAACCAATCATTATTGACTAGTAAACTATTGACCAATGACTAATATTAAGGCATATCAACAGCTACCATAGCCAATGATCTGCTATCTTTATTGTTGATGATATAAAGCTCACCATTTACAGTTTGATAGTACTCTATACCCAATACCACAAACACAGGCTGGTTACTATTGGCTGAAATAGATGCACTGGTATCAATTGTAGAAGCAACTTTCGAAGCAATATCAATAGATGCAGACTGAACAACATCTACTTCAAATTCTGAATTGCTAAAATCAACTGCAGCAATACCTACTGTTAAACGAGCTTGGGTAGCACCTTCTACTTGTTCTAATTCCATACTAGGATCTAAAAATTCTACAGAAACCTGTGCCTGACCAGTAGCTCTATCAAAAGAAACTGTGTAAGTAGCTTTAATAACCTCATCCAAACCAGTTTCCCCATTAAACTCAAATCCCTGAAGCAAATTCAAATCTCCATCAATCACATTTCTTTCACCTCTACCATTAGTGGTATCCGCCTGCACGACTTTCAACATCGCAGTAGTCAATCGACTAGCCACCTTCTTATCTGCCGACTGTGAAATTGGGGCCTTAAAAACACCTCTTAAAAGCTTACTCGCTTTTCCTGCTGCTCCAAATTCAGCACCATTCTCCCGGGTCCTCGCGAATGCCGGATCATTTTTAATTCGGTCACCATCAACACCACCTTTTGCTCGTGCCAGGTATTCACCTCCACTCTTGTAAAAGGATAAATCGCCAATGCGACCTTCTAACTTAATAATTCCTTTTTGCCTTGCCATAACACACATTTTTAATGAACAATAGCAAGGTAACCACTTGAATAATGGAAAAACAAATGAAGGTGTCCCATGTGTCCTATATTGGATTCTTTGATACAAAA
>NZ_LXYE02000029.1 GCF_001659685.2 Labilibacter marinus
TTTATTACAAAACAGGAGTTCGCTGAGTATTCTGGAATTTCAATTGAAGTGATTAGCGAGTATTTGATTGACTAGATTAAGATCGTGTTGTCATGTAATAATCCTTACCAATATCTCATATAATTTGATTCCATTTAGTTTACAAAGTAAATGTCATTTCGTATCTTTGCAACAGTCAAAGGACTATAAAACAAATCATTGAACATCAAACTACAGGTGAGCAATTGGTGAGTAAGGCTTTCTACAATATCCCTTACCTACAAATAACCAACGACTTACAAGCATAAGTTATAATCCACCCAGGATTCCTTGTTCAAACTTTGCCATGACTATTGATTTTTTAAATTTTCGTTTGTTGCTTTTTTAGAATCATTTTGTTGAGAGGCTACATTTTTTTCTGTGCGGTTTTTCTTTCCTTTTTTAAACCATCTAGAAAAAAGTGTAGTTAGCGCACCTGCTACCAGGGTAATGACGGTACGGATAATCAAACTTTCTAAATCCGTCTCTTGAGGGGCGAGTAATTGCGTATCCGCTGCCTCCATTATGCCCAGCGTCCCTAATGAACCCAAGGCGAAATTCTTTAACTCATTCATGATTTCTGTTTTGTGATGCTCCTATGATTGATCAGATCATAAGGAGAATCGGGTTAAACATGATATCGGACCGATTTTTGATTTTGTATGAGCTAAAGTAGAGCAGCAGTAGTAAGAAAAAAATAGCAGTAATATTACTGTAACTTTTTGGGCGTGTAAGATGCAGTTGTGTAGTGATATAGGTTTTTTGCCTGTATAGAAGGAGGGTAATGTTTGTAAGAAAATACGGCTAGGATTCCATTTTAAGCCCTAAAACGACAAAATGATACCGTTTTTTGGCGTTTAGCTTAAAAATCATCCCACTTTTTCGCGTTTTTCCATTTTATGATACCTTTCTTCGGGACCGCTTCGCAAATGCCTCGGAACCGCTTCGCAATTCTTCGCAGCTTGTTCGCAAAATGTACACGATGGCTTCGCATTATGTTTGTGGAGAAATTGTGAAGAGTGGGTGGGGGTGATGTGATGTTTTAGGAGGTGGTGTTGGAGTGGGGTGGTGGATAGTAGTCAGTGGTCAATGGTTATTAGTCAATAGTCAGTGGTCAATAGTAGGCAGTCAATGGTCAATGGTCAATGGTCAATGGTCAATAGTAGGCAGATTATTAAATTCAGCGCAGCATCCAATGGTATTGCAAAAGGGAGTTCATTCCTTAATTTATTGTCTACTTTTTTGTTGCAAGTTCAATTTGATAGTTTATATGAAAGTGTTTTCATAAGAATGAATAATTAAAGTACTTTGCTTTTTCCAACAGGCATAACTTAAGTATTTGTTCTCATGTTGTTTAAATAGTAGGTAAAGAAATCCATTCTTTGAATTGTTTGTAGGACAGCTTGTTTAAACTGAGAATTATAGAAGGAATAAAATAGGAGAATCGTAGGATTCCATAAATAAAACCTATGAAATGACCTTTTTTAACAGCATACTGCCAAAAGCGTTTGATAATATAGAGACCTATAAAAGCTATATCTAAACCCAAGGGGTAGTGTTTTAAAGCAATGATAAGATTGGCCGAAAAACCATTGGCTGATCTCCATATTTTACCATATTTGCCCCAGCGTTTTAAGTTTCTTTTGTTCCAATCTACTCTATGATGAATGATTATATCGTCTCGGGTAATTACATTGTAATTTTTCTTAAATGCTCTGATAGAACAATCAAGTTCTTCACCATGGAAGAATAATCTTTCCCAAGCGTAATACTTTAAACTTTTTAAGACTTCCTGCTTAAATATACATCCACATGCGGTAAAGAGGCGAATAGGCCTAAGATTTGTTTCTGAAGGTAGTTCTATTGGAGCATTAGGAGATTCGTGTAAAGCAAAAGCAAAAATCCCTGCATTAGGTTTTGAAGATAAAGTTTTAATGGCTTCAATAATATCTTCCTTTTTTATAGGAGCTGAGTCATCATCTAAGGAAAGTACATAAGGTTGTGAAGTGCATGACCATAGGTAGTTGCGTGCTTTGATTACACCGTTGCCTTTGGTTGAAGGCCGAAAGTAATGAACCTCAGGAAATAGTGCTAAGATATTTTTCTCTGTTTCATTGTTAGAGCTGTCATCATATATAAATATTTGCTCTTGTTGTATGCGAAAAGTTAGTAAAACATTCAGTGTTGTATGTAATTCTTTCCATCTGTTAAATGTAGGAATGATGATATCTAATTTATCCAACATATTTTCCTAATTGTGCTTTTTGTTGTTCAGCTCGTTTCTTTTGTAATTCACTCTTTCTAAAGTAGCCTTTGAAATAGCCATTTAGGTAGCTCCACCTTAAATGTTCGGTCATATAAAAGGAGTAAAAGAGCACTCCAACATGATATTTGGATGATTTTAGTTTTAACCAGTTTTTGAATGACCATAGATAAGAACGAAGTCCCGCTATGGAGATTAAAGTTATAAAAATTAGGAAATAGAATATAGGTTTTAGGGTATAGGAATCTTGAGGAATTGAGGAATTGACTAATCCTGGATAGATCATTACACAAAGCCACGTAATTAAAGAAATAAAGAAAGTATACCTTAATCCTGTTTCGATTAGGTGAGAGATGGTGTTTTTTACATTGATGACACTTTCTCCATCGCCCAATCCGTAACGATATGCTTCTTTTTTAAATCCAATTAATGATTCATGACGTTGCCAAAAGACATGCACATCTTCGCTGATTTTGTATTTAAAACCTTTTCTCAGTATTAATTTCCAAAAGGTGCTATCATCACCAGCAAGAGTAAGCCATTCCGGGTAACCATTGAGTTGCTGCCAAACTTGCTTTTTATAAGCGATAGATCTGGAAGAAACAATAAAAGTTTTGTCTAAGGGGATATTATATCCATTTTGAATGATGTATTCAGCTTTAGCTGAAGTTGTGTTTACATCTTTTTCTAAAACGCCATATGCTCCTCCAACTACTTCAAGTTGTTTATCTTCATTAAAAGGAGAAATGATACTTCTTAGCCAATTTGGAGAATGAAAGCAGCCGAAATCTGTAGATACAATAATATCTGTATGAGCTTCTTTTATGGCCAGATTACGTCCACGGGCTACATTGCAGCCTTTCTCCTGAAGTATGGTAATTTTTATTAGGCTTTCCTTTTTCCATCGAAGTAATTGTTGGTATGTGCCATCGTTACTGCCAGCATCAGTGATAATAATTTCTGCAGGCAATAGGGTTTGGGCTTCTATATTGCTTATTGTTTTGGAAAGCCTACCTACTTCGTTAAAAACGGTGGATACTAATGAGAATGGTATGTTTGTTAACTGGTCAATGGTCATTTGTTAATGTTAATTGTAGGGTGGTAAGGGTATAAAGTATAAAGGTACAAGGGTTTAAAGGTATAAGGTTTAATGAGGTTTATTTGTTTAAAGAAACTGCGTAATCATATATTAGATATTCTAATTCATGTTTTTCTTTAAATATTTTAATGGCTTCATCCGAAGCTTGTTGGAATCTTTCTGATTTATTGAGATGAGGTATCTGTACTGTTTTTTTGTTGAGTTTTTCGGCGAATATGTCAATACTTTTTTGCAGATATTCTGTTACGCCAATATGTATAAAATGTTGGTTAAGTACTTCTTTATAGTTTTCTTTGGTGATATCCCAAGGTAAAAATTTCATTAAAAATGAAGGACGTTCTTTCACCCAGGTATCCAGATCACTATCAAACTCCATTTCTACTTTTTCTCCTTTCCAGTACAACGCACCCGTATCTTTTAATCTACGTTGATGATCGAAGAATAATGAGATTTGTAATTCTAAAGGGTCACGGAGCAGAGTAATGAATTGTTTGGCGTTGGGATAGGTTTCGTAAACTCCACATTCTTCTTCGAAATGACCATGAATACACATAGGATATATACCCAGTTTGTGCAAGGGCGGTTTAAACTTACGAATGGGTAAAGGCATACGGTTAAACTGATGATCGAAATAATGGGCATGAAAACCAGGCCAAAACCATTTTTTTAAGGTTTCAGTAAAGCTTGTGCCTCCAGATTTGGGGATATGTAAGGAGAATACATATTCTTTGGGGTTATATTGTCTCATTTTTTACAAGTTTAAAATATTGTGAGTTGAAAGTTTTCTTTCCGTAATTTAAAGCAGATTATTATTCAGATAAGTTTGTCAACGTTATCTCCCTGTATTTACCTAATTTCTCATAAATATTTAGAACTTGTTTTTTGTATTTTTTTGAAAAGTTAAAATGGTATTTCCTTTGTTGAAGGTTTCCTTTTTTATATACAGATGAAATTGGATTTTCAACAATTGAATTAACATTAATTTTCTTCTTTAAAAAAGAAGTGATTTTCATATCATTATCAAAAAGATCGTAATTGTCTAACACAAGATAGTTACTTTTGTTATCAAGATATTTTATTATTTCTTCATTGTGCCTTATCCATATTGAAAGGTATAGGTTTAGTAGTCTTTTTCTTCTATAGAGCAAGGCAAGCTTACCTCTTATTCTTTGGGTAAGAGGTTTATTGTTCCACCATCTGAAATCTCTTCTGTATAAGGAGTCAACTACTTCCTTATGGTTTCGGTATATAACTATAGGAAATGCTTTTGGAACTAACCTGTTGTACTCATTGAGAAAAAGGCATGTTCTTGGCTCTTTCCAGCCCCAATAAGTATCTTTGTTTTTTTTTATTTTACTATCAATATTTTGCTTTAATTGGGAAATATCATTTTTTGTTAGCTTAAGCTTAGTTTCTGTTCCTACCTTATAGGGTAAATTATGGCTTTCTAATATGTTAATGTGGGTATTTAAAAAATCCATATCTTCATAATGGCCAGTAGAATTACTCATATCGGCACCTAAAAGGTTTTCTCCAATATTTAACCCACAATGATGCAACCATTTGGCAAGGAGGGATGTGCCTGACCGATGCATGCCCAGTAAAAGAATAATATTATTTGTTTTCATAAAGTATTTCTGAATTTAATTTATTAATCAAAGTAGCACTTTGTGTTGAATCGAATTTTCTACCCCAAAGGGCATTTGATTTTTTAATTTCAATCCAATCTTTAAATGTTAGGTTTAAAGGCGACCAATTATTCTCTTCCCATTTAATAAAGCGATTGTACTTATGTTTTATATTGCAGTTGGTTTCATTGGCAATAAAGGTTTGTAGTATTACTTCTTGTGGGCATGGGTGCATATCTTCTGCAAGTAACTCTTCTTGATAAAATTTAATTAAGGGGTGGTCTAATGATAAACGATTATTGATTTCTTTCATAACTTTTCGGTTAATTGATAACCAATTGGAACCATGCCATAGGGGATAATTCTTAGAGAAAGGTATTCTATTTTTATCCCTATTGATAAATATTGTTTTTGATTTGTTAATGGGGGTAGGCAGTTTAATATTGAATAAGGGCTTTTTAAATATCTTGTTATTAAAATTTTTCTCCCTAACAGTATTCGGGGAAGTTACATTTAACTGGTTCATTTCAATAAAACCATCAAACTCAGTGTCATTATAAAATTTTAGAATATGTTCTATTGATTTTATCGGGTAACAATTGGGTGTTATGGTAATGCACCAATCTGGTTTAGATTGGAGGTTGTAAATGTAATGGATACCATCAATGGTTGCTTTTACGTTATTGATATGCGACCAATAGGTTTTATAATGCTTTGGTAACAGATTTATATTGTATTCTTTAATAATTTCATCAGGAAAATTTGATTGATTAAAATCATGATGCAATACAACCTCAACTGATGGAAACCGTTTAAGTACATCTAATAAGTTGATAAAATGCTGATCCGGTTTTTGGTATGTCAGGAATAGAAACGCTATTGTCATTTTTTTAGAGAAAGTTATTTTAAATTGAGTCTTTCATTCACACCATAAAACTACTATGTATGATAGCTAAGTGTTAATTATTATATTAATAAATATTATTTTGACAAAGGATTTGCTGCTGTTTCATAAATTTCAAAATCTTGATAATAAATACTTTCTATTTTCTTTCGTTGAATTTCGTTTGGTATATAATGTCCTCTGTTTTTATTTCTATTTCGAAATTCATTTAAATTGAGTGTATTATTTAATCCACACTTTTCGTATACTTGATTTATGCCTTCAATTAAATCTAAAAACATATCAAAATCATAAGAAGTAGATAAACCTAGCCTTTTGTCATATTTTAAGTTTTTTACGGCGGTATAAATCTTCCTTGGAAAGCTTCTTTTTGTGTAGTGTAAATAATAAAACATACTTACACATCTATCCACTGGTTCTCTTGCAAAGGCAAAGGAAAAGACTGAATTCCAATTATCAGGGTATAAGTATTTTTTAGCAAATAGTACTCTTTTGAATTGATATTCACCTAATAAGGTGCGGTCATTATTTAAGATGTCATTATATTCAGTTGGTGATGACTGAATGAAATTTTTTGGTTTTTTACCCCTGTCAATCTCTTTATAGTATGGTTGCAATAGCTTTCTGGTTGTTGTTCCTGCAGATTTTTTGATGTGTAACCAAAAGAAAGCATCGTAGTCTTTTTTATACATATATTACGGCAATTTTTTAAGTTTTGCTAATACCCTAGATACCAACTTTAGTAGTTGGCTTTGGTAATTATATTGTAAATGTTTAAAGTAGGATATTTGCGTTATTGCCTTGTGGTATTCTTCTAATTTAAAATGATATGGAAAGACAAATTTTTTAAATTTTTCTTTCAGTTTAAAAGAAGAAATATTTTCATCCTTAAGGTCTGTTTTAAATAAAGTTTTGAATTTGTTTATTAACAAATCCTTCTCAGCCTCAATATCTCTTTGATATTTTTGAATAGGTAAATTTTCTAGTTTGATATTAACTAAAGGGAAACTGTCGTACATTTTTAAAAGGAAAAACTTTAAGGGAATATTATTTTGGGTAATTTTTTTCCGCTTTAATATCTTTTTTACCTTTTTTATTTCATCAGATGTTTTCCAACGATGAACAACCCTTTGATGAATTATTTTATTGAGAATATCATAAAACCCTCTACTTACTAGATGAATAACAAACGGGTGGTTTTGGAAGTAAGTTGTATCTAACTGAAATGTATTGTGGTATGGCCTGTTAGCATGCTCTTTACCCGAACTTAACCTTGAAGTTGTAGATGAATTGGTTAGATGATTGTGTGCAGAAAAAGCTTTAACTTCTGATTTTTTCACCATGCTTTTACAATGGTCGCTGGCATATAAATTTGAAGAATTAATGTTTTGTTTTATGGTGCTATGTGAATATTCCCAAGAAGGAGCCAATAACCATGGAAATTGTATATGTCCTGTATTATCCGGCATGGATTTTAGATAATCCTTAATATTATTATATTTATTAAGATATATAAATTCATCTAAGTCAATAACTAATATCCAATCTTCTTTTATATATTCTTGTGCATGCTTGTATGCTACAAATTGGAGTTTATCTTGATTTCTGTCAATATGTAATAGTTTTACTTTGTCAGCAAAAGGTTGTAAGTACTTATCATACTTAGTCGGATTATCATCTGTACTTACTATATAAAACTTATCTACTCCAATAATAATATGATATTCAAGCCATTCTTGAATATAAGCTTCTTCGTTTAAAACGTATGTGAGTATTGCTACATTTTGATTATTATTCACAGTTTATGAAATTAGTATAATTTGAAACCATAACTTTATCTAAATTTACACCATGAAAAGGCTGCCAGTCTGTTTTTGTTTTAATTCTTCCCCATTTCATTTTTAAACGATAAAGTTGCCAAATAATTTTGGAAAAATTACCAGAAATAGATAATAGTTCTTGTTTAAAACAGGGATCGATACAGACTCTCGCAGTTTGGTAAAATTTATTTATAAAGATTTGTTTTTGCCACCATGTATATTTGTCGGATGGTTTTATATCGCTTTCAAATATATTTTTTAAAATTTTAAATTTTTCTTTATCCCTTTTTAAATTATCAAAGTTATTGCCTACACTTTGTTCTCCATGCAAACGATAAATAAAAGCACAACGGCTATCGTGGGCAGGATAGGGCTCTTTTTGTGCTATACGCCAAAGATAGAGCCAATCCTCACTTGTAATGATATCTTCTGGCCATGGGCCAACACTGTCTAGAAAATCTCTACGGAATAACATTCCTGGAATAGTGATAAACAATCCCCAAATCATCCAGTGCCATAAAGGTTTATTTTGCGGGAAGTTATGGTAGTTTAATATGACATTATCCTTAGGAATCCATTGTTCATTCTCCTCCGAGGCATAAAAATAGGGGCCTGTTATATATCCTTTATCTGATTTTTCCAGAGTTTCAACTTGCACCTCTAAGGTATTGGAAGTCATCAGGTCGTCGGAGTCAAAGAACTTGATATAGCTGCCCGTGGCTATTTTTAGTCCGGTATTGCGTGCTGCCCCGGGGCCTTTACCATCGTTGGTCAATAGAATTAATTTGTCACCGTAGGTTTCCTTTAGCCACTCTAAGGTTTCGTCGGTACTATGGTCGTCTACTACGATAATTTCGTGAACGGGTAGGGTTTGACGAAGGATATTGTCAATGGTGGTGCCGATGAGGTGGCGGCGGTTGTATGTAGGTATGATAATAGAGACGGTTTTTTCCACAAATTATAAGTTTTACTGCTTCGCAGACTTTTGAACCGCGAATTTAACGAAATGAATGAAATGAATTCAATAATGCCTTTAAAACAGACTTTTAATTGTTAATTTAGCGAATTGTTACTGTTGTGCAGTTAATGTTACTTTAAGTTCTTTGTAAATCACTGCTTACTGTCCACTGAGTACGTAGTTATTTTTTGTACGCGAAACGACTTAAAGGAGTTCAGTAATACCTTATAAAGTCAAGTTTATATTATTAATTATACAGATTAATACGAATTTATATTACTGCTATGTGGGTTTGTAATGGTAATAAGATCATTGGTCAGTAGTCATTAGTTATGATGGATTGTAGCATTTAGGTGAAGGGATTTATAGGTATAAAAGTAACATGTTTCAGAGTGTATAAAGGTCGTTAAGTTGAAAGGGCACTTCGCTTTTAGGTTAATAAACTATTTTCCTTTTAAACGTTTTATTTCTTTGTCGAAATCGGATTCATAGTTTTTATCCTGAATTCTCCTGTATTTGTTATATTCTAGTTCTGCTTTTAGTTTTGCTTCTAATGTAGAAATTTTTCCCTTGTCTTTGAGTATAGGGAAACTCGATAATTCCAAGAACTGATGCAAAAAAATAATCCATTCTTCCATAGAAGTTGGAATTTGCCTTTGAGCCCTACTCTCAGCTAAGTCGAGATATGCAGACACAATTCGGTTAAGTTCTTTAATATGCTGCTCATTGAGATAGTTCTTTGCTATCACAACATCTGATTTTAGTATTTTTCCATCAGGAGCATGTTTCCAGTTAGACAAGCCCATATATAACTTTGTTGCATCTGCCGATGAGTATATTATCTCAGCAGCTGTTTTTCCGGTTATTGCCCAATGCAATTTGTTTTGAACTGTTGCGAAGAAATCTTTTGTAACCCCATCCGATTTACTATAGTCAATGGATAGTGCATAAATATCTGTTATTTTTTGATAGAACCTTCGTTCACTTGCACGAATTTCTCGAATTCTTTCAATTAATTCATCGAAATAATCTTTCCCGAATTTTTTTCCTTGTTTTAACCGTTCATCATCTAAAACAAATCCTTTGGTTATAAACTCTGTGAGTACTTTAGTTGCCCATATTCTAAATTTTGTTGCTTTGCTTGAGTTTACCCGGTATCCAACAGCTATTATTGCATCTAAATTGTAAAATCTAGTTTTGTATTTTTTACCATCTTCAGCAGTATGTTCCAAAATGGAACTAACTGAATTATCCTCCAATTCACCACTTTCAAAAATGTTTTTTAGGTGTTTTGTTACGGCAGGCCTTTGAACACCAAAAAGTTCTGCTAACTTCTTTTGTGTCATCCAAAAAGTTTCATCATGATATAGTACCTCAATCCGGAGGTTACCATCATCTGCCTGATAAAATATTATTTCAGATTCCTTTGCCATAAAAAATAATTTTCAGTTTAGTTTCAATTCCTCAGATACTCGTATGGAATATAATTACTTCCCTTTAAAACAATACACCGCCCATAAATATACCTGCTCTTTTATTGGAAGATGGGATATGTAATTACGTGCAATTTTTCTGTTTTCTTTATGAAAAGCTTCTTTTGTGGAAACAGTTTTACTTTCATCATGCAATCTGAAAGCCGACAGATTTTTGTTGATTACATTTGGCTTTCCAAATTGTAAATACATTCTTAAAAAGTATTCGTGATCGAAAGAGTAATGTAATTTTTGGTTTAATAATCCCACTTTATCAATAATTTCTTTCTTCCAAAAGGTAGAGGGCTGCAGTATGGCAAAACTTGCTCCCCTCGCAAAATGGTTTAACCACTCTTTGTTTGAGGGGGGGATATTACAGGTATAACTACCTATTGTTTTACTTTGGGCATCAATAGTAGAGCAATTACCAGTTAGCCAATTGGTTTGTTTGTTTTTAAATTGATCACTTACTAGCTTTAAAGTGTCGGGTTGTAACAGGTCGTCGCTATTGAGCCAACAGATAATATCTCCTGTTGCTTTTTGAAAACCTTTGTTAATCGCATGACTTTGTCCATCATCTTTTTCACTTATCCAGTAGGCCAGTTTATCTTGGTGTTTTTTGATGATATCAACAGAGTTATCGGTACTGCCTCCATCAATAATGATATATTCTAATTTTGGATAGTTCTGATCTAAAACCGATAGAATGGTTTCTTCTAAGAATTTACCTTGGTTAAAACTGGGGGTAATGATGCTTATTTTTAGGTTTTTCACTTATTAGTATATTTGTCCGCGGATTCAGCAGATTTTACAGATTGTAATTGTGTGTGCAGCTCGATTGATCATTTGCTCAAATTGTTAGTTACTCTTATTAGAGCCCTAAACTCATATGACCTAAATTCAAAAATTAAACATTCTAAAGTCTAGCTCCTAAAACCTTATTGTAAAGTTCCCAATATGCTTCAACCTCTCTCTCCTTATTAAAATTTTTTCTTACAAAGGGGATTGCAGATTGGGCGATTGCTTCTACTTCTTTTCTATTTTTTTCCAGATAGAGTATTTTATCGGCTAATGCTAGACTGTTTCCTTTTTCTACCAACCAACCACTGATTCCTTCTTTTACAGAATCAGGAATACCACCTGTGTTGAAACCAATAACGGGAGTTCCGCAGGCCATAGATTCAATGGCTGTTAGACCAAAGGCTTCGTATAAGGATGGAATAATAAATATGTCGGTAGCACCATAAACTTCTGCCAGTTCATTGGCATTTAACCTGCCAGTAAAATGGATGGGAGGGAGGTGAGAGGTATCTGTATCCAGCTTTCCTGCTCCAAATACCAGGCAATGAATATTGTTGTTTTTTTCTTTTATCAGCCTTAGGGCCACCATTAGTTCAAGAAAACCTTTTCTTCGGTTTGTAAAATCAGCTGCACCAAAACAGATAACAAAGGCATTTTTCGGAATGTTATACTTCGCCAATAAACTATTCCTATTGTTCGATGGTTTAAAGGTGTTGAAATCGATACTATAGTGGATGGTCTGGAAACTTTTTGCTGAAGCAAACAATGGACTAAGTTGTGCTTCGTGTGTAATCCATGTGCTGTCGCCCACAATATGCAGGTTCTTATTTTTTAAAGCGTTGAATTTTGTTTCCCAGTTTTTTAAAGCCAGATCACCTTTGCTATTGGTTCCGAGTTGAGGGCAGGTATTGCACTCCTTTTTATATCTTTTGCATTCCCAGCTATAATGACAGCCTCCTGTCATCGGGTTTTGGTCGTGCAATGTCCATATAATAGGTGTGTTATCAGGGATAGAATTAAAAAAAGAGGGATAGTCTATCCATTTAGCTACCCAATGCAGGTGGATAATATCTGGTAATTTATTTGAGAACCATTTATAAGGACTTTTATAATATTGCCAGGCAGTATGAAACTGCTCAAATTCCTTTGGGCAATCCTTTATGTGTTTTTTAATAGCAGCATAATATTTTCTTGCTTTAAAGGAGTTGCTTAGTTTGGTTAAAGGATTTTTGTTTAATGTTATTGGGTGAAAGGCCTGATAGTGACCTTTATGTTTTAACCTTTGTTGCTTCTGACCATTAGTAAGGTCTTGCATATAGTTAAAGCGGCCTACAATATGGTCATTTTGAGTTAAGAGGTTTGTAAAGAGGTTTATGGCTCCGTAGGCGGCTCCTCCTTGTAAAAAGGTATTAAAAAATGAAACTCTCATTTTAATCTTCAAGGTATTTTACCGGGTTAAACTCATTTTTTTTAAAGCCAAAGATACAACGTTGTAATAGGCCCCAAAACCATTTTTCTTTTATAGAATCTGGATGTGCAGTTGTAAAATTAATAAGTAGGTTTAGACTATTAAATACTTTTTTTTCAAGTCTTGCATTGTAGGTTTTGTATTTAACTAGTTCAATATCTAATTCTTTTATTTTGCGTTTAAAAGATTCTAATGAGTTTAAGCTATTGGTTATAGCAAACTTAATAAGCGTATTTCTTATTTCTTCAGATAAATTAACGTAATTAAAACTTTTACAATCGGAATGAAACCTTAGTCCAGCTATATATTCCTTAAATATTACTGGTTTATATCCTGCTTTTTCCATACGTAACCAATAGTCCAAATCAACAACATTAACTGGTGCAAAAACTCCTGTTTTCTGATAAATTTCTTTTTTGATAAAGGTACAAGGATGATATATCCAGCAACCGTTTAGAAAAGAATACCCTCCTATTGGCTTAGGGAGTGTTGGTATTATTTCTGCTTTAACCTTAGAATTTTCGTTAAGCACATAAATGCCTCCTGTTACCCAATCAGGACACTCATTATTTATGATAAATTGTTTAAGCTTTGTTAAAGCGCCATCCAGTAATATATCATCAGAATTAACTACTCCAATATAGTCACCGGTACAATGCTGCAAACCAATATTTAATGCATCATAAGTCCCATTGTCTTTTTTTGATTGCCAATATCTAATGTTATTTTCAAATTGTCGTATTACTTCAACAGAAGTATCTGTACTGCCTCCATCTATAATAATTATCTCAATCTCTTCATTCTGATTAATTAAAGAGGTGAGATTTTCTTTTAAATATTTTCCCTGGTTATAGCTTGGGACTATGATTGAAAACTTCATAATCAGATTATAGGTTATAAATGAAGTTCTTTAAGTTTTCTATTAAATTGTTGAACATCAACCTCTATATCATTAAAATTATCTACTTTACCAATAGCTTTGGAGGAAATATAATTCCAAGTTATACTAAAAATATTAGATAATTCGAAATAGCAGAAAGGTTGACTATCAATTTTTTTGTTACGAATTTCAAGAACGGTACTGTGGGGTGGCATAAACATTAAGTTAGTATGGCCTGCTCCATGCAGTGCAATTAAAGAAGTTGTTTCGCTGAACAGTTTAATTTGTTGAGTGAATGTCAAATCTTCAGCATTAATAATTTCATAGTTGAATTGATTAAGTATGGGTATAATTTTGTCTTCATTTACAACTTTCCGATATTTTGCTTTTTTTCTTGAAATATAGATTCGTCTTCCACAATCTTCCTGTGAAACCAGGGCATTCTTCTTTAGGTTAAACGCAAGTTCCTGCTGAAATTCAGGGTTAATGATTCCCCAATAAGGTTCAGTTTTAATGGTATAAACTTTATCTGCAATTAAGGTGGTCGTTTCATCTATAAAAGTAGGTTCAATCTCTAATAAATGGAGGGATTCTTTTATATACGTAAACTTCTTAAAACGATTGGGTATAATTACAGAGGCTATGGGGTTATGTTTATGCAAATGCCAAATTCTTGGTAGGGTTTCGCATAACCAATGATAGTAATTGCCACTCCAACTGTCGTATACCCATATTATGTTATCGTTAAATCTTATTTTTTTATTGATGTATTTACTCTTAATATAAAGGTAGGTTTTCTGAATAAAGGATAGTTGTTTATTGTCGAATGATTTATAAAGCCCAGTAGGAATGTATCTTCCTTTAACAAAAAGGTGATTTGTTGGAGTTATTAGAGTTTTGTTATATGGTACAATTTTATGGCTTGGAATATTTATATTCCAGTAATTGTTAATTTCCGGAACTTTTAAATGATGATTGTTTTTCTTGTATAAATATTGTTGCATTGCATTGCTTTGGTTCTAATTTTCGTTCCAGTTAGCATTACTTGGGTTCGATATGCCTACTGTTTTGAGTGGGTCGGAGGAATTAATACTAAAAAAAGCTCTTTTGATGGCACCTAAAAACCATCTTTTTCTCATTAATAGTGGGTGCTTTAAAACATGTAATAGGATTAATTTAATTGAATTTAGTCGATCAGAACCGGATATTGACTGATGTATTTTTCTTTGAATTATTAATTGCTTGATAAAGCATATAATTGATTTAACTTCCTTTTTACTCTGAATGCCTTTTTTGTTTGTGAAGTCCTGTATTATTCTCAAATGTTCTTCTGTTAATTTAATTCGATCATTGCTTTTACAATTTTGATGCAGCCTTAAGTTTGCTATTGTTTTATCTATAACGAATGGTTTTATCTTATTATCTTCAAGTTTTAACCAATATGCTAGATCCATCATATGGTATTTATCAAAACCACCAAATTTGTAATATAAATCAATACTAAGACAGACAGTTGGGTGAGAAATCCAACACTCGGCAAGAAATGTATAACCTAACACAGGCTTTGGACTAGTAGGTTGGTAAGTACCTGTAATAGTACTTTTTTTATTTATATAATTTATGCCTCCACAAAACCATTTTGTATCAGGATAAGATTCAATTTTATTAGCTAAAATTTCTAAAGCGTCTGGTGTTAAAGTATCATCTGAATTAACAACCATCCAATAATCCCCTGTAGCTTTTGCTAAACCTTTATTGTCGGCATCATATGTACCTTTGTCAGGTTCACAAACCCAATATTCTATTTCTGTGTTATATTTCTTTAAAATTTCAACTGTATTATCAGTACTGCCACCATCAATAATTATTAATTCGTAGTTTTTATAACTTTGATTAATAATAGATAAAATAGTTTCTTCTATATATTGCCCTTGGTTGAAACTTGGAGTTATTATTGAGAATTTAGGATTAATCATGTGTGTCTTGGTTATCTTTAATTGTATACTTTGAAATAAAATCTTCAACATTGTAGAAGAATTTTTCAATCTCCTGAAGATTTTCTTTAGCTTCCCATTCCCACCATTTTATTTTATTAAGCTGTGATATTTGTTCAGCTGAATATCGGTATTTTATTATTTGTATAGGACAACCTACTGCAATAGCGTACGGAGGGATGTCTTTTGAAACAACTGCTCCTGCACCAATAATAGCTCCATTTCCAATTTTAACTCCATCTAACACAGTTACATTAGCACCAATAAACACATCGCTCCCAATTTCAATTGGTTTAAATTCTTCAATTTTATTTTCTTTCGAAAGAGCAATTTTGTTCGGGCTGTAGGTTGAATAAAACATAGGATGAGTAGATAAGCCATTTGTTGGATGAATTCCTAAGCCACTTCGAAAATTAGGTCCAATTGAACAAAAATTGCCTATGGATGTAAATTGGATAAATGAATTATGAGCTAAATAAGTATAATTGCCAATTGATACCTCGTTCATGTAGGAGGGAGAAAGTATATTGGCCGTATTATTAACTCGTGTATTGTTAAGGTTTTTTCTGATTGTAAAAAAGCAAGTTTTACCATCTCTTAAATTTTTAAGATCAGGATAAAATTTCTCTGCAAAGTAATATACTATTGCTTTTATAAACTTCATTTTAAATATAAGTTATGATAACTCAAGCCGTTCAAATGCATCTATAAAAGAGTTTGGAGTAGCATTATATATTTTTGAATCCAAATACTTGGAATACATTTCAAGTATCTGAAACCCCTCAAACATTAAGGCGAAAGCACGAAGTAATTCATGCATTTTAAAGGTGATGTTGGAAGAGCCTTTTATAAAAGGGGAAGGCATGACTTTATTTATTGAGTAGAAATGTGGTGTGTTGTGATATACAATATTATCATTCCCAACAAACGCATGATTATGCAAGGACATATCTGCTCCGATTAAAAAAATAGTTTTAAATCCTAGGTTCAAAGCTTGGAATATAGCTGCAATTAGTACATTTTGATAATGCGGGTGGGATTGGTTTTTTTTATATGAATTAAATGTTGAAGATGTAATGTTATTGCAGCCATTATTTCTATAAAAATAAACGCTTATGTTTTTATTTTGGCTTAGATC
The DNA here is from genome assembly GCF_001659685.2 of Labilibacter marinus. Lineage (GTDB taxonomy): Bacteria > Bacteroidota > Bacteroidia > Bacteroidales > Marinilabiliaceae > Saccharicrinis > Saccharicrinis marinus. Next base: position 16,444 of record NZ_LXYE02000029.1, read on the forward strand.
TAGAATGTTCCAATCTTTAGCTTGATGTGGTAATAATAAGTTTATTTTCCAAGTGGCCTTTTGTAATGCGTTTATTGTAGGTGCATATTCTTGATATTTCGAATCAGAAATGTTTTTATCCCAAAAAATTGGGTCTGCTATCACGTAAAAATTAGGTTTATAAGCTGTAAATTCCTTTGAAGCACCAAATGTGTTTAGGCAAAAGAGAACCTTATCCTTCAAAAAAGAAGATTGTTGATTTATTGTTTTAGTTAGGGATGGACCATTACCCAGTATAAGTGCACTATTATTACTATTTATATTTATTTCTTTTGTTAGTATTGAAATATCTTCTACTATGTAGTCGTTATTTTTTTTATTTAACGAAACTACAAGTTTTAGTAATATAGGTGGAAGGAAATCTTTAAAATTCATTTATTTTATGGTATTAAACTTTGATCAAATAGTGTATTTGTTTTCTTTAATCCAATAGTTAACTATAACTTATAGATTGATTTAGTAACTGTTGTGAGTGCGCGTGTTATATTTTTTTTAGAATATTAATTGTTCTGCATTCTTAAAATCATTCAAATTGTCGATATCACAAGAAGAGGATTCATCCATGATATATTTTTTAATTCGCTTAAGGTTTGAAATGGTTTTATGTGTTTTCAAACTAGAAGTGGCAATTATATATATCGCACCATTAAATTCGTAAATAGGAGGGCAGTCTTGCCTCCTCGTATAAGTGCTTTCTTTTGATATTTTTAAATAACCATTTTGTTGTTCTTCAAATAAGTTAAAGTATGGATTGGATTTACTTATTTTAACTGAAACTACCATATCAAGATTATTATTCCAAAGTAAAAATGCTTCTTTTATATGGCTTGAGTTTCTTAATGGACTTGTTGGCTGTAGTAGGCAAACGCATTTATATTCTTTGCCTAATTGAGCTTTATAGTAATTGATTGCGTGCAATAAAACATCAACAGACGAAGCAGTGTCTGTTGATAATGATGTTGGTCGGATAAATGGTACTTCTAAATTATATTTTTCAACAACCTGTTTTATCTCAACATCATCAGTACTAACACAAATGTTTTCATCTTCTGAAATTTCCCTTGCCGCATCAATAGTATAATGAATTAAAGGTTTACCTGCTAAAGGAAGTATGTTTTTTCTAGGTAATCCTTTTGATCCACCTCTTGCGGGAATTATAAACAGCACATCTTTACTTATATCCATTATCAATGTGTTTAGCAAGATCTTGTGCTTTTTTATAATCTTCATGTTTCCCAATATCAATCCAGTGGCCTGTAATCGGATAACGAATAACCTTGTGTCCTTTTTCAATCATTAATTCCAGAAAATCAGTGGCATTATAAAAGGTATCCTTGGGCACCATATTTAGCAGTTCTGCTTTAATCAAATAGATGCCGGCATTGGCATAATAATTATGGCTTGGCTTTTCTTTAAGACCGGTGATATTTCTACCGTCCAAATTAAATATACCATAAGGAATATTTACAGTATAGGGCACTGCGGCCACCGAAATATCTGCATCATTCTCTGTAAAATGGATAAAGAAATCTTCATAGTCGATATTTGTAAAAAGATCCGAATTCATGACCAAGACTGTTGGGTTATTGAAAGACGGTATGTTTTTAACAGCACCTATAGTTCCCAGGTAATTATTTTCTCTGATGCATTGGATGGTTGTATTGTTTCGAGGTTCTTTAAAATGTTGTTCAAGCTGTTCTTTCAGGTAGTTGACAGTAACATGGATGTGTTCCAGTCCATGAGTCAATAAGCTGTCGATATTTATGTCTATTATTGCTTTGTTTCCTATTTTTAATAGGGGTTTAGGCGTGTTTTGTGTTAAAGGGCGTAGACGCTCTCCTTTTCCTCCTGCCATTAAAACGGCATCAATTGGCAAACGAGTTTTATGTTTTTTTAGATTAATTACCCTTATGATTTCATTGTCATTGTTTAAGCAAGGCAAAAGGCCAATGTTGAGGTTGCGGCATTTTTTTATCTCAGCTACATTCATGTCACCATCGCGGATAAATTTGAAATGGTCACACATAACAGTTTCAACGGGATCTTGTATGTCAATGCCGGCTATCAAATGTCTTCTGATATCACCGTCAGTTAAAGTGCCAACCATTTTTTCTGCCTCATTAACCACGAAAAGAGTCAATACATCATCGGACAGTTTATTCAGTTTGACTAAGGCATCGTGTATGGATGCTGCCGGTGAGATAATATATTTAGATATATCAGTCATTTTATAAATCGTAAAATCGTTTGGGGATAAGCGCGCTGAAAGTTGTTTTTTTTATGACAGTAAGTATGTTTTCAGCTGTGCCTTCCTTTTCATAAGGGTTTTTTGTTGTTAAAGCTGTCTGCTTGAAATTATCTGATAAGATGTGATTTAGGCCGGCACTGATTGATTCGTAACTTGCTTTGCAGTTAAAGACACTACTTGCATATATTCTGCCTTTTTGCCTGTCACCAATATTAAGAGTAGGCTTTCCAAAACTAGGAGCTTCTATAATGCCGCTGGAAGAATTACCTATGACTGCGGAGCAATGGCTTAAGGCAGATAAATACCTCATCAGACCCAATGATTTATATGCAGTGCAGCGCTTTTTATTGAGGTTAACATATTCGTGTATCATTTGGGTTATAGCATAGCTGCCTGTGTCTGAATTGGGCATTGTGAATAGAACTTTATAGTCTTTGTGTTCGTCCAATGCAGAAAGCAGATTTTTCATTTGGTCTTCAGCAGAACTATCGGATAAAGTTTCCGGATGAAAGGTAACCAAGAAGAACTGAGTAGTCACTTCAAAATCGATGGCGGTTTCAAAATCGTTAAATTTTAAAAGTTCATAATTTTTTGTGTTTTCTACGCCAAGTGCACCCACATTAATAACCTTATTCGGATTTTCACCTAATTGAATAACTCGCTTACGATAAGCTTCTGTTGAGGTGAAATGAAGATGGCTCATCTTTGTGATAGCGTGCCGAATAGCATCGTCGTACGCACCTTCTGTAATCTCACCGCCATGGATATGTGCTACCGGTATTTTATATATTAATGCTGCATTTACGGCCGATAACAATTCATACCGATCGCCAAGAGCCAATAATAAATTCGGTTTCAACTGTTCCAGCGCTTCTGCAAAACCTATCGTTCCAATGCCAATGGATTTAACCGTTCCATTCGCTGAACCGGACGATAACATCATTTCTACCTTGGAGTTAATGGTAAAACCATCTTTTTCTATTTCCAGATAGGTTGATCCGTACTCCGGTGACAAATGCATATTGCATGCGATTATTTGAAGTTCCAGATCTGAAGAGGCTTGAATTAACTTCATCAGATGGCTCAATAATCCATATTCGGCACGAGTACCGGTGACTACACAAATGCGCTTCATAGTGTTATAAGTTCATCAATATTGAAATCTTTTGGAGCAATTTTACCGATTACCTCGTCCCAATTCATGGGCGATAACCCTGTTCCGGGCCGTTTGACATCTAAGTTATCCTCGGTGAATAGATCTCCTTTACTTATTTCTTTTGCCGCCACAATACTTTTGCGGGCAACTTTTCTATTTTTTAATTCACTTTTTGTGGGTGCTTTAATCCCGGTACCTGCAATTGCTTTTTCAATATTTCGTATGCACTTTACCATCTCTTTCAGCTCAGTAGGCTCTAATGATGCAATATGATCCGGCCCGGGTAATGTGCAGTCTAAAGTAAAATGTTTTTCAATTACTTTGGCACCCAGAGCAACTGCAGCAACAGGGACTTCAATACCTTGTGTGTGATCGGAGTAACCGATGGATGTATTAAAGTATTTCTCTATTTGAAGCATGGCATTTAAATTTACCTCTTCCATCGGAGTCGGATATTCTGTAGTGCAATGCAGTATGGTTATGTTACTTTTTGCAATGCCATTTTCGCTTAATACAGTAAGGGCATCTTCTATTTCTTGTATGGTTGCCATTCCTGTTGATAGGATGACCGGTTTTTGCTTACTCGCTACCCTTTTTAAATAAGGTTTGTTGGTGATTTCACCGGATGGGATCTTAAAAAGTTCCATACCCAGGTTATCCAAAAACTCAATACTGGCCAAATCAAAAGCTGTGGAAAAGAATTTTATACCACATGTGTTCGCCCAACTTATAAGGTCCGGATACCATTCTTTAGGTATTTCCAAAGCCTTTAGCATTTTATATTGAGAACTATCACCGTCCTTCATGTTGGCCGTTTGATAGTCTGCTTTTGGTGCATTTAGAGTAACAAGCTTTTCTGCTGAAAATGTCTGAAACTTTACATAATCTGCTCCTGCTAGCGCAGCTTTCTGTATTAATTGTTTTGCTAGTTTAAGATTACCATTATGGTTCACTCCAGCTTCTGCTATTATTAGTGTTCTCATAAATCAAATTTGTCTCCAATTTTAATTTTGGAATTACTTACAACCTCCTGAATTTCGATAGTTGAATCTAGAGTTTTTACAATATAGCCGAGTTCTGTTTTTCCAACAACTTGCCCGACTCTATTTTTATAAATAGGTGCATTTTCAATTAGTCTAGCCTTGTTTATTTTTATTTGTTGTCCCTTAAGATAGCATTGAGCCATGGGGCCAGGCGTACAGATTGCACGAATAAAATTGAAAATATCTCTACTATTATGCTGCCAGTTTATAATTTCATCACCATTACCTCTTATCCCACAATAAAAGCCTACTGGATGTATGTCGTTTTGTTTTATCAAATTTATCTTATTCTCTTGTACTAGCTTTACAGAATCATATAAAATTTGAGCACATTCAGTGTATGATTTTTCAAGAAGAGTCTTATATGTGTCATTATCAGTTATAGGATATGTTCGTTGCAAAATTATATCTCCTGTATCGATTCCTTCATCTACATAATGTACAGTAATGCCAAATTCTTTTTCATCATTAATTAAAACCCAATTTAGGATGTTACGACCTCTGTAATATGGTAATTTTCCAGCATGACAGTTTATTGTTCGTAATTTGGGGAGTTCTAAAATTCTTCTTTTGAAGATTTGGTTGTAGCTCATCGAAATAAAAAGGTCACAATTATATTTTGCCACTAATTGATAAAATTCATTTGAATTAATATTATGACCAATTATATAGGGAATATTATTTTTTGAAGCAGCATTTTTTAAGGTTAAATCTGCAGTGTCATTTCTTGGTACGATGAATTTTATTTCAATAGAAGTATCTTTAATTAGCTTCTCAAATGCTTTATGTGACCAAGGGCCATCTGCAAAATAACCTACTTTTAAAATTTTGTTTATTTTCATGTATGTAATGTTAATGCATTATAATAATGAACTGCTCGGTATATTAACGACTCTGTCAGCAAGCCATTCTGTATTACTTAAATCACCGCACATACAGTTTTGAAACATTGGCAGACGGTTTATCAACTCCCATACAGGGCGAGTCATAACACCTTTTTTGTTGGTTTCTTCAAGAAAGGAATCACGTTCTTCTTTGTTTTTTAGAACAAGGCAGTTTAACCAATAGTTCGATTGTGCATCCTTGGGTTCCACAAAATAGTCAATCTTGTTATCAGTAAAAAAAGCAGCATATTTGTGGGCTAGCTTACGTTTTGCCTTTATAATTTCATTGAGCTTTTCTAATTGGGCCAAGCCAATGGCTGCATTTATATTAGGCATACGATAGTTATAACCAATCTCATCGTGTAAAAATGCCCAAGGATGAGATGTTTTGGCTTGTGTTGAAAGATGTTTAGCTCTTGTGGCAAGGGCTTCATCATTGAACAGAAGCATTCCACCACCGCCTGTAGTAATGGTTTTATTACCGTTAAAACTTAGTATACCGATAGGGGCAAAGGTTCCTGTGTGTTTGCTCTTATAATAACTGCCTAAACTCTCTGCCGCATCTTCAATGAGAGCAATGTGAAATTGTTCACAGATGGTTTTTATTTCATCTATTCTACACGGATGTCCAAAGGTGTGCATGGGTACACAAGCTTTAATCGTGTTACCTGTTGTCTTGTTTATGCAGTTGTTATTTATTATTTCACAATGTTCGTTAAGAAATGCTCTTAAGGCATCTGGACTTAATCCCATGGTTTCTTTATCCACATCCACAAATACAGGTTTGGCACCACAGTAACTAATGGCATTTGCCGTAGCAATAAAGGTCAGTGGTTGGGTAATGACTTCGTGGTTTTGTTCAACGCCGCTTAGTACTAACGCAAGATGTAGTGCATTGGTGCCATTCACACAGGCCACCGCTTTTGTAGAACCGGTATAGATTGCTATTTTTGTTTCAAACTGGTCAACAAATTTGCCTACACTTGAAACAAAAGTGGTATCGATGCATTCATTGAGATACTTTTTCTCGTTACCAGAAAATACAGGCGCGTGAAGGGGGATAAATGCTTCCGGTTCGTTGAATACTTGCCTTATATATTGGATAGTCTTTTTGAAGTTGGCCATAACTATACGTTATAAATATTGGCTTTATATTTCAATAGGTTGGCCGGTAAGCAAAACCAGTCACAGGTTTCTTTCAATCCTTTTTCTATGTCATAATCGGGCGTAAAACCTGTTAATTCAGTTATGAGGCTATTGTCGCCCCAGAGTCGGAATACTTCTGATTTTTCTGGGCGCAATCGCTGTTCATCAGTGATAAACCTGACATCCGATTTCATTATTTTTTTAATTAAATCAAGGGTGTCTTTCATGGATATTTCAAAATTGGAACTAATGTTAATTTCTTTTCCAATTGTCTTATCGTTTTCGGCTAGGGCAATAAACCCTTTACAAGTATCTTTTACAAAATTAAAATCACGCGTAGGAGATAAGTCTCCCAGTTTTATTTCTTTAACCCCGTTGGCTATTTGTGTAATAATAGTTGGTATTATTGCTCTTGCCGACTGTCGAGGACCATAAGTATTAAATGGTCGAGCGATGGTAAGGGGCAGATTAAATGCATTAAAGAAACTCATGGCCATGGCATCAGCACCAATTTTAGATGCAGAATAGGGTGATTGTGCTTGTTTCGGGTGCTTTTCATCAATAGGCACGTATTGTGCAGTGCCATAAACTTCTGATGTAGAAGTATGAATTACCCTAATGTTACCGTTTTCTTTTGCTGCCTGACATATATTTAGTGTGCCGGTAACATTGGTGTCAACATAACTACTTGGCGCAATATAGGAGTAGGGAATCGCTATAAGTGCAGCCAAATGAAAAATAATATCAACTCCTTTGGTTATTTCTTTGCAAAAGTGAGGATCGCGGATATCTCCGGATACAACCTCAAGCTTGTTATTCTCATCTATATCTTCTAACCATCCCCAATTATTAAATGAATTATATTGCGAAAGGGCTTTTACTTTATGGCCTTTTCGTAGTAAAGCCTCTGTTAAATGTGAGCCGATAAAACCATCAGCACCTGTAACTAATATTTTTTTCACAGTAATTTTGTTTTTTCCCATTTAAGCAATGTGCTTAAGTGCCCAAGTCGCTTGTTGCCTCTTGGAGTTGTTGTATCTATTACTTCAAAAGAACAAGCGTATTCATGTTTGTCTATTTGAAAGCCACTAAAGTTTTGACGACTGGTAAATGATAACGTTATGAGATACTTACCATGCCCAATAGTTCTTCGTGGAATCTTTAATTGAAAACAATATTGACCAGGTTCTAAAGAGTCCATGCAATTTGGTTGGAAATCATAGGTATCAGACATTAAAACCATGGTTCCGTTATCTTTTGTTAAATCAAACCAACCGTATAAACCTGGTATTGCTTGTCGTGAAGTGCAAATTATTTCAATATTTATTTCCTCATCGCATTCAAAGGATGTTTGTATCTGATGAGTTTTATCTAATACTCTAATAGAATCTACTTGAAAGGGTTTGCTTTTGTCTTCAGGAAAGCTTGATGTAGAACCAACTTGACTATTAATCTGTTCTTTCAGATACTCGTCAATTATGTCATTAGTATTTCCGCTTTTGTGCAACATGCCTTGTTGCATCCATATGGTGTTTGGGCATAGGGTTCTTATTGATGGCATATTATGACTCACAAAAAGCACAGTCCTACCTTGATTGGTACTCACATCCTGCATCTTACCAATGGCTTTTTTCTGGAATTCAGCATCACCAACAGCCAATACTTCATCCACCACTAGTATTTCAGGCTCCAAGTGTGCCGCAATGGCAAAACCCAGACGTACCGTCATACCGCTAGAGTATCGTTTAGTAGGGGTGTCTAGATATTTGGCTACACCAGCAAAATCAACGATGGCGTCGAGCTGTTTGTCTATTTCCCATTTACGCATACCCATAATAGTACCGTTCATATAAATATTTTCGCGGCCTGTCATCTCGGGATGGAAACCTGTACCTACCTCTAATAAGGATGCTAATCGGCCTTTTACTTTGATACTACCAGTAGTAGGGGAGGTTACACGGCTGAGGAGTTTTAGTAGGGTACTTTTACCTGCACCGTTTTTACCTATAATACCCAGTACTTCACCTTCTTTTACCTCAAGATTTATATCTTGTAAGGCGGCTACCAGTTCTCCTTTTTCGGCTTTTTGGGTGCGGTCGTTTACATGACCTATCTTGGCGTAGGGGTCGTCTTGTCCGAGGATGTTCATTCGTACAAAGCGGTTAAGGTCATGGGAGAGGGTACCTGTGCCTACTTCGCCGAGGCGGTATATTTTACTGAGGTTTTCTATTTTGATTACAGTCTTCATGTCATCTAATTTTCACGAATTAACGCGAATTTTATTTTATTGCTGCTTGCGCAGTCTTATTTGTCGCGAATTAATGAAAGGTATTTATGATTCGCTTATATTGTAAACTGGTCTTTCCAAAATTAATTAAAACACCTAGTTTCTTATTTGTTGCTTTTAGGTAGTTAATCAATTGAGATTCATGAGCAGATGTTAAATCACTCAATGCCTTAAGTTCAATAATTATTTCATTATAGCAAACGAAATCAGCCTTATAGTATTTATCAAGTTTTTCACCCTTGTAATAAATGTGAATAAGACTTTCTCTTTCAAATGGTATGTTTTGTAGCTTAAGTTCTTTTTCTAAGGCTTCTTGATATACAGGTTCCAAGAAGCCATTTTTTAGTTCTTTGTGAACCTCCATTGCGGCTCCAATAATCCGATAGGATTCATTTTTGAATAAAAGATCATGTTGCTTAAGAAGTTCGGGCATTTCATATTCGATTAATAAATTATCGCTAATTATTTTATTCGAGTAAATTAGTAATAATTAGGTGACAGACTATACAGTATCTATAAAGTTACGTTCTGTTTTATGGAAGATGACTATTCCTGATACGAGTAATACGATAGCTACAACAACGCTATATAATAGGTTTGGCCAGCTAAAGTGTCCTGCGCCTAAAAAGGCATATTTAAAACCTTCAAGTATAGGGGTGAAGGGATTGTATAAAGCAATGGTTTGTAAACGAGGATCTTCGATGGTACTTACCGGGTAAATCACCGGACTGGCATACATTAATAATTGAACCCCAAAGGCCAATAAAAAGGTTAAGTCGCGGTATTTAGTTGTAAGACTTGTAAAGATGATACCAGCTCCCAAACCGTATGCAGCCATGAGTAGGATATATACCGGTAATAAAGCGATGTTCCAGTTAGGGTTTACGCTAACATCTCCCACAATGATATAATAGGCATAAACGGCCAAGAATAATACAAACTGTATCAAGAATTTGATGAGGCCACTGGTGACCTTAGCAAAAGGCATGATGAGCCGCGGGAAATATACCTTGCCAAATATGCCGGCATTTTCGGTAAATGTTTTGGCGGTGGTGTTAAAGCTCTCTGCAAAATAGTTCCAGATAGTGATACCTGCTAAGTAGAATAAGGGCTGCGGAACACCATCGGTAGATATTTTAGCAATATTACCAAAGACAACAATATATATTAAGGTTGTCATGATGGGTTGCACTATAAACCAGATAGGGCCAAGTACGGTCTGTTTGTATACGGTGATGATATCTCGTTTTACAAACATGCTGAGCAAATCGCGGTAAGCCCATATCTCTTTAAAGTTGATGTCGAATGCGTGCCTTTTGGGGCGTATAATTAAATCGTAATCTTTCAATGTTGCGGTGTTTAATTGTTCAAATGTTGATTAGTGGTTGATAGCTAATTTGTGATTAGGTTATTAGTTGTGTTGTGATATGGTTTTAAGGTATAGGGTTCAGGGTATAAAGGTGCTACGATTTAACGGTTTATCTAATTGAATGTTAGTTTCTGTGGGTCTTGCCTCGAATCGTAGATTCTTAGTATTTCAATGTGCTTTCTATTTGTTCGGTAATATAGCGAGTTGTGTTTTGTTAATACACACTTTCTAATTTTCAACGATTTATATATTACTGGAAATTGTTTTGGGTTTTCAGCAATTTGATTCAGTAGAAACGTTGTTTTGTTGATAAATTGTAAAGCAACTTTATTGTTCCATTTTCTACTCAAATAATTCAGTATTCCTGCAAAATCATGTTCGGAAGAGGGAGACCAAACTATTTGTTTACTCATCCGCATGTAATTTTTTATACTTTTTTATTATATCCTCATTCAAGATATGTTGTCCTTCATCGAGTTCATCAATGGCTTTATAGATTCCTTTTTTTTGAGTTTCAGATAGTAATTTCCAGTCAGAGGTGTCTTTTTGTCCATTTATGTAATTACTTAATAGCCCATAAATATCCTCTAAGCTACTATTGTCAAGCGTATCAACTTGTCGGAAAATCATTAATTTGAGTTCTGCAGCATTCATGTTGTTGTAATTTTAACTTCTATAAATTTAACGATTAAAAGTTGCTTCGCAGTTGTTTTTGTCCACAGATTAAGAGGATTATACCATTTTTTTTTAGCGTCTACTATTAGCCGAAAGGTGATATAATTCGTTTGATTTAGGGTTAATTAGTGGTTATTAGCTAATTTGTGATTAGGTTATTAGTTGTGTTGTGATTTAGTGTTAAAATTCAAAGGTGTAAAGGTATAAGGTTTAATTGTGTAACGGTACAATGGTTTAAAATGATTGGTTGTTGTTTACTGCCCACTACCTACTACTTTTCTGTCTACTATCTCCGTGTTCCTTTCTCCTATTTTCTATAGTCTATAATCTACTGTTTCTTTTGGTAATACTGCTTTTATATCATAGATGATGGATGATTGATCTGTTTTATATTTTTCCAGGTCCATCTCTAGGAACTCGCTATGTGCTACGGCCAGAATAATGGCATTGTATCTTTTATCGTTAAGGTCGCTTTCATTGTTGATGCAGTCTAGCTGATATTCCTTGTTTACTTCCGTAATACTGGCCTGTGGGTCGTAAATGTCTACCTTGCACCCTAACAAGTTTAATTCATTGATTAAATCAACCACCTTGGTATTTCTAATGTCAGGACAATTCTCTTTAAAGGTAATGCCTAAACAAAGTACTTTACTGTCTTTGATGGTATGACCAGCCAGTAGCATTTTTCTGATGATTTGTGAAGCGATCCAAACGCCCATACCATCGTTCATTTTTCTGCCTGCTAAAATAATATCTGGCGAATAACCTGTTTCTTGTGCTTTTTGTGCCAGATAATAAGGATCTACACCAATGCAATGTCCACCTACTAAACCTGGTCGGAAGGGTAGGAAATTCCACTTGGTGCCAGCTGCTTCCAATACCTCATTGGTATCGATGTTTAGCTTTGAAAATATGATGGCCAACTCATTTACAAAAGCAATGTTTATATCGCGCTGACTATTTTCGATCACTTTAGCAGCTTCTGCTACTTTAATAGATGAAGCTTTGAAGGTTCCTGCTGTGATGATCGATTTATATAAGCGGTCAACTCTTTCTGCTGTTTCAGGGGTTGAACCTGAAGTCAGCTTTAATATTTTTGTTAATGTTCTGACTTTATCACCTGGGTTAATTCTCTCTGGAGAATAACCAACAAAAAAATCACTGTTAAAATTTAAGCCACTTACACGCTCTAGTTCTGGTATACATTCCTCTTCGGTTACACCAGGATAAACCGTAGATTCATAAATCACCAAATCGCCCTTTTCTAAATTTAAGCCCACTGTTTCACTGGCTTTTATCAACGGACTTAAATCAGGGTGATGATTTTTGTCGGTAGGCGTAGGTACCGTAACAATAAAAACATTGCAGTCTGAAATAAAATTTCTGTCGCTGGTCAGTTTTAGATAGTTATTATTGGTTTTATTATCAATAACAGATTCTAATTCTTCACTACTGATTTCAAGTGTGCTATCATTGCCTTTTTGTAGTTCGGATACTCTATTGGAGTCAATGTCGAGTCCAATTGTACGGTATTTTTTAGCAAATTCTACCGCTAACGGAAGCCCTACATATCCTAATCCTACAATGGCAATTTTTGTTTTTTCGTTATTAGTACTCATGAAATTAGTAGAGGAATGTTTTTAAGTTTTTAGTTATTAGGGATTAGTTGTTAGTAACTAGCTCTTACTTACAGGCTATTTGCTAAACTCTAAAAGCGGAGCGCACTAATTACCTATTGACCGGAGGCTGCGCCTCCTTTACCACCTCACCGCAGCTTTTACATATTCAAAAGCTCTTTCAATTCCTTCGTCAATAGTGAGCTGATCGGTATCGATAGTGAGCTCAGCATCATCAGGTCTATCAAAGGGAGCATCTAGCCCTGTAAAGTTTTTTATTTCACCTGCCAGGGCTTTTTTATACAAACCTTTAGGGTCTCGTTTGCTACAAGTATCAAAGCTGGCATCTACAAATATTTCAATAAAGTTCTCTGTTCCAATGATCTCACGGGCCATATGGCGTATGTCGTTGGTAGGCGATACAAAAGCATTGATGGTAATGATACCACAGTTTAAGAATAACTTGTTAACTTCTGCTATACGACGAATGTTTTCTGTTCTGTCATCGTTGCTAAAACCTAGGTTTTTATTGATTCCGGAACGTATATTGTCTCCATCCAGCACCTGTGTAAAATAACCTTTCTCGGCCAGTTTCTTTTCCAGACCACTTGCCAAGGTACTCTTGCCCGATCCAGAAAGACCTGTGATCCAAACTACTTTTGCATTTTGTCGGAGGTAATGTTCCTTCTCAGAACGACTAAGGTATATGTTGGTTGGATGGATGTTAGTCATACATTTAGTTGTTAGTGATTAGTTTTTAGCTCTTAGGAATGTTTATTTTAGACTATTTATTAAGCCGTTCAACATTTTTCCAATTTCATCAGCTTTCATTTCTAATTCCACAAGAGTTTCTCTCGTAATCCAATTTCTTAAATAAAATAGATTTAAAACAGTAATTGTTTCGTACAATGAACCTCTCGAATAATAGAGGAATTGTTTGAATTCTTTCGGGGAATACCTTCCTTTTCCTTCTGCAATGTTTTGAGCAACAGAAGCTGAAGACGCTTCAATTTGTTCTATTAAACGAAAATGTTTCTTCTGAGAGTTTAGTGATTCCGTGGTTTTTATTACTTCGTTTGCAAAATTCAGAGATTTTTGCCAAACTAATAAGTCTTTAAAACCAAAATTACAGTTACTCATGAATATTTTTTAACTCTAGAGCCTAAAGCGTAGCGTCCTAATATCTAACATTTCCTGCCCTTCAGGCAGTGCTTCGCCACCCTCAGTCCCAATTACGAGATGAGTATGTGGTATTTATATGTGATTGACTTCCTCTTATGATGACAAAAAGGAGTCAAGGTTTAAATCATGTTTTTTCTATGGTAGCGTCGTTTAAATCGACGACCAAAGTATAACCAATGTTCGAAATATTCAGATATAGTTTTTTTGTCCCCTGCACAGAATTAACAACGCCTTGTATACCTTTTAGCGGGCCAGAGGTTACAGTAATTTGCTCTCCTTTTTTAATATTTCTGGCTTCTATATTAAATTCAATTTTATTATCGATGGTACGTTGCATGGCAAGCATCTCATGCTCAGGTATGGCCAAGGCATTTCCCTTGTTTGCTACATAGGCTACGATGCCATTCACTTCAAATACAGTGCGATATTGGTCGGGTGTAATTTTAACAAATATATAAGAACTTATAGCTGGTGTTTCTACCCATTTTTTGCGGTCGCTCCATTGTTTAAGCTCCCTTTTCATAGGTAGGTAATTGGTTATTCCAAGTTTGTTGAGCCCTTCTGCTGCTTTCTTCTCAGCTCTTGACTTGGTATAAAGGGCGTACCAAGTAAATGTTGTTGTGTCTTCTTTCAAAATTCTTCGATTTTCGAACAAGCAAATGTATAAATTTTTTGATAGTTGAGTAGAATAATAGGCTAAAAAAGCGCTGTTTTTGGGTGGTTTAAAAGTTGCGTTTGAATATCAGGGGGTTGGCAGGAGGTGGTATGGTGATGTTGAGGATTGCAGGTGTATAGGTAAATGGTGATGTAGGTTAATAGGTTTTTAGATCATTGGGTTGATGGGGTAGAGGTACAAAAGTTAAAGGTACAAAGGTTAAAGGTTAAAGGTTAAAAGTACAAAGGTGCAAGTGTGTAGTGGTTCAGAGCTTGCTAATGACTGTGTACTGATGATTGCCTACTAATAGCTGCTCACTCCTTCCTCCGTTCTCCGATTTCCCTTCTCCTTTTATCAACTTTTATTGTCGAAACCCTGTTCCAAAACATCAAATATAATTCATTGCTAAGCGATACCATTTGGCATTCTTTGCTAACTTTGGCGGACTTAAAAACAAGAAGGATAATTTCTATCCACATTGAAGAATTTTAAATACTAATCATAAAATATTTAGATAAGATGTCAGAGTTTATCTACCAAAAGCCTTTTCCAATTAAGGCTGACACTACAGAGTATAGGTTATTGACCAAAGATTACGTATCAACCATTGATGTTGATGGCAGAAAGATTCTAAAAGTAGATCCTAAAGGACTTGAATTGTTGGCTAAAGAAGCGATTGGTGATGTTTCATTTTATTTACGTCCGGCTCACTTACAAAAGCTAAGCAATATTTTAGAAGATAAAGAAGCTTCTGATAATGATAAGTTTGTGGCACATACCATGTTGATGAACCAAGTGGTAGCTGCTGAAGGTGAATTACCTACTTGTCAGGATACAGGTACAGCTATTGTGGTAGCTAAAAAAGGGGAAGATGTATATACGGGTGCTTGTGATGCAGAATATCTTTCAAAAGGAATTTACGAAACATATAAAGATAGAAACTTACGTTATTCGCAGGTAGTTCCTCAAACAATGTTTCAGGAAAAAAATACGGGTAATAACCTTCCTGCACAAATCGATATTTATGCCGAGCAAGGTAATAAGTATGAGTTTCTATTTTTAACTAAAGGTGGTGGTTCTGGTAACAAAACATTTTTGTATCAGCAAACTAAGAGTCTTTTGACAGAGGAGAACTTAACTAAGTTTGTTGAAGATAAATTAAAGGATTTAGGAACATCAGCTTGTCCGCCATACCATTTAGCTTTGGTTATTGGAGGTTCATCTGCTGAGACTACTTTGGCTACTGTTAAAAAAGCTTCAGCAGGATATTTAGATCATTTACCAACAGAAGGTAATGATTCTGGACAGGCTTTCCGCGATTTAGAGTGGGAGCAAAAAGTATTGAAGATTTGTCAGGAGAGTAAGATTGGTGCGCAGTTTGGCGGTAAGTATTTTGTACATGATGTACGTGTGATTCGTTTGCCTCGTCACGCCGCTTCTTGTCCTGTTGGATTAGGCGTGAGCTGTAGTGCAGATAGAAACGTAAAAGGTAAGATTACCGAAGAAGGAATCTTTGTGGAGCAGTTAGAGAAGAATCCATCTAAGTTTGTGCCAGAAAGAGCGCCTGAATTAGCTCCTGCGGTAGATATTGACCTGGATCAACCGATGGAAGATATCTTAAAGGAGTTAACCAAGTATCCTATTAAAACCAGATTGAATCTATCGGGTACTTTAATTGTAGCGCGTGATATTGCCCATGCTAACATCAAAAAAATGTTGGATGAAGGCAAGGAAATGCCAGAGTACATGAAAAATCATCCTGTATATTACGCTGGTCCTGCAAAAACGCCTAAAGGAATGGCTTCAGGAAGTTTTGGGCCAACTACGGCGGGTCGTATGGATCCTTATGTAGGACCTTTTCAAAGTAAAGGTGGTTCTATGATTATGGTAGCCAAAGGAAACCGTTCGCAACAAGTTACCGATGCTTGTAAAGAGCATGGTGGTTTTTACGTAGGTTCTATCGGAGGTCCTGCTGCTATCTTAGCTAAAACAAGTATTAAGTCGGTGGAAGTAGTTGATTTTCCAGAGTTAGGAATGGAAGCGGTTCGAAAAATTCGTATCGAGAATTTCCCTGCTTTTATTATCGTAGATGATAAAGGAAACGACTTCTTTGCAGATATGAAGTAGACTAGCTGTTGCTTATTAGCTAATAGTTAAATTACAATATAATAGAACCGTGCTTTCGAAAGAGAGTACGGTTTTTTTTGTTTAAGGGTACAATGGTACAAAGGTATAAAGAAATATGGGGCGCTTAGTTTGGGTTAATCGTCATTGTTACAGTAGTCAACGCTTGTTATGTTATCTGAATATCTGATTATTTGTAATGCAAGGTATTAGGATGAATGATAGTGTTTTAACCTTTTATCTTTCACCCATAGTACCTTTCGTCCTTTCACCCTTTTTTCTTTTAATTGCAACTTCCAGAGGATGAACAAGACGAGCAAGCATCGGGAGAACAGTCTTTCTTCGATTCTATCATAGCCTCGGTAAAATCTCTGAGTAGGCCGCGTTTTAAATGGTCTATGTTTTCATCTACCACATTACCTCCTGCTTGGTAGACTTCAATTTCGTTCTCGAATAAAATTTTAGCAGCCATAGGGCGTAGGTTGGGCGTTATAATGGCTTGTATCTCCAGTTTTTTAATTTCACTGATAGACATGTAAATGCTATTGGCATCATTGAGTGAGTATATGGATGAAGAATTATTCTTCATATCGTAGATACAATAGTGTTGCGCTTTGTAAAAGTCTCCTGCTAATAGCTCTTTTTTTAGGCTTGTTTCGCCCATAATTGGTAAGCATACTTTCATCTTGTCTTTTATTTAGAGGTTAATAATAATACGACTAAATCGTGGTTCTTTTTTCTGGTTTTCTACAAAAATGTAGGATGATCTTATGATGACTATCATTCTATCTTGTTGAAAAACAGTATTGAAACCTGTTTTTAGTCATTTGCCTATGATATATGGTTCAAGCGCTGTGCCATTTACAAATAGGAAGTGTGAAGATGGTAGCGGGGAGATTTAAGAGTGTAAAATTGTAGGGCAATAGAAACTAAGGTCAATAGTCATTGAACATTGGTGGTTTTTAATGCAAAAATCCTGAAAGAATTAAATCTAAATAGCTCTGTACAAAGTGCCGGGTTATGATTCTAATACTATTAACAACCACAAAGTAGTTGCATTTTAAAACCACCTCCCCACTCATTCTTCGCGGTACTCCTCCTTAAAAATGAGAACTCCGTAGCACTTTTCCCTCCTGAATTTTAAGAGGGGTGCCGAAGGCAGGGTGGTATATTAAATATTTGTATAAATGCGATTGCCGTGCGGTATAAGGTAGCAAAGGTGATGTAGCGGTTTTTGAAATGGTAATTTTGAAATGGTGAATTGAAAGAATAACTACAATGAGATTACGATACCACGTGTTATGCTGATACCACGATTACTTCAACTCATCATTTTCTAGGCTTTTTAATATCTAGGCAAACCTATTTTCAAAAAAAGTAAAAATAGAGTAGGGGTAAAACTTCATCACTATTGTCCTTATAACAGAAACAGGAAGTCAAACTTAAAATATAGCATCATGAAAAATTTAAATAATCAATTTCGCATTTTAATGGTTTGTACCATTTTATTTATGATGATTGGTATTATACCAACTTCGTTGCACGCATCACCATGGGCTGCTGAAGATGTTTTACCAGATACATTGAACACGGTTCAGTATAGAGGTAAAATTATGGATAGTAAATCAGGAGATCCTCTGGTGTTTTCAACGGTAACTATTGAAGGAACTAATATTGCCACTGTATCTAACTCTGAAGGTCGTTTTTTACTGAAGGTTCCTAAGGATATGCCAGTGAGCACTAAAATAATGATTTCTTACCTAGGGTATAAAAGTATGGACATTCCTTTGTCGGATTTAAAGCCAGATAATAATAAAATTCGTTTGGAGTTGTTGTCTATTTCTTTGTCGGAAGTGAACGTAGCGCCTAAAGATGCCCACCAAATCATTCGAGAGGTAATTTATAAGAAACGAGAAAATTATATGCAAGATCCTGTTCGTATGACTGCCTTTTATCGTGAAACTATTAAGAGAAGGCGTACCTATGTTTCATTGGCCGAAGCTGTTATAGATGTTCATAAACAACCTTATTCAGGGTATAAACTGGATGGATTAAAGTTGTATAAAGCACGTAAGGATGCTGATTATAGCAAGATGGATACAGTAACATTTAAATTGCAAGGTGGGCCATATTCCACGCTCATGTTGGATATAATGAAAGATCCTTATAGTATTTTATCTACAGAGGAATTGGATTATTACGATTTCAAATTAGATAATATCACGAAGGTGAATAATAAGATCATTTACGTGGTAAACTTCAAGCAAAAAGAATATATCGAAGATCCATTGTTCTATGGTAAATTATATATTGATGTAGATGATATGGCCATTACCAGTGCCAATTACAGCATTAATATTGAGGATAAAAACAAAGCATCGTCTATGTTTATTAAACGTAAGCCTGTTGGTGCCGAGGTGTATCCTACCGAAGCTAGTTATTTGGTGAATTATAGAAAACAAGATGGTCGTTACATGTATAGCTATTCTCGCGGACAGATTACCTTTAAAATTAATTGGAAGAAGAAAGTGTTTAACACCTTCTACACTTCAACTATAGAAATGGTATCTACCGATTGGAAAAAAGCAGAAGAAAAGCAGTTTAGAGTAAAAGATCGCATTAAGCACAATATTATATTACAAGATCAACAAGAAGGTTTTAACGATCCCCAGTTTTGGGGCGACTATAACGTTATTGAACCTGAAGCATCTATTGAGTCTGTGGTGAAAAAGATTAAGAAGCGTTTAGAGAAAAGAGAAGATAAATAGGTGTTCCCCCATAGTTAAATCCGAACATTCAATAAACCGTTCTTATAGGTATTGTGCCTTGAGAGCGGTTTTTATTCTTAAAACTGAACAATTATGTTTTAAGAGATTGTTAAAAGAATAGAAAATAAAAATCTTAAGCTCAGATAAACCATGATTTTATTAACTTCGCAGCGAAATAGGTAATGAACGATGTTACCTGACGATTAAACACTAAAGACATACTACATTGAAACTGATTGCAAAAACATTTCATGGGCTAGAAGGTGTTCTGGCTGAGGAGTTAAAGGGAATTGGAGCTCAGAATATTAAGGAAGTAAACAGAGCTGTTGAGTTTGAAGGAGATAAAGAAATTTTGTACAAGGCTAACTTAAACCTACGTACTGCAATCAGGATATTGCTTCCTATCCATCATTTTAATGCTAAAAACGACCAGGAGTTGTACGACGGCGTTCAGCAGTTCGATTGGTCTACCATCATGGGTGTTGACGAAACATTAGCTATCGATCCTGTGGTATATTCAGAAGTTTTTACCCACTCGTTGTACGTAGCCCTTAAAGCTAAAGATGCTATTGTAGATCAGTTTAGGGAAAAGCTGGGTAAGCGACCTAATGTAGATGTTGAAAATCCTAGCGTACGCTTGGTTATTCATATCGCCAAAGATAAAGCAACCATATCTATGGATAGCTCTGGTGATTCCTTGCATAAGAGAGGTTATCGCACAGGGCATCATAAAGCACCATTAAATGAAGTGTTGGCTGCAGGTATGATAATGCTTTCGGGCTGGGATAAAAAAATGCCATTGATTGATCCCATGTGTGGTTCAGGTACCATTTTAATGGAAGCTGTTATGTATGCTCGTAATTATCCGCCAAACTTGCATAAAAAGCGTTTTGGCTTTATGGGGTGGAAAGAGTATGATGAAGCACTTTGGAATAAGGTAGTTGAAGAAGCTAAAGATAAAATAGAACATCCTCGTTTAAAAATATTTGGTAGTGATGCCGATATAAAAGCCATTGATATTGCTAGAGAGTCAGCATTACAATTTAGGTTTAATAGAGATATTAATTTTTCTGTAGAGCGATACGAAAAGTTGGATCCACTGTATCCTAAAGGAATGATCATTATGAATCCTCCTTATGGTGAGCGATTGATGAAAGAGAAGAATGTGGTGGACTTTTATAAAATGATTGGAAATCAATTGAAGCAAACTTTTGTTGGATATGATGCCTGGGTAATTACTTCGGATAAAGAAGCCTTGAAAAATGTTGGTTTGAAGCCGTTGGAGAAATTGAAGTTATATAATGGAGGTTTAGAGTGCGGATATCATAAGTTTAATATCTATGATGGAACCATGAAGAAGATTATTAAGTTCAGATAGTTTTTTGTAATACCGAGTTGAAAGTTAAAAGTGTCGAGTGTGACTAATTTACAATGAGTAATCGCAATTGACTAACTTACAAAATAGAAAAAGGTTGTTTCCTATATAGGAAACAACCTTTTTTATTTGATTCATCAATTGAATTCTTATCTATCTACACGAGCGCTTCCGCCACCCATGATTTTCTCTACCTCAGCTAAGGTAACCATGGTAGTATCGCCCGGAGTAGTCATAGCTAATGCACCGTGAGCAGCTCCATATTCAACAGCTTTTGCGCCATCGTTATGCTCTAAGAAACCATAGATTAAACCAGAAGCAAAGCTATCTCCACCTCCAACACGGTCCATAATTTCAAGATCCTCTCTGTGTTCCGCTTCATGAATTTGTCCATCTGCATAACAGATTGCACCCCAAGAGTTAATCGTTGCAGACTTCACTGTACGTAAAGTAGTCGCAATCACATTAAAGTTAGGGAATTCTTTAACGGCATTGTTGATCATGCTCTTGTATCCAGTAAGATCCAACTCTTTTAAGTTTTCGTCGTTACCTTCTACCTCAAGACCTAAACAAGCTGTAAAGTCCTCTTCGTTACCAATCATTACGTCCACGTATTTGGCAATCTCGCGGTTTACTTCTTGCGCTTTAGCTTCTCCACCAATCGCTTTCCAAAGAGAAGGACGATAGTTTAAATCGTAAGAAACAATAGTGCCGTATTTTTTAGCAATCTTAACTGCTTCAATAACTGTTTCCGCTGCCGATTCTGAAAGAGCAGCAAAGATACCACCTGTATGAATCCAACGTACACCTAATGTTCCAAAAATATATTCCCAGTCAATATCACCTGGTTTCAATTGCGAAGCAGCAGTATTTCCACGGTCAGAAACTCCTTTAGCACCACGTATTCCGAATCCTCTTTCAGTAAAGTTTAATCCGTTACGTACGGTACGACCACATCCATCATAGTCAATCCACTTTACAAATTGAGTATCTAAGCCTCCTTGTAACATAAAGTCTTCCACTAATGCACCCACTTCGTTATCCGCTAAAGCAGTGACGATAGCTGTTTTCTTTCCAAAACATCTTCTTAAGCCACGAGATACGTTATATTCTCCACCGCCTTCCCAAGCACGGAACTGACGTGTTGTTCTAATTCTTCCTTCACCTGGATCCAATCTTAACATTACTTCTCCCAACGAAATACAATCGTATGCACACTCAGATGCAGGCTTAACATTCAATGTTGCCATCTTAAATTTATTTATGAATTAAAAATATAGAATAATTAAGGCTAGAGACCGGACCTTAAATCGAGTACAATATTAAAACATGTATTGTATAAGTGCAAGTTCATTTAAAGAAATATTAGGTGGTATTTGATGTATAGCGGTTTTACTTTAACTAGACGCTAGCTGAAAAGGAAGGTTTTTCTCTAGATGACCAGCTATAATCTTGAAAAAAAGTATAGAAAAAAACTAAACAAGTGCTATTATTAATCTATACATCAATGTTTAGGTAATTTCTGAGGTAAGGTAAAGGTGTTTTGGAGTTGATGTAAGGAGCGTATGATTTATAATAAAAAAACCTGAAAAGCGAGCTTTTCAGGTTTTTGTGTAAAATTTATCTTATAACAATCCCTTTTCGGGGTTTCTTGTATCTTAAAATATTTTGCTACGAATTAATTTCTCTATCTCTAAAACCAAGCATATATAAAATTGCATCAAGGCCAATCGTAGAAATAGAATTATCAGCTCCTGCAATCACCTTTGGTTTTGCATGGAAAGCAATTCCTAAGCCAGCTAATTGTAGCATAGGTAAATCATTTGATCCATCACCTACAGCAATTACCTGATCTAAATGAATATCTTCTTTAAAAGCTAAAAGTTTTAATAATTCTGCTTTTCTGCTTCCATCTACAATATCACCAACGTGTTTTCCGGTTAGTTTACCTTTTTTAATTTCCAATTCATTGGAGAAAACGTAATCCACACCTAATTTAGATTTAAGGTGATTTCCGAAATAGTTAAAACCTCCCGACAGAATAGCCGTTCTGTAACCATATTTATTTAACGTTCTCATCAAGCGTTCAGCACCTTCCGTAATGGGTAAGTTATCAGCCACTTCCTTCATTACGTTTTCGTTAAGTCCCTTCAATAGAGAAACGCGCTTGATAAAACTCTCGTTAAAATCAATTTCTCCACGCATGGCAGCTTCAGTAATCTTTTTTACTTTAGCTCCAACGCCAGCTTTTTCAGCTAGTTCGTCAATTACTTCGGTCTGAATCAAAGTTGAGTCCATATCAAAACAAACTAAACGACGATTTCTGCGGAATATATTATCTTCTTGGAAAGCGATGTCTACACCAATTTTGCCCGAAAGCTCCATGAAGTCACTCTTCATTATTTCGGCATCAATAGGTGTACCACGTACCGAAAATTCAACCACAGCTTTATTTAACGTTGGTTCGCTATTTAAATCAATTCTACCCGATAAACGAGTGATAGTATCAATATTTAACTGTTGCGAAGAAATAACCCTAGTTACTTTAGCTAAATGTTCCGCGTTAATTTTACGTGCTAATAGAGTAATAATATATCTCTCTTTTCCTTGATGCGTTACCCAGTCAGCATAGCGTTCTTCAGAAATAGGCGTAAATTTAATTTTAACGCCAATCTCGTACGACTTAAATAATAAGTCCTTTAGGATAGGAGCAGACTCGTATGCTTGTGGTACTTCAAATAAAATACCTAAACCAAGGTCGTCATGAATAACTGCTTGTCCGATATCTAAAATTTGAACGTTGTAATGCGATAATATTTCTGTAAGGGAAGAGGTTAATCCTGGTTTGTCATCACCAGAAATATTGACAAGAATTATTTCTCTGTTAGCCATGTTTAATATAATATTTACGGTAAACAAATGTAACAAATCATTGCTTATGCCCTGTTGAAAGCAGCTTAAATAGTGATTTATTTCATGTTTTTTAACATTGATATGATAGATAGCATATCCTTATATATAAAATTGCAGGAATTTAGGATGAATTTTTACAGTTTTCGTAACTCCTTCAATAAATATTCTAAACCATTTAGTTTTATCTCATATAAGGTGCCTAGGAGTATTCCTATTTTTCCTTCAGGGAAGCCTTTTTGATGATACCAAGCCAAATAAAACTCTGGCAGATCGCATATAACCCTTCCTTTGTATTTACCATAGGGCATTCTGGTTTTAACCAAATCGAGAAGTATGTTTTTGTCAAACATAAAAAAGTAATGTTTTTTAGATGTTGGGCAAAGATAACTTTATAGCCGAATTCTAAACTTAATGAAAGTAGAATATTTAACGGATACTTAAAGTAATTTATCGAGAACTAACAACTGTAAAACTTAGGCCATAAAAAACCTCCACAAACTTTCATATGTGGAGGTTAAGATTCCCAACAAAGGTTGTCATCCCTATAGATATTTTAAAAATCGATGTTTCTGATTATTTCTGCGTTTCTATCAAAGTTATAAAACTTATCTGTTGTTAGCAATGAATACTTGAAAAAACTTGAATTTTACTGCGTTTAATTTAAACTTTCAGAAGAGTTGGTATGTTGTTATAATTAGGTTTGAAGTGATAAACGTTAAATGTAAGCAGGCCAGAATACTTATAAAAGAAGATAAATGACAACACATATATATACAAATGCATTGTTAAATGAAACCAGTCCTTACCTACTTATGCATGCGCATAATCCTGTTAAGTGGTATCCGTGGGGCAGAGAGGCCTTAAAGCTGGCCAAGGAATCGAATAAATTAATGGTGATTTCTATTGGTTATGCGGCTTGTCATTGGTGCCATGTGATGGAGAAGGAGAGTTTCAGCGATAATTTTGCCGCAGGAATAATGAATGAACACTTTGTATCTATAAAAATAGACAGAGAAGAACGTCCTGATTTAGACCAATTGTTTATGGATGTAGCACATCTAACAACTGGAAAAGGAGGTTGGCCACTAAATATTATAGCACTACCAGATGGCAGACCCGTTTTTGCGGGTACGTATTTTCAAAAACGCCAATGGTTAAATTTATTAAACGAAATTCAGCAACTTTTTATTCAATCGCCCGAAAAGTTAAATGACCTAGCAGATCAAATAAAGCAAGGTATTGAGCGAATGGATTTTGTTGGCTTGGTAAAGGATTCTGCTTTGTTTACGGCAAAACGAATGGATAATATTGTTGACTCGTGGAAACAGAATCTTGATTTTGATTGGGGAGGAAATAAAGGAGCTCCGAAGTTTCCTATGCCAGTGGAGTTTAAGTTTTTACTAACATACTTATCTAAAAAATCAAATGCGGATATTGAGCAATATGTAAATCTATCGCTTTCGCGTATTGCTTGGGGTGGAATATATGATCATGTAGGAGGAGGATTTTCAAGATATTCGGTGGATGAGTATTGGAAAGTACCTCATTTCGAAAAGATGTTGTACGACCAAGGTCAGTTGCTGGAAGTATATGCCAATGCCTTTCAGCTAACGCAGAATCCTTTGTTTAAAAAAGTGATTGAAGAAACTATTGAATTTGCTAATCGGGAATTGAAATCTCCAGAAGGAGGTTATTACGCTTCTATTGATGCCGATAGCGAAGGAGAAGAAGGGCGTTTCTACGTTTGGAATAAAAATGAGGTTGAAGAGTTATTGGGCGATGAGGCTGAGTTATTTTGCGCATTTTATAATATCACAGAGAAGGGAAATTGGGAATCTGGAAAGAATGTCTTGTTTCAAACCGTTTCGCTGGAGCAATTTGTATTTGACCATGGACTGATATTAGAGGATTTATCGGAGTTATTACAAAAAGGTAAAGAAATTCTTTTTGCGGCGCGTAATAAAAGAGTTCGCCCAGGTTTAGATGATAAAATTTTAACGGCTTGGAATGCCATCATGATCAAAGGTTTGGTGCATGCATATCGAGCTACTGGAAATCCTGAATATCTAAATAATGCCATTGAAACTTCCAAATTCATTCAAGGAAAAGCTATACAGGAAGATGGTGGATTATGGCGTAGCTTAAAAGCTGAAAAAGCTACCATCAATGCATTTTTAGATGATTATGCTCTATTGATTGATGCTTGGATTGATTTGTACCAAGTTACTTTTGATGAGCAGTGGTTAGTAGGAGCCCATGAATTATGTGAGTATGCTTCGTGTCATTTCTTTAACGATGACAATCAGCTTTATTATTATACCTCCATTTTAGATGATCCATTGATGATTCGTAAGTCTGAATTATCCGATAATGTCATTCCTGCGTCCAATTCGGTAATGGCCATGAACCTGTTTAGATTAAGTAAGTATTTTCTGAATAAGGAAGGATATCATACTTCATTGCAGATGCTTAAAAACTTGTCGGGAAGAATTGATGATCATGGAAAATATTATGCTAATTGGCAACGGTTAAAGCTGTTTTTTATTCATGAAAATTATGAGCTTGTTATTGCAGGCGAAGGCAAGGAACAGGCTCGTGATGAGTTTTTAATGGATTTTAATCCTTTTGTGTTTGTGGCAGGAGAAAGTGAGCAGGTTCCTATTGCACAAGGTAAAACTAGCAAACAGCTGGCTTTTTATTTATGTAAAAATAATACTTGCAAACTGCCTATTCGTTCTATATTAGGATTGAAACGTATGATGGTTAACTAACGCTGACTCCCAAAGTCTAATTTTTTCATTACGCTCATTTTGAAAATAATCATTGACGAAAGTAAACTCATTGATTTACAAAAAAAAACAAGCCCTGCCTATCATCGGGTAGGTTTGAACTTAAACTTTTCTTTACAAACATGTGAAGAAGCTATATGTCCATGATGTTATAGTTTTTTTGTGGTTGTAATTGATAGGCTACTAGGTTTTTAGGTTTTAAATATGAAAGATGCTAATCACCCGCCACAAAAAACTAACAAACGATTATTTGAGACAATAGCTACTTTATATATGGGATTTGTTATTTTTGAATGTCTTTAGTTTTACATTTTAGCCTTCTATTTTATTATGGGGGTGAGTTATAAATAACAGCTATATATGAATAAGGTATTGGTATTGTTGGGGGTGATGGTGTTTTTTTGTGCGGAAATTTCCGCTTATGGAGAAAAACCATCAGGGACGATTCAAGGAAAAGTAGTTGCTTTTCAAAATAGTGCTCCTTTAGAATATGTAACAGTCGCCATTTACCATACTTCAAATAATGAACTGCAAGGCGGCGTAATCACGAAGCCTAATGGTATTTTTCAATTAAAACAATTGCCCAACGATACTTATTATCTAGATATTAGTTTTGTAGGTTATAAAACCAAACGAATCAATAATATTATTATCAATGAAGCAAACCGACATGTAGATTTAGGTCAGATAGAGTTGGGTGAGGAAGCTAAAAGTATTGATGAGGTTGAAGTGGTGGCCGAACGTTCTTTTGTTGAATTCAAGCTGGATAAAAAGATAATTAACGTTAGTAAGCAATTTACTTCTCTTTCGGGTACTGCGGTGAATGTGTTAGAGAATGTTCCATCTGTTACCGTGGATATTGAAGGAAACGTTGAGCTGCGTGGAAGTGGAGGTTTTTCGGTGTTGATAGATGGTGTGCCGTCTGTCTTGGAACCCTCAGAAGCGCTGCAGCAAATACCCGCATCTACCATCGAAAATATTGAAATTATCACTAACCCTTCGGCCAAGTATAATCCAGATGGGACAGCTGGAATCATCAATATCATTACCAAAAAAAATAGAATGAATGGTTTCAATGGGGTAATTAATCTCAAGGCTGGAAGCAATAATTTTGGTAGCGATTTTCTATTTAATTTTCAGCGTAAAAAGGTATTGTGGTTTGTAAGTGCAGATTATAATCTTTCCGATTATTCTGGAGAAAAGTATGGCACCAGAGAAACGTATAATGAAGCTACTACTTTTACTGTTTCCAACGATGGAAGTATTCGAACGAAGTATACCCGATATAATGTAAAAGGGGGTATGGAAATGCGCTTTGATAGTCTGAATACTTTTAATGTTGAGTTAGGATATGGCAATAGAGGTCGTAATAGTTATTCAGACTTAAAGTATGAAGAGTACGATAACATTGGAGGACCATATAATAGTTATTTAAGTGATGAAGATGGTTATAGAGGAGGAGATGGCTTATCTATAAATACTTTTTTTATCCATCGATTTGCGGATAAAGGACATGAGTTAAATGCTTCAATTACTTATCGAGGGCGAGAGGCGGATGAGTATAGTCGTAATGTGCTCAAGGATGATTCTGGAGTTGCACTTAATGGTAGAGAAAGCACTGAGAAAGGCCCCATGGGGCGTTGGCAAACCAAATTAGATTATACAAAACCGCTTACAGAGAACTCTACATTGGAATTGGGTTATCAAAGTACCTTTGCTCGAAGTACTGATTTTACGGGATTATTGGAAGATGAAGATGGCTCGGGAGATTATGAAGAAAATCCGTTGTATAAAAATGAGGTGGAATTTAGTCAAGATATTCATGCCTTGTACGCTACTTATGGAAATCAAGTGGCCAAGTTTGGTTATCAGGTGGGGTTAAGAGGAGAGTATAATAATAGAATTGTTCGCTTGGTTGAAACAGGAAGTGAAGAGCCAACATGGGATGATGAAACGATTGTTGAAAAGCTAGATTTATTTCCGTCTATTCATATGTCTTATAAACTACCTTCCAATCAGGAATTAATGGGTAGCTATTCGCGCAGGATAGAAAGGTCGAGAAGTTACTATCTAGAACCCTTTTATACTTGGCAGGATGCCTATAATATAAGACGCGGTAATAGTGCTTTACAGCCAGAGTATATCGATTCGTATGAGCTTAATTACCTGAAAAAGTTCGGTAGTTCGTATTTCTCATTCGAAACCTATTACCGTGTAACAAACAATAAAGTAGAGTGGGTACGGCAAGTGTATGAAGGAAATTATGAGGATAATATTATTGAACGTTATCCAGAAAATGTAGGTAAGGATTATTCTTTGGGTATAGATGCTTCTATCGACTTTAATATTGTAAAATGGTGGAAGATGGGCGTAACAGGAACTTTGTACAATTACAAAGTGAAAGGAGAGTGGGGAGGCCTGAATTATGACGAAGAGCAGTTGACTTGGAATTATAAATGGAATCAAACCATAAAAATGGGACCCTTGGCTCAATTTCAGAGTAACTGGCGTTATTATAGCAAAAGAATTACTTCACAAGGAGTATACGAGCCGGTGTATACTTTAGATATTGCCTTTAAAAGAGAAATGATGAAGCGAAAGCTAAGCGCAGTAGTTGAGCTTCGCGATGTTTTTGCCACTAACAATAGAGAAAATACCAACAAAGGCATCGACTTTAAGGATCATTATTTTCAGAAAATTCATACCCCAATTCTAACTTTTACATTTACCTACAGGTTTAATAATTATAAACCAGAACGAAGACGTGGAGGTGGTGAAGGTTTTAGCGATGGAGAATCGATGGATTAGATTGTTCATGCTTTATTTTACTGGATTCAGTAATATATTATACCGTTATAAAACCTATCTTTCTTAAAAGTAAAATACTTGAACTACCTTAGTGCGCTTTATGCTTAAGTATAGCTAATGATAGCTTGCTTTATATTACGATAAACTTTAAAATGAATAACAACACAGGAAAGGTAAAAGAGTTAGAGTTTGAGTCCATTCCAAAATTATTGTGGCGCTATTTTTTACCTGCCTTTGCTGGGGTAATCATTAATTCCTTATATAATATAGTTGACAGAATTTTTATTGGGCAAGGTGTTGGTTCATTGGCGCTAGCAGGTTTAAGTGCTGTTTTTCCTGTGATGATTATTGTAATGGCTTTTGGTATGATGGTGGGCATGGGAGCTGGCGTTCGTATTTCAATTAATCTGGGTAAAAAGGATTTTAAGCGAGCCGAAAAAGTATTAGGTAATGCCTTCGTTCTAATGATCATTGTTTCGGGTATTATTACTTTAATAGGTTTTCTTATTAGTGACCCTCTACTTACATTTTTTGGAGTAAATGACGAAACTTATGCCTATGCTCAGGAATATTTGCATATTATTTTAGCAGGAACCATTTTTAATATCTTGGGTTATGCCTTGAATAACCTTATTCGCTCCGAGGGCAGTGCAAACATTGCCATGATATCCATGCTGATTAGTGCAGGTTTAAATATCATACTCGATTACCTTTTTATTATTGTATGGGGAATGGGCGTAAAAGGAGCTGCTTATGCAACTGTTTTGTCGCAAGTGGCCTTGACTATTTGGGTAATAGCACATTTTAAAAGTAATCGCTCCGTTATAAAATTACATACTAAAAACCTAAAGCTTAAGGGCGATATTGTTTGGTATATTATTAGCATTGGCTTTGCGCCGTTTAGCATGCAGATAGCTTCGAGCATAGTTTTTGGACTTTATAATATTCAATTAATAAAGTATGGAAATGATATGGCAGTGGGTGCCATGGGCGTCATTATTAGTATTGCTATGTTGTTGGTAATGACAATTATGGCCATTACTATGGCCAATCAGCCCATTATTGGCTTTAATCATGGAGCTAAGAATTTTAAAAGAGTACGGGAAACGCTGAAGGTTTCAATGTTGGCTGCCACCGCTATCTCTCTTATTGGCTTTGCAGTAAGTCAGTTATTTCCTGTTCCTATTATTAAAATGTTTAATAGTGAAGATCCTGAATTATTAAGAATAGGAGTTGAAGGTTTAAGGATTTTTCTATTTGCCTTACCCTTAATCGGTTTTCAAATTGTATTGGGTAATTATTACCAATCAATCGGTCGAGCAGGTATCTCAGCTATACTGTCCTTACTTCGTCAGGTTATTATGCTTATTCCATTGTTGGTTATTTTGCCAAAATACTTCGGCCTGTCAGGTGTTTGGTTATCTGCTCCAATATCGGATACGACTTCGGCCATGGTGTGTTTTGTATTTGTCATAATTGAGTTCCGAAAACTAAATAAAGCTATTTCATTATCCTCATCATAAGAACATTCTATATATTTTTTTCATACTGCGTTGGTTTGTAGGTGTCATCATATAAGTATTTTACGAATGTTATGATAGCCAAAGACTAAATTCAGATCGTCTCTTTCTGGTTAAAATATTTGCTTAATGAGAATATTCTCAATATGTTTGTAGTGAGAATATTCTCATTATTGAATGTTTTATATCCATGCCACGAAAAAAGAGGTTAAGAAAAGTAGTTGCACCACCACGATTTCAGGGTTACAAGCCATATGGTTCACGATTAGAAGGAAATGGCTCTGTTGATTTGCTGTACGAAGAATATGAAGCGATCAAACTAGCTGATTACGATTTAATGAATCACAACGAAGCCGCTGTTCTAATGGGTGTTTCGCGTCCTACATTTGCCCGTATCTACGAAAGTGCACGACGAAAAATTGCCGTAGCCTTAGTTGAAACAAAGGAAATAAAGTCGGTGTTTGGAAATGCTGAATTACAAGATAATTGGTTTCTGTGTACGAGTTGTGAAGCTAAGTTTAATAAGCCAGAAAGTGTAATTAGTGAGGATTGCCCTATTTGTAAATCCTCAAAAATTAAACTTCTACAGGCAGAGTAGTGCTATTTAAGCGGATGATACTTATGAAATTGTAAAATAAAACTATAAACATGAAAACTGTAATTACATCATCAGGAAAAGATATACAAACTTTATTTGATATGAGGTTTGGTAGGGCAGCTTATTTCTGTTTACTAAATCCTGAGAATGACACCATTGAATTTATTGAGAATGTTTATAAAGATGATGATTCTGGAGCAGGGACTAAAGTCGCGGAGCAACTGATTGAGCTTGGCGTAAAAAAAGTTGTTTCAGGAGATTTTGGGCCCAAAGCCAAAGAACTGTTGGAGAAGTTCAATGTTCAAATGGTAGTTCTGCAAAATGCGGGTTTAACCGTTGATGATATCGTTAATAAGTTAAAAGATTAAAACGAAAGAAAATGAGAGGTTTTAATAAACAAATGGAAGGGTTACAATTATCAGGTTGCCAAGGAAGAGGCAGAAATAAAAAAGGAAGAAAAGCTCAATGTATGTCAGAGGAGGGCCGAGGTTTGCGTGGCATGGGTGCTAAAAATGGCATGGGGCGCAGAAGAAGAAATCAACAAGATTAGTATTGGTTTGCTATATAAATGAGGTTGCAGTTAACTGACCCATCCCGTTACTCGGTGCTGTTTCCTCGTTTTTAAAGGAAACGAATCTCCTACGTGTATAAATTAACAAAGTAAAAAAGATGAATCAAAAAATAGCTATCCCAGTTGATGACAATGGAGTATTAGATGCTCATTTTGGTCATTGTAAATTATTACATGTTGCAACGATTAAAAATGGAGCTGTTATACAAACCGAAAAGTTGGTGCCACCTCCACATGAGCCTGGTTTATTGCCTAAATGGCTTGCAGAAAAAAATGTGACAGATATTATTGCTGGAGGAATGGGGCAAAAGGCCATTAGCTTATTTAATAATAATAAGATAAGTGCTTATGTGGGTGCTCCAAAAAATAAAGCAGAGGATCTTCTGGAGTCTTTTATGCAAGACTCATTAAGCTACACGGCAAACTATTGCGATCATTAATAACTTATTATAATAGTTCTGAAACTAATATGAATGGCGTATAATATTGCAATAGCAAGTGGAAAAGGCGGAACTGGTAAAACAACTGTTGCTGTTGGCATCTATCAATTGTTACTCAATAAATATAATTATACGGTGCAATTGGTGGATTGCGATGTGGAGGAGCCCAATGATGTTATTTTTTTTGAAGGTATAGATAAGGTTTGGCAAGAGGATGCGGTGCAGATGATTCCTACGATTAATACAGACAATTGCGACTTTTGTAGAAAATGTGCTGATTATTGCGAGTATAATGCCATTACATTAATTCCAAGTACCCAATTTGCTGAAATAAATACTTCTCTGTGCCACTCTTGTGGAGCTTGTTTGGTGGCATGCTCCAATAACGCTATTGGCGAAGCTCCTCATAAAATTGGAGAAATCGCACAGTTTAAAGGACATAATGGTGAGCTTGTGCAAGAAGGGAAACTTAAGGTGGGTTCTCCTATGCAAACTTTGTTGATAAAGCAACTCAAAAAAAGTGTGCTATTGAATTCTGAAATCAATATTTATGATGCACCCCCAGGTACTAGTTGTTCCGTGGTAGAATCTACTATTGATGCAGACTATGTGCTCTTGGTTACTGAACCTACTCCCTTTGGTTTACACGATTTAAAACTGGCAGTAAACCTAATGGATGATTTAAAAAAAGATTTTGGTGTAATAATAAATAAGGCGGGCTTAGGCAGTGATAATATTTATCAATTTATACGTGATAATAATGTTGATTTAGTGGGTGAGATACCTTTTTCAAAGTCGATGGCTTCCTATTATGCGGTTGGCGATCTATCCAATAAATGGCCTATTCATGTAGAACAAAGTATAAATAATATTGCTGAAAAGTTGCATTCTAAAGTAACGTTGCATGAAAGAAATTACCATACTTAGCGGTAAAGGAGGAACAGGAAAAACAACAGTTACGGCTGCTTTGGCTTCATTAGCTCAAAACATTGTTTTATGCGATAATGATGTGGATGCTGCAGATTTGCATTTACTGATGAAGCCGGTGGTGCAAAAAGAATTTGTATTTGCGGGAGCATGGCAGGCGAGTGTCAACGAAAAAGAGTGTATACAGTGTAATATTTGTATCGATGCTTGTCGTTTTGATGCTATTAAAATAAATGTAAATGGCTTTGTAGAGGTGCAACCATTTAAATGTGAAGGGTGTAGGTTGTGCGAGAAAGTCTGCCCTGTTGCAGCCATAGATGCAGAACGTAGCACCAATAATCATTGGTATATTTCCAATACTCGTTATGGAACTATGGTTCATGCAACAATGGGGCCGGGGGAGGAAAATTCAGGAAAACTGGTTTCAACTCTTCGGAAAGAGGCCAGAAGAATAGCTGTAGATAATGAGCTTGAGTTTATTATTAACGACGGACCTCCTGGGATTGGGTGTTCTGCTATTTCTGCGTTAACAGGCACAAACCTAGTTGTTTTGGTTACGGAACCATCAAAGTCTGGTTTAATGGATGCCTCGCGTTTGGTTGAATTAACCCAGTCTTTTGAAATACCTATAGTGGCCGCTATCAATAAAGCAGATATTAATGAAAGTATATGTTTATCTATGGAAAACTATTTTGTAAATCAAGGTATTCCATTGTTGGCCAAAATTCCATTTAGCAAGGATGTGGTAAAAGCAATGATACAAGGAGAAACTATTTTAGAATATAAACCATATTCCGAATTAAGTAGAGCGCTAATTGAGGTTTGGGATTACATTAATATGCAACAGTTAGAAAAGAAACTATGATAGAATCAATATATCAAATAAGACCTCGTTACGATGAGGTGGATCAGATGGGGTATGTGTATCATGCCAATCATATAAGTTATTGCCATCAAGCGCGAACAGAGCTTTTAAGAACATATGGTTTAAATGATAAGGTATTGGAAGCAAATGGAATTATGCTACCCGTAATTTCTTTTGATATTAAGTATAAAACTCCTGCTCAATATGATGAATTATTGACGATTACCACAAGAATTAAGGAGTTGCCCAAGGTTAGATTTTCTTTTGAATTTGAAATAAGAAAAGAGCAAGGTCAGCTGGTCAGTCATTCTCATTCGGAAGTAGTATTTGTAGATTTAAAGACTCGTAAGCCAATGTTAGCTCCTGGTTTTGTAATGCAAAAGTTAAAGCCAATTTTTCAAGAAAGTATGATTTCAACAGAAGTTTAATCAATGGAGGTTTGCTGTGGTTTAACCATTATTTTGTATACCATGATGGCTAACAGCGCACCAATAATAGGAGCGGAAAGATAAACCCAAATATGCTGTAGTTTACCTGAAACAATGGCAGGAGCAAGCGATCGTATTGGGTTCATAGAAGCACCTGTTATTGGACCAAAGACGAGGGCTTCAAGTAATACAATGCCACCAATGGCTATTCCAGCCAATGTTCCCACTTCCTTAGAACCTGTAGCTACATTAATAACCACAAGCATTAAAAAGAAAGTAAGTATTATTTCAATAACAAAAGATTGCATGGCAGTACCTGCGGGTAAAGTTCCTCCCAAAAATTCCTGATCAGGAAATAGAATTTTAAGCGTTAAGCTGGCTAGGAATGCACCTATAGCTTGAAAAATGATATAGGGTAGAACTTGCTTGCCAGGAAATGTGCCTGCATACCAAAAAGCCAATGTTACAGCTGGGTTAATATGGCAGCCAGAAGTTTCACCAAAACCATATATAAGCGCCATAACTACTACGCCAAAGGCAATAGCAACTCCTAAGTGAGTAAGTAAGCCTCCTGAGGTTGTATTTATAATAATGGCTCCTGATCCAAAGAAAATAAGTGCGTAGGTAGCTATTAATTCAGAGATATATTTATTCATTATAAAGTAAAGTCAGTGTAATATCCGCGGTCTCATTTTAAATTTTAATTTAATCTGCGACCAAGCATAAAAGAATATTAGCTGCCTTTTGTTTCAAAATTAAATGACATTTACTTCTTTTTCTATTTGAATGCCAAATTCTGTTTTTACTGATTCTTCAATTTTTTTAGCTAGTTGAAGAATATCCTCGCCTTTCGCTTTGCCAGTTTTATTCACCAATACCAAGGCCTGGTTTTCATGTACTCCAGCGTTACCTATTGTTTTGCCTTTCCATCCGCACTGGTCAATCATCCAACCTGCAGGAATCTTAAGTTCATTTTCGCTTACCTTATAATGAGGAGCTTCTGGGTATTTAGCTATGATCTTATCCGCTATAGATTTATCAACTATGGGGTTTTTAAAGAAGCTACCCACATTACCGATAATCTCTGGATCGGGTAATTTTGATTCACGAATGTTAATGATAGCTCTTCTTAAATTAGCCAGATTAAGCTCTCCTAGGTTTTCAAGCTCTTCTTTTATTCCGATATAATCCGTAGAGAGTTCGCCCTGTTTATGTAGCAGAAATTGCACAGAAGTAATAATGGTTTTGTCCTTCAAAGAATTTTTAAAAACACTATTTCTATAAGAGAATTTACATTCTTTATTTTTAAAACTAAAGGGTTCGAGGGTATCAAGATAAATGCCATTTACTTGTGTTATAACATCCATTACTTCAACCCCATAAGCACCTATATTTTGCACTGGGGAAGCACCTACATTTCCTGGAATTAATGATAGGTTTTCGATTCCGTAATAGCCTTGTTCCACCGTCCAAGCAACAAAATGATCCCAATCAATTCCAGCCCCAGCTTCAACCCAAACACTGTTTTCATTTTCATCAATCACTTTAATAGATTGAATGTTTGGTTTAAGAACAAGCCCTTTAAAGTCAGATTTAAACAAAACGTTGCTTCCTCCTCCTAATATAAATAGTGCTTGGTCTGTAATTCTGACATCACTTAGTACTTCAATAATTTCTTCTTCGTTTTGTGGTGCAGAGAAAAAATCAGTGTAAATATCAAAATGAAAAGTATTGTGGTTTCTTAACGAAAAATGTTCTTGTATGAGCATAGTTATTATGACTTATTTAGAGTCGGCATAGTATTTTTCGGAGTAGTATCCGTAACTACTATTATTACTGGTTAATCCATTTAATACAATTCCGATTGGACCTATCTTATCGTCGGTTAGGTTTTGGATGGTATGTTTAAAATGGTCTTTTACTGTTTTATTCATTCGAGTAATAAACAGGTAGCAATTGCTATGTTCCATTAAAAGACGAGCATCTGCAACTACACCTATAGGTGGTGAGTCTACAATAATAATGTCGAATAGCTCCTTGGCTTCATTAAAAAGTTTAATGGTGTTTTCATTTGAAATCAGCTCCGAAGGATTGGGAGGGATGGCTCCTGAAGGAATTATACTTAAGTTTTCTAAATCGCTGCTATAGGTAATTTCATCAATATTGGCTTGTCCAATTAAATAATTAGATAGACCAAGATGGTTATGATGGTTAAACAATTCTGTTAATCGAGGTTTACGAAGGTCAAAACCAATTAAAGCAGTCTTTTTGCCAGATATAGCAAAGGCAGAAGCTAAGTTTAAAGCACAAAAAGTTTTTCCTTCACCTGTATTGGTTGAGGTAACGGTAATGGTTAGTTTTTCTCCTTGTGGTGTTAAGTACTTAAGTCTAGTTCTTAAAGCTCTAAAAGATTCAGAGATACTCGATAAGGGTTCTGATTCAATTACAAAGTTATCGTTGCCTTTATATTCTGGAATATAGCCTAAAATACTAGCGTTTGGAGCCAGCGATAATAGTTCTTGCTTATCTCTAATTTTGGTGTTTAAATATTCTTTTAGTACTATAATTCCAATGGGTAGTATAAATGCTAGCAATAAAGATTGACGCGTGTTTTTCTTTTTGTTAGGAGCTACAATCCCAGTGATACTCGCGTTATCTAAAATTTCATTGTCAGGAGTGTTGGATGCTTTAGTAATCTGCGTTTCCGATTGCTTTTGAAGCAAGAAGGTATAGATGGCATCGTTTAGTTTATGCTCTCTTTCAATATCTAAATACTCCCTTTCTGTTTCTGGAAGGAAATTCATTTTCGCAGCTGCACTATTCATTTGTCCTTCAAGCTTTTCTTCTTCGATATCTATGTTTTTAATCAGCTTACTTAAAGCTAATAATAGATTTTCTTTACTGATGGCAATTTTTTTGTCCAGTTCGTTAAGAAGTGGATTGTTAGCACTGGTTTCTGAGGCCATGATGGTTCGCTCGTTGTTGAGCGTTAGCAATTCAGTTACAAAAGAAGATATTAAACTGTTTGCATCAAATGAAAATGCTGGTAGCAGGTAATCGTCACTTACTGGGTCTTCAATTAGGTGCTTGCTTAATCGGCTGTAATAGTTTTTGCGAATCTGAATTTTATTGAGTTCCGATTCGTATTCGAAATATTTATCTGCCAACCGTTGCGATATTTCTGTGGGCGCACTGAAAATATTCTCGCGCCTAAACTCCATGAGTTTTCGTTGCGTTTCTTTTAGTGTATCCGAAACCTGACATAATTGAATATCTATAAAAGCCAGTGTTTTTTCTGCAATCTCGTTTTTTCGTTCTAAACTTTGTTCTATATAAACATCACTTAGAGCTTTAAGAAAGGTGTTGATTTTTTGCGTGTTAGTTCCCGTGGTCGAAATATAAATAATAGAACTTCCCTCTTTGTAGGCATTCACAGCAACACGCCCCCTAAACGTAGATGTCAACCAATCGTGTGAACGAAAAAAGAAATAAAATTCAGCAGTTGGTGCAGGTCTGTTATTTCTGCTAATGGTAAATTTACCAAACGAGGTTTCTATTTTATCTCCCCAATTTATCGTCTTTTCAAAAGCTATTTGCCCACTGCCACCATGGTTCTTCTGATCTATAAAGGTGTGTAATAGTGCATTGTCCGATTGAATACTTACTTTAACCTGTTGTGTTCCTACTGGCTCCAGGTGTATGGCCGTATTTAACGGTTGTACATGGCTAGAGTCCATCGTAATATTAAACGGGCTTTTATGGTACATATCCGAATCCTTAAAAGTACCATCACTATATATATCTATACCAAAATCAAGCTTATCAATAACCCTTTTAATCACCTTTTTCGAGCGAAGAATTATGGTTTGGTTTTCGATACTTTTAGTTTCAGGTGAAAGACCAAAACCTTCTATAATACCAGCGCCAGAGGGAGTTCGTTGGTTGTCGCTTTTCATCATAACCGTAACAGATCCCTTGTATACAACAGGTGTGTATCGGTGATACAGGTAAATAGCCCCAATAAAAAGAGGAAACGATATCAGAAAGAGGTACCAATTTTTGAGCACCAACATCACAATCTTTCTAATATCAGGCAATCCATCCGACTTGGTTTGCGGATGAGGTATATGATTATTGAATTTGTTATTTCTGTCCACGTAAATTTGCTTTGGCAGTGATCAAATTAAATATTGTAAAACGATTGAACATCATTCTTTAGTGCATCCAAGGCTCTTTTTACATGATATGCAGCGCCATTGGGGTATTGCTCAAGTATGGTTTTGCCTAAAGCAATGGAAGGATCTGTAGGTTTTACAATTCCAGCTGAAATATTGACTGTTCTGATCATTTCTTCTTTTGCATTTCTAACCAATTGCCAGGTAGAGGTTGGCAGGTGCACTTGCATGGCCATATTGTGTTCATATTCGGTTCTGATGGAACTGAGTAATATAGCTTGAAAATCCTTTACTGTTCGAGCACTTGGTTGTTCTCTTACAATAATAGATTCTGCACTTATTCTTTCTAAAAACAAGGTTAATCTTTCGTATGCAGCAATCCTTAAAGGTAACGAATCTCTATTCTGACTCAATAGCAATTCTTGTTTTCGTCTGTCATTTTCGCTCTTTAAAAACCATCTAACTATAATTAACGTGAATACAAGTACAATTAAACTGGGAATAGTGTACTGTAACACTTCAAGAAAAACTTCCATAACCGTGAAAAATATTACTTTTGCAAAAAGAATAAATTATTATTTCGTGAAAATAGTAATTATAGTTCATTTTTATAGGATATCTGTTTTAAAGATGTCTTTTGTATTACTAATTACACTTGCATAATGAATATTTCAGAAAGATTAGCCAACGTAAATGAATCGGCGACCTTAGCTATGTCTCAAAAAAGTAGAGAGTTGCAGGCGCAAGGACATGATGTGATTAACTTAAGCATTGGTCAGCCCGATTTTAATACGCCCGACCATATAAAAGATGCTGCTAAAAAAGCAATTGACGATAACTTTTCAAAATATACACCTGTACCAGGATTGCCTATTATTAGAGAGGCTGTTTGTACCAAGTTTAAACG
Source organism: Labilibacter marinus (assembly GCF_001659685.2). Classification (GTDB taxonomy): domain Bacteria; phylum Bacteroidota; class Bacteroidia; order Bacteroidales; family Marinilabiliaceae; genus Saccharicrinis; species Saccharicrinis marinus. The sequence continues at coordinate 55,952 of NZ_LXYE02000029.1, forward strand.
CGATAACGACTTGGATTTTAAACCATCACAAATTGTGGTTTCGAACGGAGCTAAGCAATCTATTGCTAATATTATTTTAAGTTTGGTGGGGCCTGGAGATGAGGTGATAATACCAGCGCCTTATTGGGTTAGCTATATTGAGATTGTTAATTTAGCGCAAGCCAATAGTGTGGTTATTGAAGCTGGTTTAGATCAGGATTTTAAAATTACGCCTGCTCAGCTAGAAGCTGCCATTACTCCCAAAACCAAAGTATTTTTATTCAGCTCTCCATCTAACCCAACGGGTAATTTGTATACCAAAGACGAATTGAAAGCTTTGGCAGATGTTTTTGTAAAACATCCAGATGTTGTAATTATCTCCGATGAGATTTATGAGTTAATCACCTTCGAAGGAAAGCATGAAAGCATCGCGCAGTTCGATGAACTAAAAGATAGAGTAGTTATTGTAAATGGAGTATCTAAAGGATATGCGATGACAGGATGGAGGATTGGTTATATTGCCGCTCCACAATGGCTTGCAGATGCTTGCATTAAACTTCAAGGACAATATACTTCTGGCGCATGTTCTATCGCTCAAGTGGCTTCCGCAGCAGCTTTAACTGAAACACAAGAACCATCATTAAAAATGAAAGAAGTATTTTTAAGAAGACGCGATTTGGTAGTTAAGATGGCTCAGGAAATTAAAGGTATGAAAGTGAGTGTTCCGCAAGGCGCCTTTTATCTGTTTCCGGAAGTGGATAATTATTTTGGTAAATCGGCAGAAGGATATACGATTAATACGGCCACTGATTTGGCCATGTATTTATTAGAAACAGTTCATGTTGCTACGGTATCAGGTGAAGCTTTTGGAAGTCCTAAGTGTTTACGTTTTTCGTATGCTACAGCCGATGAATTATTGGTGGAGGCGATGAATAGAATAAAAACAGCCTTAGATAAGTTGAAATAGTCATTGGCTGATTGGTCATTAGTCAGTAGTTTAATAAATATACTATTGACCAATGACTATTCTACTAATCTCTATTTCAGAATATACTTCTCAACTACCTCAGCAACGCCATCCTCGTTATTTGAGGACACAATAATATCTGCTCTATCACGTAATTCAGGAGTTACATTATCAACCCAAACACCCAGTCCTGCATATTCTACCATGGTTAGGTCGTTGCCTGCATTTCCGACGGCAATCACCTCTTCTTGTTTGATGTTTAGCTTGCTGGCTAATCGTTGAATGCTAGCTGCCTTGTCAATTCCCTTTGGCATTACTTCTAAAAAGTATGGTTTAGAGATCGCCACACTCAAATGTTGTTTGGCCTCTTTAAGTTTTGGCTCAAAGTTCTTCAAACGAATAGGGTCATCTAGCAATATGCATTTTACCGCTGATTGATTCATTTCTGATTTAAAGCAGTTTACTTTATTAATAGGCAGGCCAGTTAATTTCTTTTCCACATCAATAAACTCAGATTCAGTGTCGCTTACTATCTGGTTATCTTTGTACGTAAGAATATGTAGTTGATTATCCTTGCTGTAATCGTGAAGTTCATGGATTTCTTCCTGAGTTAATGTTTGCTCAAAAATGACCATGTTGTTTTTGATGTCGGTTATGATGGCGCCGTTGTACGAAATAATATACGAGCCATATTTAGCCAACTTCAATTCTTCGGCATATTGTTGCATGGCTTGCGTTGGTCTTCCTGAAGCTAGAACTACATAGATACCCTTTTCCTGAGCTTCCATTAAGCGAGCTTTATTTCTTTCAGAAATCTTATAATCGTCCGTCAATAATGTGTCGTCCAAATCCAACACCAACATTTTATATGCCATAATTGATTTATTTTAAGTCGACAAAAATATAAAAAAAGCAATAGTTAAAGATTAATAGGTACTTAGTTTTTAGTGTATTAAAGATTATTAACACTTGCTTGGAGGAAGGGATATGAAAATGTTGCTTATATCAGTATTGACCTATCATCTCTCTTGCGCAGAATATTAAAATAATTATTTTTGCATACTGGTAGGCACCAGTAGGAAAAACACATACATGGTAAAGAAAATCATAAAGATAACAACAGAACATGCACAGGCCAAATATCGCCAAATCATTCAGTCTGTTATAAACTCAATTGCAGACGGAATTATTAAAAAAGGAGATAAAGTACCCTCTATTAATGAAATAGCCAATGAGTATAACCTATCGCGCGATACCGTTATGTTGGCTTTTAATGAGTTAAAAGCTCGGGGTATTTTAGGAGCTGTCCCGGGTAAAGGTTATTTTGTTGAGAGCGATAATATTGGTATTGAAAAAAGAGTTTTGTTACTTTTTGATGAGCTAAACACCTTTAAAGAGGAGCTTTATAATGCTTTTATCGAAAATCTATCGGACGATACGCAAGTAGATATTTATTTTCATCACTTCGATTTAAACGTATTCTCTACACTGATAAAAGAACGAGTAGGTAAATACTCTTCGTATGTTATTATGCCTGCCAACCTTTCTGGCTTGTCGTCTTTAATTCAGCTTTTACCACAGGATAAGGTGTATATTTTAGATAGAAAATTGGATGAGCTGAAGGATTATCCAGTAATTTATCAGTCGTTTGACGAGGATATGTATAACGGTTTAAGCGAAGGGTATGAGTTGTTATCTAAATATGAAAAAGTAATATTGGCTCATCCAGGAGGTAAGGAGCCAGAAGGTTTTATGACTGGTTTTGAGCGTTTTTGTAAAGATAAAAAGCTGAATTACGAAGTATACGACCAAATTAAAAACAGACCTATAAAAAAAGGAGAGGTTTATATTCTGCCAACAGATAGAATGTTGATTAACCTAGTAAAACGCAGTTGGGAAAAAGGATGGAAGCTGGGTGAAGATGTGGGGGTGATTTCAATTAATGAATCCGCATTAAAGGAAGTTGTAGCCAATGGTATTACTACTATTTCTACTGACTTTAAACTGATGGGGAAAACATTGGCAGACTTTGTTGAAAACAAAAAAGTAGGAGAGGTTAAAAACACTTCTAGGTTTACCAAACGAAACTCGCTATAGGTCAAAAACTATTTCTCTTTTGCTTTGAGGAATAAAAATTTATAGTAATTTTGCCTACCAGTACCTACTAGTTAAAATAGTAGGATGTTATAGTAAGATATTTCTAGTTTTAAGCATAAAATATTGCAACTAAAAAAAGAATAGAATGGCGCAATTTAACATGGAGGATCATCCTCACAAAAGATTAAATGTATTAACAGGAGAGTGGGTTTTAGTATCTCCGCACAGGGCTAAACGTCCTTGGCAAGGTCAGGTAGAAAAAACTTCAGAAGAAGTTAGGCCTGAGTACGATCCTAAGTGTTACTTATGTCCAGGCAACGAGCGTATTGGTGGGCACATGAATCCTCAATACAATGAACCTTTTGTTTTTGTAAATGATTTTTCTGCACTTTTAAAAGATACACCAGAAGGTGGAGTTGATGAAGAGTTATTTCAAGCAAAGAGTGAAAGCGGAATTTGTAAAGTAATCTGTTTTTCTCCTCGTCATGATTTAACCGTTCCAGAAATGGAAGTGTCGGAAATTAAAAAAGTGGTTGATTTATGGACATCAGAATATAAATCAATTGGTGAAAATGATTTCGTAAATTACGTTCAGATTTTTGAAAATAAAGGAAGTGTGATGGGATGTAGTAATCCTCACCCACACGGACAAATTTGGTCGAACAGTACTGTACCTAATGAGCCAGCTAAAAAGCAGGTGAAAATGAAGGAGTACTTCGATAAAAAAGGAAAAAGCTTATTGGCTGATTATGTAGCTGCTGAGTTAGAGAAAAAAGAAAGAGTTTTATTTGAGAATGAACATTTTGTTGGTTTAGTTCCTTATTGGGCTGTATGGCCATTTGAGGCAATGATTGTTAGTAAACGTCATGTAACTAACTTAACTGAGCTAACGGAAGAGGAGAAAGAAGCATTTGCAGCTGCTTACAAAGAATTAACAGTGATGTATGATAACCTTTTTGAGGTATCTTTCCCTTATTCGGCTGGTATTCATCAGGCTCCAACCGATGGCGAAGAGCATCCTGAGTGGCATTTGCATATGAGTTTTTATCCGCCATTGTTGCGTTCAGCAACAGTGAAGAAGTTTATGGTAGGATATGAAATGTTGGGTACACCTCAGCGTGACATTACTGCCGAAACTAGCGCAAAAAGGCTTCGTGACCTTTCAAAGGTTCATTATAAGCACAGGTAGTTTTTTGGTTTTAGAGTAAGAGAGGTTACTGTGGTAGGTAACCTCTTTTTTTATGCCTTAATTTTCTGATGTAAATTGTCTGCGGTTTGCTTTCTTTATATTTAATACCATTTTAAATTAGTATTGGTATAAAATCCAGCCTTGCTGACTGGGCTATTGCTTTTGCTCCGTTGGAGCAAATTATTGAATGAATTGGTTATAGGCCAATGCCTATTGTTTAGTGCGCACTGTCTACTGTCTACTGTCTACTTTTTTCTACTGCTTACTATTTCTTGTTCACCGTCATCTGTTGTCTCATTCTATTCGGAATTAAACACAGCAGGATATTCTTTCTTGGTCTTCCCGATTTATTACGTAAAACGGTTAGGAACCAGCTGAGTGAAACGATTCCTTTAACTACGCTCGATAGGCTAATGGCCCACCAAATGCCCAGCATGCCTAGCAATTTTGCCGATGATAAAATATATCCTGCAGGAACTCTTGCGCCAGTAAAAACTATGCCTATGATGGAAGGTGGAATGGTGCGACCAATGCCGTTGAATGCTCCCCTGGTAATAATTTCGATAATCATAAATATTTGCGAAACAGCCAGAATCTTTAAATAGGTAATGCCCATCTGCAAGGCTTCAGGCTCTTTTAAAAAGAGAGAGAATATCTGTCTGCCAAAAACAAAGAAGGCTATGGTGGTGAGCGTACCCATAAATACACCAATGCCAAGCGTGGTGAAATAACCTTTGCGTATGCGCTCCCAATTTTTAGCGCCAAAATTTTGCCCTGTGAAAGATCCAAGTGCTGTCGCAAATCCCGAGGAAGTCATCCACGAAAGTGCTTCTATTTGCGCACCTACGCTTTGTACCGCTATGGGCATGTCTCCCCATTTGGTAATCATTCTGGCTAATATCAGTGCAAACACAGCAAAAAGGGTGCTTTCCATTGCTACAGGTGAGCCAAGTTTAAATATACTTTTTGTGATTTTCTTACTGAGTTTAAAGTTTCGGAACTCAGGTTGTATGATCTCTTTTTTTATTACAAAACGTATGATAAAGATGATAAATACAATTCCTTGAGCTATTACAGTAGCAATAGCAGCTCCGCTAGTTCCTAATGCAGGAAAAATGCTGACTCCAAAAATAAGTAACGGATCTAAAATTATATTTAATCCTAGTCCTACCAATAGATAATAAAACGGAAGTTTGCTATTACCTAAGCCATTGTATATTCCTTGAAAGGTAGGGTTGATAAAAGTGAAAATAAAACCGATGGATACTATCCGTAAATAGCCAATAGCTCCATCTTCGACTGAGCCTTTCGAAAGTCTGAAAACACCCATTAGTTCATCTGCAAACACAAAGGCTGTCATGGATAATAAGGCCGATAGAATCAAAGCCCAAAATAAGGAGTGGCGAGCATATTTAGCGGCTTGCTCCGTATCTTTTTTGCCTAGAGATTGAGAAACACCTACTTCGGCTCCAACGCGTGTAATCAGTAATACGGACATACCAAGCCATACGTAAAACCCAGCAGAACCAACCGATGCCACAGCTTCGCTTCCTAAACGGCCTAACCAAATCATATCGGTTAGGTTATAGGCCATCTGCATTAAAGACGTTCCAATGATTGGAATCGCCAAATTAAGCAACTGTTTAAAAATCGGTCCTTTAGTTAAGTCTTTTGCTTTTTGCATATGGAGGCGAAAATAATAATTTTTTATCTGGATAATAATGACATTTGAGAGGGGTGTTTTGTTGATAAAGAGGTAATGATAAGGAGAGTTGTTTTTGTGATTATTTATGAAGAGGGAATTTTAATATCATGCATATGTTGAGTATAAGTATAGGTAGATTTGGGAACATTATTGCTAATGATAGTATGGGTGTAGGTCTTTTATTCTATTTTGGTAGTCTAAATCTGAAAAAGAAAAATCTATAATTATATTCCATATCATGAGTACTATGAAATTATTGTTGGGGGCTGTTATTTTCCTTGTTGAAGTTTGTTGTTTATCTAATATCTGTATTGCACAGGTGCCTTATAAACCGAATATAGAAATTGCTAATGGAGGTCAATTTAAGGATATAATACTCCCAATGCCTATTGATAAAAAACTTACAAATAAGAATATTTGGGGAACGGATGAGGTTAAACCAAGAGATTTGAATAATGGGGTAGAGGATAATACTTGGTGTTATTGGGGAGGTAACCCAATATTGGGTGATGATGGAAAATATCATATTGCTATAGCGCGGTGGAAAGAAGAAACAGGGCATTGGGGTTGGCCTAAGTCGGAGGTGGCTCATGCGGTTTCTAAAGAGCCAACGGGGCCTTATAAAGTGGAGGGTACAGTATTGGATAAAGCGCATAATCCTGAAGTAATAAAGCTTAATGATGGTACTTATATACTACACATTAGTGGCGGTCAGATATATGCTTCAAAGAGGTTGCCTGGTGCATGGGAGTTACTTGGGGAAATTGAAATTGATACAAGGGGTTATAAGGGGTTATCTCATTTATATACCAACTTAACAGGTCTTCAGCGTAAGGATGGTAGTTTTCTTTTCTTTACCAAACGGGGTGATGTAATGATCTCGAATAATGGGATTTTAGGACCTTTTAAAATAGTTTCTGTTGGTAATTACGACAGATATACTGGATATCCAGAAGATCCGATTATATGGAAAAGTCGTCATCAGTATCATGTTATTTTTAATCATGCGGTGGATAAAAAATCGGTTTACATGCGCTCCTTGGATGGTGTGAATTGGAAAATAGAGCCAGGTGTTGCTTATGATAAAACGGTTTTTAGATATTCGGATGGAACTACCAATGAGTGGTGTAAATTCGAAAGGCCAAAGGTAGTGCAAGATAAATTTGGAAGGGCTACGCACCTGTCTTTGGCCGTAATGGACGTAGAGAAAAGTGAAGAGCTGGGTAATGATAATCATAGTTCGAAGCAAGTTGTTTTACCATTGGCTATTGAGCGTTTGGTTGAGGTAGAGCCTAAGAGTGATGGGCAAAGTGATAAAGCGGAGTTAAGAATACGTATTAAAGCGGAGGCTGATTTTAACCCTATTACGCAGGTTGATATGGCGTCGTTGCGACTTGGTTCTTCTAATAGTGTTAACTATGGTGGCGGAGCCAAAGCTACGGGATCATCTATTGATAACAAGGATTTGATCATCGTATTTAATGCGGAAAAGCTCGAAATTTCGGGGAATGATTATGATGTAAAACTCTTGGGGAAGGATAAGACTGGTGGATTGTTGTATGGTTATGCATTACTGCCTAATTATACGGATGATCCAGCTGCATTGGTATGCTTGCCTATTAAAATTGAGGATGAAGAAGGTGTTCAAATATTGAATACTTCAGTAGAAAATTGTGGTTTAAAGAAATCGCCGATAAGTGAACTAAAGATTTTTAAATACGCCAATCATCAAAGAGAAGAAATAAAATCGTGGCAGATTCCTGTTTTGGAGCCGTACGAAAAGTTTGATGTGGAGCTTTCTGTATCTCTCGATGAAAATTCAGTTTATGAAGCTGTAATTGTAGATGCTCAAAGGGAGGTCGAGCTTTGGAATAAGGTGGATGATAATCATTATACGGTGGTGTATAAAGGAGATTGGATGCAGAATAAGACAGGTAAGGATATTTATATGGGATCGGAACAGGTCTCCGCCCAACAAGGTGCTGCAGCTATTTTTTATTTTTATGGAACTCAAGCCAGGTGTTACGGACATATTAGTAGGCAGATGGGGAGTTTTAAGGTGTATATTGATGATAGTTTTATTGAAAAGGCGGATTGTTATTTTGGTGCAGATTTGCACGATGCTGTGATATATCAAACGGGCGTTCTTCCTGTGGGACTGCATAAGTTGGAAATCCGACTAACAGGTAAACATTATAAGGGAAAAGATAAAGGGCCTGTTTCAGTAGATGCTTTTTCGTTTATGGAGTAGATAAATTGTAAATAGTTTAATTTACGTATGTGCACGAAAGGTCGCTACTGTTTTATGCAATGCAAATGAAGCTTAATCATCTGATGCAATAGTATTTAATAAAAAGAAAAACAAGATTATTCCAAAGGTTCAGATGGAACGATTTGCGGATGGTGAACCAATGGAGGTTATTGCGTGAGGTATTTTCTATTTAGATGGTAATACCAATTGTAGTATGAAATGAGCCTTATAGATTTATACTTTAGGATTTATCCATCGTTATAAAATTTCACCGTAGCTATGGCTATGCTTCAATTTTATCGCCTTCCCTAACTCCAAAATGTCTAACTTTATTGAAGTCCAATTTCATATTACAATTGGTATAAGTTGTTTTTAAAAACGGTTGGCTTGATCAGCTGATCTTAATGTTTTAGGGTGTAGTTGTTCAATATAACTTTATTAAAATATGAATGCCCCTACTTGTGGCTAGTTCTCCTTAATAATTATCATTTTTCTACTCTTCCTCTCTGTTAAATAATTATAAATAACAGTTGCTTAGTTCTTTGATTGTTCTAACTCAGATTTCTTACAGCTTTGGTTTTAAGGGTTTTGAAAATCATAATAAAGCCTAATAACTAATAGCTAGCATAATAGTGTTCATAACTCGTGAAAAACTATGGGGCATAATTACGTAATTTGCTCGGTTTATTGTACTTTTGCAGCGAATTAGTAAAATCTCAAAAACAGGAAAATTCATGGTCCTTTTCTTTAAAGGTAAATCGGAACAGATTTTAGCAGTGGGTTGTAATCAGGAGTTTACAGCCGAGGATGTAAAAAAGCTTGAATGGCTATTTAGTGGTGCCACCAAAACTGATGAAACAGAGTTAGGTGGCTTTTTTGTTGGCCCTCGTAAAGAGATGATTACTCCTTGGAGTACCAATGCCGTTGAAATTACCCAAAACATGGGCTTAAGCGGTATTATTCGTATTGAGGAATTCTTTGGTGTGGCTGATGAAAATGCTGAGTTTGATCCTATGTTGCAAGTATTGTACACAGGTTTAGGTCAGGATATTTTTACCATCGACAAAGAGCCAGATCCTATTGTTGAGATTGATGATGTAGCAGCGTATAACAAAGCCGAAGGTCTTGCTTTAAGCGATGATGAGGTAGCTTATTTAGATGGTTTGGCTGTTAAGCTAGGTCGTAAGCTAAGCGATAGTGAGGTCTTTGGATTTTCTCAGGTGAACTCAGAGCACTGTCGTCATAAAATATTCAACGGTACTTTTATTATTGATGGCGAAGAGAAGGAAAGCTCTTTGTTCCAGTTAATCAAACGTACCTCAAAAGAAAATCACAATTATTTAGTTTCGGCATATAAAGATAATGTGGCCTTTGTTGAAGGTCCTAAAGCCATGCAGTTTGCTCCTGTAAGTCATGATAAACCTGACTTTTTTGAGACTAAAGAAATAGATACAGTTCTTTCGCTTAAGGCGGAAACGCATAACTTCCCAACTACGGTTGAGCCTTTTAATGGTGCTGCTACCGGAGCAGGAGGAGAAATCAGAGACCGTTTAGGTGGAGGTAAAGCTTCGTTGCCATTAGCAGGTACAGCGGTTTACATGACCTCTTATTCTCGTTCTGAGGAAGGGAGAGCATGGGAGCAAGAGAATGAGGCACGTCCTTGGTTGTATCAAACACCAGAGCAAATTTTAATTAAGGCATCTAACGGAGCCAGTGATTTTGGTAACAAGTTTGGTCAGCCAATGATTTGTGGTTCGGTACTTACATTTGAGCACTTCGAGAACCATAAGAAATTTGCTTTCGATAAAGTAATTATGTTGGCCGGAGGAATTGGTTTTGCCAAAAAATCGGATGCCATTAAAGATACACCTGATGCGGGTGATAAAGTGGTTCTTTTAGGAGGCGACAATTACCGTATCGGAATGGGTGGTGGAGCTGTTTCTTCAGTAGCCACAGGAGAATTTAATAGTGGAATTGAGTTAAATGCCGTTCAGCGTTCAAATCCTGAGATGCAAAAACGTGCCATGAATGCGATTCGTGCCATGGCTGAGGGAGAAGAAAATCCAATCGTGTTAATTCACGATCATGGTGCTGGAGGTCACTTAAACTGTCTTTCTGAATTAGTGGAAGAAACAGGTGGTACTATTCATTTAGATAAGCTTCCTGTGGGTGATCCAACTTTATCTGCCAAAGAAATTGCAGGTAACGAGTCGCAAGAGCGCATGGGACTTGTGATGAAGGAAAAAGATATTGATCGTTTAAGAAAAGTAGCCGATCGCGAGCGTTCTCCAATGTATGTGGTAGGAGAAACAACTGGCGATATGCGTTTTATTTTTAAAGACAATAAAGGAAATGCACCAATCAACTGGCAGTTGGCCGATATGTTTGGTAATCCTCCAAAAACCATCATGAATGATGTTACGGTGGATGAAACATATGAAGCTGTGGCTTATGATGCATCTAAAATTGAGACTTATCTTAAAGATGTATTGCAGTTAGAAGCTGTGGCTAGTAAGGATTGGTTAACCAATAAAGTGGATCGCTCGGTAACGGGTAAGGTAGCTAAGCAGCAATGTGCAGGTGAAATTCAAATTCCTTTGAATAACCTGGGGGCAACGGCTATCGATTATACAGGAACATCAGGTATGGCAACTTCTGTTGGTCATGCTCCTGCCGTCGCTATGATTGATCCTGCAGCGGGTTCTAAAATTGCTATTGCCGAGTCTTTAACTAACTTAGTTTGGGCACCATTTACACATGGTGTTAAAGGTATCTCGCTAAGCGCAAACTGGATGTGGCCTTGTAAAAACAAAGGTGAAGATGCCAGATTATATACAGCTGTTGAGGCAGTGAGTGAATTTGCTTGCGATTTGGGAATTAATATCCCAACAGGTAAGGATTCGCTTTCGATGACGCAAAAATATAAAGACGGAGAGCAAGTCATTTCTCCAGGAACTGTTATTATTTCTGCAGGAGTAGAGGTAAATGATGTTAAGAAAATTGTAGAGCCAGTTTTAGTAAAAGATACAGATACTTCACTTGTTTATATCGATTTATCTTTCGATAGTCATAAGTTAGGCGGTAGTTCTTTTGCACAGGTTGTAAATAAATTAGGAGCAGAAGCACCTACGGTTGCAGATACAGCTTACTTTAAAACAGGTATTGAAACTATTCAGTCATTAGTGAATAGCGGAGATATACTTGCAGGACATGATATTTCTGCTGGAGGTATGGTGACTGCTATGTTAGAAATGTGTTTTGCCAACAATTCTTATGGAATTAAAGCCGATTTGTCAGCTATAGCTGAGGATGATTTAGTGAAAATTTTATTCGCTGAAAATCCTGGTGTATTAATTCAGGTGAAAGATACTGGTAAGGTAACTGCTTTATTGGAGAAGAATGAGTTGGGTTATGAGGTGATAGGTTCTCCTGTTGAGGAAAGAACCTTAAGTATAACTAAAGATACTCAAGCTTTAAGTTTTGATATTAACGAAATGCGTGATGCTTGGTACAAAACTTCATACTTGTTAGATAGAAAGCAAAGTGGAGATAAATTAGCCAAGGAGCGTTTCGACAATTATAAAAAGCAGCCACTGGAGTTCGGTTTTAATATGGACTTTAAAGGTAAATTAGCCGATTACGGTTTAGCTTTAAATCGTTCTGAGAAGAGTGGAGTTAAAGCAGCCATCATTCGTGAAAAAGGTGTGAATGGCGATCGTGAGATGGCTTACTCAATGTACTTAGCTGGTTTTGATGTGAAGGATGTTCACATGACTGACTTAATTGCAGGAAGAGAAACTTTAGAGGATGTGAACTTTATTGTATTTGTAGGAGGATTCTCTAACTCGGATGTATTAGGTTCTGCAAAAGGATGGGCTGGAGCTTTCTTATATAACGAAAAAGCAAAAGCAGCATTAGATGCCTTCTATCAGCGTGAAGATACTTTGAGTTTAGGAGTTTGTAATGGTTGTCAGTTAATGGTTGAGTTAGGTTTAGTCTATCCAGATCATGCTGAGCAACCAGTTATGTTGCACAATGAGTCGCATAAGTTTGAATCTAACTTTGTGAATATGGATATTGCTGAAAACAACTCGGTGATGTTAAAAACATTGGCAGGTAACAAACTTGGAGTTTGGATTGCACACGGTGAGGGTAAGTTTAGCATGCCTTATGGTGAGGATAAATACAGTATTGCAGGTAAATATTCTTACGCTGCATACCCAGGAAATCCAAACGGAAGTGATTACAGTACAGCAGCTATTGCCTCTGAAGATGGTCGTCATTTAGCAATGATGCCTCACTTAGAAAGAGCAGTTTTCCCATGGCAATGGGCGCACTATCCTGAGAATCGTAAACAAGACGAAGTAACCCCTTGGATTGAAGCTTTTGTAAATGCTCGAAAGTGGGTAGAAGCAAAGAAGTAGAAATAGTATATAGTATATAAACAAGAAAGCCAGATTCTGAAAAGAATCTGGCTTTTGTATTTTTTAGAGGCTTATGTTTGGTTTACAAAATAAATGCATATCCAAGAGTAAACATTATTCTATTTTCCGAACTATCATCCAAAATTGATTTTGCAGGAAATGAATTCGAGTTTTTTATGTCATAATTCAAGCGTGTAATCCAGTAGTTATTTTTTTGATTAGGAATTTTTAATCCGGCCTCAAGTGAGTAAAAAAGTTGGTATGTTGATAGTTTTGTATCCTTGTTGTATTTAGTATACTGAGTTCTTTGTATAATCATTGTTGATTTGTTTGAAGCAATGAAACTATTGTTAATACCTGCACTTATAAATGACCTGAATCTATTTAATGGCAGTGTATATCTAACTTTAATAGGAATGTTAATTCTAAAGAAAGAAGCTTCAACAGATACAAAATCGTTAGGTATAGCAGTATAGTCTGTAATATTTTGAGAGCTGTTAAAGTTTGAGAACTCAATTCCGCTTATAAAATTCCATACATAATGGGATTTTAAAGGTGTAAAGGCAAAATTGGCTCCAAAGGTAAGATTGTTTGAATTTATTGACTGACTTGATGAGTTAAGCGTAAGTTTCTGACTGTTATATCCCGCAAGAACTTCCAGGTATACCTTATCTTCTACATCTTTTTTATACTCAATGCAATTATCATCTATGCCACAAACAGATGTGTTATATTCCTTTACTATTTTAATGAGTGGTTTGTAATAAAATTCGCTGTTCTTAATTTTGTTTCTTAGTTGGGGTGCATCCTGAAATGCATAAATCATAGCTCCTATATATTGTTTACTTTCTTTAGCATAAGTTGAACCATCATCCTCATTCACAATGGATTCATTATTGTTTAGAATCGTAAAAGTGCTGTCTTTTTCAATAAAGAAATATTCATCATGCATTCTTTTTAAATAGTACAGGTTTGCTGTTCCTTTTACAAGAAACTCTAGAAAATAGGTTTCTTTTTGTGTTTCGGTAGGGAGTTTAACACTTTTGCTTATGTAATATTTCTGATTAGAAATATTGTATTCCTTTATTTCATTAGCATTGTATGTGAAACTTCCATTTTTACTATAGAACTTACACTGTTCTGCATTTTTTATGTTTGATCTATTTTCTATTTCTCCATGAATAGTATCACCATTTAATTGTATGATGAAACCAACTTGCGTTTTACTTTGTGAATAGGAAAGGTTAATGAATAGGGTTGCAAGGTTTAATAATAAGAGTTTCTTCATTTTGCGTTTTAGCATTTAGTATTGATTATTTGTGTTTCTCATTCTCAGATAGCTTTTGAGTCTATCTTGATTTTACTTGTTTTGTTTAGGCAAGTTTACTGGGGGTTTGTTGTATGTATGAGTGCCATAAATACATTTTATAGGGTGTATTCTGTATGAAGTTTAAAATTTGGACAAAAAGTAATCTTACATTCTTATTAATTGAGATGTCGAGGCGTTTCTGTTGCTTGCAAGGGTTGGGGATTAGGAGGTCAATTCTTAGAATTGATAAACAAGAAAGCCAGATTCTGAAAAGAATCTGGCTTTTGTATTTTATGAGGATGATTGTTTATCCTTCGTATTTTGCACTTCCAAAAGCTAAGATTGGACCAAAAATATAAGGGAAAAATAATAAGCCTATAGTGAAACCAACTCCTTTTCCAAAACTCTTAGAAAGTAGATTTACGGACCATATTCCGAAAATTATTGAAAATGGAGGAATAAATAACATTATTATCCACCACATAGGTTTTTTAATGATTTCTAGGAGTACAATTTCTCTATAGATAGGGATAATAACTGCCCAGCCTGGCTTCCCTGCTTTTTCATATATTTTCCAACCTACAATAATGAAAAAAACTGCAATTAATAATGAGAAAATAATTGCACCTGTTCCAACGGCAGCAAACATACCTGCTGATTGATCAAATTCTTCCATAATAGATTTAAATTTTAAGACTCCTACTCTTAAGGTTTTTCGGATTCACCCCGTTTTTAGTGGTTTCTGGACTCCACGGTTTTTTATTACGGTAAATAAAATATTTTGTTCTATTAAATTAATATATTTATTTTAATAATAAAAATTCTAAGGGAATGTGAAGTCTTTTTGCCCAGCTTCTTTCATCATGAGCATGGCCAATAAACTCTTTTGTCATCCATAACTCAGAAGGGTAGCCTTTACGTAGCATTACGGTATCTATCATCTGTTGGTACGGTTTATATAAGGCATCCAATGTTTCAGTTCCGTAATCAAAATATATTTTGTGCTTTTCGGCAAAAGGAACATGGCTTTCGAAGTAGTCTCTAAAGGCGGTAGGTATTTCAATGTTGCTATTGTAGGTGCCTGGCCAATGTGTGGATAAGCAAGCTGCACCCCCAAATATCTCAGGGTATTCGCAAATGGCATACATCGATATTAATCCTCCCATGCTGGAACCTGCAATAAAAGTGTGTTCGGCATCCGAGTATGTGCTGTAGGTCTCATCTATATATGGCTTTAATTCCTGGGTAATAAACTTTAAATATAAATCAGACTTAGGTGTTTCTTTCAATCGCTCCTTGCTTAATCCTTCTTTAACTGAGTCAGATAATGTTAAGTATGCTTTGTTCGGAAAATACTCTATGGTTCTTAACTCTGTTATATTCCAGATGGCCACCACAATGCATTCTTTAATTTTTTGCTCATCAATAAGTTGGTTCATGGTTTTGCCTAGCATCCAGGCTTGCTTATTCCAAGTTGCAGTGCTATCAAATAACATTTGCCCATCATGCATATATAATACGCTGTACTTTTGTTTGCTACTGTAATCCGGCGGAAGCCAAACGTCAATGTTTCGTGTGGCTACGTACTTAGATGAGAAATTAGTAATGTGTTCTATTTTTGCATTGCTTTCTGAAGAGTTTGTACATGCATCAAAAATGATGATACATAAAATGAAGCATAAAAATCGTATGCTGCCTTTAGGGCTTAGGTACATGGAAGTTATTGTTCTCATTAATGAAGAATTGTTGGTTTTATCTCCATAAAATTAATCAACACTTAGCTATATTAAAAGTAATAATTAAATATTTTGTTAAGTTTTTTTTATGGGATCATACTTATTTTAAGGCTTCTCCGAGTTTTCTCACTTTAAATAGCCACTGTTCTCTCTTTTTTACGGTAGATGATTTTACAGAACCAAAGGTGCTTATTCTTACTGGTTTTACTCCGCAAAAATTTAAAGTGGCTTTTTTCATAGCTTGATGGCCTGGTTTTTTGTAAAATATATTATAGTACCAAGTTGGCGCATCCATTGTTACAATTAGCCTAGCTGATTTTCCTGTTAATAGTTTATCCCATAAAGCGGAGTTGTCGCGATATTTAAAAGCGAAACCCGGTAAAAACGTTCTATCTATAAATCCTTTTAACGAAGCAGGCATGGTGCCCCACCATGTGGGATAAACAAATACTAGATGGTCGGCTTTTTTAATTTCTTCTTGAGCCATTAATAGGTCAGGTTCTAATTCTGTACGTTTTTTGTAGCCGTGCTCCAACACTAAATTAAAGTTTAGGTCACTCAAGTGTATTAACTTGCAATTGCATGAGTTAGTAGCGCCAATATGGTATGATTGTGCCAATTTTGAGCAGAAGCTATCTTTGTCTGGATGGGCTTGTATGATTAATATGTTTTTCATGATGTGTTGTGTTTAAATCTTTTTTTCTATCGAACTTATTAGTTTACAAATAAAACTACTAATAACTACTAAATCGTTATAATTATAAACTCATATTTTAATTTGTTAGTATGTAAGTAATATTGTTAGTTCTTGAAGGTAAATCAAATTTACTATTGAGGCAATTCATACATAAACTCTCTAGCTCTAGCTACTTTATAACCCATTGCGCCTTCTGCAAAAGTATATTTAATGTATTTATAACCAATAATGGATTCTTTAGACATAAATGTTCTAATGCCTTTGTGATGGAAATAGGCGTTGTTGTTTAATTGAATAGATACAAAAATAGGAGAGGAGTTGTATTTGTAGCTATAAATATAAGTTTCACTACTTGGATTAAATGATAAATAATAGTTGATTGCAAAAAGTAGGCTAATAATTCCTGGTGCAAGGTTGTAGCGGTACATATATTTCTTGAATTTACCCTTGTTGGCGTTGGTCAACAAAACAGCTATTGAAATAGCCAATATGTACAAGCTAAATGAAATGTGAATTTCTATAAGCGTACAGAACGCTATTTTAAATAACACCAATAGGTTAAGGAATGTAGCACCAACCAATACAGTCATTTTAGAGCGTAAAGTTGCTTTTCGGTTTTTAATCAGACTTTTTAAGCGCAGGTTACCAAACATACTTACCAAGAAACGAAACCAAAGAGGAGAAGTGGGTAAAATAATTATAGCGCAGAAAATGAGGGCAAAAGGACCATGTACTTGATAGCTTAATACAGGAAGGCCGATGACAAAAAGTAAAATAAGACAAGTCACCATAAAATCAACTACCATATTAATGGCTTCTGTTGTTTTGTAAATATCTGATTTTATATAAGCTTCGTATTTCATGCGAGCATACGCTTGTGCTCTAACTCTAGTTTTTGCCTTTTCTTGTTGTTCCCATTGTGCTTGATAAGCAGCTTGTCGCTTAGCTTGCTCTTGCGCTCTTTTAAATTGATTGGTATGGCTTCCTGCTGTATTTAAAAGATATTCGTAAGCTTCATTTAATAAGATAAATTGTTCTTGAGCATTGTCGGCTTTGTTGATGTCGGGGTGCAGTAGTTTAGCCTTTTTTCGATAAGCAGATTTTATCTGGTCTAAGGAGGCATTTGCGGTAATACCTAGTATTTGATGATAGTGGTTCATCTGTGCTAAATAAAATTTGCCGATTTAAGTTAGCTCAATGTACCCATTTTTTAGGTAAAGTGTTGTGTGGGTAATTTGATTTTATGCGCAGAGATGAAAAAATACCCCAAGATTAAATGAATAACCTTGGGGTAAATATCTTGTTTTTTTAGATTTTGAATCCTATAGTTTAAGTTCAAAGCTTGGCCTTTTCGAAAATCAAGGAATTTACTTTTGTAAAGGACTGTTTTCAAAAAAAGCCGTCACGAAGAAATTAGACTTTACGGGTAAAAACTAGTTAAGCTCCATTCTAAATACATTAGCAATATCATCTAGCTCAGCATCAGGAACAGTAAGTTCGAAGTCGATGTCTCCAAACCCCCATTTACACTCGGTATCCGAACCCATTAAGGTAATCTTTTTAATTCCTTCTTCAGGATAATACTTGTGTAAGCCCAGTTCTTTGGTAGCTATCACAGAACCAACCTCAGGTTTTCCAAGTATAAAAAGGTAAAGATATTTACCGTCTTTAGACTTTAAGAAACGAGCATCTTTAGCAGTGTATTTCTGAGTAGCTGATTGTCCACCATGGGCACCGTCTTCTGCTTTAGCATGGCCAAAACCTTTAATGCTGTACGGACGAGTTTCGTAAACTGCTTCGCTGTGCTTTTTCATCCATTCACCAACTCGCTTAAGAATATCTCTTTGCTCTTTGTTAATAACGCCGTCGGCTGTAGGAGAGATATTTAAAAGAACAACTCCATTTTTACTCCAAACATCAATCATGTTTCTAACCACCATGGATGGTGATTTGTAAGTTTGTCCTTCAACATAACTCCATGATTTGTTGCTTAAAGTAATGTCAGTTAACCATGCTGATTCTGACATGTCTCTTTTACCACCTTGCTCAATATCTAGCACACCAACACTTTTAGGAATGGCAGCTTGTTTGTAGGCAATAATTACTTCTTGATTTTTCTTTTTAGCCTCATTTAAATAGTAGGCTGCAAATTTCTGACGGTATTCCAAAGGAATCATTCTTAACCAAACATCAAACCAAATAATGTCAGGAGAGTACTGGTCAATTACCTCTTTCAATTGCTCAAACCAATATTCGTTAAATTCAGCAGCAGGGATGTTGCCGTACATTTTTGCGATTTCAGCATCGGTGTCAGCAGTTGCAGTACCAGGAACATGAGCGAAATGACTGTGATATGTATCAAATTTTTCAGGGTCTCCTTCGTGGCGCTGTAAATTACGAGCGTGGTGAAAAGTAGATATGAATTTCAGTCCACGTGCTTTTAAAGCCTTCTCCATTTCTCCAGTAATATCTTTTTTAGGCCCTTTGTCGGTGGAGTTCCAAGGATTAACCTTACTGTCCCACATTGCAAAACCATCGTGGTGTTGCGAACAAGGACCTCCAAATTTTGCACCAGCATCAGTCATCAGTTGCGCCCATTCTTCTGCGTTAAACTGCTCTCCGGTAAACATAGGAACAAAATCGTGATAATCGAATTCACCCAATTTACCATAAGTTTTCTCGTGGTATTCTTTTACTTTATTATCTCGGTACATAAAAAATGGGTACCACTCCGAATAATGTGCAGGAACTGAATAAACACCCCAGTGAAAATAAATTCCGAATTTAGCATCAGAAAACCAATCAGGAGCCTCGTTGTGGGCAGACATTGATTCCCAATTTTCTTCGTATTTTACGTCTTCCTTTTTTTCTTCTTTTACGGTTTGCGTTGAGCAGGATGTTAATACCAAGCTCATGAATAACAGTGATAATAATTGTTTCATTTTGTATGTTAATTTTAGTATTCGTTGTTAACTATTTTAAATGGTATTGATGAAAGTAGTGAATTACATAAGTAGAATGCGGGAATTTTTAAGGAATCTGCATGGTGAAACGGAATACCCCCTTATTTTATATCTTTTTATACCTGTGATAGCTGTCTTTTTCGGTATGATTCTGGTGAAAAGAAGTGATTTTTTTAATATTCGGTTTCAATTAAGTGTTGAAAATATTTTACGATTATAGGCTCTTTTACATACTAAAAACTAGTTTTTAAATTTATTAAATGCTCCAATATATTATTTGAATATGATTGTTGTTGACGAATAGGTATTTTGTTATCTTTGCACAGAATTTTATTAAGACAGTTCGATTACGCCATCCTGTCTATAAACAAAACCAGGGTAGATATCTAGAAACTTTTCTTGTGCACTTTTCTGTGCGTATATCTCGTGGTTGTTGTTTTGGACTTAGGCTAAATAATTTTGATACGTGTGTCTTAATACTTGATACTTTGTAAAAAAATGAAAGCAGTTGTATTATTATCAGGCGGACTCGATTCGGCTGTTGCACTATATTTGGCTAAGAGTAAGGGGTATGATGAGGTTCATGCGGTTTCCTTTGATTATGGACAACGCCATGAAACAGAGTTAAACCATGCTAAAGCGATTGCAGAAAAAGCTGGAGTTGCTGCTCATAAAATTGTCACCTTGAACTTAGGCGATTTTGGAGGATCTTCCTTAACGGATAAAAGCATTGAAGTAGAAGATGGAGATGTAACACGTACAGATATTCCTGTGACATATGTACCAGCTCGCAATATGGTTTTTCTTTCAATAGCGGCATCTTATGCAGAGAGTATTGAGGCGCAGAATATATATATAGGTGTTAGTCAAGTAGATTATTCTGGTTATGTAGATTGTCGTCAAGAGTTTATTGATTCCATGGAAACGGCAATTAATAAAGGTACTGTAATGGGTGCCGAAGGTGGTAAGCCCATTAAAATTCATGCGCCATTTGTGAATAAAACCAAAGCTGAAGAAATAAAGCTAGGTATGGACTTAGGGGTTGATTTTGGATTAACCTGGTCGTGTTATCGAGGTGGAGAAAAGCCTTGCGGTACCTGCGATAGCTGTTTGTTGAGAGCAAAAGCTTTTGCTGAAGCTGGCTACGAAGATGCGGCGCTAAAGAAATAAGGAGTCGGCGGTTTTCTTTGTTTGATTTCTTCGACTGAAGGAAGAAAGTAAAAGCTTGCGGCTTGAGCAAAGAGAAGGAAATAAAAAAACAAAGATTTACAAAGTTTAGTTATAGAGTAATGGATATTGATGTAAGAGATAAAGCTGGGGTAGATAAGTGCTCATCGAAAGATACTGCTAAGTTAGTATTAGTAGGAGAGGGTGTTTTTCCAATTACTAAAGATGCTGAAGGTAAGCATATAAACGATTGTCCACAAACAGGTCTTCAAATTGCAGGTACCATTCAAGGAGAAGGTAAATTAGCAGGAACACCTTCTTTATTCATCCGTTTGGCAAGTTGTAATTTAAGATGTATTTGGCAAATGGTTGATGGTAGTTTTTGTCGTTGCGATACGTCCTACGCCTCGTTTCATCCCGATGATAAAAAGACTTGGGATATAGCAGAGATTGTGTTACTGGTTAAGCACAATATAGGTGAAATGCAGCATGTGGTTATTACAGGAGGTGAACCCTTGTTGCAGAAGAATGGTGTTACAGAACTTTGTAAGGCTATTAAGCAAGAATTGGATTTACATATTACCATAGAAACCAATGGTACTTTGTATGATGAGAAACTAACTCAATTTGTAGATTTGTTTAGCATCTCACCAAAATTAAGCAACTCCGTTCCTTCATCTGAAAAATTAACATTTTATAAAGAGGAAGAAACAGGAGCATCAAGATATCACCACGAGGTTAGGAGAAATATACCTGTATTACAGAATTATATTGATTCAGCTAAGGATTTACAGTTGAAGTTTGTGGTTGGCATGCAAAGTGATGCAGATGAAATTATATCAGATTACCTAAATGTGTTAGAAAGGTACAACAAACAAGATATCATGTTGATGCCGCTTGGTGCAACCCATGAGCAGATTGAACAATCTAACCCAATCGTACTTCAGTTGTGTATTCAAAATGGTTGGAAATATACACCGCGTATTCATATTGAAATATTTGGCTCTAAACAAGGTGTTTAATTTAGCTTTATCATACTTATCAATTCAACTTATCACTGTAAAAATAACACCTAATGACCAATTTAATTGAAGGGAAAGTATTAGGGAAACAAATTAGTCACCCGCGCGAGTATGCTCCAGAAATATTAGTTGCTGTACCGCGTTATTTAAACAGGGAGCAGTATCAAATTGAAGAGCAAGACTTACCATTTGTTGGAGTGGATGCTTGGCATGCTTATGAACTTGGGTTTCTGACTCAAAAAGGATTGCCTGTTGCAGGAGTTTTAAAATTGGTGTATTCGTGCGATAGCGAATGTTTGGTGGAAAGTAAATCGTTAAAGCTTTACCTAAATTCCTTTAATATGGGAAGGTATGGGGCTAATCGTGAGCAAGGAATAACTATCGTTTTAGAGACCATAAAAGCAGATTTATCTAAGTTATTACAAACTCAAATTGATCTGTCGTTTCATACAGAATACAGTAAAGGTATAACGGACTTTGAAGGGTTTGAATTGTTGGAGGATTTGCCAGAGGCAGATGAGGTAAGCTTCGAGAAGTATACAGAAGATGAGTCATTATTAAAGGCAACTAAACAAGGTGCGTCAATAGAGATAAAAGTATCGAGTAATTTATTGCGTAGTAATTGTAAAATAACGCATCAACCCGATTGGGGAAGTGCTTTTATTCGTATTAAATCTAAACATCATATTGACAAAGTATCCTTGCTTAAATACTTGGTATCCATTAGGGATGAGAATCATTTTCACGAGGAAATTTGTGAGATGTTATTCAAGCGCCTTTCAGATAAATTTCAACCTGAAATGCTGATGGTGGCTTGTTTATACACCCGAAGAGGTGGAATTGATATCTGTCCAGTAAGAGCCAATAAAAAAGAGTACCTTCCTACTCAAATAATTCAATCAGAAATCTTAACTTCACAGGCTTTTAGGCAGTAGTAATCATTTTTATGATTGGCTTTTGTCACAAGAAAGAAATTCCAATACGATAAATCAAAACAACAATGAAAATTGCAGTTATTGGAGCTGGTGGAGTAGGTGGTTATTTTGGAGGTAGATTAGCTCAAGCAGGACATGATGTAGCTTTTGTTGCACGCGGCGAGCATGCAAAAAGCATGACAGATAATGGATTGCGAATAATAAGTCCGTTGGGCGATTATTTGCACAAAGATACACAAGTAGTGGACTCACCACTAAAATTAAATAATCCTGAACTCATATTAATTGGTGTAAAAGCTTGGCAGGTAAAAGAAATAGCAATCCAGCTAAAAGGTATTGTTACAAATGATACTATAATTATTCCCTTACAAAATGGTGTGATGGCGGCTGAAGAGTTGCTGGATGAACTGCCAGAATGCAATGTGATGGGAGGGTTGTGTAATGTTTTCAGTAAGATAAAAGAGCCAGGTGTTATTGAGCATATGAGTGCCGATCCTACTATTGTTTTCGGAGAGTTAGATAATTCCATTTCTGATAGAAGTAAAAATATTGAAAGCATATTTACAGATGCGGGTATTACAAGCAAATTATCAGATTATATTCAAGGAGATACGTGGCGTAAGTTTATGCTAATCTGTTTGGGTACACTGGGCGCATTAACTAAATCTAATTACGGCGTTTTGTGTAACACGCCTGAGTTAAAAGAAATGCTCAAGCAAATACTCTCCGAAATATATACGGTTTCACAATATGAAGGAATCAAACTGAAAGAATCCATAAAGGAATCTACTTTAAAAATTACAGAAAGCTTTTCTCCACAGGCCACTTCTTCTATGGCAAGAGACTTATGGGCGGGTAAACCTTCAGAGTTAGATTATCAAATAGGAACAGTGGTTAAGTTGGCTAAAAAGCATGAGATTGAAGTTTCAACTAGCTTTTTTATATACCATACCCTGTTACCACAGGAGCTTAAAGCGCGAAATTTATAGTAAATTGTACTGGGGAGGTATATTTTGGATGAATTATGACTTCTGAAATATTTAAAATGATTATCTTTTTCCTCGTTATAAAAAAGGTTACGTTTTTAGGCTTTTATTTTACATTTTTTTTTGTATTTGAAGCCGGTTTTAAAAACTATATGGAGCCTAACGTGTTTTCCATACTGATTTATAGATCCTATATTGAATAAAAAACAAATAAATTAAATAAACTACTTATTCTAATGAGAAGATTAAAACTAACCACAATTGGCTTTTTTATGTCGCTGGCTGTGCTATTTCTAATGAATAGCTGTTCAGGGAAAAAAGCCAAACAAGCCATGCCTCTCGAAATACCTGTTGTAGAGGTTAAGGTAGAACATTTTCCTTTAATTCAAGATTTTGTCGGACAGACCTTCGGGTATTTTGATATCAGCATTAGGGCTCGTGTTGAAGGTTATCTTGAAGGTGTTCATTTTCAAGAGGGAGGAAGAGTGAAAAAAGGACAATTATTGTATACCATTGATTCAGATCCATTTGATGCTAAAGTGGCAGAGGCCTTAAGTAGAGTAGCTGAAGCAAAAACACGATTGGTACAAGCTGAAGGTGATTTTGCTAGAATTAAACCGTTGGCAGAAAGCAATGCAGTTAGCCAGAGCGACCTAGATGCAGCAATTGCAACTTTAGGTGCGGCTGAAGCAGGTGTTGAAGCTGCCCAAGCTCAGCTTAAATTTGCGAATATAGAAAAGAGTTATACAAAAATACATTCTCCTATAAGTGGTATTATTGGTCGTACAGAGGCTAAAACCAGTGAGTTTGTGGGGCGAGATCCTAATCCTGTTGTTTTGAATGCTGTATCTCGTATCGATACCATTTTAGTTCAATTTACACTTTCTGAAATGATGTATCTTGAATTAGTTGAATATGCTAAGAAAAATGAAAATTTATATAAGGGACGAGGAGGTGATGAAGCTGATATTAAATTGCTTTTTGCAGATGATTCAGAGCATCCTTATCCTGGAAGAGTAGATTTTATTGATAGAAACATAGATCCTACTACGGGTACCATCATGCTTCAGGCTTCATTCCCAAATCCTGATTTTACAGCTCGCCCTGGTTTATTTGCTAAAATTAGAGCGATAATGGATGATTCTTCTGATAGAATTGTTATCCCGCATCGTTGTTTACAAGAATTACAAGGACAATACAATGTATTGGTGGTTAATGATAAAAACGAGGTTAAGTTCCGAACGGTGGAAATTGCTCAACAGCATGGCGATTTAATGGTGATTAAATCTGGTTTAAATGTAGGTGAAAAAGTTTTGCTAGAGGGTTTTACACAAGTAAAAACAGGAATGACCATTGTTCCTAAAATAACAGAATTTAAATCGGTAACTAAACAAACAACTAAATAATATGGGAGAGTTTTTTGTTAGAAGACCTATTGTTGCAATGGTGATAGCCATTGTAATTGTAATCATAGGAACAATATCCATTATTGGTCTTCCCATGGAGCAATATCCAGATATTACCCCACCTATGGTTGAGGTAAGGGCTCAATATACTGGAGCCAATGCATTAAATGTTGAACAATCGGTAGCTACTCCTCTTGAGCAACAAATCAATGGTGTAGATAACATGCTTTACATGAAGTCTATCAATGCCAATGATGGTTCTATGAATATTCAAATTTCATTTGAGGTGGGTACCGATCCGGATATGAACACTGTATTTGCACAAAATAGAGTTTCTGCAGCTACAGCTAAATTACCCGAAGAAGTAAAACGTTTGGGGGTAACTACTCAAAAAAGTATGAGTAGTATCGTTCTTGCATTGGGTTTATATTCCGAAGAAAGATATGACCAAAACTTTTTAGGAAACTATGCATTAATTAATATTCAAGATATTCTTTCTCGTGTTAAAGGTGTTGGACGTGTAAATGTTCTTGGTGCAAGTGATTATTCTATGCGTATTTGGGTGCGCCCAGATAGGCTTTCGCAAACAGGAATTACGGTGCCCGAAATTACAGCTGCCATACGTGAACAGAACGTGATTGTACCGGGTGGTAAGTTTGGTGCAGAACCAGCACCTAAAGGAACTGAGTTTACGTATACAGTAACGCTTCCCGATCGTCTTCGGTCAGAAAAAGAATTTGGTGAAATTGTTATCCGAACAGATAGTAAAGGTCGCCAAGTAAAATTAAAAGATGTAGCTCGTATAGAGTTAGGTGTGGAAAGTTATAATGTGGTTTCTAAGTTTAAAAAGAATCCGTGTGCTTTAATTACTATTTATCAGGCACCAGGTTCTAATGCGGTTGAACTTCAGCAAGAAATTTTAGCCATTATGGATGATCTTTCGGCTTCGTTTCCTGAAGGGATGAATTACGATGTGGCTTTAGATGCTACCTTGCCTATTACGGCGGGTATCAAAGAAATTGCGATTACACTTGTGATTGCTTTATTGCTGGTGATATTGGTCGTGTTTATATTTATTCAGGATTGGAGAGCTACCTTAATTCCAACTATTGCCATACCGGTTTCTTTAATTGGTGCTTTTATTGTTTTTCCGATGTTAGGGTTTACTATAAACGTACTCTCCTTGCTAGGACTGGTGTTAGCCATTGGTATTGTAGTAGATGATGCCATTGTGGTTGTGGAAGCAGTTCAGGTAAATATTGCCAAAGGAATGGAACGGAAAAAAGCGACTATTGAAGCAATGAAAGAGGTTACTGCTCCGGTAATTGCTACCACCTTGGTGTTGGTGGCTGTATTTATTCCGGTAGCTGCTATGGCTGGTATTACAGGTCGACTGTATCAGCAGTTTGCTATAACCGTAGCTGTGTCGGTATGTTTTTCTTCTCTAAATGCATTAACATTAAGTCCGGCTTTGGCAGGAATGTTACTTAGAGCACCTGAAGAGCAAAAAGGACTTTTAGGGAAGTTCTTTAAAGGCTTTAATAATGTATTCGATCGTACATCGGTTGGTTATATGAAAGGGACTAACATCTTTGCTAAAAAAATTAAGCGAAGCATGATATATCTTGCACTGTCTGTTGTTGCTATCGTTGTCATCGGAAAATTTGTGCCGGGTGGTTTTGTTCCTGAAGAGGATCAGGGTTACTTGTTTGTTAATGTACAATTACCTAATTCAGCGTCTTTACAGCGCACAACAGCTGTATTAGATAAAGCAGATTTTATACTAAAGAATTTCCCAGAAGTAGAAACGGTAACTGCGGTTTCTGGTTTCAATATCTTGTCAGGAAGTATGAGTACCAATGCGGGTATCATGTTCCTAACATTAAAAGATTGGAGTGAGCGAGGCATCACAGCTACAGAATTGGCGCGAAAAATTAACGGAGCATTCTTTATGGGAATTAAGGAAGGACAAGTATTTGCTTTTGGGCCTCCAGCTATTCCAGGTTTAGGTAGTGGTTCTGGTTTCTCACTAATGCTTCAGGATAAGTCTGGAAATACACCAGAATATCTATCTGAGCAAACCAATAAATTTATTACGGCGGCCACCCAAAGGCCTGAAATAGGAAATGTATTTACCACCTTTAGGGCTAATGTTCCGCAGCGTAGATTACATATTAACAGAGATAAGGCCTTAAAATCAGGTGTTCCTTTAAATGATTTATATACCACTATTAGTGCCTTTTTAGGAGGGGCTTATGTGAATGATTTTAATAAGTTTGGTCGTTTATATAAAGCATATATACAGGCCGAGCCAGAGTACCGACAAGATGGTTCGCAATTGAATATGTTTTATGTGAAAAATAGAGATGGTCAAAGTTTACCCTTATCTTCTTTGGTAAATGTGGAAGCCAATTCGGGCCCAGAGTATACCAATCGCTATAACCTATATCGATCTGTAGAACTATCAGGAGCTGCAGCAGCAGGGTTTACATCGGCGGAAGCCTTAGATGCCTTAGAGGAAGTTGCTGCGGAAGTATTACCTGCAGGTATGGGCTTTGAGTGGAGTAATATGAGTTATCAGGAGCGAATAGCAGGTGGATCGGGTAATATCGTATTTGTATTTGCCTTGGTATTTGTATTCTTAATTCTGGCAGCTCAGTACGAAAGTTGGTCATTACCATTTAGTATTCTGTTGGGAACTCCATTTGCCATACTAGGTGCCATGTTATTCGTATTTATCTCACGCTTTTTTAGTCCAAGTTTTGAGAATAACATTTTTATGCAAATCTCCTTGGTGATGTTGATTGCGATGGCGGCTAAAAATGCCATCCTTATTGTAGAGTTTGCTAAAATTAAGTTCGACGAAGGGATGAACCTGTTCGACGCTGCTATGGAATCTGCAAAACTTCGATTCAGACCTATTTTGATGACAGCATTCTCGTTTATCCTAGGGGTGTTTCCTTTAGTACTTGCTTCTGGAGCTGGAGCCGAATCCCGTAAGGTGATGGGTATGGCGCTTCTTGGAGGTATGACTGTTGCTACTATATTAGGTGTTTTCTTTTACCCAATGTTTTTTGTGTTAGTTGGTAAATTAGGAAAATATGAGCAAAAGAGAGATTTAGCTGAAGCCAAACTATCTGAAAACAATGAAAATGAAAAATAAGACTAAAATAATATTTATCATCTGGTGTGCTGTAACGATGATGAGCGTAACTGGATGTATGGTTGGTCCCAAGTTTGCTGCGCCTAAAACAGATGCACCAGACCAGTTTAGGTACGACGTTGTTGTTGGCGATAGTACAATTAATACAGAGTGGTTTGAATTAATGAATGATCCTATTTTAACGGAGTTGATTAAAACGGCCATCAATAATAACAAAAACGTATTGATGGCGGCCTCTCGCATTGAGCAGTCAAGAGCATTTCTTGGTTTTACAAAGGCGGATATGTTGCCTTCTATTGGGTATGCTGGTTCTACGGACTTCTCTAATTTTAATCAGAATACAGGTACTAAAACTGATTTTGAAATGTACAGCGCTGGGGCTAGCTTAAGTTGGGAAATCGACTTCTGGGGTAAATTCCGAAGAGGAAATGAGGCTGCTCGTGCCGAGTTAGTGGCTGATGAGTTTGCACAACATTGGATTATCTTAAATTTGATGGCGGAAGTAGCAACAAACTACTTTGCCTTGGTAGATTTTGATAGAAGATTGGCCATTTCGGAAAGAACATTGGAATCGAGAAATGCATCTATGGACATCATTTACCAACGATTTGAAAAAGGTATAGCGCCAGAGTTGGATTATAATCAAGCTCAAATACAACAAGCTATTGCAGCGCAAGCGGTACCATTCTTTAAACGCCAGGTAGCTATTGCCGAAAATAGTTTATCTATCCTTTTAGGTCAGAATCCTGGTGAAATTACACGCAAGGATTTGGGTGTTGGACACATTGTTGAAATGGATATCCCTGTTGGTTTGCCTTCGGATATTCTAATACGCAGACCTGATGTGCAAGAAGCTATGCAAACACTAAAAGCGCAAAATGCACGAATTGGAGTGGCTCAGGCTATGCGTTTTCCTTCAATCAGTTTAACTGGATTATTGGGAGCTGTAAGTAATGACTTAACAACGATTGGCGATAATGGTGCTATTTATCAAGTTTCAGGAGGTTTATTAGGTCCCATTTTTCAGTTTGGTAAAAACAAACGTAGGGTTGAAATCGAGAAAGAGAAGACTAATCAGATGCGTTTAAATTACGAGCAAACAGTATTGACTACTTTTCAGGAAGTGGAAAATGCCTTGGTTAGCGTAGCAACTTATAACATGGAATATGAGGCAATCAATAATCAGCAAAAAGCAGCCGAAAATGCGGCCAGATTATCATCGCAACGATACGATGGCGGCGTAACTAGTTACTTGGAGGTATTAGATTCTGAACGTACTTTATTTCAATCGGAATTAAGTGCATCTGAAGTAAATAAGCAAAAGCTCGAAGCTTATATAAATTTATATAAAGCGCTTGGCGGAGGCTGGATTATTCCAGATGAATTAAAGGAAGAATAAGATTAATTTTATAGCACATAAAAAAAACGCAGATAGTCTTCATTGATTATCTGCGTTTTTTATGTTGGCATTTTTAGCTGTGAGAAACCCTAGTATTTTTAAAATTAATTGTAGAAACCAGTATAGAAGGTTAATTTTAGGTAAGAAATATAATCAGGTTGATGATGAATGAATTAGAATTATTAGTTGATTTAAATTTACAACAAGACCGTCAAGGTCCAGGTGGAACTAAAGAAACCTTGCAGGCTTTAGAGCTGCTAAATGTAGATACCAATCAGAATATTCGAATAGCAGATATAGGATGTGGCTCAGGAGCTCAAACCATTGACCTTGCTCAAAATACCAAAGCGCACATAACAGCAGTTGATATTTTCCCTCAGTTTTTAGATAAACTAAAAATAAAAGCGGAAAATTTAAATCTGTCCGATCGAATAACTACGCTTTGTGCATCCATGGATGATATGCCTTTTGAAAAGGAAAGTTTAGATGTAATATGGTCGGAAGGAGCTATTTATATCATGGGATTTGAAAAGGGCATTCAATATTGGTCTAATTTTTTAAAGAAAGATGGATACATTGCCATTTCGGAATTATCCTGGACTACTCATAAACGACCAGTGGAATTAGAAAAGTTTTGGAAAGAAGCATATCCTGAAATTGATACAATTTCTAACAAAGTAAAGGTGTTAGAGGGAAGTGGTTATAGCCCTGTTGGTTTCTTTACTTTACCAGCGTATTGTTGGTTAGATAACTATTACCAGCCTTTGCAAAAAGAGATGGCGGCTTTTCTTGGGCGCCATCCTAATAATAAGCTCGCAGAGCAAGTTGTAAACGAAAATAGGGACGAAATAGAGTTGTATCAGAAATACAAGGAATATTATTCTTATGGATTTTATATTGCCCGTAAAATCTAGTGGTTAAAATGGCAGCGTATACAGGAATTGATGGATGTAGAGGAGGTTGGTTGTTAAGCACTTTAGATGTTGACTTGAAACTTTATGTTCAGCTTTATACTTCATTAGAAAGTGCGATTAAGATACTACAAACATCTAAAGTGGTTTCTATAGATATGCCAATGGGCTTGGTTCATGAAAATACGGAGCAAAGAGATTGTGACGTTTCGTTACGTAAGGAGCTAGGTAGCCCATTTAGTTCGTCTGTATTTAATGTTCCCTGTCATCAGGCAGTATACGCTCACGATTATCCTAAAGCAAACCGGGTGAATAAAGAAATTCTTGGTAAAGGACTCTCTATTCAATCTTGGAATATAGTTCCAAAAATAAAAGAGTTGGATAAGCTTCTAAGAAAATATCCTGAATTGAAGCAAAATATGTTTGAAGGTCATCCCGAACTTTGTTTTAAATATCTCAAAGGACAATCACTCAATTATAAAAAGAAAACGCAAGAGGGAAAAGAAGAACGTTTGCAACTTCTAGAAAGAAACTTTCCTCATATTAAAAAACTATTTGAATCTGTTAGGAGCCAATTCTTAAAAAAGGATGTAGCAGATGATGATATACTGGATAGCATTGTATTAAGCATTAATGCAAAAGAAATTGCTAAAGGCAATTACGTTAAATTTCCTACCACAGAACAAAGAAACAAAGACAGTATTGTTATGCAGGTGGTTATAGGTACTATGAAGTCTGTGTTTTAAGTATGAAATATCTGATATAATATGACTTTTGAGTTGCTATCTCCAATTGTTTTTGTCATTCATAAGTCATTAATGGAAATGTTAGCGTATATTTGTGCGCATTTTTAGAATAGATACTTCGATTTATTCAAGTAATATCTTAAAATGGTCTTTATAGAAATTACCAAATACTGCGTTATTATCATTTATTGAAACTACTTGTTACTACAGTAATCTCTCACGTTTCAATTAATCGAAAGCCTTGTTTTTGTCGCCTTCTTATTAAAGACAAAAAATATAGCTAGTCAATCTAGCAGATACAAAATTATACATATGACATTTAAATCATTAGGATTAATGCCTGCTTTATTAAAAGCAGTGGCAAAGAAAAAATATACGGAACCGTCTGTCATTCAGGCAAAGGCTATTCCGAGTGTTTTAGAAGGGAAAGATGTGTTGGCATCAGCACAAACAGGAACGGGTAAAACGGCTGGTTTTACCTTGCCTATGTTACAAATATTATCACAAAGTCCGCCCATGCGTAAAAGGCCAATCAGAGCCTTGGTTTTAACACCTACACGTGAGCTAGCCGCACAAGTTTATGAAAACGTACGGGAGTACAGTGAATTTATAAACCTTAAGTCGACGGTGGTTTTTGGTGGGGTAAACATCAAACCTCAAATTAGTAAATTACGCTTTGGCGTAGATGTATTGGTAGCTACACCAGGCCGTTTGTTAGACTTACATAATCAGAAAATTATCTCGTTAGCAAAAATTGAAATATTTGTGTTAGATGAGGCTGACCGTATGTTGGATATGGGGTTTGCTCGCGATGTAAATAAAATACTTCAGTTAATGCCTTCTCGTCGTCAGAACTTGTTGTTTTCGGCTACCTTTTCGAAGGAAATTAAAAAGCTAGCTGGGAAGTTTTTAAGAAATCCAGTAACGGTAGAAGCAGCACCGGAAAATACAACAGTTGAAAAGATTATTCAAAAAGCTTACCATGTGGCCAAAACGGATAAAACAGCTTTGTTGGTAAAGTTAGCTACAGAAGGAGACTGGAAGCAAGTACTTATTTTTACACGTACTAAAAGTGGTGCCAGTAGACTGAGTAAAAAGTTGAATAAGCGAGGCATTGATGCGGTAGAAATACATGGTGATAAAAGCCAGAATGCACGAGTAAAAGCCTTGGATTCATTTAAAAAAGGAAAAGTAAAAGCGCTTGTGGCTACTGATGTAGCAGCGCGTGGTTTAGATATTCCTTTGTTGCCACACGTTGTTAATTTTGAGCTTCCTAATGTTCCCGAGGATTATGTGCACCGTATTGGTCGTACGGGCAGGGCAGGAGCCAACGGAGAAGCTATTTCACTGGTTAGCCATGATGAAATGGATTATTTAAAAGGAATAGAACGTTTATTAAAACAAACAATTCCGTTAAATATAATAGAAGAGTTTGAGCCAGGGGAAGCTCCAGTAGAAGAGAAGAAGCCTGCAAAAAAGAATTTCAAACGTAATAACTCTTCTAACCGAAATAGCAAAAGACGAGTGCCTGTTAAAAAGGACAATCAGAAGAGAGACAACAATTCTTCAAAAAAGAATTAACAGGTAATAAAGTTTGATGAAAGATGTTTCTGGGAAAATAATTTATAAGTGTATATTTAATATAGATTGTCATTATTAACAGAACATATTGAATAAAGAAGATTATTAAAAACCTATTATTATGAAAAAGTTATTATTTGTTTTGGCATTTGTTGGGGTAACATTTGCATCTAGTGCTCAGGATAGAGTAGCCATTGGATTGAAAACTGGATTCAACAGTACTAAAATAAACTTATCGAGCATTCCTTCTGGTTCCGATATTAAGAATGAAGCTAAAGGTGGATTTTTATTTGGAGGTTTTGCTAAAATTAGATTAACAGAGAAGTTTTATGTACAACCTGAGCTTTATTATGCCAAAAAGAATACAGAAATAACTGAGGAAGGTATATCTACTGATGGTAATTTGCAAACATGGGATATTCCTTTATTAGCTCGTTTAGATGTACTAGATCTTAAAGTAGCGAAAATTTATGGTATTGGGGGACCAGTAGCATCATTTATTACTAAGTCAGATTTTGATAATTTAGAGAATACCAATTGGACAGTGCAAGCTGGAGGAGGTGTTGAGTTTTGGAGATTAACTGCTGACGTTCGCTATGAGTGGGGAGTAAAGAATATTGCTAAGGTAGATATTGATGGAAGAACGGATGTATTAACTTTTACTTTAGGGTTTAAGTTGATAGGATTATAATAATTGTGCCCACCAAAAATATGAAAGGCCGATTTTCGAAAGAGAATCGGCCTTTTTTAGTATCGAACATGAGTAGAATTAAAAACTATATTTAAATCTTACAAAACCTGAATTAACCGTTTGTTGTTTTACCTCCTGTGTAATTTCATTAGGGAACTTACCATTGAATAATTGCCAATAGAACGAAGCATTAAAATTATCAGAAATACTATACGACCACGAGGGACTTACGAAAATACCCTTAATGTCTTGATGCGGATACCAGATGCAAGCCAAAGAGAAAGTAGATAATGGACTGGCTTGGAACATACCACTTCCTAATATTTGAAATGGAGAAATGGCTAGGTCTTTTACTGAACTAGGGGAAGAATATGCATTTAACATGCTCACTTTTTTATCTTCGGATAAATGAGCGAACATCATTTCGGTTTGAAGATTCCATTTGCTACCAATATTAAAATCTAAACCAGTTGAAAGCATGACTACTCCAGTGGTGTCTGCAAAGTTTTCAAAAGGTTGATACCAAGATAATTCACCGCGCCAACTAGCATTTTTCACATAACCCGACCATCCAATACCTAAGGCAAGGTCACTTTCTTGCAACATACCTCCAATGAGTTGCACATCGTAATTATTTACATTTATATTCCATTTTAAAGCTGCTGTTACCTGAGCGGCGCTATCTATATTGGCTGCAAACTCCACTGATGTTGAAGCTCCAGTATAATACATCATGCGCACGGCATCTGTACCAGGTCTTTCTTCGTAATCAAAATCAAAATACGAATAGGTGTTAAACATATCATTAGGATTAAAGGCAAAAGTCTTTCCCCAGTTAATACGTTGTTTACCCACTGTAACATCCAAGTTACCACTGGAATAATCGGCGTAAAGCCTATCGAAA
This sequence comes from Labilibacter marinus, assembly GCF_001659685.2. Lineage (GTDB taxonomy): Bacteria > Bacteroidota > Bacteroidia > Bacteroidales > Marinilabiliaceae > Saccharicrinis > Saccharicrinis marinus. The sequence goes on from NZ_LXYE02000029.1 coordinate 90,180, forward strand.
GCTAGGTTTAAGATATAACTATTTCCCACTGCCACATTCCATGCAGGATTAAAGTAGTTACCATTGTTCTCATAGCTTTTTTCAATTTGCTGATTAAAATCTAATCGGATTTGGTCGCCAATGATTAGCCTATTTCGCATCTGCGCAGAAAAAGTCCATTTGTCGTTGGCATACCAATACATATTTAACCTGTTTTGGAAATTGATATTGGTATTATATAAGTTATTGTCATCTTCTAACAAGTCTTTAAATTCCTCGGGAATAATATCGGGCATTTCGGATATGGAAACATATTGCATGTTGGTGATATATCCGTTTAACTCGAATTTATCGTTGCTTTGCGCAGATGTTAGCAACGGCATAACAAGCATTATAGTAGCTAAGACTACAGCATACTTCATTTTTATGAAGCTTATTGATGATTTATGATTTACGTTCATCACTAATAATTTTACCATCCTCAAGTTTAATTACTCTACGTGCTTTATTTACCACGCGCATATCGTGTGTACTAAAGATAAAAGTGATGTTTTCTTCCTTATTGAGTTTTTCCATCATATCCAATAACGTTTCTGTCGATTTTGAGTCTAGATTAGCTGTTGGCTCATCGGCTAAAACAAACTTAGGTTTTGACGCTAGAGCTCTGGCTACAGCAACTCTTTGTTGCTGTCCTCCGGATAAACGTGATGGACGGCTGTTAATGCGATCGCCCAAACCGACTTCGGTTAATAAATTACTGGCTCGTTGTTCGCGTTCCTTTTTATCCTTGCCTTGCAACTGCATAATAAACTCTACATTTTCTCGTGCAGTGAGCACAGGAATTAAATTATAGGCCTGAAAAACAAAGCCAATGTTGTGTAATCTAAAATCGATTAATTCGGATGATTTTAATTCGTTGACGTAAGTGTCGCCCACTCTTACAGTTCCAGATGTCGGTTGGTCTAGTCCACCAACCATGTTTAAAAAAGTAGTTTTTCCACAGCCCGAAGGTCCTACAATAGCGGTAAACTCTCCTTCTTCTATTTTTAAATCAATTCCTTGAACCGCATGTACCTCTACCTCAGAATCGTTATATGTTTTTGTTAAATTATTTGTTTCAATTACATTCATGTCAATACTTTTTATTGATTATACTTTTAAGTCCTTGTATTTAGGCTCTCAGCTTTTCGCACGTATCGCTTTGTTCTATGCTCTTTTACATATTCATGCGTAAAGCTTCGGCAGGGTTTAGTTTAAGTGCTTTTATAGCAGGATAAATAGCAGCCAAAATTCCTGTAATAAATACCATGACTACCACGTCAACTACGTTTTTAACTAATAATACAGGGTAAATGATAGAATCGTAACCCATGGCTCCAAAACCTTCGGATACGCTGGAGATATCAATGCCAGAATTAGCAAAAATAAGGGTAACAGCAATACCCATAGCAATACCTACTAATCCGCCTATGAGCGATAAAAAAACGGTTTCTACCATAATCATTTTAAATACCTTGGCTTTATTCATGCCAATGGACATCAACATTCCTAACTCTTTTGTGCGTTCTAATACAGCCATAAGCATGGTGTTAATAATGCCGAATATGAGCGCCAATAAAATAATAATCATAAATATGTACATAGAGATGTCTAAGCTTGATTCAAGCATTGAAACCTGGGGAAGAAGTTCTCGCCATTCTTTCACATCTAAATCTACGTATTGGGCTTTAAGTTCATGCTGCTTAATTGGCACATAATCGGAGTGACTTAATAGAACGGCTACCTCATGTCCTGCTTTTATATCTGCTCCATATAACTGATTTAAGTCCTCGGTTCGTACAAAAACAGTGGAGTTGTCGTATACATTATTAGATGTTTCGTAAATGCCTGCAATACGAAACGAAGCGCCTGAAATATATCCCGAAGCATCGGCAAAAGAAATAACCAGCTTTGAACGAACTTTTAATTTCAGTTTTTCAGCCAGCTTTTTTCCAATGACCACGGGGTTACGTGAAATACCCTCGAAATAAGCTCCGTCAATTATCTTGTCGTGCAGGTTAGTTATATTTTGTTCCTTTTCAGGATTAACACCCAGTACTTTTACACCTGTTGAAGTGGTGGGCGATTGAATCATTCCTTGCACTATAAATCGATAGCAAGTGGCTTTTACCGAATCTTCCGATTCAATGGCCAATGCTATTTGTTCTGCATCTTTAATAAATGCTTTTTCTTCAGGGTTTTCAAGGTATCCTTTACGGTGAAGCTGAATGTGAGAAGCTTCGGTTGAAATGGCAGAATCAATTCTTTGCAAGGCCATTCCGTTATAAAAGGAATAGTTGAAAACACCTGTAAATATACCTAGGGCTATGGCAAAAAGTATCACCAAACTTCTGGTTTTACTTCTCCAAACATTTCGCCACGAAACAGATAGTATCATTTTTATATTTTTAAAGTATCCAATGTTGATTTTAAGACCTAAGTGATTTTGTAACTTTTAGGCGCATTATTTTAGTGATAGGGTAGATGGAGACCAGTATGGTAATTCCAATGACCACTAAAATTTGTCCACCAAAAACCATGGAGTCAGCACCAAAATAAATGGCAGGTTCCATACCAAATTCTTCGTAAACAGATGCTACCTCGCCTCCTAGTGGAATAGGTTTATGAACTAGCCAAATGACCAAGGGTAGGCTGACTAAAAATCCAGTAACAATACCTGTAATGCCAATCAGAACAGTTTCATAAAATAGTACTCGGGCAAGTTTGAGCTTATTCATGCCAATAGCCACCATAACGCCCAATTCTTTTCTTCGTTCTGCTATCATCATAATAACAGTAGAAAACACACCAAAGCCAATGAGTATGTACAATATCCCTTTCATAATAATGCCTTGGCCTTTGTCGCCTTCTATCATTTGTTTGGTAACAGGGTCCATTTCGTCCCAGGTCATAATAGAATATTTTTCACCTAATTTATCTACTAAATTATCCTTGGCGGGATAAACTTTGTCATAATCATCCACGGTTAAAACTAGACTGGTTGCCATATCTGGAGCAGAGAAAAAGAGCTGAGCTTGCTCTAGCGTGATATAAGTGCCAAAATTGTTTAACGCAGGAAATGGGAATTCTAAAATTCCTGCAACGGGGAAAAGTCCACTAGCACTATAGCCGTGGTGGCCTTGACTAATGAGCGCCACCGTATCGCCTACCTCAACATTTAAGTTGCGCGCCAGGTTTACGGCTATTAGTATGCCGTCATCCTTGGTGTTTAAATACCTTCCTTTACTAACCCATTTTTTTAGTCCGGTCAGTTCGTTTTCTTCCTCAGGCTTTATGCCAATGAGCATTCCTCCTTTCGTATTCTCTCCGTACGACATTAAGGCAAAGGACTCAATTCTAGGAACTATCAATTCAATATGCTCGCTTTCTTTTACCTTATTTATCAACGAATCATCGGGGATAATTAGGTCGTCAATGGATTTACTTTCCCAATAATTAGGATGGTGAATTTGCACATAACCAGAGTAAAAACTCACCACATTATCTATCATTTTAGAGTAGGTGCCATTTTGCATCGAACTCATTAATGTACATAGTATTACGCCAAAAAAGATGGATGCAACGGTAATAAACGTTCTACGCCTATTGCGCCATATATTTCGCCATGCTAACTTAAGCTCTGTAGCTGCCATAATATTATTGTATTCAGGTTTTTATCGGATTTTTTTAATGTTTTGTTGAGAGAAGAAATTATCCTCAATATCAGGGTTGAATTCTATACTTTCGATATTTACAATGGTTCTTTGGTCTGGTTTGTCAGCAGGTATAATTTCAAACTGAGTAGGCAATACTCTTCCGCTTAAGGTTTTTATATTATGCCCTAATTCTGTTTTAATCAGAAAATCGTCTTCATCGTAATATTCTTGTTTTAGCAAAAGACTTTCTTCTTTCGAAATCCATAAAATAACTTTGCCCCATGCTACGGAAGCCTCTTCAAAAGGAATAGACTCTATTTTGTAACATTCTAAATTTTCAACAGTTTCTTCCCCAAGCATTTTGTGGGTATAATCTTTTACAATGGAAGCCTGGTTCATGGCATCATCGTTGGTGTAGTCCGAGCCCATCCAACCTTGCGACATCATGGAAGGTGGCAATTTTATCATACGCGAAATTTTAGGATTCCAATTCCACATTTCTCTATCGCGTTTTAAGAATGCCTGCCCTTTTTCGCGTGCTGGGCCGGTTACCAATGTGATGGAATACTTGGTACCTTTGGTCCAGCTTTTAAAAGATAGGCTGCGTTCGTATGTAGGCCGCTTAATAATCATCGACATTTCTGAGATACTTGATTTTTCTCCCAATCTTTTGTCGTTGGCTTTTTGTACTATTTCAGCAGCAGTTTGTGCACCAATGTTTAGTGTTATTAAGCTTAACATAGATACAAAAACTAAATTCAATATTGTTTTTCTTGTAAGCATAGCTGTGGTAATTTATGTTGATATTATTTATTAATAAATATGCGATGTATCTTCTTTTTAACAGCTTCTAAGGGGAAGTTTTCAGGGTCAAGAATAAAGTGCAGTCCTACACCATCCATCATGGCTGCAAAAAAGCGAACCTCTGCCACAGGGTCTTCATAACCGTTATTGGTAAAATAGGTCATGGCAGTGGCCATAAAAGGTTCTACTGTTTTTTCAAATTCTTCACCAATGATATTAAAAACTTCGGGTTGTAGTAGTACCATAAAATACATTCGCCAAAACGGAATGTTACTTTCTAATTGGTTAAAGGAGCTATCAATAAATAAATGAAGTTCACTTTCGTTCAGCTGTCCATTTTTATCTGGGTCAAAGTCCGTTGTCAACTGATTAAAGCCATGTAGCATAATGCTTGATATCAGCTCTTCTTTGCTGGCAAAGTAATTATACATAAGCCCTTTTGAAATTCCTGCTGTTTTGGCAATGGTAGCAATAGAGGCATTTGAAAAACCTTTTTCTGCAATTACCTCAAGTGCTACATTCATTATTTGTAATTTACGCTCTTGCCTAATTTTCTCGTTCTGACTATCGTTTCTCGGTGACATAATTTTAAAATGACTAAACGTTCAGTCAAAAATATTAAATGTATTTTTAAAAAGCAACAGTTTCTTGCGATAAATTTTGATCATGTACATTCGTGTTATTTTTACTGTAAAAAGCATACGTATTAGATATGTTATGTTAATATATATATTTGTGATGCTGAGGAGTGTAGGTTAGAATATTAGGTAAAATAATTTATTAAATTATACGTTTTAAGTGTTAGATATATAATAGTATATATAGATGTTCTATGTATGTGTGGTAATTAACTTATACCGTATTTAGCTTCTTTAGTAACTATTTTGATAGCAACACGTATTAATTATTATCATCTATGAATAATTGAATTATAATTAAGTAATTAAAGTACTCAATTAATAATGAATAATATTTGTTAATTATATAGAAAGTAAGTCGTTGCATAGAATGCATTACGAATATTAACATAAAAATAATTGTACAACTATAAAATATTAGTATTTTGCAAAAAAGTATTCGATGAACCTAGACATAAAAATGCAGCAGGCCCATAGCATCAACGAGGTTTATGATTTGTTATCAGAATATCTACAATCAATACTTGAAAGTTCTATTTGTATTCTCATTCAATTAGACGAAAAAAGAGACGAAGCTTTTGTTTATGATATTATTGGCCTGTCTCAATCATTATTAGTAAAATCTATTAAAACGTTTGGCTTAAATCCAATTGGTAAACGTTTTAAGAATACTAAACATGGACGTGAAAATTTCTATCACACCAATCATTTAGAAAGTTTTAAAGGGAGTCTTTTTGAATTTAGTGAAGGTGTTTTTCCACAATGGGTTTGTAAAACCATTGAAAATATATTTAGGCTAGATAATATTTATACCATAGGTTTAAATCATGAAAATGTTTTAATAGGTAGCGTTTTTATTTTTCCAAGAGGATTAGATAAGATAAAATTTTCGGAGCTTGAGCAAACTGTGCCTTTGTTTTCAAGACGGATGAAAGAAATTTTAGATTTATATAATTATAATATAACGGGTGGTACAGTTAAAGAAAAATTTACTACATCTATTATAAATAATTTAAGTCACGAAATACGAACTCCTTTAAACGGAATTGTTGGACTGATGGATGCTGGTTTACGCATGCTAAACTCCAACCCAGATACACAAGAGTTGAGTTCAGCGATATGGGAAAATTCAAACGAGCTTACCAATAAGCTGGATAACCTTTTGTTGTTGGCTGATTTTGAGTCTAATTCTGTCATTCTAAAGAAGAAGAGTTACTCTTTGGAGCAAGTCTACTCTTGTTTACAAGGAGTTGCAAATCAATTAGAAAGTTTATTTAAATATAGGTCTATTGAGCTTAAGTTAGATGATGATTGTAAGCATAATTCAACAACCATTGAATTGGATATTGAAATATTTAAAATTGCTATTATTGAGTTGATCAAGAACGCCTTAAAATATTCAAGTTCTGAGGTGATTATAAAAATGAAATTTCATCATGCATTATTAATTGAAGTAGTAGACTTTGGAGTTGGTATGTCTAATCATGAAATGAGATCCTACTATGATTTTGATATTAACCATAAGTTGCTTCTTCACAAAAGTAATGGACTAGGAATTGGCGTTAGTTTGGTTAAACTAATTTCTAGAAAACATGATTGGAAACTTCGTATTGATTCTGAATTAGGTAGAGGAACATCGGTTCAAATAGTTTTTGATCATATAATCAAACCTTCTTTTAATTAGTATATATACTTCTTCTTGATATGCGATATCGCCCATTTGGGCGCTTGTTCTTTAAAAGTATGAAACAGTATTTTATCATTCGTAAAGAAAATTCAATCTAGTTATATAGCTTAAAACTAAGATGATGTGTTTGGCTAAGTTGCTAGTGCAATTTTAAGTTTTGAGTGTTGGCACAAGACTTGGTTTTATTTCATCAGTTGAAACCGTTTAAATACTTTACTGATGAAAACACATAAAACTAATCTGAGGTTACGTACCTTATTCTCACTAATTGTTGTTTCTGTTTGTACTTGCTTACTGGCACAAAGAAACAATCAGGATAAAAACAAGTCCCCTTATTTTATCGTTGTTTCTGAAAATGGCGATAAGGAACAATTTCCTTTAAAATCTACCAATGTAAGTGTGGATATTTCTGGTGTTATAGCTGACGTTCATGTAAAACAAGTATATGCAAATACAGGTGAACAGACCATCGAGGCTATTTACGTTTTTCCTGCTTCTACAAAAGCCGCAGTTTACGATATGGTAATGAAAGTGGATGACAGAGTAATACGAGCTGTTATTGAGGAGAAAGGTTTGGCTCGAAAAAAATACAATTCCGCTAAAAAGAAAGGTAAAACGGCTTCCTTACTGGAAGAAGAAAGACCCAATGTTTTTAAAATGAATGTGGCCAATATAACGCCAGGTGCTAGGGTGGAAGTTGATTTGTATTACACCGAATTGTTAGTTCCAACAGAAAAAGTCTATGAGTTTGTTTACCCAACAGTCGTTGGTCCAAGATATTCTTCTGGATCATCTGAGGAGGAGTGGGTAGTTAATCCATATCTCAAGGAAGGAACTTCACAAGCACCAACTATTGATATTGAAGTTTCTTTAAATACAGGAATGCCAATTCAACATATGCAATGTGTTACTCACAAAAATAATATTCAGTATTCCGATAAAAGCAAAGCTCAACTTAAGTTGATTGATTCTTACGGTGGAAATAGAGATTTTATTTTAAGATATGGACTAGCAGGTAATTACATAGAATCGGGAGTACTTACTTATCAAGATCCGTCTGGTGAAAACTATTTTTTAGCTATGATGCAAGCTCCTGAGCAAGTAAAAACAGATTTAATTCCTGCTCGGGAGTATGTTTTTATTGTAGATGTTTCCGGTTCTATGTCTGGTTTTCCGTTGGATATATCTAAGAATATAATGCGTAAAGTTTTGGAACAGCTAGAGCCAAGCGATTTGTTTAATATTGTGTTTTTTGCTGGAGGATCAGAGCTTTATTCATCAGAATCTTTGCCTGCTAATTCGCACAATATTCAAAGTGCTATTGAGTATATGAATAATATTGATGGTAGTGGAGGAACAGAGTTGTTATCAGCATTAAAAAATGCAATGAAACTCAATAACAATCCTAATTATGCACGCTCTTTTATTATTCTTACGGATGGTTATGTTACTGTAGAAGCGCAAACTTTTGATTATATCCGTAGTAATTTGGGGATAGCCAATTTCTTTTCGTTTGGAATTGGGTCAAGTGTAAATAGACACATTATTGAAGGTATGGCTCATGTTGGGTATGGAGAAGCCTTTGTAGCAGAGAATATAGCCGTAGCAAATCAAGTAGCTAATCGCTTTGTTAAATATGTTTCTAATCCTGTATTAACTAATATTCAATACAAATTTGAAGGATTTGAGGTTTATGATGTTTTACCTACTCAAATCCCTGATTTATTTGCTAACCGACCATTGGTAATTGCGGGCAAATATAAAGGTGAGGCAAATGGTAAGTTGACTATTAAAGGCATTAATGGACAAAAGGAATATTTACAAACTATAAATATAAATGCAAAAAGCAAACAACATGGTAAAGCCTTAAAATATTTATGGGCCAGAGAGAAAATACGATTACTTTCCGATTATAATAACTTGAGTTATCAAAAGACCGAAAAAGAAGAAATTGTTGCTTTAAGTAAAAAGTATAATCTGCTTACAGAATATACATCTTTCTTGGCTATTGATAATCATGTTTCTAATGTAAGCGGAACGATCGGAACCATTAGACAACCTGTAACATCTCCTAAAGGTGTTAACCCATATCCTATAACTCGAAAATTGAGTATTGTAGAAGATGATATAGAACTTTGTGAAGAGTTGGAGTTTGATTGTGAATCTGAAGAAGATGTAATTATCGAATTTAACTTAGAGGAGGATGAGAAAGAAGCTGAAACGATTCCATTTTTCCTAATTGAGACTAATGCAGAATTTCCAGGAGGTGTGGAAGCCTTAAAGCAATTTATAGCATCTAATTTAAAATATCCACCAATTGCAGCAGAAAGTGGTATTCAAGGAAGGGTTTATGTAACATTTACGGTGGATGTAGATGGAAGTATAAAGGATGTGAAAGTAGTTAGAGGTATTTGTCCTTCAGTTGACGCAGAAGCTATCAGGATAGTAAAATCAATGCCCAAATGGAAACCAGGCAAGCAAAGAGGTAGAAGTGTGCCTATGAGTTATACTGTGCCCATAAATTTTAAGTTAGAGTAGGATAGACAGAACAGAGAAGAAGGTTTGTTTAATGACTATTGTTTTATTTAAATTATATAGAGATGAAAAATATATTGATTATTTTACTAATTCTGCCAACCATCATATTGTCGCAAAAGAAAGAGGATATTCGTTTGGTTTCAGTCGAAGGAGAATTTAAAACTAAAGAAGTGCCTGAAGATATTCAAGTGAACCTGCATATCACTGAAAAGGATATGAAGTACAATATCTGTTTTGAGAAGGCGGTTGAAACACGAAAAAAACTAAAGGCAGTTTTTATCGCAAATGGTATTTCAGAGAAAGCGGTTAAAACAAACTCTTTTAATGTTTCTGAAGATTATAATTGGGAAAATAATAAGCGGAAAAAGAATGGATATAGTGCAAATTTATCCATGGTAATTGAGGAAGAGTATACACCCGAATTTGCCAACCAATTACTAAAGAGTTTTCAAAACTATTCTGTTGAAGTAAATTATAATTTTAGATTTATATTATCTGAGACTCAAAAGGAAAAATTACGAGATTTGGCTATTAAAGGAGCTATTAAAGATGCAAAGCAAAAAGCGATTGTAATAGCTGAAGCCGCAGATATTGATCTGGTGCAGATTCATCAAATTAATTATAGTAAAAACTATATATTTCCACATTCATTTGATTTAATGGAAGAAATGGAATGTGATACTCCACCCATCAAAGACTCGTATTATAACAATGGCGATTTGAAGTTTAATCCACAGGCTATTTCTGTTGTTCAAACCGTAAATATAAAGTGGAGCATTGATAGGTAGATATAGTTAATAGGGTGTTGAGTATGATATACTGAAAGTCTCTTTATAAAAACCTTAATAGGTAAAGTAGGATATAAAAAATATATGTCAAAAAATCATATATTTAGAATGATAGATCTAGCTTTTTAGGGAGTTATATTTTACAAATTAAAAATTTAGTATTGACATTGGAGTGAGAATATAGGATATTAGGGTCTTTTAATATGAACTTAATAATAACCTTATGAATTTGATTGAAAGTTTTAACGTGCCTCGTTTGAAAAAAATGTTTAGTTTAAAATATATTCTGTTTATTTTGGCGCTTTTTTCTGGAATTGTTGGTTATACATATTTAATCAACTATATACCTAATGGTAAAAATGTTTTTACAATAAACTGGCAATCTTCCGAACGCTTAAATTTTTACTCAGGAACAAATGGAGGATTTTACATAAAAATTGGACAATTACTCCAAAATAAATCTAAACTAAGAAGGTACAATGTTAGGGTAAGCAATGTAACAACCGAAGGCAGTCCCGATAATCTTCGTTCTGTATTACGTAAAACTAAGTCCATTGGCATAGTACAAATAGATGATGCAAAAAATATAATAGAAAATTATGATTTTGTGAACGTAATTAGTCCACTCTATCTTGAAAGAGTTCATATTTTATATAATTGTTCATTGTTAAAAAATGAGGCTGATAAGAAGAAGGTAATAACTATAGGTAGTTATGATTCAAATACTATGTTACTTAAGTTTTTGAATAAGGCAAAAATACATAGGCCTCCAGTGGGAAGTAGCGCTTATTTCGTTGCAGAGCATATGCTTAAATATATTAAAAATATAAAGAAAGGAGGTCAAGAAATAGACATCACGTTAGATTTTTATGAGGCAGAAAAAGATACGCGTAACTTCGAAGAAAGGCTTGAATTATTAAAGGATGGAAAAATACATCTTGATTTTTTCACTGCAGGAGCTCCCCTAAATAGCATAACTAGGGCTCTTAAGGATCCGAATATTAAACTAATGAGTATATCACCTATATTTATAAATGATGTTATTAAAAGTTCGAACCTGGATATAGTGCAATGCGATTTTAATGGGTTGTATGAAGACCAAGGAAAAAACATAAGTACTTATGGATCCTATGCCACCTTAATAGCTTCTAAAGATGTTGATAATTCAACAGCCCTGGAGGTGTTAAAAATATTAGATGAACACAAATCATCCATTCCAGAAGCTCAGTTAGCTAAAAATTTTCAGTTAGACGAAATTCCATTTTACGAAAACTACAGAATAGCCCATACGGAAGAAAAAATGAGTAAACTAAAAAACCTGTTGTTGTTTATATCTAGTGTGGCAGTCAGCACTTTTTTAGTGTATTTTTTCATTTTTAATTTAATCTCGTCATACTATAAATCAACCTTAACTAAACGTTTAATAGAACTGGATAATGCATTTCTAATGAATCAGCCTTCCGCACTAAAAAAGGAGGATATTATACAGTTTGATGATAGTTATGTGAAAGTAAACGAAACGGTTAAGGCTATATTTAAGGTGGATGAAGTAAATCTGGATATTAAAAAATACTATGAACGTAGCAGGTTAAATGATACTGGTTTTAGGAGTTTGATAGAACAGTCAAATGCTCTAAAAGAAGAGTTTAATCATGTACTAGAGAAGTTTGTATTGTTAATTCCAGAAGAAAAATTTAAACAAGAATTAAGACCTGCCATGCAAAAACTATTGGATTATGGGGTTCCTAACATGGGGTTATATCAAAGAATTATTAAATGGATAGAATAGTTTAGTTAGAGTTTTTAACTGAGTCTACATTTAAATATGGACTCACCTTTGAAAAATATAATGGTGAGTCCTTAGCTTACAAGTTTTATGTAAAATTGTTTTTTATGGCTTCAGAAAGCCTCCTTATTCCTTCTTGAATCTCTTCGGGAGTTGAACACGAAAAGTTTAAGCGAAAAGTATTGGAATCTTGTTTGCCAATATAAAAAGGCACGCCAGGTACAAAAGCAACGTTTTGTTTGATGGCTTCATGGAATAGTTTCATGGCCGAGAAATGAGAGGGCATGTTTACCCAGCAAAACATGCCTCCTTGAGGTTTGGTGAAGCTAGCCTCAGAAGGAAAATGTTCTTCCATGGCTTGTATCATCACTTCTGATTGACTTTTATAGGCTTTGATAATTTTCTTGATATGATTTTCAAGTTCGTATTCAGATAAAAAAGAACTGATGATACGCTGCGAAAAGATATCGGAATGTAAGTCGGCTGCTTGTTTGGCAGTAACAAGCTTTTCATAGTAATGTTGATTAGGTGCTACTATCCAGCCAATTCTGAAACCTGGAGCCACCGTTTTAGAAAAAGTACCTAACATAAAGGTGTGCTCCGGTGCGTAATAATATAAGCTATGATGTGCTTTTTCGCCAAAACGGATAGAGCCATATGGATCATCTTCTATAATTAAGACATTGTGTTTGGTAATAAGTTCGGCCACTTCAGCTCTTCTTTGTTCCGTATAGCTAATGCCAGATGGATTCTGGAAGTTAGGTACTAAATATGCCAGTTTAATGTTTTTCTGAATTAGTGTTTCTTCTAGTAAAAAAGGGTTTAAGCCTTGGTTAGTTAAAGGAACTGGGTAAAATTCTGGCTCATACATCGACATAGCTTGAATGGCACCCAAATAGGCTGGTTCTTCTATTAATACCCGATCTCCTTTATCGATAAATACCTTTCCTATCAAATCTAAAGCTTGTTGCGAACCTGTTGTAATTAATACTTGATTAGGAGATACCTTTAATCCTTGCTTTTTGTAGTTGGCACAGATTTGCTCTCGCAAAGCAGGCAGTCCCTCGGTGGTGCTATACTGCAAGGCTTGGTGTCCTTCTTGTTCAAGTACTTTCTGCGTGCATGCTTTAATCTCCTCAATAGGAAAAAAGTCTTTATTGGGCAGTCCACCTGCAAACGAAATAATTTCAGGTTTGTTCGTAACGCTTAATATGTCGCGTATAAAGGACCTAGGTACTTGATTAATGCGTTGACTAAAGGCGGCTTGGATCATGTTTTCTGTCTGATTCATCATGGTGAAAGTTTGTGTAAATAAAAAAAGCCCTGTGAAAAGAAGATTCCACAGGGCTTAAGGTTAAAAAATAAGATATACGGTGCCTATGGAGTTCGATTACCGACCACCACGACTAGTTGAAGAATGTTATTTTGTAATTTAAAATCCATAAAAAAACCCTACCGAAAATTCGATAGGGTGAATATATTTTATACACGACAATACCGAAAGTCAGTTATGTTTTTTAACGACCTCCAGAATGACTCTTGTGTATGTTTTTCTTGTTTTCATTATCGATACAAATATATAAATTTGTTCGTAAGTTCCAATTAACGAGGTTCAATGAGTTGTAATTCTGCTTTTAGGATTATTATTAGAATCAGAAATCTATTGAGTTTAATAACGCACATCTTGTAAATAAACCTAATGACTAGTATCTAAAAACTAAGAACTGTAATATATTTGCAGCACCAATATATTACACTAATAAAAATTAACATGTTACAAGTAAACGAGTATTTTGATGGGCAAGTAAAGTCTATCGCGGTAGATAATAGTAAAGGAAAAGCAACAGCTGGTGTTATTGCTCCGGGTGAGTTTGAGTTTGGGACTGCAACAGTTGAATATATGACTATTACGCATGGAGAAATGGAGGTTTTACTTCCTGAAACAACGGAATGGAAGCTATATTCACAAGGAGAAACCTTTAAAGTAGAAAAAGGTGTTTCTTTTAAGGTAAAAGTATCAGAACCAGTGAGCTACTTGTGTAAATACGAATAGGGATATCATATTCAGATACAAAATGGTCAGCCTATTACGGGTTGGCCTTTTTTGTTATACATTGTTAAGAGCTGGTTTTCGTTACAATAATTACTTTTTAATTATTTACATTTGTTTTAAAGCAAACATATCCTTATTAAGATACTTATGGGAACAAATAATAATAAAGCAGGCTTTGGGACAGCCCCCGTTTTTTTTACCGCCATATCTACAATTCTTGGAGCCATCCTTTTTTTAAGGTTTGGAATGGCAGTTGGTACCTTGGGGTTTTGGGGTGCTATAGGTATCATTGTTTTGGGGCACCTAATAACCATTCCTACAGCTATGGCTATTTCCGAAATAGCTACTAACAAGCGTGTAGAGGGAGGTGGAGAGTATTTTATTATTTCCCGTTCGTTTGGATTAAATATTGGGGCAACCATTGGATTGGCTTTATATTTTTCTCAAACCATTAGTGTAGCATTTTATGTAATAGCTTTTACCGAAGCCTTTGAACCGCTGTTTAATTGGTTGTTACAATCGTTCGATGTTGTACTTCCTCGTCAAGCCATTAGTGTACCAACCCTGTTGCTTTTAGCTGTCATTATTTTAAAGAAGGGGTCTGCTATGGGAGTAAAGACCTTATATATTGTAGTGGCTATTTTATTTGTTTCGCTGGCTATGTTTTTTGCAGGGCAGCCTAGCAGTATAGAAGAGGTGGATTACAGTCGTAATTTCATATTTTCCAATAGAGGTCAGTTCTTTGTTTGGTTTGCTATTTGTTTCCCTGCCTTTACGGGTATGACTGCGGGTGTTGGTTTAAGTGGCGATTTAAGGGATGCTAAAAAGTCAATTCCACGTGGTACCTTATGGGGAACGCTAGCAGGAATGATTATTTATGTGTTTATCGTATATAAATTCTCCATTTCATCCTCTCCAGAAGAAATGACTGCTAGTCAATTATCTATGGCTAATATTGCTATTTGGGGTAGTATTATTATTCCGCTAGGATTAGGTGCTTCTACAGTTTCTTCGGCCATTGGGTCTGTTTTGGTTGCTCCCAGAACCCTGCAAGCATTGGCTATTGATAAAAGTCTGCCAGGTAGAAAAGTAAACCTTTGGTTAGCAAAAGGAAAAGGAGATAATAAAGAGCCCTATAATGCTACTTTTATTACTCTGATCATTGCTATGTTTTTTGTGTTACTGGGTGAGGTGAATTTTGTGGCGCAAATCATCTCCATGTTTTTTATGATTACCTATGGCTCTTTATGTTTGATATCTTTCTTGAATCATTTTGGAGCTTCTCCATCGTATCGTCCTCAGTTTAAATCACATTGGTTAATCTCTTTGGTGGGATTCATTCTTTCCATATGGGTGATGTTTAAAATTAATGCAATTTACACCGTATTGGCGTATGCTTTAATCACTGTTATATATATTTATCTGAATTATTTACATAAGGATAGAGGTGGATTGCAGAAAATATTTGTGGGTGCCTTGTTTCAGCTAAGCAGGCGCGTGCAATTATACCTTCAAAAGAACCGAACTAAACATCCTGATGAGGAGCAATGGCGTCCTTCAGCTATTTGTATTTCAGCCAATTCTTTTAATCATCAAAAAATATTTAGTTTGATGAAATGGATTTCGTACAAGCATGGGTTTGGAACGTATTTTCATTTTATCAAGGGATATTATTCCAAAGCCAATAGGTTAGAAGCTGAAAAAATAGTTCGTGATATGATTGAAGAGCATCACGATGAAGAAAGCAGCTTGTATGTAGATAGCATGATTTCTCCTTCGTATACTACCGCCATTGCTCAGGCTATTCAATCGCCTAGTATTAGTGGTATGGAGAACAATATGATTATCTTCGAATACCGTAGAAGTGAGCCCGAGGCTATTAATGATGTACTAGATAATATTAGTCTTACCCAGGCAGGAAATTATGATGTTTGTGTTTTTGCAGATGCCAATAAAAATACTTTTTTTAAGAATGGTATTCATATTTGGATTAGGCATATTGATGTGACCAATGCTAACTTAATGATTCTTTTAGGCTTTATTCTTCAAGCACATCCCGATTGGAAAAAAGGCTATGTAAAAATATTTAGTGTGTGTGATGAAAACGAGATTGCATCTACCAAACAGAAGCTAAAAGAACTGGTTCAGGAAGGTAGATTACCTATCACATTATCTAATATTGAAATATTACCCTTAAAAGAAAAAGCCTCGATTAAAACATTGGTACTGGAGCATTCTGTTAATGCTGGTTTAACTATTATAGGTTTTAGAGAAGAGCAAATAAAACATGCTGGAGCTTCTATTTTTGATGGTTACAACGAAATGGGAGATATTTTATTTGTCAACGCCAATAGCGAAAAGAATATTGAGTAAGCAGTAATTGTTATTCCACCTTTATTGCTTTTCTTATCATACTAATCCAGCTAGGACTAAGTAGTAAAGTTAAAGCGATGGTGCTAATAATAATCTGGTAAGCATAATCTTCTATAATACCTGCTTTATAACCTATGGAACCCAGTATAAAGCTGAATTCGCCAACCTGCGAAAGTAATGCGGCGGCATACAGGCTGGTTTTTTTGTCCACCTTAAAAATACGCATCACAATATAATTGATAAAACTATTGATAAGGAAAACGAAAACAACTAAGGTTCCTATGGTGAGTAGGTTTTCTTTAATAAAATTCAGGTTTATCAGCATGCCTACGGATACAAAGAACAAGGCCACAAACATCACTTTAAAGGCGGATAGACTATCGTGTACCCATTTAGTAGATCTGGTAGAGGAAATGATGATTCCTGCCACAAAGGCACCCAGTGCAGCTGATAACTCAAGGTAAGCCGTGAGCACGGAAAAACCAAAACAGAGTGTAAAGGCTACAAAAACCTGCGTTTCGTGGTCTTTGTAAATCTTCACCCTAAAGGGAAGTTTAATTTCTTTGTTTTTAATGATATAGGCTATAATACCCACAATAATAATTCCGCCTATAATCTGTTTAATAACCTCAGAGCTGCTTGGAGTTTCTCCTCCTAAGTATCCTAATATTATTAACATGGGTACTATCAGTACATCTTGGGCCAGTAATATTCCTAATACATTTTGCCCAGCTTTGGTGTTTAGTTCATCTCTATCTTGCAATAGCTTAATTATTACTGCGGTACTACTAATGCTGGTTACAAAACCAAACATCACTACTTGGTTAATCTTCCAATTAAAATAATACCCTAGTAACCAAATAAACACTATACTAATACATACCTGAATCAAAGTTCCTATTACAGAAATCCGCCAATTGGCAATTAGGTCGGGCAGGTGTATTTCCATACCAATAAAAAACAGTAGCAAAACCAAACCTAAGGAGCCTAAGTTGGTAATGAGTATTTCGTCGTTGATTAATCCTAAGCCTAAGGGGCCAACCACTACGCCCACAATAATATAGGTTACAATTGATGGTTGATTAAATAACCTCAAAACAAAACCCGCTACTATAATGATTGCCGATAATATGACAAACTCAGAAACTATGGGATCTACATGAACTGAAGTTAAATGCATATGTAATGTTTAAACTGTTGTACTACTTAGCCAATATAAAATAATTATAACATAAAAGCTGAATAAAATAAGTGCTATTTTTTCAGGAATAAAGAAATAGCTAGATGGTGTGAATGTGAAATATCTATTAGCATCAGTTTTTCTGTTGTATCAGGAGAAACCTAAAGGGTTTATTTAAGGATGAATGCCTTGTGACTAGCATAGGGGGTGTTTAATATTATACAAGGGTGATAAAATAACTGTATAGAACTTGAATAGAGTATTCTATTGAAATAGATATGCTTATTCTTTGAAAAAGATAGAATATCCTACATATTGTAATGTATTTTGTATACAGAATATTGTATGGCATGAATTAGTTTTATAGTAATAATAGTTAGTCCGTAAAAAAATGAAAAATCAACATGTAATAATATTGTTAATATGCCTTTTTATGGCACCATTAAGTTATGGTAAAATAAAGGTTTTGGATGCTCCACAAACAGGAAAAACCATCAGTGTAGTTCAATGGGAAGTAAACGACTTGGTGTATAAAATCAAGAAGAATATTAAAGACCCTTTTAATAAAGAAGTCTATGCTATTGTTACAGGTGAGGATGGTACACAAAAAATACCTATGTTTTTTAATGGTGATAAAGAATGGGTGTTTCGTTTTTCTAGTTCTACTGTAGGTGAAAAGTCATTTGTAATAGAGTCGGAGATAAAAGAATTAAATGGAAAGAAAGGGAAGTTTGTTATTACAGAAAACAAGAAAGAAGGTCGACATGGCGGTATTGTTTTAAACGAAGAACAACCCAATCGTTTTTATTACGAAGACGGTTCGCATTATTTTAACTTGGCTTTTGAGTGCGATTGGTTGTTTGCTCTGGATTACGGACAAGATGAAATTTCTAAAACGGAGCATTTATTATCGCTGATAGGCGAAAATGGTTTTAACCAAGTGGTGATGAATGTGTATGCCTACGATGTGGATACCAACTGGGTACAGGATAAGCTATTGGCAGAACACCCAGAACATAACTTTGGCGGTAGAGAAGATATTTTTCCGTTTTTAGGCTCTAATGCCAAGCCTGATTATAGTGCTTTAAACGTTGACTTTTTTAAACACTTTGATAAAGTAATATCCGAAATGCACGATAAGGACATAGTAAGTCATTTAATGATTTATGTATGGAATAAACTAGTTAATTGGCCCGAGCCAGGTTCTGCGGCCGACGATATGTATTTTGAATACGTGGTTAAACGTTATCAGGCATTTCCTAATATTATGTGGGATGTATCTAAAGAAGCAGTCTCGAAAATTGCCTTGGAAAAGTTCGATAATATTGGGGAGCATATTCGTAACAGATGTATTGATACCCGCAAACTGGATGCTTATAATCGTTTGGTTTCTGTTCATGATCATGGCTTTTGCAAAAATAATATGGATGTGGTTGATTTTGTATCTATCCAGGATTGGAAATTATCTATTCATACGCAAATGTTAAATGCATACAAAAGGTATCAAGATAAACCTGTATTTAATATTGAACATGGAGGTTATGAAGAATCACCTTACGATGTTTTTCCTGGTGGTTACTCAAATGCCGAGGCTTGCCTACGTAGAAATTACTTGTGTTTATTTGCCGGAACCTATACCACTTATTATTGGCAAGGTGCTGCATGGACGGCTTTAATATATAATCCGTTTGAGCAAAGTGCAGAGTTTAAGAAACCACACTTTGAGTACTTTAAATATATGCGCGAGTTGTTCGATAAGGTTGCATACGATAAGTTTGTTCCGGTTACTAAGTACAACGTACGTTCTTATAACCTAACCAACTACGAAGATGGAATTCTACTTCAGTATATGCCTAAAGAAGTACACTCAGATGATATTAAAAGACATTTAGATAAAGAGTTTGATTGGGCAAATGCTACCCAACAGTGGTTTAATACCATTACCGGAGAATACACAGAAGAGAAAAAACTGGAATTTCCACATAAATATGGCTTTTGGGATTGGCGCCCGTGGCGCAATGAAGCGGATGCCATTATGATTATTAAAAATCTGAAGAAGAAGTAGGTGTATCGGACAATGGTCATAGATCAGGGTAATTGCATTTAGCATTAAAAAACCACCTCCCCACTCATTCTTCGCGGTACTCCTCTTTGAAAAGAAGGAGAGCTTGATTTACATGACTTTTAATGATTTAAGATACGAGTTCAATTGGATGCTACACTGAGTTTGAAGATCTGTTAAACTTTTTTTGAATACCAATAGGCGTCCTAAATGATTTATTTTAATGTTCTGAAAGTCTTGTATCGTGTC
>NZ_LXYE02000003.1 GCF_001659685.2 Labilibacter marinus
CAATATTTATCTAAAATATATTCCCCGATAGGATTTATTCTTATCGGGGATTTTTTTGTCGTTGCATGATCTGTATTTTGATAATGACACCTTTGAATACTATCAAAGCTTATTGCTTGTTCCATAGTTTATTGGCAGCGCCAAAAGGTTTAATACCTCAAGGCTTGCTCCGAGGTGGTTCACTGTAGTTGATAAAACATTTCTGCTCCAGGACCTAAAGGCAAACCAAAAAACAGCCATACCACAAGTAAGAGTATCCATGCCAATAAAAATACAAATGTATATGGAAGCATAGTGGCTATAATGGTTCCAATGCCAGACTTTGGATCGTATTTTTGGACAAAGGCTATAATAAGGGCATAGAAGCTCATCATGGGTGAGATGACGTTGGTAACACTATCTCCAATTCTGTATACTACCTGAGATAATTCAGGAGAGTATCCCATAATCATAAACATAGGAATAAAAATAGGTGCCAGTATGGCCCATTTGGCAGATGCACTTCCCATCAGCATATTAATAGCGGCAGAGAGTAGTATAAATAAAATCATTAATGGAATTAAGCCAATATCAGCAGCCATTAACAAGCTAGCTCCTTTTACGGCGAGTATAATTCCAAGATTACTCCATTTAAAGTAGGCCACAAATTGAGCGGCAAAAAACACCAATACTAAATAAGAAGCCAGTGTTTTCATCGATTTAGCCATGCCATTCATTACGTCGGCATCGTTTCTGAAAGTTTTAGTAACAAAGCCGTAACACAAACCCATAGAACCAGCCACAATCAACAACATAGCTACTACGCCTTTTATAAGGGGTGAGTTTAATAAACCTCCGCCTTCGCCGCGTAAAAATCCATTGCTAGGTATAATTCCGAACAAGATAATTGCAATGACTGCTAATAATACCAAGCCAGAATACAATAAACCCTTTTTCTCTAGTTTATTTAAGGGGTTAAAAGCTTCCTGTTCAGTCTCTGAGGTGCTGGTGTATTTTCCTAGCCTAGGTTCAACTAGCTTTTCTGTAACAAAGGTGCCTGCAAAAGCTATAATAAATGTTGAAGCCACCATAAAGTAATAGTTGGCAGTTGGGTTTACTACATAGCTAGGGTCAAGAATATGAGCTGCTTCCTGCGATAATCCTGCCAGTAAAGGGTCTACTGTTCCAAGGACTAGGTTAGCGCTGAATCCTCCTGAAACTCCTGCAAAAGCAGCGGCCATTCCTGCAATGGGATGACGATTTACGGCTGCAAAAATTACTCCCGCTAAAGGTATCAATAACACATACCCCACATCAGAAGCTAGGTTGGAAAGAATCCCAGAAAAAACGATAATAAATGTAAGGAGGCGTTTATGTGTATTTAAAACTAGTAAACGAATAATGGCACTAATCAAGCCGCTCTGTTCCGCAATGCCAATGCCTAGCATAGCCACTAGGACTATTCCTAATGGAGCAAAACCGGTATAATTGTCAACCATTTCAAGTATGATACGATGAATACCATCGTGAGAAAGTAGGTTGATGGGTTTAACTATCTCTTGCGTTCCTGGATGAATAACTTCCCATTGCAGATAACTTCCCAATGCAGATATCAATAATGTAGATAATGCGAATAGTGCAAATAAAGTGGCGGGATGAGGTAGTGCATTCCCAGCTCTTTCAGTCCAATTTAATATGATGTCTAAAAAACTCCTTTTACTAGTCTTGGTTTTGTGCATAGTCAATTCTTATTTATCCTTATAAATATAAGCTTTATTTAAGAAGTCTATCTACTACAAAATGTTTACCAAACTATACGCCTATGTTTTTATTTAATATCTATAACTCAAACATCTTTTATTGACAAAGCTACTGCCGAATGCCAACTGCCGAATTTCAACTGATTACTGAATGCTGTCTATTATTGACTGCCCACTGAGAATTGCTAACTACCTGCTATTTACTTCGACTGCCTACTGAATACTGCCCACTGCTATCTAAATACTATTTTAAACTATCCTCTGAACTTCGCAACTACCCTTTATATAACAGCGAACTATCACCATAGCTCAGGAATCTAAAATCGTTATCTAAGGCGTAATTGTATATCTCCTTCCATGAATCACCTTTTGTAAATGCCGATATTAGCAATAATAAGGTGCTGTTAGGTTGATGGAAATTTGTAATCAGTCTATCTATCACTCTGAATTCGTAACCAGGTGCAATCAATATTCCAGTGTGACTTTCTAAAATACTTAATTCGTTCTGTTGCAAATAGTCAATTAACTTGTTGATGGCCTCCTCTAATGTGTAATGTTGTGGAAGTTGGTAGGCATCCCATTGGTTAATGAAAAGTTCTGAATCGCCATTTAATAACTTAACGCCTAGCCAGTATAGGCTTTCTAACGTTCTAACGGTGGTGGTTCCAGTACTGGTGATATTACCTTTGTATTTCAGTAATAATTTTAAGGTGTTGATATCCACAAAAAAGTGCTCAATGTGCATTTCATGGTCGCCAATAGCTTCCGACTTTACAGGTTTAAAAGTGCCAGCGCCCACGTGCAGTGTTACATGAGCTGTTTCTATGTTGTTGTCATTGATTTCTTTCAGAATCTCATCTGTAAAATGAAGTCCAGCCGTAGGAGCGGCAACCGATCCTTTATGATTGGAATAAACGGTTTGGTAACGTTTGGTATCTAACTCTTCGGACTTTCTTTTAAGGTATGGAGGAATGGGAGTATTGCCAATAGCATCCAATAGTTCGCCAAAGCTAACAGAGCCATTATTCCAGCTAAACTCTATAAGCTGGGCATCCTCCTGAGTTTCTTTTCTGATGATGCTAATTTCAATAGCCTCATTATTTATAACAACCTCTTTGCTTAGGCTGCCATCCTTCCACTTTTTAGAGTTGCCCACAATGCATTTCCAAACGGCACGCTCTTTTACTTGAAAAGCCATCGATATGTCGGCGGGTTCTATGGGCTCCAGACAAAATATTTCAACTTTAGCACCAGTCGCCTTCTGAAACATTAATCGAGCCTGAATGACCTTGGTGTTATTAAATAATAGTAGGCTATTGGCTGGTAAAATAGATGCAATATGGCAGAATTTATCTTCCTTAATTTTACCATCATAAACTAAAAGCTTTGAATCGGATCGATTCTCAAGTGGGTATTTTGCGATGCGTTCATCGGGTAGCTCGTAGGTGTAGTCCTCTATTTTAATATCCTTGGTATTCATTCCTCTATTTTTAAACGAGCACAAAAATAATCAACAATTATTAATGTGCTGTAGTATTCCTCCATTATAAATTAAAATTCCTGTTTGATATTAATAATGATATTATTATATTTAATAAGCTAAAATTATCTGGTTTTGCAGTATGCTTGTTAATGTATTTAATATCAGACTGTATATTGTGTAATTATTAAAAATAATAACATGAAATCTCAAGTGAATTTAACCGAAGAGGCTACTATGGAAAAATACAGAAACGCCTTAGGTAATGTGATTAGTATCTCAGAAATTGCTGAAGCGATGGAAGAACTGGGGTACGATGAACTAAAAATTGCTGAAGGAAAAAAGATTTTTAATTTGGCAGAGCTGTCATTAATGGATGCTCAAAAAGAAAGGAAGGAATCGAGTAGAGCTCAGAAGGTGTTTTCGCAAAAGTTTAAGGAGTTATTAAAAGTATATAAGTTGGATAGAAAGAAGGCAAAAGCCGAATTTATGCGAGAGGCATCGCTGCTGGAGTTTTTAGGCATTAATCATGTGGTGCCCTTAAAGTACGTGCAAGTGATGAGTGAAATAAAGATGTATTACAGTCAGTTGTCGGACAATGCTGATGTTTTGGAGCGCTTAGCTAAAATGAAAATAGATGCAGAGAGAGTGAACCTGGCTATGGGTTTAATTGAAGAAGTGGAGGTGAATAAGCTTAATTGTATGAAAGGAAAAGGAGAGTCGCAGGATGCTACTCAGTTAAAAAATAATGCCTTAGATGAAATAGATGATTGGATGAGTGAATTTTATGCAGTGGCAGCTATTGCGCTGGAGGATAGACCTCAGTTATTAGAGGCCTTAGGGAAAGTAGTGAAATCGTAAGTTTGGTTAATAGTGATGAGCGCCCTCTGTTATCCTTTGTGGAGTAGAGGGCGTTTTTTTTGGTCATCTATCTTCGTTAGTAAAAGTAAGTGGTGCAAAAATTATAATCATCCAGTTTATCGTATCAATAGTCAATTTAAAGCCATTCTTGGTGCAGTAAATTGTATATTCGCAATCCTTTGCTAATTTTAATACCCTAGTGGATGAATTAGCATTCGCAAAAGATAAAAAACAACAACTTAATACACCTCAAAAATGAAAATCTCAGTTGGAGACAAAGTGCGCTTTCTTAATGATGTTGGAGGCGGCGTAGTCAGTAGAACCGAAAGTGACAAGCTTCTGTTTGTTTTAGATGAAGATGGTTTTGAAATACCTGCAGTGCCAAGCGATGTGGTTCTTGTCGAGAAAAAAGCGGATAGCTCTAATCAGGGTTCCTCGAGCAGTGTTTCGGTAGAGTCGGATTCATCCTACGAGTTTGAGGAAAGTGATGATGAGGGAGAGCCGAAGTTAATGTTGGCCTATGTAAGGGATATGGAATTGACGGGGAATGTAAAGCTATTTTTAATTAATGATTCCAACTTTTTTGCCTTTTATACCATCGGTAGGCTCAATAAAACGGAGGTTACTAATGCCTACCAGGGTCTTATTGAACCTAATACCAAAATCAATTTAGATAATGTAGCTATTAACTATATAGATGGCGTGGAGTACGAATGCCAGATAATGCTCTTTCGTAAAAGTGTGGCTTATACATCTTATCCGCCTATTGTTGAAAAGGTGAAGCAATCGGGCGTAAAACTCCTTAAGGGCAGTAGTTATATCTGTAACGATTATTTGCAAGATAAAGCCATAGTGGTTTCTTTAATAAAGGGAAGTTTTGAGCAAAAGCTGGAGGAGCTATCGGCAAAGGATATAAAAAAGGTAATTAGAGAAAAGGAAAGTGTACCTGTCAAGAAAAAGCAAGTTAGAAAGGAAAATAATGGCATTTTAGAAGTGGATTTGCATATTCATGAATTGCTAGATGATACCCGAGGGCTTTCTAATAAAGATATGTTAGAATAT
This sequence comes from Labilibacter marinus, assembly GCF_001659685.2. Taxonomy (GTDB): domain Bacteria; phylum Bacteroidota; class Bacteroidia; order Bacteroidales; family Marinilabiliaceae; genus Saccharicrinis; species Saccharicrinis marinus. The sequence continues at coordinate 5,143 of NZ_LXYE02000003.1, forward strand.
CAGATGGCTAAATTTTATGAGGTGATGAATGAGAATAAGAATAACAAAAATAAAAAGATTGTTTTTATTCATGGCAAAGGAAATGGTGTGCTGAAATCTGAAATTTTAAAGAGTTTAAGCAAAAAATACACCTGGCATTCGTATCAAGATGCTTCTTTTAAGGAGTATGGATACGGAGCCACGATGGTTACTATCTAGTAATATAAAAATACATAGATTGTTAGCGTAAATAGCTAGCATATTATAGCCTAAAGGCCTGTCTCATCGAGATAGGCCTTTTTTATTGGTCAATATATGCTTTCTTAAATAAAAATGTAAGCTACTGATTTTATAAATAGTAAGTCAATAAATTGTAAACTTGAATCGGTATGAGTATATATTCTATCTAATTTTGAAATGTAGCATTATTATTGAATAAACCATTATACTTATTATATAATGAGCTTTGCTAAGGTTAATTTAATTAATCCTAAATAATAATGATATAATACAAATCAAAATACGATTACTCCAATAGAAAATAAGATGTTAATAATTTGTTTATAAAATTTAAATATTCTTTATTTGTTATTGAATTTGATATAATAGCTATAATTGTATAGGAATTATACAGTGTAAATTAAATTATATATGCATTATACTAAACATACGAAAGTAGATTACCTTTATAAATTAAGGGATATAACTTCAATGAGTATCAATGTTGAGGATATTCGTAATGTTGTAAAAGGTTATGGGTACGATAGTGTAAAGCTGGCCGAAGGAAAGAAGATGGCGGAGGAGTTAGAAAGGCTAAATGATGAGGTGAATAAAAAGAATGGCTTAAAAAAGACCATGTTTGCCCAAAAGAAAACGCTCCAGACCGAAATTCATAAAAAATATATGAAGTTTCTTAAGCTTTCGCGCATTGCTTTTATAGATGATGTAGAGGCTCAGGAGTCATTGTTGTTGATGGGGGCCAGGGCACGTACCTACGAAAAATGGCTGGCGCAAGTAGTGGTATTTGTAAATAACGTATTAGCTAATGCAGAATATGTAAAAGCATTAAAGGGATACGGAGTTACTAAAGCTGAAGTGAAACTTGTGCAGCAAAAGGTGGATGAATTAAATAGTTTGTCTTCGGAGTGTATTAAAATTACAGGGGTAGTTCGTATGCTTAATCATAAAATTAAAAAAGAGACTGTGGTGATGCAGCATTGGTTAAGTAGTTATATAAAAGTAGCCCGAATTGCCATGGATGAAAACCCCAAAGTGGGCAAGTTAATAAAGCAGGCAATTGGTGCGTAAAGAAATGAAGTGTTTTGTGGTTTCATTCTGATAAATAAAAATTAGTTTGAGATATAGGCTTTGAGGTCGCAAGGTGAGTTAGTGGAGGGCGTTTGGTAGTTGGAGAGAAGAATGCGGTGTTTGACAAAAAAGTAAGTTTGATATAATAATTGATTGAAACTAAAGATCCTTTTGTCCGTACAAAATGGGAGTATCAATGTGTGATGTTGAAAATACGCGTTGGTGGTGGCTGTAAGAGGCTAGGGATCAAATTAAAGCGGTGTTGTATGCTGCTTTTGTGTGTAAAGTGCTTTGTTGGTTGTGTAACAGGGCTTATGTGAAATGATAATTTTATAAGATGATTAAATCGAGAAAGATTAATAAAATCTTGAATTTAACGTTGCCAGATTGGGACCTTGGTAGCGCTTTGTCATTTTACAGCATTAGTATAAAAAAAGAAATAAAGAACCAGGAGTCATTATATTCATAGTTATGATGAAAAACTTAAACCGATTTATAGGTATCCTAATTATTTGTTCAATTGGCTTTTTGTCAGTTGAAAATAGTTTGTTGGCACAAGGGTATAAGAAGCCAGGGAAAGATGCCAATAAGGTAGAGATTGCTAAATATTACGGATTGCCTAACTTAAAAGGAGGTAGAAATGTAATTCCTAGTTTAGGAAATATTTATTGTACGCAAGGTGGTACGGCGGATATTTATATTGACCCTGCCAACCTCCAAGGTTCTACAGCTAATATTATTTGGACAATATATACAGGTAATGGACCAACTTACGAAGAGCATCCAGGTTGGGTTACTTCCATAGGTGCTGCTCCTAATAATGGGGTGCAGTTCGATCCGTCAGTAGTTCCAGAAGCATATCATGGAATTCCTGTAGTGTTTAGTTATGAGCAATTTGATGGTGTGGGGGTTATAGATGCGGATTATGATTATACTTACGTTCAGAAAAACCCTACAGCTTATAATTTTGGTAGTGATGCAGTAGTTTGTTCAGGTACTCCAGTTGACTTAACTCTAGATGATTCAGAGGTGGGTATGGAGTATTTTTTGTATAGAAATACTGTTCTTGTTTCTGGTGTGCCGGTTGCAGGAACAGGTAATAGCTTGGATTTTACTGTAGGTGCGGCTGGTACTTATACGGTTGAGGCCCGAAATGCAGTAGAGAATTCGTGTACAGCCGTAATGACTGGGAGCGCAGAGGTTACTGTAAATAGTAATCCAATTGTAGATCCAGGTCTTGATCAAACTATTTGTGAAGGTCAAACGGCCAATCTATCTGCTACCAGCGATATGGATGGTACGGGTAATATGAGCTATCAATGGACGGATGGTACAAATACACAGGCTGGAGCAACTTGGGATGTTAGTCCTTCTGTAACTACAACTTATACTGTTACAGGTACAAATACAGTAACAGGTTGTTCTGATGTGGAAAGTGTTGATGTTATTGTAAATACGAACCCTACTATTACTGCTGGAAGTAACAGTCCTGTATGTGATGGTAGTGATATAAATTTAACTTCTACTCCATTGGGAGGTTCGGGTACCTACTCTAGTTTTTCATGGACAGGTCCAAATGGTTTCACCTCAAGTGCGCAAAATGCTGTTATTGTTGGTTCTTCAGCGGTAAATGCTGGAGACTACTTTGTGACAGTAGCAGATAATAATGGTTGTTTAAGTGATGCTACAGATTTTACAACTGTAGTTATAAGCGACCGTCCAACAGTAAGTGTGGTATATAACTCTCCTGTTTGTGAGGGAACGGATTTAGTATTAACAGCTACACCTGCGGGTGGGAGTGGAACCTATACGAGTTATGCTTGGACAAAGGATACTGCTCCAATAGCTGGAGAAACGGGAGCTACTTTAACAATAGACCCGACGGCTGCAGCAGATGCAGGAACTTATGGCGTTGTTGTAACAGATAATTCAGGTTGTGTGAGTGATGAATCTACTACGGCCGTAATAATACATACTTTACCAATTCCTACGGCAAGTAATGATGGTCCTGCATGTGAAGGCGAAACTGTAAATTTATCAGGTGGGCCAAATGGATTAACATATACATGGACTGGGCCAGGTAGTTTTTCAAGTGCTATCCAAAACCCAGCTTTAACTAATGTTACATTGGCAGATGCTGGTGTGTATACATTAATGGTTACAGATGGAAATACTTGTGAGCAATCTATCACTACTACAGTTGTTGTAAATAGTAATCCTACTATCGTCGCAGCAAGTAATAGTCCTGTTTGTCAAGGAAGCCCATTAAATTTAAGTTCAACTCCAGCTGGAGGTTCTGGAATTTACACAGGTTATTCGTGGACTGGCCCTAATGGATTTACTGCCAATACCCAAAATGCGGTTATAGCTACTGCAGCTCTTGTGAATTCTGGGGATTACTTCGTTGCTGTAACTGATGATAATGGCTGTTCTACAGATGGAACAGACCTAGTAAACGTTTTAGTTAATAACCGTCCTACGGTTAGTGTTGGTTATAATGCACCAGTTTGTGAAGGGAATGATTTGGTATTGACGGCTACTCCAGCAGGTGGTAGTGGAACCTATGCAAGTTATGCTTGGACAAAGGATTCTGCACCAATAGCTGGAGAAACAGGCGCTACTTTAACAATTGACCCGACAGTAGCAGGAGATGCAGGAACTTATGGTGTTATTGTAACAGATAATTCAGGTTGTGTGAGTGATGAGTCTACTGCAGCCGTAATAATACATACTTTACCAATTCCTACAGCGGGTAACGATGGTCCTGCATGTGAAGGCGAAACTATAAATTTATCAGGTGGCCCTAACGGATTAACATACGCATGGACTGGACCTGATAGTTTTTCAAGTTCTGTTCAAGATCCAGCCTTAACTAATATTTCGTTGGCGGATGCGGGTGTATATACATTAAGGGTGACTGATGGTAATACTTGTGAGCAAATCATGACAACAACTGTTGTAGTAAATAGTAATCCTACTATAGCTGCGACAAGTAATAGTCCTGTTTGCGAAGGTTTAGCAATTAATTTAAGTTCTACTCCTGCAGGAGGTTCTGGTACATATACAGGTTTTTCATGGACAGGTCCAAATGGGTTTACAGCCACAACGCAAAATGCCGTAATAGCTGCAGCAGTTCCCGCAAATGCTGGAGATTATTTTGTTACTGTGACGGACGATAACGGCTGTTCTACAGCTGGTACAGATCTGGTTACGGTATCTGTTAATAGTAAACCAACAGTAAGTTTAGGGTATAATAGTCCAGTTTGTTTAAATACTAGCCTAGTATTAACTGCTACAGCGGCAGGAGGAAGTGGTAGTTATGTTAATTATGTATGGACGAAGGATGGTTCAACTATTCTTGGTGAAAACGCATCAACACTTACAATTGACCCGGCTTTAGTGGCTGATGCAGGTACGTATGGTGTTATAGTTGAAGGTAATTCAGGTTGTTCTAGTGATGAGGTAACACAGAATGTTGTAATTGAAAGTTTACCGATAGTAACAGCAGGTAATGATAGTCCAGCTTGTGATGTAGAAGCAGTTAATTTAACAGGAGGGCCAGGAAGTCTAACTTATTCTTGGACAGGTCCTAATAGTTTTACAAGTGTAGCGCAAAATCCAACGATTAATCCAATTGGTTTAGCAGGTGCAGGAACTTATACTATGGTGGGTACTGATGCCAACGGATGTTCAGCATCAGCAACTACCGATGTTATTGTAAATACAGTAACTGCAAATATTAGCGTTAGCGCTCCAAGTCCTGGGGTGTCAACAATTTGTGCGGGTACTGCAGTAACCTTTAATGCTGCGGGAACAAGTACAGATCCTTCGCCTAATTTCAATTACGATTTCCATTTAGTGCGTGGAGCATCGGATACTTCGGTTCAAAATGGTACAGGCATTACCTACACTACATCCGCATTGCAAGATGGAGATCAGGTTTATGTTATAATTACAGATCTTACAACAACTTGCGATGATACTTCACCAAGTATAATTATGACCGTAGTTGCTAATCCGGTTCCTGTTTTAACTATTGTTAGTGCCGGAGGAAGTAATACAATTTGCGCAGGTCAGAGTGTTGACTTTTCTGCAACTACTGGTTATGGAAGATATGTTTTCTTAAGAAATGGAACGGATATTTTGCAAGATAGTCCTTCTAATACGTATAGTACAGATGTGTTTACTGATGGAGATGTTATTTCCGTAACAGCATATACAGGTACTTGTTCGGGAACTTCAACTGGTGTAACCATTACGGTTAACCCACTACCAACTCCAAGTTTAGTTTTAGATAATGTGGGAAGGACAACAGTATGTGAAAATGAAACGGTTGATTTTACAGCAAGTGCTACGGGTAACGGTCCGTTCACTTATTTATTCTATGTAGGTACAGGTGGAATTTTCAATCCGCAAGGCAGTTTTAGTTCAACGGCTACTTTTAGTCATTCTTCAACAGATGATTTTAGTGTATATGTAGAAATACGCGATGGCAATAGCTGTGAAGTTGCTAGTAATGTTATTGATATAGTTATTAGTAAGCCAGTTGCTGGGTTAACTGCAGACAAAACAATCATTTGTGAAAATGAAGAAGTTGTGTTTACAGGAACAGGTGGTGTAAATTATAATTTCTTTGTGGATGGATTAAGTCAGCAAGATGGAGCATCTGATGAATTTAGAACGTCAACTTTAACTAATGGTCAAAATGTTTCGCTAGAAATAACAGATGCATTTGGATGTACGGCTACACACGGTGGAATTGTAGTTACTGTTAATTTAATTCCTATCCCAACTTTAATAAGTTCAGATGTAGATAATATAATTTGTGCCACAGATGAAGTTACTTACACTGCAGGTGGTGGTGATACTTATGAATGGTTTATTGAAGATGCGTTAGGAACAGTAACAAGTGTTCAAGGACCTAATAATAACTCTAGTTTTGTAACAACTACTTTAAATGATGGAGATATTGTTTCAGTAAGAGTTAGTTATACAGCTACCTCTTGTTTTGCAGACGCTGCTCGACCAGCTATAACGGTTAATGCGTTACCAGTTGCTGCGATCAATGCTAGCCCAGGTTCGACCGTAATCGCAGGTACTGAGATTATTTTTACAGGTTCAGGAGGAACGGAGTATGAATTCTCAGTTAATAATGTTGTTGTACAAGGCAGAAGTGTAGATGATACTTATAATGTCAGTACGCTTGTTGACGGAGATATTGTTAGTGTTGATGTATATGATGGAAATGATTGTATGGCCTCTGCTGATCTAACTGTTTCTATTTTAGAAGGTATACTACCATTGGATGTATTAACTACTGGACCTGAGTATTGTGAGGGAGATGGTGGAGTAAGCATCTATGTAGATACTCCGCAACATGGTATAACGTATGAGATGTTTAGAACTTCAGATAATAGCAAGGTAGAACCGTCTATTATGTTTGATAGCGCAGTTGGTAATCCTGTTCAATGGGATGATATATTAGGAAACGACGAATATAGAGTTGAAGCATTTTATACTGCAGTTCCTACTGGAAGAGTTGAAATGAATAATAGGATTGATGTTGTTGAGAATTCTTTACCAGTAATTTATGACCTTACTACAACGGGGACTGAAATTGGTTGTAATGGTGGAGCTGGGCATATTGTCTCGTTACAAAATTCGGATGCAACTATTAATTATATATTAGAATTAGATGATACTCCCGTGGAAACATTGGTAGGTGTAAACGGACAATTAGATTTTAGTGCTCAATTGGGTATTGGAACATATACAGTTGTTGCAGAAAATCCTAGTACAACATGTACGAGTGATATGAATGGAACCTTTGAAATACAAGGTGATGGTTCAGATGTTGCCTTTAATTTATCTGTTGTTTCTCCTGCAGATCCTTCAGACCCAACGGATGGAAGATATTGTGCTGGAAGTTCTGGCGTAGAGTTGGTATTAGATGGTTCATTGGATAATACAGTAAATTATAAATTATATTTAGATGGTACCGATACTGGCGTTTCTGTTCCAGGAGCAAATGGAGCAATTTCGTTTGGCACCTTAACCACAGAAGGGACTTATACAGTTAGGGTAGAGTCCGCTTCAGGCTGTCAGTTCCCGATGAATGGATCTGCTATCGTTAGTATTATTGATTTACCAATTGCCTTTAATGTTGTAAGCGATAATGTGGTAGATAATACCAGTGGTCATTATTGTATTGGTGATGTTGGAGTTAATATTAGTGTTGAAGGACAAGAGGTTGGTGTTGAATATAGTTTGTTTAGAGATGCTACATTTATTGAAACACTAACTGGCGGACCTACACCAGGTGCATTATTAACATTTACAGGGCCATTTACTACAGAAGGTGTTTACTCTGTATCGGCTATGGTTCCAGAAGTTGGTTGTGTTAATAATATGAGCAATAATATTCAGGTTGTGATAGATCCATTACCTGTAGTTTATGATGCCTTAAATGATGATGACGAATATTGTACAGGTGAATCAGCTATCATATATATTAATTTCTCAGAAGCAGATGTTGAGTATACGTGGAGAGATATTGCTGCGCCAGCAAATATAGGTGCTTGGCAAAGTGGTAATGGAAGTAGATTAGACTTTACTATTACGGCTACTGGCGATTATGAAATAATTGCGAGACGTACAGATGGTATTACTTCTTGTATGAGTGTAATGAATAATACTTATTCCATTACAGAAAAACTTTTACCAGTAGATGTAGTACTTTCTTTAGGTGATTTAGGTACAGGGTGTGATAATGGGGACTCTTTATATGTAGAAAGTTCAGAGCTCGGAGTGGAATATACCTTAGTTAAAGTTGTAGGTGGATTATATTTTGAAAATCCAGATGTTAATCCAATCATTGGTGATGGAAACGATTTAGGTTTTGCAGAAAGAGTGGTGGATAAAAATGCGACATATGCGCTACAGGCTGTTAGAGATGGATGCTCTATCTATACAACTTCAACTATTTTTGTAGATGTTCCAGGAGTTATAGAGCGACAAACTGTAACAGGAACAGGTGAGATATGTAACGGTGATCCAGGTGTGAGTTTTGGTTTAGCCAATACTGAAGCAGGTGTAAATTATCAGCTGTGGAGAACAGGAGATGGCGCATTTACTGAAGAACTTCCAGGAACAGGTCTTCCATTAACATTTGGGCCAGTTATTAATGAAGGTGAATATTATGTGCGTGGTGTCATTGCAGGTACTTGTGATTTAGAAATGGCCAATAGAGTTGATTTAAATATTAACGATTTACCAATTGCTTACCCAATGTTTGGGTCAGGACAGACGTGTGATTTAGCAGCTGATGGTGCTTTAATTGGTCTTGTAGCTTCCGAAGATACATATACGTATAGATTGCAAGTTGATGATGGTTCAGGAATGTTAACGGTTGTAACCACTATTCCAGGTAGAGTTGATAATGATTCATTAAAATATATAGTAAACACGGAAGGTACTTATACATTTATGGCAATTAGTGATAAGGGTTGTACCTCAAATATGAATGGTAGTGTTGTTGTTGCAGAAGTAGTAGCACCATTAGATCAAGTTATAGATCCAACTATTGAGACAACCTATTGTGGCAGTGCTTCTGGTGTTGAGCTTAAGTTGACAAATAATGAATTAGATGTAACTTATCAAGTTCGTGATGCAAGTAACAATGTGATGTCAGAGGTAGTGGGAACTAATATTGATGTGGCTACACCTGAGGAATTAATTTTTCCAAATATTCTTACTGCAGGTTCTTATACTATTTGGAAAACAAGAGGAGGAGATGCCTGTGAGTCTATTACCAATGGTGGTAATACTGTAGATATAGTGCAGGAGTCAGAACCTACAGATCATAATGTTCTGGTTGATAATACTAGGGTTTGTGGAGCTGTTGATGTAATGGTTTTTCTAGAGGATTTTGAACCAGGTAGAAGTTATAGAATAGAATCTTCAGTTGGACCAATCCTTGATACGATTACAGGAGCAGATAGAGATCCAGTTTCCTGGTTAGTAAATGAGCCAGGTGCTACTAGTGAAATCTATGAAGTAATTGCAATGTCTGCTAGTGGAGCTTGTGATAAATCTATGGGTACGCAGCAAGTTATTTATAGTGAATCACCTGATCCATTTATTGTATTTACTGAGTTGAATGGTAATTCTGGTGTTATTGAATACTGTTATGCAACTGATAGTGTTACAATCGGAATTGAAACAACTCAAGTTGATGTGGGATATTTATTAATTGATAATGTAAGTGGAAGTACGCTTGATTTTATCAATGGAACAGGTAATAGAGAAGTGTTTAATAAAAATTATGGACAAGGTAGTTATGTAGTAAGAGCTACATTGTTTACAACGGGTTGTTCTATTGATTATGGAACTTCAATAGATATCACAATGCTAGAATTACCAGAATCTACTTATTTACTTTCATGTTCAACACCGGATGGTGGTGATTGTTATGTGGGAGATTATGTAATAATGGATAATAGCGAATTAGGAATTGAATATAGTTTATATAAGGACTTTGATATTACCAATCCTATTGGTAGTGTTAAGGTAGGTGATGGAAATCCAATTAATTTCGACGATGAAGATATACTAATTGGAGGTAGTTACTATGTTCAAGCCACTAATCCAGTTACTGGTTGTGTTGTTTGGATGGATGATGATGTATTATTCTATGACTCTCCTTTAATTGCACGAAACGATAGTGTAAGTATGGAAAAAGGTAGTTTAATTGGTAGTGTAGACGTTGGCTTCAATGATATCTTTAATATTGCAATTGATGAAATTGGTACTGGAGGCGATGAAGGCAATATAAGATTTAATCTTGTTGATGGCTTTATTGGGGATGACGGTAATCCTGCTTTAGATGAAAATGGAGATTTGGTTAAAGTTATCGGTGTGGCTGCTATTGATAGCATAACAGGAATTTTAACTTATGAAAAATTACCAGGATTCTTTGGGCTTGATTCTATAAGGTATACTGTTAGAAATAGAGACTATAGCTACAGAAGCGACGAAGCAATTGTTTATTTTTATGTTGGAAATAAAGAAATAGATGATGATAGAACATTCTTAATACCTAATGCATTTTCGCCTAATGGAGATGATTTTAATGATTACTTTAGGATAACAGGTATTAATAAGAATGGAGTTCAAGCAGAAAAATCTAGCCTTGAGGTATTTAATAGATGGGGTACGTTAGTGTATCGATCTAAAGGGAATACTTATGGTGAAGATGATCAGTGGTGGGATGGAACTTCTACCGAAGCTAGTATGGTTTCTATTGGTGCTGACTTACCTAATGGAACTTATTACTATGTTTTTGTTGTGGAAGTTAATATTGATGGAGCTGTTGAGAAGAAAGAGTATAACGGATATATAGAGTTAAGAAGGTAATACTTGTTAATGTAGAGTTAAATATTGAGATATAAAATTGACCATGATATATATGCAATTAAAAAGAATAATCATAGGCATAGTGTTGCTTTTAGTAACAAGCATCTCTTATGGGCAAGATATGGCACAATTCAACCATTATATTGCTAATCAGGGATTGTTAAATCCCGCTTATAATGGTACGAGGGATGTAATAAGTGGTTTGCTTATTCATCGAAGTCAATGGGTAGGTTTTGAAGGTGCACCAATGACGCAAGCATTAAATGTTCATGGTGCAATTGAAGACACTAACCTTGGAGTAGGTGTTAGTATTACGAATGATATTGTTGGGTTTTCTAATAATTTAGATGCTTTCGGTTCTGTATCATATAAATTAATGGTGGATAGGCGTAAGTTTGTTTCGTTTGGATTGCAGCTAGGGGTTAGTTCTAGAGTGTATGATGGAACAAAGGCTGTTACGGAACAATATGGTGACCCTTTGTTTGAAGGTAAGCAATCAAAAATTGGTTTAAATGTAGGTTTTGGTACCTACTTTTATGGAGAAAACTATTTTGCAGGATTTTCCATTCCAAGGATGTTTTCTAATAACTTCGATGAAGATGTCAGTTTATACAAAAACTCACTTGATTTTAAAAATATGCATATGTATTTATATGGTGGGTATGTATTCGATTGGCAGGATGTAAAGGTAAAACCTACCTTATTGTTTAGAGAGGTTTATGGTGCACCGCTTCAGTTTGATGTTACAGCTAATGTATTACTAATGGAGAAGCTTTGGTTAGGACTAGGATATCGTTCTATATCAGAGGCTGTTTTCTTAGCAGAATATATTATTGATAGGCAGTTTACTGTACGTTATTCGTTTGATTATTCATTAAGTAGTATAAATCAATACGCAAAGTTTGGATCTCATGAGATAAGTCTTCAGTTCGACTTTACCTTTAATAAAAGGGCTGGTATGAGATCAATACGATATTTTTAATATTGTATAACCAAACGAGGTTTTACAATATGTAGTTGGTTCTGTATATTAGAACTACTACTGATTTAACTTAAACATTGACCTAGTTTCTTTAAGGAACGAAAAATAGAACGATAGTTCTTATCACAGACTAAATATCTTTTATCATGAAGAATATTGCTCGGTACATAGTTTTTTTCTTAGTGTGTTTTGTTGGGGGACAAGCTTTAAATGCACAAAAGAATATAAAAAAAGGAGATAATCTCTACGAAAAGGGAGAGTTTTATCAGGCATTAAAGGCTTATGACAAAGCTGAAGAAGCTGGTGAAAATATAACTACCTCAGTTAAAAAGAAAATTGGAAATTGCTATTTTCAGTTAAATGATTTAAATAAAGCTTATCAGGAATTCGAGCCGATTGCTCATGAGTTGACAGGCACTGATGTGCTAACTTTTGCGATGATATATCACCAGTTTCCTTTTTACACAGAAGCTATAGATTGGTATAAAAAAGCTAAAAATGAAGGTGCTGACCCAAATAAGGTAAATAAACTTATTGAGGCTTGTGAATGGGCTAGCGAAAATCAGGATATAGATTTTAACATTAGGGTAAATCCAACCACCATTTATACTGGAGGACAATCTTTCGGTATCGAATACTATAAGGATGGAGTAGTGTATTCTTCGGTTGATCAAAGTGCCGATAATAAAGTAGATAAAACAGGTAAGGCTTTTTTGGATTTATATTATTCAGATTTAAAAAATGAAGAGATTCAAGAAGGAAAGTTGTTATCGGAGAAACTTCAATTCCCTTATCATGTTGGGGCTATTTCTTTTACATCTGATTTTAACACCATGTATTTTACACTAAGTGTACGTGTAAAAGGAGATAGTCGATTGAAAATTTATAAGGTCACCTATGATGGAGGAGATTGGAGTAAAGAGGTTGAGCTTCCGATAAATAGTGAAGATTATGATTGTGTTCACCCTGCAGTGTCTCCGGATGACAAGTTTTTATATTTTGTGTCTAATAAAAAAGGAGGTATAGGAGGTAAAGATATTTACCGTGTTGAACGCTTACGAGGTGGTATGTATGGAAAGGCAAGAAATTTAGGGCCAGAAATCAACTCCTCAGAAGATGAGCAATTCCCATATTTATCTAAAGATGGAGAATTATTCTTTTCATCGGATGGTCGTCTAGGATATGGAGGTTTAGATATTTTCAAAGCAGAAATGGTTAATGGAAAGTGGGTGAATCCTGTAAATATGCTTCGACCATTTAACTCCGAAAAAGATGATTTTGCTTATAGTATTAATCCTAAGAATCCCCAAAGAGGTTTCTTATCCAGTAACCGTTCGGGAAATGGAGATCAGGATGTTATTTTTTATGTAGATATTCAGAAAGAAGAGAAAGATGAACCTAAAGTTGGTGACGTTATAGATATTACGACTTTACCCGTTGAGGAACCTGTAGTTAAAGAACCTGTAGTGGACTTATCTAAGTTTCCTTCATCATTATCTGCAAAGATTAAATCTACATTTAATAATGATGCTGCCTCAGGTATCAATGTTCAAATAATTGATGATGTCACGGGTGCTGTCATAGCTTCTGGAGTTTCGAATGCTAATGGAAATGTAAGTGTTGAGATCCCTGATGAATATAAAAAGGAGGGTCAAGAATTTGAAATTATGTTTTCTAAAGAAGGAGAATATAACTCAAAACGTATGATTGTTAATATTATGGAGATTAATGATATTAATGATAAAGGAATTTCATTAACCCCGATATTTAATGATGAAGTATTAGATGATATTAGCGGAATGACGCTTTATTATAATGGTACCGAATTATTAGAAGAAAGTAAAAAGACCTTAGAGAGATTGGCAACGTACTTACAAAAGAATCCTCAAATTGTTGTGAAGCTAAATACGCACAGTGACGCTAGAGGTAGTAAGTTGGATAATTTACGTAAGTCACAAACGATGGGAGAAAAGGTAGAGAATATGCTTCAGGTAAAAGGAGTTGATGGTAATGCTACTATTCCAAGGGGTTATGGTGAAAGGTATTTAGTAAATAAATGTAAACGAGGAGTTCTTTGTAGTGAAGAAGAGCAACAAAAGAACAAGCGTATAGAAGTTGTTGTTTGGAGGGTTAATAAATAGTTTAAAAGAAGAAAGATGAAGAAGTATAATATTTTATCCTTTTTATTGGTTATTTGCCTTACAACTGTAATTGCTCAAAATAGCCAAGATAAGTTATCGGGTTTAAGAACATCAAAGAAGATTGTGAGTGTAAATAGTGTTTCGCAGACTGCTGATTATGCGGTTCAGATAATAGCGCTAAAATTACCTGCTGGTGAACCTGGTTTCTTTAAAAATATTGAGAAAGCCAGAGAGTTTGCTTGCGCTGATGGTTATGTAAGATATACTGTAGGTAGCTTCAAAAGTTATGCCGAAGCAAAGGAAGAGCTTATCTATTATAAGGATTTAGGTTATGATCAATCTTTTGTAGTAAATACTGCAAAGTTCGATTTAGGGCAAGGCGTAAAAAGAACCGGTTTTAAACCAGATCCTAATAAACGTTATACTATACAATTAAGTGCATTCCGTTTTCCGGTATATATATCGCATTTTAAAGGTTTAGAAAATGTAAAAGAATTTTATTTGAAAGATAGAATTTATAGATATACGTGGGGGGATTATTCTTACGATGATGCCGAAGCAGAATTGGATGCTATTAAAGAAAAAGGCTATCCTAAAGCATTTGTTACAGAACTAGATGCTTACTTGCCTTATCAAATTGAATAAACAAAAACACAACGGTAAGCTAATGCTTGCCGTTTTTTGTTACTTTTGCATCATAGCAAGTCAGTCTATCGCCGCTTAATTGAGGAGGAAAGTCCGGGCAATAAAGAGCACCATGCTTCCTAACGGGAAGATATTCGTGAGAGTATAGTAATGTAGCAGAAAATAACCGTCCAGCTTTTGTTGGATAAGGGTGAAAAGGTGAGGTAAGAGCTCACCGGTGCTTGTGGTAACATGAGTAGCCGTACAACTGATGGATTGCAAGACCAAATATATTATGATTTCGAAAGATACAGAGCTGCTCGCTTTGGTACGTAAGTAGTCGTAAGGGGTAGGTTGCTGAAAATTATAAGTAATTATAATTTTAGACAAATGATAGACCATTCTTTTATGAGTGACAGAACCCGGCTTATCGACTTGCTATATTTTTTTTCTTCTTATTTTAGATAGTTAATTCAAGTGTAAATTGTCATGTTTGAAAAACTAAAAGCATTCTTATCTAAAGCTATAAAGTACCTTACCGAAGATATGTGGCGTATTCAGAAAGTCGAACTTTCTAGACCGCATCTCATTATAGTTAATGTAATAAGGATACTATATCTAGCCATAAAAGGATTTATTTACGATAAATGTCAGCAGAAAGCTTCTGCGCTTACTTTCTACTCGTTAATGTCAGTTGTCCCAATGGTTGCTATGCTTTATGGTATTGCGCTTGGTTTTGGTTTTGGTGATACTTTAAAAGAAGAGTTAGCTAAAAGAATGGTAGGGCAGGAGGAGGTGTTGAGCTACATTCTTGACCTAGCAGAAGTTTATTTGCAAAGTGCTAAAAGTGGTGTTATCATTGGGGTTGGACTGGTATTATTATTCTGGTCGGTAATGAATGTATTGGGTAATATTGAGCAGAGTTTTAATGATATATGGGAGGTGAAACGTTCTCGTAATTTCGCTAGAAAATTTACAGATTACATTGCATTAGTTATTGTAGCTTTTCTTTTTTTGGTATCGAGTAGTAGTATGATTGTGTTTGTCTCGGGTAAGTTTAACGATTATGCCGCCCTAACTTATGTAGGTAAGATAGTATCTTCAACGTTGCCATATATATTGATTTGTATTGTATTTACAATGCTTATTCTTATCATGCCTAATACAAAAGTAAATTTTGTATCTGCTTTAGTTGGAGGTATTGTTGCTGGGGTATTGTTTCAATTGCTTCAATATGTCTTTATTAATTTTATGGTAGGAGTTTCCAGAACCAGTGCTCTGTATGGTAGTTTTGCCGCCTTGCCATTATTTTTAATTTGGATGCAATCTAGTTGGTTAATTGTAATGTTTGGAGCTGAGATATCTTTTGCCATGCAAAATGTAAGTAGTTATGAATTTGAAGCTGATACTAAGAATGTTAGTATGGAGTACAAAAGGGTAGTCGCTCTTCTAGTATCTTATAATACCATAAAAAGGTTTGAAAATGGCATGGAGCCATATACTTCTTTAGAGCTTTCTAAAGACCTTAAAATACCCATCCGTTTAATTAATGAGATTGTCTTTGATTTGGTTAAATCGAAAGTGCTTATCGAAGTAACAGCAGATATATCGAAGGAAACGGCATATCAACCTGCAAAAGATATTAATCAACTAAAGGTATCTACTGTACTAAATATGTTAGAAACTACGGGAAGTAGCAATATTCACTTTGAAGAAACAGAGAGCCTAGTTAAAGTAAGAGAAGTTGTTAAACGCTTTAAGGAACTTAGAGGCAATGCTGAAAGTAATGTTTTGTTGAAGGATTTGTAAAATATACATACATTAAAAAGACAGGCTTCCTATTTTGTACAAATACATCAATACATATATTGTTTTTGTAATAGATAGTGGTATTGTTTAGTTTCTACACTTTAGTTCCAATGCATCCTTCTATTCTCAGTATTTCTACTTGATAATATAAATTGGGTTCGTTAATTTAGACCGCAATATTAAAAAAAATAAAAGCATGAAGAATTTCAATTACCATACAAGTACTAAAATATTATTCGGTAAAAATAAAATAAATGAAATAGCTGGGGAGATTTTAAATTATGGCAAGCACGTTTTAATTACTTACGGACAAGGCTCTGTGATAAAAAGTGGATTGCTTGAGAAGGTTAAAACGATTCTTGCAGATAATGACATAAAGGTTAGTGAACTTGGCGGAATACAACCTAATCCGCGATTAGAGAGTGTAAAGAAAGGCATCAGTATTTGTAAGGAGAATGATATTGATTTTATATTAGCCCTTGGAGGAGGAAGTATTATCGATGGTTCTAAGGCTATTGCGGCTGGAGTTAAGTATGAAGGTGATGTGTGGGATTTTTATATCCGAAAAGCAAAGGTTGAAGATGCCCTTCCGATTGGAACAGTATTAACACTTGCCGCTACAGGTTCCGAGATGAATGGTGGTTCGGTGGTTACTAATGATGAAACGCAAGAGAAACTACCTATAAGTAGTGAATCTTTAAAACCTAAATTTTCCGTTTTAGACCCTACGTTGACTTTTTCTGTAAACAAATATCAAACTGCTTCTGGTGTAGTAGATATCATGAGTCATGTATTTGAACAGTATTTTACACCGGATATGGGTACTGAACTGCAGGATAATATTGCAGAGGGTATCTTAAAAACTTGTATTAATGAAGGACCTATTGCTTTGGCAGAACCAGAGAATTACCAAGCACGAGCTAATTTAATGTGGGCGTCAAGCCTTGCTTTAAATGGATTAACAGGGACAGGCAAAATGATGGGGGATTGGGGTACGCATATGATTGAACACGAAGTAAGTGCTATTTACGATTTAACCCATGGTGTGGGTCTCGCCATTTTATTTCCTAATTGGATGAAGTTTGTTTTAAATGAGCGTAATGCTTTTAAATTTGCACGATTAGGAAGAAATGTATTTGGAATTAAGGAAGAGGATGAAGTATTGGCTGCAAATAAAACGATAGATGCTATCAGGGCATTTTTTAGTTCTTTAGATATGCCAGCGAAACTTTCAGAAGTAAATATTCCGGAAGAACATTTTAAAAAGATGGGAGAGAAAGCCTGTAAATTTGGACCTATAGGTTATTTTCGAAGATTAAATGATGTTGCAGTTACCGAAATATTAGAGTTAAGCAAATAATTTTATATAGATGCCTGAGTTTATCTTAATTTAGGCATCTTTTTTGTTGAGAAAGCATTGTTTATCCCTAAAACTTAATTATGCTTAACCGAAATATACTATTTTTCGTTTTTCTTATTCTTATTACTTCTTGTACTACGTTTCGTCCTGTAAGTATTGATGTATTGCAACCTGCAAAATATTCTTTCCCTCCCGAAATTAAATCAGTTGTTCTGGTTGATAATTCTATACCTTACAGGTCTGATAAAATGCATACTATTACGGTACAGGGCAAAAGTCATAAAGTGGATACTATATGGGCAGATGACTTTGCTTTATCTACCTTAAAAGGGATGAAGAAGGAGTTAGATTATCGGGCATTTTTCGATTCAGTATATATTCATCCGAGTCCTGTTAAAACTAATCCTAAATTAGTCAATAGAGCTTTAAGTTGGATTCAGGTAGATAGCTTATGCAAGGCTTACAATGCTGAAGCTGTAGTTGCTGTTGAAAGGAATATATATAAAACAAAGCTGTTGGTGGATAATTTGCCAGATGGTTATTTGTATGGGTATTTGGATGCTTCGGGAGCTATATTGTGGCGAGGTTATAATAATTTAAATAATGAACAGATATATCAATCGGTTCAGAAAGATACTATTTCATGGGATGCTTATTCTTCAAGTGTAAATAATATAGCAGCTAAGATACCGCCGTTATTATCTGGCATAAATGAATTGGCTGGTTATATGGGTGCAAAAGCTACCGATGATGTGGCGCCCCGTTGGCAATTGCAAACAAGAGGCTATTATATTTCTGGTAATTATCAGTTTATGCAAGCCAATGAGTTTGTTCGTAAAGACCAGTATGGCGATGCAATAAAACTTTGGAAGTACGCTTTTGATCATACAGAAAAGAAATTAAAATATAGAGCTGCTTATAATTTAGCTTTTGTTTCAGAGATTATGGGTGATTATGAATCAGCTGTATATTGGATTCAAGAAGGTGCGAAAGAGCTAGGTAAGTATAAAAGTAATGTGGCAAAGGAAGATAGATCTAGATATATATCGTATATAAATTATTTAAAAGATAGATTATCGGATATGGATGCATTAAAGATCCAAGTAGGAGGAATTCAATGAGATTAATAATATTCAGTATATTTATTGTTTTAGTGGGCCATATTGGCAATGCCCAGCTTAATATAAATGATCAAGGAGCCATTGTGGGGCTTAAGCTGAAAGATATTGTTACGGATGAAGTAATTCTTTCGAATAATGAATCAATGAGGTTAATTCCTGCTTCATTAACTAAAATAGTAACTACTGCAACTGCCTTAGAAATTCTTGGACCATCATATAAATACAATACTAACATTTATATGGATGGAGAAATTTCTGATGGAATATTAACAGGGAATATAATTGTTAAGTCGAGTGGTGATCCAACGCTGGGATCAAAGTATTTTAATGAAACTAAACCTGAAGTTTTATTTTCTAAAATTACTCAAATATTAAAAAGTCAAGGTGTTTATAGTATCACAGGGAGTGTGGTGGTTCAAGCGGAAAAGATTCCTTATTCAGCTCCGCGTTTGTGGGAGGATATGGGAAATTATTATGGTGCATCACCTCATGGATTTAATTGGATGGATAACTCTATTGAGTTGACATTACAGTCTAAACAAGAGGGGAGTGTTTGTGAGATAGTTTCTACTAATCCTAGGTTTTATCCTCAAGCTATCGAATCTAGAGTTGTTGCGGCTACTCATAATAATGATAGTGCTTATGTCTTTGGCATTTCTGAAGTAGATACCTGGTGGGTGGAAGGATCCATTCCTTGTAACCGTTCTCAATTTAATATCAAATCAGCTATGCCCGATCCTAGGGTAATTTTTAAAAATCAGTTAAGTGATTATATAAAAAGTAAAGGCATTGAGCTTAGGGAGCAGCAAAATTCATTGAAAGATGAAAGTACTCAACAGTTGTTATGTGTACATAGCTCTCCAAAATTATCGGAGATAATAAGAATAGTTAACCATAAAAGCAATAATTTATTTGCAGATCAGCTATTATTAACCCTTGCTAAACATGAGTATGGTGAATTTACTTGGGATTATGGTAGGCTAGTTTTTGAAAATTTCTGGAAAGATAAAATTGATTACATAGATCATTTTAGCTTAAAAGATGGAAGTGGCTTATCTCCTAAAAATATTATATCTCCGCACGGTATGGTTGCCCTTTTAGAATGGATGAATAAGTATAGCTCAAACTTTAATTCTTTTTCAGAATCGCTTGCTAAAGGTGGTGAGACAGGAACGCTGAGGTCTGTGTTTAAAAATCCCAAAATTAAAGGAAAGGTTATTGGCAAAAGTGGTTCTATGGAAGGAGTTCTTGGGTATTGCGGATATGCCACTACCATGTCGCAAAAGCAAATAGCCTTTTGTGTTATGACTAATCATTACCTTATTCCAACCAAACAAGTAAGAATGAGTATTGACAGCATGTTAACTAGTTTGGTTTTGGAGGAGTAATTTATGCCAATTATTTTTGATATTTTATTAGTGCTTACTTATGTGCTATCTCCGTTAGGTATTCTTTACCTATGTTTTAAGTATAAAAAACTAAATAAAATAGGTGCAGTTCTGTTGGCTTATGTTGTGGGTATCTTATTATCAACAACTGGAATTTTACAAGGTGAACGAGTAGAATTTATTCAAGAAATAATCATGTCGGTATGTATACCTATTGGCATTCCGTTATTATTATTTTCTAGTGATTTGAGGCAGTCTTTTTTCTTGGCTAGAAGCGCTATGGTTTCTCTGTTAGTTGCCTTGTTTTCCGTAGTAACAGTTGTAGTGGTTGGATATCTTTTGTTCCAACCGAATGAAGCCGATAGCTTTTATAAAGTAGGTGGATTGTTGGTGGGAATTTATACAGGGGGTACTCCTAATTTGGCTGCTCTACAAATGGTATTAGATGTGGATGCTGAAACGTATTTAATGGTTCATACCTATGATATGTTATTTTCTACCTTACATTTATTCTTTTTAATGACAATAGGGAAAAAGGTATTTGAATTTTTCCTACCTACTTTTAAGAAAAAAACGAATCAAGAGTTTGATGAAAATAGTAGTGCTAATGAAGAGCTTTTTTGGGGGCTTTTGAAAAGGGATAACCAAAGTGCGATATTTAAGGCGCTAGGAATAGCTGTATTAATGGTGGTTGTAGGCGGTGGCTTAATGATGTTGGTTAGTGAGAAGTCTAAGATGGCAGTATTGGTTTTATCCATTACAAGCTTGGGTGTATTAGCATCTTTCAATAATAAAATAAAATCGTTGCCAAAAACCTTTGAGTTAGGGATGTACTTTATTTTAGTGTTCAGTGTTGTTGTATCATCTAAATTAAATTTATCTGAATTATCTCATATCAACGTATCAGTATTTTACTATATTCTTTTTGTTGTTTTCGGTTCGTTATTGTTGCATGTACTAATTTGTATGATTTTTAAGGTGGATGCAGATACCGTTATAATTACTTCTGCTGCTTTAATTTGTAGTCCACCGTTTGTGCCTGTGGTTGCAGGAGCATTGAATAACCGTAGTATTATAATTTCTGGTATCACCATAGGAGTGGTTGGTTATGCTATCGGTAATTATTTAGGTTATTTAATGAGTGAGTTACTTCAATTGTTATAATGTAGAATCTGTTGTGTATTTTGTAACTTTATGCAGTTTTATCATTAATTCAAAAAAATGCAACTCAATATAGCTCTTCTTCAATACAATATTATTTGGGAAAACGTTAAAGATAACCTTAAATATCTGTCGGACTTATTGCAAAGTTTACCTCATGAAGTAGACTTAGTTGTGTTACCAGAAATGTTTGCAACGGGGTTTTCTATGAATGTTGATGAAGTTGCCGAACCAATGGATGGAGAGGTATGTGCTTGGATGAAGAAAATCGCCAAGTTGCATGATGTTGCATTAATGGGAACTCAGGCAATTCGGGATAAAGGAATTTATAATAGAGCACTTTTAGTTCATTCGAATGGAGATATAGATCATTACGATAAGAGGCATCTGTTTTCACCAGGTGGAGAAGATAATAAGTATTCAAAAGGACGAGAACGAAGAATCTTCATGCTTAATGGGGTTCGTATACTACCTCAGATTTGTTATGATTTAAGATTTCCTGTCTGGAGTAGAAATATAGGTGATTACGACGTGGCTATTTATATGGCTAATTGGCCAGCTGCGAGGCAATCTGTTTGGGATGCCCTTTTGATTGCTAGAGCGATTGAAAATCAGAGTTACACAATTGGTGTGAATAGAGTTGGGGTGGGGAATCAGATTGTGTATTCCGGAGGCTCAAGGTGTATTGATTTTAAAGGACAAATAATCAAAGATGTCAGTAATTTAGAGGGGATCGTTGAAATTCAGGAGTTTGATATAAAAAAACAGAATGTATTTAGGAGTAAGTTTTCGGCATTGCAGGATGGTGATGATTTTGAACTACTTCTTTAATAACTTTAATATTGTTTGCAATCGAACTATTTTATCGTTAAATTTAAATTGTTCCACTACCCAAGTAATTCTTAATCAAGCTGATTTGTAGGTGAGCTATTCGGATTATAGCATTCGATTACAGCTTAGAATATAATAATATGATTAATTAGACGAACTAATCTTTGTATAAAAGTGTTAGTAAGTTAATCAGATATTTTAAAATAGAAATTTATAATAAACTTGGTGTATGATAATGTCCATTGATGGGAGGTTGTTGTATGGCGGATTTGCACAATATTAAAATTATGACATATGAAAAACTATAAGGTACAGGTTAGTGAAAAAGAGGCAAGGTTTTTTGTTGAGTTAATGGATAAATTAAGTTTCGTTCAGTATGAAGAGGTGGAGAGTTTTACTGAACCAAGGATTTATCCAGCAGCAGATTTTGAAATTAGATCTTCGAAAGATAAAACTGTCATTGCAGATCTTCATAATTCTAAAAATAGTCCTAATAAATCATTGGAAGTAAAGGATGAGAGTAAGAAAGATGCGATGAGAGATATTCGAGATGTAATATCTCAAATAGACAAACTTAGAAATAGGCCAAAGTAGTTTAAAAATAGATAATAGTAGGCATGAATTTTGTTGTATCCAGTTATGTTATAACCAAAATTAATATGCTTAAAACTATTTCGAATACAGCGTTTTTGCGTTAGAAGAGTTTTAAGAAATACTATTAGAAATTTAAAACTAGAGTAATGAGAAAATCTACTTTGTTAATTGCAGCCTTTATGTATGCCATTGGATGCTTGTCAGTTTATGGTCAAGAATCTGCCGAGAAAATTTATGATACTGTTGATCAGGTTCCTTTGCATAAAAAAAATAGAGGTAATGTACAAAAGTACTTAAGTAAGAATATTAAATACCCTGTTGATGCATTGGCCAAAGAAATAGAGGGTAAAGTGATGGTTTCTTTTGTGGTTTCCTCGCTGGGGGAAATTAACGATGTTAAGCTGGTTGAAGGACTGTTCGAGAGTATAGACACAGAGGCTTTACGTGTTGTTAAAACGATGAAGGAATGGAAGCCTGCAAAATTGGATGGAGAGCTAGTTGCTGCAAAAGTTACTATTCCAGTTCATTTTTATTTATCAGAGGAAAATAAGGCATTAGCTGAACAGATAAAGCCATTTTATTTAAATGATCATCCTCCACTTTTTGTACTAGATAATAAAAAAGTGATGGGAGTTACAACCTTAGATTATTTTAACGTAAAGTCAATTCGTGTTATTAAAGGAAAAAAAGCACTCGACCTATATGGAGAAGAAGGTAAAAATGGGGTGTTAGTGGTTCAAACCAAGCGAGGGACATCTAGAGATTATCAGATGTATTAAAAAATATTGAAAATTATATAATAGATAGAGGGAACTTATTCAAGAAATAGGTTCCCTTTTTCTTTTATCTTTACAGGCTTAAATTTAATTGTAATATAAAAATAGTTTTCTACGAGCTGTAGGAGGATTATTTATTAATGGAGAATATGTATACAACAGTTTTTTATTTGATCGTTTTAATTATTGTTATCGAGTTTTTATGGGATAGATTTTTATTATACCTGAATACCACCATGTGGAGCGATAAATTGCCTAGTGAGCTGCAAGATGTATACGATGAAGAGAAGTATGCTAAACAGCAGCAATATTCAAAAGTCAATCATAAGTTTGGTTGGTTGACGACTATTTATAGTCTGGCGTTGATATTGCTCATGTTGTTTTTTAATGGCTTTGCTTGGCTTAATTCGTGGACGACTCAGGTGTCAGACAATTCGATTATACAGGCTATTTTATTTCTTGGTGTGTTAGGTTTAGGATCTACCGTTTTAAATATGCCATTCTCCCTGTATAGTACTTTTGTAATAGAGGAAAAATTCGGTTTTAATAAAACGACACCAAAAACATTTGTCTTGGACTTTATAAAATCACTGCTTATTGGTGCTTTATTAGGTGGGGGAATATTAGCGTTAATAGTTTGGTTTTATGAAGCTGCAGGAGAAAATTTTTGGTTATATGCATGGGGATTTATGACCGTTTTCATGTTATTTATCACGATGTTTTATACTTCTGTTTTATTGCCACTGTTTAATAAGCAAACACCATTGGAGGATGGAGAACTAAAGGTGGCTATCGAGGAGTTTAGTGAAAAGGTAAATTTTAAGCTGGATAATATCTATATTATGGATGGCTCCAAACGAAGTACAAAAGCCAATGCTTTTTTTAGCGGCCTTGGAGCTAAAAAACGTATTGTATTATACGATACCTTAGTTAATGACCTTGAAGTTGATGAGATTGTTGGTGTGTTGGCCCATGAAATTGGACATTATAAAAAGAAACACACCCTTTGGGGCATGTTAAGTGGAATAGTACAAACAGGAATTATGCTGTATGTATTTTCATTGTTTGTTGATTCACCTGTATTGTCTCAGGCTTTAGGTGTGCAGAAGCCAGTTTTTCATATTGGTTTAATTGCATTCGGTATTTTATATAGTCCGATATCAGGAGTGTCAGGATTGTTTTCAACTTTATTATCTCGTAAAAACGAATACGAAGCAGATGCTTTTGCCGCCACTAATCATAATTCATCGTCTCTTATTAAGGCTTTAAAAACCATATCGGTAAATGCCTTGAGTAATTTAACGCCGCATCCTTGGTTTGTGTTTTTTCATTATTCTCACCCTCCCTTATTGGCTCGTATTAATGCATTAAAAAAGTATTCGTAAAAACATTTTTTGATTGAATAGGCTTACTATAATATGGCAAAAATAGAAATAGTTACCATAGGCGATGAATTGCTTATAGGTCAAGTAATAGATACCAATTCTGCTTGGATGGGCAAGCAGTTGAATGATGCTGGTTTCGAGGTGGCGAGGGTGAATTCTATTAGTGATAGTGAAGAGGAGATTCTGAATATTTTAAAGGAAACATCTGAAAGGTCAGATGTGGTTTTAATAACAGGTGGTTTGGGACCAACAAAGGATGATATTACTAAAACAACCTTATGTCGGTATTTTAATACAGAGCTTGTTTTTAATGAGGAAGTTTTTGAGGATGTAAAGTCTTTATTAAAGCGATATGTACCCAATATAAATGAATTAAATCGTCAGCAGGCCATGGTGCCTGCCAATTGTTCTGTTATTCGAAATCCAGTTGGTACAGCACCAATTATGTGGTTTGAGCACAAAGAAACGATCTTTGTATCTATGCCTGGAGTTCCTTCGGAGATGAAACGAGCGCTTGAGTTTGAAATTATACCTCGCTTAGTATCTCGATTTGTAACATCATCAATAATTCATAAAACAGTTATTGTTAGCAATATTCCAGAAGCTACATTAGCAGATATGTTAAGCGATTTTGAAAAAGAAATCCCAACACATATAAAATTAGCTTATTTGCCTTCTCCTGGTAGGATACGTTTAAGGTTTACAGGAAGAGGAGAGAGTGAGAAAGTTGTTGCTGCTGAAATTGAGCAATTAATTACGAATTTGGAACCTATTATTGGCGATGCTATACTTGGATATGATGATAAGCCTACCGTGCAATTTATTGCGGATATCTTTAAAGAAAATAATTTAAGCTTAGGAACTGCAGAAAGTTGTACTGGCGGTAATATAGCGCATCAAATTACATTATTACCTGGTAGCTCTAATTATTTTAAAGGTGGCGTTGTGGCCTATCATAACGATGTTAAAATGGGCATGCTGGCTGTAAAAGAAGAAACCTTGAATAAAGTTGGTGCAGTAAGTAAAGAAGTTGTTGAGCAAATGGCTATAGGTGCTAGGTATAATTTAGGTGTTGATTATTCGGTTACCACTTCAGGAATAGCAGGTCCTGATGGAGGAACAGATGAAAAGCCAATAGGTACTATTTGGATTGCCGTAGGAGGTCCTAATGGTATAAATAGCAAAAAGTTTAACTTTGGTCATATTCGCGAAAGAAATATTGTTCGATCTACCGAGATGGCTCTGGTAATGTTAAAAAAGATGGTAGAGCAAGATTTAACTAAATAATTAGTCTTATAAAACATTACCATATTTTTATAGTTAATGTTTTAAGAAAGAATGACAGCTCTAAGATAAATGGTCAGATATAATGATGATTGAGTTGTTCATAGGGGGGTGATAAAAGCGAATGGTTATGCATTTTTCAAAGGATAATGTTGATGAATCACTGAAAACTAATTTACCATTGTTTTAGAAGACTTCTAATTTTTAATTGCAGCAGTGTAAAAAAGATAAAGAAAAATGGAATTTTTATTAAACAATGTTTGTTATTTTAAATAAAATTGCCGTATTTTGCGCTCTGTTTGAAAAATGTATCCGAAAATAAACGGTTGTAAAGATGTCAAGAGTTTGTCAGATAACTGGAAAAAGGTTCTTAGTTGGGAACAATGTTTCCCACTCCAAGAGAAGAACCAAAAGAAGATTTGATGTAAATCTATTTAAGAAACGTTTCTTCCTTGTGGAAGAAGAGCGTTGGGTAGACCTTAGGGTTTCTGCCTCTGGGCTTAGAATGATTAACAAGGTTGGTTTATTAGCTGCTTTGAAATCTGCTAAGGAAAATGGTTATATAACTAAATTTTAAAGGAGATTAAGAGATGGCTAAAAAATCAAAAGGAAATCGCGTTCAAGTAATTCTTGAATGTACTGAGCACAAAGAGAGTGGAATGGCTGGAACTAGTCGTTATATTACTGTTAAAAACAGAAAAAACACTCCAGATAGAATGGAATTGAAAAAGTATAACCCTATTTTGAAGCGTTATACTGTTCATAGAGAAATTAAATAAATCTTTGTAAAATGGCTAAGAAATCAGTAGCAACACTACAAAAAGGAGGCGGAAAAGGTCACTCAAAAGTGATTAAAATGGTAAAATCGCCTAAAACTGGTGCTTACTCTTTTAAAGAAGAGATAGTAACCAATGAAGAAGTAAAAGGTTATTTCAAAAAATAATTTTGCTCAAGCAAAAGACATTTTTATTAAAAGAGCTTCCTTTATTATAAAGGAAGCTTTTTTGTATATGCATTATTAATTAAAGTATGCATATTTTTTCTATTTTTAAGTGGTTTATTATAACAGTATACATATGTAGTACTGTGTAATACTAGAAACACCTTGCTTGAGGTGGAAACCAAAAATAAAGTGTCTGTTTTACAAAATGAGATATGGGATTATTCGGAAGGTTTACAAAAGAGAAAAAAGAAAACTTAGATAAAGGTTTAGCAAAAACCAAAGAGAGCGTGTTTAAGAAATTGACACGTGCGGTTGCTGGACGCTCTAAAGTTGACGATTCGGTTCTAGATGAATTAGAGGAGGTGTTAATTACTTCTGATGTGGGTGTTGATACCACACTAAAAATCATTGAGCGAATCGAAGAACGTGTAACTAGAGATAAGTTTTTAAGTACTTCTGAATTAAATTCTATTCTTAAAGAAGAAATTGCTGATCTTTTATCTGAAAATGAGGTAGAAGGAGAGGGTGATTTTGAACTTCCTAAAAGTGATAATCCTTATGTGATTATGGTGGTGGGAGTGAATGGAGTGGGCAAAACAACTACTATTGGTAAGTTGGCATATAAATTTAAAGCAGCCGGTAAAAAGGTTGTTTTAGGTGCTGCTGATACATTTAGAGCTGCAGCAATTGATCAGCTGCAAGTTTGGGCTGATAGAGTAGATGTACCTTTGGTTCGTCAGGAAATGGGTTCCGATCCTGCTTCTGTAGCTTTTGATACACTGTCTTCAGCAAAATCGCAAGGAGCGGATGTTGTAATTATTGACACAGCAGGCCGTCTTCATAATAAGGTTAACTTAATGAATGAGTTGACTAAGGTGAAAAAAGTAATGCAAAAGGTCGTGCCAGATACACCAAATGAAATAATTTTGGTTTTGGATGGTTCTACAGGACAAAATGCCTTTGAACAGGCAAAAGAATTTACCAAAGCAACAGAGGTAAACGCACTTGTAATTACCAAATTAGATGGTACAGCTAAGGGTGGAGTTGTAATTGGCGTTTCTGATCAGTTTAAAATTCCTGTAAAGTATATTGGAATTGGAGAAGGAATAGATGATCTACAGGTTTTCAACCGCAATGAATTCGTAGATTCATTGTTTAATTAAGCAGATTATTTAAAAACAATATAAGTGGCTACCTGTTCTATGGGTGGCCTTTGTTATTTTAAGAAAGCATTGGTGATGAGTCAGTGTTAATGTGTTGAGTGCGTTATCTTAAAGAAAGCAATAAACAGTTGTTTTGTAAATGTTCTCAGAAAAATTAGGTAGAAGTGTTTCGGTATTTAAGCAAACACTTTTGTCTCTATACTAAAAAATAGAATGAAGAAGATTGATGTAGTAACGTTGGGGTGTTCAAAAAATTTAGTGGATTCTGAATCCTTAATTAAGCAATTTGAGGCGGGAGGTTTTTCTGTGGCTCATGATGCGGAAACGCCTAAAGGAGATATTGCTATTATAAATACATGTGGTTTTATTGGTGATGCCAAAGAAGAATCTATAGAAACTATATTAAATTTTGCGGAAGCTAAAAAGCGCGGAGATTTAAAGAAATTGTTTGTAATGGGTTGTCTTTCAGAAAGATATTCGAAGCAACTCAAAGAAGAACTACCAGAGGTGGATGCTATTTATGGTAAATTCGACTGGAAAAAGATTGTGGAGGATCTGGGGCAGAATTACCGTGCAGATTTAATTAATGAACGCAGTTTGACAACTCCTGGTCATTATGCGTATTTTAAGATATCAGAAGGTTGTAATCGCTCTTGTTCGTATTGTGCTATACCTCTTATTACAGGTAAGCATCAATCTAAACCTATGGAGCAATTGATTGATGAAGCCGAAGGATTAGCTGCACAAGGAGTAAAAGAATTGCAAGTAATTGCACAGGATTTATCTTTTTATGGTTTAGATATATATAAGCAAATGAAGTTAGCTGAGCTTACTCATAAAATTGCTGATGTAAAGGGTATTGATTGGGTGAGGTTGCATTATGCATATCCTGCAGGATTTCCGTATAATTTATTAAAAGTAATGAACGAACATCCTAATGTTTGTAATTATATTGATATAGCCTTACAGCATATTAGTGACCCTATGCTTAAAATTATGCGTCGTAATGTTTCAAAGGCGGAGACTTATAAGCTTATTGAACGTATGCGTAATGATGTGCCAGGAATTCACCTACGTACCACTATGATTACAGGGCATCCAGGAGAAACAGAGCAAGACTTTAAAGAAATGTTAGATTTTGTGAAAGAGATGCGTTTTGAGCGCTTAGGTGTATTCCCATATTCGCACGAGGAAGATACGCATGCTTTTCGTAATTATAAAGATGATATTCCACAAGAGGTAAAGCAAGAGAGAGCTGATGCTATCATGGAGGTTCAAGAGCAAATAAGTTGGGAAATCAACCAGGAGAAAGTGGGTAGTGAAATGAAAGTAATAGTGGATCGTAAAGAAGAAGACTATTATGTGGCTCGTACCGAATTTGATTCGCCAGAAGTAGATCCTGAAGTACTAATTCCTGTTGATGGTAATGAAGCAAAGGTTGGAGAGTTTTGTCAAGTTAAAATTACAGATGCGGAGTCATATGATCTTTTTGGAGCTGTTGTTAAGTAAAAGGATTATAGCTTAACTTATGATTCTTAATTATTGACTAATAACCAATGTCGAATGACTGGAAAATATGGCGAGATTTTTCATAGAACTATCCTATAACGGTAAAAAATATCATGGTTGGCAGATTCAACCGAATGCTATTACAGTGCAGAAGGTGCTTAATGATTCCTTAAGTAAGATACTGAGGGAAGAGATTAATGTGGTTGGATGTGGGCGTACTGATACAGGCGTTCATGCCACCTATTTTGTGGCTCATTTCGAAAGTGAAAAACAAGATATAGATGAGTTACATTTTGTGCATAAAATGAACCGTATTTTACCCAAGGACATTGCGGTATATTCTTTAACGCTTGTTGATGATGAAACGCATACTCGCTTTTCAGCAACAAGTCGTACGTATGAGTATCATATCGTAGATAAAAAGAATCCTTTTTTACAAGAGTTTGCTTATCAATCCCATGTTCCGTTGGACTTTAATTTAATGAATGAAGCATCGAGGATTCTATTTGATTATATCGATTTTACCAGTTTTAGTAAGTTACATACGGATGTAAAAACCAACAATTGTAAAATTACCAAGGCTATTTGGGAGTTTAAAAATAATAAGTGGGTATTTACTATTAGTGCTGATCGTTTCCTGCGTAATATGGTACGTGCCATTGTAGGAACCTTATTGGAGGTTGGTCGTGGTAAAATGACTTTAGATCAATTTAAAAAGGTGATTGAGGCTAAGGATAGGGGAGTGGCTGGAACTTCTGCGCCAGCTCATGCACTCTATTTAATAAATGTTACCTATCCAGAGGAGTTGTTCAAGGCCAAACATCAAGGTTAGAACAATCCTTTTATATAAGCAATTACGGGATCGGATAGATAGGTGATTCCGTAACTCCAGATGACAATTCCAATGAGTAGATAAATTATAAATTTCCGCGTATTATCAATTAAGAGTATACCAATCATTAAAGTAATAAACGATCCGAACAATCCTGTTGCCACTAAACCAAGTCCAGCTACGCCATACTTTTCGAGCCAAGAAGATATTTTTTTACGTTTATTGCTTTTGCTTTCTTTACCATATTTACTTAATAGCCAATTGCGGAATGATTCTCCTGAAAAATAAATAATAAGGGTCGATGAAATGGCTCCTAAAGATGTTAGTGTTGCGGTATAAAAAGGAGCTAGGCCTAAGGCGATACCTACAGGAATTCCTTTCCATATGCCAGCGGCACCAGCTAAGTATACGCTAATGTATTTTATTAATTCTTCCATAGAATCCCATGCCTGAACCTGTGGTTCAATACTTCCCTATGTGCAGTTAAAGGGAAGATTCATTGTGATATATCGCTTTATTTTTGATGGTTTACTAACTGTTCCAAATATCCCATGCAGCTTCAGCTTGCAGGTGTAACATCTCTAAACCGTTTTTTATAGCGGCACCTTGTTCTTGAGCCGCCTTTAAAAAAGCAGTTACTTCTGGGTTATAAATTAGGTCGAAGAATAAGTGCTGCTCTCCGCAGAATTCATAAGGAATGGCTGGTTTTGCATTCATGTCACCATACATCCCTAATGGAGTAGTATTAATGATGACTGTATTTTCTATCATCACTTCTTGGTTCAACGAATTGTATGTAATTTGATTCTCACCTTTAGGAGTTCTGCTCACGAACTGATAGGATATGCCCATGCCTTTAAGTGCAAAGCCTACTGCTTTGGCAGCGCCACCAGTGCCTAGTATTAAGGCCTTTTTGTGATGTGCCTTAATGAATGGTTTGATGGAATTGGTAAAGCCAATTATATCGGAATTATAACCTTTAAGAATAGGCTTTTCAGGATTGCTCCAATCGAACTTAATTACGTTTACGGCACCTGCTTCTTCAGCAATTGGGTCCAATTCATCCAAAAATTGCATCACTTCTTCTTTGTATGGAATAGTAACGTTTAGTCCGCCAATATACGGATGATGATTAATCAGTTCTGGAAATTCTTTTATCGACTCGATAGGAAAGTTTAAATACCTTCCTTCGATGCTTTCGTCGTTAAATTTATTGGTGAAATATTTTTGTGAAAATGATTGCGATAGCGGGTAACCTATTAGTCCGAACGTTTTCATAATTCTAATTTAAATATGAAGTATCAGGTTTATATTTATTTTTCCTCAGAAGAGATCTTTGAGCCTAAAGATTCTGTGACCCAGATTGCTGCCATCCCTAAAACAATAAAAACAACAGCTATAAAAAACTCAGTATTTACACTAGGTAGGAACCACTCGTAACCTACTGTTTTTACTTTCTCTCCAAAGGTTCTTGTAATGGTTTCTTTCCATGGCCATAAAATTCCCAGTGATCCCATAATAAAACCAGTTAGCATAGCGATGGTTTGGTCGTGATACTTTTTTAATAGCCATGATAAAAAGTGAGAAAAGCCCACTAGGCCAATTCCTGCACCAGCAGCAACAGGTAAAAGTATTTTTATGTTTAACTCGCTAACAGCATTAATCATTACGAGTTGATAGTTACCTAATAGTATTAATACAAACGACCCTGATAAACCAGGTATAATCATACTACAGATCGCTATGATCCCACAAATAAATAAGTATAGTGAGGATGCGTTTTCTGATGCAGGAGTTAATACACTAACAGCTACAGCAACAATAGTTCCAACTATAAAGGTAGTGATACTAGCGATGTTCCATTTGCCCACTGTTTTTCCAACAAAATAAATACTGGCTAATACAAGTCCAAAAAAGAAAGCCCAAATGTATACAGGGTATGTCTCAAATAGATATTTAAATAATCGAGCTAATGAAACTACAGCTATACCAACACCTAAAAATAAAGAAACTAAAAACCACAGGTCAATGTACTCTACAAATTCCTTAAATTTACCCGTGAATAATAGTTTGATAGCTTTTAAATTAAAGGATTTAATAGCATCGATAAGTCTTTCAAACACTCCTGTTATAAGGGCAATAGTACCTCCTGAAACTCCAGGGATAACATTGGCGGCACCCATGGCCATACCTTTGAATATATTCTGAAAAAAAGTTTTCGTAGTCATTGTTAGTTTGTGAAAAGTATAGTTTAGCTATTTTAATAAGTTATAGAAAGTTTATTAAAATTTAATAATTATCGTAGGGTATTAACGTTGAGCATTGATGTATTCTGCAATTTCGGGCATAGATACTAAAGAAGGATATTCATTTAATACCTCTTCTAAGTCATCTGGCAAAAGCTGACGCGCTATTACAAGATGACGTAAAGCTTCCTCGTCATTATTACTTTTGTTATAAATAATAGCCGCTAAATAATGTAAAGCACCATTGGTTTGATCTTTACCTAATAATTTTTTTAAGAACGGAATAGGCGTAAAGTCTTTTTCGTTTTCTTCCAAAAATTGATACATTTCAATCCAGCTAAATGTATTTTCGTGCTGATTAATTAAGGCTCGTTTTAAACACCTTTTGGCATCAGCAGGGTTCTTCATTTTTTTGTAGCTCTTACCTAATGATAGCCATAGGTCAGAAGAATCTGGATTAATTACAAGTGCTTTATCAAAGGCGAAAACACTGGTTTCGTAATCTTGAACGCGATACGAAGCTCTTCCTAAAGATTGTAAAGCTTCAATATGATCGGGCTCAATGTCTACCGCCATTTTATAAAACTTAGAAGCTAGCTCGTAATTGTTCAGGTTTTCCCAGCAGTCGCCCATGTAATAGTAGGTTACTGCCATTGGGTAGCTGTATGAAATATATTCAGAATAAGCATTGATGGCCTCTTTGTACTCTCCAACTTGCGCCAGACTATTAGCTTTGTTGTAATAGGCTTCGGATAAATTAGGAGCTATGGCTATGGTAATGTCATAGGCCTCAATGGCTAATGCATACTTTTCCTGTTTGTTATACAGAATCCCTAAATTGTACCAAGCGTTTTCTAAATACGGATTGATATCCAGTAATTTATTATAAACATCAATACCCTTTTCAATTTCCTCCAATTTGTCGTAAGCGTATGCTAACTCAAATAAAATATTGTCATTGGTCGGAAATTTATCCTGAAAATTAACCAGCAA
The DNA here is from genome assembly GCF_001659685.2 of Labilibacter marinus. Taxonomy (GTDB): domain Bacteria; phylum Bacteroidota; class Bacteroidia; order Bacteroidales; family Marinilabiliaceae; genus Saccharicrinis; species Saccharicrinis marinus. The sequence continues at coordinate 38,986 of NZ_LXYE02000003.1, forward strand.
ATGCTTAGCTTCTGTATAAAAGAATTCCTGATTTAGATTAAAGCTAATTTCAAAAATATACTCGCCAAGTTCATCAGTGCTTACCAGTTTAATTGCCTTTTCGTAATACGAAATAGCTTCTTTCTTCTGATGTTTTTTGGTGTAAATAATTCCCAGATTCAGATATACTTCAGCGTTAGTCTTTTCAAGTTCTTTTAAATAGTCTAATACTTTAACAGCTTCATCATAGTCGTGCTGTTCTATTAAAAGGGTACTGTATTTTAGTTGTAGTGATGTTGAATCAGGATGCTGACGCAGGCCCATACTTATGGCTGTCTCTGCTTTGTCGAGCATATTTTTCTCATGATAAAAATCGAAAATAGATTCAATTTGAAACACGTCAAAATAGGATTCCTTATCGTGGTTAATCAACTTCTCAAACATTTCAACCGCCTCTCTAGCCCCATCTTGATTTCCGTGAGAGTATTCTTGCATATAATAACCTTGTTTTATACATCTCAAAAATACCACAATTTTGGCTAATTGCAATACTAAAGCCCAGTAAAAAGGGCATTGTTAATAACTTATTAACAATGCCCTTAGCTATTTATAATATTTTAACTAAAACTAAATTTAATGCGCTTCAGTGGTTTCTGGTTGGTGCTGAACACGTAATAGGTCATTCACCGTTTTTACAGGGTTAAATGTACTAATAGGCACCTCAACAAATAAAGTTGTCCAATCGGACATGGCACCATTCCAAAGGCCTGGTAATTCCAGCGCTTTCAGACTTTTACCGTTTAATGATTTACTTGAAATGAATCCTGTTTTTGGATCTACATATTCCAATAAATCAAATTTCTCACCTTTGTAATTTTTTGTAGCACAAATTAAATCAACCGGGTTAAAATGGGTGCTTTGTTCTACCAATTTTGTTTTTTCAGCATTGTTCGTATCAATTTGCGAGCCTTCCACAATTTGGAGAGAAGTTTCTCCGTGTTTACCAACTCCCCAAAAAGGACCTCCACCAGGTTCTCCTTCGTTTTTTACCATACCGCAAACGCGCATCGGTCGGTTCAGTTTAGACTGAACATATAAGCGTTTTTCAGCATCATTATAAGAACTTATATTTTCAGGAAGACTAATGTAAAGTTCAACCTGCATAAAGTCCAATATCTCATCCAATAGCTCCGAATCATCAGTGCTTTTATCCAGCTCTTCTATATATGTAAATATCTTCTGCTGATAAAAATATAGCACTCCTGCTAAAGCTTCTTTATACTGAATAGTGTCTTTTAATCGATATTCTGGCACTACATTATCAATGTTTTTAATAAAGATGATGTCAGCGTCAAGTTCGTTTAAGTTCTCAATTAATGCTCCGTGCCCACCAGGACGAAATAATAATTCTCCATCTTCTTTTCTAAACGGTGAATTATCAGGATCAACAGCTATAGTATCTGTATATGATTTTTGTGTTGAATAAGTAATCTGAAAATTAGCATCATATTTAGCTTCGTAAAGTGGTAGATTTTTTTGAACGATGCCTTCAAATAATGTCTGATGATCTTCAGATACGGTAAAATGGATGTTAACAATAGCTTCGTTACTCTGGCCATAAGCAGCACCTTCTGTTAAATGCTCTTCAATAGGGGTAGTGGCTTTATCTCCCGAAAGGTGAAATTTTAATACTCCCTTAGGATAATTACCGTAGTTTAAACCATCAGGTAATAACAATTTTGAGATGATGGTAGCTCCATTTTCAAATACTGCTTTCTCGTTATTAAAGTCAACTCCAGTAGCAGCTTGTAAATCCTCCGAAAATGCAAAATATTTAACATGAGTCAAGAAATCGTTTATAGGGCCTGATTTCTTTTGTTCCTCTTGCTTGCTTTTATCTGCATCTATAAAAGAGAATAAATCTTTAAACATTCGGGAAGCAGCACCAGAAGCGGGAACAAACTTGAGGACGTTGCACCCTTCATCAATACCAGTTCTAAACTGATCGGTAAACATCAATTTTTGTTCTTCGTCTAAAGAGATAATTCCTTCGGAAACTGAAGCGGCCTTCTTGATGTCCATAAATGGAAAACCCAATTTAAATTGCTCAAGTTGTTTTTCTACCTTTTCGGTAGAGATGCCTTTCTTTTCTAAAAGTGCGTGATCGTCTTTTTTTATCATTATAGTTCGAGTTTTAGATGCTTAAATATAGCAAACAATTCTTCTAATTGAAGGTATTTATTGACATTTGAGCTGTAATTTTTGGCCAAAAAGTTGCTTTCATTTTTATACATTTGCAACCTAATTATTCAAATAGTTAAATATTAACAAGATGGAATACCCATGGGGGCATGCAAGAAGATTTAATGATTATAGTTCTTACATTAAAAGAACTTTTAATGAACGTGTGCAGAAGATTTCGGTAGATGCAGGATTTTCGTGCCCCAATAGAGATGGAACTAAAGGACTCGGAGGTTGTACTTTTTGTAATAATTCTACCTTTAAGCCATCGTACTGTGGAGAGGGTAAATCAATTGCGGATCAAATACTTACTGGAATTGACTTTTTTTCACCCAAATATAAAACGCAACATTACTTAGCCTATTTTCAGGCTTATAGTAACACCTATGATAGTATTGATATTTTAAAGCAAAGATACCAAGAAGCTTTAGATCATCCCATTGTAATTGGCTTAGTTATAGGAACTCGCCCAGATTGTATTAGTGAAGAATTGCTGGCTTATTTGGCTGAATTAAATCAAAAATATAATATTACTATTGAGTATGGTATTGAGTCTACTATAGATGACACTCTATTAAAGATAAACCGTGGACACGATTACAAGAGTGGTGTTGAAGCCATTAAGAAAACAGCAGAGGCTGGTATAAAAGTTGGTGCTCACCTTATTTTAGGGTTACCTGGCGAGGATAAGAAAGACATGTTGAAACATGCCAAAGAGATGTCGGAATTGCCTTTAGATTATTTGAAATTACACCAGTTACAGTTGGTGCGAGGGTCTAAAATGGGAGAGGAGTATTTGAGTAATCCTAGCCAAATAAAGTTGTATGAGGAGGATGAATTTATCGATTTGGTAGTGGACTTTTTAGAAGTGCTAAACCCATCTATTGTAATGGAACGTTTTATTAGTCAATCGCCCAAAGAATTATTAATTGCGCCTAAGTGGGGATCAAAGAACTTTGAATTTGTTGCCAAAGTAGATAAACGATTAAAAGAACGCGATACTTGGCAAGGGAAATTGTTCAATAAACAATAAACAGTCTTCAATAGGCAGTTTGTATCCTGTCTACTGAAGACTGCGTACTTTATTTAAAAACTCTTTTGAGAATATCAGTAACACGAGCTACTGGGTCGGTTCTAATCTTTTTTTCCTCGTCTGCAATTTTTAAGAAAAGGCCATCTAAGGCTTTTTGTGTAAGGTATGTTTCTAGTTCAACATCTACTGGTTTTAAACTAGCCATTTGCCCAACAAATGAAGTTGCAACTTTATTGTAGTTTGATGTCATAGTATCCCAAGTATCTCCTGCTGAGTATCCCGCTATTAAGTCTTTATCGATGGAGCTTTTAATTTTAGGACTATATAAATCTGTTAAGCTCTGATAGGTTTTCGATTTAAAATATTCTGTTGCTGCATTGTCCGAGCCTTGTAAAATGTTAAGAGCATCAGAAATAGTCATCTCCGTAATGGCTTGGTAAAAAACTGCTCCAGCTTCATTGGCAGCATCTTCAGCTGCTCTGTTAATACCTAGTATAACATCATCAACAAGCTTTTGACCACCTGGAATTTTTCCGGCATTTTCAACAATAATGTTAGCTTCAGGAGGTAATAGTATTTTAACCATCTCGTCACCAAAGTAACCGTCAGTTGCAGCAAGATGACTGGCCGCAGAATCCGTACCCACGCGCAATGCTTCTTTAAGTCCGGAGGCGATCTCTGTTTCTGTTAAAGGAACATCTAATTCCATGGTATTGGCAATATGCATCAATTCGGCACAACTAGTCAGCACTACTATTATAAGGCTAGCTGCAAATAATTTCTTAAACATGTCTGGTATTGTTTTATTCTAACTCAAGTTAAAATCAGTTATTCATTATATCAAAGAAAGGTAATTATTTTCTTTTACCATATCTTTTTTTTCTATTCGATGTGTTGATATTGCTCTTTTTAGCAAAATGCACATCCTTTTTTTCTTTGGTAAATAATTGATTAATGAGTTCTTGTTGGTTGTTCTGTTTTAATAAACTTTCTATCTTCTTTTTATATTCTGGTTTATACCAGAAAAGAAAGATTCGTTGGTTTTGTTTTTGTTCTTTTGTTTTTGCTGTAAAGGTTTTTTCTAATGTGTATGGGTGAACCCCTGCATAAAAAATAACTGTAGCCACAGTCATCGGTGTAGGTGTAAAGTCTTGAACCTGTTCTAACCTAAAATCCAATTGTTTAGTCTCTACCGCTAAATTAACCATATCTTCTACCTGACTTCCAGGGTGACTGGAAATAAAATAAGGTATAATTTGCTGATTTAGATCGTTGGCTTTATTGATCTCATCAAAATCCTTTTTAAACTTATAGAACAATTTAAAATCAGGCTTTCGCATTAATTTAAGTACCTCGTTAGAAGTATGCTCAGGAGCTACCTTTAATCTTCCCGAAACATGTTTAGAAACTAATTCAGTCATATACTCTTTATGGCTTTCTTGCTCTTTGGTAGAAGCCATTTTGTTATATAACATATCGTACCTTACTCCACTACCCACAAATGCCTTTTTAATATCATGCATATTATTTACCTTCTCGTAAATCTTAGTCATGGGTGTGTGGTCTGTATTCAGGTTGCTACATATATTAGGATGAATACAAGAAGGGCGCGCACAGCGTTCGCAGATCCTTAAATCCTTTCCTTGCATTTTATACATGTTGGCACTAGGACCTCCAAGGTCAGAAATATAACCTTTAAAGTCGGGCATTTCCGTAATAGCTCTTACCTCTTTTAGTATTGACTTTTCAGAGCGAGAGGCGATGAATTTTCCTTGATGTGCCGAAATAGTACAGAAGCTACAGCCACCGAAGCATCCACGGTGCATATTCACCGAGAATTTAATCATTTCAAAGGCGGGTATATTTCCTTTTTTGTTGTACTTAGGATGTGGTAAACGTGTAAAAGGTAAATCGAACGAAGCATCCAACTCCTTACTCGACATTGGAGGATAAGGAGGGTTGATGACAATCTTATTTTCGCCAATAGGTTGAATCAATCGGGCAGCTTGCCATCGGTTAGACTCTTCTTCAACATGCCTAAAGTTTTTAGCATATTTTATCTTGTCCTTCAAGCATTCCTCATGGGACGAAAGCTCAATGTCGTTCCAGATTTTGTTTTTAGGAAGTTCCTCTTCTTTATGTATATATGCCGTTTGCGGAATAGTAGTTAACGAGCTAAAAGGAACCCCTTTTTGCATTAAGCGAAGAATCTCTTTAAGCGGTTTTTCGCCCATACCATATACCAATAAATCGGCTTTGGTAGATTCTAAAATTCCAGGCATTAGTTTATCTTGCCAATAATCATAATGGGTAACTCTTCGTAATGAAGCCTCTATGCCACCAATCATTACAGGAACATCAGGGAATAGTTCTTTAAGAATTGTTGAATAAACCTGGGTTGCATAATCAGGTCTAAAACCAGCTTTACCACTAGGGGTGTAGGCATCATCTGAACGTAAGCGCTTATTGGCTGTGTAATGATTCACCATGGAATCCATACTACCTGACGTAACTCCAAAAAATAAACGAGGTTTACCCATTTTCTTGAAATCACGTAAGTCATCTCGCCAATTGGGCTGGGGAACAATGGCTACTTTTAATCCTTCTGCTTCAATAATTCGACCAATTACTGCTGCTCCAAACGCTGGATGATCAATATAGGCATCGCCACTAAATAGAATTATATCTAATTCTTCCCATCCTCTTTCCTTAACCTCCTTGGCGGTAGTCGGTAACCAATCACTTACTTTATATTGCACGCTCAAATATTTTAGTACAAAGGTAGTTAATATTGAAGAATTAAAGATGTTTTCGTATTAATTTAGTTTTGGATGATTGTTAACGTGGTATGTATAGCGCTAATTCGCTATATAATACTTTCGTATGGGTTTATCGTTATAAGCCAATTTAGTGAGGAAATGCAAAGGAACTACGATGAAGTTTTGAAGCTGTCATGATCAGATATATAAACTATATGCTATTAAAAACAATAGAGTGAGTTTAAGGAGGTAAGAGGAAATTTATATTTTAAGAATCAATATTG
>NZ_LXYE02000030.1 GCF_001659685.2 Labilibacter marinus
CAAAAAGTAAGTCGGGTTTGGGCGAAGCGCCAGTTTATTTAGTACAATATTGTTTAAATGCAATTGCCATGGGTCATAGATCAACAGTAGAAAGTTATAAAAATACTCCCAATGCAGTTTTGTGTTGGTATTTTTTTTGCATGTTAATGTCGTAATTGATTGAAAATGATGGTTCAGCGGTCAGGTAGACCTGTTCAGCGCATACGGGATGCGGTTCAGCGGGTAAGTGGTGGTGTTCAGCGGTGAAGAGTGAGTAGCGAAAAGTCATTTGGTAATTAGTCTGTGCTTTGTTTTATAGGTAATATGTAGGGGGTGTTATATGGTTAAATTATTGTGTTGAATAACATTTTGGTATGTATTAAACAATAATGTAGTTTTAAACAGGAATATAAAAAAAAGGCTGTAAAACAAGCCTATATAAGTTAAGTAATGAAAACTTTTACGAGAGTCAAAGAAAAAATATATGGCATGTGTTTTATATAGAGGTAAGTTTGGGGCAAGTCCAAAAAAAGCGCAATAAATGAATGATGGTTATAATACATATTTAGCAAAATCTTATAGATTTTTTTCATTTGAAGTACTGTTTAATACAATAAAAAATAGGAGCCTAAGGTTTAAAAGAGTTGATAAGTTTAACGACCCATTAGATAATAGTCCTTATTTAGCTTCTAATGAATGGAAGCATGATAAAGAACAAGGAGATGGTAGTTTAGGTAATTTTCTAAAAAAAGTCCGTTATGACAAAATTTCTAAAGAATTAGAATCATTATATATATGTTGTTTCTGCAAGGAATATAAATCAGATGATTCATATTTAATGTGGTCTCATTATGGACTATCGCATAGTCAGGTGTGTATTGAAATAGATTTTTCAAAATATACTGGTTTAAGCACTCCTTCTGAAGTTATATATCCAAAGAATTTAGTTGAGAAACGTAATAATATTCTCAAACATAAAAAAGAATCAATTGGACTTTTTGTGGTAACAAATAAATTAAGGCAGTGGTCTTATGAGAAAGAAGTAAGATTGATTGTTGATATAAGAACTCCTAATATCGATTTAGAGAAATTTAAACTATGTGATAATTCATATTCTTTGGATGCAGATTTTGACTTGGAGTCTATTTCAAAGGTTATTTTTGGAATTAAATCAGAACTCTCCAACGAAATAGAAACTAGAAAGTTGTTTCTAACTAATGGTTTGACTCCTAAATATGAAAAAATGTATATTGACCCTAATACTTTGAAACTAGAAAGTAAACCATATACTTTTGATAAAGCAGCTCCCCCCACAAATTGGAATAAACAATGTGGGGCATTCTGATTTTGGAAGTTAAATATGGCGACACAAGTTCCGCCAAATCTATTCCTTCCATTTGGAATGAAAAGCTACAAATACAAAAAAAAGTTTTGGCTCGGTTGGATTTCGGAAGTAGATTTAGGTTTTATCTCCACACAGTTCATCACAGTGGCCGTTGTAGGGTATTTGACCAAACCGCTTAAGAAGATTATAAAAAAGCAAAACCTGGATATAAGAAATTGTTTTTATAGAGTATAGACTTATGGGACTAAGAGAGGTAAAATCAGAATTAAATAAACTTGATAAGGCGGATTTGATAAAGCATATTTCGGAACTTTATAAGATATATAAGCCTGTTAAAGAATATTTTGATTTCTATGTTAATCCGAAAGAAGAGGAAATTTTAGAAAAATATAAAGAAAAAGTAAGAGAGGGATTTTATCCGAAGAGAGGATTTGCTTTAAAATTATCAATTTCCAGAACTGCAATAAATGAATTTAAAAAGTTAGGAACATCAAAAGAGGCATTGTCTGATTTGTTAATCTATTATGTGGAATGTGGAGTTGAATTCACGAATGATTTTGGGGACATCGACGAAAATTTTTATTCAAGCATAGAAAATGCTTTTGGAAAGGCTCTTCAGATTATGAGTAAAGAAGGCATTCTTGCCAAATTTGAAGACCGAGCTTATGAAATTGTTGAAAATGCCCAAAATATTGGTTGGGGATTTCATGATTATTTAGCTGATGTCTATTCAGAATACTATGAATAAAAAAAGTCTTACAACACGCTAGTATAAAGCGTATGGCGTTTGTGGTTATTGGGATGTTTAATATGGTAGAGGATAAAAGTTAGCTAATGAAGATCTTATTTAAGATATTAAAGTATGCATTTCTAATCTTTATAGTGATTGTGCTATATAGTTATTATCATGTAAGAACTTGTTGGAGATCATTTGTATCAGAAAAGAGAATTCAGGAAATAGTAGAAGAAATTAAAAATGCACAAGAACTACCGGATTTGTTTTATTGTTTGTACCAACAGGATAAACCAAACTCCTTAGAATATGGTATGGATAAACACATATTTAATGACATCTTCTTAATGAAATATTCTACCCCAGTAAGTTTAAACGTTTCAAAGCATATTGGGCACTACATAAAAGATATTAATGAACCTAAAAAACAAAGAAGAGATTATCTTTTTTATCCATATTCATTGACTTGGAAACTGGAAAAATATACAACTCAAAAAGAATGCTTAAACTGGCTAGCGAGAAATGATAATTTTGTCTATGATAATATTGGAGTTGAACAGGCTAGCTTGTTTTTCTATCATAAAACACTAGAAGAGTTGGATACTATTCAAATGGCTTCGTTAGTTGTAATGATGAGAAATCCTGCTCTATATAATCCGGTAAGAAGAGCTGAGTTAGTTAAATCAAAATCATTAATTTTGGTAGATAAATTAAACAATGACAAACCTAATCAAACAAATAACTAACGGCAGATTATTAAAAAATAATGGAAGCTGGATGTATTGTAGTCAATGTGATAAAACAGTGGGCTATTTGTGTTACAGTACGTATCTACAGTTTGAATTCAACTTTAAATGTAATTGTGGCAATGTTGGAAACTTTCAACTTTCGTATGCGCCTGAAAAAACCTTTGTGCAAGGGGCAGCAGACTTAAAGCAAAACAAAAATCGTTTATGTTGCCCCAATGATGATTCTTCCCTTATTTTCTATTGTAGATAAGAATATTAAAGAAGTTGATTATAGAGTGGTTTGTAAGCAATGCAAGCAGACATTTACTAAGCCTTAAACGAATTATTTTTAACCATGGCATTTGAATTAAAAACTACCGTTCCTTGGGGGCGGACATTATCGGAATATAAAAGCATGTTTAGCTTGACGGAGGCTGAGCTAAAAAAACGAATTATCAGTTTTGGAGATGGCCCTGCTAGCTTTAATAGTGAAATGACCGAGGACAATAAAAGTGTGACTTCTGTTGACCCAGTTTATCAATTTACTGCGAAAGAGTTAGAGCAACGTATTGCTGAAGTAAAGGATATGGTAATTGAGCAAACCCGCAATAACCAGGATAATTTTGTTTGGAAACAGATTAAAAGTGTTGAAGAACTGGAGCAAGTTCGTTTAAATGCTATGCAGGCATTTATTAAGGATTTCTCCAAAGGAAAAGCAGCAGGGAGGTATGTTTTTCATGCTTTGCCGGATAAAACAGCATTTGAAGATTTATCCTTTGACTTAGCCATAAGCTCTCACTTTTTAATTCTGTACGCTCAACTAGGGCTCGATTTTCATATAACATCCATCACCGAAATGTTACGGCTGGCTAATGAGGTTAGAATCTTCCCAATACTTGATTTAGACGCTAAAAAAACGGAACTGCTGGAGCAGCTTATTACTCATTTTAATAGTAATTTTAAGGTAAGTATCGAAAAGGTAGATTATGAGTTTCAAAAGGGAGGTAATGAGATGTTAAGGATTAAAAGAGATTAGTCTACAACTATACGCTGCCTGAATGGTTTAATAGTAAACCATGTTTAATGCTGCAATCATGAGAATACTTTTAACAGGCGCTTCAGGATATATTGGTAAAAGGCTACTTCCTATTTTAATAGAAAATGGACATGAGGTTATATGTTGTGTTAGAGATTTAAAACGTTTTAATGCTCCTTCATCGCTGCAGTCTAGTATACAAACCATTCAACTAGATTTGCTGGATGAGGAAACCCTTAAAAATATTCCTGAAGATATTGATGGAGCTTATTACCTCGTGCATTCTATGTCTGCATCTTCCGATTATCAAGCATTAGAACAGCGGTCGGCAGAGAATTTTAGGCGTGCTATCAATAAAACAAAGGTGCAGCATGTGGTTTACCTAAGCGGAATTGTCAATGAATCGACTTTATCTAAACATTTAACTTCGCGTAAGAATGTAGAAGCAGAACTGAGTAAAGGAAATTATCAACTCACCACCTTAAGAGCAGGTATTATCGTAGGTTCAGGTAGTGCATCTTTTGAAATAATGCGAGATTTAGTGGAGAAACTTCCCATTATGATTACGCCACGCTGGTTGAATACCCGTTGTCAGCCTATAGGGATTTCAGATGTATTGCAGATTCTGGCAAAATCAGTTTTAAATCCTGCGTTGTACAATAAAGACTATGATATAGGAGGCCCTGATATTTTAAGTTATAAGCAAATGTTGCTGGCTTTTGCTAAAGTCAGAAAGCTGAAGCGATATATTTTTACGATTCCAGTGATGACGCCCAAACTCTCGTCGTACTGGTTGTATTTTGTTACTTCTACCTCGTATAAACTTGCAGTAGCCTTGGTTAATAGCATGAAAATAGAGGTGGTGTGTCGTAATGATGATATCAACACCATATTAGATATAAAGCCCATCACCTACAAAGAAGCCTTAAAGCGTGCCTTTAGTAAAATTGTACGAAACGAGGTGATTTCTAGCTGGAAAGATGCCTTTGTGAGTAGTGATTCTAACTTTAATATTTCCGAATTTATTCAGATACCATCCTTTGGTTGTTATAAGGATGTGCAGGAAAAAGCATATGCTGATAAGAAGCGATGTATTCATAAAATATGGAGTATAGGTGGCGAAACGGGCTGGTATTCTGGTAATTTTCTATGGAAGATTAGAGGATATATGGATAAGATGGCTGGTGGTGTTGGTTTAAGAAGAGGCAGGACTTCGGAAGATTCGTTAAATACAGGTGATGCATTGGATTTTTGGCGCGTTTTATATGCCAATAAAGAGGAGGGACGGTTGCTTTTATATGCTGAAATGAAATTGCCTGGTGATGCCTGGCTCGAATTTAAAGTAGTAGATAATAAGTTATTACAAACGGCCACATTTAGACCTTTAGGATTATATGGGAGGTTATATTGGTATGCTGTATTGCCTTTTCATGGTTTTATTTTTAGAGGATTAATCAATAAATTGACCAAATAAGGAATATCTATTTATACAAAACGGCATTAACAGGATTTATCAATTATGATTATCCCGTTAATGCCGTTTGGTTTATGGCAAATATTTACTTGCCTTTAATTTTAAATACCCAGGCACTTTTTAAGTGGGTATTCTGAGGTATTTCAATATTTAACTGTTCGGCAGATTGCGAAAAATCTAATTTTCCTTTATGTCCAAGTAGTTCAATGGACTTAATCTTCATCTTTGAGCTGTTTAAGTATTTTACAATTACTTGTTGGTTAGGAGGAACTAAAGAGATAGCATATAAAATACCATCTTTACATGTAAAACGAATATCTTCCTTAGTAAAGCTTTTGTTTTTACTTTCCGAAAGATGACCAGTGGCTGTTTTGGTAGGGCCTTCTCCAAATACTTCCCAGTGAGAAGCACCATAAATAGCCTCGCCATTGGTATTTAACCAGTCCCCAATTTCTAATAATATCTTTTGCTGGTCTTCAGGAATAGTACCGTCTTTTTTAGGGCCGATATTTAATAACATACAACCATTTTTACTCACAATATCCACCAAGTCGGCAATTAAATCCTGCGAGGTTTTCGATTTCCAGTTTTTGGCATAGTACCAAGAGTTTTTACCAATAGAAGTATCTGTTTGCCAGTAGCCATCTAATATTTTATCCGATTTGCTGCGTTCCAAATCTAACATATGAGTTCCTTCCGGATAAGATGGATACTTGTAGTTTTTAGTTTGTAACACCACGGCTTTATCTCTTTTTAAACCTGAGTTGTAATAATACGCCGCTAACTTTTTATGATAGGGTGCAAATTCTGGTCTATCTAAAAAGAAATCGAACCAAAGAATATCAGGCTCATATAAATCGATGATCTCCTTTGTACGCGGCCACCAAACATTGGCTAACCATTCTTCACTGGCTGGCTCAGAAGGTTTATGTGGAGGTGCATAAATAATTTCATTGGCAGGATCTCCCGTGTCAAAGTAATCTTGCTGGTTGTAAAAGTTCCAATTAAATGCCAGATGCGAACTGGCACCACATATTAATCCCTGTTTTTTAATTTCGTTGGTTAAGGCTTTAAATACATCATATTTTGGCCCCATATCAACAGCATTATATGGTGTATAGCTTGATTCGTAAAGCGCATAACCATCATGATGTTCTGCCACCGGAACCACATATTGTGCACCAGCTTTTTTGAATAGCTCAACCCATTCTGCAGGTTTAAAATGCTCCATCGTCCACATCGGAATAAGGTCTTTATACCCAAAGGTTTTTTGGTCGCCAAACTTATCTTTATGGTATTGAAAAGCAGGATGAGGTTTATTATGCGTTACTTCTCCTGTTTGCGGATTCATAATACCATTATCCAAATACATCCATCGCGGATACCAGTCGGTATGAAGTTCTGCAACAGAGTTGGGACCCCAGTGTATAAAAATTCCGAATTTGGCATCTTTCATCCATTGTGGAATTTCATAATTGCTTAAACTTTCCCAATTTTCCTCAAACTTAGGAGGATTTTTCTTGTCTTTTTTCGGTGTAAACGACATTAATGTTACAGTGAAAAATATCCATACAATTTTTTTCATTTTTTTAATAATGCTAATTATAGGTCAATATTGTTTTTATGATATCATAAATTGAGGTGACGATAAGAGATGAAATACAGTAGCCTTTTTCAACTACATTAATTCACAATTTTTGGCAAAGTCAAAATCTTTGTTCTTAATAGGATGAAGAATTTTTTGAACCTCTTTAACCAGCTCTTCATCCATTTTTTCTTCTACAACTTTTATGTTATCGATGATTCGATGTGTTTTAGAGGTAGAAACCAGATTGGTAGGTATGTCGGTATTGGCACATCCAAACTGAAGAGCTAGTTTTTCAATGCTGGTGCCATTCTTTTTGCAAAACGAAGCAGCTTTTTGAACTATGGCTTTATCGTTATCTGTAGCGGGATGCCAGTCAGCCACACCTCGCTCTGTCAATAATCCCATCCCTAATGGCGAAGCGGCAATTAAACCCACCCCATCTTGTTTAGCCATAGGTAAAAGATCCAGCATGGAAGTATCGTTCAACATATAATGACTATGACACAACATAATATCTACCTGAGCATGCTGATGAACATGTTTAAATACTTCGATAGGATAAGAAGTAATGCCAGCATAGCGAATAAGCCCTTTTTCTTTTAGTTCATGTAAAAAAGGAATGGATTCGTTTACTATGATGTCCAAATGTTTACCTTGTTGATATTCTATATCGTGTAGCTGAAGTACATCTAAGTATTCAACGCCCAAGCGATTCAAGCTTTCGTGCAAAGATTTTTCAATGGCTTTGGCAGAAAAATCGAAATTTCCTTTTGCAAAACGGCCTGTTTTTGTAGCCAAATAATACTTGTCGCGAGGAATTGTTTTTAAGGCTTCTCCTAACACAGATTCTGCCACTGTATCACCGTAAAAAGGAGATACATCTAAATAGTTTATCCCATTATCTATGGCAGCATGCACTGTTTTAATACCTTCCGAGTTATCTATTTTGCCAAATACAGCACCTAAAGCCGACGCCCCAAAGCTTAATTGAGACACGTGCATATCTGTATTTCCTAATTGTCTATAATCCATGTTTTTTGAATTAATGATGCCCTAATCTTTCAAATAAAATTGAGAACAGTTGATGCCAAATATTTTATCCTGTTCATTTTGGCTAAAAGTCTTCAGGTAATTCTTTACAATCTGCGACACTTGTCCATAATCTGCAGCTAAAAGGCACACTGGCCAATCGCTACCAAACATGATTCTATCCGTACCAAAGGTTTCAACAATAATATCTAGGTAAGGCGTAAAATCATCTTGTGTCCAATTTTGCCAAGAGACTTCGGTCACCATTCCTGATACTTTGCAGTACACATTAGGCAAGTTTTTAAACTGACGAATGTGTTTTTGCCAATGTTCAATTTCTCCACTGGCAATAGCTGGTTTGGCTATGTGATCAATCACCAAAGCTTGATTTGGAAACTTTTTTGCCAATTCTAAAGCGGCTGGTAATTGCTTAGGGAAAATGAGGATATCGTAAGTGAGACCATATTTCTCAAGTAGGCTAATGCCGTTTATAAAATCTTTGCGAAGCATAAAATAATCATCAGGCTCATCCTGCACCACATGACGCATGCCAACAAGCTTTGAGTTTTCTGACAATGCTTTCAAAGTGGCTTCGGGTTTATCACCACATAAATCCATCCAACCCACAACACCTTTGATGATGTTATGATTCTCCGCCAATTCTAATAGCCATTGTGTTTCTTGTAAAGACTGACGTGCCTGAACAGCAATACAACCATCCATGTTGTTGGCCTTTAATAAAGGCTCTAAATCGGCAGGAAGAAAATCCCTTTTTAAGGATGCAACTTCATCACTAATCCATGAATAATCCTCAAGATTGTATTGCCAAAAGTGTTGATGCGAATCTATTTTCATGCATTTAAATTTTGTTTTTTATGGTCGCATGGAACTAGCAAAATTCAATCATCCTCTTGTATGAGAAATCTTTTATCATGCTCGTTTCATATGTCGATAATCAAGTTAAACAACATTTTATCGCTCCGCTCGCAGCGGTTAGTAGCCAAAAGCCAAGGCACCACCATCCACACTAAAATCTTGTCCTGTGATATATGATGCTGCAGGAGAAGCTAAAAAGCTAATCATTGCGGCCAATTCTTCTGGTTTGCCAAAACGGTGTAAAGGCATTCTATTCAAAATTTTTGCTTTACGATCATCATCCATAACACCTTGGGTCATCTCTGAAGGAAACCAACCTGGCGATACTGAGTTAATCAGAATATTGTCCTGTGCCCATTCCACTGACAGCCCGCGGGTAATACCCAATACAGCCGCTTTACTAGAGCTATAAGGAACCACTTCAGAAAATCCTAAGAAAGAAGCCATGGATGAAATGTTGATAATTCTCCCCACATTGTTAGCCATTTTAAGGTAAGGATATGCTTCCTGGCAACAGCTGAATACGGCACTAACATTAATGCTTTGAATGTATTCCCAATCTTTGGTGGTAAATTCTTCTGCTCTGTTTTTAATGGTTACGCCTGCGTTATTTACCAACACATCAATAACTCCATTATTGGCGTCAGCTATTTCTTTAAACTTCTTCTGTACCGAAGCTTTATCTGTTACATCAAGTTTATCAAAAATGATTTCTCCATGGCTTAGTGTTCCAACTTCCTTTTCAGGAATCCCACGACGACTTAAGCCATACACTTTTGCGCCACACTCCGCTAGCATAATAGTCATGGATAGCCCAAGTCCGCTAGACGCTCCTGTAACAATGATGGTTTTACCCTGTAAGCTATATAATTGCTCTAATTTATTCATGATTTTGTTTTAATGGATTGTTGAGTTCTCTTGGTAAAAACTCTTTTTAAAGGTTAATAACCACCTTGGACACCTTAGAAGGGTCATCTGCCCACATGGCAATCGCTTTATCCGACTCTTCAAAATTAAAGGTGTGAGATACAATGTCTTCGGGATTAACAGCACCCGACTTAACGGCCTTTAATACATTGCTGAAATCTTCCGCATCAGAACCTCTGGAACCACGAATATCCATTTCTTTTAATACAAAGAATTTAGTGTTGAAACTGACAGGTTCGGCGGCATAACCGATGTACACAATACATCCTGTAAAGCAAACCAAGTCTATGGCCAAGGTGTATGTTTTAGGAGAACCAACCGCTTCAATTACCACATCAGCACCAAACTCTTTGGTCATTTCGTTTACGCGGGCTTCAACATCTTCGGTAGCTGCATTAATGGTGTATTTGGCACCGGCTTGTTTTGCTTTCTCCAATTTATCATCGGCTAAATCTACGGCTATTACATGTCCACCAAAGGCAGTTGCGCCAGCAATAGCTCCCAAACCAATAACCCCGCAACCAAGTACAACCACGTAATGGTCTTGTTTAACTTGTCCGCGTTTGGCCGCATGAAAACCTACCGCTAAAGGCTCCAATAAGGCTAACTGTGTCAGGTTTAAAGAATCATCAATAATTAATTTCTCCCAAGGCACAGCCAGGTATTCTGTAAGACCGCCATTACGCTGAACCCCTAGGGTTTCGTTGTATTTACAGGCGTTAAAACGTTTGTTGCGGCACGAAGAACACTTGCCACAAGCGGTTTGTGGCATAATGGCTGCCTGTGCACCTACCTTAATGGTGTCTGGCACGTTGGTACCCACTTCTTCAATAATTCCGCTTAACTCATGGCCCGGTATAACGGGGTAGGTTACCAAAGGATTTAATCCTCTAAACGAATTTAAATCGCTACCACAATAACCTAGCTTTTTGATACGAACCAAAACCTCACCTTCTTGCACAATAGGCATTGCAATATCTTCGAAACGTGTACTTCCTTTACCTGTAATTTGAAATGCTTTCATCTTTAAAACTTAAATCTGCGTTAAACACTCGTCTTTAAAATTAAATCCCCATCCTGCACCTTGGTGAGGACGTGCAACACCATTATGAATTTGCAGCGGGTTATCAATCAATGGGTCAATCCAATCGAAAGACTCAGCTCCAACACCGTTAGGAATAGTACATAACAAAGGAATATCGTAATCTTTGTAATAATGAGGTAGCACAGGAATATCATAAGCATCTGCCAATGCAGCACTGTCGCGCCATGCTTCTAAACCACCAATTCTAAGGATATCTGGCTGCCAAATATCAATGGCACTTTTGTCAATGAGTTCGCGTAAGGGCTGTGTGCTGAATTCGCGCTCACCCATGGCCAATGAAATACCGCTTTTGTTTTTTAAAGATTCAAAACCTTTGTAGTTGCTATGGTTGATAGGCTCTTCGAACCAGGTAATGCCAATATCACGCGCTGCAAAAGATAAATTCATGGCGTTGGGTAAGCTCATGCCTTGGTTGGCATCCATCATAATCTCAACATCCTGCCCAACCGATTCGCGTACAAACTTTAAACGCTCCAAATCCTCTTTCCAATCCGG
This sequence comes from Labilibacter marinus, assembly GCF_001659685.2. Lineage (GTDB taxonomy): Bacteria > Bacteroidota > Bacteroidia > Bacteroidales > Marinilabiliaceae > Saccharicrinis > Saccharicrinis marinus. Next base: position 11,316 of record NZ_LXYE02000030.1, read on the forward strand.
CTTTCCAACTTTAATTTTAACGGCTTTAAAACCTCTTTTTACATAACCAACCACTTCATCTTTCAACTCTTCTCTGGTATACGAAATCCAACCTCCGCTACCGTAGATAGGAACCTCAGTTTTATATGTTCCCAGAACTTTCCAGATAGGAGCACCTAAAATTTTACAATGTGCATCCCACATAGCAATGTTAAAAATACCCTGAGCCCATCTATTAATACCTTCCTGACCAAAATATTCGTTTTCAGCATTCATCTTATTAAAAACCATACCCGTATTATTAACTTCTTCGCCAATAATCATTTCTCCATGGTCCTTTAAAGCGCCAATAATGGTTTGCGGGCTATATTGAAAGCTCAACAAATAAGCTTCTCCTATAATATTTTGCTCGGTAGTGATGCGCAATACTAAAAATGAAATTTCAGTTAAGGTATGTGTTGCATCCGAAATTGGTTTCTCTAACTTGGCTTTGGCCGAATAAATATTGTAACTCTTTATTTTTTGCATGATGTATATATATTACTTGTTTTCTATCTAAAGATGATGTATAAGGTTAGCATAATGGTTGTTAGTAATAGGGCCATTATTCTTGGGTCGCTAATAGATGTTAACTTGGTATCGGTAAGAAATGATAGCGGTTTTTTAAAGGTTAGTTGCTCCAGTGTTTCGGCGTCGGCTTTGGGTGTAAACATGCTCACTACAAAGTAGAAAATAGAACAGATGAAAAATAGGTAAAAGGCTTTGGTCATAAAATGAATACCCATTACTTCCGATAAATATCTTTTGCCTGCTATCACTTCAAAATCGAAACAAAAGGCCGTAATACCGATGATAAAACCAAATAGTAATGTTGCAAAACCTGCTTTTGGTGTTCCTTTTTTAGAGAAAACTCCCCAAATAAATACGGCAGAAATAGGAGGAGATAGCACCGCCAATAAATCGTTGATGGCCTCAAAAATACTAGGGAATTTAGCAATTAGTGGCGACCAAGCTACAGCAATACAAATGGTAGCTAATATGGTAGTTCTTCCAATAATTAATAGTTTTTTATCAGATGTGTCTGGGCGAAGCTTCTTTACAATATCCATTGACATCAAGGTGCCTGCACTATTCAAAGCAGAAGCAATGGTACTCATTAAGGCCGCCAATAATGCTGCCGACATCAAGCCTTTTAATCCGATAGGTAATATTTCCAATATTAGTATAGGAAGTGTATCATCAGGATTACCTATTTTATCCTTAAGAATGATATAGGCAAAAATACCTGGGAATACCATAATGAAGACAGGTAGTATCTTGATAAATCCTGCGAATATTGGACCATTCTGAGCATGTTTTAAATCCTTGGCCCCTAATACTTTTTGTACTACAGTTTGGTCGGCACACCAATAATTTAAACCCAGCACAGGTATACCTAACCAGAATGCCCACCACGGTAAAGGAGACGAAGCATCGGTATGAACCATACTCAATTGATTCGGTTTTAATGCCGCTTTGAGCTCTGCAAAACTGGTAACCCCATGCTCTGGTAGAGCCGACATGGCTAAAAAGGTTAAGATTAACGCACCAACGATTAATACAACCGTTTGTAGCGCTTCGGTTATTACTACGGCTTTTAGTCCTCCTATAACTGAGTAAGCTAAAGTTGCAATGGAAATGGCAAAAATGGCTGTGTACTGACTAATGCCAAAGAATTTTTCAAATACCAAAGCACCAGCATATAAACTAACACCAATGTGCAAAAACAATGCGGTTACCAAAGAGATGACCGCCAACATGGTTCGGGCTTTTCCATTGTATCTTTTCTCAAGAAACTCCGGTAAGGTTGAAATTTGTGACTTAAAATAGAACGGAGCAAATATAAGGGATAGTACAATTAGAAAAAGAAATGCAGACCATTCGAAGTTTCCCCAAACAAGTCCGTCACTAAACCCTTGTCCGGCCAAACCCACCATATGTATGGTTGAAATATTGGCAGCAAATAAGGCGGCTCCTACTAAAGGCCATTTTAATGATCGTCCTGCTAAAAAGAATCCTTCACTGGTTGCTTTTTTCTCTCTAACTCCTGTAATAATTCCAATACCTACTACTACGAGCAAGTAAAAAGCCAATACTATATAATCTAGTAATTGCATAATATTTGTTTCAATGTTTTAGTTTATGATTACGGTACAAAGAAACAGGCTAATACCTTATTTGTAAATAGAGGTAATGGTAAAAAAGATGGATTATATTGTAGTGACTGGGTGCACTTGTTTTAGAATTAATATTCTGGTATTAGGTGCTTAATGTGCAGTTTTGCAGGGGTGTAGATAGCTTGTGTTGAGGATTTGAAATAGCTTATGCAGCTGCGGTTAATTCATAGATAGATAATATGGTATTATATTGAATTATTTTTTATCCAGTAAAATAAACTCCATATCATAGCTCTTACGAAGCCATCCTGTTACTTTAAACAAAGCTATAAAGTCATCATCTTCCTGTAAATTATGGCGTTTGTAAAAGGATGTTACAGAGTTGTTTTGTGTAAAGTATTGCAAAGCACTAATAGCACCACAGTCCTGATCGGAAAGGAAAAAGCTCATTTGATTACCAGAAGGCATTGTTGCTTTGGCAACAACGGTATAGTCAATAATTTTATCAGAAAATGAAACCACATCCATGTAATTGATGACCTTTCCACTTAGTGTATCGAGTCTGCTTACCATTTGTGGAGCAAAGCTATATTGCGGGTATATATCGGTTAAAACCTTTTCGAGTATTCCCATGCATTTACCCGCTCCAAAGTACACCAGATTATTTGTTTGCATATATGTTTCATCCCATCCAGAAACTAAATTAACATTAAAAGGGTGGTTGTTTTTAAAAAATAAATAACTGATTTCTTTGGTGCAATAGGGTACATAACCACCCATGTATGGGTTTTTCGAAGGGGTTAAAGTATCTTTTAAGTGGGGGTGTTGTTTTAAATACAAATCTAAGTCTTCGGTAGAGTTAATGCTGTAATCTCTTATTGCTCCCATCCTGTTAATTACCGTGGGGCCTTGAAAAGTAAAGAAATCCCCAAAAAGTACGGTGGTAGGTTTATTGTTCTGTAGACTCTGATTCCAAAATAGGTTCTCTTCCTTTTTTTCAAGCGTAAATATTAATACTAAAGAAGCGATTATAACTGCTGTAATTAGAAATACTAGTTTGGCATATTTCTTTTGGACTGTTTTTTTAGATGTATGCTGATCTTCTTTTTTTGTAAAACTTACCTGATACTGACCTTTATCAATGGCAAAGATTATTTCGTCATGGGCATTTTTAGCGTAATACTCATTCAGTTTTTTTCGGAGGTTGTACACATACACCCTTACTTTATTATCCGATTTTATGGGATCATAACCAGAACCGAACAATTCATTACCAATAATTACTTCTTTAATTTCCTCATTATTCAAACTAGCGTTAACCAGAAAATTCAATAATCTGCCATTAACTTTTGAACGAGAAAAAGAAGCATCGTTTAATATTCTATTCAATTGCTCTAAAACGGTTTGTTTGTCCGGTTGCATGCGTGTGTAATTTCAACAAAAATAGGATTCTCCATCAAGAATAGCTAATAATATCATAATTCGTGTAGATAAAAAAGTGGAGAAGTTAATGGCTTGAATATCTGAATTGTAAATCTAATTTTTAACCGTAAAAATCACGTAATAAATGACGGTTCTGTCTTTGTTATACTCAGATAAGCTTAGTTTTAATAAGCTTTTTCAAATATCTAAAGTTTATCATCTGCGATAAGCGAAAGTCCGAATCTGTAAGTTTAAATCATAATCTAGTAATATGAAGAAAAAAGAAAAGACTTCGAGAAGAAGTTTTATTAAAAAATCAACGCTTGCAACAGTTGGAGCAATAGCCGTTCCTACAATTGTACCTTCATCAGTTTTTGGTAGAACTGCACCCAGCAATCAAATTAATATTGGAATGATTGGAACGGGGCGTCAAGCTATTTTGGCTAACTTAAATAATGGTTTTCTAAAGTTAGATAATTGTCGTGTAGTGGCAACTAATGATGTAGACTCTTGGCGTATGGAACAGGCTACAAATATTATTAATAACAGTTACTCTAAAAACGGGAAAAGTTATAAAGGTGTTGCCAAGTATGATGATTATCGAGAATTAATTAATGATAAAAATGTAGATGCGGTCATGGTTTCTACTACCGACCACTGGCATGCTCCACAAGCTATAGCTGCAGCTTTTGCCGGAAAACATGTTTGTATGGAAAAGGCCTTTACCGTAGCGCCTGCCCATGGAATAGCCACGATTGAAGCCATCAAAAAAACGGGTGTAGCTAACAGGTTAGATAGTGAATTTAGATCCTTACCAAAATTTCACAAGGCGGTTGAAATCGTTCATAACAATGTAATTGGAGAATTAAAAGAAGTGATTGTTGGAGTGCCAGCACCTTTAAATGGAAGTGCTATTGAGGCTCAAGCTAATATGCCTGTACCTGCAGAGTTAAATTACGATATGTGGTTAGGTACCGAATTTCCTGCTCCTTATACACAAAAACGGGTTCATGATCCTAAAACTTATAAAACTCGCCCAGGATGGATGCGTATTCCTGAGTACTGTAATGGTATGATAACTAACTGGGGAGCACACTTGATGGATATTGCTTTTTGGGGAATGAAGCGCGAATTTGAACTGCCTGTTAGTGTTGAAGGTAAGGGTACGTTTAACAAAGGACTCTGGCAAACCATAAGTTCATTTGATTTAAAGTATAAATACGCGGATGGTTTTCAGCTTCAGTACATTATTGATAAACCTTATGTGAAATTTATAGGAGAAAAAGGTTGGGTTAAAATTGAATACAAAGATAAGTTAACAGCTAGCGATCCTTCTATCCTGAATTTTGAACCCAAGAAAAAGCAGGTTTCATATGCAGGCACATTATCCGATAAGGCTGATTTCCTGAAAAGCATTGAAACTGGAAAGCCATCTATGGAGCCTTTAGAGGTAGGTTATAATGTATACTTTACTACTGTAATGGGCATGTTTGCCGCCCATCTAGATCGCAAATTAACATGGGATAATAAAGTAAAGCAATTTGTGAATGATAATGCTGCCAATGCCATGATGTCTCGTCCAATTCGTAAAAAATGGTTAGATAAAGAAGTGTCCGACTGGATGAATAAGTATCAATCATTTGGTTTAAAATAAAAGATTGAATAAATGTCATCAAGAAGAGATTTTATCAAGAGAAGTTCCTTATGTGCTGCAGGAACACTGATTATTCCAACGGCGTTTTCGTGTAAGCAAAAAAAGCCAAGCCATGTTAATGGACTGATTAATGTGGCTTGCATAGGCTTAGGAGGACATGGGGTACACAATCTTAAAAAGTATCTGAAAATAAATAAGATGTGCCGTGTGGTAGCTGTTTGCGATGTGTACCTTCCTTTAGCCGAGAAAGCAAAAAAACTGGTAGATGAGGCCTACGGAAATTCAGATTGTATCGTTTATCAGGATTTTAGAGAAGTGTTGGCACGGCCAGAGATTGACGCTATACAATGCACCACGCCCGACCACTGGCATGTTCCCATGTCCATTATTGCTTTAAATAGTGGAAAACATGTTTCGTGCGAAAAGCCCTTTCATACCATTGAAGAGGGACGTATGTTGGTAAATGTGGCAAAAAAGAGCGATCGTGTATTCGGGGTTTCCGTGGAGGATCGATTTCTCCCTGTGTACCAACAAATGGTTCAGTTGGTTAAAGCTGGACGTATTGGAGAGCTCCAAAAAATATATATTGAGTTGCCAGTCCGAAAGGTTCCTGTAACAGGTATGGAAATTGTTAAACCTCCCAACGGTTTTGATTATGATTTATGGTGTGGACCAGCTCCAAAGCACCCATATAGCCAAGCCCGCTGTTTTTATAATTTCAGGTGGAATTATGACTATGCAGGAGGTTCCTTAACCGATTGGCTTCCACATCAGGGAGAAACAGCGCAGTGGATGATTGGCGATGATAAGCTAGTTCCTCAAACTATAGAACCTGTAAAGCCTACCGTTTTCCATAAAGGGATATTCAATACTGCTAAGGAATTTGACATCATGTATACTTATGAAAATGGTGTGCAGATGGAAGTGAAGAATGGTATTCCCTGGATTAGAGCTATAGGCTCCGAAGGTTGGATTGAAAGCAAAGGTTGGAACAAGCCACTAACAGCAAGTCAAGAAAACTTACTCGATCTTCCAGAAATGCCAATGAAAGTGCCTCATAGAAAAGGAGAGCATTATGATTTTTTAAACGCTATAAAAGAAGGTCGTCAAACCATAATGAATGCAGAGCTAGGGCAACGTACCTCAACCATGTGTAATGTAGGTAATATTGCAGCTCAATTAAATAAGAAAGTAGTTTGGGACTCACAGAATGAGAAGTTTATAGATGACACCGAAGCGAATGCTTTATGTGCTAAAACGCCACGAACAGATTGGAGTTATGATAAAATTATGAAGATGAAATGTTAAATATTATCGGCTAGCGTTTTTGGGCCGATTAAATAGAAAAAATAATGATTAAATATATTTTTATTGCATTCATGATGCTTTCATTGGGATTGTTAAAGGCTCAAAAGCTTGATAATATGCTTTACCCTTTTAATAATAGTATGCGCACTATGCCCGCTGCACCAAATGGAATGGATGCTCAGACCGAGTTATTAATGGAGCTTGGTTATCAGGGTTTTGAAGGTCATTTTAGTGAGAGCTATTTTAAACGACGCAAAAGTCTGGATAAGGGTGCTTTGCAGATGCCTGTATTTTATCTTCTTGCCACTATAAACAAAGATGGATCTGTTTCATATTTAAATGAATTAAAGAATATTATAAAAGATTCTAAAAATAGAAATCTTTTAATTGGAGTAGCGGTGCAATCTGAGCATTTTAAAAACAATTTGAAAGAAGGAGATAAATATTTGGTTAAGACGCTTCAGCTTTTAGCTGACTATGCACAACCATTTGGTGTAAAAATAGCGGTTTATCCACATGCTAATTTTTATTGTGAGAGACTTGATCATTCCATCAAACTTGCCAAAAAGGTAGATCGTCCTAATGTTGGTGCTATTTTTAATACCTGTCATTTTTTTAAAGTAGAAGGAATGAAAAACTGGCAACAAAAACTAAAGGATGCAACGCCTTATTTATATATGATTTCAATCAATGGTTTGGATGAAGGAGATACTAAAAGTATGACTTGGAAGCAGCTAATTCAACCATTAGGAGAGGGAAGCTTTGATACTTATCAGGTGATAAAAACGGCGAAGGATAACGGTTATAAAGGTGTTTTTGGATTGCAATGTTATAAAATTAATCAAGATTGTAAAGCAGCGCTAGCTCAGTCTATGAATACCTGGGAACAATACCGAAAAAAATACAAAAAAGAAGAATAAATAAAAGGAAAAATAAAATAGTCTTGTGTCATGATACTTGAATCTAGACACTAAAAAATTATATATCATGAAAAAAATATTAACATCAATTTTATTACTAAGTACAGTAATCATATCAGCTCAAAAAGAAGAAAATAATACACTAACAAAAAAAGAAATTAAAAAAGGCTGGGAGCTTTTGTTTGATGGTAAAACATCGGATGGATGGAAAGGAATTTCCTTAGATCATTTCCCAACGCATGGTTGGGTGATTAAAAATGGTGAATTAAAAGTAAATGCCACCGATGGTGCAGAGTCAAAAAATGGAGGCGATATTGTTACCCATAAAGCTTATGGTCCTGATTTTATTTTAGTGTGGGATTGGAAGATGGAAACGGTTGGAGGCAACAGTGGTTTAAAATACTTTGTACAGGAAAACAGAACCCAAAAAGGTAAAAAATATGGCTATGGTTTGGAGTATCAAGTTTTGGATGATATGAACCATACGTGGATGAAAAATGGAAAAATGGAGCCTAATGATTATCATACCTTGGGTTCGTTATATGAGTTTTTTCCTGCCTCACCAAAGAAAAGTCCAGCTCCACTTGGCGAATGGAATACCAGTAAAATAGTGTCAAAAAATAACAAAGTTGAGCACTGGTTAAATGGCAAAAAAATATTGACTTACGAGCGTGGCGGTGAAGAGTTTTTAGAGATGTTAGGTAAAAGTAAGTTCAAGAAAATTAAAAACTTTGGTCAGGAAGATACCGGTAAATTTTTATTGCAAGATCATGGTGGTAAAGTAAGTTACCGAAATATTAAGATTAGAAAATTGTAGTAATTTGTTATCAGTTAATACTCAAACGTTGAAACGAAGATGGAAATAATACCATTGTATTACTGTTCATTTTAGGTATTACTTTTTATCAATGGATACAGTTATTGATATTCTTTCCAGAAAAAAAGCGAGTACCAAAAATGGTACTCGCAATTCATGATATTTTTTGGAAATAATAGTTTTATAATTGATTCTATAATGATATCTACAGGCCTTTTACAAACTTGCTTTTTAATACATGTTTGTTAGTCAGAACTCGAATTACGTAAATTCCATTTTCTAAAGATGAAATATCAAGATTTAATTTACCTTCTCCTGAGTTTTGAGCTTGAAATGTATGAACTATGCCTGCAACCCCTATAATTTCAACTGTTTCAATATCGCCAAATCCATATTCAAAATCAATTGAAATATTATTATTTGCAGGGTTAGGGTAAATTTTAAAAGCACTCTGGGGTAATTCGTCCACAGAAGAATCCGGATCGTAAACGGTTACGTTTTTTAAGGTGTCCGTTACTGGGGTGAACTCATCGTTCTCAGGATTTAGTATGGCTACAATTTCATAACTATGACCAAGCTCAAGACTGGCATTTAAAGCTAAGTCTCTTATCTCACCAAACTGACCGAACCTTACCGTTTTACTTGTTTCAGCGAGCACCACATCATCTTCATTTAATAATTCAATTTCCACAGTTCCGTTTACAGTTGATGTGTAGGTGTAATTTACATCTATATTTAAGTCGGTTTGTAAAATCTGATCTGTTATTTCGTTTATTTTAACAGAAGGAATAAATTCCCCGTTAATGGCCAGATAATCTGTTCCTGGCGTCCAAGCAAATCCTTGTGGTATCCAATCTGCTCCAGCTACCCAATATTCAGATCCATATTCGTATGCACCTAAGTCAGGTGCATCATCATTAAATCCATCAGTAATACCACTAATCTCTTGTCCTGCATCAATTAAAGGAGAACCTTCATTGGGCATAAAGTTTTTACCCTCCATAGATATAAATGGCATATCAGCAAACTGCTCATTATTTTCCCATTCATTATCGGCTTCAGCTCCACTCCATTCATTTTCATCTATTCTAAAGCTACCTGCTCCAGAATGCCACCAAGGGCGTACATCCGAAAAGTTATTGTACAGTGTATTATCTCTCACGTTGGTTCTTACACCGTTTCTTTCTGGAACCCAACTATCTATAACAGATTGTTCTACGTCTCCAACAGCCCAAAAAGTATTGTTGTAAATTTCATTTTCCAGGGCATCCCAGTTAAAGTGCAATCCACCCCACTCAACATCCCAAACAACGTTATGATGTACTATAAAACCAGCAGCATCATTATCAAGGTAAATACCTGTTGCTTTATGACCAGCATGTGCATCATCCGAATATGCATCGTTAAACCAGTTATGGTGTAACTCTATATTTTTAGGCACGCTATTTCCAGTAACATAAAATAAGCCACCATCAGCGCCAGAGATCAAACATTTTTGTACATGGTTATAAGCAAACTCACTATCTTCACCTGTAACTCTAGAACCATCACGTGCCGAGCCGTAAAGCGAATTTTTTAGGATTTTATTTCTAAGTCCATGACTGCGAATGAGACAGGCATGTAAACCCATGGTGTTAAAATACTGCACAATACAATTTTCAACTCTATTATCATCAGATTGACCATCTATAATAATACCATCCGTGGTTCCGTTTTCAATCACGCACTTTTCTATTACATTAAAGTCAGCACCATTAACAAATATAGCAGGATTACTTCGAGTGGCAGAACCATTATTAGTAATTAAACGGTTGGAAGCATGTTTTACCATACATTGAGTCATCTTATTATAATCTCCTCTAATTCGTACCGTTCCCCCAAAAAAGTTCAGGTTATCTATCTCAATATAATTTCCATTTAATTCAACTGAATATCCGCGAGCCACAAATTCTACTTTTTCATCTTCAGGCATATTACCATCAGGGGCATAAAAATATAAGGTGGTGGTACCTTCATCATAATACCATTCGCGGGGGTAGTCTAAGGCTTCTAGTTTGTCCATCAGGTAAAAAATACCACGATGACCATTCTCATATCGTGGAGGGCTATGCGTGCCAAAAGGCCAATTGCTTGGTAATTCTGCGAAATGAACCCGACGTGAAGAATTGTCGTAATCGGTGATGGATCGTTCCCAGCTACACCCGCTATGTGCTCCTAAATAATGTATAGTACCACCTGTCCAGTCAATATTCGGAATTTCATTATTGCTGATATACGACATAGAGTAGGTACCTTCGCTGGTATTGATGAATTTTGCATTTAGAGAATATTCATTATTATCCACATCGTTTGGCCAACGTGCTAATTGCATTTTTTCATAATCAAGATATACGTTATTATTTAAGCCTTGATTCATCGAAACATTGGCTTTATAAATATTTCCTGCATGAGATTGCCAACCGCTTACTGAGCTGGTAGCAGAAATAATAACGGTATCTCCTGGAAAAGAAGTTAAGCGTATAGGACTTGCGGCAGTTCCTGAATTCACAGGGTTTAAAGTCTCCCTATAGGTTCCTTTATGAATATAACAAACATCACCAGCCACCATAATATCGGCTGCTTGTTTGATGGTTTGAAAAGGGTTTCCTTCTGTTCCATCTCCCGAAGAAGAATTGCTGTGATTAACGTGGTATTCGGTTGCAAAACCCGTAACACCAGATAATAAAAAGATAATTAAACTTAAGTGATAAAATAACTTCATTATTAAACTTTTAAGGATATCTGAATTTATATACTTGTTAAATGCGAATTAGCTATAATTATTTAGATCTAATTCAAGGCCTAAAATGGTATATTATCAGCATATCTTAGAGCGAATAAATCATTTATTTAAGGTGTTAAATTTGCAAATACACTCTAGAAAATGATTATGAAGTGGTTTTAATTACTCTATTTCACTAGACTGTATCTCATCTCCATTATTAAACAGTTAAGCTCGATTATTTAAGTTAATATCAACTACTAATGTAGGTTCCGCTCAACTTTATGGTGCCCTATACTTATCTCCATCTTATTCCGATGAGAGAAAAGTATAGGCACGCATATTTTAAAAAGATACTTAACAAGGCTTATAATTTAATATCAGCCTTAGTCATTCCAATGTTTATCAACAATGGCCTGAATTTCTGGATAGTTTACATCCGTTTCATTCAGTTCTTCTCGTTGTCTTTTAAGTTCCGCTTTTAATTGGGTAATAATTTCTTTGTATTCAGGATCATTATAACGGTTATTTAGCTCCTGCGGGTCATTTTTTAAATCGTAAAACTCCCATGTGTGTGGTGTCTCTCGCTCAATTCCAAAGTATTGTTTGCCCCAATAGTGCTTGCTAAATTCTGACTCTGGTAAATAATGTTTTCCATAATAAAACATCAACTTATAATCTTTAGTGCGAACACCAAAATGAGCAGGTACGTAATGATGGATTATGTGCATCCAGTAGCGATAGTAGGTAGCTGTTCTCCAATCAACTTCCTCTTTACCTTGTAAAGTGTTGATAAAACTTTCACCTTGCATATACTCAGGTTTTTTGCCTCCGGCAAGTTCAATCATGGTAGGTGCATAATCTGTATTGTTGATTAGGAGGTCGCTTACCATACCTGGATCAATACCCTTAGGATAATGCATTATAAACGGCATGCGCATGGACTCATCATACATCCAACGTTTATCTTGTAAATCGTGCTCTCCTAACATCATTCCTTGGTCACCTGTGTATATAATTACGGTGTTTTCCCACAGTCCTTCTTCTTTTAAGAAAGCAAATAAGCGACCTAAGTTATCGTCAATACCTTTTACGCAGCGCAAGTATCTTTTTAAATATTCCTGATAGGCTATATGTGCAGATATGGGGCCTGGAGACAAGGTGTCTTCGAAGAAAAACGTATTGTAATTGCGATACATATGTCTATCTGAAATGGAAGTACCAATGTAATTAATCAGAGAATCGTTTTTACCACGCGTTCCTTCCGAACCCCAGTTTGGTTGATAGTATAAACTAGATGGTTCTGGAATTTCAGTTTTAGCCAAATAGTCTTCGTATCTTGGTGCATATTCAAAAAAATCGTGCGGCGCTTTATAATGATGCATTAAAAAGAATGGCTTTTTCTTGTCTACGTTTTTTATATAATCGATGGATATATCCGTAATTACATCGGTAGAATGTCCTTCTGATTTTACCTTGTTTTTAGGCCATTGTCCTTTTCCTTTTTCTAAAAAAGAAGGGTTAAAATATTTTCCTTGTCCTGGTAAAACTTTATAGTAATCAAAGGATACCGGCTCTTCATGCAAATGCCATTTACCCACAATTGCGGTACTATATCCCAGCTTTTTAAGTTCAACGGGCAAATATTGTTTTGCAGTATCTAGGTGAATATCCAAATCTAGAACTCCATTGGTTTGCGGGTATTGACCTGTAATAATTGAAGCTCTACTAGGCGTACAAATAGAGTTGTTACAAAACGCATTTTCAAATCGGATTCCATCTGCGGCCAATTTATCCAGATTGGGAGTTGGGTTTAGTCCTGACAATCTACCACCATAACTACCAATAGCTTGAGAGGTATGATCATCGCTCATGATGAAAATAATATTAGGTTGTTTCTTTTTTGCCATTAAATGATGACAGGAAAGAAGGGCAAGAATTATTAAAACTGATTTCATTTTATAGATATTTATATTCAATGTTTTTATGCAGATTTAATGCATGATACAAATTTTTACAAAACAGGCAACGATAAAAATAGATAGAATAGTAAAAATGATGGATTATATTTCAACAACTTTGCATATTGTATCAATATTGTCCTAAATTAAATTGGTGCTTCGCCCAAACCTGATTTCATCCTGAAACAATGAAGAATACTCAATTCATTATCGTTCCGATATCTTGACACAAAAAACGAAGCAAAAAAAGTCAAGGCTGCACCAGTTTCATTCAAAAACTACGGTTCATGACTGAAATTATTTAAACTCACCTTTTTTCATTTCTCAAAAGGGCTCAAACAGAAAATAATTTTTAAGCGTCATTTCAACCTTGTTTTTGTACTCATCTGCTGAGGCCGACTCTACAAAATATGTTCAGAGCATTAAAATAAATCGTTTAGGATGCTATTGATTCTGTATCTATTTTTCATCATATAAATTAAACTTAAAAAATTCGTAGAGCGCACCAAATATAGTACGCTTTACGAGATGGTATTTGTTTATAAGTTTCCTATTTTAAGACTTCACAAGCCTTGAGTTCGAAGCTTCTGGTTCAAACATCTGACTTTATGAACAGACTCAAAATAGCATATTTAATATATGATGGAACTATTTCACTTCAACAATAATTTCAGCTCCTTTTAAACCTTTTGATTTTGCTACTAGTTTAATTGTTCCTGCTTCACCTTGGTTAGAATTAAGAATAGCTAAAGCTAAACCATTAAAAGCTTTTCGTTGTGGTGCTTGAAATGACTCTAAGGAAATTTGGCTTCCATTATCTACACCAACTATTTTACCCACTCCCGAAACATTAAACTTTACTAGATTATCTGCTAAGGGACAAAAGTTCCCGTTTTTGTCTTCAATGCGAACAGTTACATAAGCCAAGTCCCTGCCATCAGCATCAATGGTACTTCTATCTACGGAAAGCTTAATTTTGGCAGGTTTACCAGCCGTTTTAATTTCTTTTTCCTGAATGGCTTTCCTGTCCTTATATCCAATAACTTTGATAGATCCTGGTTGATAAGCCACATCCCAGCTTAATAAATATGGAGAATCAAAACTCTTTGGTTCGTAACGTAAAAAGTTAACGATACGCGTTGTTAAGTCTTTGCCTTTTACCTTTCTGCCCATCGATTTTCCATTGACAAAAAGCTCAGCTTCGTCGCAATTGGTATAGCAATAGACAGGAATAGTCTCGCCAATCATCTCTTTACCAAGATTCCAATGTGGCATTAGGTGAATCATAGGTTTGCTGGTCCACTGACTTTGGTATTGATAAAATCTATCCTTTGGAAAACCGGCCAAATCCACCGCACCAAAATACGAACTGCGTGAAGGATAATCAGAATTCCAATGTTCTTTATTGTCTATGTTATCTAGACCTCCATAGGGACTTGTTTCGCCTAAGTAATCAAACCCCGTCCATATAAATTCGCCCAAAATTTCAGGCGTTTCTTTTTGAAAATGGAACTCAATATCGGGAGGATATACCCAACGCGGACCCACAATATCGTAACTGGTTACATGAAGAGATTCATGTTTCTGATATTTTTCAACTGGATAGTGATAAACTCCGCGACTACTGGCCACACCCGATGTTTCGGAACCATACAATGGAACATCTGGATAGTTCTCTTTAAACCACTTATACTTAACTGCTTTGTAATTTGAACCAGCAATATCCACTTGTTGCGCCATATTATTATCGTATGCCGTTGGGAAAGAGTTAAACCCGGCAGTTGTTGGTCGAGAAGTATCAAACAATTTACAGATGGCATTTAGTCTCTTCGCCTCTTTCCAGCCAATATCTCTTTGCCATTGCTCTTTTATTTCATTTCCAATACTCCACATTATTACCGAAGGATGGCTTCTGTCGCGCAATATCATATCCTGCAAATCACGCTCTCCCCATTCCTTAAACATCACGTTATAGCCGTTTTTAATTTTAGGTATTTCCCAGCAGTCATAGGATTCATCAATCACCAAAATACCCATTTCATTACATACCTCTAGGAACTCACGCGAAGGCGGATTATGACTGCATCGTATCGCATTTACACCCATATCTTTCATGATTTCCAGTTTACGTTCGTCGGCTCTTTTGTATACAGCAGCTCCCAAAGCGCCATTATCGTGATGAAGATTTACTCCATTAAACTTTACCTGCTTTCTATTGATATAAAAACCATTGGCATCGAAGGTGATATTACGAATGCCAAATGTAGTTTTGTAGGTATCTAGTACATTTTCTCCATCTGATATTGTGGTAATTGCCGAATATAAATTGCCTTGGTATACATTCCACAATTTTGGCTTTAAGATATTTGTAAATGTACCTGACCACATTTTTTCTCCTGCTTTCACCGTTACTTTATCAGATGTTTTGGCCACTGATTTACCTTCAGTATCAAAGTATTCGTGATTTACTTGTATGGTTTTATCTGCAGAAGTTTTGTTTACTATAGTCGTTTCGTGCTGAACAACACCTTTAGCCTCAGTGGCTGTTGGTGTGGTAATGTATGTTCCCCATAAATCGATATAAACAGGTTCATCTACTTTTAGCCAAACCGAACGATATAACCCTGCACCAGGATACCAGCGCGAAGAATAATCTTTAGGTGTTAAACGAACGGCAACAACATTCTCCGATCCATCATATTTTAAGTATTGGCTGATATCAAATTCAAAGCCAATATAACCGTACGGGCGCTCTCCAACATGCTGACCGTTAACCCAAACATGCGTATTGTACATGGCTCCCTCAAACTCAATACGCACTACTTTGTCTTTCGCAGAAACTGGCATGGTAAAATGCTTGCGATACCAGCCTGTTCCCAATACAGGCAAGGCTCCCATTCGGCAATCATATTTCTTGTCGAAAGGGCCTTCTATTGCCCAATCGTGGGGTAAATTAAGTTTCCTCCAATTCGAATCATCAAAATCAAGCTGTTCGGCTCCTTCCGCTACATCATTAAAAAAGAGCCAGTTTTTATCAAAGTTTTCTTCGGGCGTGTATTGGGCGTTTATATGAGTAGTGAATACTGTTAGTAACAGCATATAAAACAATCGCTTCATATTAATTTATTTTTTTATTAAACTATTTATATCCTTCGTTATACATTTCATCTTTATATCCTGCTTCTTTCTTCTTTTGCTTAAGACGTTTTACAAGACTAGCTTTTATTTGAGCATATTCTGGCTTATCAGCTAAATTCACAAATTCACCAGGGTCGTTTTGTTTATCATATAACTCAAAGCCGCCGTCACCGTGTTTCCACATAGTAATCCTCCATTTATCTGTTCTTAATGAGGCAGAACCAGAACGGCCTGTTGTAAAAGCTTCTTGTTTTTTCCACTGTTTCGATGCTGTGTTTTTAAGCAATGGTAACAGACTATTACCTTGTAGCTCTTTGGGAGCTCTGATGTTAGCTAAATCAGTTAGGGTAGGATATAAATCCACAAGTTCCGTTATTTTATAGGTAGATTTTCCATTTTGAGTACTCATCCAAGGTACGTGCACAATAAATGGTACGCGGGTAGTTTCTTCAAATAGGTGTGGTTTTTGGAATTTATGATGTTCACCTAAAAGGTATCCGTGGTCGCTACAAAAAACAATAATTGTATTCTTCGCTATGTCTAAATTATCCAACTCATCAAGAATTCGTCCAACCTGAGCATCCATATACGATACGCTAGCATAATATGCCTCCAAAAGACCCTTGTGAGATTCTGGCGTTACACCCCATTTCTTATTTGTATTGCGATTTCTGCATATTTGAGGTAAATCATCCAAATCATCTTCTGGAACTACTGGAACAATCATTTCATGCTGATTGTACAAATCGAAGTATTTCTTTGGAGCAACCAAAGGTACATGTGGACGAATCATACCAACGGCCAGAAAAAATGGACGGTCTTTAAGCTTTTGCAATAACTCAATTGCTTTATCAGCTGCCATTCCATCCACATGGTCAGAATCATTTCCTTCAGCAATTAAACCATTGAATTTTTGATGCCCATCAAATTTAGGAGACCAGTTGGTTAGTTCTCCTTTTGCATTGTGTTCTAGAGCTTTCAAATTATATGCTTCATCCCATGATAATGGGTCATCAGCCCCAGCGGTGCCCCTTTCTATATCATAAGGAATCCCCATATGAAAAATCTTGCTAACACGTGCGGCATGATAACCATTGTTCTTGAAAGCCTGAGAAAGAGTAATAATTTCTGGTTTTATTTCCCTGTTTAAGCCTGCATTTAAAAGCACTCCTGTTGAATAGGTGTACATTCCGGTCATAATTGAGGCACGGGATGGGCCACAAAGTGGATGTTGACAGTGCATATTCTTAAACGAAACACCTCGCTGCGCTAACTTATCAAGTTGAGGAGTTTTACATTGGGGATGACCATATCCACTCAGGGCAGTATTAAGGTCATCTGCTATAATAAAAAGTACATTGGGCTTATCCTTGTTTTGTGCTAGCAAAGTAACATAAGAAAGGGATAGTATAACTAAAATAATCGATTTCATTACATTGATTTTAAAGGTCTCTAATCCAAATATTTCTATACTCAACAGCAGAGCCGTGAGATTGTATTAGTAAAGGCATTTTTTCTGGGTGCTTTTTGTACTCTGTGTATTTTAAATGTGTGGTTGGGCCAGTTAATTCTACATGATTTTGTATAAGAACACCATTATGAAATACCGTGAAATAAGCTGGTGACTTGAGCGTTCCATCATCCTTAAACTGAGGTGCAGTAAATACTATATCATAGCTTTCCCATTTGCCTGGTTTTTTACAAACATTTACCAATGGCGAGTACTGTTTATATATTGAACCTGCCTGACCATTAGAATATATTTTTCTATGATTATTGTACGAGTCATATACTTGTACTTCGTATTGTTCCATAAAATATATACCGCTGTTTCCGTAGTTCATCTTTTTACCATGGTCTTCGTTTTTAGGTACGCGCCATTCCACATGCAACTGACAATCTCCAAAGCTCTTTTTAGTGTGAATGCTTTTTGTTTCGGGTAGTATTTTAAAACGCTTTTTAGAAGCAGGCCATTCTATCTTGGAGCCATCAATATGCTCCCATTGGCTTAGATGACCAGAAAATAATATGATAGCATCAGATGGCGCCTTTGAATTTTTAGCTGCAACAACCAAAGCTGGTTTGATCTCCCAATCGGCAAAATTGTTTTGTTTTTTCTCTTGCCCAAAAGTGTTTAAGCAAAGAAAGAATATGAGTGATATTATGATTGTTTTTTTCATTTTTAAGTATTTAATTTCAAGTTGATTTTGAAAAAATAATAGGCGAGCAAGTATTAATTAATGACTATTTACTGCCTACTGATATCTGCCAACTAAATGTTATCCATTCATCAGTTTATCCAAAGTCCAAGGAGCTCTCTCTGGTCTGGAGCGCATAGCATTGGCTTCATCATCTCCAATAAACATCTCTTTGGCAGGATCCCATTGTAATTTTCTTTCAAGGTTCATGGCAATATTACCCATGTGGCTGACCGTTGCTGTACGATGCATATCTTCAGCTGCGTGTTTAGGTTTACCTCCATTTTTTACACAATTAACAAAGTCTACATGTTCATTCAATTCTCGAACGGCTCTTATCTCTTCACCTGGTTTTATATGCAATAAATCCTCAGAACTGGCTTGTAGTTTCTTGTTCCAACCTTTGGAGTGCAGCCAGCCATTGCTTCCTTCACAATAAATTTCAACGCCTTTACTATGAATATCCATCTCAACACCATTGGCATATTTATATTTTAAATCGTATTCGTAAAAAGCATTATAAATACCACTATCTGGTCTTTTTCCAACACCTTCAACTTCTGTAGGTCCCCAAATCTCAGCATTATTGCAAAGCTGAGCAGTATCAATTAAGTGTGCTCCCCAGTCTGTTAGGTTACCGCCCGAATAATCATTAATCCATCTAAAATTCCAATGGCAACGTCCTGGAGAATATGGAGCATCTGGAGCAGGGCCTAACCACATATCGTAATTAAAATAATCAGGAATAGGCGCTGTTTCAGTATTTGCATCATATCTAATTTTGTATTGACCAGGAAGACCTACTCGCATTTTCTTTAAGGTTCCGATATGACCTTCTCGCACTAACTTGGCCATCCTGTAATATGGTTCCAAATACCTGTCTTCAAGACTTGTTTGGAATATTAGATTGTGTTTTTTTATCTGATCTACTAAGATTCTTCCTTGCTGAATAGTGAGGGTGGGTTTTTCGCTACAAACATGTTTGCCAGCTTGCATAGCCGCAATAGCCATGTGTACATGCCAATGATCAGGCGTAGATATTTGCACAGCATCTATATCTTTCTGGAGTAGTAATTCCCTAAAATCATCATATAAGCGTACATCATCCGATTGATAATGATTATTTATGATGCCTTTGGCCTTATTCATTCGGGTTTTATCTACATCGCATATGGCCACCACACGGCAGTTATCAATCTTTAAGTAATTTTTTAGGTTTCGCATTATGCCATGGTCACCAGTACCAATCATACCAATATTAACCTTGTCGTTGGCTCCTTTAACGCAAGAAGTAATTATGGTTGGAAATGTAGCTGCTCCAACAGAAGCAATAGATGCGTTTTTTATAAAATTTCGTCTGTTCATGTTGTAGTATTTTATGGGCATCACTCAAAAGAGAAGATTACATCTTTAAAAATACTAAGTAGTGATTAATAGAATTAAGGAATGGGCAACTTTACGGTATCTAAAGTCCAAAATAACGGTAACATAACGTTACAGAACATACGAATGTGTCTGTACTGTTGCGAATTGTGTTATTGTGGTAATAACAAGGAAAACATTTGTAAATTTGTTGGCCTATGGAACAAGAAATCGATACAAATAATATAAAAGAGCATCTAACTACTATAACCAATCATCGACTTTTTAATAAATCGCCTCGTATTGTAAACCTAATTACTTTTTTGGTTGAACAATCGTTAAAAGGAAATAACCTGAAGGAAGATATTATTGGAATGGAGGTTTTTGATAGTGATTATACAGCCGTTAAAAATGATGGTTTGGTGCGTGTTTATATGCATAAGCTGAGGAAAAAATTAAGCTCTTATTATGCCGAAGAAGGCAAAGATGCTCCCATTGAGTTTGTATTGGAAAAAGGAACGTACAAAATAAAGTTTGAGGTTAAAGGTAGGGCCAATGAAAAAGTAGAGGAAAGGAAAGTTTTGGATCGTAAAAGCCGGAAACCTATTCTAGCAATTGCTTTTGCTTTTTTAATATTGGTGTGTGCGTTTGCTTATTATTATACATCAAAACAACATCAATACCTGTGGGACGCATTCTTTGTTAAGGGTGCATCTAACGTATGTATTATGGCCGACCAGGTTGTTATGCTTAAAAAGGCGGGCAATTCTGGTGAGTTTATTACTGATTTGAAGGTTAATAGTACCGAAGACTTTATACAGCACATCGAAAATCATCAAATAGATTCTTTACAGAAGGCTGATTTTACCTTTTTTACAAAAGCTATTCCACATTCTATTTATAAACTATCGCAATGGTTTTTTCAGCATCAATCTAGTTTTGTTCCATTAACAGAGAGTGAGTTACGATATGAAGAAACCAAAAGGAATAATATCATTTATATCGGTCAGTTTAAAACAATGAGTGTATCCAAGGAACTCTTTTTGCGCAACAGTAAAGTGTTTAAAGTAGATGGAGTTCATTTCGTCTCTCATAAAGAAGATAAGATAAAGCACTATCGCCCTAGTTTTTCAGAGACAGTTCGATCGGAATATGCTATGGTTGCTTATATGCCCTTAACGGCTGGCACAAAAGCTATTTATATAGTTTCGAATAATGATATTGGCACCATGGCTTTGGTGAATAAGTTTACCGACCCCCAATTTTTATCCAGTTTTTACTTTAATTTACCCTCGGAAGACGCCTATTTTAATGCACTATTTAAGGTGGAAGGAATGGAGCGTACCGATATTAGTTGCGAATTAGTAGAGCTAGAACTTATTGAGCAATAGTAAATAACTATTACTCATTTCCATGTTCTTCATGTCGATATTCGCTGGGTGATTTGCCAATGGTTTTAGAAAATAATCGGGAGAAATAGTATGGATCATCGTAACCTAGTTCTTGTGCAATCATTTTAATTTTACGGGTAGAATGAGCCAAATATCTGCAAGCGCGCTGCATCTTCAATTGTATATAATAGTCCATGGGCGGACAATGCATATTCTTAGCAAATATTTTATTGAGGTTAGATTTAGAACATTTGCAAGCCTCGCTTAACTCCTCTAAAGTCACCCTGTTTTTGAGGTTATTATTCATAAATGATATAGCCAAGCTTAGATAGCTTTGTGTTTCCGATTCTCCCGAAAGGCGATAATTTTCAATTTGCCTAATAGAGCTAAGGAAATATTTTAAGCAGATGTTAGCATAGATAACGTTATCAAAATTACTATGTTGCTCCATATTCGATAACATTTCTTCAAACAGGATAATACGATCTTCAATACGCGCATTTTTTCCAGGAGGAATAGCTAATACCTTATTTGTAATAGGCGTGTAGTTTTCTGCGTTATTACCTGTAAAATGAATCCAATAATTATTCCAAGGCTTGTTTTTTGAAGCTCCGTAAGTGCATCGTGTAAAGGGAGGTATAACAAATATGGTATTTTCTTTTATCGTGTGCTTGGTTTGTTCCAACTCAATCCATCCTTCACCACTTTTGCAATAAATTAAAATGTACTGATGACATCCAAATTTTCGTTCTCTAAAATGACCTTCTGCTTTTGGGAAATGACCAATGTGTGTAATGTAAAGATCTTGAATACGAGGGTCTTCTTGAACCTTTTTATTGGTTGTTCCAGGAACGTAAACCATGCGTTGTCCCAAAAAGCCTTCTTTAATTAATTTGATGGAGGTATTGCTCATGTAGTGAAAAATAATCCATCAAATGTATATTATTTACTATTTTAATACAAGTTGAGTTGTGGTAATTTTATATCAAACAAACAGACAAAATGAATTCCAGACAAAGAGTAATTGCTTCAATTGAGCATAAACAAACCAGTAAAGTCCCTTTTGATATTGGGAGTAACCCAAGCTCGGGCATTTCAGCCATAGCATATTCTAACCTACTCAAACACATGGGTAAAGATAAATTACCAGTAAAGATATTTGATGTAGTTCAGCAATTGGCGCAGCCCGATATGCAGATACTAAATAACTTAGGTGTAGATGTAATTGATATTGGCGTAAAATATAATACTGCTACTAAAGATTGGTACGAAACTACTTTGGCCAATGGCGATACGGCTTTTTATCCTAACTGGTTTAAACCAGAAAAATTGGCTAATGGCGAATATCTGGCCAAGGATAAAATGGGTGAAGTAATTGCAAAAATGCCACAAGGCGCTACCTTTTTCGATCAAACTATTTTTCCTTGGCAAGAAGCTTTTCCTTCCGATTTATCGGGATTAAAACAGGCTATGGATAAGGTGTTGTGGAGTGCTTTTGCTCATAGTCCGTGGGATCATGCGCATCAGGATAACTTTTGGCAGGATTTAAGAAGTAAGGCTATTCAATTGCGCCAGGAAAGTGATCAGGCTATTATGATTACCGTAGGTTGTAACTTATTTGAGTGGGGGACATTTTTACGCCGAATGGATAATTTTTTGATGGATCCTTATATGTATCCCGAAGAAACCAATAAGCTGTTGGATGCTTTGATGAAGATACATATGGAAACTTTAGAAAAGGTAGTAGAGTCGGTAGGTGATGTTATTGATATTATACGTTTTGGCGATGATTTAGGAATGACTAGCGGTCCGTTGGTGCCACCGGAAGTATATGCAGAATTTTATAAACCACGCCATACCATATTGAACGATTATGTGAAAAAGCATAGCAATATGAAGACTTTTCTACATTCTTGTGGTTCTATTTACCAGTTAATTCCAGATTTAATAGCAGCAGGTTTCGATATCCTAAATCCAGTGCAAACCAACTGTGTAGATATGGAGCCCGAGCGTTTAAAACGTGAGTTTGGTAAGGATATTACTTTTTGGGGTGGTGGAGCGGATACAACCACTGTGCTAAATAAAGCAAGTGTCGAGGAGGTTAGAAAGCATTGTTTGGAACGTTTGGAAATATTTTCGAAAGATGGTGGGTTTATTTTTAATCCTGTTCATAACATTATACCAGACGTACCTGCTGAAAATATTATTGCTATGGTAAATGCAGTAAATGAGTTTAATGGTGATGATGCTATTATATTTTAAACTAAATTTTTATTCCGCTTTTAAAAAGATAATTTTAAACAAATGAAGAGCTTAGCATATATTTTTATTCTGGCGTTAGCCATAGGATGTGTCAATCCAAAATCAACAACAAACGAAAAAATGCGCAGGTTTACTTTTGCCGCGTTTAATTCATTGAATGATACAACCGCATTTAAAAAAATAATTTCGAATGAAAGCCTAGATAAGGAATTAAGAAAAGTTGGTTTAATTAACTTTAATTATTGTACCAGCGATTCCATTTCGTATTTGGTGTTGGATATGGAGGATTCCTTCAATCTTGAGAAGACAATATCAAGTATAGCGAAACTTGCGAAAAAGTTTCCAACAATAAAAAGGTTAAACGAAATTTTAAGTGGAGATTATCAATTGTTGAATAGGACTTACAAAATGGAGCAGAAGCAAGCTTACAAAGCGGAAGAAGGACAGTTGATTCCTTTGCAGAAAAAGGATTATTCACGTTTTATATTAACACTCGAAATAATTAATAATCCAGAACTTGCTAAAGATTATGTGGATGTTCATGGCATTGGTAAAGCTTGGCCAGAGATTACACAAAACATGAAAACAGTGGGTATTCACGAGATGGAACTATACCTGATTGGTTATCGTGCTTTTTTAATTATGGATGCAAAACCTAATTTTGATTGGTCTGTGGATGGAGAAAAATGGGGAACCTTACCGCGTGAAAAAGAGTGGCAAAGTTATGTTGCTAAATTCCAAAAAACCAATCCAGATAGCAAAGCGGCCGAAAAGTGGAAAACCATGAAGGATATTTCACTGAATTAAGAGCCTAAATTTTTGTTAGTGCTCAATAATTAGTTTACTGAACTCAAGAATTCTGTAAGATTAACTTCCCGAGTCAAATTCATTTTTTTACGAATTCGGCTTCGGGATGTATTTATACTATCAGAACCAATAGCCATAATATCGGCCATATCCTTGCTCGATAAACCTAACTTGATTAAAGCACACATCTTTAAATCAGTAGCAGAAAGGGAAGGGTATCTGTTCTTTAGAGTAGAATAAAACTCTTGGTTAATATTCGTAAAGTATAGCTCAAACTCATCCCACTTTTTTGCTTTGTTGGAGTTAATCGAAGATATTAAGTTGGTAACGTTCACTTTGTTCTTCGCATCAAAATCCATGGCTTCCAGGTTTCTGCGAATATCGGTTAGTAGAGAGTCTCGCTCAATTAATTGAAGTGCCGAAGTCATCAACTCTTTGTTCTTTAATTTTAGATCAAGTTGTTGTTGTTTATTTTCAAGTGCTTGTTGTTCTTTTAGTTGTTTAATCTTTCGGGTTCTAATTTTAGATCGGATGATTAAACCTGTAATTATTATCGCTAAAATAGCCATGTATATAAAAAGCTTTAAGCGAATTACTTCCTTCTCTTGCTCTAACAGTATCAGTTTTTGTTGATCCAATTTCTCTTGGTAAGCATCCTTTATTTCAAATAACTCTTTGTTTTTTAGGCTTTTGTTTCCAAATAGGCTATGACTTACTTCCGAAGCCAATCGTGAATAATAATAAGCAGAATCATTATGACCCAGATAATGATAACAGCTCGATAATGAATCCAATACTTCTACTTTATTGTCCAGATGGTTTTTAAAAGAATCAATGGCCAATAAACATTTTTTTAAGTAAACAGAAGCTAATACATAATTCCCTTTTTTCATGTACAGCTGCCCAAAGTGGTCGAATAACAAACTATTGGAGGGTTTATAAATATTGTTTTTTTCAATGTTTAGTAGAATGGATTCAGCTTCTTTTAAATAATTATTGGTCAAGTGTAATTCTGCCAGTTGCATTTGCGAATACACAATACCTATTTTTTGGTCTATTTTTCTATTTTCTTCAATGGCTTTAAGCAATAGCTTTTGCGACGTTTCATAATCCGGCTTTTCATTGGTGATTAGCCAGGCATTTAAAGCATATAATTTAGCACGCCATAAGCTTTGCTGTTGTTTATCTTTTAATTCCTCTACCATTAATTCGGCTTCTGCCAGATAGAGGTGAGCCTTTTTAAATTGGTAAAGAATAACATACAAGGTAGAAATACGATAATTAGCCTCAATCTTTTTTTCTAGGTATGAATGATTTTCAACGAGTGGAAGTAAGGACCAAGCTTCATCATACGCTTGTAGGTAATTTCCATTGCCTGAATATAGTTCTATCAAAATAAGTTTGGTGTCTATTATTTCAGCCGTGTCCTGATTTTCTTCAAAGTAAGATAAACACTGCTTAAAATTAACTTGTGCTGAGTCTGGGTTTGCGTATCGCAGGTTTACAGACTCCTTAAATAGTTGATGGTAATTTTGAGCATTAACATCATACCTCATTATAAAAAGGAGTACAGTAATTATTATAAAGCACTTGGTTTTGATACCAGTAAACGCCTGTGTTAATTTCATAGAAACAATCTGTTTTCGCTAGGCAAATATAAGCTAAGTTTAGCTTTAAATGGGGGATATATTTATGGGTTAATGTTTATTTATTCCGCATAAAGAATTGCAGTGTTTTTTGCATTGATACTATTGAATTAGTTTATTAGGTTTGTACAATTGGCATTCACTGTTTTTTATTTTTTACATATAAAAAAGGTGCTTTATAGAATTGCAGATACAAGAATAAATGATTTTAGAAACACATCGCGAACTTTTTGAATATGTACTGGCACCCTTGGTGTCTGCTCAATTATTTATTACAATTCTATTTTATTTTATCGTAGTACGAAGACGAATTGCGGCAGATTATAAACTGTATAATTTATTTCTGGTTTCATTTATCATTTTTCTGGTAGGTCGTTTAGGATGGTTTTTTTTAAACGATAATAGCGCTATTGTGGTGCTTTATATACGGATGGGTTTATTAATGGGGCTTGGCATTCCCTCGTTATTAATAGCTGCGGCTAAGCAGTCAGGCATTCAACCAACAAAGTACTTATATTCTGTACCTTATTCTATTGGTTTATTACTTTCTTTAGCTTATATCATATTTTATGATGCCGGTTCAACCAACTGGTTTTATTCCGATAGAATTACGGATTTTATTGGAATTTATCAGCCAATTAATTGGGCGCACAACACGCAGATTGTGGGTGCTTTACTTCAATTGATTATCCCATGTACATGGCTTATTATTAAAGAAATTAGAAGGAAAAAGCAGCTTAAATTATTGTTGTTTTTGGCTGGAGCTTTTCTTTTTGGAATCACCTTGGTAATTGGTGTAGGAGCTAAACCTCAGAATATAGGGTTGTATTATATAGGTTCTATACCAACGGGTATCATGTGGATTTGGGCGGTTTTTCTGGACATCAGAGATATGAAAGGTAAGGTTGGTCTGCTAAAAGAAGAATTACAGTTTTTGCTCCGTTCGGGAATGGGTAGTAAAGCGAACGAGATAAATGCTTTACTGGCTAACCTTGAGGAACTTTCGCAGGGTAATTTGGATATATATAAAATGCGTATTCGCGAAATCCTGAATATGCTTACCGATACAACCATTGAAGCTGGAGGTAATACAGAAGTGTTGATTCAGCGAAATGCAGAACGCGCAAATGCTATCGAGAAAAGTTCGGATACATATCAGGTTAAGGAAATTATAATGAATGAGGCTTTAGAGCTTTCTGAAATTATGACAGATATCCCTTTACAGAAAAATACACTCGCCATTGATAAGCTTATTGAGCATTTAAAAAATAACTTTTCAGAGGATTACACCGCAGATGACTTCGCCAATATTGCTGGACTTAGTAAAGCGCATTTAATGCGAGAGTTTAAGAAAAAAACAGGCTTAACTATCAACCAGTTTCATACTAAATTGAGGGTTGAACAAGCCAAAAAACTACTGGCCGAAAATAAAACAGTAGCTAACACAGCTTACCAAGTAGGTTATAACAATCCCAATTATTTTAGTACTGTTTTTAAACGAATGGAAGGCTTAAGCCCCCTTGAATTTCAGGATAATAATAAGTTAGATTCAATTTAGAGTGTGTTTGTAAGTTGTTGTTAATCAGAGAGAGCATTATTTTATAGATGAACTTAGCATGTTTTTGAAGATACAATAACTAACTTCTCGATAATTTAGTTTTAAAATCATTAAAATTAAATATAGGGAATATGAGAATGAAAGGTTCAGTTATGTATGCACTGTTAATTGTAATGGCAATTATTACAATATCCTGTGCTGAAAAACCGCAAAAAATAGCCAATAAATCTGATGTTAAAGATATCATTGTTAAAGTAAATGATTATTGGCAAACCAATCATAAAGCAGAGATCAGATCATTTTGGGATCATGCAGCATATCATACGGGTAATATGGCCGCTTATGAAATAACCCAAAAAGCAGAATATAAAGATTATTCATTAGCGTGGGCCCAACATAACCAATGGAAAGGTGCAAAATCGGATAACAAAGCCGAATGGAAATATAAATACGGCGAAACGGATGATTATGTGTTGTTTGGAGATTGGCAGATTTGTTTTCAGACCTATATAGATTTATACAATTTATCAGAGGATAAACAAGAAGTAATGGTAGCTCGTGCCAAAGAAGTAATGGAGTATAAAATGAGCACTACCAGAAATGATTATTGGTGGTGGGCGGATGGTTTATATATGGTAATGCCAGTAATGACTAAATTGTACAAACTGACTGGAAATGAGCTATACCTAACTAAACTTCACGAGTATTTCTCTTATGCTAAAAGTATTATGTACGATGAAGAAACAGGCTTGTTTTTTCGTGATGCCAGATATGTTTACCCCGAGCATAAGTCGGTAAATGGACTAAAAGATTTTTGGGCTCGTGGCGACGGTTGGGTGTTTGCAGGTTTAGCTAAAGTACTTCAGGATGTTCCAGAAAACTGGGAGCACAGAGCCTTTTTCGAAGATATTTATAAAAAAATGGCTGTAACACTAAAAGAAGCTCAACAAACGGAAGGCTACTGGACGCGCAGCATTTTGGATCCTAACCATGCACCAGGACCGGAAACCAGTGGGACCGCATTTTTTACTTTTGGATATCTATGGGGAATTAATAATGGTCTGCTTTCAGAAAATGATTACCTGCCAGTTGTAACTAAATCATGGAATTATTTAAGCACTACAGCATTAAATGATAATGGTATGGTGGGGTATATTCAACCGATAGGAGAGCGTGCAATACCTGGACAACAAGTAGATGAAAATTCAACGGCTGATTTTGGTGTAGGTGCTTATTTATTGGCTGCTTCAGAAATGTATAAATACCTAGACTAACCTATAACGCACAATAATTATGAAAGAATTAATAATACTACTGATTGTATTTTCCGTACAGTTGGGCCTTTGTAAAGCCCAGAAAAAAATAGAACCAATATTCCAATATAATTTAAGTAATCCAGCTAAGTCCAGCGAATTTAAAACGCATGGTGAAGCACGTGTACTCGATTTAAAAGGAAAGAAAGGAATTAATCCAACCAGCATTCATTCTCGTATTGAGTTACTGAAGCATAATCTTAACAAAGACGAGAAAGGTAGTATGGTTATTTGGGCTTTCTTTTTGGAGGAACTCAATGCGGCGCATCAAACCAAGGCAATGACTTACGATAACGAATCGTGGTTTGTTTATCCTTTAATTTCTGATAACAAAGAGGTAAGCAACTCAGAGGAATCTAACTTTGGGATGTATTTTTTCGCCGAATGGCATCCTCAGTTTTATGTAAAAATGTACAAAGGTAAATTGTATCCAACCCGTGTTGATCCTCCGCAAAAAGCTTTTGTAACTTCGGAGCATTTTAGTTTTAAAGCCAATAAATGGTATCAGCTAACTTTTACATGGGATAAAAAGAAGGAGGACCTCCGATTGTACGCTAATGGAGTGTTGATTGGAACGGATGATAAGTATCATAATGCTTTTCATATAGATGAAATAAATGAAAAGTTGTATACTGGTAATCCAAGTATTTGCTATAGCAATATTGATTTCTATAATGAGGAACTATCAGGAGAAGAAGTAGCCGCAATGTATAAAAATGAAGCTCCAGATTTCGATCAGGAATATATTGATCATTTAAATCATGTTTTTAATGGATATGATGTAAAAGAATTTACTTGGAAACTGGATAATACTTGGACAGAGAAACTTAATCTTAAACTTAATGAGCCTAATTTGTTGGATACATTTTATGTTCAAGGTTATCAGGATGCTCCTTCTGTAAGTAAAGATGGTTTATTAATTGAAACGCCTAATATACCACAACAAGGTAATACAATAGAGAAACAAGTGTACATGTGGCCCTTGCAACGTTTTGAAGGAGATATTTACATTGAGTATGAATTTAAACCTTTACGCGAAGGTGGTTTAAGTTTGCTAATGGCACAGAGTTCAGGAATGAATCGGGAGGATTTTATGAAAGATTACCCTTTACGAACAAACGGAAATATGGGTACCGTGTTAGCACAAGGTGTACGTAATTATCATTGGGAGTATTATCGCGAGATGAATGATGTCAGAAACGATGTTGCCTCTGGTGCTTTGGTGAAAAATCCATATTTCTATCCCTTATCTTATGGATCGTTTAAGGATAATTTGGAGAACAAAGAATGGCATAAGCTTCAATTTTTACAAAGAGGAGATAAAATAATTGGTGCTATTGATGGTAAAATAATTGTTGAAGGAACAGATAATGCCAATACAAATAATGGTCCTGTACTTAACAGTGGTTATATGGCTATTAGGTGTATGATAAGAACCAAAATACTGTTCAGAAATTTAAAAGTGTATAATAAAAACGAAGCTTTTAAAGTAGTAAAAACACAAGATTAGCTTAAGATGAGGAGAATACAATTATTCAAAATAGTTACATTTTTATGTCTTTTAGTTGCACTTTCAGCAGGATGCGAAAGAGGTAGTGAAGGAACTAATATTCGCTTTTTAGTTGAACAAGATAGTATTGAAACATGGTTATTAAGCGATAAAATAGCAGCATTTACAGAGGGTAGTAAACATGCAGAGCTTAAGAATACAACCGGACTGACAAAAAATGATTACCTAAAAGTGATTGAAGGTCAGGTAAAAGTGATGCAAACATATCAGAATGAGAAGGGAGGAATAGTAGACCCAGTTCGTAAAAAGGAGTTGTACTATACCACGCCTTGTTATGCACATAGCGTTTCTGTTTTAGCTTCGTCGGGTTATACAAAAGATACTGCGTTAATAGAGAGTGGTATGAAAGCTTTAGATAATGCTTGTGGTCATCTGAAAAATCAATGGGCACCAGGTAATCATGGCGACTTTTTTACTTGGCCTGTTTTGTTTGCCTATCGTCATCTAAAGAGTTTTGCTGATTCTACCCGATTGAAAAACTGGACCGAGAGTATTGCGGGAATTAAGCCAGAAAAGTTTTATGCTTATCATCGTAATTATAGTATGAACTGGAACTTGGTACATGCCGCAGGGGAGTTTCTTAGGTATAAAGAAGGTTTTACCGATGTTCATTACGTTGATACATGTTTGCATCATCAGAAGAAGCATATTACAGCTGAAGGAATGTATAAGGAGTGGGGAGATCCATTGGCCTATGATTTGTTTTCGAGGCATTACTTGACTGGAATGCTGGCTTTAGGTTATCAGGGAGAGCATTTAGATTATTACAGCAATAACATGACAAAAGGTGCCTGGATGTCCTTATTTATGCAATCGCCAACAGGAGAACTTCCAACAGGATATAGAAGTACGCACCACATTTGGAACGAAGCAGAACAAGCTATGTTGTTTGAAATTTTTGCACAGCAATATAAGTTGGCTGGGCAGGACGGTATTGCAGGTTCTTTTAAAAGAGCAGCCATGTTATCTTTACAAAATATAAAAGGATGGATCAGACCCGATGGATCAGGTTATGCGGTAAAGAACAAGTTTCCGATAGAAAAAAGACAAGGCTACGAGAGCTACACCGCCCATAGTACGTACAATATGCTAGCCACCTCAATGTTAGCGCAGGCCTATGAATTTGCTGCAAATATTGATGAAGGTATTTGTCCGGCAGATATGGGTGGATACATTTTACCAGTTAAGTCCTTCCATAAAGTTTTTGCAAGCCTAAACGGAAGCTATATTGAATACGATACTAAAGGTGATCAGAAATACAATCCTACAGGAATATTAAGAGTTCACCTAAAAGGAACATCACCACAGCTTGGGCCTTCGGATGGAATAGCAGCTATGTGGAACCAAGAAGGAACAAGTATTGCTTTGGGACCAAGCTGGCAAAACAATGAGGGAGATTGGATATCTTTGGCTCAGCAAAAAGTAGAACCTACTGAAGTTAAGGTGTTAGAGGAGAGCAAGGATAGAGTGGCCTTTAAAGTGGTTTATGTGCTCACTGATTCTGTTAAAATTCAGGAGACTATTTCGATAGAAAATAATGTAGCGTTTGTGAAAGATAGCATTGTGGGTGTTAAAGGAAATACCAAGTTAACCTGGCCCATGTTAGTGGATGATGGGGAAACAAAATCAGAAGTAAACTCCAGTGCAAACACTATTCGATTAATGAAGGGAAATGAAGGTATACAATTAAAAGTTCTCAGCAAAAGTAAGCCTATAATTCATATTCCTAATCAAACATACAATCATCGAAATGGAATGGCAAAAGTGGCAGAAATACAGATTGATGGAAATGTAATTGAATATAGTTTATCACTTCCTTAACGGTTGAATTAAAGAGAAATAAAAGTTTTAGGTGCGAAAAATCATATCGCACCTAAAACATATAATAAACTTTTTTAAGCCATTGTATTAAGACGTTCCATCTGCTCTGCAGAAAGCACGATGTCTTTTGCTTCAAGGTTTTCGTTGAGTTGTTCCATACGGCTAGCGGCAACAATAGGCAATACCTGTGGTACACTATGTAACATCCATGCCAATACCAACTGATTAGAACTACAGTTTTGCTCTTGCGCAATTTCTTTAAGTGTTTTTAGCTGAGAATCAGCAATAGCACTTTGGTACTGTAAGGGTATTTCAACATCATCTTTAGAGTAAGCTCCCGAAAGTAAAGGAGAATAGCCCATTAGGGTTAAACCATTGGCCTGACTGTAATCTTCTATTTCAGGAGTAATCAGTAGCTGATTTCCAAATGGAGCCCTTAAGTTAGGCGATAAATAAGTATGTCTCTGTTGTAAACAGGTAAAAGAGTCCCAACCATTCTGTTGTGCACAGTTACTGGCCTGCTCCAACCTCCACGAAGGAAAGTTACTGCCTCCAATGTGACGAATCTTTCCTTGTTCTTTTAATAAATTAAATGCCTCCATGCTTTCTTCAATGGGAGTATTTACATCGTAGGCATGCGCAAAAAACAAATCAATAGTATCAACACCCAAGCGTTTTAAGCTACGCTCACATTCTGAAATTATAACCTCTTTTTTAAGCGTACGCGGAATATCTTCATAAGGGAAGCCTACTTTTGAAGTAATAAACATATCAGCACGATTATTACGCGCCTTCATCCATTCTCCTAAAAGGAGTTCACTTTCTCCTCCGTTAAAACCCGGAACCCAACTCGCATATTTATTGGCAGAATCTAAAAAGTTACCGCCTACTTCTACATAACGATCTAGTAATTCAAAACTAGTTTTCTTATCCACTTTAGTACCAAAGTACATGGTTCCCATGCCCATGATACTTATTGTTTCTTCCGTTTTACCTAATTGTACCTTTTGCATATCTATAATTTTCTTTCACTTGTATTTGTTGCCCTTATTTTAACCTGATGGTAACTAAGGGGTATGGTTTTATGACGAAGGCTTTATCCTTCTTAAATTCTTTAGATAACAAAAGTAAACATTACTCTTTTTAAATGAAAGAGTTCGGAACTTCCAGAATTATTAATCGGCTCTTACAAAAAATGATAGTCTGCTTTTTCGTTAAAACGAGGGGGTAAATTACTGTGTTTATATATTTCTAATATCAAATAAAGCGATAGTTAAGAGATTTCTCTAAACTTAGCATTCCTTAAATAAAGGTAAGGCAGCTTTAGATCAGATAACAACGGATCTATTGCAAACATACATATTCAATAAGAAGCTTCAAATGGTTTAAATATTAGTAAATTATAACAAAAACAATATGAGCAGATTTGTATCACTTATATCAATCGCCCTGATTACGGTAATAATTCAATCGTGCGGAGACCAAAAAGTGAAAGATAATGAACAAACCGAAGCTTTCCATTTAAAGAGGGTATGGCTGCAATGGTTCTTAAAGATGGAAATGAGCATTTTACGATTCAATATGCCAAAGATGGAGTTAATTTTGAGATAGCTTCTATTGTTGAGTTAATGCCAGGAGCGCTAGGGCCATATGTTCCTGATGCTTTTAATAGTAATGGAAATGGAAGGGGAATTACCTGGGGCGTTTCTCATTTGGCACCAGCCTTTTCGTGGAAACATGGGTTAAGTATATTGATGCGTTTCGATTGCGATTTAGGTTTGGATGTTGACGATCCAGAAATGAAGCATCATGAATATTACCGTTTAGATCCTGCCTTTTTCTATAAGCATGGATTAAGTCAGAAGCAGTATCAACGTATTGAAAAAGAAAATCAAATAAAATCACAAGAATAAAATAATCATGGTTAAAAAAGTTATTCACTTAGTTGTTGTTTTAGTTATTGCAACCAATGTTTTCGCCCAAACGGCACCTACAACATTTAAAAACCCCATTCTTTCCGGGTTTTATCCTGACCCTTCTATTTGTAGAGTTGGAGATACGTATTATATGGTTAACTCTAGCTTTGAGTGGTATCCAGGATTACCTATTCATAAAAGTAAAGATTTGGTGAATTGGGAAAAGATTGGACATGGGCTGCACCGTCCTGACCAAATAGTATATAAGGATGGATTAAGAAATTCAAACGGAATATTTGCACCAAGCATTCGACATCATAAAGGCACATTTTACATTATAACAACCATGGTGGGACAAAAGGGTAATTTTATCATTACAGCTAAAGATCCTGCAGGGCCTTGGAGCGACCCAATGTGGATTCAGGATGCGCCAGGCATTGACCCTTCTTTATTTTGGGATGATGATGGACGTTGTTATTATACAGGAGCCGGGGTTATAGATGATACGAAAAAGGAGTGGCCTGGCAAAAACGGTATTTGGATGCAAGAGATAGATCCTGATAAAGGGGTGTTACTGGGAGAAAAAAAACAGCTTACTTATGGTCATGCCTCCAATGCGCGTTGGGCAGAAGGACCGCATCTGTATAAAATTGATGGCGAGTACCTGCTTTTAATTGGAGAAGGTGGTACTGGCGAGTATCATGCCGTTACAGTTTTTAATAGTAAAGATTTGTGGGGGCCGTACATTCCTAATCATGCCAATCCCATCATGACACATCGCCATTTAGGCAAAACGCATCCGATTGGCCAAACAGGTCACGCCGATTTAATTCAAACGCAAAATGGTGATTGGTGGATTGTAATGTTAGCTAAACGTCGGGTAGATGGTTTTGTGACTTTAGCGCGTGAAACTTTTTTGGCTAAAGTAGAGATGACGCAGCAGGAGAGTGGGCTTACACCAATTATTAATCCTGGAATTGGATTGTTACAATTAGAACAAGAGCGACCTGCTTTACCATGGAGTCCAGTATCTAAAATAATAGAATTGGATGAGTTTAACGGGGACGAGTTGGGCTTAGCATGGAACTTTTTACGCTCGCCTAAGGAGTCCTGGTATCAGCAAAAAGAAGGGCAGATGCAAATTCAGTTACGTCCTTCCAGTTTGTCAGAACTAGTTAATCCATCTTATATAGCGCAGCGCACACGTCATTTTGCATACGAAGCAACTACTCAGTTATCGTTTAAAACTAAAAAAGAAAATGAAAAGGCTGGATTAGCTATTTATCGTCGCCATGGTAATCATTATCAACTGCTAAAAACGAATGATTCGATTGTACTTTTAAAAACCTTGCAACAGGGTAATGTAGGTGAGTTTAAATCGGAAGTTATGGCCACAGTTCCTTACAAAAAAGACGAAGTTGTATTAAGTGTAAAAGTAAATGGTATTAAAGCGCAGTTTTATTATGGAGAAAACAAAGCTGAATTAAAAACCATTAGTGTTGAGCAAGATTATACAGTAGTGTCGGATGAAGTAGCGCAAAAGTTTAATGGCGTTTATGTAGGTATGTATGCTACCTCTTCTGGCGAAGAAAGTAAGCGTATAGCTAAATTTGATTGGTTTAAATACAAAGGATTGTAATAAAAGATAAGTAAATATGTACCTGCCGAAAATGATTCTCACTATAACTAAAAAGCATATAGCTTGTGTTTGTATTAAAATATTTTTGAGTTGCCTTTTTATTTTTGCGTTTATAAATATTCAAGCACAAAATAAACACCTGAACATAGGAGCCATGGTGCAACCGGTGAATGAACAAAGCAAGTTTATTGATGCTGAGTATCATATTTGGGGCGCATCGGTTGTAAAAGGCGAAGAGGGTAAATATCATATGTATTATTCTCGCTGGCCGTATGAACTTGGGCATATGGCGTGGGTTACACATTCCGAAGTAGCTTATGCTATAGCAGATAAAGCCGAAGGTCCGTATAAACATGTAAATGTAGCCTTGCCTGCTCGCGGAAAAGGGTTTTGGGATGGAACCACAACGCATAATCCTACCGTATTTAAAAAGGATGGTAAATAC
This sequence comes from Labilibacter marinus, assembly GCF_001659685.2. Lineage (GTDB taxonomy): Bacteria > Bacteroidota > Bacteroidia > Bacteroidales > Marinilabiliaceae > Saccharicrinis > Saccharicrinis marinus. The sequence continues at coordinate 47,360 of NZ_LXYE02000030.1, forward strand.
TACTTGTACTATATGGGCTCTACGTCCGATGTAATTGCAAAGCAACCTACTTCTATGAAAAATAAGGATTGGTGGATATATCGCAATAATCAACGTATTGGAGTGGCTTGGTCCGAAAAACCTGCAGGACCATGGCGTCGCCTAGATAAGCCTGTGATTGATGTGGCCAGTAATGCGGAAGCACCAGATGCTTTAATGACATCAAATCCGGCGATAAATTTAGCACCTGATGGAAGTGTTTTTGCAGTGTATAAAGCGGTAGGTAAACAGGCCGGGTGGCAAGCAGTGGATATGAATGGTAGTGCAGGGTGGCAGGTTTCAAAAGGCGACCGTGTTCGTTATATGCTTGCCTTTGCCGATAATCCATTGGGGCCGTTTACTAAACATGATGAAACCATTTTTGAACTTAAAGGGTCTGAAGATGAGCATATGATTGCCGAAGATCCTTTTGTTTGGAGTCAGGATGGAAAATATTATGCCATAGTAACTGATATTCAGGGGCGATTTACGGGTGACAAAGGCGCTTTAGCATTAATGGAATCTAACAATGGTTACGATTGGAAACAAGCTAAACACCCAAAAGTATTACCCAGTAAAATATTAAAAGAAGATGGTACGTATACCGAATATAAGATAGAACGTCCTCAACTATTACTCGAAGGTAATATTCCTATATACTTGTTTGGCGCATTAGGCATTACAGTAAATGGTGTGCATCGCGGACACGCATGTAACTTGAGAATAAAGTTAGAGCAGTAAAGATTGGAGTCAGTACTTGCATATTCTTCCGAATACCTTCTCTGAAATCTCCGAACGCTCGTTCTGAAATGTTCGTACGCCCGTACTGAAAAACTCGTACGCCCGTTCTGAAAACTCCGTACGCCCGTTCTGAAAACTCCGTACGGTCGTTCTGAAAACTCCGTACGGTCGCTCTGAAATTTAAGAGAACAGGCTCTAGTTTTTATTTTAACTAAAATCCCACCCAAAAAGATGGATAATATCCCCTTGAGTCATCGTAAATTCATTGTTATATTAGCAGTATTGATTTTAAAAGATAATATTACTTAATAATCGTAACTTAATTAACGATAATGAAACAGATACTGTTTGCAGGTTTAATGGCTTTAATTATGATGTCTTGTGCTGATGTAGCTCAGGATGCCAGAGAAACCATTGATTTTAATGATGATTGGAAATTCCATTTGGGCGATGTAGAACAAGCTTCGGCAACAGATTATAACGATGAGGAATGGCGTAAGTTAAGACTTCCACACGATTGGAGTATAGAAATTGGTTACGAAAAACCATTAGCCGTAACCAAGCCTGGCGAAGTAAGAAAATCGACCAATGATAGTAACTTACCATCTAACATTACTGCCGTTCAGGCCAATGAGTACAGAAAGACAGCGAGTAGTACAGGTTTTGTGCAAGGAGGCATTGGCTGGTATCGTAAAAGTTTTCAGCTCAATGATTCTGATAGAGATAAAAATATAAGCATTGAATTTGATGGAATATATACCCGTTCTAAGGTTTGGGTTAATGGTCAGTTGTTAGGTTATAGACCGAATGGTTATATCAGTTTTGCCTACGATTTAAGTCCTTATTTAAACTTTGAAGGAGAGAATGTAATCGCAGTTCAGGTGGATCATACTAATTATGTAGATTCACGATGGTATACTGGTTCTGGAATTTATAGAAATGTGCGCTTGGTAAAAAAAGCCAACACCCATATTGTTAATTGGGGCGTTCGCATAACCACACCAAAAATTACCCGCGAAAGTGCAGATGTTGTTATTAGTACTGAGCTAGCTTCATCAATAGAAGATGTAAAAGAGTTGAAAGTACAGGTGGCTATTGCAGATAAAGAAGGTAATGAGGTAGCAACAATAAACGAGAATATTCAATTAAACAAATCGGCTATTGCCAAACTCAAACTAAATATTGTACAACCAAAGCTTTGGGATATTGAAAATCCTCATTTATATACAGCTCACATAAAAGTATTTAAGGGAGATGTTTTATTAGATAATGTAAAACAAAAGTTTGGTGTTAGAACGGCGGAGTTTACTGCTGATAAAGGGTTCTTTTTAAACGGGAAGTCAGTAAAGATTAAAGGAGTGAATTTACACCATGATGCGGGTGCCGTGGGAGCTGCTGTTCCCATTGATGTTTGGAAACGCAGACTGTTGCAGTTACAGAGTATTGGATGTAATGCCATTCGTACTGCCCATAACCCTTATGCTCCCGAGTTTTTAGATTTATGTGATGAACTAGGTATGTTGGTGGATGCTGAGTTTTACGACGAGTGGAGTCAGGATAAAGACAAACATACTACGCGTTTAGGCGCTAACGATGCTCCAGCTTCATTCGCTGCGGGTTACTCAGAGTATTTTAACGAATGGGGCGAAAGAGATTTAAAGGATTGTATCCGACGTGATTTTAATCACCCATCAATTATTATGTGGAGTATTGGAAACGAAATTGAGTGGACTTTCCCTTACTATTCACAAACCTATAATACAGTAAATGGTAAAGTTAAGTATTACGAGCATATCCCCAATTACGATTCTATAACCAACAAAAAGGTGTTTGAGGAACTAAGCCCGGAAGTTGATTCGTTGGTGGTTATTGCAAATCAATTGGTGGCTTGGACTAAGGAGCTAGATACTACGCGTCCTGTAACCATCGGTAGCGTATTACCAGTTGTGGGTTTAACCAGCGGACTAGGACAGGCTGTTGATGTTTTAGGCTTTAATTATAGAGCGGTGGAGTATGACGGTGCGCACGAACAATATCCAAATCTTAAGATTCTGGGTTCGGAAAATAATGGTACTTGGGAAGAGTGGAAAGCGGTTGCTGATAGAGATTTTGTGGCAGGTATTTTTACTTGGACAGGCATTGCTTATATGGGCGAAGCTGGACCATTCCCACGTAAAGGTTTAAATCTTTCGTTCTTCGATTTTGCTTGTTTTAAAACTCCACGCGGTCATTTTTATGAGTGTCTTTGGAAAGATGATCCTAAGGTTTATATTGGTACAGCCGCTTTATCTAAGTCAGAGTTTCAGTATGATAAAGACCAAGGTTTCTCCATTCAGTTGCGCACAGACTGGTTACGCAGATGGACTTGGTACGATATTGATAATACCTGGAATTACGAGGCAAATGAAGATGTTGTTGTGATGGGGTATACCAACTGTGAGGTAGCCGAGTTATTCTTAAACGGAAAAAGCTTTGGTAAGCAAAAAGTAAACGATAACGAAGACCATATTATTAAATGGTTAGTTCCTTTCACTCAAGGTGAATTAAAGATTGTAGGTTATAATAACGACCAAGTAGTGGATGAGTACAGCTTAAAAACGGCAGGTTCGTTAGCTAAGATATCCATAGAGTCAGATGTTCGCACTATGAATTCTAATGGTTATGATGTAGCACATATTGAAGTGAATTTGCAGGATGAAAATGGAGTGTTAATTCCGAATAAAGATGTGGATGTAACATTTGAAGTAACTGGTGCAGGAAGTTTAATAGCTGTAGATAATGGCTGGGAATACAATGTACAAAGTCATCAAGAAAATCATTTAATAACACACCAAGGTAAAGCCTTAGGTATCATTCAAGCAGCTCAATCGGGTGGAACAGTACAAGTTATTGTTAGCGCAGGAGATGTAAAATCAGAGCCTATTATTATTAAGGTTGAATAAGCGTATAATTACTATAAACATAATTGAGGTTGTCATCAAGGCAACCTCTTTTTGTTTCTATACCTATCAAAAATATTACTATTGTACCAATATTGGAATTGAAACCAAATCTTTGCTGGTCTATTTATTACTCATTTTTCCAATTCAAACGTGTACCTGCGAATTTTCTGAAAATGCAAAGTACACCAGTGTAATGGCTCATTTTACGCTCAAAATGTAGAAGTACAAGTTGTACCAATGTGTTTTAGTGTTAAAAAGTAAAAGTACAGCTTGTACTAAGGTGTTTTATCGCAAAAATTACAAAAGAACAAGCTGTACCGAGTTGTTTCACCTTAAAATGTAAAAGTACATCGTGTATCAAGCGATTATTTTTCATATTTACATTTTATCAAAGTGTATTGCAGAGTTATCCGCTTAACATTTGCTCAAAATGTACGGATTTAAGGTAGCAACTCGCGCAATAAGCAAAATGAATGCAAATAACAATATTGAACCCATTTACAGCAGTGGAGAATATTAAAGTACATCACTTATCTATTTAGCCCAAAGTTCGTCTACATTAATATGTAAGAATTCTTTTAAATCGTACTCGTAATTTTTGGAATGAACAGTATTGTATTTCTCACAAAACTTATCGAATAAAAACGTGGCTTTATTACCACTTCCTTGCTTGGTTAAACAACTTAATTGGTAATGTAAAGCTTGCGTATTCAAATCATCGAGCCTAAAGATATAACTCACTACTTCCAATACTATATCGAAGTTTTTAGCCTTGTAGTTTTCTTTGGTATAGTCTAAAAGTTGGTCTGTTAAATCAAAATTAAGGTTCGATTTAACATCTAACAACCAGTCCTTTTTTGTGCCAGATAAAAATTCGCCACGCTTGATTAATGTATACAATTGCCTTAGTTCAGTATTGTTATTAGTAATGTAATCGTTAATGATTTTATAATCGCAGAAAATATCTTCGTTTATTATCAATCGCCAAAACTTATCCTCAAATATTACATCAATACCTTTTATATGGGCAAGTACTTTTTTTAATCCATTAAAGGTAACTCCTCTATTGTTGGCGGCCTTAGTAGGTTCAAATCCATTCCAAAGCACATCGGTTAAATCGGAAGTTGAAATACCTCTAGGGTTTTTTAATGAAGAGAACAATAGTAATAAAAACAGTTCCTTGATTTTAGGAGGGAACTGCGCTGAATGGTCCTCTCCATTTTCATCTATCACCATAAACTTACCAAATAGGTAAATAGCATTTTTCTCAGGACTCACATAAGTAGGTTTAGCAGATGCTATTGGTTTCTGCCTGGCTAATTTCATGCGATAAATAACAAACAAAACGAGTAACAACATTGCCAGAACAACAATGATTATTTTAGCTGAGTCAATATTTATCCACGAAGGATCTGGTATCTCTACAACGTTTTGGTTTAACCAATTAATTTCTTCATCGCTAAGTGCTCTATTCCAAATTTTCAATTCGTCCAGATAACCATTCATAAAGTTATCCTGTTTTATACCATGACCCAACAACAATTCGCTAGCTCCAATAAAGGAAGGGTGATTATCCGATTCGCCCACTTTAACGCCATCAATAAATATGCTTTGCACTTCGGTAACAATGTTATAGCGAACCGTAAATTGATACCACTTCATGTTTTCTATTTTTGTATCGGCATTGCAGTCGTTGGTATAAAAGCCAAACAACGGTTTTCCAGATCTAACAATAGCGTGTAAGCCTTTTCTGTAGCCTTCGGTATTGCTACCAACAATGCAATGACCAATTTTATTTTGTTGTTCCAATAGTTTTATATATACCGAAATGGTAAAGCTACTATTCACTATTTTATAGGCGTCTACCATATCTAAGGTAGCGTAGTTACCATTACTTAGCTTAAGCACATGGCCGCGTTCGTTATCTGTAACAAACATACCCGAGTCAGGATGTGTCTGAAATGGTGCAACCTGATTTTTAAGAGAATGATTAAAGCTATAACTAGCTGTTAAACCTTCCGAAATATTTAAAGGGCTCCCTATCAATTGAATATTCTGATTGCTGCTAAGTGCTTTTTGTATATCCACCTGCTCAGGTGTAAACTGATAACCTGCTTTAAAGGGTGCTAGTTTTAAGGATGCCCCTTCATCGTTAGGAAAACTAAAATAGCCGTTAGTCAGTGCATTTTTATTGTGCGACCAACTCACCTCATTCGCAATTTTGCCGTCCAACAAAATCTCACCATTAATGGGTGTAAATTCGCTTAAGGTTTGTGTTAGATAATGGAAGGTTAGATTATAATCAGGCGACGAATAAAAAATGAAGTTGGGCTGTTTTCCAATCGTGTTCCAACACTCCAATAAATAATCAACCGAAAATGTGTTTAGGCTAATTCTAAACCAATCTTTAGGAGGAGGATTTCTTTTTATCTTTTCCTTAGTAAATCGTTTAACCTGCAACAGCTCATTGTGTAGGTTTCCTTTATAAATAGTCCGGCTATTGTTACTTCTTAATAGCTTAGGAAGTTTTATTTCAACAATGTGTTTTTGAATGCAATTAAAGTATTTGCTTGTCTTATTACTCTGGCAAGCATCAAATATAATCAGCGGTTTATGTTGCGCTTGAATTTCTTCGATACTTGGCCAACGTTCTCCAGGTGGCTGAAAGAATGTTTGATTAAGTAAATGACTCGATTTTAATTGTTCTATTAATTCAGATTCATTCCCCCAAAATTTAATAAATAAAGGGAATACTCGCTCAGGATGGTTATTTAGATATTGCTTTAATTCTTGCAGAAAGTCGGCGAAAGTTAACAGCTCATCTTCTGTATCTATAATAAGTGTGTTATCAACAGAGTCATTAGTCACTGTTATCGACATGCCCAAATATTCCATTTTCTCGCTTAAGCGAAAAGTAGAAATGATATCCTTGCTGCTTGAAAATTCAGCTATAGCAAAAGAGCTCTTATTAAAACTTTTGGCATTCGCATTCTGAACAAAAAAAAGTAGCACCAACGCTATGGTAAAACAAAGCAGGAAATTCTTATATATATGTTGGAAATAGGGCCTATTACAACGAATCATTTTTAAAATATCTCTATATGCTGACATTAAGCCCAAACTTATAAAAAAGTAACTAGAATATAGGGTTTTTTGAGACGCAATGTTGCATACAGAAGTTTTCTACAGCTGCATAAAAAAGTGAATTGTATTTTTTTTATAAAAAATGTTACTGAGCATTTAATCAGTGTTTAATGTGTGTTATTAAGTGCAAAATTAAGTGTGTACTATAGGGTATTTAAGTTTGTACTAAGGCCTTTTTATCTACTCAAAAGTAATTTCATATCATCATTTAATAACAAAATAAATTCCAGTAACCTACTGGTAGTTAATATTAAAATACTGTGATGCATACTTCAAGAATTAATATTTGGGTTTTATATCTTGTTTTATTTCTATCGATTAATGCAACTGCTCAAAAAGCGTATGTTGCTCCACCGCATGTAGAGTTTGATGTAAATTCAATCGAACTAAAAATGCGCTTACGTGAACTCAACGAAGATATCCTTCGAAAAGGTATTCTGCTTGATACCACAATTACCCACAAAAAATTATTGACGGGTTATGCCTACGAGCAATTTTACGATTGGGATTTATACTTCGAGAATATATATATGTCCTATTATGGCATCTCAAACTTCAACTTCGATAACTTGGAAGGTTTCTTTGCTATTCAGCATCCCGATGGTTTTATCAAACGTTGCTTCGGTCCAAGACCATTTGGAACCACGCATCACTTTAAACCTTTTATTGCGCAAATAATTGTGCTAGGTTCTCGACAAACAGGCGATTGGACTTGGGCAGCAAAATACTACGAGCAAACTCAAAAGTATTTAGAGCATTGGTTTGAGTATGATACGGATAAAAATGGTTTATGCTATTGGTCAGGTAAGCAAATGAAAACTTGGTCGGGTGCTTCTGATCACAGTGGCATGGATAATCAGAATACACGCTGTTTGGGCAAGAGTGAAGGTGTGGATTTAAACTGTTACCTAGTGCGAGAGTTAGAAGCCATGGCCATCATCGCTAAAGAAATTGGTAAAAAGAAAGATGTAGCTGGATATAAAGAACATGCAGTAAAGTTAAAGGCTTTAATCAACAAACATCTTTGGGACGAAAAATCGGGGTTTTATTACGATAGAAACGAAGAGAATGGACTTACCACATTTGTAAAATCGGTTTCGTGTTTTACACCAATATGGGCAGGAGTTGCTTCTAAAGCACAGGTTAAACGAATGGTTGAAGAGCACTTGCTTAATCCCAAAGAGTTTTGGACAGCTTATCCTGTTCCTTCCTATGCTTTGACGGAGCCTGATTACCGTCAAAATTACCAAGGCCAAAAAGGCTGTAACTGGAAAGGTAACACATGGATACCTACCAATTATATGATTTGTCATGGTTTGATGGATTATGGTTACGAGGATTTGGCCAAAGAGATTGCTTTAAAAACCTACAACATGGTTTTGGGCAACAAAGCAACCCGCGAATTTTACAATGCTGAAACAGGTGAAGGCTTAGGTATGAACCCATTTTTTGGTTGGTCGTCCTTAGCCTACTATTTGCCCCTTGAATTAGAGCATAATTACAACCCGACTGACTTACGAGAAAAGGATATCTTAAAGTTAGGTGATAAACTAGGTATAAACTTTAAATAAGCAATCAAGCACTATGAAATTCAAATTTGCACTACAAAGCTGTAAGCTACTTATATTTCTTTTGTTGCTTACTCCTCAGCTTACTGAGGCTAAGAAAAACAAAAAACAAGGAAGACCGAATATCATTATTATTAATGCGGATGATTTAGGGTATGGCGATCCGAGTTGTTATGGAGGAAAATTATTCGAAACACCTAACATTGATAGATTGGCCAATGAAGGAATTCGTTTTACGGATGGATATGTATCTTCATCGGTTTGTTCTCCTAGTCGGCATGGTTTATTAACAGGAACTTATCAAACACGTTTCGGGATTCAATGGAACCATGACACTTTTAATTTACCCGGTCAAAAAGAAAGAAAACTAATTGTACCTGAAAAGCATCGTTATATCAATCAGGCTTTTTCTGAAGCAGGATATGTAACTGCTATAGCGGGGAAATATAACTTGCCAGGATATCCAAATACAACTTTTGATAAAACCTTCTCCTTAACTTCAGCAGGCTGTAATTACTTTCCTGACGAAAAAGGGGGTTATGCTGGTGTGGATCAATACCCTAAACCTAAGGGTGGTTGGACTCCTACTTTATGGGGTCCAGACCGAGAAGGTGAAGAGTATATTACAGATCGATGCGGACGCCAATGTGTCGAATTCATAGAAGAGAATAAAGAGAATCCGTTTTTCTTCTATCTGGCATTTAATGCACCACATACACCGCTACAAGCTAAAAAAGTAGATCGCCCTCGTGTGGCGCATATTCAGTCGGAAGCCATGAAGTTATATGCCGCCATGGTTTTGGCTATTGATGATAATGTGGGTCGCATATTAGATTATTTGGATAAGGAAGGCTTGCGAGACAATACCATTGTTATCTTTTTAAGTGATAATGGCCCTATGAATCCAGTTCACTTTAAGGTGCCTGATTGGTGGCCCGATAACTCGCCTTATCATATCATGGGGCAACGTGGCGGTCTGTCAGGTTATAAAGGTATTTTCCGCGAAGCAGGAATTCGTATCCCTTATATCATGAGTTGGCCATCGCAATTGCAGGAAGGTACTACTTATAAAAAAACCGTGAGTACATTGGATTTATATCCAACTCTTTGTGCTGCAGCTGATGTGCGATTACCAGATAGCACGCACCTTGATGGCGTAAACCTAATGCCTTACCTTATAGGAGGCGCAAAACAAGATCCTCACGATTATTTATATTGGTATGCCAATAGGATGGGTGCTGTAAGAAGTGGGAAATGGAAATTTTATGTGGAAGATAACAAGCACTATTTATTCGATTTAGAAAACGACATTTCGGAGACTACGAATGTGAGCCGAGAGAACCCAGAAGTCATGCAGAAGATTTTTGGAGCATACATTAAGCATCGAAACGAAATGCCTCCATGTCGAAATCCATTTATTCGTCCGATAGATTTACCTACCAAGGAAGCTGCAGGTATACAGGTTCAAGATCCGAAATAAGAATTTATTAAAAAGACAAACATGAAATCATATAAAATCATCATAGTTCTTTTATTCGCTATCCTGAGTCAAGCTCAGGCCAAGCAAAAAAACTTCATCATCATTTTTACAGATGATCAAGGCTACGAAGATCTAAGCTGTTATGGATCGAATAAAGTTAAAACACCAAACATCGACCAAATGGCCGAAGAGGGGATCAAGCTCAACAGCTTTTATGTGGCTTCTTCGGTTTGTTCGCCTTCCAGAGCTGCTTTATTAACAGGAAGAATGCCTAAGCGCGTTGGTGTTCCTGGTGTTTTATTTCCTAAAAAGAATGAAAAAGGGCTTTCGTCAGATGAGATAACAATTGCTGAAATGTTGAAAGAAAAGGACTACGCTACAGCATTGGTTGGAAAATGGCATTTGGGGCACGACAAAAAGTATTTACCACTTAACCAAGGTTTCGATTCTTATTACGGAATTCCTTACAGTAACAATATGTCCATTGCAGATGGAATTGATATTGCAGCAGATGTGGTATTAAATGATGGTTACACCCTTGAAATGATGCACTCAGACATCAGTAAGGTTGACGAAGAATCTAAAAAAGGAGCTAAAAATTCTTTAAAGAATAAGCCGCCTTTGATGAGAGGAAATGAGATTATTGAATACCCATGCAATCAGAATACACTGACAGAGCGCTATACTAAAGAAGCCGTTTCGTTTATTAAAGACAACAAAGATAAACCATTCTTTTTGTACTTCGCACACTCTTTTCCACATGTTCCTATTTATGCTGGCGACCGTTTTAAAGGAGCATCTGGCTCAACACCTTTTTATGATGCTATGATGGAAATAGATTGGAGTGTTGGTGAGGTAATAAAGGCTTTAAAAGAGAATGGTCTGGATGAAAATACCATTGTCATTTTTACTTCAGACAATGGCCCTAATAGTCATGGATCTGCTAAGCCGCTTAAAGGAAGAAAATTTGATACCTACGAAGGAGGACAAAGAGTGCCTGCTATTATGTGGGGACCGCAAGATATAAAAGCTGGAGTTATTTCAGATGAAATTGTATCCTCCCTTGATCTCTTTCCTACCATTGCTAAATATGCAGACATATCAATGCCAAAGGGTTTAATATCTGATGGGTATGATATCTCAAAATTCTTGAAGGGTAAGTCTAAGGAGTCGCCCAGAAAAGAAATGTATTTTTATGGTTCAAACTCAACAAAAATTGATGGTATTCGTGTAGGGGATTGGAAATATATCATTAACGGATATAGAAAAACATCGTGGCGTAAACTTTCTGAAGAAGATTTAAAACCCAAGCTTTATAATTTAAAAAACGATGTTTCGGAAAAAAATAATGTGATAGAAGAATATCCTGAAAAAGCACAAGAGTTAATCAAACAGATGAATGCTTACGATGCCACATTGGAAAAATCGACTAAAAAGTAAAAGTATGGAAAGAGCTTACCAAAGATTACTTAACATGAAGTTAGTACTTACTTTTATTGTTCTATTAGTGTTGTTTTCAGCTTGTGAAGCCAAACAGAAGAAAAAGCCAAACATCCTATTTTGTATTGCTGATGATGTATCATTTATCCACACCTCAGCAAACGGAACAGCAGAGCTTTCTACTCCTAACTTCGACAGGGTCGCCAACCAAGGTGTGTTTTTTAATAATGCCTATTGTAATGCTTCTTCGTGCGCACCTTCTCGCGCTTCCATCCTAACAGGAAAAAATATTTGGGAGTTGGAAGAAGGAGGTTTGCTGTTTGGCGGATTGAAAAAAGAGTATCCTACTTTTACTACTTTATTAAAGAAAGCAGGCTACAACACCGGTTACAGTGGCAAAGGATATATGCCTGCTCGTTTAAAGGAGCCTTATCAAACCGAACCACTAGCTCCCGAGTTTAATAAAGTTCGTACTAAAGTTCCTCAGTTTTTGTCGAACAAAGATTATGCAGGAAACTTCAATGCTTTTTTAACTCAACGAGATAAGGATAAACCCTTCTTTTTTTGGTATGGCTCACACGAAGCGCACCGAAAGTATAATCCCGGAATTGGAGTGAAGAACGGAAAGGATATTTCTAAGATTGAAGTACCTGGCTTTTTACCCGATAATGATTTAGTACGTAGTGATATGGCCGATTACTATTACGAAATAGAATGGTTTGATAGCCATTTAGGGCGTATGATAAAAACCTTGGAAGAAGTTGGAGAGTTGGAAAATACGATTATTGTTGTTACAGCTGATAATGGCATGCCTTTTCCACGTGCAAAAGGTACTTGTTACGATTATGGAACACACATGCCTTTGGCTGTTTGCTGGGGAAATGAAATTAAAGGAGGTGCCAAGGTGGATGATTTTGTCAATTTCATCGATTTCGCACCAACCATACTAGAAGCTGTCGGAATACAAGCTCCTGAAGGAACAACAGGCAAAAGCTTTCTAGATATTCTACTTTCAGGCAAAAGTGGCCAGGTAGATTCTGAAAGAGACCGTGTATTTACAGCTTTAGAGCGCCACGCCTATGTTCGTCCCGAAGGAATGGGTTACCCAATGCGCACCATACGTAAAGGAGATTGGTTATATATCGTCAATTTTGAAGCTGACAGATGGCCAGCAGGTCCTTCCGATTATTATTCGATACATCAAGGTTTTTATGGCGATATCGATGCAGGGGCAACACGCACCCACTTAATTGATAATAAAGATAAAGCTCCAACAAAATACTACTTCGATTTGGCAGTTGCTAAACGTCCTGAAGTGGAGCTATACAATATAAAAGACGACCCTTATAACTTAAATAATCTTGCATCCGAAATAAAGTACGAGCAGTTATGTAAGTCTTTACAAAAAGAGCTTTTTGCCTATTTAAATGAAACCAACGATCCGCGGATGAAGGGTTTATCACCTTGGGACAACTACCCATACTATTATAAACCATACGATAAGAATCATTTAAAACCAATTGGTCAACGTGATATTGGATATAAAGCGAACGGAAAAGACCATGTAAAGATTTCGAAGTAAGGTTATACAATGCCAGCAAGGTTAAAAATTACTGAAGCTTCAATACACTTTGTTAAAAATATAAAAAGCAACATAATGAAAAAGAAACTATTCACATTACTTATTGCCTTTATGGCGATTGTTACCGTAACTATTGCTCAGGAAACTTTTAAACCGGAATGGAAAAGCCTTAATAAACACGAAGCAACGCCAGAATGGTTTGCTGATGCTAAACTGGGAGTGTATTTTCATTGGGGCGTATACAATGTTCCTGCCAATGGAAACGAATGGTATGGCCGTTTTATGTACGAAAAAGACAGAGTTAAAAGGTGGGGTAAAGACATCTACGATTATCATACAAAAACTTACGGTAGAGATGTACACTATCACGATTTCGTTCCTCAGTGGAAGGCCGAAAAGTTCGATGCTAAACGTTGGGTGGATATGTTTGAAAATATGGGTGCCAAATTCATTGGAACCATTGCCGAACATCATGATGGCTTCTCATTGTGGGAAAGTGAAGTAAATCCATGGAACTCCTTTGATAAAGGCCCAGGTATAGATGTAGTAAAACAAATTGGCGCAGAAGTAAAAAAGCGTGATTTAAAATTCATGACCACTTTTCATCATGGTTTCCATATGCATTTCTACCCTAAAGAAGAAAACAGTTTTTTACGTCCATTAAGTATGCACGCGGCAACCTACAAAAACTGCGAGGTACCACAAGACGATAAATACCGTATTCTATACGGAAATACGACATATAAAGAAGAATGCGACATTTGGTTAGGTAAATTAAATGAGGTGATTGATGCACATTGTCCCGATTATATCTGGATGGATTTTGCTCAGGGGTATATAAGCGAAGATTATCGTCAGCAGTTTTTGGCCAATTATTTTAATAAGGCAAAGGAGTTAAACAAAGATGTAGTGGTAAATACAAAGGGTACTTTCTTTCCTACTGATTTAGCAGTAGTGAATTTAGAGAGAGCCACTGTTGAAGATATTGCACCAGAAGTGTGGGTGACAGACTTTCAGTTGGGTAGCTCGTGGGGATACAATAAAGACAAACGAACCGCTTTGGATCCTAAAAAAGCCATTAGAATTTTTGCTGAAGTGATTAGTAAAAACGGAGTAATGATTTTAGCCGCTGCTCCTATGGCTGAAGGCATCATCCCTGAAGAACAAGCCGTAGCCATGGAAGGCATTGGGGCTTGGCTGAAATTATATGGAGAGGCAGTGTATAACACTCGTCCTTTCGTTGAATTCGGTCAAGGGCCAACAAAACTAACCCGTAACCCTGAAGATGAATGGAACGATTACGGTGCCATTAAGGCAGGTTTGTACAACTTAAATGCAAAAGACGTTCGCTACACTACAAAAGATAATGCCGTTTATGCTATTCAGTTAGGATGGCTAGGTTCAAAGCAAGACATTACACTTTCAGCCTTCGCTAATAAAGCAAAAGACATGAAGGTAAAATCTGTAAAAGTGCTAGGAAGCAAAGAACGCATCAAATGGAGCAGAACCGACAAAGGACTTAAAGTAACTTCTCCAAATAAGATGCCTGCAGAAGGCGATGCTGCGATTGTTTATAAGATTACTTTAAAGTAACACCCAAGGTTAAGGATTGGCCTCTTGTAGTAAATTATCTATTGTGCAGAACAACCTTAGTAAGACCGAGAAGTTGAGTGCTTGCTCGAAAATCACTCGGCCGCACTTAGGTTTTACAAGAAAATGAATGATTTTCTACGAGCAGCCTTGAACTTTTGCTTCTTTTTGGTTCAAGCCTAAATGAAGAGACAGCGGCTTGAGCGAAATTAAGAAGCTTAATTAATAGATGATGGCTCAATGGAAAACAAGAGAGTTTATAATGTAAGAAAAGTTCGAAAATACGCAGTTTTGTTACTGTTATTGGTAACAGCGCACCTTTATGCTCAAAGACAACCCAACATCATCCTTATAATGGCTGATGATATGGGTTATTCCGATATTGGTTGTTATGGTGGCGAAATAAATACACCAAATCTCGATAAACTTGCAGAAGGAGGAATTCGTTTTACACAGTTCTATAACAATGCACGTTGTTGTCCAACAAGGGCAGCCTTGTTAACGGGTGTTTACCCTCACCAAGCTGGCGTAGGTGGAATGGTGGGGCACGGGCATGGTGATCTGAGCCAAAATGTAGTAACGATTGTAGAAGCACTATCAAACAGTGATTATGCTACTTACATGACAGGCAAGTGGCATGTAGCCGATTCTGATAATGGAGAAGACAAACACAACTGGCCAATTCAACGTGGCTTTGATAAGTTCTTTGGTACCATAAAAGGAGTGGGAAGTTATTTCGATCCGTATTCACTAAATTACAATAACAACGCGGTAGTATTAAAACCTTCTGATAACTTTTATTACACCGATGCCATTTCAGATTCTACCGTTTCGTTTATCGATCAGCATTTTAAGGATAACAAGCAAGATCCTTTCTTCTTTTATGTAGCCTATACAGCTCCACACTGGCCTTTGCATGCATTGTCCAAAGATATTGCCAAATACGAAGGGGTGTTTGATAAGGGTTGGGATGTTTTAAGAGAAGAAAGACTTGAGCGCATGAAGAAACTGGGTGTTGTTCCTGAAAACGTAGAGCTAAGTCCAAGAAGTCCTCGTGCTAAAGCATGGGCAGATATTGAAAACAAAGAATGGGAATTACAGCGCATGATGACCTATGCTGCCATGGTTGATAATATGGATCAAGGCATAGGGCGTATCATCTCAAAGCTGAAAAAAGAAGGTGAATTGGATAATACATTGATCATGTTTTTATCAGATAATGGTGGATGTGCAGAAACCTTGGAAGGTGTTGAGCAATGGGTAACTGGTCGTGAAGTATCGGTGACTTTAGACGGTGAGAAAGTAAATCCAGGTAATGATGAAAATGTGTTCGCAGGCCCTGCAACCAGTTATATGAGTTACGGACCAGCATGGGCTAACCTAAGCAATACACCGTATCGCCGATTTAAAAAGTCAGGTCATGAAGGTGGCGTTGCTAGCCCTTTTATTATGCATTGGCCAAAACAGATAAAATGCAAAAATGGCATTACTAAAGAAGTGGCCAGCATTATTGATGTTATGCCAACCATCCTAGAAATCACTGAAACTAATTATCCGAATTCATACAAGGAGAATAAGATTCAGGCTACTGAAGGTTTGAGTTTAGAGCCTGTATTAAATGGACAAAGATTAGGACGTGACGAATGGTTTGTGGAACATGGCAGAAACAAAGCCTACCGCAAGGGAGATTGGAAAATAGCCTGGTCGCGCCAAAAAGATGGACAAGAATGGGAACTCTTCAACTTAAAAGACGACCCCACAGAGGTAAATAATTTGGCTTCTACATATCCCGAAAAACAGAAAGAAATGATTGATCGCTGGTACGAGTGGGCAAAACGAGTGAAGGTAGTGCGAAAATAGAAAATTACCCCAAAGGGCTTATGAGTAGGGCTTTAAGTCCTCTTTAGGGGATTTAGGGGTAGATTCAAATAAATATAATTAAACGATGAAGAATCAATTCAAAAACGTTATAGCTATAATCACCTGTTTCTTTTTAGTAGGAAACATAAATGCACAAAAAACAGATTTCGTTATCCATACGGATATGAAAACCGGAGGAATTCAAAAAATTATGCATAAAGATGATAAGCATAATATGAATTGGATATTCCCTACTGACGGTAGCGTTCTAGAATGGTTTACGCCAGAGTTTGCCTGGGGATTGGGTTTTATCACCATTGAAAAAAATGGAAAAACAGAAACATATCAATGGAATGATATCTCTGAAACAGAAACAAAAAATGGAAAAACGATATACACTTATAGTTTCCCTGATTTTAAAATATTGATTAGCCGTTCTTTCAATCAACATGGCGAACTCATCGAAAATTTTGAGGTAAAAAATACCAGCTCTGGCCATATAAAAGTTGTGGACATGGGAATCTACACACCATTTAAAGATTGGTATGCAGGTGGAGCCGAAGTTTGTATGACTAGCCGTTGCAATACGCATATTTGGGCAGGTGGTTACAACTCGTCGTACGTAAATGCCATTCGCATGGGAACAGAAGCGCCTCATTTAGGTTTGGTTGTAATAGATGGAAGCATCCGTCATTATGAGTTAATTAATACCCGCGATTTACCTCGCAAAGTTGCAGGTTCGAATTTGCGTGGAGGTATCACCCTAAAGGTGGAACCAACCACCATTAAAGCAGCGGATTCTTACGGATTAACCTGGAAAGTGTTTTGGCACGAAGGTTACGAGGACTTTTACGCAAAAGCCTTACAAAGTGGAACAGTCATTGCTGAAGCCGACAAATATTTTATTCCGCTTGGAGAAACAGCAAAAATGCGTTTCAAATCAGCTAAGCCATTAGAGGAAGTGAGTTGCAGTATTGATGGAAAATCGATTAAACTTAAACAAACAGGCAACTTTATTACAGCAGAATACAAGGCAAAAAAATCAGGTGATAAAATTGTAACGCTGAATTACGGCGATAAGAAAACGGTTATCAACCTTTACTTTTCTCTTCCTACGGATGATTTGTTACAAAAGCGAGTTGACTTTATCATCGACAAACAACAAATGAAAAACAAGTCAGACCAACGGTTTGGCGCATACATGGTTTACGATACCGAGATCAACGAAATATATCAGAATATCCCTTTTAAGGTTGACCATGATGAGGGGGCTGAACGTTTAGGAATGGGCGTTGCCATTGCCAATTGGTTGCAGATGAACCCACAAAAAAGCAAGAAGTACCAAAAATCGCTTAAAGAATATTATCAGTTTGTTCGTTATAAACTTCAAACGCCTGAGTACAAAGTATACTCTACGGTTGACCATACCAAACGTCACAGAGGTTACAATTATCCTTGGGTAGCCGCCTTTTATGCAGAGCTGTATCAACAAACAAAAAATCCGCTTTACATAAAAGATTGTTACCACACCATGCGCAAATGGTATGCTGAGTTCGGATATGATTTTTATGCCATTTGTGTGCCTATCAAAAAAAGTATCGACTATTTACGCGAGGCAGGGTTTAAAGCAGAAGCCGACACTTTATTAAATGACTTTAAATTGGTAGCCAAAGAGTACGATAAAAATGGCATCAATTACCCGAGTCACGAAGTTGTATTTGAGCAGTCCATTGTTTCGCCAGCGGTTAACTTTTATCTGGAATTATACCACATTACCAAAGACGAGCACTACTTAAAAGAAGGAGAAAAGCATTTGGCCATTTTAGAAGCCTTCAATGGTCAGCAGCCCGATTATCACTTAAATGAAGTAGGTATTCGCCATTGGGATGGTTATTGGTTTGGTAAACGACAATCATGGGGCGATACCATGCCACACTATTGGTCGGCACTTACCGGCAGAGCGTACATCCAATATTATGCAGCTACAGGCAAGGAAGACTATTTGCGTAGAGGTAAAATATGTTTAGAGAATAATCTTTGTAACATACGGGATAACGGTACCGGAGCTTGTGCCTACATCTATCCCGAAAAAGTAAATGGTGTGGCATCTGAATTCTACGACGAATTTGCCAACGATCAGGACTGGGCGCTATTTTTCTTTTTAGAGATGAATGAAATATTAGAGTGGAAGTAATACCAATAGGTATAAAGAATTAAGGAAGATAACAGGTTTAATAAAACTAATTAACATGAAGCGTATATATTTTTTCACAATAAGTCTTTTACTGTTTGCAGTAGTAAATGCCCAATTAACAACAGAGGAGTTTTTCACTAAGATGAAAAATGAAAAAGTGGTATCAGACGCTTCTGTTGATTGGGTAAATGTAGCACCTGCCATGTCGGGTTATAATGAAACATTTGTCTGTCATCCAACCGATCCTAATGTCATGTTTATGGGGCCAGATATGCATGTTTCTTATGGTACCTGGGATAATGGAGAATCATGGCATACGATCAAAGATTTTGATGGCAATGGCGATGATATGCGTAGGGTAATTGATTTTGAATTCTCCTTGCAGAATCCTGATTTAGGTTATGCCATTACATTGGTTTATGATGCCGATGCAAATTCAGGAAAGCTTTATAAGACGATAGATAAAGGTCGATCGTGGCAATTTGTAAAAAGGTTGGGTAAAGCACATAACGAATTGGCCATTCATCCAGAAGATAACCAAATAATATTTATTGGAGCTGGTGATTTTTGGAATGTAAAAGAAAATCATCGTACCCAAGAAAAACCAAACGGAGTTATTATTGGCAGAGCTGAATACGGCCATGTTTGGAAATCAACAGATGGCGGTGTAACAATGAAGAAAGTAGCGACCAACATCTCTAATAATCTTGATGTTGGGCGAATTATCTTTAATCCAATAAATCCGGATAAAATGATTATGGCAACCAGTCATGGCCTATTCAGTAGTAGTGATAAAGGAGAAACTTGGGCTGCAAGCAACACCGGATTACCCAATGACCTACCTCGCGATCTTACATCCTATTATAATAAAGAGAGCGGAGAGTTTATATTGTATTTAGCTGAGCAAACCGTATACGAACCCAATAACGGTAGTATTAGCTCCAAAGGAGGTATTTATAAAAGTATCGATGGAGGTGCTACTTGGGTAAGCATTACCGGTAATCTGGGGTATGATTTAACTGTAATAACGGATTATACGACTAGGGAAGCTTATAAAAAACAGGTAGGATATTGGTTTGGTATGTCAAAAGGAGATTTTGCAAGTAGCTATCCAAATTATCCTTCAAACATATTATCTATATACAATAGAATAGTTGTAAACCCTTTAGATAAGAACGAGATTTATTTATGCCATAATAAAAAGCACGATAAAGGTTTTGGACCTGGAGATCTTTGGAAAACAGAAGATGGTGGTGCAAACTGGTTTGTCTGTGCACGAAATGGAAAATATTGGATTCAGGAAGAAAATAAATCCTATTGGCAGGCAAAAGGAAACCCATTAGGTGCGAATGTAGAATTTGCTCATTTGCAGCACGAAATGGATGATGCTAACGAAACACAAGGGAACAGACATTTAGCAATTAATTCTTTGGGAGAAGTCTTTATAGGCATCAATCAACAAACTTTACGAAGTAACAATAATGGCGACAGCTGGCATCAGATTGATGATATAGAACTAACTCCTGGAAGTAAACAATGGATAAGCAGAGGAGCGAGTAATCTACCGGGATTATACATGTTGCACGAAACGGGAATACCGGATAGAAGATTGATGTGCAGTGGAGAGCATGCCCTTTGGCAAACCGTTGATATTGGCGATTATCCCGATAAAGACGCTGTAGCAGTGGAGCAGTTAGAAGGACAAGTAAATCATGGCGGAGCCCATACAGCTAAAACGGTGGCTGTTCACCCCAATGACCCAAATATTATTTACATGATGGCCACCCGACAATCGCACAGAGGGAAAATGCGTCGTTCTGTTGACGGAGGAAAAACATGGGATAACATAGCCACTATTTTTGAAGCTTCAAGCGGAATTTCAGCAAGCATCAATCAAGTACAGTCTTTAATGTGCGATCCTGTAAATCCGGATAACATGTATTTTACTTCTATTTATTCCGAGATAGGCACAAAAAACTCAGTTTCTCTTACAAAAGGAGATTATGGTGTATACCGTTCAAACGACGGAGGATTCACTTGGAATGTAAGTAAGCCAGATCCAACCGAAGGTGCCAGTGTACGCAGAATAACTATGGATCCGGATAATCCTCAAATTATTTATGCCGCTTTAAATCGTTATCAAATAGATGGAGGTTTGTATAAATCAACTGATGGAGCTGTTAGTTGGACAAAAATGACCATCCCTGCAGAAATAATATCAGTGAATAATGTTTTTATTGATAGAAACACAAAACACATACTCATATCTTGTGGTTCTCGCTCTGGAACATATAATACAGGAGGTGTTTGGAGAAGTAAAGACAACGGTAGTACATGGGAAAAAATCTTTAAAGCCCCTTACGTGTGGCAAGCTGAAGTTTCTCCAGTAAATTCTAATATAATGGTGGTTAATGTTCCTGGTCAGATTCCTTCCTTATATACAGAATTTAAAAATCCGGGAGTTTACTTGTCGAAAGATGCTGGTGACAGTTGGGTGAAAATTAACAGAGGACTGGGCAATATCAATAAAATTAATCAGATAAAACCAGATCCCTATAACGAGAGCATGTTTTGGTGTGCGGCTTATGGAAGTGGATGGTTTAAGGCTTTGATAAAAACCGACTATGTAAAAGCAGTATGTAACGATACAGAGGTTATGGAGGGCGAAGAGCTTACTTTGTACGGTATTGGGTCAATTGGTACACAGCTTAATTATGAGTGGACAGCACCAGATGAAGTCAGTCTGTCATCAACCAATAAATATAAAACCACATTTACTGCACCTGATGTTACAAAAGATAGCACCATCATTGTAAAACTTAAGGTTAGTAATGATTTATATTCTGATACTCATGATATAAATATCAATGTGAAATACAATTCTGATGATACTGCTGTTGGTGACACTCCTGTTAATCCTATTCATCTTTATCCAAATCCTGTTAAAGATGGGAAGCTCCATATTCATGGGATAACAGGCAGACTTGACTATTCAATTTTCGACCTGGAGGGAAAAATAATTATAAGTGGTGAAATACAAAATAATTACATTGATGTTTCACACTTACAGCCACAAAGCTATGTTTTGAAGCTTTCGACTGAAAAGAATAGTTGGGCTGAAAAATTCATGATTACAAATCATTAGCACGTTTTATTGTACAATAACATAACTGTATTAAAATATACTACAATGGAATTTAATAAGATGAATACCATACTTCTTACACTTACTATAGCATTGAGTTCTGTCTGCGTAAGTTTTGCGCAAAACACAAAACAACCCAACGTCATCGTAATTTTAGCCGATGATCTTGGAACAGGGGATGTTTCGCATTATCAACGTTTACATAGTAACAACATTATCCTTGAAACGCCACATATTGATCAATTGGCAACTCAGGGAATGATATTTACCAATGCCCATTCTCCAGCTGCTTTGTGCGCAACTTCTCGCTACGCTATCATGACGGGAAATAGTTGTTATCGAAGCACAGAAGGATGGGGTGTTTGGGGCGGATATTCCAAACCTGTTATTCGTGATGAGCAAATGACTTTGGGGCGATTGATGAAACAAGCCGATTATAACACCGCATTTTTTGGTAAGTGGCACCTTGGTACAGGCTTTCCGCAAAAGGATAATCCAGAGCTTTTGTTTATCTCAAACAGACAAGAAAAAAGGAACCCTCGTGTACCTGTAGATATTACAAAAATCAAGATCGGACCAAAGCAGTTGGGTTTTGATTACAGTCTTTCGCTTCCTGCAGGAATTCAGAATGTACCTTACGCTATCTACGAAAATCATCAATGGCTTAAGCTTAGCGATAATTCAACCATAAAAGTAATTGATCAGGAATTTTACAATCGTCTGGGGGTTGACCATTTTAACAAACCGGGTTGGGGAGACTCCAATTGGAATCCAAGCGAAATGGGGCCTTTACTGGCTAAAAAAGGGGCGGAATATATTGCCAAACATGCTAAGCAGGAGAAACCATTTTTCATGTATTACTGCTCGCAAGCGGTACATACGCCACATGCTCCTCCAGCCGAAATTAATGGCGTGAAAATTAAAGGCTCTACTCCATCAAAACATTTAGATATGGTGAAGGAACTGGACGAACAAGTAGGCATGTTGGTAGATGAATTAAAGAAGCAAGGTATTTATGATAATACAGTCATCATTTTTACTTCTGACAATGGTGGTTTAGGACCAGATATCGTTCCGGATTCGTATAATGCTGGACACCAACCGAGCACCATTTATCGTGGCTCTAAAAACTTACCTTACGAAGGCGGGCATCGTGTGCCATTTATCGTTTCGTGGCCCAGCGAAATTAAAAAGAAACAATCTTGTGATAAGCCAATAATTGGTATGGATATTATGGCCACGCTAGCAGCTATAACCCAACAAAATATTGGAACATCAGTAGCGCAGGATTCACATAACTTAATGCCTGTTCTTAAAAACGAAAAAGGTGCTCAAACGCACGAATTCCTAATGATTCAAGGCGGTGCAGATAAAGAATATATCATCAACGATGAAGGCTGGAAACTGATTATGCAAGTCAATAAAAAAACGAAGGATTACTTGGATGCAGAACCCATCGGACTTTTTAATCTGAACGATAATCTTACAGAAGAAGAAAGTGGAAATTTTATCAACAACCCTGAATATAAGTCGAAAGTAGATGCTTTACTCAGTAAGTATAAAAAGACAATTAAGAGTCAGGTTTATTTAGGAAGTCATTAATGGTTAAAGAATAAGTAAGTCAAGTCTATTTAAAGAAATCTACAGTAATGAATAAAATTGACAGAAGAAAGTTTTTAAAAAATACGGGAATTGCAGCGGCTGGAGCTATTGCTGTTCCTACAATAATTCCAGCATGTGCTCGTGGCAAAAATGGACATACCGCTCCAAGTGATAGGATTGTGATGGCTGGAGTTGGTCTTAATGGAAAAGGTAACGGCAACATAAAAGCTCTTCTTAAGCAGAAAGGTGTTCAGTTTGTAGCTTTATGTGATTTAGATAAGGGTAAGTTAAAGCGCTCTCAGGAAGCCATGTGGGAGTATGCAAAAAATAAGGATGCCAAAGCATATACTGATTATAGAGAGTTATTAGCCAAGGAATCAATTGATGCGGTATGCATCGCTGTTCCTGATCATTGGCATGCACTTCTGTATAAAAGCTTTGCCGAAAATAAGATTGACATTTATGGTGAAAAACCTTTGGTTAGAAAAATAGAAGAAGGTAAACAAGTTGTTAAGGCGGTACGAGACAATAATATTATTTTTCAAACAGGTAGCCAGCAGCGAAGCATGAAACACTTTAGGCATGCTTGCGAATTGGTTGCGAATGGTGTACTTGGAAAAATTAAGCACATAGAAGTTGGTATTCCTGATATGAAAGAGGAGATTGGTATACCAGAAATTCAACAACCTCCTGCAGAGGTGGATTATAATTTTTGGGTAGGACCAGCTAAATTTCAAGAATACCGTGGCATATTGCATGGTCATTGGCGTTGGTTCAGAAACTATTCTGGCGGACAATTAACCGATTGGGTGGGTCATCATCTGGATATTGCCCTATGGTCGATGGAGCATAATAATGCTGGTCCGGTTGAGATTTCAGGAGAAGCAACTTTCCGGGACAATACTATTTACGATGTTGCCTATTCTTTCGATATTCAAATGAAAATGGCCAATGGCATTCCAGTAAGAATGTGCAGTGAATCAAAAACACCTCACAAACATGGTATTTGTTGGTATGGCGAAAATGGTTGGATTCATGCAAACCGCAAAGAAGGGTTAAAGGCTAGTAATCCTGATATTTTAAAAGAAGTTATCCCTGAAAATGGAATTCATTTGTACGAATCAAAAGGGCATGCAGGTAATTTTATTGAGTGTGTAAGGTCAAGAAAAGAACCTGTAGCTCCTGTAGAAGCAGGAAATCGTGCAATTACCGCAGGGCTATTGGGTGAGATAGCTTATATGACTGGAGAAACCTTGCATTGGAATCCTACAAAAGAAGAGCTCATTAACCCAAGTACTGCGGCATTGGCCTTAACCGATCGTAAATACAGAGAACCCTGGAAACTTTAATCTGATAATATGTTGAATAAAATTATAATACTACAAGCGCTGTTCTTCTTTTTTGTGCTATCAAGCACAGCACAAGAGATTCCCAAACTAATGGAGATGGAACACGAAATGACCGAAGTTTGGGAACCAGAAGTAAAAGTTATTACTCCTGGAGATAAATATGGAGATGCGCCTTCGGATGCCATTGTTTTGTTTGATGGAACTAACCTGGATGAGTGGGTTAATGAAAATGACAGTCTCCCACAATGGCCTGTGAAAAAGGGAGTGGTAACAGTTGTAAAAAGAGGGAAAGGTATTAAAGGGCCTGCCCTTATCAAAACCAAACGTAAATTTGGTTCGGTTCAACTGCATATAGAGTGGCGAACTCCTGCTAAAGTACATGGCGAAAGTCAGAAGAGAGGAAACAGCGGCGTGATATTTTGTGATGGACAATACGAGGTGCAAATATTGGATAGTTACAATAATCGCACCTACAAAAACGGTCAGGCTGCCAGTATTTACAAGCAATATGCTCCCTTAGTAAATGCCAGCAAAGGCCCAGGAGAATGGCAAACCTTTGATATCATTTTTAAGGCTCCTCATTTTAAGGAAGACGGCAGTTATTTGGTTCCTCCGGTTTTTACGGTTTTGCATAATGGCGTATTGGTGCAACATGCCGTAAAACTGCGTGGCCCTTGTGTATTTATTGGAATGCCAGAATATCAAATCAAAAAACATGGCAAAGGTTCTATTATACTTCAGAACCATGGTAAGCCCGTTAGTTATCGGAATATTTGGGTAAGGGAATTAACGCTTTAAGCGGAAGGACAAGATGAAGATTTGTGGTGGTTTTTGAATGTTAAGATAAGGTGGAGCGAAGTTAGATTGGTGGCTGAAATGAGCAAACGGAAGAAGTTGAATTTATATCAGTATTTTCCTAAGTATTCTTTTTCGTATTCTGTAGGTATTGTTAGGACTGGCCTCAGTCTGTGCACCATAAAACAAGGTTTATTTGAACGATAAAAATCGTTTTTGTTTGAGCATAGCGAGTTTAAATGATTTTCGTTCAATAACCGTAGTTTTATGAGTAAACAGGGTGCAGCCTTGAATTTCTTTGCTTCGTTTCTTGCTTCAAGGCAAGAAATGAAGTCGGGTTTGGGCGAAGCGCCAAATTGTATATTTAATTAGGACAACATTGTATTCATATCAATTGTAATATAAAATTAGCACGAAATATCAAGTTGTATAGTAAACGAATAGGTATTTCAAAAGGTGTAAATATTGATTTAACGGCAAATTACCAAAAGTACCATTTTAATACCCTGCATTAAAACCTGTTATTTTCCGTGTTTTTAATCAATTACTAAAATCTTTGTATAAACATCATAAATAAACCATATCAATGAAAACGATTATCTACATCCTGATTCTTTTTTGTGTTCCTGTAACCTTGCTCGGGCAAGAAAAAGAACCTAATTGGCATATGCCCGATTTGTCTGGAGAATTTAAAACGTGTGAGGAAGGAACATTTGTAGAATTGGAAGATTCTATTCCAATCCGTGGCACGCAATACCGAATTCGTGTACCCGAAAACTGGAACGGCACACTACTGAATGATTTGGATTATTATAAATCGGCCAATTCTCCACGTAACCTTAAGTTATTAGAAATGGGTTATGCCTTATCAGGCACGAAGCGTCGCCCTGGACGAATGAAAGCTTATGATCCAGCTCATGAAATACATGATTTAATCTCGGTGTTGGATATCTTTGAAGTTAACTTTGGCAAACCAGTGCATACAATTCAACTTGGGTGCTCAGGAGGTGGAACCGTAACCATTGCTATGGCCGAAATTCATCCCGACAGGATAGATGGCGCCATTGCTTTATGCGGTGCTACAAGTCCTTGGATGGCAAATACGCACTTAGATGCCATGTTTGTTTTAAAGGCTTTGTTAGCTCCCGAACTACCAATTGTTGATATTCCTCTTAGTGGAAAAGAAACAGAACGGATAACCTTAGCTTGGAAAAAGGTAGTTCAGGATGCACAACAAACTCCCGAAGGCCGTGCACGAATTGCTTTGGCCATAACAATTGGTCAGTGGCCCGCTTGGGGTGGAAAAGGACAAGCGCCCGTCCCAAATCCCGACTCTAACAATACGAAAGAGTTACAATTAAGCATGTATCATAGTCTACTTGGTCTACTTCCAAGTCGTGGTACTTTTGGAACAAGTATGATTGAACTGGCTGCTCCTGGTCAAGTAAAATCCAATACAGGCGTTGATTATTTAGCGTTTTTCGATAATGGCGATGAGCTGTATAAAAAAGCGGTTAAGGACTTGTATAAAGAAGCTGGCGTTAAGCTTGAAAATGACCTTAATAAAATAAACGCCACACCACGTATTAAGGCAGATGCTTCTGCAAAGCAATGGTGGAGCAAACCTGGACGCACGCATATTGGTGAGCCCAAAATACCATTTCTCCGCATGAGCACAAGTGGCGATGGTTTGGTGTATCCAGCCATGGTAAAAGGTTACGAAGATCTAGTTTCCGAAAAAGGATATTCAGAATTACTTAGAACTGCCTATGTAAAAAGATGGGGGCATTGCACTTTTACCGTGGGCGAGTGGTTGGCTGCCATTGAAACAATGATGCAAAGACTCGAATCGGGCACATGGCCAAGTACTGCACCCAAAGACATGAACAAACTTGCTAAAAAACTAGATGAAAATTCAAAAGCGGAATATTTCGACTATAGAACAGTGAAAAAATATAACCGTACGTGGTTGCCAAATATTAATGACTTTGTTGGTGAGTGAAATTAAAAAATGATGAATATGTTTTATACAAGATTATTATTAATACTGATTGCCGTTACACAATTTATGCAAGCAGAGGCAGAAACCAGAACGGCAGATGTAAACAATATTAGCCAGATTATTAGTTGGATGAAAGATGGAACAACAACCAAAATTATCTTCCCCGCTGGCACCTATAATTTCAACTCAACGATAAGTCTCGAAAATGACGATCTCATTTTGGAAGGTAGTGGAAAGGATGAAACAATTATTAGATTGAATGCTGTAAAGAACTCTCTTATTGATGCTAAAGGAAATAATGCAAGAATAAGTAAACTAACTTTGGATGGCGGCAAGAATCAAAAGACATGGGGAAATCCGATTTTCAGATTTAATAAAAGTAAAGGTCACCATTTTGAGGATGTGTTATTTACCAATTCCTTATGGATGGGTATTACAGGAATTACTGCTTATCCCACTGATGGATTACAACTGATACGTTGCGAATTTAGTAACATCGATTTAATGTGTTTGCAAATCTTTAATCGTAATACCAACAAGCGAGGAGGAGAAGTAATTGTAACGGTGGACAAGGTAATTATTGACGATTGTACTTTTCATGATGGATATGAAACAGCTGTATCATCAGATAATGGAAACGACCGCGAAGATAGTGGCGACGGGACAGGAAGAAGATACACTGAAAGTACAAGTTTGAGTGGAACGGAGATAACCAATTGTGTTTTTGGTAAGAGTAAGCAGTTTCATATTGCTATGGTACAAAGCAAAGATGTACTCATTCAAAACAATACCTTTTATGGTATGACGGATGACGCTGGTGGAGGTTGTCAACCTATCCACATGGAGCAGTTCACCCAAAATATCGAAATATATGATAACATCTTTTACATGGATAACACGGTGGAGCAGAAATACATGTATATTCATATAAATGGTACCGAAGGCCACAAGCGGGTTACACAGCAACAACCTAGTAATACTTATGCCACATGGACTTATAATGTCTTTGGTAGCAATGAACGTAGAGCTAATACCTCGTGTGCAAAAGAAGGGCATATTAATAAAGACTGTAAAAGAGATGTACATTCTTATGGCCCCCGAAATATTTATGTGGCGGGAAATACCTTTAATGAATCCACTAAAGTGAGTAGCTGTTTTAGTGCTAACGAAGGTGAAAACATTCAGATTGGAACTAAAAAAGATGGTACTGTATCCTTAAATAATTTTATAGGTGGAGATGCCAATACCATTAAAATTCATTTTGGTGGAAACGATGAAGGTACGGGTGATGTTCTCATAAAAGCGGGTCAAAACATTGTGGCTACCAACGTTGAAATTAAAGATGTGTATTTCGATTTACCTGCTGTCAGACTACAAAAACCTATTGTAATTGAGGCTAGATCCGACGTATCTGTCAATGAGCTAAATGGTGAGGGATTATTATTTTATCCAAACCCAACTTCTGGTTCATTATCTTTTAAAAGTGGGATAAACATTAAATCAGTTCAAATTGCAGATATGTCTGGTAGTATGCTGAAAAGTTACCATAGAGGTGATCTTAGGGATAACTTGTTGAAAATAGAAGGTTTAAAAGCCGGTATGTATGTGATCAATGTACAACTTAAAAGTGGAGAACAAACCTCCGAAAAGTTAATTGTTAAGAATTAGAAACAGTTATGGATAGGAGAAAATTTATAAAAAATATATCACTTACATCAGCTTCTGGTATTGTTGTACCTAGCATCATTTCATCGTCGGTATTGAGTGGATGCGGTCGAACTGCACCAAGTGATAAAATTAGGTTGGCACAGGTTGGGCTTGGAGGAATGGGCAACGGAAATACATCAAAGTTGGCCAGTCACGAAGGGGTTGAATTAGTTGCTCTTTGCGATATCGACAAAAATCGATTATCCGAGAGAATAGGAAAACTTCAGAAAAACGGAAAAAACAAAGGTATCAGACAATATACCGATTATCGTGAGTTACTTGATGATGGTGAAATAGATGCCGTAATGATTGCTGTTCCTGACCATTGGCATGCTAAGTTGTATACCGATTTTGCGGATGCTAAAATTGATATTTACGGAGAGAAACCTTTGGTTCGCAGAATAAGAGAAGGTAGAATTGTTTCTGATGCAGTTAGAAATAACAAAGTGGTGTTTCAAACCGGAAGTTGGCAACGTAGTACAGAGATTTTTATAAAAGCATGTGAATTAGTTAATAGTGGAGCTATTGGCGAGGTGAATCATTTAGATGTAGCGCTATTAAAAATGAATCGCAAAATAGGGATGCCTCCTATTATCGAGGTTCCTGCCGCAGTAAACTACGATTTATGGCAAGGTCCTGCTTCGGAGAAACCTTTTAGAGGAGTGTTGCATAAACATTGGCGCTGGCAACGTGAATATTCAGGAGGCACTTTAACCGATTGGGTAGGCCACCACTATGATATTGCAGCATGGTCGATGAATTTAGAATATACGGGCCCAGTAGAAATTGAAGGTTCTGCCAGCTTCTTAAAAGATGAGCTGTTCAATGCTCCCAGAAACTTTGAAATTAAGCTAAGGTTCAAGAATGATGTGACCATGCGTATTGCCGAGCACGACAAATTTGATAAAGGCATGGGAATATACTGGAGAGGCGATAAGGGGTGGATACATGTAGGCAGAGACGGTATTTCGGCAAGTGATGATAAAATACTTGAAACTCCTATTGCAAGTCATGTAACAAAGTTCCGACACAATAGTAAAACGCATCACTCCAATTTTATCGATTGCATTAAAACCAGAGAAAGACCGATTTCAGATGTTGAATCTGCTCATCGCGCTATCTCGGTAGGATTACTTGGCGAGATTGCATGTATCACCAACGAGAAACTAAAATGGAATCCTGATAAAGAAGAGCTTATCGGAGCATCAGCACAAGCCAATGCATTTTTGAGGTATGATTATAGAAAACCTTGGGCATTGAAAGGTTTGTAGCTTAATTGATTATTTAGATATGTATAATGGATTTTGCTGTTTTTCTAAAATTATTCATATCATAGAAAGACCCATGCAACCAACTTTCGGATGTAGAAAAGGGATTTGGGAGGTTGAGTAAAATCGATTCAAATAGTAGAGGATAATATTTTAATCTAGTAAAACACACCTATGAAATCATTAATTATTTCTCTAATAATATTAATAATAACTAATCTTAGCTCATTATCTGCTCAGTTATCAGAAAATACAAAACCATACAATTTTGATCCTACCAAAACAGAAGAGCTAAGAGTACGCGATGGTTTGCCCAACTTCTTTAAAAAGCTAAAAGCAGGCGAAGATGTTAAAATCGGGTACATTGGCGGAAGTATTACCAATGGCGGTTTGTGGAGAGCCAAATCTTTAGAATGGTTGAAGAGCGAGTACCCCAAAGCCAATATCACCCAAATAAATGCGGCTATTGGAGGAACAGGACCCGATTATGGTGCATGCAGAATTGATAATCATTTATTGGTTCATAAACCTGATATGGTTTTCATTGAGTACCGCGTAAATAACGGTGGAGCATATAAAGGACGAGCATTAGAAGGTCTTATTCCTCAAATCTGGAAACAAAATCCCAATACCGAAATTTGTATTGTTTATACCATTTCAAAAGGCATGATTGCTGATATTCAAAAAGGGAATCAGACCAATGCGGGTAAATTTATGGAGCCTGTTGCCAATCATTATGGTATTACATCTATCGAATTTGGATTGGAGGTTGTGAAATTATTAAACGATGATAAACTTGTTTTTCAAAAAGGAGATGCCCCGGCAGAAGGAAAGGTTTTATTTAGTAAGGATGGAACCCACCCTTTAGAAGCAGGACATGATATTTACAGAGATGTATTGGTAAGATCATTAAAGAAGATTGAAAACCATGGCACACCAGAACCTAATGTAATACCTGCCCCATCCCAAAAGAATATTTTCTCTGGTGCCTCATTGGTGCCGATCACAAAAGCTAAATTTTCTTCAAAATGGAAAAATGTTGATTTAGGTGGTGACATCCATATCAATGATGATTTAACAGACAAGAATGGTGGCAAAAAAACACTTTATGAGAGTGCTAAAAAATCCACAACTATTGGAGAAAGCTTTACCTTAAAGTGGGATGGTTTTATGTTGGGGCTCACAGCTAAACTAGAAGCCTTAGGAGATATTCAGCTGGAAGTAACAACGGATGGAGGTAAACCAAAACTGTTTGATTTGAAATCGAGAAATGGTAAGACACAAGAGAAATACATTTTTATGGATGAATTAGAAGTAGGTTCACATACCACTACCATAAAACTTGTAAAGCTAGCCTCTGGAAAAGAATTTCAAATAGGACAGTTTTTAGTTGTTAATGAATAGTCATAAATTGTTTAATTATGAATAGTGTAAGGAAATTCGCTATAATTATTGTGCCAATAATTATAAACATAACATCTTTTGCACAGCAAGCCTCACAGCCACCTGTAGTGAGCCAGCTTGCCCGGAGCGGAGTCCAAGGGAAACCAAACGTCATTTTAATTATGGCCGATGATGTGAGCTGGAATTGTTTCGGCGCTTATGGTGCAGAAGATTACAAAACTCCCAATATCGATGCATTAGCTTCTAAAGGTATTCGATTTGATCATTGCTATTCAACACCCATTTGTACGCCATCACGTGTAAAAATCATGACTGGCCAGTATAATTTCCGCAACTACACCCATTTCGGATACCTCAATCCGAAGGATAAAACCTTTGGCCATTTAATGCAAGATGCTGGTTACAAAACAGCCATAGCTGGTAAATGGCAATTAAACGGACTTTATAATGAATTAGAAGGCTGTTACGACAAAACAAGACCTCAAAAAGCAGGTTTTGATGAGTCGTGTTTATGGCAAGTAACTACCGGAAAAACAGGAGAGAATGGTGGAGAACGCTTTTGGAGTCCGCCTTTATTGCAAAACGGTAAGTTTCTAACCATAGAAGATAATAAAGGAAAGTATGGGCCAGATATTATGTCGGATTTTGTTTGTGACTTTATTGAAAAGAATAAAGAGGAACCCTTCTTTGTTTATTACCCTACCGTCATGGTACATTCTCCTTTTGTTCCTACTCCTGAAACAGTAGGAAACGGATCAAGATCACAAGAAGCGAATAAAACACCAAAAGATAAAATTGCCAAAAAAGCCAACTATGTGGCCATGGTCAATTATCTGGATAAGATAGTGGGTAAAATTGTTCATAAGGTTGATGACATCGGGCAGCTTGAAAATACCATAATCATGTTCACTTCTGATAATGGAACCGCATCAATTACTTCTTGTTGGAAAGGAAAAAACATAACTGGAGCTAAAGGCAGAACCGTGGATATGGGTACACATGTGCCATTGGTAACCTATTGGAAAGGTCATACGCCCAACGGCTTGGTGAGCGATGATTTAATTGATTTTACCGATTTTTATGCAACCATAGCCGATGCAGCTCAAATTCAATTGGGTGATGATGACCCTATTGACGGTCGTAGTTTTTATCCTCAACTGAAAAACAAAAAAGCAAATCCTCGTGATTGGGTTTTCTGGCAATATCAACCTTATTGGGGAAAATTTGAAGGTATTCAATTCGTGCGAAATCAGGAATACAAATTGTACGAAAAGGGGGCCTTATATCATGTGCCCAGCGATATTCATGAAAAACACGATTTAATAATGGAGAGCAATAATACTTCTGCGCAAAAAGCAAAAGTGGAATTGCAAAAAGTACTAGATACCGCACCTCCTGCTCCAATAGTTGTAGGTGCTAGAAATGCAAAGACAAGAACTGTATATCCTGATTGGAAGAATATTGTAAATCCAAATGATTAAAACGATGAGAAATAAATTAAGTATTTACGTTGTAATTCTACTGTTAATGGCCACTACGGTAGGTGCGAAAAACGTTAAGTTATATAATAATATTCGCATACATGATAAAACAGAATCGCAAGCGGTAGCTTATGCACGCAAAGCATTACAGCAAGATTTTCAACGAAAATTTGGAACTTCGGTATCGCAAGAATCCGCCATTGATATTGTTCTAAACATCGATAAGGATTGGAATGCCTTTGATAAATTCAAAATTGAAATAAATAGTGGAAAAATCAATTTTATCGGTTCCGATGAATTGGGCTTGCTTCATGGTATTTACACCTTTTCTGAGGATTATCTTGGCATCGACCCTTTTGTTTATTTCACGGATATTGTACCACAGCCTGTGTCTTCTATTCAAGTAAAGGCAGGTATTGTTACCTCAAAACCATATACCTATAAACACCGTGTGTTTTTTGTAAACGATGAAGACTTAATTGTGGGATTTCAGATGGAAAAATTGGAATATGGTTTCAATCTAGAGTTCATGGAGCATTTTTTTGAAACCATGTTGCGCCTTAAGATGACAGGAGTTATTCCTTCAACCTTAGTATTGGCCGATGAACCGCATCTTAAATTGGCTTCAGATATGGGTTTATATATTGCCCAGCATCATGCCGAACCTGTTGGAAGTGTGCCTTTGTATTGGCCAAAGAATATACCTTATTCATGGTCTACACACAAGGAGCATTTTGTGAAATTCTGGCGAGATGCCATCGAACGACAAAAAGGTGAAAATGTCATTTGGACACTTAATTTCAGAGGTTATCTCGATGGTGCTTTTTGGCATAACGACCCCAATGTTTCGCATGATAGTCCACTCGCTGAGAAAGCAAAAGTGGTGAATGAAGTGATACAAACTCAATACGATTTAATCAAAGAAATCACGGGTAACGAAACACCTTTGGTATGTGGTTATTTGTGGAGTGAATTGGGAGGTATGTATCGCGCGGGTTTACTAAAATATCCGCCGCAGACAATGATTCTATTCTCCGACCAGGGCTATGGTGAATTCCCTAAAGGCACATGGGAATCTGCAAAAAAGACGAATCTAGGCAAAGGCGTTTACCAGCATGTTTCCTATCACAACCGAAAAACACATCTACGCATTAACACTATTCACCCTGATATTCTACATCGGGAAATGGACTTGGCAATTAGTCATGGTCTTACAGATATGATTGTGCTAAATGTAGGCAATTTTAAAGAGAAGATATTCGGTGTGCAGCAAATGGTGAATTACATGAATGATTTCGATTCTTATAAAGAAAAACCTACTGGCGACTATTATTTCGATTGGTATGTTAACGACAAGTTTGATTCTAGTTCGCCTGCTATTATTCAAAGCTACAAAGACTTTTTTGCCAATCAATTCGATTTAGGAGACCCTGAACGAAAACCAGGAGATGAATGGTTTTTCTTTTACGTGGAGCAATTATTAAACATGGCCTACCAGAAGGAATTCGACGATAAATTTGTAAAGAAAGAATTTCCAGGCGATGGTCAAAAGGAGTTTCAGAAGCTAAAAGACTTTCATTCCAAAATGGATTTTATTCTTGATGCCTATGCGCAAATTTACCGTGCTACTGGGTCAAAATGGTCTGTTTCTGTACAACATACTTTAGATGCCAAGAGTGCATTGTCGGGTGGAAGATTGAATTTTTATAATGTGGATATGGCATTACCAACACAGAAAATGTTCCACTTAACCGCGATGGCTGCTGATTTCACGGAGTCTTTGAATTACTACCTCAACAAAGAATATCACAAGAGTCAATTGGCCGCTTATGCCGCTTTGGAACATGCCAAAAAAGCCAATGAAATTGAAACAAAAATAGAACAAAACGGCTCTGGTAAATTCAAAGATTGGTACCGTTGGGATGAAACAGCTTTAACCTATCGTATCGAAGAGGTGCTCGAAAACTACATGGCTCATGTGAAGGACCTCAAGTACTTCAACCTGGAATATAAAAACAGAAATAGTAAAACACCAGGCATCCAACATAAATATCAACCCTTCTTTGAAAGCGAATACCAAAAGGAGCTTATTTATATGGAGAATGCAAAGTAGTAGTACGAACATCAAGAAGAAAATCCTAAAAATGAAAAATTCGATTCTACATATAGCACTGATTTTACTGCTTAGTTTTAGTGCACAGGCAGAAGTAAAAGTGGCCAATGTTTTTGGTAGCAAAATGGTACTACAGCGCAATCAAGCGAACCCAGTTTGGGGTACAGCCGATAAAAAAGAAACTGTAAAAGTTTCGATTGCTGGGCAGGTACATACTACAACAACAGATAAAAACGGAAAGTGGAAAGTTAAACTCGATCCCATGAAAGCCGGGGGGCCTTTTACCATGACTGTCGAAGGCAAAAAAAACAAAATCACTTTTGAAGATATTCTGGTTGGCGAAGTATGGATCTGCACCGGGCAATCAAACATGCAATGGAGTGTAGAAAACTCGAATCATTCCGACTTAGAGTTGCTTGCAGCAGACTATACCGAAATCAGGTTGTTCACCATTCCTTTGGTTGGAAACCCAGAGCCACAATCAGAAATAAGAGATTCTTTATGGTATGCTTGCACATCTGAATCATTACCTAAGTTCTCAGCCGCAGGGTATTTCTTTGGTAAACAACTGCATAAAATATTGGGTGTTCCGGTAGGTTTGATAAATGCGTCGTGGGGAGCATCTTCCCTAGAAACATGGATTCCGCGTGATGCCATTGAAGAGAATTATGCGCATAAGGAGTTTTTGGAGGATTGGGATTGGCGCATCTCTCAATTTTCAGACCAAATGATTATTGATTACACCAAAGAATACAAAGCGTGGGAAGAAGCAGGGAAGCCAGGTAAGAAAATGCGTCCACCCAGAGATATTCGTATTGCACAAAACCGACCAGCCAATGGTTACAACGGAGTAATTCACCCTGTAGTAGGGTACGGAATTAGAGGTTCCATTTGGTGTCAGGGCGAAAGTAACCTTGGGCGTGGTGACCAGTATAGTGATTTATTTCCAATCATGATAAACGCTTGGAGAGAGCGATGGCAACAGGGCGACTTCCCGTTTTACTGGGTTCAAATTTCCAGCATGAAAGAACCCGATGTAGCGCCAAAGATTAGCTCGTGGGCTGAATTACGTGAAGCCATGTCTAAAACCCTTTCATTACCTAAAACTGGAGAAGTGATTTCAATGGATGTGGGAGAAGGCAACGACATTCACTACCGAAACAAACAGGAAATAGGTAAGCGTTTAGCGCGATTGGCTTTGGATGAAACCTATGGGTATGATATTGTTGGCAAAAGTCCGCGTTATCAATCCATGGAGATAAAAGGCAACAAAATCGTCATTACCTTTAAAAATGTGGATAAAGGCTTGTATGCATTCAATTCCAACACCATCAAAGGATTTGCCATTGCCAGCTCCGACCAGAAGTTTGTTTGGGCAGATGCTAAAATTATCAGCAAAAATCAGGTAGAGATATCATCCACTCAAATCAAAAATCCAGTGGCGGTTCGTTATGCCTGGTCTGATATGCCAGTTTGTAATTTGTACGACCGAAACAGTTTACCCGTGGCTTGTTTCAGAACCGACAAATGGCCCATTGCCTCTGAAGGCAAAATTAAAGCACAGTACCGATATCAATTCGATCACTCTAAAAAATAACATTGATATATAGCATCTAAAATCAATCTAAATGAAAGCTGTTCGATATAAAATATTGTTTACTATAGGGCTTGCACTATGTACACAACTAGCCCTTGCCCAAACAAATAAAGTGTTGGTGCCCAAACAGGCCAACAACTATGTTAAAATTTATCATCCCGATGGAGATTATTTTTTTGGTCCTGATACAAAAGAGCTGAAAGAAGGTGAATGGTATGATAGATGGATTCCTAATGACCATTGCTTTGTGAAACATACCGATGGATTATGGCATATTTTTGGAATCACTCATCCATATACCGATCCTAAGTTGGGCAATATTCACCAAGGAGAAAATGCTTCCTTTCATGCAATTTCTACGGTTACGGATTTTAAAAAATCAATTGAAGTAGATCACTATGTTGATAAGCCCAAAATACTTCCTCCCAAAGAACGACCAGGTGAAATCAATGCAAATCATGCGCCTTACATTGTAAAAAAAGGAGGATTGTATTACATGGTTTATGGTCATAGCCCCATACGTTTGGCAACTTCTCCTGATTTGTATAAGTGGACTCCACGAGGTTCTTTATTCGAAGAAGAACAGGGGGCGCGCGACCCTAATTTAATTCTTTACGATGGTACTTATTATATGACGTATTGTTCTGAAAAATGCGTACGCATGCGAACTTCGAAGGATCTGATTGATTGGAGTGATGCCAAAACGGTTCTAACCACCAACGAGTTTGATCCAGAATCACCTTCCATTATTCTTCATAACAACACCTTTTATCTTTTTGTGTGTTCATGGAAAAAAGGGCAGTGGGATCGTGTGAGTTTAATGGGCGCCTATACACATCATGCCCATGTTTATGCTTCTAATGATATCACTAACTTTGGAATTGATGACGAAAAAGAAATAACCATATTAAATGCGCATGCACCTGAGATTTTTCAAGGGGAAGATGGACAATGGTATATCTCAAGTGTGGTATACCCGGATATGGGAGTTAGTATCGATAAATTAGAATGGGAATAAGTAAAACAATAAAACTGTAGTTATGCATAACCTAGTTAAAAGTATTGTAATAGTTTTCATGATTGTGGTGCTGGTATCTTGCTCACAAGAAATACCAAAAGGAACCTTTGCCTATGATTTAAATTTTCTTGAACGGCATCAAAAAGTGATAACTCTTTCTACTAACAATAAAAAGAGTCAAATTATTGTTTTGCCAGAATTGCAGGGAAGGGTGATTACTAGCACTGCAGCAGGTTTACAAGGCAATAGCTACGGCTGGATGCATTACGACCTGATTTCTTCTGGTAAATTCGAAGAACACTATAATCCTTTTGGCGGAGAAGACCGATTTTGGATAGGTCCAGAAGGAGGACAATACTCAATCTTCTTTAAAAATGGAACTGACTTTACTTTTGAGAATTGGTATACACCCAAAGCTATAGATACGGAACCTTTTGATATTATCAATCAGTCGGAAAAAGAAGTCTCTTTTAATAAAAAAATGCATTTGGTAAATTATCAGGATTTCGAATTTGATATTGAGGTAAATCGTACCGTATCTATCTTTAATAAAAAACAGGTTGAAAATGACTTGGGTGTAATTCTCTCCGACCAAGTCGATTTTGTTGCTTATCAATCCCATAATGAAATTACGAATACTGGAACTCAGGAATGGACGAAAGAAAACGGCTTATTATCCATTTGGATTTTAGGTATGTTTATGCCTTCGGAGAATACGACTGTTATTCTTCCATATAAAGATTCTTTGGCTTTAAATACATCGTATTTTGGTACTATTCCACCAGAAAAACTGACTATAACAGATAAGCATGTAATGTATAAAGGTGATGGTAAATGCAGGTTTAAGATGGGATTACCACCGCAAAATGCTATGCCTTATATTGGAAGTTACGATGCCAAAAATAGTATACTTACCATAGTAAGTTACTCTTTTGCAGGTGATACTAATTATGTAAATTCAGTTTGGCGAAAAACCGACAATCCATACGGAGGGGATGTGGTTAATTCTTATAATGATGGACCATTGGAGGGAGGTACTCACTTTGGAGGTTTTTATGAACTTGAAACATCATCAAGTGCTAAAGAATTAAAACCTGGAGAGAATATAAAGCATATACACAAAACGTATCATTTTGAGGGTGATTTTGATGCATTAAACAGTATCTCAAAGCAACTATTACAAAAGGATCTTATAAGTATTAAATAGCACCTATAGAATAAGATAAAATGAGAAAACTACAGATATTATTGCTTCTGTGCATTGTTCTGATATGCAGTAATTGCCAGAATACAACACAACCAAACACAAATAAGGAAAATTGGCAGGTACTTTTTAATGGAAAAGATCTGGATGGATGGGTGGTAAAACTCAATCACCACGAGATGGGTGATAATTACGCCAATACCTTTAGGGTGGTGGATAGTGTTATTCAGGTTAACTACGATGGGTACACTGAGTTTGGCGAACGCTTTGGGCATCTTTATTATAGACAGCCTTTTTCTACTTATCATCTTAAATTTGAGTATCGATTTACAGAGCAATGGATGGATGAAGCACCTGTGTTTGCCTTCAGGAATAGTGGTATCATGTTTCATTCGCAAAGTCCACATTCCATTTTAAAAGACCAACGCTGGCCTATCGCTTTAGAGTTTCAATTCTTGGCTGAGGAAACCAAAGGTGAACCTAGATCAACAGGTAATGCTTGTACGCCAGGAACAAATATTTTTATGGACGGAAAACTCATTACAAAACATGTCATTCTATCCTCTGCTAAAACCTACCCATGGAATCAGTGGGTAAGTGGTGAGCTCATAGTAAATAAAGACAACAGTATGATTCATATTGTAAATGGTGATACTGTTTTGCAATACCAAAAGCCAATGATAGGAGGCAAAATATTAACGGATTGTGATTCTACAATTTGGATAGAGGATAAAGAAGTTACTGAAGGTTACATCGGGCTTCAGGCAGAAGGGCAAGGAGTTGAGTTTAGAGATATTAGAATTAAAGATCTTTCAAAATAGAAGGTGTTTTATAAACAGGAGAATGATTTAATTATAAATATAAAAAGATGATACAAATTAAGCACTTTGTAGCTATAGTAGTTGCAATTTTTTTAGTGTTCGCAAACAATGCGCAAGCTTCCAACAAACAAAAGCCTAATGTTATTTTAATTATTACCGATGATCAAGGATATGGTGATGTGGCAGCTTTGGGTAATAAGATAATAAAGACGCCTCAAATGGATAAGCTTTATAAAGAAGGAGTTCGTTTAACCAACTTTCATGCAGGAACTACTTGCGCACCTAGTCGTTCTGGTTTAATGACAGGAGCCGAGGGAAATCGTGCAGGTGTATGGCATACCATTGGTGGATGCAGCCTGATGCGCGAGAAGTTTACCATTATGCCGCAGGTTTTTAAACAGAACGGTTACTCCACAGCTATGTATGGTAAGTGGCACTTAGGCGATGAATATCCTTATCGTCCAGAAGATCGTGGCTTTGACGAAACGGTTGTTCACGGTGCTGGTGGTGTAGGGCAAACTCCTGATTATTGGAATAACGATTATTTTGATGATACCTATTGGCACAATGGAACACCTCAAAAATATAAAGGTTATTGTACCGATGTATTTTTCTCTGAAGCCATCGATTATATCGAAACGAAGAAAGACGAACCTTTCTTTGTGTACATTTCTCCAAATGCTCCTCATGGCCCTTATAATGTTCCCGAAACGTATTTTAATCGTTATAAAAATGAGCCTTTGCTGAATGAAACGCAAAAAGCCTATTATGGTATGATTACCAATATTGATGATAACATAG
Source organism: Labilibacter marinus (assembly GCF_001659685.2). Classification (GTDB taxonomy): domain Bacteria; phylum Bacteroidota; class Bacteroidia; order Bacteroidales; family Marinilabiliaceae; genus Saccharicrinis; species Saccharicrinis marinus. The sequence continues at coordinate 88,226 of NZ_LXYE02000030.1, forward strand.
CCAAGTTGGAGCAAAAACTTGAAGAACTTGGAATTAAAGATAATACTATACTAATTTTCACCACGGATAATGGCGCAGCCTGGCATACAATTAAAGATGGTAAAAGCAAATATGTTTATAATGCGGGTATGAATGGTTATAAAGGTTCGCCGTACGAAGGAGGACATCGTGTCCCTTTCTTTATCCGTTGGAAAGATGGCAATATCGTAGGAGGTCATGATGTGAGTCAGTTAGCCATGAATTTTGATATTTTGCCAACCTTAATTGCTTTGTGCGGAATGAATAACCATCCTAATACAGGACGTGATGGACGTGATTTAACACCACTTATAAGGCAAGAAGTTAAAGATTGGCCTCACCGCTATTGTGTGGTTGATAACAATCGCTTGCAACAACCTGAAAAATGGCGACAAAGTGCAGTTATGGATGACAACTGGCGTTTAATTAATGGGAAAAAGTTATACGACTTAAGCAAAGATCCTGGACAGAAGAATGACATTGCCAAAAAGCATCCTGCAAAGGTAAAAGAAATGCGTTCTGCCTATGAGCAGTGGTGGTCTTATACTTCTCGTGAATTTGGTCGTTTTGAGGCCTATAAGATTGGCGCGACGGATCATACAGAATCTGTTTTAACAGCGCACGATTTGCATACTTTCTCCCCAATAACATGGAGCCAAACTTATATCAGAGATCCGTACTTTGGAAAAAAACCTGCGTTGGGAACAGGTTATTGGATGATTGACATTCAACAAGAGGGTGAATATGAAATTGAACTAAGAAGATGGCCGCGAGAATCAGGTTTAGGTTTTGATGACACCACTGTTCAATTAAATACTAGAACACCTTGGATGGATATTAGGCCTGCAGGAATAAAGGTTGAAATTAAAAAAGCTATACTTAATATTGAAGGTATTCATATGGAAGAAAAGGTGGATATGACGAAGGATAATGTGAGCTTTAAAGCTTATTTATGCGAGGGAAGGCAGCATCTAGAGGCTTCTTTTATTGATGAAGACGATAAAGAATTCTCGGCTTTTTATGTGTATATCAGGCGAATCGATTAAGCCTAATTGGAGCTTAAGAGATTAACAGGTTAGTAAAATATAAAGGTATAAGAAAAAACACAGAATCTCGATGCCCCTGCCTGCTGCAGGCAGGTCGGTGTTCAGCAGTATAACTGTAAAATTAAAACAAATGAAACAAATACTATTATTCTCAATCATTATACTTCTTTCAATTAGCGGCTATGCTAAAAAGAACGAACGTCCCAACATCATCTTCATCTTAACCGATGATCAATCCTACGGGATGATGGGATGTACAGGAAATGAAATCATTCAAACACCCAATTTGGATAAGTTGGCAGGTGAAGGAGTGTTGTTCACCAACGCTCATGTTAGTAGCGCCATTTGTACCCCAAGCAGAGTATCTATATTCTTGGGGCAATACGAACGCAAACACAGTGTTAATTTTAACTCGTCAACAGCTATTTCAGAAGAAGCATGGCAGGAATCGTACCCTGTATTGATGCGAAAGGCTGGTTATTATACTGGATATATTGGAAAAAACCATTCGCCCATAGGTAAAGAGGGTTACGAAAGTGGAATTATTGAAAATAGCTTTGATTTTTGGTTTGCCAGTCATGGAGGAGTGTATTTTTATCCAAAAGAAAGGCGAGAAATATACAAAGATGCCATTGCAGAAACTCAGGCAGAGGTATTAGAAGAAGGCGTAAATCAGTTTCTCGATCCTAATGCACGGAGATTAAAAGGAGCTATTAGCTTCTTGGAAGAACGCCCATCGGATAAGCCTTTTATGCTCAGCCTGAATTTTAATATCCCGCACGGGGCCACCACACAAACCATGCGTCAGCGAGCAACGGATGATGAAATTTACCGCGCGCTTTATCGCGATAAAGAAATCCCTTTACCTCCAAACTATATTGCAAAAGGAGATATCAAAAATCCAAAACTTCCAGTCAATATTCATCACGCCAACGATCGTCAGGCAGGTTATAACTACGTGGATACACCAGAAGATATGAAGGAACGATACATTCTTCAGATGCAGTGTATTACTGGCGTTGATCGTATGGTCGGGAAATTACGTGAAACTCTGAAGGAGTTAGAGTTGGATAAAAATACCATTATTATTTTCACTTCAGATCATGGCCTGTTTATGGGAGAACACGGACTAGGAGGGAAGTCTCTGTGTTACGAAAAATGTACGCATGTCCCCATGTTTATGTACCACCCTAAAATGAAAAAAGGGTATAAAAGTGATGCGCAGGTACAAACCATAGACATAGCCCCAACTATGCTTTCATTAGCAGGTGCAGAAATACCTAAAGCTATTCAAGGAAAAGATATTTCTGCATTTATAAAGGATGGAAAAACAAAAGTTCGGGATTATCTCTACACGGAAAACTTATGGTCCACCACTTTTGGTAATCCTAGGTGCGAAGCGGTACAAACGAAAGAATGGAAGTACATCAGGTACTATAAGAACAATAATATTTCAGCTACAGAAAAAGTTAATTTGGCAAAAGAATATGGCATTTCTCAAAGAGTTATGCTTTACGAGGTACATCCGCAGCAGTTTGCTGTGTACCGAAATTATATAGAAAACCCAATTAATGGCGAGCTTCCTGTTTATGAGGAATTGTATCACTTAGCGGAAGACCCGCATGAAGTACATAACTTGGTTAAAAAAGCAGAACATAAGGCCATTTTAGAAGAATTAAGAGCTGCGTGGAAATCAGAAATTACAAAAGCTAGAGGCGAAGGTAAACCTAAAGTAGTTATTCATAGTAATATGAAATCTAAAATCTAAATTTTAAACTGGATGAGTAGGAATATCCTCCCGTAATCTAATCTTAGTAGGCACAAAAAAAGCCCTGAGTTAATAAACTCAGGGCTTTCAGCGGAGAGAGAGGGAACTGAAAAATTGCTTTAAGTGCCCTATTCTCAATGTTTTACGAATTCAATTTTTTAAGTCCTCTGTAAGTCCACCAAAAATGGGTAAAAAATGCCCGTTTTAAATGCGTTTTAATGAACTCATTTCTCTCCAAAAGTAGTAAAAAGGAACCGAACCTAAAAATGGATTTTTCAAATGACTAACGTGGTTTTTTATTTTCAGTATGCCTCCAATTGTATAAGGTTTCTTTTCTTGTTTTACCACCTAATTGATTAAAATGAGTTGCAGCCTTAGGTGCTCCACCAAAACTGGAAATTGCCCATTCTGCTAATCTACTTTTAAAATCATCAATCATTTCTTCGGCAGTTTTACTTTTTGAAAATTCATCTTGGGTGTCATTATTATTCCAACTATATCTTTCGAATTCTTTTCTTGCGAAATCAAACGCATTTCTTTCACTAAGTAAATTCTTTAATTCTTTATTAAAAGACAAAAACGACTTATAGTATATGGCTATCTTCTGTAAATCCCTATAGTTGCCGTAAAGTTCTTGACTTCTTATCCAGTTAAGAAAGTTTTTGTCCTTACTTATATATTTGTCAAATGGAAATTGTTCTTGAAATTTCATTTGAGTCCAGATCTTTTCAAATTCAGCAGGTATGTCTTCCTTAGCGTTTCTTAAAGGCGGTAATTCAATAACTAATTGGGTAATTCTATCATAAAAGTCTGGCAATAATTTTTGTTTTAATTCTTTAATTGAGTTATTTGAAGCTAAAATTATTGTTAATTCCTTTATTGTTTCTTCCTTGCCTCCGAGAGGAGTTATTTTATACTGGTTATACTCATCTGTTTGAAGTGCCCTCATTAACTTAGCTTGCGTTAGTTTATCGAGGTGATGAATTTCATCAAGAAAGAGAATGTTATTTTCTGCTTGTTTTAATGCTCCTATATGATCATCTTTTGCATCGGTAAATGCGCCTTTTTTGTGTCCAAATAAAATGGATTCAGCAATTTGATTATTTGTAAAAGATGCACAATTAAATGGTATGATTTCTTTTCCTTCTTTATTTTCAGCTAATCTAGTTTTTCCAACACCTCTTTCTCCTAATAGTAAAATTGTAAAGCCTGAGTTTAGGTAAGATTCCATCTTTTGCTCAGTAACTTGTCGGTTTTCTGATTTGGTTTTCGTATCGTATAAAGGGAAGTGCTTTGTTATTTCTGTTAGTATTTTATTGGGTATCTTTTTTATTATTAAAGGCTTAAAGCGACCTTTAGCAACCTCCTTATTATCATATGTTTGTATGAGTGTGGTTTTTTGAGGAAGATGCCCAGTCTCACTTAATACCTGCCATACCACTTGAGTCTCATTACTACCAAGCGAGGAGTTAATTATGAAATTAGCGTTTGGATGTTTAGCTTTAATTTTACTAATGAAAGGTTGTATTTTTTTAGAAATACTGGATGCATCCCTGAGGTTTTTAATACCAAAACTTTCGGCTATGAACCGTTCACCTGCAGGGTAAAATTGTTTTGCATTACTATAATTGCCAAACCACCATATTTGATCTTCTACATCGTAATGAGGCATATCTCGCCATAAGGTTTTTTTCCAATGTCGATAAACATCTTTATAATGATTTCTGACAAAAGAATCTTCTTCTTTCATTTTCCAAGTATGATTAAGAATACGTCTTTTATTGATGAGTTTTTGCCAGACTTTAAAGCTCTTGTCACTCTTAATGAATTCGTCCTCAAGAATATTTGATATATAATCGAATCTTCTTCTGGATAATTTATCAAAGGTAACCTGCGGAGCTGTTAAGTAATAAACTTTATCAAAAACAAAGCCTCCATTGTCTATATCTTCATTAAATAAGAGATTCATTTCTTCCTGACAAATTCCACTTTGGTTATAAATATCATGAATTCCATATTTATAAAAAGCTGAAAGAATATGTTTTAGGTATGCGATTCCATGCGTTGTATAATGCCATGTAATAAAAATATTTTCTTCCTTCATGTGATTATATGATTATATAGTATGCTCATATAAATATATAGAAATATATTAAATATACTATATGTATAAGGTAATGAGATTCTAAAAATATTGGCACGGGTATTGAAAAATTGTTGATTGATATACTTTTAAAAATCAATCAATATGAAAAATGTTAAATCGGGCAGTCATAATGCCGATATGAAGAATTCTAACAAAGGTACTTCTGGACAAAACAAAACACACGCAAAAAATCAAGGAAATCGAGGTAAGCAATTAAATCCTAATCAAAAAAAATAAATAGGTATGAGTTTAAATAACGATAATGATTACTCAAAAGAAGAGCTTGATAATTATTCAAGACAATTAGATCCGGAAAATGACGCGTATTGGCAATCAAGAGGTGAAGAAGAAAGACCTACTGATTGGCAAGATAGATTAGAAAAGGATGACTGATAGAAAAACAATATCTAATCTATTAGTATAATATTCTGAAATATTTTCAAAGAAACTAAAGTTTAAGTAATTCTATACTTACTTCTTTAGTTTCTTTGTGTTCTTTTTATATATTTTATTCAATGCACATATTAAAAATAATTCACGGATATCCACCTTATTACAATGCGGGCTCAGAGGTATATAGTCAATCCATAGTAGATGAACTAAAGAAGACATATAAGATTACCGTTTTCACCAGAGAGGAAAATGAGTACATACCTGACTTTAACTTTAGAAGAGAGTCAGGAGATGGTGCTGATTTTGTTTTTGTCAATATGGCTAGAGGGAAAGATGGGTATAATCATGCAGCAATCAATAAAAGGTTAGCAGAGCTTATTGAAGATATAAAACCGGACGTAGCTCATATCGGTCATTTAAACCACTTGTCAACCGGAATAGTTGATGAATTGAATAAACAGAACATTCCTATTTTGTTCACCCTTCATGATTTTTGGCTAATGTGTCCAAGAGGACAATTTTTGCAAAGGAATTTTGATGGTGAAAATTTATATAAGCTATGTGACCGGCAAGAGGATTCTAAGTGTGCTGAGTCTTGCTACAGAATGTATCAATCCGGTATAGATTCCCAAAAGGATAGTAAGCATTGGGCAGAATGGGTGAATCAAAGGATGAGAATTACGAAGGAGGTTATTGACAAAGTTGATTGTTTTCATGCTCCTTCTAAATACCTCATGAATCGTTTTATTGATGACTTTGATGTGCCTAAAGAAAAAATTTTCTATCTCGATTATGGTTTTCCTACTCATTACCTTAAGCCTGAAATACATTCCGATTCTGATACTTTTACATTTGGTTATATTGGAACTCATATAGCTGCCAAAGGGGTGAATTTATTAATTGAAGCATTTAAAGGAATAGAGGGAAAAGCTAAGCTTAAGATATTTGGCAGAGAACTAGGTCAAAGCACAAAGGCTTTAAAAAAGCTTTCTTCGGAATGCTCAAATCCGGTTGAGTTCTGTGGTGAATATATCAACCATAATTTAGCAAAGGATGTATTCAGTAAGGTTCACGCAATTGTAGTGCCATCAATATGGGGCGAAAATTCACCATTGGTCATACATGAGGCGCAATCATGTCACATACCTGTAATTACAGCTGATTTTGGGGGTATGAAAGAATATGTGCAGAACAATGTAAACGGTTTACTCTTTCAACATCGGAATCTCGATTCTTTAAGAGAAAAACTTCAATTTGCTGTCAGTCATGCAGAAAAAATGAATTCGCTAGGAAGAAAAGGGTATTTGTATTCAGGGAGTGGTGAGATACCGAATATTATTGAGCATTGCCAAGAGTTATATCGAAAGTACAATTATTTACTAGAATCAAAGAATGCAAAAACTGTATAGATTAACATTGGACACAAATCCGGAAGATTGTAATCTTAAATGTATAATGTGTGAGGAACACAGTAGATATAGCAATTTCAAAAATGAATTGTTTGTTTCTACTGGTGTTAAAGCCAGAAGGATGCCTTCTACTTGGATAGATAAAATATTTAAAGAAGCGAATGAACTTGGGGTTAAAGAGATTATTCCTTCGACAATGGGTGAGCCTCTATTATATAAAGATATTGATAAGTTCTTTCAACTCGCTAGGAAATATGATATTAAAATAAACCTCACGACAAATGGTACTTTTCCCAAAAGAGAAGTTAAGGAATGGGCTAAATTGATTATTCCGGTAACTAGTGACACAAAAATATCTCTAAATGGAGTTACGAAAGATATAGCCGAAAGTATCATGCATGGGCTTTCATTTGAAGAGCATGTATCGAATCTAAAAACCTTTATCGAATATAGGAACTTACACCATAAGAAATCAGGTTTTTATAGCACAGTAACTTTGCAATTGACTTTCATGCAAAATAATATGCATCAACTACCTGAAATAATAAAGTTTGGGGCAAGCATGGGAGTTGACCGGATAAAGGGACATCATTTATGGATGCATTTTGCTGAAATTAGAGACCTTTCCTTTAAAAAGAATCAGGAATCAATCGCAGAATGGAACTCAATAGTTGACAAGGCTAATGATGCAGTTGAAGCTTTTAGGAAACCAAGCGGTGAAAAGATTTTACTGGAACAAATTGACTATTTAAATGAAAAGGAAACTTTCATAATTCCTGATAGTTATAACTGTCCATTTTTAGGTAAGGAGTTATGGGTTTCTGCAACAGGAAAAATATCTCCATGTTGTGCTCCAGACAAAGAAAGAGACTCGTTAGGTAACTTTGGAAACTACCAAAATATAACATTTACAGAGGTGTTGAATAATGAAGTTTATAAAGATTTGATTACTAATTACAAGCAAAAGCCTTTATGTCAATCATGTATAATGAGAAAGCCGCTTTAGACAGTGTAAATAGCCCAAGTACTTATATAGAACAACCTATAATTCCCAATTTTAGGGATGCTTCAAAATACGTATCAACTATAAAACCCAAAATGATATTTAGGACATCATCATTAACTAAATATCAGGATGTCAGTTCAGCTTTAGGTGTTATAAGGAGTAATAAAATCAAAACCGTTATTGATTTAAGAGCGGAAAGGGAAGTAAATGCAGATTCATATTCAGAATCATTTTCGCATGAGTTTTATTGCATTAATTTTCCTCTTGACCCATGGAATCAACCGGAATGGTTTGTAGAAGAGACAAAAACCATCTACTCAAATTTTTCAAATGCTGAAAAAGCATATTACTTTTTTATTAAGTGTTGTCAGTATCAAATCAGAGCTGTTCTTGAAACCATTTCTGTATCTGAATATCCGGTTGCAATCCATTGCGTTGCAGGAAAAGACAGAACCGGATTGATTACCATTTTAATTGGAATGTTAGTAGGTTCTGGTTATGAGGAATTATTGGTTGATTATTTACAAAGCGAACAGGATACGGATGAGTACAAATTCAGGATTTTCTATGATTATATTATGGGTGTCGGAGGAATAGAGGAGTATCTATCTCATAGTGGTATAAGTAAAGATGTTATCACGACTTTAAAACAAAAATTAGGAAAATGATTGAGCATAGAAATGAGCTAAAAGGATTATTTACTCAATACTGGGATTACTTAGCTGTTTATGCTGCATGTAAACAGAATATTTTTGATTGTATTCAGAATACTTCTATGTCAATTAATTCCCTTGCTGATAATGAAGGATTTGATTTAGAAGTTTTAAAAGAATTAGTTTCAGTACTTAAACAGCAAAAGCTAATTCATGCAGATGGTGAGACGCTAAAGTTGACAATCAAAGGAGAACTCTTAACAGAATCTCATCCGTACTCTTTAAAATATGCATGTTTAAATTGGGGTGCAGAGCATTTAACAGCATGGCAAAATTTAGATTATACGTTAAAATCAGGCAAACAGGCTTTTAATCATTTATTTGGAAAGCCATTTTTCGATTATATATCAAATGACAAGGAAAAGTTATTGAGTTACCATAGGGCAATGTATGAATATGCTCGTGATGATTATGAGAATATCTATCAAGTTCATGACTTTTCAAAACACCAATCTATAATAGATGTAGGTGGAGGTTTGGGCGCATTGATTGATGCTATTAAAGCCCATAATCCACAAATTAACAGCTATTTATTTGATAAGCCCGAAGTGATTGATTTGTATGAAGGAGATATTCCTGTAATAGGTGGAGACTTCTTTCAATCCATTCCTAAAGTTGCTGATGCGGTTATAATGAGTAGAGTTTTGCATGACTGGAGTGATGATAAATCAACATTAATTCTTAATAATGCTTTTGAATCTTTACCCAAAGGTGGGGTTTTATATTTAGTAGAGAACTTAACAGATAAAATTGATGATGGGGCAGCAATTCTATCTTTAAATATGCATGCTTTAACAGGAGGTTTTGAAAGAAGCTTATCTGAATACAAAAATCTCATAAAATCAACAGGGTTTAAATACATAGAGAATAAGAAAGTAAATGACCTTCAATCCTTAATTATAGCAGAAAAATGAATTGGAAAGATATAGAAGTTTCAGAATGCTCTACATTCTTTAAATACAATAGTCAAAAAATTTTTAATAAGACCTTTAAAGAAGTCTTGAAGTTTCATTCAGACGGATTAGCTCCTGTATGTGATGAAACAGGATGGTATCATATTGACATTAATGGCAACCCACTTTATGAAGATAGATATGATAGAGTGTTTGGATATTACTTCTCTAAGGCAGCGGTTATTCTTGATGAGTTCTGGTTTCATATTGATGTCAAAGGGAACAGGTGCTACCGTGAAAAATATGCTTGGGTAGGTAATTTTCAAGAGAATGTTTGTACTGTCCGAAGTTCAGATAAACAATACTTTCATATTGATACAGATGGTAAAACATTGTATTCGGATAGATACAGGTACTCAGGTGATTTTAAGGATGGTTTTGCAGTTGTGAAGCTTCAAAACGGTTTATGTAAGCATATAAATAAATCTGGAGAAGATTTAAATGGAAAGTTATTTTTAAATCTAGGGGTATATCATAAGTCATTTGCAACAGCCAAAGATGAAAATGGATGGTTTCACATTGATAAAAATGGAAATCAACTTTATACCGAAAGGTATCTTGCAATAGAACCATTTTATAATGGTTTTTCTTTGGTCGAAACTCGTGATAATGAACAAAGTGTTATTAATGAGAAGGGTGAGGTTGTCGTTAATATATAGTAAAAAGCTATTCCTATTTTAATGAGTTTACTACTATTGTATTGCCTATAAATATAGCTATGCATGAACATATACTAAAAATAACACATGGCTATAAACTAAAAATGCTACATTTGTATTTACTAAATTCACTACGTACATATATACTAAATGTGATACGCGGGTAAATACTAAAAGTAATACGGATTTTAAGCAAAGGAAATCATGGCAACACCACAAGAGAAACTTGCGAAAGCTTTGGAAGCATTACAAGTGTTACAACAAGATAATGATGTTATTATAATAAATGCAGATGATCTGTCAGCTCCGCATAAAAAGCTATTGAAAGACAACGGCTTTATTAAGGAAGTAATTAAAGGGTGGTATATTTCAACTCGGCCTGATGAACGAGAAGGAGATACAACATCATGGTATATGTCCTTCTGGAGATTCGTTTCTACATATGTGAATTCACGTTTTGGTAATGACTGGTGCCTTTCTGCAGAACAGTCTTTGCTTTTGCATAGTGGCAACACCATTATCCCAACTCAGCTTTTAGTTCGCTCTCCCAAAGCCAACAATAATATAGTACAGTTACTTCATGGCACTTCTATTCTGGATAACAAACTAAAAATTGTTGATGAAGAATCACGTATAATCAAAGATGGATTACAACTCTATAGCCTGGAGGATGGTCTTATTGCTGTTGGAGAGGACTTTTTTACCAGATATGCTACGGATGCCAGGGCTTGCCTTGCTATGGTTAAGGACGGCTCTTTCTTGCTCGAAAAGTTACTTAATGGTGGGCATAGTGTGGTTTCAGGCCGTTTAGCAGGGGCACTTAGGAATATAGGTAATAAAAAATTGGCTGATAACATTCTTAAAACAATGAAATCAGCAGGATATGATGTACGTGAGAACGATCCGTTTACTGAGCAATTTACAATTAAGCTTAGTACAAGAGATGCCTCTCCTTATGCAAATCGGATGCGTTTAATGTGGCACAATATGAGAGAAGTAGTAGTTAGTAACTTTCCTTCACCAAAAGAATTGCCATCTGATATTGAAGCTTATTTAAAAGAGGTAGAAGATAACTATGCAGATGATGCATATAATTCTCTATCAATAGAAGGATATCGGGTTACATCCGAACTAATTGAGAAAGTGAAAAGTGGCAATTGGAATCCAAAAGATAACGAAGCAGACCAAGAAGCCAGAAATGCAATGGCTGCAAGAGGATATTATCAGGCATTTCAGTTGGTTAAAGATAGTATAAAAGCAATATTGGAAGGTGAGAATGCTGGAGAAGTCGCAGATGATAATCACGGAGATTGGTACAGGGAGTTGTTTGCACCAAGTGTTACAGCTGGCCTTTTAAAAGCAGGTGATTTAGCAGGTTATCGTTCCGCTCAGGTTTATATTAAGGGATCAATGCATACACCACTTAATCCGGATGCTGTTCGTGACGCTATGCCTGTTTTATTTGACTTGATTAGAGAAGAAACACATGCAGGTGTTCGAGCTGTTTTGGGGCATTTTTTATTCGTATTTATCCATCCTTATATGGATGGTAATGGCCGTATCGGGCGTTTTCTATTTAATGTGATGCTAGCTTCAGGAGGTTATTCCTGGACTGTAATTCCTCTCTCTCAAAGGGAAGCTTACATGGCTGCCCTGGAACAAGCTAGTGTTCATGGTGATATTAGTGACTTTGCTAAGTTTTTGGGAGGATTAGTGCAAAAAGGTTCAAAATAAGATAAACTATACCACATCGGGTATAATATCATTATAGTTAACGGTTATTATACCCGAACGGGTATTATCAATGTCATTATAGAATGAAAATACAGATCATTAGCGATATACATCAAGAGTTCGGGTTTAATCAATTTAGTTTTGACAATGCTGACATTGTTGTGTTTGCTGGCGATATCAATCTTGGAGTAAAAGGAATAAATTGGATGGTGAAAGAAATACCCAATAAACCAGTTATATATGTATTGGGTAATCATGAATACTATAAGGGATCTTACCCTAAAACATTGCTAAAGATTAAAGAAGTTGGGAAAGGAACAAATATTCATGTGTTAGAAAATGAATCGATAGAGATTGATGGTATAACATTCCATGGAGCTACCCTTTGGACTGATTTTTCAATATTTGGTAATCCAATGAAATATGGAATCATTTGTCAGGAGAAGATGAATGATTATAAGAAAATAAGAAGAGATCCGTCATATTCACGCCTAAGAACCATAGATACTTTTCATCTTCATAATCAATCCATATCATGGCTTAAAAAAAGTTTAGTTGAATCTAAAACAGTTACAAACATTGTAGTAACCCACCATGCTCCAAGCATAAAGTCAGTGCCAGATCCATATAAGAAAGATCCGGTGTCTTCTGCATATGCTTCCAATTTAGAGGATTTTATTATTGAGCAAAAGCCTCAGTGTTGGATTCATGGCCACGTGCATACACCTGTGAGATACAAGATTGATGAAACTGAAGTTATCTGTAATCCACATGGATATATTGATGAGAAATATAATGGTTATGAAAAGGAACTAATTATAGAAACCTGAGCAGCCCCAATCCGGTCTTAAAGCCCCTCAAACTCTTCCTGACTAATACAAAAGTGTTCCAGGATAAGCTCCAGTTCTTTGTGAGTAAAGTAATGGGCACGTTTATTACGTGTCAGCTTATCAAGCTTAGTGATTAATTCCTGTGATAGTTTAATTTCTTTACGCAATAATTGCATGGCGGAAGTTGTATTTGAACTTTGTGGGTATAGTTTTTTAGCTAAATCTTGTTTTAGTATTGTTCGGGGTAATATCATCATATTGCGTTTAATATTATTCTACTTCATTTTGATGGTTGTAAAATTATATTATAAATCACAAAACGAACGACTTACGGCTGTGCCAATTTGCGACACAACTATGCCAATCACTACCATTTAGAACATTTTTTTGTCTTCATACTCCACAGACTCTAAAGATCACCCCATAAGCATCTAAAATATACGCTCATAAATGAAGCATTTTCACCATTTAATGATAGCTGCTGTTTTCATATTGGTGGTGATTTGGGTTAAGTACTATTGATAATGAGCAAAGCATCCACAAAGTACTCTCATAAATTTAGGAAGCATTCAAAAAGCACTCTAAATATACACTACAACATAGGCAAAGCTCTTAAAAGCAAGTGAAATATACTCTGAATATAGTCTATACATACTCTAAAAGTACTCACAAGCATAAAAAAGCACGCAAAAGCAGTCTGATTATTATCATAATTAGTGCTTTTGAGCTTGTTTCTATATGGTTTACCTTGTGCTTTATCATTATTCTTAAAGGTAAGCCTATTATAACAAATCAAATTCTTCCTCACTAATACAAAAATGTTGCAGGATTACCTCCAGCTCTTTGTGCGTGTAATAATGTGCTCTTTTATTTCGGGTCAATAAATCGAGTTTACTATTCAATTCCGATGATAGCTTAATTTCTTTTCTGAGTAACTGCATTGCAGCATTTATATTTGAGCTTTGTGGATATAGTTTTATTGCCAAATCTTGTTTCAAAATCGTTCTTCTAAATGTCATTTTGTTGAGTCTTTTTTGCGTTTTTCGGTTTCAATAATAAAGAATTAGAATGCAATAAAAAAGCAATAGTAAAACATAGTAATATAAGGTAGTGTTAAGTAAATGGGTTGAGAATCAAATGGTAATAAAACGAAGTAAACGGATGTAAACGATTTTACTAGACTGATTAGAATGCATCGTGTACTCAATAATATTTACTTGAACGTAATTTAAAACATGCAAATCGATAAAATACGATACAAAACAATCTTTTACTTGCCTTTACTCTCCTTTACTTTCCGTTACTATCTTTTACTGGAAAGTGACTTCATCGTATTGCTTAGGTTTGAGGTGTAAAAATTAATATTCAACTAAATCTATTAAGGATGATTTTATTACGGAGCGTAATAGCTAATTTGCCAATATTTTTTGGTATTGATGACGAAATGGACTTAGGATTGGATTTGTATTTTGATAGTATAGTTTGAAATTTTTCAGATGATAGACGTTTTATACTCTCCAAGAATTGCCATTGGTTTTCAAATGCTTCAAAACTTGTTTCGTCAATGAAACAGTTATTTTCTTGGGCTAATGTATGTCTGTTAAAGGGAAGAGCAATTAAGTTGCCAAAACCTTTACCGGATAGATAATCCTGATTAGGGAACAGCCTATCAAAGCTTGAGTATTTATCAAATTCAGAAATGATCCCACACTCTTTCAGTAATGCTATAAATACTCTTCTAGAGTCTACTGCAAGAAGTGGTTCTTCAAAAAAGATCCAAACATGTGCCCCTTTACCGGATCGAGAGCGCTCTATATATGCGGGAGTTTCGTATTCATTGCACTTATTTTGAAATAGGACGCATTCTTCCTTCCAGTTTTCTTTATCAAAGTCAGCTACAATAAACCATGAAGTGTTGTTTTCCAGTAGGGGATAAATCCCAATAAATTGTTTTCCTTCAAGGTGATGTTTTATTTCATTATTTGTAAGCTGCTTTCTAACCTTGTCTTTAAAGTTTGCTAAAGTACCTCCGCCGATTTTATGTTGTTTGTAAACGTAGGGATCATAACTATATGAAGGCATATAACCTTTTTTATTTCCATGTTCCCAACGAATAGCAAATACATCTTCACGACATCTGAAGAGCTGTTGAATAAGTTTTATATGGTGATCAATGTTGCTCATTTATTTTTTAATAGCTAATCATTAACAAAGAAAATAATAATCTGTCGTAAATATGCCATAATTATTGTTTGGAGAGTTTACGTATGAAATTGTTATAATTTACGAGAATTCCTTAAGATATAGTCAGTCGCTTTTTTCTCAATATCGTTTCGATTGAAACCTCTGTTTTCTGTAAGCCATTCTTCTAATTCTTTGGTTTTGAAGTATAAACGTTTACCTCTTTTGTAGTGAGGGATTAAACCTCCGCTTGTTAATTTATAAATGTAAGAACGAGAGAATCCTGTATATGCAGAAACCTCATTGATGTCAATTATTTTTTTAAAGTCATGTTCATGGACTGATTCTGTTCTTTGCAAGGACGCATATTCTTTGATTAAATAATTCGCAAATTCAATTAAATCATGCTTTGTAACAGTAAAGCTTATTTGTTCAGGCAATTCTTCGATAAGATTTCTCATGACGATGTATTTTGAATTTAATTACTGAGAATTAAAGATATCAAATCAACGATTGTAATTGAGGTCTGTTATTAAATTCCTCATTATTGATTAAATTTAAATAGCTCTAGTGAGGCTATAAAAACAAATTTTCAGTTGTGAGGCTCAGGCCTCCAACTGAATTTTAATAGGCTTTTTTCAATTGGGGTAGAAGGATTAGTATGTAACGTTTCTACCTGTAAAAAAAAGCGACATATTTTAGAAGTAAACAGAAAGGTTTTTACCCGTATTAACATTTTATTTTTGCCAATAGTGTTCTTCAAAAAACAAGTAGGTTTGTTCTAATGAAAACAGTTTTTCAGTTGAGGTGCTCAGCACCCCAACTGATTATATTAGACTTTTTTGAACTATGGTTCTCAGCACCATAGTTCAAATAACTGATGCAATTGAAATAATACAATGACCACCGTCTGAAGTATTTTGGCTAAATAAATTAATGCCTTAAGTAAGTCTGGTTAATATATTAGCTATTTATGTATATAATGATTATATTTGGTTAATATATTAGCTGTATGTACTCAATAGATCCAACACCAAACGATATTGCTAAGGAATTGGCCAAACGCCACAAAGCCTTACGAAAACAACTAAAGATATCTCAAGCAGAGCTTGCAGAACGTTCAGGTGTATCTTTAGGTAGTTTAAAAAGATTTGAAACTACTGGTCATATATCACTTGAATCACTGCTTAAATTAGCAAACCTTCTTAATAGATTGCAAGATTTTAATTCTATTTTCCAAGCAAAGGATGATATGAGCAAAATCGAAGGACTTTTCACTACTAATTCATGAATTTACTATGGATAATGTTAAAAATATTTTAGTCTCATTAGATATTGAAGGCCAATCTCATGAACTTGGAGAATTAGTACTAAACAATAGGACTATCTACTTTCGTTATAATACTAATTTTTTAAAACTAGGCATAAATATTTCGCCTATTAAGTTGCCTTTGAGTAGTGAAATAGCAACTGCAGGCCCAGAACCATTCGAAGGATTATTTGGAGTTTTTAGTGATTCGTTGCCCGATGGTTGGGGTAAGTTATTACTCGATAGAACGCTTGCATCTAAGAAAGTGGATTTACAAAGCTTGACTCCCTTAGATCGTTTGTCTTATGTTGGAGATAAAGGAATGGGTGCCTTGTGCTATAGACCAAAGTTTGATGAAGATATTAATGTTTTATCAAAGATAGAGTTAGATACTCTCGCACAGGAGATGGGTCATATTTTAAAGGGTATTGATTCTGATATTATAGAAGAATTATTTACACTCGGAGGTTCCTCAGGAGGTGCTCGCCCAAAAATATTTGTTGGTTATAATAAGGATACCAACGAAATAGTGCATGGGCACCATCAATTGGCTGAAGGTTTTGAAGATTGGATTATAAAATTTCCATCTTCTTCAGATAACAAAGAGATTGCCAACGTTGAGTATGCCTACCATAAGATGGCTTTAAAAGCAGGGCTTAATATGAGTGAATGTAAATTATTTACAGGCCGCTCAGGGCAAACTTATTTTGGTACAAAGCGCTTCGATCGCATTAAAGGCAAAAGAATCCATATGCACACAGCTAGTGGTTTAATGCATGATAACTTTAGGATGAGTACCATGGATTATGGACATCTAATGGATTGTGCATTTCAGATGGAAAAACATGTTGAAGCCTATGAAAAGGTTCTGCGTTTAGCTGCATTTAATGTGTTTGCACACAATAGAGACGATCATAGTAAGAATTTTTCATTTTTAATGGATGCCAAAGGGCGTTGGAATTTTGCACCAGTCTATGATTTAACATTCTCAAATTCTGCGTACGGTTTCCATAGTACTATGATTGCAGGAGAAAGTAAGAATCCTGGAAAGAAACATTTATTAGAGCTAGCTAAACATTTTGGGATAAAAAAACCATATCAACTGTTGGAGGAAGTCCAAGAAGCCATTTGTCAATGGAATACAATAGCTAAAGAATGTGGTGTTTCTAAAACCTTAATTAATAATATTGAAAAGGTAATGAATGATGTAAATAAAAATGCCTGAATTTCCCCCAAAAAGGGGAAATTCAGATCATCCATATCCATTAGTATAAATCCTTAATCTTCTCCATGTTTTTTTGAATCAAAGCTTCTGTCGTTCGTGCATAACGCTGCGTCATTTTAGTGCTTGAATGACCAAGAGTTTTTGAAACAACTTCGAGAGGCATATTATTCTCTAAAGCAACAGTAGTGGCAAAAGTATGCCGTGCCGTATGTGTTGAAATGGGTTTATCAATACTACATATAATACCAATCTCTTTTAGGTAGGCATTCATCTTTTGATTGCTCAAGACGGGGAGGACTGCATCCTTTCCCATGAGTTCTGGTTCGTTTTTATATTTAGCCATTAATTTTTTAGCCGCTTCGATAACGAATATGGTACTCATCTGATCGGTTTTAGTACGTTTTTTATGTATCCAGGTAATTCCATTTCCATCAGTTGTGATATGCTGTCTTTTTAATGATTTGACATCAGAGAAGGCTAATCCGGTAAAACAGCAAAAAATAAAAACATCACGAACCTGTCTTAAGCGTTCTATGCTTATATCTTTATTAATGACTATATCCAATTCCTCTTTGGTAAGATATACTGCATCAACAGGCTTAAGTTTGAATTTAATAGTAGCAAATGGATCTTTCTTCATCCAACCATTAGCCAATGCAATGCGAACAATCTTTTTGAAGTTTTTCAAATACTTAATGGTAGTGTTGTGGGCACATTTACGTTCAGTTTTTAAGTATAATTCATAATTACGTACAAACTGATGATTCAGGTCTTCCAAGGCTATATCTTCACGTTTGTGTTGCCAACGAATAAAATCTTTGGTATGTGTATAACAGGTTTCGTAGCGTTGAACTGTATCAGGAGCGAAGTCAATGCCAATTAACTTTCTGGCATTGTCGTTATGTTCCTGGAATACTTTAAGAATAGTGCGCCTGGTTTCTTTTTTGCCAACAATCTTCTCTTTAATAATTCTGGGAGATACTTGTTGATTGTCCATAATGAGGAAATCAAAGTAGGATTTAATTTTTGAAGAGTGAAGCTCTATTAGTTGATTAACTTCCTGTGATTTTTCAGAATTGCCTTTTGCTAATTGTTTTGTTTCATTCCATTGTTTAGGTTGAATGCTTTTCTTTAAGGCATACTCGTCTCTTTCTTTGTTAATGATGATTCTAACGAAGATAGGAGCTTCTCCGTTTTTAAGCAATTTTGTCTTCTTGATAAAGAAGTTGATTTTAATGGTCTCAAGTCCACTCATAATAATAAATTTTTGGTGTTAAAATTATTTTTATGAGTTCATTTTTAAACGATTTAAAACCGAGTAATAGAGCGCAATACAGAGCTTTTTTAACTCTTTCTGGTGGACTATAATGAGGACTTTTTAAGTCCACCAGAAATCCACCCAAAAACTGCCTTTTTCTGCCTTTTATTGCACACTTTTGCGCATTAAAAAACCCTGTAAGTGTTGACTTACAAGGTTTTACTTTAAATTGCTTTCGCACTCAGCGGAGAGAGAGGGATTCGAACCCCCGGTACCTCGCAGTACAATGGTTTTCAAGACCACCGCATTCGACCACTCTGCCATCTCTCCAAAATTTTTATATCTCGTCTGAAACCCTTGCTGTTGCTATTGTTTCAGTGTGTATCTCTTTTGATAACGGGTGCAAATGTAGAGGAATTTTTTGAACTGCAAAAATAAAAATGAAAAAAAATATAAGCTTTAATGCTTTGTAGGGCGTAAGTGCTTTTTTTTCAAATGTGTATGTGTTCAAAAAATATTTAAATTATTTTTCACCTCAAGCTACTTGATACCTTTCAAGTATGACTTGAGGTGTTATTGTAATGCTTTTAAAACTTACCAAATTTAAAAGCCAAACCAAAATTCCATCCATGCAACATGTTTTTTGAAGCTATTGAACTGAAGTCTGTACCTTCGCTCGTATAGCTTAAGTTAACATCGCTGGTATATCTATAACTACATGATAATGCAAATCGCATAAACTTAACCACATTAAATTCTAATTCAACTCCAGGTTCCAATACAAAAAATGCGTCGCTATCTTCATAAGTATCCTCATAGTTGTAATTGTTATCATAGTCAAAGTTGGTAGTTGTATACGCAACACCTCCAGCTCCAATAAGTATTGGAAAGGATAGGTGCACTGGGTGTTTAGCTCCAATAATAGGCTCTAAAAGAAGTCCCCCATAACCTCCCGCAAACTCATAATCCTTGTTTAAACTAACATCATGTTTTGGTTCGGTAATAAATCCATAACCGCCCAAACCTAAGGTAAAAGCATGGTTAATGACCCATCCTCCTTTAGCTCCCATCAAAATGGCATCTCTGTTGGCTATATTTGAATAATTAACCATCAGGCCACCGTATCCACCATTGCTACGGACCGACTCATTACTAAAAATGGTTCTTATTTCATTTGATTCTTCCTGTGCATAAACAAGGTTAGTAACACAGGCAACGGCAATGATTAAAAGTAAATGTTTCATGGTATAATTGTTTTTCTTTTTCTTAAATCGATAAAAATGTAATTAGCATATATTTTTAATGCAGTTAAAATGTATATCCCAATCCTATGGATATTAAATCCATATTAACTTTAAATGCGGTGGCGCCTCCAAATTCAAAGTTGGGATTGATATCTGTTGAAATCACAAAAGGATATTTCAAAAATCTATATTCTAATCCTATAATTCCGTCTAAACCAGCAGCAAAATAGTTTCCCCTATATTCGTTAGTAGGGCGCCAAGGTTTAAAAGGGTTATTTCGTTTGTATCTAGTATAATATCTAAAGTGAGCACCATATCCATAAAATAGAAACAATTGATAGTTCTGTTTTTTAGGAAATGCTAGCTGATGAAATGTTCTGTACGCATTTAATGTTATACCTCCGTCTCTAAAACCTAACTGGGCAGAAAAAGCCGTTTCGTTGGGTAAAAGTCGTTTGTAATTAAAACCTGTGTATACACCTGTTTTAAGAGAAACCAGATTTTTGTAATCCTGCCCTTTTGCATTTGAGCAATAAGCTAGGATGAAACTAAAAAATAAGAGTTTATATATAGTTGTATTCATGGGGCTTGAAGTTATTAGGGAATGGATATTAAAATCCTCTCTAAGCTATGTTTAAAGGAACTTGTACCTGACTAATTAATAAATATTTAAGTTGGCTTCTGTAATATCAATTTTTACATTACTGCTACTGTTCTTATTCAGATGGTAGCCAGATTTTGTTAAAGTACCTTCTTCATCAGCTACTTCTGCAGGTTGCCAGATAATACTTTTATCGCTACTGCAATTTGCCTTTAGATATGATGTTTTAATGTTGTAAGCATCTTCTTTAGGTAGCTTAAGCCATACATCGGCATGTGTACTATATATAGTTATGGATTCAAATCCACTTTGACAATTTAATTTTTTTAGAATGCCATATTTTAATCTAATATTAGCTTCGGAGCTGATGTTGTTGATAAATAGCTGGCAAAACTCAGTTTCAGAAAACAAATAGTTGGTATTAGTTATTTCAATATCACCTCGTTTACTGGTAAGTTTTAATAGGTTAGCCTCTTCAATATTTAAGTTAGAAGATTTACTTTCAATGGTTAAATTATTAGCTTTAGTAATGCTGGCTTCTAAAAAGTTTAGCTTTAGGTTACCGCGTTCAATGGCATTTAATCTAGCACTTCCAAAGGATAATTCTAACTGGTTATTTCCTTTTAACTCTCTGGCTTGAAAATCACCATTACTTAATTTTATATCGGTGTCACCTAGTAAACTAGGCAGTATTATATTGCCATATTTATTATCAATATTTAAATTGATATAGTTGGGTATAGTAATGTAATAATCAACATGTGTTTGATCTGCGTTAGAAGAAAACAAATTGGTAGCTTCTTTTAAATCCTTAAATAAAGAAGAGTAGCTATTTCCGTACTGTGTTTTAACGGTTCTGTATAAGCTATTTCCTGCAAAATCGAAGTTTACACTATTCTTAATTTTCTTAAATCGATTTTCATTTTTTTCTGCAATAATAAATTCAATATTAATTTTTACAGAATCCTTGTCCCAAGTATCTACATATACCGAACCATACTTATTGCTTAGTTCTAATGTACCCGAGGGCGCAATTTTAAAGGTTTTAGAAATGTTAGATTCTTCCCTGAAATTTTGAGCGGAGGTGCTGAGGTTAATTCCCCACAAACCTGTTAATATGATGAGTATTTTAAAGTATCGCATAACGTATTGTTTATTCTGTCCCTATTAAATATTAGAAATCTTAGTTTGCTCAGTTTCTATTTCTTGCTGAGGTTCAATGTATTTAAGTATATCTTCTAATATTTGTAATTTCATCCTGTAATTTTGTACCATAGCTTCTACCACCTCGGTATTTGAAATATTTTCCTGAAGATCATTTTTAAGCTCAAGCATAGCCTTATCAAGTAAGGCAAGTTCAGCTTCAATGTCTGTTTTAATATCAGGATCGCTCGATGTGAGTTTAAATATTTGCTGTTTCTTTTGTAATACCTTGTTATTATAATACTGTTCCGTCTCTAGCACTTCCTCATAAGCTGCTGACATATGTTGTTGTTGAGGTTGACTAGTTGAGAAATAGTTGTATCCCAACAGTGCCACCATTAATATAGCTGCTGCTCCTGAAATACGGTATGTAATAAGCTTTCGGCTTAAGCCTCGTTTTTTTTGAGTGTCTTGCGATATTCTTTCCCACATATCGCCTGAGGGCGTTAAGTCATCAAATGAACCGCGATTCTCCTCTATGTATTTATCAAGTTTATCAGTCATCATTTAATGTTTTTAATTTGTACTATATTCAAAATTCCCAGCCTTAATAATCTCTAATAATTTCTTTTTGGCTCGGGCTAGTTGCGATTTCGAGGTTGATTCCGAAATGTCAAGTATTCCTGCAATCTCCTGATGGTCGTACCCTTCTAATAAGTAAAGCGAAAAAACTATCCTATATCCATCGGGTAGTAACCCCATTGCTCTCTTAATTTTTTCCACTTGCATTAAACTATCATCCTCTATCGTTTCTTCGCTCAGTTCGTGTTTGTAAGCATGGTCTCCATATTCTAATTCTACTTTTCTTTTTTTAAGTTGGTTGATGCACCTGTTTACCACAATGCGTTTTATCCAAGCACCAAAAGTCGATTCAAATCGGAAAGTGTCTAACTTCCTAAAAGCCTCACAAAATGCTTCTTGCAGAACATCCTCTGCTTCGGCCACATTATTCATCATGCGATAGCATATATTGAACATTGCCTTGGCATAAAGCTCGTAAAGGTTCTTCTGAGCTTTAGGGTTGCCCTTTTGTGCCTTTTTAATAATGGGTTTATGTATGTCGAGATTTACTGTTTCCAACAATCTAAATTTTACCTAATGACAATGTGTTTTTAGGATAGTTGCACCGAAAGTAAATAAAAATAAAATTTTATGGATAGAATCATCCAGTTATCTTGATGTATTGGTATGTTACTCAAATAGCTTGCATAAATTTATAATTTATTAATATATTACATCCGATTTGTTGATAAGACTAAATTCTTATCGAGCAAAATGAATTATGAAGATGAAAAATCCCAACGAATTATTTCAAGTCAGAAATGTTATTGTCGATAAGGCATTGGTGATTGGCTATTTCTTTGGGCTTTTCTCATATTTTGTCACCTTATCGCGTGCAATTAGTTATGGTTTTGACTTTGCCTTTGTGTTAATAACAGTAGTTATGATTGGCATGGGGTTAATTGCATTTTTCAGAAAACGATTAAGTTTAAGTATTAAGGTATACACCATCATGGTGGTTGTTTTACTGGCGTTAATTTCAGGACTAACCAAATATGGATTTTTAGTCTCCTCAAAAGCTTATATAATTTTAATACCTGTATTTGTATCATTTATATTAGAGTATAAAAAGGCTTTAATGGCTATGGTCTTTTATGGTTTAGTCTATTCGTGTTTTGGTGTGTTATATATATATGATATAATTCCCTTTACAGTTGATGCCAATGAGTATGTGCTCGATATCAATGCGTGGTTAATGGATTTAAGTATTATTCTATTAACAGGATTCACATTGCTTTATGTGGGTAGAATTTATTCGGATACCATCTTGGAAAAACTTTCTGTTATAAAAACCAAAACTG
This sequence comes from Labilibacter marinus, assembly GCF_001659685.2. Classification (GTDB taxonomy): domain Bacteria; phylum Bacteroidota; class Bacteroidia; order Bacteroidales; family Marinilabiliaceae; genus Saccharicrinis; species Saccharicrinis marinus. Next base: position 111,784 of record NZ_LXYE02000030.1, read on the forward strand.
GTGCATTAGCTTACAGAGAAAATAGATACCGTTACTTATTTGAGCATTCATTTGATGCTATTTTTATTTTAAATGGTATTGAGGTTAAAGAAGTGAATGAGCGAGCGCTTGAGTTGTTTGGCGAAAAGAAAGAAAATCTCATAGGTAAAACAATATTAGACCTGTCTACTATATATCAGGTTGATGGAGTTAGTTCGGAGGAAAAAATTAAATACATCGAAGGTAAGGTTGAAATTGGAAAGCCTAATTATTTTGAATGGAGACATTTGAAAACGAATGGAGAAAGTTTTTTAGCTTCGGTTAGCTTGGCCTTAATGAAGGATGGCGATGTGCAATTTTATCAGGCCGTGGTTAAGGATATTACTAAGCAAAAGAAACAAGAAGAAGAGTTAGAGCGTTATAAAACGCATTTAGAAGGTTTGGTGCAAGTACGTACAGAGGAGTTAGAGCAAACCAATGAAGAGTTAACACAGTCTAATTTCGATTTAATTGACCAAAGAAATAAGCTAGAGTTAGCACTAAGGGAGTTACATGAAACGCAAGAAAAATTAATAGAGTCAGAAAAGATGTCGTCTATTGGTATATTAACAGCTGGTGTTGCGCACGAAATTAATAACCCATTAAACTATATTCAATCTGGTCTTTATAGTCTTCAAAATTTAGATGAAGGACATTATGGAGACTTGTCGGAATTGGAATTGAAATCCCTGAATGAGCAAATTGTTTTGGGTATGGAAGAAGGTGTACGACGTATCAGTAATATTGTAAAGAGTTTGCAACGCTTCAACAAAAAAAACGAGAAAAATTTCACAAGTTGTAATATTCGTATTATTATTGAGAGTTGTTTAAGTATTTTGGCTTCTGAAATAAAAGGAAGAATTAATGTTGTTAAGCAGTTTCCAGAAGAAGATGTGTTTGTAGAAGGAAGCGAAGGTGAATTGAGTAGAGCATTTATTAATATGTTGTATAATTCAATTCAGGCAATAGAAAATAAAGGAGAGGTGAAGATAAATATTAGCGTTCAGGAAAATATAATGCTGAAAGTTGATATTATTGATAATGGAGCAGGGATGGATGACGAGGTTAGAAATAAAATTTTTGAACCATTCTTTACCACAAAGGAAGCCGGTCAAGGTACAGGCCTAGGGCTTTCAACGGTATATAATATTATAGATAAACATAAGGGAAGGGTTCATGTGGAATCAAAAAAGGGGGAAGGTTCCTGGTTTAGTGTATTTATTCCCATTAAAAGTAAAAATTAATGCAGAGTTTAGGAGTTGTGCTTTATGTAGATGATGAGCCCATCAATTTAAAATTGTTTGGGATAATGTTTAGAGGAGTTTTTGAGATAATAACAAGTGAGTCGGGGATGGATGCATTAAATGTGTTAGCCGATAAAAAAGATATAGGAGCAGTCATTACAGATATGAAGATGCCAGGAATGAATGGTTTGGAGTTTGTAATGGAAGCGCGTAAAGTGAGAGCAGACTTGCCCTATTTTCTGTTATCAGGTTATGGTTTAACTCCCGAAATTGACGAAGCCTTAAATAAAGACTTAATAGATGGTTATTTTCAGAAACCCTTAAAAAAATCGAAAATAGAAGAAGAGTTAGGAAAGTATTTTAAATAGGAATATAACATGTATATATATTATAACCCAGTACTATTATTAGTATTGGGTTTTTTTATGGTTTTGATTTTAGCTTTATGCTGAAAATATGTTTTATTTCATTTTGGGTGTTGAATAATGGGTGTGTTGAGGGGTAAAAGCATTAATTATTATTTAAACTGTATTTAAAAAGGGGGTATTGGCTTACGAATTGTAATATAATTTGCACAATACCTATAAAAATTATAAGTTTGCCAGCGAGAAATGATTATTACCACCTATTAACGTATAATTTTTATGAAAAGAGTGATTCTTTTAGCAACCATGTTGCTAGGGTTTTTTGTGACTAGTTGGGCCAATGATGGATCCCAAGTTGATACAGGGGCTACTGCCTGGATGATTACATCTACTGCATTGGTACTTTTAATGGTGCCAGGACTTGCCATGTTCTATGGCGGTTTAGTAAGATCGAAAAATGTTTTAGGAACCATGATGCACAGTTTTGCAGCAATGGGAGTGATGAGTGTACTATGGGTAATCTTTGGTTATTCTATGTGCTTTGGAGATAAAGTATTGGGAGGCTGGTGCGGCTGGAATAGCGATTTTGTATTCCTTAATGGTATTGATACCAGTGTTACTAATGGTGTGCCAGATCTTGTGTTTTCTATGTTTCAAGGAAAATTTGCTATTATAACGCCTGCACTAATTGCTGGTGCATTTGCTGAGCGTGTTAAGTTTAAAGGATATTTAATTTTTATAGCCATTTGGGGTATATTAGTATATAACCCATTATGTCACTGGGTTTGGGCCGAAGACGGTTTCTTACACCATTGGGGTGCTGCCGGAGCTATTGACTTTGCTGGAGGTACTGTAGTGCATATTTCTGCTGGTATTAGTGGTTTAGTAGCTGCTATTTATTTAGGTGCCCGTAGAGGATATCCACAACGTCAGTTAAGTCCTAATAATCTAGTTATGACTATGATGGGAGTTGGGCTTCTTTGGGTAGGTTGGTTTGGTTTTAATGCCGGAAGTAGTGTTTCTAGTGGTATTGAAACCGCTCAAGCATTAACAGCTACTCAGGTGGCAGGTGCTGCTGGAGCATTAATGTGGGTTATCGTTGAATTATTACACCACGGAAAAGCAACTGCTTTAGGTTTTGCATCTGGTATTTTAGCAGGTTTAGTTGCTGTGACACCAGCAGCAGGAGTTGTTCAACCAATGGGAGCTATGGCCTTAGGAGCTATTTCTACAGTTGTTTGTTACGGTGGTTTATTGTTAAAAGATAAGCTTGGATATGACGATTCACTTGATGCATTTGGAGTGCATGGTGTTGGTGGTATTGTTGGAGCTATTTTACTTGTTTTCTTTATCAGAGATTCTTGGATGACAGATGCAGCAGCAGCTTCTTCTACTGGATTATGGTCTGTTTGGGACCAGTTTGGTGTTCAGGTTGTCACAGTAGTAATTGCTATTGCGTATTCAGTTGTTTTAACTATTGCAATTATTTGGTTTGTGGAGAAAGTGTTTGGTTTAAAATCAACCGACGAAGAGGAGATGATGGGATTAGATCATTCTTATCACGGTGAGCGTGGTTACGGAATGACAAATCCAAACTAAATATTATTCAGAAATAAAGTAATAAGTAACATATAAAGATTAAGTATATGAAGTTTGATAATGTTGTATCTTTATACTTTATGACTTAATATTTATACTAAATCTTGTAGAAATGAAATTAATAACAGCAATAATAAGAGAATACCAGTTAGATCAAGTACGTGAGTCTTTGATAAGTGCAGGTATTACCCGTATAACCGTAACCAGGGTTTCTGGTCATGGTAATCAAGTTCGAAAACAAGTTTATCGTGGTAAAGAAATAGTACCTAACCTTACGCCAAAAATGAGAGTTGAGGTTGCTGTAAACGAAGAGTATGCCGAGTTAACAATTAATGCAATCATTAAAGCTGCTAAATCGCATAATGGTCACGAAGGTGAAGTTGGAGATGGAAAAATATTTGTTACACCCCTTGAGCAATGTATCCGTATCCGTACCGAAGAGCGAGGAAGCGATGCTATATAAGTAGAGATTTATATACGCTAATCTAAACCAAAACCCCTGTTGTTTGCCTGGCAAATAGCAGGGGTTTTATTTTTTTATTCCTTTCGGTTTAGTCATTATCTGACTTTTTTACCGTTCATTATATCGTGGAAATATACAAGATGTCATAAAAGCTGTCTATCTGTCACCAATGTTTTGTTGGCACATCATTTGAAAAGGAAAGATCAGAAAATATGTTTCATCATAAAAACTTAAAATAGTATGTCAAAAGGTAATATTGGGGTTACTACCGAGAATATTTTCCCCATCATTAAAAAGTTCCTTTATTCAGATCACGAAATTTTCTTGCGTGAATTAGTGTCAAATGCAGTTGATGCTTCGCAAAAACTTAAAACACTATCAAGTATTGGTGAGTTTAAGGGCGAGCTTGGAGAGATGAAAGTTTCTATTCATGTTGATGAGAAAAAGAAAACATTAACTATCTCTGACAACGGTATTGGAATGACTGCTGAAGAGATTGAGAAGTATATTAATCAAATTGCTTTTTCAGGAGCTGAAGAATTTTTGGATAAGTATAAGGATGATGCTAATGCAATTATCGGTCACTTTGGTTTGGGTTTTTACTCATCATTTATGGTGGCTAAAAAAGTTGAAATCCACACATTATCTCATAAAGAAGGAGCTACTGCTGTAAAGTGGTCTTGTGATGGAAGTCCTGAGTATAATTTAGAAGAAGAAGCTAAAGATGCTATTGGTACTGATATTATTCTTTACATAGATGATGAGAATAAGCAGTTTCTTGAGAAAGCAGAGATTACTAAGCTTTTAAATAAGTACTGTCGTTTTTTACCTGTTGAAGTTGTTTTTGGTAAAAAAACAGAATGGAAAGACGGTAAAGATGTTGAGTTAGATGAGGATAATGTAGTTAATGATACAAACCCTCTTTGGACACGTACTCCAAATGAATTAAAAGACGAGGATTATAACAAGTTCTATAAGGATCTTTATCCTATGAGCGAGGATCCAATCTTTAATATTCACTTAAATGTTGATTATCCTTTTAACCTTACGGGTATTCTTTATTTTCCAAAAATTAAGAATAATGTAGAGGTTCAAAAAAATAAGATTCAACTTTATAGCAACCAGGTTTTTATTACTGATTCTGTAGAGAATATTGTACCTGAATTTTTAACGCTTTTACATGGTGTTATCGATTCTCCAGATATTCCGTTAAATGTTTCTCGTTCTTATTTACAAGCTGATGGTAATGTAAAAAAGATTTCAAATCATATCACTAAAAAGGTAGCTGACCGTTTGGCAGAAATCTTTAAAGCTGACAGAAAAGGATTTGAAGAGAAGTGGGATTCGTTGAGATTATTCATCAACTATGGTATGTTAACTGAAGAGAAGTTCTACGATAAAGCACAGAAATTCTCATTGTTTAAAAATTCAGATGGTAAGTATTTTACCATGGATGAGTACAACGATATCGTAAAAGATAACCAAACTGATAAGGATGGTCAGGTTGTATACTTATATACAACTGATGTTGAAGAGCAACATAGTTTTATTCAAGGTGCTGTTGATAAAGGTTATGATGTGTTAGTGATGGATGGTCAATTAGACTCTCACTTCATTAACCATATGGAGCAAAAGTTAGATAAAACTCGTTTTGTACGTGTTGATGGAGATGTGGTTGAAAAGCTTATCCCTAAAGAATCAACATTAGAGTCAAGTCTTTCAACTGGAGATAAGGATGATTTAACATCGGTATTTGCTGCACAAGTGCCTAATGGTGATAAAATGAACTTTATTGTTACGTTTGAAGCTATGGGGCCTAATGCGAATCCTGCAGTTATTACGCAACAAGAGTTTATGCGTCGTATGAAAGAGATGAGTGCTATGCAAGGTGGCGGTGGAATGAATTTCTACGGTGAAATGCCAGATAGCTATCAAATTGCAGTGAACGAGAATCACCCATTAGTAGAGCGTATCTTAGCTGATAAAACAGAAAAGGTAGGAGAGCAAGTTGATTCGCTAAGAGGTAAGATTGAGAGCTTAAATGGAAAGCGTCAGGAATTAGAGAAAGCCAAGGAGGGCAAGAAGGACGAAGAAATTCCTCAAGCTGAAAAAGATGAGTTGGCTGATGTAGATAAGAAAATTAGCGATTTAAATACTAAGAAAACAGAGATTTTAAGTGGTTTTAGTACCGATAATAAATTAGTTTCTCAGTTAATTGATTTAGCGCTATTATCTAACAATATGCTAAAAGGCGAAGCTTTAACTAAGTTTGTTAAACGAAGCATCGATTTAATCTAAGAAGATTAAGCAATTATATAAATGAGCCGTTTGATTTTTTTTCAAACGGCTTTTTTTATCTCCAAAAATGAGATTCGCTTTTGCGGATTGTTAATAACTACAGACCTTGTAATGAAACTAATTTTATGATTAAAGGTAAATGCACTGAGGATGTATTGATATATTTCAAAAAGTAGAAGTTATTTACAAGATAGATGTTTTTAAGAGAGAAATTAAAAATATGGTTTAGTCAGTTGTTTAAGGCGTTAAGGTATCATTTTTTGTACTGGAATTCAGCCTTATTTCTTTTCTGGTTTTTAACAGGAGATGCCTCTTTTTTTGTAAACTACTTTGAGCTTTTAACCATAGAATCTATTTATGCAAATGTGGTGTTTGCAGCACTTTCCATATCTATTTTATTTACCATTTTAGACATGTTGTTTTCTGATAGGATAATGCGATATTCTCCCATCAGAACCATGGTATTTTTTCGCTCATTATTTTACTTTGCTGTGGCTTTGGTATTGGTGATGTTGGCTGCCAACAAAAACCTGCAAATAAAAACCATTGTAGATTATCCATCCTTTGTAAAGTATGTTCCTGAGTTTACCATAAAGCACATTCGTTTTTTTACTTATTTTTATTTGGCTTGTGTAGGTAACAGTACGTTTAAAGAAATGTACAAAAAAATAGGGGTTGGTAACTTTTTCAACTGGTTTTTTGGCCGCTTAAATAAACCTAAAGAAGAAAAGAAAATATTCATGTTTATAGACATGAAGGCATCTACGACCAGAGCAGAGCAGTTGGGGCATCAAAAGTTTAGTCGCTTAGTGCAAGATGTTTTTAATGATATGTCGGTGTTGTATAATTATCACGGTGAAATTTATAACTACCTGGGAGATGGTGCTGTGGTTACCTTTAATGAGGGCAGTGGTTTAAGAAATAATAATTGTTTGAGGGCATTTTTTGCATTTCTTAGGGTTATCGAAAGGCGTTCGAGATATTATAGGCGCAAGTATGGCGAGGTGCCTAAGTTTAAAGCAGGTTTACATATTGGTAAAGTGATGGTGCTTCAGGTGGGGAGCATTCGAAGAGATATTTCTTATAATGGAGATGCCATTAATACAGCAGCACGAATAGAGTCTATGTGCGGTGAGAAAAAGCAAGACCTATTGATTTCTGGAGTTTTGTATGAAGCTTTAGAAGATAAGGATGAGTTTACCATAAAAGCATTGCCAGACCCAATTAAATTAAAGGGGAAACGACGTCCCATGGAAATTCATTTTGTGAAACAAAAACGTACTGCCAAAAAGAAGAAAAAGAAAGTGGAATATTAATTCTATATTTCGACTTCATTATTATAAATAACATGAGCGCAGGAAATCAAAGAAAAAATATTCAAATAGGAGTAGAGGTTGAAGTGGTTCAAAAGCATCATCAACGAACAGGAGAATTAACCACAGGAATCGTGAAACGGATCCTAACTAATTCAAGTAATCATCCACACGGAATAAAAGTTCAATTGCAGTCAGGCATTGTAGGAAGAGTTAAAAATATCATTCCGTAGTTTTCATTGTAATTTTATAGGGAAGAATTAATTGAATATAGATGGGGTATGCTTTTTAAGGGTAACTTTCAGATATTCAGTCTTTATATACTTGGCATCTAGGAGGTGTCTATGTGTTTGAGGTGATACTTATGCGTAAAAAATCAAAATACCCCCTAAAATTAAATTGTTAACAACTGTTAAAATAAAAAGGAATACCTATCTTGTCGTTATTGAAATAGGCAGATTTCAATATAGAATAATGATTTAATGATAATAAGTCGAATGCAAATTTGATGAAAATGAAGAGGGTATTTATTACGATTCTGTTTTTAGGAATGTTTTTTTCTACATGGGCAGTAAGACCATATTTTAGGATTGGGCAATCTCACGAATCTGTTCATGATTTAACCGCAGAAGTTACTAAACTTCTTTTGGGGCATGATTTTGAGGTGTTGGGCATGTATCATCCTAATGATGATAAGGACTTATGCGTGATTGTTTTTACTTGCGACCAGATGACCAGTATGGCCACCAGTGTAGCAGATAAAGGAGCTTTTGGCGCTGCATTAAAAGTGGGTTTAGTTGGGCATGATAATGGAATGACAGATATTACGCTTTTAAACCCGCACTATATAAAACAAGCTTATTTTAGTACTAATACTAATCGTTACGAAGCAGTTAAAATGACTGCAGTAACAGATTCTTTAATTAAGGAGGCGCTCTCGCCATTGGTTTCAGATTCTACGTATTATGGAAAAGACATACCCAAAGAGGAGTTGTGGGAATATCATTTTATGCCTACTATGGCTAAATATGAAGATACTGTTGAGTTAAATGAATTTAGTGAATATCTGGAGGCAATTGCAACAATAAAGACAAATTTGCTGAAGGGTGTAGAATGTTGTGAATTGGTTTATGAGTTGACTTTTGATGATAAGGAAATAGCTATTTTTGGAGTCTCCTTTAATGGAGAGGAAGATATAGAAAAAGAACTAATTGAATTATTAGGAATCGACTGTATAACCTCTATGCCACTTGAAATATTGGTGCAAGGTAATAAGGCTTTTATTTTAAACGGGCGCTACAGAATTCCAGTTTTTAAGACAGACTTAAGTAGATCGAAAGTTTTAAAAATTTTCGATATTGCTTCGGATGTAAAAAGTTGCTTAAAGACTGTAGTTGAATGGGAGGATTAACTCTCTTCGTTTAATTTGAGTAGATATCCACTTCCATGTATATTAATTATTTCAATTCTAGGTTCTTCACGTAAGTATTTTCTGAGCTTTGTAATGTAAACATCCATACTACGTGTGGTAAAATAGCTATTTTCTCCCCATATGCTTTTAAGCGCTTTTTCGCGAGGCATTACTTTATTTAAATCTAAACAAAGCATTTTTAGCAATTCAGCTTCTTTAGGTGATAATTGATTTACTTTTCCTGGGGAGCTTAATGTGCGTAATTCAAAATTAAACTCAATACATCCTAATTCAAATAAACTTGGAGTATCTTCATCAGATTGATTAGAGCTACGGCTTAATATGGCATTGATTTTGGCAATCAGTATTTCTGAATCAAATGGTTTCGTTACATAATCATCGGCACCAATGCCAAATCCTTGTAGGATGTCTTCTTTCAGGGTTTTTGCGGTTAAAAATATTAAAGGAATAGTTTCTTCTTTCGCTTTTATTTCTCTACCAATAGTAAAACCATCTACATTGGGCAACATTACATCTAAAATACAAATGTCAAAATGACCCTTTAAGAAAGTTTTAAGGGCGTTGTTACCATCTTTAACCCAGGTAACACCAAATCCATTAATTTCTAAATACGATTTCATGACGGTTCCAAAATTTTGGTCGTCCTCTACCATAAAAACTTTTTTCTTATCGCTCATTTTTCTGTATTTGTTATTGGGTTGATTAACTAAATGGTAAAAATAACTTAAATGTTGAACCTTCGCCTAATTTACTTTTAACAAAAATATTTCCGTGATGTTGATCCATAATGGCTTTTACATAGCTTAACCCTAAGCCAAAGCCTTTTACATTGTGAATGTTTCCTTTGGTTGCTCTAAAAAATTTCTCAAATACTTTAGCCTGTTGTTCCTTGGTCATGCCAATACCATTGTCGCTTACCTTAATTTCAATTCCGCTTTTGGTATTTTGTGTGCACACTTCAATTAAAGGTGTTTGCTCGGTGTATTTAAGTGCATTTTCAAGTAGGTTCATAATAACATTGGTAAAATGAACTTCATCTACATTGAAAACAGTCAGATCCGCATTTAATTGTGTGTTGATACTTGCGGACTTTTGTTCTGCCAATAGTTTTATTTTTTCTACTGCATCATTTATCAATGGATGCAAGTCTGTTTTTATCTTAACTAATTGGAAATCTCGTTTCTCAATTAACGACATTTGTAAAACTCTTTCAACCTGATTATTCATTCTTTTATTCTCTTCCTTTATAATTCTTAAAAAAGGAGAGATATGTTCTGGTTTATCAATAATCATGGGGTTTCCAATGTTGTCAGTTGCCAAGTTAATGGTTGCAATGGGTGTTTTAAACTCATGCGTCATGTTGTTAATAAAGTCTGACTTGATTTCGGAAAGCTTTTTTTGGTTGATAATGGTTCTAAGTGTAAAATAAAAAGTAAGTAGAATGAATAGGGTGAAAATTAAGGATGATGCCAATAGTATATTTAATGATTTATATATAAATGCCTTTTGATTTGGGAAGTATACATCCATGGCAAGCGGTGACATGTTTCTAAATAAATCGTTAGGGAATAAGTTAGCGACAAACAAAAAATTACTTTTTTCACGCTTGTAAGTATTCGAACAAAGCTTGGTTAATTGACCATTGTCTCTGTTTAAGATGCCGTATTCGTATTCTAAATCTATACCTCTTGCCTTTAACTCATAATCTAAAATACGGGTCAGGTTTTTAGTGTCTATTCTATTTGAAATATCTGAAGAACGCATTTGAATTTCATAAGAGAATTGGTTGAAAAAACTTTGTGCATTCAAGGAACTACTGCCCGTCATCTCTCTTTGTAATGAGTCTTGAATATGTGCTATGGCTCTTTCAACTCTTTTAATATCAGATTTATTATTGAAATCTATATTTTTGTCAGTCAGTGTTATTTGTTGCGATTTTCCATTGTTTAATATTTCAATATGAGCTTCAAAATGTCCTGTACTTAATGGACGCGTTTCTTCTCTACCTTGTGCATAAATATCTTCGGGTGAAAATCTCTTTTTCCCTTGATTAGATAATGGGAAATGGGGCATTCTTTGTAATGAAGATGTATCGGTCAGGTTGCGGTTTACTGGCTGGTTTTGAAAGAATTGTTTCATGTAATAATTAGCCGCTTGTTCTCTTTGAGCTCTTTGTGCGGTTGCATTAAGTGCATCGTAAACTGTTGCGTTAAATTTTTCCTTTCTAACATCAATGGCATTATTCATCCAGAAAAACTGAACCATAATAATACCCAATAGAGAGAAGCCCATTAATACTACTAATCCCGAGAACGATTTTTTCTTCATTGTAAGCTATCTAATAATGTATTTATGGCTGTGTTTTGCCAACTTTACAATGTAAATATAGCCCATTTTTAGTGGCTTGATTTCACTTTAACTATATCTTAACTGATTTTAACCGCACCTTAACCAGTCTAGTTTAATAAGTTGTTTACCTTTGAAATACTTAAAACCCGTCTTGTAAAAGATTAAAAACTTATCATCATGAAGAAATATATGCTTAAGTCGTTTATCATTATGGTTTTGATAGCGGTATTAACGCCATTATCTATTATTGCTCAGCATAACCATGTTAAGGTAGAGGTGTTAAACGAAGAAGGTGATTCAGTCACCAGTAATTACTTTTATCGTACCATGTTTAATGTAGGGGAAGTAAATGATATGCATAAAAAGCTAGATAGTATCTTTTCTACTTTAGATAAGGATTTGAATAAACGTATTGAGGTAATTGCATTTAATAATGATTCGATTTTTAATCAGTATAGGTTTGAGCACAATTTAGACTCTGTATTATTGATGCATAAATTAAGTACGAATGATAAAAGGATTAATGCCCTAATTAGATCACATTCGAGCAAACCAGGAAAGCAGGTTTGGGTTTTTGACGAAAATGATATGGACTCTACTATTCATAAAAATATGAATATTGAGGTAGTAACAGATTCCATGACTGAGAATGGAAAAACTGTTATAAAGAAACGAGTAATTGTAATGAATGGTAGTGATGGGAGAGAATCTCCTATTGTGATTAAACATTCGAGTGATGGGGAGGGTGCTGATGTACAACAAGTGATGGCCTATAGTTCAGTAGGTACGCATAAATATCCTGGAGAAACCATTAGAATTGTAAAAGGAGATAAAAAGATAAAGGCTAAAGGAGCAAAATCATCTCAAAAGTTTGTTGCTGAAATTCCTATTTCAGATGCTGAGGTATTGGTAAGAGGGGGAGTTTCTCCGAAGGTTATAACAGGAGAGGCTTTGCATCCTAATGATATTGCAGTTCATGTAAAGGTAAAGGAGGAGTTTGGTAAAGAAGTGAAAACTGCAGGTTTGTATTTGACATTTGAAGATGTGGAAGATATGCAAGTTAAAATACTGGATAGAAATGGACGTATTTTATTTGAAGAGGTAAAAAAGAAATTTACTGGGGAATATAAAAAAGATATAGAAATGAAGAATGCCTTAAGTCCTTATTATTTTGTGGTAGTACGAAATAAGCAATTATTTGCTAGGATGATAGGTGATTAAGAAATTGGGTTAAATTAGATTGTGTATTTAGGTAAGCCAGTTCTACGTCTTGTATGAGCTGGCTTTTTTATTCTATTTTGCGTAGCTTAACCTTTACAGCAGGGTTTCCACGATAAATGGAATAAGTTTCAAGTTCTCCTGAGGCTACAGATTGTACGGATAAAACTGCGTGTGATTTGCAGATAGTGTTGGGTGTTAGCATAGATTGTGCGCCAATCCAAACCCCGTCCTCCAACACTATAGGGCCAATCATTAAGTCAAAGGTTTTTTTCTTGAAATTGTGATTTCCGCAAAGCAATAAAGCACCTTGCGATAAGCAACAGTTTTTTCCAATAGTGACTTGGTCTAGATTATCTATCCAAACATTTTCGCCAATCCAAGTATGCTCTCCAATAGAAAGTTTCCAAGGGTATTTTATATTTACACCCGGCTTTATAACAACTCCAGAAGCAATTTTGGCTCCAAAAAGTTTTAATAAGGCTTTTTTAAGTCCAGAAGAAGGATTAAGTGGGTTTATTAGGAATAATAAATTAATAAAATACCATAAGGTTCTTTTAATTGCACTACCTGGTTTGTACCAGCTATTATTGTATTTTGAGAGATCTGTTTGCTTCATGGCAAATGTTATTGCTGCGAATTATAATGTTATTTTGTACCAAAAATAAGTAAGCCTATACCAATTAAAATACCCAATAGGTAAATAGCTTTTGTTTTAATGTTTTTCTCTTTAAATAAATATGCGCCAAAAGCAAAAGCGATAACAACGCTACCTCTTCGTAGTGCTGAAACAATGGATATCATACTTTCGGGGATATGTAAAGCATAAAAATAAAAGAAATCGGCAATAATCAAGAATAAACCAATTAAAGGAATGCTCCATCTCCACTTAAAAGGAGATGTTTTTTTACGAGTAGGCCACCAAATAGCAAATACTAATGGCACAAATAGTACCACTTGGTAAAAGGTAAAATAACACTGAACTGCCATCCTATTGATGTGGCGTAATAAAAACTTATCATATAATCCACTTACAGCGCCGAACAGAGTTCCTAGTATGATGAAAAACACCCATTTATTTTTTCTAAAAGAAATGCCTTCTGTTTTTCCAGCAATGGAAAACATATAGAAAAATGATAATGTTATAGCGATGCCAATCCATTGGTAAGGGGTAAGTCTTTCTGAAAATATGATAATGGCTCCAATGAGTGTCCATAAAGGTCCAGTAGCTCTAATGGGCGAAACGATGGTTAATGGCAGATGCTTTAAGGCAAAAAACGAAAATATCCACGAGGTTACAACAATGGCCGACTTTAAAAAGAGCATAGCATGTTCTTTCCAGCTAATGGATGGAATGTAAAAAAGATGCTCGGGAGTGATAAATTCATTTCTAGAAGCAATTAAAATGGGAATGAAAAGAATTGCCCCACTGATAGAGCTAAAAAGTAATACTGGAAGTACCGCATTTTTGTTTACAGAAACCTTTTTTACAACATCGTATATTCCTAAGAATAGTGCCGAAACAATTGCTAATAACCACCACATTTTACTTCGTATATTGTTGAGGGCACAAAAATAGATTTTTATTATAATTCAGAGTAAGTTATTGTGTTTTTGTTTTGTACAATGGAGATATTTAACGTAAATTTAGAAAAGGTACTTCATAAATAAGTTAATATCTTACTGGTGCCATAAACTAATTTCTCGTCCATGAATTATCTGCTCGTTAAAAACGGATTTGTTGTAAAGCAGTCGGCAATTATAACCGAAGATATTTTGGTGGGTGGTAATAAAATATTGCAAATTGGGCAAGGTATTGAGCGACCTACGGGAGAAACACCAGTAATAGATGCCAGTGGAAAGTATATTTTGCCTGGAGCGGTGGATGTGAATAGGCATTTTTTAGACCTAACTTCCGAAGAGTATTCTCCCGAGGAGATTAATAAATTAAATCAAGCAGAGATATATAACGGAACCACTACAATGTTAGATGCAGTGGAGGATTTCTACGAAAAAAACTACCTCTATAATATTTATAAAGCTAAGCAAAAGGCCAAAAATAACTTAATTGACTATGGCTTTCATTTAGCTTTTTCTGATTTAAAGGCTAGTATGGCCAATGCATTTGATTACAGTTTTATTCACGAGGGAATTTCAACTTTATTATTGAGTGTATCATTGTTAGATAAAGTAAATATTAACGTACTTGAATCTATTGTAAAAAGAGCAGCCAACTATCATTTGTTAATCATTTGTGACCTTTTAATTCCAGATGTAGAGAAAAGTAGTGCCGATGATATTAAGCTCAACAATCCTTTAACATTACAAAATCATTTTGAAGCGCTGTCGGTATTGGTGGAGCTGGGCATTAACTATAATTGCCCTTTGATGTTTTTAAATGTAAAGTATAAGGAAGAGTTAGAAATGATTCATGATGGTTTAGATAACGGAGGTGACTTTTACGTAAGTATGAGCATGCCGTTTTCTATTAACTTATCGGATAAAAATGAAACTTCGAGCAATGAAAAGCTTGGTGAACTAACCCATCAGCATGGTTTAACGCCTATCAAAGAAGAAGAGGTTTGGTTATTAGTGAAGGATCAAAGGTTCCTAATTAATCCACCATCTTATAATTTAAATTTTGAGGATGAATCGGATGATGCTTTAGTTTTTAACAGACCCGATAAGTTTTTTTATCTCAGGAATTACCTGAGCATGTTGTATACGGTTGGCGTAAATGAAGGTAATATTAATATTTTAGACCTAGTAGATATCGTGTCTACTCGCCCTTCAAAGATTATGGGATTGTGGCCTAAAAAAGGAGTGCTGCAGGCAGGAGCCGATGCTGATTTTGTTATCTGGAACCCAACTTTTGATAGAAATTTGTACTGCTCAATGCCAACTGCAGAAATTACGCCATTGAAAAAGTACAAGCTGATAGGGCGACCTGATTTTGTTTTTGCCAAAGGAAGAATGGTATATAATGGAGAATCTTTTTACCCCAAACATTCCGATGGAGCATTTGTGTTCAGGACATCCCCAATGTAGTTTTTGTACAAAAAGTATTGTAAAGCCTACTGATTACTCCGCTTCATCTTCTTTTAAGTGGCTGTCTTCGCACCTAATAATACGAGCTTTGTATTTATCAATCATACCATAATTATGGGTAGCCATAATTACTGTTTTTCCCATTTCTGATATTTTAAACAGCAATAGCATCAGGTCATTGGTCGTTTCAGGATCCAGATTGCCTGTAGGCTCATCTGCCAAAATAAGCTCGGGTTCATTTAATAAAGCTCTGGCAATTCCAATACGCTGTTGTTCACCTCCCGATAGTTGGTGTGGCATTTTATACCCTTTATGTACCATATCCACTTGAGTGAGTACATCGCGTATTCTAACATCCATTTCTTTTTTGTTTTTCCAACCAGTAGCTTTTAAAACAAAATTCAAATTTTCGTAAACCGAACGGTCGCTTAAAAGCTGAAAGTCCTGAAAGATAATTCCCATTTTTCTTCTTAAATAAGGAATTTCCTTCGATTTTAACTTCTTTAGATTGTAACCAACGGTAAAAACATAACCTTCCGAAACAGGCACTTCTGCATACATAGTTTTAAGTAAACTAGACTTGCCACTTCCTACTTTTCCAATCAAATAAATAAACTCACCTTTTTTAACCTCTAGGTTAACATCCTTTAAAATAATGTTTTCCTGATGGCGAATCACTGCATTTTTAAACTCAACAATATTGTTTTGCTTATTTTCGATGGAAACGGATTGCTTATTGCTCATTGCCTATGAAATGTATTTTCGGAACACTTAATTAATTATTGGGTGAAATTAAAAAAATAAATTGTGTTTTTCTTACGTTTTAATAGCAGATGCAAATTTTGATTTCGAGCATGAAATAATCGAGAGTGATTAATTTTAGAATAGTACTTGATTTATTCCTATAATCATTCGGCTGATGTATAAGGGTAGTAGCCTAAAATTTTTATCTTTATGCCCCGAAAACAGGATTCACACGATTCATCATTATTCAGAAGTAAAAGTTTATTGAATGATAAATACTAAATACCTATCCGTAACCATTATTGCTTTATTAGTAAGCATTAATATTTTCTCACAGCAATCTGTTGGATTTCAGCAACCCGAAAAAGATTTTGATAAGGCTTTAGAGTTATACCGACTGAATAAATTCGGTTCTGCTAGGGAGCAATTCGAAAAGTTTATTGCTCAATCGGTAAGAGCTGGTTCAACCTTAATTTCAGAAGCCTACTATTATAGAGCAATATGTGCGAAAGAGCTAGAGAATGGTGATGCTGAATTTTTGTTTGAGCAATTTGTCATTGAACATCCCGAAAGCAATAAAAAGTCATATGCCTATTTCCATTTGGGAGATATGCAAATGAACCGCAAAAAATACAAGCAAGCTTTGCGCGATTTTGCCAAAGTTGAGGAGCGAAAACTAAATGATGAAACGTGGCATGCATATACTTTTAAAAAGAGTTATTGCCATTTTATGGAGGAGGAATATGATGTAGCTTCTCAAGGTTTTTACGATTTAAAAGATATTGATGGAAAATATTACGATGCTTCCAATTACTACTACGCACATATTCAATATCAAAAGGAGAATTACGAAACAGCCTTAGAAGGATTTGAGCGTTTGGCAGATGTAAAGGCCTTTAAAAAGGTGGTGCCATTTTATATTGCTCAAATTCATTATTTAAAAGGCGATTACGATGCTGCCATTAAATATGCTTTGCCAATGATGGATGAGGGTACTAAAAAGCGCCAAGCTGATATGGCCCGAATAGTGGGAGAGTCCTATTTTGCAAAAAAGGAATATAACAAGTCTGTTGAATATTTTGAGAAAACGGTGGAGCTATCGGAAAAAGCTCGTCGTGAAGATTATTACCACTTGGGTTTTGCGTACTATTACCAGAAGAAATATGAGAAGGCTGCAGAGTATTTGAGTATGGTTACTTCGGCGAATGATGAAATGGCACAAAATGCCTACTATCATTTAGCAGATTGTCACTTAAAACTGAATGATACCAAACGTGCACGGGTGGCTTTTGAAGCCGCATCAAAAGTAGATTTTGATAAGGATATTCAGGAGGATGCATTGTTTAACACCATTAAGTTGAACTACGAATTATCATACTCACCTTTTAACGAAATCATCAACTCGTTTTTGAGTTTTATCGAAATGTTTCCAGAGAGTGATAAAATTGATTTGGCTTATGACTACCTAGGTAAAGTATTTTTAACCACTAAAAACTATAAGCAAGCACTGGATGCTTTGGAGAATATTAAAATCAAAAATGCCAGAGTGTACCAAGCGTTGCAGCGTGTAGCCTATTATCATGCTATCGATTTATTTACCAATTTAAGATTTACTGAGTCAATCAACTATTTCGATTATAGTTTAAAGTACCAGAAGTTCGACAATGAATTAAAAGTAAAGGCTTTTTATTGGCGAGGAGAGGCTAAATACCGTTTGAATAATTATCCTGCTGCAGTAAAAGACTATAATGACTTTATTTTATTGCCAGGTAGCTTTAATACCGAATACTTTGATTTAGCACATTATAACATTGCTTATGCTGAATTTAAAGTGAAGAACTATGAAAAAGCTAAAGTTTGGTGGCGCAAGTACATCAATATTGAGAAGGATAAAGGAGCTGCCACAGTTGGTGATGCTTACAATAGAATTGGCGATTGTTATTTTGTACAACGCGATTTTCAGCAAGCTATTTCATATTACAACCAAGGTTCTCAGGTAGTCAATGGTTCTCCAGACTATTCCATGTTTCAAAAAGGAATTTCTTTGGGAATCTTAAAGCAGCACGATTCTAAAATATCAGAATTAAATACATTGATTAACAAATATCCAAATTCAAACTATGTAGATGATGCCTTATACGAAATGGGTAAGTCGTATGTAGCTATGAACGATTTGAATAATGCCATTAGAAAGTATAAAACTATTAAAGAAAAATACCCAAGCAGTAGTTATTCTAAGAAGGCTATGCTTCAGTTAGGGTTGGTTTATTATAATTCAAGCGATTATGAAAATTCCATGGCTTTTTATAAGCGAGTGGTTAATGAATTTCCAGGTTCGCAAGAATCCACTGAGTCTTTGCTTGGTATTCGTAATATTTACATGGATAAAAGTGATTTAGATGGTTATGTTCGTTATACTAAAACGCTTGGTTCTTTTGCGCAGGTTGATGAGCGTGAGCAGGATTCATTGAGCTATGTATCTGCGGAGCGTTATTATATGGAAAGCAAATGTAATATTGCCATCAATAACTTTAAACGTTATCTGAAAAAATATCCACAGGGTATGTTTGTTTTAAATGCTAATTATTACATGGCCGATTGCTTGTATAAGCAAGGAGATAAATTTGATGCATTAAAAGCATATCAGGAAGTAACTAGTAAAGGGAAAAATATTTTTAGTGAGGATGCTTTAATTCGATCTGGAGAAATAAATTACGGTATGGGTAAGTATCAATTAGCTTTGAATAACTTTCAACAACTATCTCAGATTGCCGAAATTCAGGAAAACCAGATGGAGGCTCGAATTGGTTTATTACGCTGTTACTTTAAACTAGAAGATGTAGAGAACTCTATTCAAGCTGCGCAAGTGGTGATGAACGACCCGAAGGTAGCTGGCGAAATTGTTCGTGAAGCCCGATTTATAAAAGCTGGAGCACATAAGTTAAAAGGCGATTTAGATATGGCGATATCTGAATATGAGGTGTTGGCTAAAAACCCACAAAGTGCAGAAGGCGCAGAATCTAAATATATTATTACACAGCATTACTACGATTCAGGGAATACTAAGAAAGCAGAAGACGAGGTGTTTGATTTTGCCAATAAAGGTACTTCGCATCAGTATTGGTTGGCGCGTAGCTTTATTGTTTTATCAGATATTTATAGCAGTAGTGGAGAGTTTTTTCAGGCTAAGCAATATTTAGAGAGTATTGTAGAAAACTATAAAGGCAAAGATGATATCCAAGGTATGGTAAATGAACGTTTGTTGAATTTGGAGAAGAAAATGGCGGTGTCTACTGCCGAGGAGTCTGCCGATTCATTAAAAATTCAGGAATAACCAACTAATCTAACTATTTGAATAAAGTCAATGATGAAGAATAAGATATATAAAACCCTTTTACTTGCTACTTCAATTCTAGGTACAGTATCGCTTTCTGCGCAAGAATTAAATAAGGATGTAAAAGTAGTTCGAGAATACAATCCGATTATTTCGGATGCATATAAAATCAATCAATTGCCAGGTAGTGAGGTTGATTCAAGTACGTTTAAACCCAACTTTTCTTATAATATACTTTCTAAAGCTATGGCTTCTGGCTTGGCAATAGAGCCCATTACCGCAGCTCGTTTAACGCCTGAGCGTAAGACAGTGTTAGATAAGTCTTATGTTAAAGGAGGCCTGGGCAACTATGTTACTTTATTTGGAGAGCTAAATTACAATGTGCTTCGTTCAGAGGACTTTGCTGTTGGTTTAAATGTGGGACATACTTCATCAATGGGTGAGGTTAAGCTTGAAGATGATTCTAAATCTGAGGCTCCATTTCATGATACGTGGGCTTCGGTATATTTTCGTCGCTTTTGGAAAGATTATACATTATCTATAGATGCTGATTTTCAACATAACGTATATAGATATTACGGATATCAAAATATTGATGGTGATATGTCGTACTTCAACCCATTGCCAAGTATAGGCATGATGGAAATCCCCGGTAGCGATTTATTAGGGGAGGATGACAAGCAGCGCTTAAGTTCTTTTGATGTAACAGTAGGTTTTAATAATAAAATATTAGATGATTCAGATATTCCGTTTGATGCCAATTTTAAGTTCGGAAGTTTTAGCAACTATACTGGTGTGCGCGAAAATAATTTTGGTTTAGATGGTAATGTAAGAGTTCATTTAAATAATATGTTTTTTGATGTGGCTGCAGGATTCGATTATTATGGCACTTCTGTACCTAGTCCTGATTCGCCTCAGTATTTATTTTTAGATAGAAAGATGACTGTTGTGAATATAGCACCTGCTTTAGGGTTTCAGTTTGATGCGGCTAGTGTAAAGGTTGGTTTAGATATGTATGCGCAATTGGGTGGACAAGATGATGAGTTTAACGTAGCGCCGCATATTGAGGCTGAGTTAGAAATTGCAGAAGGTGTTGTAACGGCTTTTGGTGGTATCAAGGGAGATTACTACATCAACAATTACGAAAAAGTTCAGCGAGAAAACAGATATGTTACGCCCGATCAGAATGTGCAAAACAGCTTTCATGGTATTCATTTGTTTGGAGGTATAAAAGGTAACTTTAGTTCCCAAACTAGTTTTACGGCACGTGTTGATTATTCTACTTTTGATAATGAGCACTTTTTTGTAAATAGAGGATATGTAGTAAGTGGTTCCTTCTCTGGTGTTCCTGCACCTATTCATCAGGATAATATTTTTGATGTTGTTTATGATGATGGTACTCTATTGGAGGTGTCTGGAGAATTAAAGTATGAGCCTTCTACTCAATTTAACTTACTATTAAAAGGTAAGTATAATGGCTGGAACCTAGATAACTTAAAGCAAGGATGGCATAAACCAGAACTAGAAATTGGCGCAACAGCAAATTATGAAATGTTTGAAGATGTGTGGGTAAATGCCGGATTATATTCTATCGGAAAAAGATATGCCTATGATGTTGCTGCAGATATGGAAAAAGAACTAAAAGGTGTTATAGATTTAAACTTAGGAGTTAATTATTACATGAGTTCAAAATGGAATCTGTTTGCAAATGTCAATAATATTTTAATTGGAAAATATTATCAATGGAACGGATATCCGCTACAAGGTTTAAATATTAGGGCAGGAGTAGGGTACTCTTTCTAAGAAAAATTAAAAAGCTAAGAGTCGCCAAGTAGGTGCTGTAATTAATTTATGGTATTTGCTTGGCGATTTTTTTTACATGCTATTATATTTTCTAAAGTTGCCTGAATAGTTTTTTGTCACAAAATTGAGGTGAATTTACGTAATCAAACATTAATTATTTTCACTAGAAGCATGTTTGTGTAATTCATTTGGTAATAAGAGGAAATGTTTCTTTTTTATTTTATAAAAAGATTTATTTTCGCAGCGTTAAAAATTAAAAACAAATGAACTACACATTGCTAGATTTTCTGACCTTAATAGGTTCACTTGGCTTATTCCTTTATGGAATGAAATTAATGAGTGAGGCACTACAGAAAGTGGCCGGAAGTAAACTGCGAAACTTTTTAGCTGTCATGACTTCGAATAGAGTTATGGGGGTACTTACTGGGTTTTCATTAACCGCAATTATTCAATCGTCGAGTGCTACTACGGTTATGATTGTCAGTTTTGTTAATGCAGGCTTATTAACCTTGTCGGAATCGGCTGGTGTAATAATGGGAGCCAACATAGGAACCACCATTACAGCTTGGATTATTTCTATTTTGGGCTTTAAGGTTAAAATGAGCATACTGGCCTACCCAATTATTGGTATTGGTTTTCCTTTGGTTTTCTCTAAAAAAACCAGAAATCAATCATGGGGACAGGTATTGTTAGGTTTTGCACTTCTGTTTATTGGTTTAGAAAGTTTAAAATCTAGTGTGCCCGATTTAAAAGGTAATCCAGAGGTTTTAGTTTTTATTAAAGATTGGGCCAATAGTGGATTTCTATCTAATATTATTTTCCTTGTAATTGGTACTTTGTTAACGGTTATCATTCAATCATCAAGTGCTACTATGGCATTAACCTTGGTGATGTGTAATAATGGTTGGATTGGTTTTGATAGTGCTGCCGCAATGGTATTAGGAGAGAACATTGGAACCACTATTACAGCCAACCTCGCTGCTATGGTGGCCAATTCAACGGCCAAGCGAGCCGCTCGATTGCATCTATTGTTTAATGTTTTCGGTGTTGTATGGGTACTTCTAATTTTTCCGTATTTCTTAAAAGGAATAGACGCAATTTCTTCAAACTTAACAGGCAAGTCAGCCTTTGTTGATGCAGCTTCGGTGCCTATTGCTTTGTCTTTGTTTCATACATTTTTTAATGTATTAAATGTATTGATACAAATATGGTTTGTTAAGTTCTTGGTGAATTTGGTGAAGAAAATTATTCCAGAACAAGAAGAGGATGAGGAGTTTAGATTGAAGTATATAAACTTTGGAATGCTCAGTACAAGTGAGTTGTCTATGCTTCAGGTTAAAAAGGAAATTATATTGTACGGAGAACAGACTAAGAAGCTTTTTAAGCGCTTAGGAAATATGCTGGAAGAAACTAAAGAACGTAAGTTTCAAAAGCAATTTGATAAGGTTAAAAATGGAGAGGATAAGAGTGATGAGATGGAAATATCCATTGCAAAATATCTAACTAAAGTATCCGAGGGTGAGTTGAGTAAGAAATCAGCAACTCGTATAAGCTCTATGTTCAGAATTATCGATGAATTGGAGAGTGTGGGTGATTCGTGCTTAAACATAGCTAGAGCAATGTCCAGAGCTAGAGACAAGAAAACTCCATTGACAGAAGACATGAAAGAAAAGATTACTAAAATGTTTTCTCTTTTAGAAAAGTCATTGGATGTTATGTTGGCCAACCTTAATGAGCATCATTATGATGTAGATATTGAAAGTGCTGAAAACATTGAAAATAAAATCAATGAGTACAGAAATAAATTAAGAAAAGAACATGTTAAAGCGGTCGAAAAAGAAGAGTATTCGTATGCTGTTGGTTCTTTATATAAAGATATTTTCTCAGAGTCAGAGAAGCTTGCAGATTGTGTTTATGATGTAAGTGCTTCTATTGTAGATTCAGCAGAGTAAATTATTTCAAAGATATTAGTTGGCAGGGCGTACAAAATGACTTTTGTACGCCCTGTCATTTTTATGCACTTTGGTGGCCTAATATGAAGGTTTTAACAAGGTCCTCTTGTCGTTTTGGTTGGCGCGATAAGTGTATGTGGATTCAGCCTGAAATTACCGAGGTATCTGTCCTTTTAAACTTCATTCTTATTGGAGGAATTAATTGCTTTGTTGAAAGTCTTGTAAGGGTCAGTAATTCAGATAGTATCGGTGTTGATAAAAAGCTGTATAGGATGCTTTCTTAAACCACTATTTTTGCTATATTTGTATGCTTTGCAAATGGTGTATAAGCCTTTGTAAAAGTAGAATAAAGTAAAAGTTTTCATACAAGAAATATATCATTGATGAGCGAAGAAATTATTGACGATAACAACTCAAACGAAAATGGTTACTCAGCCAATAGTATTACGGTACTTGAAGGATTAGAAGCAGTTCGTAAAAGACCTGCCATGTATATTGGAGATGTAGGTGTAAAAGGTCTACATCACTTGGTTTACGAGGTTGTAGATAACTCTATTGATGAAGCATTAGCAGGCCATTGTGATACTATAAGTGTAATTATTCACGAAGATACTTCTGTTTCCGTAAAGGATAATGGTCGAGGGATCCCTGTTGATCATCATGAAAAAGAAGGTAAATCGGCACTTGAGGTTGTAATGACTGTGTTACACGCAGGTGGTAAGTTTGATAAAGATTCATATAAGGTATCAGGAGGTTTGCACGGTGTAGGTGTATCTTGTGTCAATGCACTTTCAACTCACTTAAAAGCGGAAGTACATCGCAACGGTAAAGTGTACGAGCAAGAATATGCTATTGGTGTGCCTCAAGGAGCATTGAAAGAGCTTGGAACTACAGATGTAACAGGAACAATTGTTACGTTTACACCTGATGATTCTATTTTTACTACAACTGAATATAAGTATTCAATTCTAGCCAATCGTTTGCGTGAGTTGGCTTTCTTAAATAAGGGAATTAGAATTACTTTAACGGATGAAAGAGAGCAAGATGAAGAAGGTAAGCTGAAAGGTGAGGAGTTTTTCTCAGAAAGAGGTTTAGAAGAATTTGTTGAGTTTATTGATGAAACAAGAGAGCAATTAACGGAAAATGTAATTCATATTACCACAGAAAAGAATGATGTTCCTGTTGAATTAGCAATACAATATAATACTTCGTTTAGTGAAAATGTTTACTCATACGTAAACAATATTAACACCATTGAAGGAGGAACGCATTTAACTGGTTTTAGAAGAGGTTTAACGCGTACGTTAAAAACATTTGCCGATAAATCGGGAATGTTGGCTAAGCTTAAGTTTGATATTGCAGGGGATGATTTCCGTGAAGGTTTAACGGCTGTTATTTCTGTAAAAGTACAAGAGCCACAGTTTGAAGGACAAACTAAAACTAAGCTAGGTAACTCGGAAGTTAGTTTAGCAGTGGATCAGGCGGTGAGTGCAGCTTTAGGTCATTACCTAGAGGAGAATCCAAAGGATGCTCGTGTTATTGTAAATAAGGTTATTTTAGCTGCTACAGCGCGTCATGCTGCACGTAAGGCTCGTGAGATGGTGCAGCGTAAAACCGTGATGTCTGGAGGTGGTTTACCTGGAAAGTTAGCTGACTGTTCGGAGAAAGATCCTGCTTTGTGTGAAGTATTCCTTGTCGAGGGAGATTCTGCAGGTGGTACGGCTAAGCAAGGTCGAAATCGTAAATTTCAGGCGATTATGCCATTGCGAGGTAAAATATTAAATGTTGAAAAGGCACTTCAGCATAAGGTTTTTGAAAACGAAGAAATCAAAAATATTTTTACTGCTTTAGGAGTAACCATTGGTACCGAAGAAGATAGTAAAGCGTTAAACTTGACGAAATTAAGATATCATAAAGTAGTCATCATGACGGATGCCGATGTGGATGGTAGTCACATTACAACTTTAATTATGACTTTCTTCTTTAGGTTTATGAAGGATCTGATTAAGAATGGGTATTTGTATATTGCTACTCCGCCACTTTATTTGTGTAAAAAAGGTAAAAACGAAGAGTACTGCTGGAATGAGCAACAGCGTCAGGATTTTATCGCTCGTTTTAGTGCGGGTAAAGAAGATTCTGTTCATATTCAACGTTACAAAGGTCTTGGTGAGATGAATGCTGAGCAACTTTGGGAAACAACGATGAATCCTGAAGACAGAACTTTACGTCAGATAACGATCGAAAGTGCAGCAGAAGCGGATAGAGTGTTTTCTATGTTAATGGGAGATGATGTTCCACCTCGTAGAGAATTTATTGAAGACAATGCTACTTATGCCAATATTGATGTTTAAGTAGATTAATAATATTATATGAACCGTCTTGATTTATTTCAAGGCGGTTTTTTTTATTGATTTAATGTACATATTTGTTAATGAAAGCATCCTTGTAAGATCGGCCTATAGGAATTTCATATTTAGAACTTAAAAATACCATGTTGCCCGAAATCTTATCAATTTTTGAAGTATTGATAATATATGATTTATGAATTCTAACAAAGGACTGATCAGATAGTTTTTCTTCCCAATGTTTTAAAGCCTCTGAAGATAAATGTACTTTTTCGTAGGTGTGAATTTCTGTATAGTCAGCATCTGACTTAATGCATATAATATCTTTGGAGTTTACTTTAATAAAATCATGCCCCGATTTAATATATAAGTCCCTATCTTCCTCTTTATGAGAGCTATTTTCAGATGAAGTCGTTTTGTTAATGTGAGGTTTTATTTTATTGATAGCCATGATGAAACGTTGAAATGAAAATGGCTTTAATAGGTAATCAATCACACTAAATTCATAACTCTTTATGGCGTAGTCTGGAAATGCTGTGGTTAAAATAACAAATGGCTTTTGTGGCATTATTTTTAGGAAATCGATACCTGATATTTTAGGCAGATGAATATCCAAAAAGATAAGGTCGACGCTTTCCTTTTTTAGGTATTCCATGGCGTCCAGGGCATTAGAAAATGTTGCTTTCAGTTCCAAAACCCCGAAATCATCAATATATTTCTTTAATATTCTTTGCGCAGGAGGCTGATCTTCTATGATAATGCAATTCATTTTAAAGGCCTTTTTTATAAAGAGTTGAAAGAAATATTAACTACAATTGTTTAGTCAAAGTTATGGATAATTGTACTTCAAAAAATGATTCGTCTTTGTTTATTTCTAAACTATGTAATTTTGGATATAAAAGTTGGAGACGCTTTTTAACGTTTATTAGCCCAATGCCGTTTGGTAACTTCTCGGTGTTTGATTGTTCTTGAAATGAATTTTTGCAATAAAAACTTAATATTCCATCATCACTCAGTTGAGTGTTTACTTCAATGTAAATATTTTCTGTTTGGCTCGCGGTACTGTGTTTATAAGCATTTTCTATAAAAACGATGAGTATTAGTGGTGCAATATGATATGATCCACTAATGTTCTTTTGAGTAAACTGAATGTGACCTCTATCTTCAATTTGTAGTTGGTGAAGTCGGATATAGTTTTCGATTAAATCAATTTCCTTTTGCAAAGGAACATATTTCTCTTTGCATTCATAAAGCATGTATCTTAATACCGAAGAAAGCTCTAAAATTATTTCTGGCGTTTTAGGAGAGTTTTCAATCGCATATGCGTACAAATTATTGAGGTTATTAAATAAGAAGTGCGGGTTAATTTGAGATTTTAAAAAACGTAACTCACTTTCTTTGGCAACAGCTTTTAAGTCTTCTACTTCCTTTTGTTTCATTAGAGCATCCCAGGCAAACTTAAAACCAGATAGCATTGTAATTACTGGCATGCCGCCTAATAATGTATAAAAAATACCTGCAAATTCACGTCCTCTGGTATCCGGAAAGAATATTTTCTCGAGTACAAATTCTTCCAAAATAATTGCTGCTGTTGTAATTAGTACAATGGAGCTTATCGAAATAAAATACTTTTTCTTATAGTAGAAACGAGGGAATATGACATAGTTAATAAGTAAAGCAACTATAGCATAATTCAGATAAAACGCTACATGGTGAATTTCTATCTGAGGGTTTTTCTTATCAAAAGCAAAGAATATGAATGCCAGAATATTGAGTATGATCTGAAAAACAATTTCATATAGAGAAATGCCAGCAAATTTTAATTTTTTATCCATAACTTTAAAAGTAAGCTCTCTTTCTTAAAAATGAAAATTTAACCCGTGAACTCCCATTTTTAACCTATAAAATGCAAAAGTTTTTGAAACAGGCCTTCATTGTTGTTCACATGCCAAAGCCTGTCGTTCAAAGATGTTTTTTTACCCTGAAAATTATTGCCTGTATTTTGCAGGATAATTATAATAAACGTAATAATGAAACTAATATATTTTATACTGCTCATTGCTTTGCTCATTGTGCCTAAAACATTACTAGCGCAAAGTAATAGTATTCTGGTAAAAGGAGTCGTAGTAGAGAGTGAATATAATACTCCGGTGGAGTTTGCCACGGTAATTATAAAAGATAAGCAAACCAAGAAGAATATTACGGGAACGACAACGGGTACTGATGGTTCCTTTGAAATAGAAACTAATGCGGCTAACCTTTATATAGAGGTGAGTTTTATTGGTTTTGCCTCTACTATAATTCGTGAATTTAATACGATTAATGGAAGTATAGATTTGGGAACTATTCAATTGTCAAAGGATAATCAAACGGTTGACGAAGTAACAGTACGAGCAGAAAAATCACGCACGGAATTTAAGTTAGATAAGCGTGTTTTTAATGTGGGTAAGGATATTAGTAGTACAGGAATGAGTGCTTTAGAAGTGCTCACTAATGTACCTTCGGTAAATGTGAATATTGAAGGTGATATTAGTTTAAGAGGAAGCACGGGAGTTCAAATTTTAATTAACGGTAAGCCATCTGTTATTGCCAGTGAAGGGAGTAATGCTCTAGGTACTATTACTGCCGAAATGATTGATAAAATAGAAGTGATTACTAACCCATCTGCTAAATATGATGCGGAAGGAACTTCTGGTATTATTAATATTGTGATTAAAAAAGAAGAGCGAAAGGGTTTGAATGGTTCTATGTCGGTTAATGCGGGTGTACCCAATAATCATAGTGTAGGGATAAGTTTAAATAGGCGAACGGAGAAATTTAACCTGTTTAGTCAGTTTGGTTTTGGCCATAGAGAATTGCCTCGCGATAAAAAAAGTATTAATACCGATAATAACACTAACACAACCGTTTTTAGTGAGGGGACGGAATATCGAAATGAGACTTTTTACAATGTGATTTTAGGAACGGATTATCACATTAATAAATATAATATATTAACTCTATCGGGAAATTATGCTTACGAAGTAGAGAAACAGCCTTCACTTATTGAATACCAAATTGTAGAGAAAGATGTTGAAACAGCTCTTTGGTACAGAGATGAAGATACAGATGCTACTAATCCTAAATGGCGTTATGAGCTACAGTATAAAAAGGATTTTAGAGATAAAAAGGACCATCAGTTATTATTTAGTGCGCTGGGTAACTTTTTTGGTAAAGATCAATCGTCATATTTTAAAAATACGATTGAATATGGTGATGTTGATAATGGAGATCAGCAAACCAGAACCGACTTTAAAGAAGCTAAACATACATTTAACTTGGATTATACCAATCCTTTTTCCAAGGAATTTACGTTGGAGGCTGGAAGCCAATTCGTTTTGCAAGATGTAAGTAATGATTACGAGGTACTTGATTTAGATGGGGATGAGTGGGTTCCTGATCCAGGACAAACCAATGTTTTTGAATACGACCAGAAAGTATTGGGAGTATATAGTACAGCGGCTTATGAAGGTGCTAAGTGGGGTGTAAAGTTGGGTTTGCGTTTAGAGCATACTAACTTAAATACCTTGCTTATTAATACCAATGAAAGAAACCAACAGAATTACAGTAACTTGTTTCCAACCTTGCATAGCTCTTTAAAGTTGAGTAGTGCTTTTTCGTTACAGGCAGGTTATTCCCGCAGAATTTATAGGCCGCGTTTGTGGGATTTAAATCCCTTTTTTAATATTCGAAATACCTATAATGTGAGGGTGGGGAATCCAGATTTGAAACCGGAATTTACCGATTCCTACGAGATTACCAGTATTTACGTTTTTAATAAGGCTTCTTTAAATTTGGGTGTTTATTATCGGTATACTACAGATGCTGTAGAAAGAGTTTCTGTTTTTCAGGATAATATAATTGTGACTAAGCCAATGAATATAGGAACTAACAGAGCAACAGGAGTAGAGATAAATGGGAAATATAGTCCACAAAAGTGGTTGACGTTTACAGGTGATTTTAATTATAACTACTTCAAAAAAGAAGGGGAATTCAATGAAACCATTGTAGATTTTAATGCGGATCAATGGTCATCTAGAATTGTGAGCAAAATTAAACTACCAGCTGAATTTGAAGTTGAGTTAACGGGGATATTTCGTTCGGATAGAAGAACAACCCAATTTGAATATGCCGCACAATCCTATGCTAATTTTGGGTTAAGAAAAAAACTATTCAAAGGAAAAACGGTTGTTAATTTAAGTGTAAGAGATGTATTTGAATCTCGCATTTCAGAAGGTAAAGCAAGTGAACCAGAATATTATTTATATAATCAAACCCAAAGCGGCCGATTTATTACTTTTGGAGTAAGTTATGGTTTTGGAGATGGCGAAGCTATGGAGTATTCTGGAAGAAGGCGTTAGTTGGAATTAAGGTAGTCAATGAATAAATAAGGTAGCTATGAAGGAAATTAAGAAAGAAGAAATCCAGCAGGAGGTTTTTGATTTATATGATGATTATGCACATAGCCGAATTGATAGAAAGCAGTTTATTGGAAGACTGACCACTTTTGCAATTGGCGGATTAACGCTTAGTTCTTTGTTAGGATTTATCATGCCTAATTACAGTAAAATACAAGTAAAGGCAGATGATTCAAGGTTAGATTCTGAATATATTAATTATGAATCTCCTAAGGGTGGAGGTACTATAAAAGCGTTGATTTCAAAAAGAAATAACCTTGCTAAAAAATTTCCAGGAGTAATAGTAGTACATGAGAATAGAGGATTAAATCCACATATAGAGGATGTATCTCGAAGAGCGGCTCTGGAAGGATTTATCTCCATTGCTCCAGATGCTCTTTCTCCGTTAGGAGGATACCCAGGAAGCGATGATGAAGGAAGAGTGCTGCAGAAAAAGAGAGATAAAAATGAAATGCTAGAAGATTTTATTGCTGCTTATGCTTTCTTAAAAGATCATCCGGATTGTAATGGAAAAATTGGGGTTGTAGGTTTTTGCTTTGGAGGTTGGATTTCTAATATGATGGCTGTTAAAGTCACTGATTTATTAGCGGCTGTTCCTTATTATGGTGGCCAGCCGTCTGCAGATGTGGTTGCGCAAATTAAGACTCCATTATTATTGCATTTTGCAGAGTTGGATACCCGTGTTAATAAAGGATGGCCTGCTTATGAGGCTCGATTATCTGAGTTAAATAAAGATTATACGGCTTACATTTATCCAAAAGTTAATCATGGTTTTCATAATGATACAACACCACGCTATGATAAGGAAGCTGCTGAATTATCGTGGCGTAGAACAATAAGTTTCTTTAAGGAGCATCTAAAGTAGGTTCGTGAAGGAGTATTTGAGGCAAGAAAAAATCCACCCTAAAAATTAGAGTGGATTTTAAATATATTTAAAGATAGAGAGTATTACTCTCTATCAGCTTTTAATCTGTCAGCCATAGCTTTACCTAATTGTAAGCAAGCTTCGTATTTATCCGCTTTAAGCGCATGTTTTTCTTCAACACTTTCGCCTACTATTTCCCATTTAAGCTCTTCGCCAATAGCCGTTAATTTTTTAACTGCAGCTCCTGCCCAAGAGAATGAACCTAAAATACCTAAATAGTGTTTTTGAACGCCCATGTGAACTAACTTAGTTGTAAGTGATTCCATGTTTGGGTGTAATTCGTTACAATAAGTAGGACTAGCTAAAATTAATCCTTTGTATTTAAATATGTCAGAAATAACAAATGATGCATGAGATTTAGAAACATCGTGAACACGAATGTGTTTGATGCCATTTTCTGCTAACTCACGAGCCACAGCTTCAGCCATCTCTTCCGTATTACCATACATCGAAGCGTAAGCTACCACAACACCTTCTTCAGTATCATACTTGCTCCAACGATCGTACATGCCAATTACTTCGCTAATGTAGTTTCTCCAGATAGGACCATGGGTAGAAGCAATCATTTTAATATCTAAACCACCTAGTTTTTCAAGTGCTTTTTGTACTGGCGAGCCATATTTTCCAACAATATTAGAGTAGTATCTGCGCATTTCATCACGATAGTACTCAAAGTCAAACTCGTCGTCAAAAATACCACCGTCAAGCGTTCCAAAAGTACCAAAAGCATCTGCAGAGAATAAAATTTTCTCAGTAGATTCGTAGGTAACCATGGTTTCAGGCCAGTGCACCATCGGTACCATATAAAAGTTTAAGGTATGTTTTCCTAAACTTAAAGTATCACCTTCTTTAACTAGTATGGTATTATCATTGATGCCAAAGTAACCTTCGAGCATTGGTAAGGTTTTTTTGTTACCAACAATCTGAATGTTAGGGTACATTTTTTTGATGATATCGATAGAGCCACCATGGTCAGGCTCCATATGATTTACAATTAAGTAATCAATATCTTTATCGCCAATGATGGCTTTAATCTTTTTTAAGTACTTCTCAACTTGTCCAATTTCTACCGAATCAATTAAGGCAACTTTTTCATCGTTAATAACATACGAGTTGTATGCTACCCCACGATCAATAGGCCACATATTTTCAAATAGATGAGTTCTTCTATCATTTACACCTACGTAAAATACGTCGTCGGTTAAATTTACTGGCTTGTACATATATATTAGTTTTATTTATTTCGGTATTTGAGTGCTGCAAAAATAAATAAAACAATCAAAACCAAAAATAATATCCATCTTTTTGAGGGTAAGTTTAGTGTATTATTACATTGATTTACTGCAACCTTATTAATAACCAGGTGTCATTATATTTTTCATACTTTGTTCGGATGCTACCTACTTTTGTACGTGCATCGTTCTCGTCGTTATACGCTGCTATAGAAACTCTGTAAAGTCCGTTCTCATTTTCTAATATGGTTGGATTAGTAAATCCTTCTTCACTTAATGATGATTTATAGTTTTTTGCATTGCTTAAAACTTTAAACGAACCAATAATTACATAGTATTTATGTGCAACATGATCTTCTGATTCAATTACTTTTACTTTTTCCTCTTTAACTACAATGGGTTTTGCTTTAACGGTGGGCTTTACTTTAGGTTCTTCTTTTACG
Source organism: Labilibacter marinus (assembly GCF_001659685.2). Classification (GTDB taxonomy): domain Bacteria; phylum Bacteroidota; class Bacteroidia; order Bacteroidales; family Marinilabiliaceae; genus Saccharicrinis; species Saccharicrinis marinus. Next base: position 144,366 of record NZ_LXYE02000030.1, read on the forward strand.
TATGGAGAATCACTATCGCTAAAACTTGAACTACCTGTATCTTTAAGAGAACGACAACTTGCGATGCTTAAGGTTAATGCGGCTAATAGAATTACTTTATTCATATTTATTGTTTTTATTTATTTCTGACTGCAAAAATAGAATATTATTGGCAATTGTTTTTAATTATTTTTTATTGTGAATAATATTTAAATTGAGTTACTATTTTTGCAATACATTTTTATGTTATATTTGAATTGAACAGAGCAAACTTTATTCCAAAAATGAATGGTTTTTGTAGACTTATAGTATGCTCAAGTATTTTTTTTAATGAAGAATAAAGTAAAAAAGACAAAGCGAAAGATGACCAGAAGAATTAAGCGAATGGGTTTGTTTCTTGTTATATTAGTGTTAATTGGCATATTAGTTGGTGGACGATTTTTTAGATATATAAATGGAGCCAATGTCGATTTATCTAAGGCTGAAACTAGCTATCTATATATTCCTAATAATATAACCTTTGCTGAGCTAAAGACTATTATAGAAAACCATGGTGCTGTAAAAGATTTAGAAAGTTTTACTTGGGTTGCCGATCAAAAAAAATATACGAATAATATAAAAGGTGGTAGGTATAAGTTAGAGGATGGAATGTCCAATAATAAATTGGTTAACCTACTGCGTAGTGGCAAACAAGAGCCTATAAAAATCACTTTTAATAATATTCGAAAACTAAACCAGTTAGCAGGTATTGTTGGTGATAAAATTATGACTGATTCTACAAAGTTGGTTAATTTATTCAAAGATTTTTCCTATGTAAATGAACAGGGTTTTAATTATAATACTTTTCCAGTGTTGTTTTTGCCCAATACCTACGAAATGTATTGGAATACAGATGCAAAAGGGTTTGTGTCTAGGATGAAACGGGAATATGATAAGTATTGGACAGAGGAAAGAATTGCAAAGGCAAAAGCCAAAGGCTTAACACCGATAGAAGTAGGTATTTTAGCCTCAATCGTGGATGAAGAAACACAAAAGGTGGATGAGAAGCCTATTGTTGCGGGACTTTATTTGAATAGATTAAAAAAAGGTATCCGATTACAGGCAGATCCAACTTTAAAGTATGCTTTGGGTGATTTTACTATTAAGAGATTACTTAACGAGGATAAAGAAATAAATTCGCCATATAATACTTATAAGTATGCAGGATTGCCACCAGGACCAATCCGTATCCCTTCATTAACGGGACTTAAAGCAGTCTTAAATGCCAAGGATCATAAGTATTTGTACATGTGCGCTAAGGAAGATTTTTCAGGCTATCACAACTTTGCGAAAACTTTATCGCAACACAACGCTAATGCTGCTAAGTACCGCAGAGAGCTAAATAAGCTTGGGATAAGAAGGTAGTTGGAGAGAGTCATTGGCCAAGTTGACCAATGACTTATATTTTAAACTTCAATACTTCCTTTAAATACAAAAGTAGCTGGACCAGTTAACCAAATGTTGTTAAAGCCTACTTTAGAATCACCTTCAAACCAAACCTGAAGTTTTCCACCTTTAACATCGATATTAAAATCTTTACACTCGTTGTTTCGCACAAACGTACTGATAGCTGATGCTACTACACCTGTACCGCAAGAATATGTTTCGTCTTCAACACCTCTTTCGTAGGTTCTGACTTTAATGTGATCAGGTGCTATTTCTTCCACAAAGTTAACATTCGTTCCTCCTGGTTTAAATGTGTCGGAATATCTAATTTCACTCCCATCCTTTTTTATATCAATGGTATCTATTTTCGATTTATGAGATACGTAATGAGGCGATCCAGTATCTAAAAAATAATAGTTTTCACCATTGCTAATTTCTTTTACATCGGTCATCTGTAAACTCACGATACCATCATTGTATTTGGCTACGTGCATACCGTCTACAGCTTCAAAATAAAATTCTTCTGGTTTTGTTACCGCTCCAATTTTTACAGCGAAGGCAGCAATACATCGCCCCCCATTACCACACATTGAGGCTTCTTTGCCGTCACTATTATAATAGCGCATAGTAAAATCAACATCTTTAGAAGGATGATTTTCTAGAAGCATTAATCCATCTGCACCAATTCCCATTCTGCGATGACATAAAAAACTGACAAGGTCCGTGTTTTTACTGTCAAAATTTCCATCTCTATTGTCAATGATAACAAAGTCGTTACCAGTACCTTGGTATTTACAAAAATCAATTTTCATATAATTCGGTATCAAAGTAGTTGATAGCTAGTCTTTTTTGTATGATATTTAATAAATAATTATTGAACAAAGTTAACGAAAAATCAGTTAAAATTAGGTTAACGTAGTTGTTCTGGCATGATAAGGGCATATAATTTGCCATTTTTGGGATACAGATTCAATATGGTACTAGTGTTTTTAACTATATGAATTTGTTGTAGCTGAAGTTCTTCAGCTTTTCAATGAAAATAAATTGATTTAATGCCCATTGGCGAATAAATTTTAAACTTATTAGTTATGAATGTAAGAAAGATATTTTTTGTATTCCTGACAGCGGTGCTTGGAGGGATTGTTGGGGTTTACGCTTTTGTATTAGTGGTAAAACCAAATAAAGAAATTGTAACAGTTGAAAAACAGGTTGTTCCTGCGGCTAGGTACGCATCAATGAGTGTTCCGGTTCCTGCCGGAGTAACCGATTTTACCGAAGCTGCGGAAAAATCGGTAGAGGCGGTTGTTCATGTTATGACAAAGGCTACTGTTTCTGGTAACGGCTATTCTCATGGTAACCCGTTTTACGATTTCTTTTTTGGTCCACGTGGTGGAGGTGGTGGTAATATGCCTGAGCGTAGTCCAGTGATGGGGTCTGGTTCAGGTGTAATTATTTCGCAAGACGGATACATTATTACAAATAATCACGTTATAGATAATGCGGATGAGATAGAAGTGGTGTTAAATGATAGACGTTCTTATACGGCCACATTGATTGGAGCTGATCCAACAACCGATATTGCTTTATTAAAGATTGAAGAGAATGGATTAAGATTTTTAACTTATGGAAATTCTGATGATGTAAGAATAGGAGAATGGGTATTAGCTGTTGGTAATCCGTTTAATTTAACTTCAACGGTTACTGCTGGTATTATTAGTGCGAAGTCACGAAGTATAAATATTTTATCTAATAGAAATCAGCCTATGGGTATTGAATCATTTATTCAAACTGATGCGGCTGTAAACCCTGGTAATAGCGGTGGAGCTTTAGTAAATACTCAAGGTGAATTAATTGGCATAAATACGGCTATTGCATCTCAAACAGGTTCGTATGCAGGATATTCATTTGCAGTTCCGGTGGGTATTGCGAGTAAGGTGGTCGCTGATTTAAAGGAGTTTGGTGAAGTGCAACGAGCTTTTATAGGTGTTACCATACAAGGCGTTAATGCAGAAATGGCTAAGGAACTTGAGTTGGATAAAGTTGAAGGAGTATACGTAAATGGAGTTACTATTAATGGAGGTGCCGATGCTGCTGGCGTTAAAAAAGGAGATGTAATTATTAGTATTGATGAAGTTGTAGTTAACACAAATTCTGAATTAATTGAGCAAGTTAGTAAACATCGTCCTGGGGATAGTGTTAATTTAGTGATAAAAAGGGCTGGAAAAACAAAACAAATTGACGTAATTTTACGTAATAGCTACGGCTCTGTAGACATAGTGAATGAGAAAAAAGGAATTTCTGATTTATTAGGTGCTGAGCTAAAAGAACTATCCGATGATGAAAAGTATAAACTAGGTATTAACTACGGTATGAAAATCGTTAAACTATCTGGTGGCAAATTAAAGGAAAGTGGTATAGGAGAGGGCTTTGTTATATTAAAAGCCAATCGTCAACCTATTAGTAATATTTCAGATTTGAAAAGAGTGATGGCATCATTAGATGGCGGTTTGTTTATCACAGGAGTGTATCCCAATGGGCAAGTTGCCTATTATGCTATTAATCTTGAGGAGTAGAGCTTATTATAAATTGTCTCACTCTTTAATAAAATAGTTGGAAAATTCAATTTAAAAGTATAATTTTGCGCCACATTTTGCATATAGAATATGAGACAACTTAAAATAACAAAGTCAATTACAAATCGCGAGAGTGCTTCTTTAGATAAATATCTACAAGAAATTGGTCGTGAGGAATTGATATCTGTAGAAGAAGAAGTAGAATTAGCTCAGCGCATTAAAAAAGGCGACCAAATTGCCTTGGAAAAGCTGACAAGAGCTAACTTACGTTTTGTTGTTTCGGTTGCTAAACAATATCAAAATCAAGGATTAAGCTTACCCGATTTAATTAATGAAGGTAATCTTGGATTGATAAAAGCAGCTGAAAAATTTGATGAAACACGTGGGTTTAAGTTTATTTCTTATGCAGTATGGTGGATTCGTCAATCTATATTGCAAGCGTTAGCAGAGCAGTCTAGAATTGTACGTTTACCTTTGAATCAGGTTGGTTCATTAAATAAGATTAATAAAGCTTATTCAAAGTTTGAGCAGGAAAATGAGCGTAAGCCATCTCCTGAAGAGTTAGCTGATAAGTTAGAATTACCTGTTGATAAGGTAGCCGATACATTAAGAGTATCTGGACGTCATATCTCAGTTGATGCTCCTTTTGTTGAAGGAGAGGACAATAGTTTATTAGATGTATTAGTAAACGGAGATTCTCCAAATGCTGATAAAACTTTAATTAATGAGTCTTTGGCTAGAGAGATTGAGCGTGCATTAGCTACTTTAACTGAACGTGAATCTGATATCATCAAGTTATTCTTTGGAATTCAAACACAAGAAATGACGCTTGAAGAAATTGGAGAGCGATTTGGATTAACAAGAGAGCGTGTTCGTCAGATTAAAGAGAAAGCGATTCGTAGATTAAGACATACTTCTAGAAGTAAATTACTGAAGTCGTACTTGGGATAATATTATTTAGTATTATATACTGAGGCCATCTATTTATAGATGGCCTTTTTTTGTGCATTATTTTGTTTATAAATATTATTATTAATTAGCATATTTTTTCATTTAGCTTAAGTAACTTGTGCCATGTAAATATTATTATCAATAATACCACCATATTGATAAGCCAATTTTTAATCCTACAACTACTTAAGATGATGGAAACTAATGTTCTAGAGTTATCCTTGCAAGACCTTATCATGGTTACTAAACCATATAATATTTTAGAGGATATTAAAACAGATGAGGAAGGCAATGTTATTGCCAGTGTGAAAAATGAATATTTAATGAAGCAGGAAAGTGGTCCTATGCAATGTTCGGAGTTTGGTAGACATGCAGCTATATTAGGATCAATGCTTTTGGCCAAAAATAATACTCGTCAAGAAAAACACTACTATCTTGCCATAAAAGCAGACTTAACCAGAAACCATTTAGAAGTTTATGAGAATGAAGAATTCACAATAAAAGTGTCGCCAATTTCTCAAACCAAAAGGGCTGGGAGTGTTTATGGTGAATTATTTGATTCAAACGATAATGTGTTATTTACAGCGGAGGTTGGGTATATGGTTTTAAACCGTACTACTTTTCAGCGCTTAAATGCGAATAACAAGATTGAAAATATCCTCTCACAAGAAATTAGCCCGTATAAAGTAAGAAAAAGGTTGAGAAACGTTTTCGTTGATGAAAATAAAATATCAGCTACTTACGGAGTGGTTAATAGCAGTGAGTGCGAAGGTCATTTTGAAAATTACCCTTGTTTACCTGTTGCTATTGTAGGTGGATTATTTGGTGATTTAGCTGTTAATTTATTGGAGCATGTAACTGGTTGCCATCAGATGATTGATAAAAGTGCAGTGATAAATGCAAAACGATTGGCTTTTGCAGGAGAATTTGTTCACTTTGAAGGTAAGCTATTAGAGCAAAAGGAAGATAATACTATTGTTATGTTTGCGCAAGCTTTTGTTGGAGATGAAGTTATTGCTGATGTAACCACCGAAGTAGTAGGAGTGTAACTAAAGAGATTTTATAATATACAAAAAGACCGATTCAAATGCTGAATCGGTCTTTTTTTTGATGCTTTTGTTATTGCTTAAAAGTTAATATTAAAACCTGCTAAGTACAGTGCTCCAATTTTATCCATGAACACATATTCTTGCGATTCATTATTTAATAAGTTTCTAGCGTTTACAAATAAATCAATGTTTTCATTAATAGAGTAATTCACTTTAGTATTTACAATAAACTTGCTATCTATATTTCCTGAATATTCCATCTCCTGTTTAACACCAGCTTCAATTAGGCCAGCTCTTCTTGGATCATTTTCATACTGTGAGTACAAGTAATATTTATCGTAATAATAACCTTGCGCTGTAATAGCTAATTTTTCAATGGGTTTGTAAGTTAAGGATAGGCTTCCCCAAAATGAAGGCATGGCTTCGTTTTTCTCATTATCTAAAACTTCAATTTGTTTTAATACGCCAAGTTCATCCAACGCTCCTTCAAGCGCAAGATTTTCTCCTTGTTGCAAGGAAGAAGTATAAGTGACAGGCGTTCCTCCAAGAATCTTAGGTAAATCGTTAGGTAAGTTGGCTGCAACTATTCCTGAAAGTTCTCCACCTTGTAAAGTAGCTATCTGATCTCTATTGGCATCTGTGAAGTTATTAACCTTTGTTTGCTGCCAGTTTAGGTGTGCTTTTAGTTGTAGTTTTTTGGATACAACCATTTCTGCAGATACGCTTAATCCAAGCTGTTTGCTATCGAAATCCAATGCACGATGCGAAGTGTATAGTGTTTGAGAGCCTATTGGTACCTCTTCTGTAAAATCAAAATCTGTAACTGTATACCCTAAACTATCAGGCATTAAAGCGCTAAAGTCTTTAGCTTTGTTGTAGAATAATTCAAAGTCTAATAATATGTTTTTAGAAGGACGTGTTCTAAAGCCTAATTCAATCATGTCCATTACCATCATGTTTGGATTATTGTTAAAACCAAAATGTACGTTATCTGGTCCTGGTAAATCTTTTCTGTTCCAATTATAGTTACTGTAAGCGTTAATCATAAATGTGCTTTGATTAGCGCGTGAATATACAGCTCTTACCAAGTTGTTCTCATTTATTTTATAAGATGCAATAAATTGATATGAAGGCATCCATTTATCAGGTACATTATATTTTTCAGAGCGTAAAGCAGCAACTAATCTCAATTTTTCAATCGGGGTGTAATCAAATCGACCACTAACTGCAAAATTTCTTAAAGCTATTCTATTATTAAAAAAGCCATCTCCAATTTCATCAATATGGTTTCTATCATCGTAGTATACCGATTGGTAACTAATTCCAGGACGAAAACTTAATTTATCCCATTTAAATAAATAATCAAGATCTACATTGTACTGTTCTGTAGATTGTTGCCATCCTGTTCTTCCTCTACAAAAATCTTGCTCTACATTATTCAAGCTAGTTTGTAGGTTGAACCCATATATGTTACCAATTAAGTTCAGAAAATAACCTTCAGAGCTTCGAATGTTATATGGCGTTGGGTTATCTCCAATAGTTGAAGTATTGGCTTGAGATTCTAAATAACCTCCACTTACATTAAATGATAAGTTTTCATTTGCCACATAATCTAGGTATGCATTTACACCCATTTTATCTTTGGCAATTTCTGATTCATCCATCATTTTATAAATATCATCATTACTCCAAGCTTGTGAAGTATTTAACTGGTCATATTTATCTACAGACATAAATTCATCCGCATATATAGCGTAAATCTCATCAGTGTTCCTGTTTCTTTTTTCCAGTGAGCCAGAAATTCCAGCCGAAAACTTTTCGTTCAATTGTTGGGCTACACTAAAGTCTCCAATGTAGGTGGAAAGTGAACCTCCTTGAAAATTAGCAGATACTAATGGTGTATCTTTATCGATATCTTTTGTTATTAGATTGATTACACCGTTTACTGCATTAGGGCCGTATAATGCGCTAGATGGACCTCTTACAACCTCAATTCTATCTAATTCACCAAGGCTAACAGGCATGGTTTCCCAAAGAATACCGCCCATTCCATAATTAAATACGGGTCTGCCATCTATCATTACCAATGTAGTTGTGTTTTCAGCATAAATAAGCATGTTATTCATGGGCATATTTTGCCCACCTCTAATTTGTACATCGTAATTACCATTTGATTTTTCGCGAACAATAATACCTGGAACCAACCTTAGAGCTTCTTCAATAGATGTTGCTCCTGATGCTTTAATCTCAGTGCTACTCAGTACCGTTGTTGATAGGGGAGAGTCGAATAAGCTTTCTTCTGATTTAGATGCAGAAGTAACATCTTTATTTAAAAGCAGTTCGTATAATTCTTCTAAAGATGAGGCTCCAGCAATGTCCATTAATTTCATCACTTCTTCTAAGTCGTATGCAGATAGTTCTTCAATAGTCATTTGCAAAACTTCCCCTTTGGTTATTTTGCTAACATCTTTTTTCTCTTGCGCTAACAATGATGATGTAAATATCATCATCAGTAATATTGTAATTATATTTCTTAGTTTCATAGTAGTCTGGTTTATTTAATTTCAATACCCAATGAAATAAGTTTAGGGTCAACTTTTAATTTTTGCTTTATAATGTTTGCCTTATTTACTTCAAATTTCATTTTTCCACCTTGCATCACATAGTTGATGCCAGCTCCTTTTTTACAAAGGCCATCTTTATCTGAAACAATTAAGGTTGATTTTCCTGTGAAAAAAGAAGTGACTTTATCTATTTCACCTGATTTTGAAGGAGGAATATAAAAGATATGGGCATTACCTGCTTCCGAAGGACTTTTGACACTTTTAACAACAATGCTCTTGTTATTAATTTTTCGTGCTGCCGCTAATTTTTTGAGTTCGGTAATAATTTCGTCGTTACCGTATACTCCTATAACGAATTCGGTTTGGTTGGAAGATGCAGGCCATTCAATGTATTTGGCGAAGTTAAACATGAACAATGCCTTAAACATTGACTGCTGTCCGGGTACTGATATAGTCATAAAAACCAACACCAGTAAAATAAATCCTTTTTTAAGCATAGTTAAAAAGTTAAAGTTTACAAGCTACGTATTCGAATTTAGCTATAAAATGGTTACGAGATAACGCTTAGTATAAATGTGGAAAAAGCTTGTTGATTTTGTGATTAAAATGAGGGTGGTGTGTAAAGTGCAGAATATTAGTACGTAAGGCTTTTTGAGGGGAGGGGCTTGGTGAGGTGTAGGTACACTCAAATAATTTATATATTTTGATTAAGTGCACTTAAGCTGCGGTAAACGTATGTTTAAATGCGATTAAAATTGAGCTAAAATGGGCGAGAACTATATCTCGCCCACAAATATTTATTTTTCTACTATAACTTAAAGTTAAATCCAACCAAAACTAAAGTTGGTGTATTGTCCATGTATGCAAATTCAACAGTCTTATTGTTTAAAATATTTCGTCCGTTTAAAAACAAGGTTAATTTATCATTTGCTTTATAAGATACTTTTGCATTTAGTAAAAACTTACTATCAATATTTACATCTCCGTATTGATTTTCAAACTTTTGAGCTCCATAAAAGTATGACTGAGGGAAAATCTCTAGTTTTTTTATTGGTCGATATGTTAAAGACAAACCTCCAAAATAGCTTGGAGTTGATTCGTGTTTGTAATCGTTATTAAAGTCTGTAGGATATTCGCTAGATGAAATAGTTTGAACAGGGTTAACTGTTCCTCCTTGTCCCATTTCGTGCAATGCTAGTCCTATAGTTTGTTCAACAGCTTTACCTACTTGATACTCTATTATATCATCTCGGCTATATGCTAAGTAATTGTCCAGTTTAGTTTGTTGTACTGTAATATGAGCATTAGCAACCAGCTTTTCAGAAATTACCCAATCAACATTTACACTTGCCCCTAATTGCTTTGATTTAAGTGGCATATTTAAGTAAGTCATGTGAATGGAATCTGGAATAGCAACTGGTGCATTTGTATCGAATTGACCATTGTCGGCAATGTCTATTGCTGCATCAACAACGTTATAAAAAGTAGCTGATGTGTAATCAGGCATTAATGCTCCGCCATTCTCTGTTATATTATAAAAACCTTCGATATCGATTAATACATTCTTAGATGGGCGAATTCTATAACCAATTTCAAACATGTCCATTGTTTTTAATTGGTGATCTTTATCTCCATCAAAATGAATTACATTAGGGTATGGTCGATTAACTACGTTCCAAGAGTAATTTGAATAAGTATTAACTAAAAATGCTGATTGATTTGCTCTGGAATATACAGCTCTAAAAATATTATTCTCATTAATCTTATACGATCCCACAAACTGCCACGATCCGTATACATCACTTGGGTTATTATACTTTTCAGCTCGCAGTGCAGCAACTAACCTTAGCTTTTCAGTAGGTTTATAATCAAGGCGTAAACTTCCTGCCGCTATGTTAACAGTTTGTTTTGAGTTTAGATATCCTCGTCCAAGTTCTGTTAGGTGTTTTGAATCGTCGTAAGACATAGATTGAAAACTAACTCCTGGACGGATGCTAATTTTCTCAAGTTTAAGGTTGTATTCTGCTTGACTAGTAAATTGTTGTAAGTCTAATTCAAACCCCTCATTGCCGATAGCGTAGTTTGTAGTTCCTCCATTATAATTGGTTTGGAAACTAAAATCTTTAATTTTTATGTTTAAATCGGCATAGCCAGTTTTAGAATCTTTTCGTCCATATGATGAAGGCATATCACACATAGTAGAAGTCATTACATCCGAATATTGATAACCTCCTGATAAATCTATTGTAGTAGTTTTATTCGGATTAAAACTTACATAAGCATTAACACCCATTTTCTTTTTAGAAAGTTCTGGGTTCGGATAAGTACTATAGGTATCATATATAGCATATTCATTTGTTCCTTCCGCTGGCCACAAATAATATGGTTTTCCGTCCTTAGGATTTAATAATGGTTCATTTCGGGTATATGGATTTAGTAGTTGTAAACGACTCATTTGTTCAGTAGTGTAATAATCACTGCCAACTGCTTTATCATCTCCATCTAACCAGTAATTAAAGTCTTCAGGACTGCTACCTCCATTGTAAACATAGAGCTCCTCTTTTTCGCGATCTCTAATTTCATAGTTTCCAGTTAATCCAATATTAAGTTTTTCGTTAAACGATTTTCTAAAGGCAAGATCTCCAATGTAAGTGTTTAAGCTACCTCCTTGCAGATTAGCCGAAACGAGTGGTGAAGAGGAATTAGTCTTTTTTGTTAAGATATTGATGACACCAGTTACGGCATTAGGGCCATAAAGAGCACTTGAGGGGCCACGTACAACTTCTATTTGTTCAATATCAACGAAGCTTATTGGTAATGTTTCCCATAATGTAGCGCCATGCGAATAATTGAAAACCGGACGTCCATCAATCATCACAAGAGTGTTAGAATTTTCGGAATATAACAACATGTTTTTTCCAGGTATGTTATCGTTTCCTCGAATATGTACATCGTAGGTACCGTTGGTTTTTTCGCGTACGATTAAGCCAGGTACCAAACGAAGTGCTTCTTCAATTGAAGTTGCTCCTGATGCTATAATTTGCTCTTGCTTTAATACAGTTGTAGAAAGCGGAGAGTCGAATAAACTTTCTTCTGATTTTGAAGCAGAAGTTACATCTTTATTCAACAATAGTTCATATAGTTCTTCTAATGATGACGCTCCAGTTATATCCATTAATTTCATTACCTCTTCAAGATCATAGGCTGACAATTCTTCAATGGTCATTTCTAGTACCTCTGCTTTAGTAATTGAATTAACGTCTTTTTTTTGTTGTGCCAATAATGATGATGTTATACACATCATTATAAAAAGTGTTATAAGTGCTTTGATTTTCATAGTATCTGGTTATTTGGTTTCAATACCTAAAGAAATTAGTTTAGAATCAACCTTTAGGTTATGTTTTGTAATGTTGGTTTTGCTGATTTCAAATTTCATTTTTCCATCTTGAGTCACGTAATTAATGCTAGCACCTTTGCTACATAAGCCATTCTTGTCGGTTACAATTAATGTTGATTTTCCTTTGAAAAAAGACGTGACTTTTTCAATATCACCAGACTTCGAAGATGGAATGTAAAAGATGTTTGCGTTTGCTGCCTCAGATGGATTCTTTACGTTTACTACAACAATGCTTTTACTGTTGATTTTACGTGCCGCAGCTAATTTTTTTAATTCAGGTGTAATATCGTCATTGCCATAAATACCAATCACGAATTCGGTTTGGTTGGATGAAGTAGGCCATTCAATGTATTTTGCAAAATTAAACATAAATAGAGCTTTAAACATCGATTGTTGCCCGGGTACTGATAGCGTAAACAAAAGCAATACCAGTATAATTGAGCCTTTTTTGAACATAGTATAAAGTATAAGTTAAAAGACCCATTATTCGTAATTATCATAGAATTGTTACGAAAGTCACTATTCTTTTTCGAATTAATTTGACCAATATTCAAAAGTATTGAATATTGGCTCATGTAAGGTTCGTTTTATCAGGTATTTGTGGATTATACTCTTCTTTAGTGGAGGATATGAAAAATAAGAAATTTAATTAATTTTCAAGTTAAAATATTATGTAACTATTTGGTTTGAGGCAATAAAAAAGGGCAGATAATTATTTATCTACCCTTATGATTAAATATCTACTTTTTATAATTTAAAATTCAAACCAACAAGAACCATTGCAGGAGTTTCGTCCATATAGGCAAACTCAACAGATCTATTATTAAGGATGTTACGTCCGTTTAAAAACAGGGTTAAATTCTCTGTCGCTTTATAGGAAACTTTTGCATTTAACAGAAATTTACTGTCTATGTCAATAGTACCATATTGATTCTCGAAAGTTTGATCACCATAGAAATAGGCCTGTGGAAATATTTCAAGCTTTTTAATTGGTCGATAGGTCAAAGAGAAACCACCAAAGTAACTAGGGGTGGCTTTATGTTCGTAGTTGTCTTCTTGAGTGTTATCAGGGTAGGCAGCAGTGGTGCTTGCTATAACGTAAGGTACTTCTGAAGGATCAATAGTTCCACCCATTACACCTGCTCCAAATTCACTTAATGCAATTCCTATTTGGTTTTTTAATTCAGGATCCATCGATAAAGAACCTGCCTGATAGGTAATTACTTCATCTCTACTATTAGGATTGTAATTATCTAGATTAGTTTGTTGAAGCGTAAAATGTCCGTTAGCAATTAATTTTTCTGAGACAACCCAATCAATCGATACAGAAACGCCTTTTTGTTTAGATGTTACCTCTGTATTTTGATACTCCATGGTAACATGAGCATTAACATCAGGAAGGCCAACTTGTTGGATTACATCTAATGGGTTGAAAACAGCTAATGAAGTTTGGCTTGGCATTAAAGCTCCAAAGTTATTAGACGTATTATAGAAAGCTTCAATATCTATTAATACACTTTTAGTTGGGCGCATACGATAACCTAACTCTATCATATCAGTGGTTAATAAATCATACTCTTTGTTTCCGTTAAACTGCATTACTTTTGGAGACGAACGGTTTACTAGATTCCATGTGTAATTTGAGTGAGCATTCACTAAAAAGGATGATTGGTTTGCTCGTGAATATACAATACGGAAAAGGTTATTATCGTTTGCTTTGTAAGAACCTACAAACTGCCACGATGTATAGAATTCATTTGGATAGTTGTACTTCTCTGTTCTTAACGCAGATATTAACCTAAGCTTATCTGTAGGTTTGTAATCTAATCGAATACTTCCTGCCATAATCTCAATATCTTTTTTACCGTTAAGGTAACCTCTGCCCATAGATAGAATGTATGGAGAGTCATCGTAAGATATGTGTTGGTAGTTTAAGCCAGGACGAATATCTATTTTATTTAGCTTAAGATTATACTCTGCTGTAGCATTATATTGTTTTAAATCTAACTTAAACCCTTCGTTACCAGCCATAAAGTCTATTGCTCCACCATTGTAATTCGCTTGAAAGCTAAAATCTTTTATAGTAGCTCTAAGATCAATATAACTTGTTGTAGATTCTTTTCCTGAATACGGAGTTGGCATATCTCCCATAGTAGATGTAAGAACATCTGAATTTTGATATCCAGTACTAAGATTAATGCTTGTTTCTTTATTTGGGGTATACTCTATATAGCCATTGATAGCATAACGTTCCTTTGACATTTCTGGGTGAGCAAATACTTTATCTGGTCCAAAAATAGTGATATCTTCACCATTCTCGAATTGGCCCGATTCACCTTTTTCTGGAAATACTTTGTAGGTATTGTTTTTATCAACTACGTATAAATTTCTGATTTCATCTAAACTATAGTAATCGTTTCCAACTGCATTACCGTTAAGTAGATATTTTTTTTCTCCAGAACTATTCAGACCATTGTATACATAAATTTCGTCATTTTCACGTTTTCTGGTTTCATAATTTCCAGTTATGCCAAAACCTAGTTTGTTGTTAATTTGTTTTCTGAAAGCAATGTCTCCAATATACGTAGACAGACTTCCTCCTTGGAAGTTTCCTGATACAAGTGGTGTTTCTGAAGTAATGTCAGCTGTAATAATATTAATAACACCAGAAACCGCATTTGGTCCATATAGTGCACTTGAAGGGCCTCGAACAACTTCTATTCGGTCTACATCTTCAAAGCTAACAGGTAATGATTCCCAGAGTGTTCCTCCATGCGAGTAATTAAATACAGGACGACCATTTATCATTACAAGAGTCTGAGAATTTTCAGAATATAACATCATGTTTTTGCCAGGAAGATTATCATTACCCCTTATGTGTACATCAAAATTTCCATTGGTTTTTTCTCGAACAATTACTCCAGGTACCATCCTTAAGGCCTCTTCAAAACAAGTTGCTCCAGAGGCAATAATTTGATCGTGGCTTAACACCGTTGTTGAAAGCGGAGAGTCAAATATGCTTTCTGCCGATTTAGAGGCTGAGGTAACATCTTTGTTTAATAGTAATTCATATAACTCATCTAAGCTGGATGCACCAACTAGATCCATTAATGTGGTAAGTTCTTCTAGATCGTAAAACGATAGCTCTTCAATGGTCATTTCAAGCACATCGTTTTTGCTTAGTTGCTTAACGTCTTTTTTAGTTTCTTGTGCAAATAATGAGGCACAAAGTACTATAGAAAAGAATAGTAGAATATATTTTTTTAATAACATGGTTGTGGTCTTATTTAATTTCTATTCCTAATGAAATAAGTTTTGGATCTACATTTAATTGATGAGAAGTCAAGTTTCTTTTGCAGACTTCATATTTCATTTTTCCATCTTGCATAACATAGTTGATACCTGCTCCTTTTTGGCAAAGGTCGGCTTTGTCACTCACTATTAATGTTGGTTTACCTGCAAAAAATGAAGTAACTTTCTCAATATTACCTGAGCTTGAGTGAGGTACATAAAACAGGCTTGCGTCAGGAACTTCAGAAGGATTTTTAACCGTTTTTACAACAATTTTTTTGTTGTTAATTTTTCTGGCGGCAGCTAGTTTCTTTAGCTCAGGAACGATATCGTCGTTACCGTATACACCAATAACAAACTCTTGTTTTGAATCTTGTTTGGGCCATTCAATGTATTTAGCAAAGTTAAACATAAACAGTGCTTTAAACATTGATTGCTGACCGCTAAGTGAAATGGTCATTAAAACCAAAATTGCGGCAATCAATTTCTTCTTCATCTTTTTATAAATAGGTTGTTTAAGTATAACACGGGTATTCGTAGATAATTCTTGTAGGTTACATTAATGTATTATTTAGAAAGGATTTATTTAGAATATTAGATTCAATAGTTTAAGTATTCGCTTGTTTGTGATATATTCATCTTAATTAAGAGAGAGGTTTTAGTTTAAAATAGATAAACCTTTATTAACTTTGTATCGTAGATATAAAACATGCATAACAAGCAACTCATATTATACATAGTCCCTTTATTACTCTTTCTTAATATTAAGAACAGGGATTCATTCTGCATTTAAAAGTCATTCGACTAACAAGTATCGTTTTTAAGATTTTTGAGATTAACTTTTTCTAAGCATCTCTATTTTAAATTTGTTTAAATAACCATTGGGATAAATAGTATATTTTTCCTTGGTTGCTTAAATGCATCATATACAATTATGAACTTACCATTTGCAGAATCATATAAAATTAAGATGGTTGAACCCATCAGAAGAAGTACTAAAGAAGAACGCGAACGTTGGATTAAAAAAGCCAACTACAATTTATTTAATTTAAAAAGTAACCAGGTTTTTATTGATTTATTAACCGATAGCGGTACTGGAGCCATGAGCGACCGTCAGTGGGCGAGCATGATGTTAGGCGACGAGAGTTATGCAGGAGCTTCATCGTATTACAACATGAAACAAGCTATTAAAACTATTTTAGGTTTTGATTACTTTTTGCCTACGCATCAAGGTAGAGCTGCAGAAAATGTATTGTTTTCAGCTTTAATTAAGGAAGGTGACGTAGTTCCTGGAAATACCCACTTTGATACCACCAAAGGACATATTGAATTTAGAAAAGCGGAAGCGATTGACTGCACCATTGATGAGGCTTTTGACACGACTATTCATCACCCATTTAAAGGAAATATTGATTTAAATAAACTTGAATCGATTTACCTAAAGTATCCTGCTGAGCAGATACCAGTCACCATTGTTACGGTTACTTGCAATTCTTCTGGAGGGCAACCTGTATCCATGGAAAACCTACGTGAAGTATATGAGTTGAGTAAAAAATATGGTATTAAAGTATTTTTTGACTCAGCGCGATTTGCAGAGAATGCTTATTTCATTAAAACTCGTGAAGAAGGATATGCAGATAAAACCATCAAAGAAATAGTTGCAGAAATGTATTCGTATGCCGATGGAATGACCATGAGTAGTAAAAAAGATGCTATTGTAAATATGGGAGGCTTTATTGCTTTACGTGATGAGGAATTATTTAAGAAAGCAGCTCAGTTTAATATTATTTACGAAGGTTATATTACGTACGGAGGTATGTCGGGACGCGATATGAATGCTTTAGCACAAGGTTTAGATGAAGGAACTGAATTTGATTATTTAGAAACACGTATAAAGCAAGTAGAGTATTTAGGTAGTAAACTAAAAGAATTTGGTATTCCTGTTCAGGAACCATTTGGCGGTCATGCCATTTTTGTGGATGCGAAACGATTTTTACCTCAATTACCCGTAGATCAATTTGTGGCTCAAACACTCGCTGTTGAGTTGTATATTGAAGCCGGAGTGCGAGGCGTAGAGATTGGAACCTTATTGGCCGATAGAGATCCTGTAACAAGAGAAAACCGCTATCCTAAATTAGAACTTTTGCGCCTAGCTATTCCGCGAAGGGTATACACCAATAACCATATGGATGTAATAGCAGTGGCTTTAAAAAATGTTTTTGATAGAAGAAAAGAAATAAAAACAGGCTATCATATAATAAATGAAGCGCCTATTTTAAGACATTTTACGGTAGAGCTTGCTCCAGTAGTGAATGAGAATGCAGAGGGGGTATACTAACATCGTAATACTTGGAGAAATGAAAGAGGGGTAATGCCTCTCTTTTTTTGTTTTATATTTGAGCAATGCTATTACGAAGAATATTACTACTGATACTTTCTGTTTTATTGGGTTTATTATCTCGCTCAAATCTAATAGTACTTCCACCATTTATCGATGCGTATATTGGCGATGTAATTTGGGCATTTATGGTGTTTTACTTATTTACCATTGTTTTGTATAAAGCACCCTTGAAAAAAATACTTTTAGCAACTTTCATATTCTCCTTTATGATAGAATTTTCTCAGCTGTATCAGGCCGATTGGATAAATCAGATCAGAGATATTAAGTTGTTTGCCTTGGTTTTAGGTCATGGCTTTTTATGGACAGACCTGCTTTGTTACTCAGTTGGTATTATTGTAGCTTTTGGTTTAGAAAGTTTCTTTATAAAGAACCAACCATAGTTTGTATATTTGCTTTATCACACAACACATAAAAATTATTTGATATGAAGAAGATTAGATTAGGAGCGATTTTAATGGCATTATTATTAACAGTAGCATCTTGTAATAATAATGATGATGATGAGAAGTTAGCAAAGTTGAGTATCAGGCTTACAGATGCACCCGCTGCTTATGAAGAAGTACTTATCGATATTCAAGGCGTTAAAATTAATGTAAACGATGAAGATGAGGATGAAGGCTGGATGACGTTAGATGATGTTGAAACAGGTATCTATAATTTGTTAGATTTTACAAATGGTGTAGATACACTTTTAGCAGAACAGGAACTTCCAGCCGGAAAAGTATCGCAAATGCGTTTGATTCTTGGAGATAATAATAAAGTTAAAGTTGATGGACAGTACCATGATCTTAAAACTCCTTCTGCCCAGCAATCAGGATTAAAATTAAACATTCATGCTGACCTTGTTGCTGGATTAACTTACAGGTTATGGATTGATTTTGATGCAGGTCGTTCTGTTGTAAAAAAAGGGAATGGTACTTACTCTCTAAAACCGGTAATCAGAACTTTTACAGAAGCTACATCTGGTGCAATACAAGGAATCGTTAATCCTAAAGAGTCTAAACCTTATGTAATGGCTATTACTGCTGTTAACGATACTTTTGCAACATTTGCCGATACTGCTTCAGGTGAATTTTTAATACGTGCTTTACCTGAGGGAACTTATAAACTAGATATTCGACCAGTTGAAGGATATCAGAAAAAAGAGATTGAAGATATTGATGTAGTTGAAGGGGTGGTAAAAGATTTAGGAGAAATAATGATTTCAGAATTAACAGAGTAGTTAATTCCTGATTAAAAAATACTGGAGGCTGTCTCGTTTGAGATGGCCTCTTTTGGTATATCCAGGTGCAGTTTAACCTTTGCAATTTAAATTGTTTTTTTTAGTTGACTAAAAGAAAATTTGAATTTAAGGAAGGCAATTCATAACTTTTCAGAACACTGTAGCGAATAAACTGTTCATTAAAATGAAAACTGCAATATTATCTATCATGAAATGAGCCATGAAAATAGATTCTCACCATAGAGAAATGTTTAAAATTTGGCGAGTTCCATTTGACCATTGAAAGAAAATTTAAACACATGAAACATACTTTTATCATCATCCTAATTGCTTTTATTCCTTCTTTAGTTGCGTGCAAACAAACCAACAATAATGAAGAAGTGAAAGAACTCACTGAAGTTGAAAAGACTTTTAATAACTATTGTTTAGGCTGCCATAACGATAAAAAATCATCTTTTGTAGATAGAAAGTGGTTGTGGGGAAATGAAAAAGACGATCTTTTTAATAGTATAAAGCATGGGAGAGTGGCTCATGGGATGCCTTCATTTTCGGATGGATTAAGTGATTCGGCTATTTATGTTTTAACAGATTACATCTTAGGATTATCTACCATGGTACCTTTACTGGATGATGAAACAGTGAATAGCCAAGATGGTATTGTTATCAGCGAAAGCCAAAAGTTTAAAGTAGATACAGTAGTTTCAGGATTAGAAGTGCCTTGGGGATTGGAGTTTTTACCTAATGGTGATTTGTTAATTGCTGAACGAAAAGGTGAGTTATATCGTTTTACAAAAGATAAAAAACTGCAACAAGTAAACGGATTGCCACCTATTAAAGCAGGTGGACAGGGAGGTTTACTCGATTTAGAATTACATCCGCAGTACAAACAAAATGGATGGTTGTACTTTGCTTATTCATCACCCAATGAGCAAAATAACAAGATAGGCAATACGGCTATTATGAGAGCTCGTTTGCAAGGTAATCAGTTGGTTGATAAGCAACGTATATTTAAAGCGATGCCTGAAACGAATAAACGCCATCATTGGGGATGTAAGTTGGAATTTGATCAGCAAGGTTATCTATATTTTTCAGTAGGAGATAGAGGGAATCGGGATAGAAATCCTCAAGCCTTAGATAATCATTGTGGCAAAATTCATCGTATTAATGATGATGGAAGTATTCCTGAGGATAATCCATTTGTGCTTCATGAGAATGCCATGCCTACAATTTATTCCTACGGTCATCGTAATCCGCAAGGTGTTTGCATGCACCCAGTAACCGGAAGAATATGGACGGATGAGCACGGGCCTAAAGGAGGTGACGAAATAAACCTAATTAGTCCTGCCAAAAATTACGGATGGCCAGTTATTTCCTTTGGTATTAATTATAACGGAACCACTTTTACCAACGATACGGCCAAGGCAGGCATGGAGCAACCGATTACCTATTGGGTTCCTTCTATTGCCCCTTGCGGGATGACTTTTGTTAAAGGAGATCGATATCCTAACTGGGAAAATAATATTTTAACAGGTTCATTGCGATTTGAATATTTACACCGTGTTGTACTTAATGGAGAAGCAGTGGCTCATGAAGAAAAATTACTGCAAGGAATTGGACGTGTTCGAAATGTGGAGATGAGTCCGGATGGGTATATATATGTAGCCATTGAAAAACCAGGTAAGATATTAAAGTTGGTTCCGATGAATTAGTCATCAGTCAATGGTCATCAGGTATTAGTCAATAGGCAATAGCCCAGTCTGTAGGGCTGGGAATTAGGAATTGTAAATTATCCCGACGCATTACAAAATGTGTTATCAATACTGAATAAATTTGCGTCGGAAACTATACTCGGTCATATTGTTACTGGCCGCGTTTAACGTTTTGTAAATGAATCGAATTCAACTATTAGCTCTCTTATTGTTTATTAATTATGGTTTGTTGGCTCAAACAAAAAATGATTCTATTGCTATCATCTCCAACGATACGGTTCCAACTTTAAACCATCGCTTTATTTCAGAGGTTACAGTACAATCACCTATTCGAATTATGGCTAAGGAAAACTGGTCGGGTGGATATACACGTTTAAGTGGTAGTCAGTTGAAGCAAGGCAATGCTTATAATCTGCAAGAACAATTAAATACTGTGCCAGGAGTGATGATGCAGCAAGGAACCATGAGTACCAATCGCATTACCATACGTGGCATAGGTTCCCGAACGCCATATCAAACCAATCGTATTAAAGCTTATTGGGGTGAGATGCCTTTAACGGATGGCGATGGCGCTACATCCATTGAAGATATTGGACTCAATGATATGACTAGTCTACAGGTGATAAAAGGGTCGGCTTCTGCCTTATATGGAGCTGGTATGGGCGGAGCTATTTTAATCAGTCCATGGAACAATAACAACATAGTATCTGGTGTTCATTTAAAGAGCGAGTACGGCAGTTATAATACTTTTTCGCAGCATGCACAGGTAAATTGGCGAGGGACGAAAAACGGTAGATACAGCTGGACAGGAGGCGCATTATTATCGGATGGGTATCGCGATAACGCCAATTATAAAAGGTATAACTCTACCTTTAAAGGAGAGCGTAAAATAGGACATCATTACTTGCGGTTTCTATACAACTATCGTTACCTCAATGGTGAAATACCGAGCTCTTTAGATAGTATCGATTTTAATGATAATCCGCATAAAGCGGCTTCGTCGTGGGAAAATATTGGAGGCTATGAAAAAGGAGGCAGACATATGGCTAGCATAGGTTTGATATCTCCGCTAGGTAATCAATCGTCTAATACCTTAAGCGTTTTCGGCAAGCTTTCTAATTTAGATGAGTTGCGACCTTTTAATCAGTTAAAGGAGGATAAATATAGCTGGGGTTTAAGAAACCGTTTAGAATCGAGTATCTGCAGGGTGAGCACGACTGTTGGAGCCGAACTAATGTTGGAGAACAACAACCAGCATTTGTATGCTGTAAAAGCAGATAACATAGGTGAACAGTTATCAAGCGCCGAACATCATCGATATTACTACAATATTTTTGGGATGGCTCATGTAAATCCTGTAAATGGTTTGAGGGTTAATGTGGCACTCAATTATAACCAGACAGGCTACAAGTTATTAGATGAAGGGTTTTCTTATCAGTATTCACCTGTTTGGTCGCCGCGCTTAGGGCTTAATTACAAACTAAGTGAGCGCACCAATGTATATGCCTCTGCAGGGCATGGCTTTTCGGCACCTTCGTTGGAAGAAGCGCAATTACCCGATGGTTCTTTTAACCCCACTATTAAACCAGAAGAAGGATGGAACTATGAAGCAGGCTTTCGCTTAAGTAATATAGGGCGACGTTTATTTGGCGATGTTACTTTTTATTTGATGAAGATGAATAACCTATTGGTTACAGAACGAGATGCGGACGACCAGTTTTACGGAAAAAATGCGGGGAAAACCACTCATAAAGGTATGGAGACCAGTATGAGCTACAAGCTTACCTCATTTAATGATCCTCATGACCTGGTTTTTACTTTAGCCTATTTTATATCAGAAAATAAGTTTAATGAGTTTGTGGATAACGGAGTTAGCTATGATGGAAAACATTTGCCAGGTATTCCTGCATCTAATTGGAGTATAGATATTAATGGTTCTTATAAGTCATTCAGTTATTATTTGGGACATAAATATTACGGAAAACAATATTTAAATGATGCCAACACCAAACAATACCAATCCTATCATAAAACTAATGCTAAAATAGCTTATGGTATTCAAGCCAAAAAAATGGAGTGGAATATATACTTGGGGGCAGATAACTTGTTCAATACGCATTACGCGTCTATGGTATTGGTTAATGCTAAGGCTTTTGGTAATAGCCTACCTCGATATTATTATCCAGGCTTGCCATTTAATATGTTTGGAGGATTGGAGTGGCGGTTTTAGGAAAGAAACTATAAAAAAGGTTTTATCTCAATCAATAGCGTCCTAAACGATTTACTTT
>NZ_LXYE02000031.1 GCF_001659685.2 Labilibacter marinus
CAATATTGTATCTCAATATACTTTTTGTATTGGCAATCAATCAAAATAAACAAACTATGGGATTAGAAGAGTTTTACTGGAAATATAAAAGAATAGATGATAGGTTTAGGGAAGCCGAAAGAATAGCGGGGCTTTATAGAAATGAAATGTCGAAGGAGCTTTTCGATTTGGCCGTAAATAACCATTTAGAACTTAAAAATCGATTAAACATATTAAAAGAACCGCTTTTAAAATTGACAGAAGAAGCTACGCAAGAAGTGTTTGAATGTTTTGATTATGCCTTATGGGCACAAAAAAATAATAAAGAGAATAAAGAAGAAAGCACAGTACCAAAACCACAAACTAAGCAAGAAGCGGAATTAAAACTTCAGAAAGAATTAGAAAGCTTACCTGCAGAATGCAGAGAGGAATACCCTCCTTTCTTTTGGGAATTGTATGAGCAAAGATTAAAGGAAAGTATATACAAAGATGCAGTGTATAAAGCGATGAAAAAAGTATTTGTTAAGTATTATCAAGATGATATATTAGAATTGGATGGAACGCATTTAAGAAGATTAGCTGTAAATATTTATTATAGCTGTGCTTGTTGTTTTATTAATGATGTTTATGAATTAGTGGATTAATTAATGCTTCGCTTCTAAAAAAGAAACTCCCACAAGAGGCAGGAGTATAGGAATATTTTCCTTCGGCACTATGGCCTTATTGTGATAAGATTCTAATACTCGATAGGTTTAATGGCTATTAAAATTTTACTATATAATCATCGTTTTCCTCTAGATGTATAAAAGTTAGTCTATTAATTTTTCCCAAAGTTTTAAACTTTGGGAAAAGTATGGCAAAGGTTAATACGGTTATAAATTTACCATTGTTTGGCATAATTTTACCTTTATTCCTAACTTGGGTATATCTACTTTTGAACCGTATTAAAATTTAAGACCGCATCCATGAATTTAGAAAGTAACAAACAAAATGCCATCGCATTTTATAAAATGGCCTACGAGGGAAACCCTCAAGGTGCAGTGGATAAGTATGTAGGAAGTGAATATATTCAGCATAACCCCGATGTAGCTAACGGAACCCAAGGGTTTATCGATTACTTTGAACGTATGCAAACCGAATATCCTAAAAAGTCGATAGAATTTGTAAGATGCATTGCGGAAGGAGATTTGGTGGCATTGCATTCACATCAAATATGGCCCAGTAACGACCAATATGTGACCATGGATTTTTTTAGGTTTGATGACAAAGGAAAGATTTGCGAACACTGGGACTCCATTCAGCAAATACCTGCAAAATCAGCCAATCCCAATACCATGTACTAAGCTGTCACAGAGCTTTACAAACCCTTATTGATGGAAATACTAGAACGAAAAGATTACTTTTTACAGTTGCTGGCCGAGCATATTCTTATTGCCTCAGGTGCATTAACTATTACTGCAATAGTTGGAATATCCTTAGGTATATGGGTATTTTATTCTTCAAAAACGCGAGGTTTTGTGCTTTCGCTAGTTAACTTTTTGTATACCATACCATCCATTGCCATGTTTGGTTTATTAATACCCTTGGTGGGCATCGGTTTAAAAAATGCACTTATCGTATTGGTGTTATATGGCTTGTTACCTATGGTGCGTAATACCTATACTGGTTTAAGCGAGGTGCGTGCCGATGTTGTTGAGGCAGCTCAAGGTATGGGTGCTACCCGATATCAAATTTTCAGAGATGTATATTTTCCGTTGGCCCTACCATCTATTATTGCAGGCTTGCGGGTAACTACCGTTATGCTGGTTGCTTTAACAGGTTTGGCGGCTTTAATTGGTGCAGGAGGTTTAGGGCAAGCTATTTTTAGAGGATTAAATACCATGAACACTGCTATGATTGTAGCAGGTTCTTTAGGTATATCTATTCTGGCTATTTTAATGGATCGTTGGGTAGGTGTTTTTGAGCATCGTTTGGTTCGTGTGGTAAGTAAAAATGCTGCTCCAAAGCAACGCATTGCAGTGCAAATTAATGTAGCTGCACTGGCATTAGTTATTGGTTTGGCGGTGTTTTATATAAACCCCTTTCAATCCAGCCATACTCATACCGTTACAGTAGCGTCGAAACCCACCAGCGAGCAATTTATTTTGGGTGAGATAATGGCTCAGCTGATAGAAAAAGAAACCGACTTAAAGGTGATTCGCAAGTTTGGTATTGGTGGAGGAACAACAAATATTCATCCAGCACTATTAAAAGGTGAGTTGGATATGTATGTAGAATACACAGGTACCGGATGGATGAGTGTATTAAAAGAGAAATTGCCAGCCGATAAGCAAGTGGATATTCAGGCTATTCAAGCACTATATCAAAAAAACTATAAACTACACTGGATGGGTTTATTGGGTTTTAATAATACCTATGCCTTAGCTATTCATGATAGTATGGCCAGTAAATTCAATATGAGCTCATGTTCCGATTTAGCTTTAAATAGCCAGTTTTTTGAGTTTGGTGCCGAGTTCGATTTTTTTGAACGTATTGATGGTTATCAGGGATTAGTAGATACCTACGGATTTAAGTTTGCATCCATTCATGAGATGGATATTAACCTAAGATATAATGCAATGCTTCAGGGTAAAGTAAATGCCATTGATGCTTTTACTACCGATGCCAAAATTGTGGCGAATGAGCTAAAGGTACTAAAGGATGATCTAAACTATTTTCCGAGTTACGAAGCGGGCATTGTAATTCGTCAGGAGGTGCTGGATGAATATCCTGCGCTTGAAGCAGTATTGAGCAAGCTAAATAATAAGATTGATACCGAAACGATGATGCAGATGAATTACGAAGTAGAGCTTGCCAATAAAGAACCTAAAGAAGTAGCTAAACAATTTATCCAACAACTTTAAGCCATGAGTATGCCTCAATCAAATATCATAGAATTATCGGAGCTTAACTTTGCCTATGAAGATAAGAAAGTGCTGAGTAATTTATCTTTTACCGTGGCAAAAGGCGAATTTATATGTCTCACGGGAAAAAGTGGTTGTGGAAAATCTACCTTATTACGTTTAATGAATGGACTTCTAAAGCATCAGCAAGGAAAGGTAGAAATTCTGGACAAAGAAATCCAGCAATGGGAAATTCATGAGCTGCGACGGAAAATGGGGTATGTACTTCAGGATGGAGCTTTGTTTCCACACCTGACAGTATACCAGAATATGTGTTATTGTATGAAGCTGAACAGCTTTGATGAGGCCAGCTGTAAAAAGCGCATCGACGAACTTTTGCCTTTGGTTAATTTAGATGCAGAACTCTTGTCTAAATTTCCAGATGAATTAAGTGGAGGCCAGCGGCAGCGTGTAGGTATTGTAAGAGCCATTGCCCATAATCCCGAAATGGTTTTAATGGACGAGCCATTTTCTGCCTTGGATGCCGAAACCAGGATTAGTCTTCAGAGTTTGGTTAAAGCCATTCATAAAAAGCTTAATACCACCTTTATTATGGTAACGCATAGTAATGATGAAGCAAAAAAATTAGCATCCCGAATTATATATATGAGCCAGGGACAAATAGAAACGATTCATTAAAAATTCATGAACAAAATTACCTTATTAATGCTGAGCATTTTGCTTAGTACAGCCACACTTATGTCTCAAAATAAGCATCAAGGAGATACTTTAGTGTTGGGCGGAGCTTTCCGTTATACCTACATGAATAATAGTTGGGACAAAACGCATCAGGAAACAGGTGGAAGAGCCATTTTTGATGTACTCATCTTTAATGCCAAAGGGCAGATTAACGGTATTGAGTTTGCCGTGGAAAATCGTTATTATGCCGAATCGTTTGGGGGTTTTATGCTGCGGAATGGATACGTAGGATTGCCTTTAAATAAGCATCTTAAACTAAAGTTAGGAATGCCACGAACACCCTTTGGAATATTGCCTTTTACCAGTAATAACTTCATGTTTAATATGCAATATTATATCGGGTTCGAAGATGATGCTGATATAGGTGGATTGTTAGAGTATAGTAAAGACAATATGGAAGCTCAACTGAGTTTTGCTAAAAATTCGGAAGATATATTTAGTCAAGGTAACCGACGATATGCCTATGATATTAGTGGGAACAATCAGGAGGTAAATCAGTTTACAGGTAGGCTAGCACGCCACTGGGGCAAGTCTATGCCAACAGAGCTAGGTGTATCAGCTCAGTATGGAGGTATTTACAATTCCATCACCAAAGAAACAGGTAATAAATGGGCGGCTGCTGTGCATGCTGTTATCCAAAAAGGTAGGTGGGATTTAAAAACAGAGCTGATGACTTATGAGTTCTCGCCCATAGATTCCATTGAAGTAGATTATATTGAGATGGGTGCCTTTGCAGCGGATTATCAAGTGGCCAAAAAGGGTGTGAGTTATAGTATTGCACTAGGGTATAAAATAGATGTAGGACACACACTGCTCAATGATATTAAGTTTTATAACGACTTTTCTGCTTTGGCAAAATCGGAAGCCAGTTTTGATGATTCGTACATGAATGTAACAGGATTTATGGTGCATACAGGCCCCATTTATATGTTAGTAGATTATGTGCTTGCCATCAATCAACCTTGGATAGGAGATAATTATTCTCAGGCCTTATCTGTGGGTGGAGATAGTGGATGGAATCGTCGTTTTAATATTAATATGGGTGTTTACTTTTAAATAAAAAATAGGCTAATGAACACATCATATGAAGCTGATGTTTTTAGTTATGAGCACTTATAAATTTGGTATTAAACCGCCTTGCATTATAATACAGGTCTGATATAATTAAAAAATTACTAAAGAAAAAATATAAGCAAATGAAAATAGCAATAACCTCGGCCAGTGGCCAACTCGGAAGAAGTATCATTTCAAAAGCCAAAGCTGCATTTGGAAAGGAAAATGTGATAGGTTTGGCACGTACGCCAGAAAAGGCCAAGGACTTAGATATAGAAATTAGGAAAGGAGACTACGATAAAGCGGAAGATTTTGCCGAAGGATTAAAAGGCATTGAAGTGGTGGTTATCCTATCAGGTAATGCAGAGCCCGATAAACGCATTCAACAACATCGTAATATTATTGAAGGAGCCAAAGCCAATGGAGTGCGAAAGGTAGTGTACACCAGTATTGTAGGTGAGCCGGGTAAATGTAAGTTCGATGCTGTAATTATAAGTAATCGACAAACAGAAGAGGATATTATCAATAGCGGACTTGAATATGCGATAGGGCGCAATGGCTTGTATGTAGAAGCGGATATTGCCTGTATTCCCCAGTATATTAATGCGGGAGAAATTAGTAACTCAGCAGGAGAGGGCAAGTGTGGATATACTACCCGTAAAGAATTAGCCTTAGCCTATGTTAATATGATTAAAAACGATGCCTTAAACGGAGGCGTTTACAATTTGTTTGGAGAGGCTATTACGCAATTGGAACTTACCCAAGCAATCAATAAGGTTCATGGAACGCAGCTAAAATACAGGGCAATGAGTGTAGAGGGCTACGAAGCGGATAGGGTAGGCCTTTATGGCGAATTCTTTGGAGGTGTTATTGCTGGGATATACGAAGGTATTAGAAACGGAACCTTTGACGCTCCATCTGATTTTGAAAAAGTAACAGGGCAAAAACATCAAAGCATGCTGGCATATATTGAAGAAATGAAGTAAGTTAAAAAGGTGTTTCTGCTTTGATGGAGCAGGAATACCATTATTTTACCAGGCACCTACTCCACCATTTTAATGATGCCTTCAAAGTCTATAGCATCACTGTTATTTACAATAATCAGTTTCGACTTGTTTGTCTTATTTAGTAAATAGTAGGTAGTAATAAACTCAACTTGACAATTATAGATTTTAAATTTCATTTTACCATAAGGGTAGGTTCCTCGGGTCAAATACTCCTCAATATATTCTACCTTAAAATCTGGCCATCTATCTTTAAGCATATATTTAAATTCACTCCTTAATTCTTTAAATGAGCGTTTGTTCAAGTTGTAATAGGGAGGTTGCATAAGGATGATATTATTATACAAATTCATCGAATCTTGGAGGAAAGCATAATGTGGTATATTCTCCAGGTTTTGCAATCTCGCCGCTCTATCCTCAACGAGTGAATCAGCAAATTCTTTGCCTTTGAATAATGAAGCAAACTGGCTTGGCCGAATTTTTACGTAATGAGGCGGTTTATCAATAGCTAAATCTAAAGCATAAATTTTATCTTTCGATTGGCCGCAACTCGAAATAATAATAGCTAGTATGACTAAAGTAATACCTTGTTTAATATTTTGGTAGGCTTTGTATAAAATGCTCATGGTTTAAAGCTTTAATAAATAATTAGTTAATGATGGTTTGGTGTACTGATTCCTTAAAATCTTCATTGCTCATCTCGATAGCCAACTCCTGGGCTTTTATCTTATAGTTATTGTTGTTGAGTAAATCAAGCAATTTGGCTTGTATGTTTTTAGCATTAATGTTACTTACATCAATCCCCAAAGGACCAGATCCTTTTTCGTAATTAATTTTATTCCATACATACTGGTCAATAATATGCGGAAGAATAAGAGAGGAGCAGCCGTATTTTAAGGCAGTATGTGTGGTGCCCGAACCGCCATGATGAATGACCGCATACATTTTAGGAAATATAAAATCGTAGGGAATGTTGGATACAAAATGAAATAAATCTTTGTTATACGAAGCGGGTTCAATAAGTCCGCCAGATGCTGTGTTGATAATAGCTGGAATATTGTTTTGCTCCAGCACATTCATTATAACTTTTGTCTTTTCGGCCGGAGCGGTATTAATCATACTTCCAAAAGTAAGAAATACGATTTTCTGATGTTTTCCTAAAAAGTCCTCCAACGCTTTACTCGGTTCCCAATTTGTAGTTTTACTTCTTTCGTGATACCCCAGCACTTGTAAATGATTACTCCAGTAATTGGGGCGTTGAAAAAGGGTAGGAGAAATGGTGTAAATAGCTCGGTTACTAAATAGAGCTTGTTGAATTTCGCGTTGTTTTACTTTAGATGACGATGATAACCATTTAACAGACCCCATAATGGTTTTTACCAAGCCAAAATTCGCCAATCGATAAGTGAGTTTATTTAAAAATGGACCATAGTTGCCATTGAAAGCAACATGCGCATGATTCTTCACATAATGGAGGTAGGGAACTGGGCTTATTAATATTGTTTTACCTACATTTTTTCTACTCCATATAACGGGATATATTACTTTGCCATTGTGCAGAATCCTATCTGGCTTTTCCTGCTCGATAACGGATTCCTGAATCAATATCATCTTTTTATTGACCGCATTTTGCATGGAAATAAGTTTGATATATGCCCTCAATTTCTTAAAACCAAAGCTACCGCCACCCATGGCAATTTGCCCAGCAGGACTATCCAGCATTTCAATAAACTCTTTTCCTAAGGAAGCAAAGTCAAAGCCAGACTCTTCGGCAATATTTCTAAACTGTTCAGGAAACATACAAATAATATGATGTCCCTTATCTTTAAGGATTTCGCCAAGAGCCAGGAAAGGCTCCATATCACCTCTGGTACCTATGGATGTAAGAATTATTTTCATTTAAACCTGTATAAATACGATTTCGATTTGCAATGTATAAAAATCAATACCATTCTCTATAAACAAAAATAGGACTATCAAGAAAGCTAAACTCCCTTTGATAATCCTATCTTCCTAATCTTTGTTAGCTTATTAAGTTTTTATCAGTTTTAAAAATTGCCCAATGCTATCCGAAAATAAAACCAATGTTATAACTAACCAACCATAGTTATTCCTTCTCTGCCCAATAATCTACTACAAAAACATCATCTAAAATTGGCCCTAAGGTTTTACCTGCCGCTAAATGTGCCTTATGAAAAACGTAATTCTCTCTGGCATTTGCATCGTTAAAAGTGATGGTGTAACAATACTTAAATCCTTTGCTAAATCCTTCAGTACTATTGTTAATACCCCATTCCATTGCTGCTATTTGCGGAATATCATTCTTTAAGTTTTCAAATTGCTTCAGTGCTGCATCAATTTTCTCCTGACTCACATCCTCTTTAAACTTAAAACCAACCACATGTCGTAATACTTTGCCTTGGGTATTTAGTTTTTCAGGAGCTACTTTATAAGCAACTACTTTCTTTTTTTCAAAGTCGTTGGAGCCAGCTACAAGAAAATTGTCTTCGCCAACTTTAAGAGAACGCAATCCATAATATATAGAATACCCAGTTTCTAAATAATTAATAGGCGTAAGTATTCCTTCGGCATCGAGTTTACATAGCTGAATGCTAGCATCATCACGAGTTCCTACAGCAATAATGGCTTCCGTATCGTTGGATGAAATAATTTCAATACGGGTTTGTCCTACGAGTTTGGTATTTTCATCATCCTTTAAAATAGAATGTGGAATAAGTTCTCCTTTTTTGTTGATCTTAAACACGTTTACCGCATCTCCGTGATACACAAAGTCAGGTCGTTTAATAAAACCTTTTCGTTTGTAATATTTATGATGTCTGTGTCCTACGATTACGTAATGATTGCCAGCTAAGGTAACACCTGTAACAGGGTAAGCACCTGTTAAATATCTATCCGTAGTATTATCGCTAATGCTATTGACATGTTTAAACTTACCGCTGTCGTACACTCTAAAACTGCTTACTCCATTGTCTTGAAATCCACCTGTATATAAAAATGTTTTACCATTGATTTTATGCACAAACATGCCAATGATTCCGTCGGTATGAATCGCTTCAGTATCCTTCATAGATTGAACATGAGTCAGTTTTCCGTCGTCGTGTATTTTAAAACAACTCAAACCTGGGGTGTCTTCTAATCCTCCTGCAAAAAGATAGGATGCTCCTTTCATATGCACTACTTGTAAGGTAATGCCAACGCCTATATGAAACTCTTCGGTATCATGTATCATAAATACCTGTTTCAAAGTTCCATTGTCTAAAATTTTAAATACCTCAATGGCATCTCCATATTTGTTAGCAATAAATAAGAAATCTGTACCATTAATATGATCTGCCACCATTCCGCGTGCCGGACCTTTTTTCTTATAAAGTTCCTGAATACCAACTTTTGCAAGCTCTCCGTTTTCGTTTAGGCTATAAATATCTACATCATCAAAACCACCCACATATACGTATTGGGTTCCGTTTTTCTCATAACTGGTTATGGATACGGTATTTTTTCCTGTAATATCTTTAAAATCGGTACGATGAAGTGTTAGTTGATCAGATACTTGTGCCTGGCTGATTCCCGACACCAGTAATAAGCAAATTGCAATGATATTTCTTAAGTTATTCATATAAATGATAATTGGTTTATGTAAATGCGAAAATAATAGACCTTAAGCGCTAATGCTGTTAATACGATGTTAAGGTAAATAATTTCTAATATTAATAGCTACTGTTCAAATATGCTTTTTATCTATTTTGATGTTCTTGTAATTGAGAAACCGTTTTCTAAAATCGATTTTTTAGGCCTATTTGCAAGCTAATAGCATTTAGTTTAAGTTTGCAGCCTTGTTGCAATAATATAAGAATAAATAATGGATAAGAATGCAGTGATGCCAGTAACTATTATTACTGGTTTTTTGGGAGCGGGAAAAACAACCTTGTTGAATGAGATACTTCAACAAAATGCAAATACTAACTTTTTAATTATTGAAAACGAAGCTGGTAATGTAAATATTGATGGCGGTTTAATAAAAGGCAACGATCAAAATAGGGTGTTTGAATTAACCAGTGGCTGCATCTGTTGCTCTTTAAATACCGAACTGGGGACTTTACTCAATAGCATTATTCTATCCAAAACAAAATACGACCATGTAATTATAGAAGCTACAGGCATGGCAGATCCAGGACAAATTATTAGCACTTTTACGGGTAATCGTGTTCAAAAATACTTTAGTTTAGATAGTGTTGTTTGCATGGTTGATGCAGAATCGTTTGTAAATAGAGTGACCAAGTTTAGAGAAGCTTATAGCCAAATAGCGCAATCCGAAAGAATTATTATAAACAAAACAGATTTAATATCGGAAGAGAAAATGATTGAGGTGGAGGAGAAGATCGCTTCTATCAATCCTTTTGCTGTAGTGCAAAAAACAACCTTTGGTAAAATTGAGGATGTAGATATTTTAAATAGCGGTTTATTTCAGCCCAAGAAAACGGAAGAATCGATCATTGATTTTAGTAACCTGAGTTTGGCCACATCAAATAACAATCATGCACACCAAATTCAAACACTAACCTTTAGTATACCTGGAGCATTTGACATGGAGAAAGTATCTCTATGGCTTGAAGAGTTTCTACTCGATAAAACACATTATATTCTTCGTATTAAAGGTATTTTAAGTATTGACGATATGAAGCATAAAATCATTATTCAATCGGTAGGTAAGGATTATCATATAACACAGGGCAGTCGTTGGGCTGAGGATGAAATTCGGGAAAGCAGAATTGTTTTTATAGGAACTGGTTTAAAAGAGGATGAGATAAAACAAGGTATAAATAGTAGTGAGTTGATGAAATCATAAAAGATGAATGGAGTGTTGAAACACTTTCATCTTATAACTAAACTCTTTGTACTGTTTTTAATCTAATCGTGTATACACTACATAAGTGTGCAAAGTATGAAAAACTACGAATATTAAACTGAGCACTATATACGTAGCTGTTAATTTGGGTATTTTAAAGTACGCTTTATTGCCCATTACACCAATTCCAATAAACCAAATAATAGTAGTAAAAGCTGGTGCGGTAAAACCTACAAGGCTATTGCTCCAACTGGATTCTGGATAAAGTATTAAAAGCAACCACGACAGAAAGTAGATGCATATACCTACTAAGTAAATGAGCAATCCTCTTTTTTTCTTTGAACTTTTAAATGAAAGCATCATAAAAGCAGGAAGAGCAAACACTAATATTCGGAAAATATTTTCGCCGTAAGATATAATTGGAGGGATGTCTTTCCAAAATACTTCCGCACTAAAAGCCTTTGGTAAATGCTTGTATAAAGCAATGTTCCATATAAAAATAGGAATTAATAGAAGGAAGCCGTTGAGTAGGTGCTTTTTTTGCAGGAACATTTGAATAATATTAATTTATGGATGCATTTTCAATGTATTCTTTGGGGCTAAGTCCTGTTTTCTTTTTGAACAAGCGAGAAAAATATTGAGGATACTCAAAGCCCAGTTTATAAGCGGTTTCTGAAATGGATGCATTAGAGGCAAGCAATAGGTTTTTAGCCTCTTCAACTAGATATAAATTGATTTGATCAACGGCTGTTTTTCCTGTTTCTGCTTTCAGGGTATCTCTCATATATCTATGACTAACACCTAATTGACTTGCTAGCCACTCCACAGATGGTATTCCTTTTTCTTCCAATTGTTTCGATTCAAAATACTCATTTAGTATTTCTTTAAAACGTGTAAAAAGTGCCTTGTTAATTTCTTTACGATTTATAAACTGACGTTTATAAAAACGATTGGCATATCTCAATAAGGCTTCAAGATGAGTTAAAATTATATCCTTACTAAACTCATCCTGATTGTTTTGGTATTCTGTTTCAATATTTTTAAAAATAGACTTCATCGTCTTTTCCTCTTTGGGTGAAAGATGTAAAGCCTCATTTACATTGTAATTGAAAAAATTGTATTTCTTAATTTGTTTTTGAATACCCAAGCCTCGAATAAAATCTTCGTGAAAAGCGATAAACCATGATTCGGAACTAATGACTATATCTTTTACCGTATAAGTCTGGTTCGGTGCAGAAAATAGCAAGGTGCCGGTGCTGCTATCATATTTGGTTCTTCCATAAAGTATTTCGCCTGAAACAATATTTTTTAAACTGATAATATAAAATTGGTTGGTATAGCTCACAGCTTTTTGCGAAGTCACACAGTTTTCAATTTCATTAGCATTCAAGGTTTTTTGTCCAATGGTGAAAAGTGGATTTTCAGGTTCAGGCAAGTTCTGAGCTCGATTAAACTCTGTAATATTTTTAAAGTTTATTATATCCATTATGGTAAATGTACGTAATTATTGGATGTAGTTAAATTCTATGTTTATAGATTCGATAACAATATTGTCCTAAATAAATTGGTGCTTCGCCCAAACCTGACTTCATCCTGAAACAATTAAGAATACTCAATCCTTAACTGTTCCGATA
>NZ_LXYE02000032.1 GCF_001659685.2 Labilibacter marinus
TTTTAACCTTGTTTTTTGACTCACCTGCTGAGGCCGACGCTAAACAAGATTTTCAGAACATTAAAAAAATCGTTTAGGACGCTATTGGATCGATAACTTTATTCTTTTACTTGTTTTTCAACCAATAATAATTGTTTGTTATAAGCTTCAATTCTAGCATGAGCTGTACCATCAATCAATAAAATAACTACCAATAAAGCTATGGCTGTTATCATGCTAGCACGCCAAACAGGTGTATTCATAAAAAGAATCATTAGAGCGCAGGCTGCAATGATTATAGGAATAGCAATGAAAACAACGTTTTTATATTCTTTTAAGGTACTTTCAGCACGCGTCAATTCTGCTTCTACAAAAGCTGGTGCATTGGCATTATGGGCTTTTTCAAATTGTGTGATTCTGGCTTTATTGGTAAAAAATAACCCTAATCCAATAGTTAAAAGCAAAGCGCCTGCCACCAAGGTGGGGATGATATAGGCTCTTGCCATGTCGGTTTTTCCCATCTGCCAAAATCCTGCACTTGCCAATACAAACAAAATACCAAAGATGATAAAGAATGAACTCGAAAAGGCTTCCGCTTTTGCCCAATCTGTGGCTGTTTTTAATATATCCATGTTTTAATTTTTTTATTCAACACTCAAATAAGCACTTATTAGCAATGAATGAACCATTAATTTACAAATTCCATTTAGTACCTGTTTCCTTTTCAGATAAAGTCCATAACTTCTCTGCCACAGCTTTATCTTTTGCATGTTTTTGTAATTTGCATTCGCCAACGGGGCCAGTAAAATAACCTCGCCCAGTGGGTCCATAGAAACCGTTCTCATCTAGGTTTTCTTCTGTGGCGCACATTAGTTCTGGGTAAGCTCCTTTTTCGGCAGACTGCACCAGAGGAGACAATTTCATCAGTTGCCAAACAAAGCGAGTCATCAAGCTGCCGCTGGTTTTTATGAGTGATGTCCTGGAGGCACCTGGATGACAGGCATAAGCTTTTACGTTTGTCTTTCCTGCTTTTTTCAATCGGTTTTGAAGTTCGTAGATGGACATAATTTGAGCCAATTTACTTTGGCTATAAACACCATTAGGGCTGTAGTTTTTATCCCAATTCATATCGTCGAATTGTATGGTTTTAATCCCTAAGTTATAACCCAAGCTACCTACAGTTACAATGCGTCCTTTTGTTTCTTCAATGCGTTTATATAGTAGTGCTTGAAGTAAAAAGTTGCCGTAATGATTTACACCCAGTTGGCTTTCGAAACCATCAAGTGTAAAGGTTTGTTTAGGCACTTGGGCAATGGCTGCATTAAGTATGAGTGCATCTATTTGAGCAACTGTTTGAAGTACTTCTTCAGCAGCTTTTCGTACAGAGTTTAGTTCTGCTAAATCCATCTGAATAAACGACACGTCTATATTATCTCCCAACTTCTCCTTCAATACCGCTATGGTATTTTCCGACTTTTTTGAATTCCGATTGAGCATGACCACTTTTGCTCCTTTGGATAACAATATTCGCGCTGCTTCAAACCCTGTTCCACTAGTGGTACCAGTTATAACAAATGTTTTGCCTTTTTGCGAACTCATTAAGCTTGGAGTCCATCCTTTTTTGCCAAATTGATTTTTATGTGCCATCATTCAAGTTTTTAATTTTTAGTAAAATATCATGTTACAAATATGGCCAATGAACGATGTTTTGTACTTAAACATTTTGGCAGAAAAATTATACATTTCTTACATGTGTTTTTAGTTTCTATTACGCTTTTCTTCTTTACCCTTAAAACCGTATGTTTGTAATAGAAAGACAACATCATGGTATACGATCAACTGAATGCACTCATTGTTATATTAATATTTGGCTCATTGGTTTTACTTAGCTTTGTTAAGTTAGCCAATCCATTAGGTATTAATAAAAAAGGAAATCAATGGTTTGCTTTATTTTTGATGATGTACGCCTCGTTTTGGCTTGAAGAAATAGCCCTGTATGCAGGTTTTGGAGATCTTAACCCTATAGTATTAATCATGGTGCACGGACTACAAATTTTCACTCCTGTGGTGTTGTTAACGAGTATTCTGTCTTATTCAAATCCAAATTTTAAACTTAAACCTAAGCATGCAGTTCATGTTATTGTTCCTCTAATATATTTTGCGGTTTTAGTGTATGGGCACGTTCAGCAAAGTCAAAGCCCACATGGTCATATTTTAGCCATTGTCATTATTTTATCTCTATCGTCTGTTTATGCGGTGGTTTCTTATTTTAAAATCCGACGTCATCAAAAGAGTATCCTATTATATTCATCTAATGCACAGGGCATCAATTTAAATTGGTTAGAGTATATTTTATTGCAGGTTATTGTTATTTGCATCATCATCATACTTCATAACATATTTGTAAGTACACGCGACGTTAATTTGCTGGTAAATACAACACAGTTTGTTACAGTATTCTCTATTGCTTATTTTTCTTTCCGTCAGCGAGAAATATTTCCCATTAAGGAGAACCAAAAAGACGATTTAAATTTTATTATAGAAGAGCAAGAGCCCGATAAAATTAAAAAGAAATTGCTTGGTGATGATGACCTTGAACGTTTAAAAAAGAAGCTAAATCATCTTATGCAAGAGGAGCGTTTGTATTTAGATAGTGAATTAAACCTAGTTCGCCTTGCTGAGAAGATGACTATTACTCCGCATCAGTTATCTTATTTAATTAATAGTGGATATAACGAAAATTTTTTTCAGTTTGTAAACAGGTATCGTGTAGATTGTGCAAAGGAGTTATTGCTGAGTGAAGAGAAATTAACTATGCTGGCTGTAGCTTTTGATTCGGGCTTTAACTCTAAAACATCATTTAACACCACTTTTAAAAAACTTACCCAACAAACTCCTTCCGAGTATCGAAAATCGAGTTCAGGTTTATAAGTTGGTACTTAAATTTGTATGGGAGTAATCGATTGTGTGATGTTGAAACCTATTGGTTAATAGTTATTTGTGGACACCCTCTTCTGTCGCCATTTATACGTATTGAGAGTTGAAAAGTATTGATCATTAACATAGGTTACTCTTCATTATATTATCTTGTATACACTAAAAACAGGTTCATTTTCATAAACCCGAACATTTAATGTAATGTACAAACGTACTTTTGCATTACTAATTACAACATAATTTAAGATGAGAAGGAATGTAATTTTGATAATGCTACTTGGCGTTGCGCAGGTAATTATGGCGCAGCAGGCTCCAGTGCAAAATATTAAAGGAAGGGTGATAGATATGGATACACACCAATCTATTCCGGGGGTGAATGTTTATATTATGGGAAGTAACCCACCTATTGGAACCACAACTGATATGGATGGATATTACGTGTTGGAAGGTGTTGTCGTGGGGCGATATTCTATTCAGTTTAGTTTTATGGGCTACGATGCGGCCATGTTCAACGAAATTGTAGTTGGAGCGGGTAAAGAATTAGAGCTAAACGTAGAGTTAAAAGAAAGTTTTCAGCAGCTCGATGAGGTGGTAGTTAAGCCAGGTTTCAGAAAAGATAAAGCCCAAAATGATATGGCTACTTTATCGGCACGGTCGTTTTCTGTAGAAGAGGCGATGCGATATGCCGGCGGTTGGAATGACCCATCACGTTTGGCGGGTTCTTTTGCAGGAGTCAGCATGGCTGAAGGAGTAAATGATAATGCCATAGTAATTAGAGGTAATGCGCCCAAGGGAATTGAGTGGCGATTGGAGGGGATAGAAATTCCAGCTCCTAACCATCTGAATGGAGTGAATAATGGAGGTGGTATAGAAACCGTTTTTAGCGTTAACATGCTTGCTAATTCCGACTTTTTTACGGGCGCTTTTCCTGCAGAATATGGAAATGCCATGTCGGGCGCTTTTGATATGAAGTTTAGGAATGGAAATAGCAATAAACGGGAGTCTACCTTTCAAGTTGGTTCGCAAGGCATTGATATCAGTTCCGAAGGACCTTTGAAAAAAGGGAGCAATGCCTCGTATCTTTTTAATTATCGATATTCTACCATGGGGCTGATTGGTCAGTTAATGGATGGCAACTTTGGTATGCCTGAGTATCAGGATTTGAGTTATAAATTTTATCTGCCTACGCAAAAAGCAGGGACTTTCTCTATTTGGGGTATAGGAGGTTTAAGTAGTGTAGCTTTTGATCCGGATGAAGATCCGGATGAATGGACCAACTCCTTTGACAATAATAAATACAAAACGGGTTCGGATATTGCTGCAACAGGTATTACGCACCAAATTAATGTGGGTAGAAAGAGTTATCTGAAAACTTCTGTGGCATTTACTTACGATCAATTTGAGATGGTGAGCGATCAAATACAACGTGATAATAGTGTTATTCCATTGGCCAATCATCAGGAGGAGAACAAAAATATTAATTTGCATTCCTACTTAAATCATAAGTTTGGTAATAAACATACCAATAAAACAGGGGTAAAACTTAATGCTCGACACTATAATTTAGATATAAAGGGTAATCCAAATCCGGGTGAAGATGAGGAGTTAATCGCCATTGCCAATCAAAGCGGAAGTGCTAATCAGTATCAGTTTTATTCCCAATCTAAATTCAGACTTGCACCTACTTTTGATATTAATGCGGGTATCAATGTTTCTTATCTCCAAATGAATGAGGAAGTTGTTCCTGAACCAAGGCTGGGACTTTCGTGGCGATTTTTGCCTAAACATTCCTTTAACGTAGCTTACGGAAAGCACAGTAGGGTAGAACCCATCCGCTTTTATCAAGCGATGGATGAACAGAATAATTGGTTAAATCCAGATTTAGAAGTCACCAAAGCACATCATTATGTGTTTGCATACGATTATCGTATCAACGAAAATATGAAACTAAAGATAGAGCCTTATTATCAGTCCTTATATGATGTTCCGGTAGTAGATGGTAGCTCAATATCTTTAATTAATTATACTTGGGATATGTATTTTGAGGACGCTTTAAATAATTCAGGTACGGGAACCAATGTTGGGGTGGATATTACCTTAGAAAGATATATGAAGAATGGGCTGTATTATATGTTTACGGGGTCGGTATTTGATTCTAAATATGTAGGTGGTGATGGAGTAGAACGCAATACTTCATATAACAGGAATTACGTTTTAAACCTACTGGGAGGAAAAGAGTGGACCGTGCGAGATAAAAATACCTTTGGTATAAATACTAAAATTTCGTTTATGGGTGGAAACCGATTTACCCCTGCCGATCAGGAGGCTTCTAAGGAAAATGAAATGGTAGTATTGGATGAATCCAGAGCTTATGAATGGCAGGAAAATGATAAGCTGTTTGTTGATTTGGCTTTTAACTATCGAATAAATAAAGCCAAGAGTGCTCATATATTATCACTGCAGGTAAAAAATGCTTTAATGCAAAGCGAAATGTTTGGATGGGCATATGATTTTGAGCAGGAAAAAGTGGTAGAGCACGGCCTTACTATGATGTATCCATATTTTACATATAGAATAGAATTTTAATGCCTAATGTTCAAAATAAAAGAATGTTACCATTTATCAATAAATTAGATTAGTTCACTTATTAAAAGTATGTTTCTATAAACACTTCACAACCTATTCTATCTTTCTATGGTATAATCAATCAAGTTTGGGAAAGATTTAATTATTGGGAGATTAGTGCAGGAGAGGTTAAGTTTAAGTGCGTTAAGCCCGGGGCAATATTTGTTTCGGGCTTTGTGTTATACTTTATTTTAACCTTAGCAAAGGTCATGCTTAGGCTTGCAAAAAAAGAAAGGGACAACCAATTTAATGGTCATCCCTTTGTTATTTTATGATAATATTTGAGTTCTTACAAAGCAGCTTCTTGATTTACAGTTACCAATTCTCCTTCCATCGAGAATTTAGCAGCAGCCGTTACTTTAAGCTCCACAATTTGTCCAATTAAATCTTTATTGTCCGACTTAAAACGAATAACCAACTTACCAGATGTATGTCCTGATAAATAGCCGGCTTTTCTATCTTCCTCCCGAACTAAAACTTTAATGGTTTTTCCCATTTGAGCTTTGTTGTATTCGTAAGTATGTTTGGCCAGTTCTTCACTTAAAATAGCAAAACGTTTCTTTTTATCATCTAAACTAACGGTATCTTCCCAACGGTACGATGCTGCACCAGGACGAGGAGAATACATGGCGATATAAGCCATATTGTATTTAAACTCTTCCATCACTTTACGTGTGTTTTCTAGCTGCTCATCGGTTTCATCGGTAAAACCAACAATAATATCTGTAAATACTGTTGCTTCAGGTAATATCTTTCTTAAAGCCACCATGCTTTCTCTGTATTTGGATACGGAGTGCTTACGGTTCATTTTAATCAATACTTTTTCATCTCCACTTTGTAATGGGAAATGAATTTGTTTACCCAAACATTTGTATTTAGCGATTACATGAAAAATATCGGTGGTCATATCTTTGGGGTGAGGCGAAGTAAAATAAACCCAAAATTCGCTATCTATCTCTTCACCCATCTTACCTACTTGTTCAAGCAGTTGAGCAAAGGTTATTTCGTCACCATTCTTATCTAGTCCATACGAATTTACATTCTGCCCGAGTAGCGTAATGGTTTTGTATCCCTTTTCAGCTAAGCCTCTTACTTCCTCTAAAATTTCTTCCGAAGGACGAGATATTTCTCTTCCTCTTGTATAAGGAACCGCACAGTAAGTACAAAATTTATTACAACCATTCTGGATCGGGACAAAAGCCTCAAATTTACTGTCGTACTTAGGTTTTACTTTCCAAAAAAGTTTAATTTCATCAACTGGCGATTGTGGTTCTGCACTTAACGAAAGTGGGTTTGCGATACCGTACTCACCCAGCATTTGAGGTAACTGAGGTAACTCAGGCATGGTAAATACAATATCAAAAAGCTTTAAAAACTTTTCTTTATCAGCAGGTAACATACAACCCGAAATAAAAGTAACCAGGTTTTTTTTGTCTTTCCACCTATTCCATTTCGATATTTTGGAGTATACCTTATCAATAGCCTTCTGACGAACCGAACATGCAAGTATCCCAATAAAATTAGCTTCCTCCTCCGTTTCAACTCTAACGCAACCTGCTGCATCTAAAACTGATGCCACACGTTCCGAATCACTCATGTTCATTTGACAACCAAGTGTCAGTAAAAAGTACTTCATTCGTTTTTCTAATCATTAGATTTTAACGGATAAACATCTTTAACCATCAAAACCTAAAACATTTAACTTATGCCAATTTTATATTAAAACTGGCATTATTCTCTCCCCATCGCAACACCCTACTTAACTCAATAAACTTTTAATTTTAAGACTCCTACTAAAAGTATACTTCGGCATGAATTCTATCGTTGGGCACGCCCTTATTCTCCAGAATATCATATGCATCGTGAATCATATTGCAATTTCCGCACAAATATACTTCCAATTCTTCATCTATCTTTAAATCTTGCAAATAATTTGTCAATCTACCTGCATAATCACCACTCGTATCCCTCGACGAACATAGGGTATATTTACCTTTTTCGTATTCTTCCCTCTCGTATCCTTCCTCTGCAGTTCTTACGCCGTGTACAATTTTGTAATCTAAACCAGGGTTCGATTTTACCATGCAATGAAAAGGAGATATTCCTGTTCCAGTTGCGATGAATAAATATTTTTTATTGAATTTTTCGGTGTTGTTTAATCCAAAGTAACCCACAGGTTCTTCCACTACTACAGAGTCGCCTGCTTTTAGTCCTTTTAATACAGGTGTAATCAATCCATTCTGAACTTCTTTTACTAAAATTTCTATGAATGGATCATTCACGGCACTATATATTGAGTATTCTCTGGTGTGTATTCCATTAGGAGGCCCAACACATACATGCTGACCAGCAGTAAACTCCAAATCGTTTTTTTCAAATCGAATAATAAATGAAGTATCTGTTAAGTGTCTAACCTCTAGTATATCGTGTAAATTTAATCGCTTTCTGCTTCTATTCATCTGACTTATTCTATCTGTTTGTTTAATGTCTTTATTTAAAATTGGTATTAAAACCCATAGTTTTATAATTTGTTCAAGATTATTTTACCGTCAAATACAAACCTTGTTAGGTATATAATTGTTATTTTTATGCAGGTTTAATACTAAGCTTTACGCTTGAGTTAGTTTAAACATCTACCTGATGGGAATTATAATACCATTCGAAAGTAATATTTGAATTAACGCATACCTAAATAAATAATTAAGGAAACATAAAATAAGAATATTCACCTATGAGCTTACATCACTTTAGAAGTAAAGAAATTAGTTGGTTATCGTTTAACGAAAGAGTACTGAAAGAAGCTTCGCGCGATAATGTTCCACTAATTGAGCGGATAAAGTTTTTAGGAATATACTCTAACAACATGGATGAGTTTTTTCGTGTGAGAGTAGCTATATTAAAAAGGATTGTACAATTAGATAAAAACACCGAGTTTGAAGGAGGAACCCCGCAACAAATTTTAAAAGATATCCATAAGTTGGTCATGAAACAAAGTAATATGTTTGGTGAAGCCTACGATAAGATATTAACCGATTTGGCCAAACAGGATATTTATATCATCAATGAAAAAGATTTAAATGATGATCAAGGGGAATTTGTAAAACGTTACTTCCAGAAAAAGGTACGTGGTAATTTGATGCCTATTATTTTAAACAAGCGCAGACCATTGCCCGACTTAGCAGATGACGGAATTTATTTAGCCGTATATCTTAAAGACTCGGATACCGGAAAAACAAATTATGCCTTAGTGGAAATTCCTTCATCGATGGATCGCTTTGTATTGCTACCTTCTTTAGATGGAAAAAAGTATGTAATGTTGTTAGATGATGTGATTCGTTACGAGTTGGCAGATATGTTTTACATGTTTGATAATGATGATATTGCTGCTTATACTTTTAAACTAACGCGAGATGCTGAATTAGATATCAATGATGATATTTCGGAAAGTTATGTGAAGAAGATTGCTAAAGGCTTAGAGCGCAGAAAAGAGGCACATCCTGTAAGGTTTGTTTACGATAAAAAGATGCCTGAGGATATGTTACAGGTTTTATTAACCAAACTACATTATACCTCTGATGACTCAGTAATTAAAGGCGGTAGATATCATAACTTCAAGGATTTTATTGGCTTTCCTAAGTTCGGAAGCAAAAGAATGACTTATCCATCTTTACCTGCCATACCGCATAAAGACATAGAGCCGCAAACGTCTATGTTCTCTATCGTGACTAAAAAAGACTTGTTGTTGCACTACCCATACCAGTCATTCCATTATTTTATCGATTATCTGAGAGAGGCTTCTATTGATCCATTGGTTAAAGAAATTAAGGTAACGATATATCGTGTGGCCAATAATTCGGCTGTGATGAAAGCACTGAAAAATGCGGCTCGTAATGGTAAAAAAGTAACGGCAGTTGTTGAGCTGCAGGCTCGTTTCGATGAAAAAGCAAATATTTGGTGGGCTAATGATTTAAAGGCGTCTGGAGTAAAAGTTATTTTCGGGGTTCCAGGTTTAAAGGTACATGCAAAGCTTTGTTTGGTGGTTCGTAAAGAAAGAAACAGACTAGCTAATTATGTATGTGTCGGAACAGGTAATTTTAACGAAGATTCTGCTGGCATATTTGCTGACCATTTATTATTTACCAAACATATTGGTATTTGTAAAGAGGTGGCTTCTGTATTCGATTTCTTTAGTAGAAACTATAAAGTACCCTTCTTTAATCATTTGTTGGTGGCGCCTTTTTACTTGCGTAACTCTATTGAAAACTATATTGAAAGAGAGATTATAAATGCAGATAAAGGTAAAGAGGCATCGGTTTATATTAAGGTAAATAACTTGGTAGATTATAACCTGATTCAGCTTTTATACAAAGCTCAAAAGGCGGGTGTAAAAGTCCAACTGAATGTACGTGGTATGT
The DNA here is from genome assembly GCF_001659685.2 of Labilibacter marinus. Lineage (GTDB taxonomy): Bacteria > Bacteroidota > Bacteroidia > Bacteroidales > Marinilabiliaceae > Saccharicrinis > Saccharicrinis marinus. Next base: position 9,957 of record NZ_LXYE02000032.1, read on the forward strand.
TTTCTCTTTTTTCAGACTTTGATGAAGCTGCCAAGCCTATTGAGTCCATTGGTATTATCGATCGTTTTTTAGAGCACACCCGGGTGTTTATTTTTGGGAATAATGGTAATGAGAAAATGTATATTTCATCAGCCGATTTAATGACTCGTAATTTAGACCGTAGGATAGAAGTGGCTTGTCCTATATATGACAAAAAGTTACAGCGAGAAATTAAAATGCAGTTAGATATGCAGATGAAAGATAACTGCTCTGCCAGAGATTTAAATAACTCATTAAGTAATAAGTTACGAAAGGTAAATGAAGAAGATGGCGAGTACCGTTCTCAATTAGAGTTTTATCACTGGCTTAAAAATGTGCACGAAGAAGAAGAGGAGTGTAATGCTGAAAGTGAATAATTACTTTTAGCTTATGAAGTTCAGTATAAAGAATCACAATATTAGTTTTTACGAGTTGCAAAATTATATAGCTCGGGGTTTTAACTCTGAGTATTTTTATGCAGTTCTACTGAAGCGTAAACGAAGTAATTGGCTTTATATACAAACACTAAATAGAATTGAGATTTATCATTGAAGTATCATAATCTTATTCTCACCTTTGAATTAGATTACAAAAAAGGAATACTATGGCAAAGATGAAAGCATTGGTGAAAACAAAACCAGAAAAAGGTATATGGTTAGAAGAAATTGATGTTCCTAAAATTGGCGTTAATGATGTATTGATTAAAGTGGTAAAGTCTGCTATTTGTGGCACCGATTTACATATTTATCTATGGGACGAATGGGCTCAAAATACCATTAATACACCTATGACTGTTGGTCATGAGTATGTGGGAGTTGTGGCACAAGTGGGTTCTGAGGTGGTTGAATTTAAAGAAGGAGATAGAGTGACTGGTGAGGGACATATTGCCTGTGGTCATTGTAGAAACTGTAGGAGAGGGCGTCAGCATATTTGCGAAAACACGATAGGAATTGGTGTTAATATTGATGGCGCTTTTGCGGAGTACGTGAAGGTGCCTGCTACTAATGTAATGAAGGTACATCCAAATATTTCGGATGAGGTGGCGGCTATTATGGACCCTTTTGGAAATGCAACCCATACCACACTTAGCTTCCCTATTATTGGTGAAGATGTAATTATTACAGGAAGCGGTTTAATAGGCAGTATGTGCGTGGCCATCGCAAAGTTTGCAGGTGCGCGTTATGTGGTGGCTACTGAAACCAACGAATACAGAGCTGAGTTAGCCAGAAAAATGGGCGCTACCCGTGTAATCAATCCGCTCAAAGAAAATTTGTCGGATATTGTTAATAATGAGCTTCAGATGAAGGGATTTGATATTGGATTAGAATGTTCGGGTAACCCGGTTGCCTTTAATTCGATGTTGGATAATATGTATAACTCAGGTAAAATTTCATTATTAGGAATTCAGCCTTCTCATACCCAAATAGATTGGAGTAAAGTGATCTTTAAAGGTCTAACTCTAAAAGGAATTTACGGAAGAGAAATGTTTGAGACCTGGTATCATATGGAACAGATGCTATTATCAGGAGTAGATTTAACTCCAATGATTACGCACCGTTTTCATATAGATGATTTTCAAAAAGGTTTTGATATTATGGAATCAGGAAACAGCGGTAAAATAATATTGAACTGGGAATAGAAGCCATGATATAATGAACAGCTATCAATTATAAATATGGAAATATTATTAATTGTTAGCTGTTTTTTTACTTAAAACTAATAACTAATCCTGCAAAAGAGCCATATAAAACGCTATTGATAGGGTTTGATGTTATGGCACATGTACCCGAGTTACATCCAACAAAATAATAGTATGCATATCCTAATACAGCACCAATTAATACTCCTCCAATAATTCGGTGCGGTTTTTGTTTTTTTATTTTCTCCCAAATCTTCATACTTTCGACATTAATTTTGCGCATCGCAATTTAGTAATAAAATATTAAAACATATAACAATGTATATATATAAAATATTGGTAGTTTTTATGCTGTTGTCTTGTGCAGGATTAAAAGCACAACAGGATTTCTCCACTTTTGATAAAAGAGCTAAAGAAATATCTGCCTTGGATGATATCAATGCAAAGAAATATCAATTGGCTAAGTTTGCTAAATCGTTCCGGTATTTTTTATTAAATCAGTCAGTATCCTACCAAGCTAACTCATATATCAAACAGGCTAAATCAAGCGATTCAAAATATACCATTTATTACTTTAACACTTTTGACCAAGATATGATTTTACGCTTGGATTGGTTTGTGCTTTATGGTGATAAGAATGGACGCAAAGTATTACACGATTTTGATGATAATATTCAAGGCCAAGTAAAAAAAGGAAATGGAGAAGTTAATATGAGTTTGGCTCGTACTATACAGGGTGATACGGATTTATATACTTTGAATTTTGAGTTTAAGGAAGATAAGAATAGGTATAAGTCTTATCGAGATTTAGCTGCAATTTGTATGTTCGAAGAGTTGCTTTATCGTGAAACGGCGGAGGCTAGGCTTGCTTTGAACGATTCTATCAACAATAGATTACAAGTTATCTGGAATAATCCAGAATGGTTTAATGATAAATTGGACGGTTTGAAGCGTATGTCAACGTTAGTTTCAGATGATGGAAGTGTAAAAATATGCACATGGAACTTACTTATGCCGAATTCTACCAATAAGTTCTTTGGCGCTGTTATGATAAAAGATAAAGGTGTTGTAAAAATGCATCCTTTAATAGATAATACGCACAAAATACGCTCAGTTCAAAAATCGGCCTTATCGCCAAAAAAATGGTTGGGTGCCATTTATTACGACATGGTTAGTGTAAAAGACAATAATTACGGAACATATTACATATTGCTGGGTTATAAACCTAATAACGAAATGACCAAGCAAAAAGTGGTGGAATGTATGTTAGTGGTAGGTAATGGTCAGGTGAGGTTTGGACATTCCATTTTTCAAACAGAACGTGTGCTAGATAAACGCTTAGTATTTGAATATAATGCTGCAACCAACATGATGTTAAAGTACGATTCAGATAAAAATAGAATTGTACTCGACCATTTGGCGCCTCCGAGCAGTTTATACGAAGGTAATACACGATTCTATGGTCCAGATTTTTCGTACGATGCATATGAGTTTCAAAAAGGTAAGTGGGTGTTAACCGAGGATGTGGATGTGTTTAATCCTAAAGTTGAAGAGGATGGTGCTAAACCACAGGGTGATGTAAAGTTGCGTAATAATTTAATTAACGATTAGATGGAAGTATTTGCAGAGAAATTTGATGATATAAAAATATTAAGATTTGAGGTTCCTGGTTTTGAGGAACTGGACTTAAATAAAAAACTATTTATCTATCATCTTAGTCAGGCTACTTTGGCCGGAAGAGATATTCTTTTTGACCAGCACGGTAAGTATAATCTCTTGCTAAGAGATATTTTAGAAGCCATTTATCAGAGTACAGAAAATAAGGTAGGAGAGGATTGGAAACAATTTACCAACTATCTTAAAAAAGTTTGGTTTGCCAGTGGACCACATCATCATTATAGCACAGATAAATTTAAACCAGGTTTTTCTGAAGATTTCTTTTATACTCAGCTCAATCAGCTTAATTCTGGAGATTCAGGTTTGACCGAAAAGCATCTTAATAAGGATACTATAAAGGTAATAGAACGCTTGATTTTTGACGAGACCTTCATGGGTAAAAGGGTTAACTTTAGAGCAGATGAAGACTTAATACAAACATCGTCCAATAATTTTTATGATGGTGTTAGTCAGTCCGAAGTTGAGGCATTTTACGCTAAGCAAAAGACTGACAGTGATAATAAAAAGCTGTCTTTTGGATTAAATAGCCGTTTGGTAAAAGATGGCAATGAAGTAAAAGAGGAAGTTTATAAAATCGGCGGTAAATATGGTGAAGCTATCACGCAAATTCATCAGCATTTAGCACAAGCCATTAAGTATGCCGAAAATAAAACGCAGAAAGATGTTATTCAACTGTTGATGGATTTCTATGAAACAGGAGACCTTGAAAGGTTTGATGAGTTTTGTATTCAGTGGGTGAGTGCTTTAGATGGAGATGTTGATTTTATCAATGGTTTTATTGAAACCTACGGAGACCCATTAGGCATGAAAGCCACATGGGAAGGAGTGGTTCAATTAGTGGATGAAGAGGAAACTAAAAAGGCCGAAATTATTGCTGAAAATGCGCTTTGGTTTGAGCAAAACTCGACTACGGATAAGGCCTATAAAAAAGATGAAATAAAGGGAGTTACGCTAAAAGCCATTAGTGCTGTTGCCGTGGGTGGTGACTGCTATCCTGCCAGTCCTTTGGGTATTAACCTTCCCAATGCAGAGTGGATTAGAGAAGAGTATGGTTCAAAGTCAGTTACTCTAACCAATATTTCCAATGCACATCACAAGGCATCTTTAAGTTCTGGCTTTGCCGAGGAATTTACCTTAACCGCTGAAGAAGTAGAGTTAGAGAAAAAATATGGCGCCGTATCGGATAATTTGCATACCCATCTCCACGAATGTGTTGGTCATGGTTCAGGAAAATTAATGCCTGGTGTTACTTCTGATGCTTTAAAAAATTATGCATCAGTAATTGAAGAAACACGTGCAGATTTATGCGGCCTTTATTTTATGTACGATGCTAAAATGCTTGAGCTTGGTTTATTGCCTCATTTAGATGCCGCCAAAGCACATTATAATGGTTATATCAGAAATGGTTTATTAACTCAAATTACACGTATTAAATTAGGTGATGATATTGAGCAAGCACATATGCGTAACCGCCAGTTAATTGCTGCTTGGGTATTTGCTGCAGGTAATGGAGAAGTGGTTGAAAAGATTATTGAAAACGGAAAAACATTCTTCAGAATTAATGATTTTACAAAGCTTCGAGACTTGTTTGGTGTACTTTTAAAAGAGATACAAAGAATAAAATCGGAAGGAGATGTTAAGGCTGCACAGAACATTGTGGAGACTTACGGTGTTAAAATAAACCAGCAGCTTCATTCAGAAGTACTGAAGCGATTTAAAAAATTGCAAGTGCCGCCGTTTACAGGGTTCTTGAATCCTAATTTTACGCTGGTACAAAAGGATGGAAATATTAGTGACGTTGTCATGGATTATAAAACGGATTATGCAGAGCAAATGTTAAAGTATTCAAAAGAATATGGAAACTTGCAAAGAGAATAGTCCAAATCATAGCTAAGTACTGTGATAATCAATTAAGACAAGGAAGTCTGTTTTTTGCTAATGCTTTTGCATATTCTAAAAAACTCGCTTTCTTTGCATAAAATTTATTGAAACAGAAAATATTAAAATTTATACATATGGATATTAAAAGAAACGCATACGTAACACTTTCTTACGTATTAAGATTAAAGGGATTTGAAGGGGAGATTGTTGAGGAAACTCCAGAGGATAAGCCATTAGAGTTTGTTTTCGGAACAGGACGTATGCTTCAAATGTTTGAAGAAAAATTAGACGGTTTAAAAGCTGGCGATGATTTTAGCTTTAAATTAACTGCTGATGAGGCTTATGGTCAGATCAACGAAGAGGCTAAAGTTGATATCCCTAAAAATATTTTCGAAGTAGAAGGAAAAATTGATGAGGATTTAATTAAAGTAGGTAACATGGTACCTATGCAAGATGCTCAAGGAAATCGTTTAAACGGTATCGTTTTAGATATTACTGATGAAACTGTTAAAATGGACTTTAATCACCCATTAGCTGGTGATGATTTATATTTTGCAGGAGCTGTAAAAGAAGTTCGCGAAACTACTGACGAAGAAATGATGGCTGCTGTTGGTGGCGGTGGTTGTGGTTCTGGTTGTGGATGCGGAACTGGTGAAGAAGCTGCTGGTTGTGATTCTGGAGCATGTGGTCCTGACGGATCAGGTTCTGGCGGTTGCGGATGCTCATAATAGAGTTTAAAAGTTTGTAAAGTAGAAAGTTCGTAAAGTACTTTCTCTCTTTATACAAAAGATATAAAGCCTGTTTTCGTAAGAAAATGGGCTTTTTTCAATAATGGACATGATTTACAAGATTAACATGTAACCTTAATCCAATCAATTTTCTATTTTTGTGACTTAAATCATGTAATAAACATGGTTGGGTTAAAATAATTCATAATTCAAGATATTAGATTTATGTAGACAAGGATTTTTTTAAGCGTCTTGTCTTTTATCTTTTGTCGGATAATCTATAAATAAATGGCTGGTAATACATTCGGAAATTTTTATAAACTGACCTCTTTTGGAGAGTCGCACGGAAAAGCAGTAGGTGGAGTAATTGAAGGTGTAATGCCTGGGTTGGAAATTGATTTGGACTTTATTCAAGGTGAGTTAAATCGCCGTCGTCCAGGGCAGAGTGCTATTACAACACCTCGTGATGAAAAAGATAGAGTAGAAATTCTTTCTGGTGTAATGGAAGGTAAAGCCACAGGAACACCTATTGGGTTTTTAATTTGGAATGGAGATCAACGCTCAAAAGATTATACCAACATAAAGGACGTTTATCGTCCATCGCATGCCGATTACACTTATCAAGAGAAGTATGGTATTCGTGATTACCGCGGAGGTGGTCGTTCTTCTGCTCGTGAAACCATTGCACGTGTTGTCGCAGGAGCTGTAGCCAAACTTATTTTAAAGAAGCATGGCGTTCAAATTAATGCCTACACTTCTCAAGTGGGTTCTATTAAATTAGAAAAATCATACGCCGAAATGGATTTGGCTAAGGTCGAAGAAAACATAGTGCGTTGTCCGGATGCTGAAGTAGCGGAGAAAATGATTGAGTACATCGATCAAATTCGTCAGGATAAGGACTCTGTAGGAGGGGTGATTACTTGCGTGGTAAAGAATTCGCCTGTTGGATTGGGAGAGCCTGTATTTGATAAGTTTCATGCTGAAATGGGTAAAGCCATGTTAGGTATCAATGCTGTTAAAGGTTTTGAGTACGGAATGGGCTTTAAAGCAGGCGGTATGAAAGGAACTGAGCACAATGATGAGTTTTATATGGATGGCGATAAAGTCCGTACAAAAACCAATCGTTCTGGTGGTGTTCAAGGAGGTATTACCAACGGCGAAGATGTGTATATGAATGTGGTGTTTAAGCCCATCGCAACTATCCTTAAGGAACAAAATACCGTTAATAAACAAGGCGAAGAGGTGGCTACAACCGTTAAGGGGCGTCACGATCCATGTGTTTTACCACGTGCTGTACCTATTGTTGAAGCCATGGCAGCTATGGTTATGGTTGATATGATTTACTTGAATAAAATGTACAGGTAGTACCTCGTTAAAAGTCGAAAGTTAAAAGTAAATAGTTTAATTATATTTTTGTGATTGCGTTAGGACTAAGTCTTTATACTTTTGTCTTTCTTCTTTATACTTATATAGCATGAAAAACATTCCACTTTATTGGAAAATTATTATTGGTATTGCCCTAGGTGCCCTTTGGGCTGTTTTATCGGGTTATTTAGGTTGGCAACAATTTACCAGCAATTGGATTGCTCCTTTTGGTGAGATTTTTATCAACCTGCTTAAACTGATTGCTATTCCTTTAATACTTTTTTCCATCATTAGTGGAATTGTTAGTTTAGGTAACCCCAAAGATTTAGGTAAGCTTGGTGCGCGTACCTTGGGGCTTTATCTGGTGACTACCATTATTGCCGTTTCTTTGGGTTTGGTGTTGGTAAACATCTTTAAACCAGGAAAAACTTTTTCGGAAGAAGTCCGCATTGAGAATCGGATTGCGTATGAGTTATGGGCCAATCAGGAAGGAATTCCGATTAAGGATGGTCGGCACTTTTCGGCTCAAGCAGAATATAAGTCTATTGTTGATGCTAAAACATCGCAACTTGAGTTATCATCAGAGGATGAAACGGTATCTAAATATAAACCTAAGGGTAAGCAAGGCCCTTTGCAAGCATTGGTAGATTTGGTTCCTCAAAACATATTTAATGCCTTGTCTGGCCAAGGATCTATGCTTCAAATCATCTTCTTTGCTATTTTCTTTGGTATTGCCATTTTATATGTGCCCATCGAAAAATCTAGGGTTATTATTCAGTTTGTAGATGGTGGTTCTGAGATATTTATTAAGATGGTAGATATCATTATGAAAGGCGCTCCGTTTTTTGTTTTTGCTTTAATGGCTGGTGTGGTCAATGATATTGCTGGGGATGATCCCGCTAAGATATTGGAAATATTCAAGGGTTTAGGATGGTACTCACTCACTGTTTTAGCTGGCTTGTTAGCCATGGCTTTTGGTATTTACCCAGGCATATTAAAGTTATTGGTTCCCAAACGTAAATTCTTTGAATTTTTAAGAGGTATTAGCCCAGCACAGGCTTTGGCATTTTCTACCAGTTCCAGTGCGGCAACCTTGCCGGTTACTTTTGAATGCGTGGAGGAAAATTTAGGTGTAGATAAAAAAACAGCTGGTTTTGTATTACCCATAGGCGCAACAGTAAACATGGACGGAACGAGTCTTTATCAGGCAGTAGCCGTTGTGTTTTTGGCTCAAATGCATATGATTGACCTCACTTTAGGTCAGCAAATCACAGTGGTGTTAACTGCTACCTTAGCCAGTATAGGTTCTGCAGCCATTCCAAGTGCAGGCATAGTGATGTTGATGGTAGTGCTACAATCGGTGGGACTAAACCCTGCATGGATTGCCATTATTTTACCTGTGGATCGTGTTTTAGACATGGTTAGAACCACGGTAAACGTTACGGGAGATGCTTCGGTGGCTTGTGTAATTGATTCGTATGTAGATACGGATGATAAGCAGAAATAGAAAGATAGATCCGCTGCTACCCACCATTCCTTATAACAACCCTAAGCTGCCCCTAAGCTGCCGCACGTGTCCCCACGTGTGGTAAATAATATCATTTTTTTTCTTTATGCTAGCGCCGATTTGCAATTGAGCTTGTAAATAATCAATGAAATGCTTAGATTACAATTCCTCTTCATACTAACAAGAGCAACAACTATTTAATTTGTGAATCTTTTGTATTATTTTACCGCTATACAATTTCACGGATCACAGATCCGCGCTAGCTGGGGGGCGCTCAGTGTAAGTAAATTCTAGTTTTTCCATATCGAATTTATTCGGGAAATATTAAATGGTAAAATACCTTATTAATTATATATAATGAATGTTTATAGTATTAAAGTAGATGTCAATAATTATCAATGGATATCTCCTGTTATAAAAGACGGTAGTATATTAGATTATACCGTCTTTAATTGTCAGAAAAAAGAGAAAAACTTGAGTGAAATAGAGTGGTATTCTATAAACCCTAATAGTAAAGAAGGAAATTTTTATAGTTTAGGTTCAAATGGTGCTTTCGCTTTTGATGATAAGGTTTACAATAGTGATTTATTATCAATTTTTGAAATGGCAGGCGAGGTAATACCGATCAAGGTAAAAAATAAAAAGTTGTACGTTTTAAATGTTTTGGAATGTATGAATTGTTTAAATGAAGAGTTATCAGAGTGGGAAATATATTCGGATGGAAGTCGGGGTAGAATTTTATCATATTCATTTTTAAGAAGTCGGATTTGTGAATCTTCAATTTTTAAAATTCCTCAAACTCAAAAAGGCGAAGTATTAACTTATACTGGTATTAAAGAAAAGTCGGATGAGTTTATGTCTTTGTATCAAAGTTTAAACTTTGAAGGACTTGTATTTGACAAGCTTACTTTGTAAATTCTACGCCTACGACTCCCCCTGATATCGCACGATTGTATCGTGTGATTTGGAACAAGAAACAGCCCATCTACGTTTGATACAGTACAATCTTTGTTTTATATTTCACCATCACTTTAAAGAGATATCGCAAATGAGTAGAGGATGGAAGTTCCATAATCCTGCAGGTGTTTACTTTGTAAGCTTTGCAGTAGTAGAGTGGCTTGATGTTTTTACCAGAAACGAGTATAAAAATATTATTATTGACAGCTTGCAATTTTGCCGGAAAGAAAAAGGTATGGAGATATTTGCATGGTGTATAATGACCAACCATGTTCATTTAATTTTCAGAAGTGTTAAAGGTCAGAAACCTGATTTGTTGTTAGGGGATTTTAAGAGGTTTACGAGCAAAGAAATAGTAAAAGCAATTATTGGTAATCCCAGGGAAAGTAGAAAAGAATGGTTGTTGGAACAGTTTGAAAAGGCTGGAGCCAAAGCTTCTAATGTCAGCAAATACCAGTTTTGGAGACATGATAACAAACCCATTGAATTATGGAGCAATAATGTAATAGACGAAAAGATTAACTAATTACATAATAATCCTTTAGAAGAAAGGTTGGTTTATAAAGCAGAAGAATACGTTTATAGTAGTGCAAAAGATTATGCCGGAGAGCAAGGCTTAATAGAAGGAGTGATTGTTGTATATTAGTTGAGTCACACGATACAATCGTGCGACAGCTGGGGGATAATATTTTTAAAACTGAGTAAGATGGAACAAGTAGATTTTTTACACAATATAACTTCCTATTGGCTTACGCGTAAAAACTTATTTTTTGTTGAGAATAATGAGCTTTTAAAAAGTGATAAAAGTGACAATTGCATACTTTATAAAAAAAGACCAAGATTTACGGTCGAAAGTTTCTATCGTATACAGAATGATCAATTATCGGAAACAAATTCAGGTAAACTAAATTATATCGACGAAAATTTAAATGTAGACAATAGAATACAAATAGGAAATGCCAATAATATAGCACAATTAAATAATTCTTTTTTTCGCTTTTCTGAGGAAATTAAGCGAAAAATATTTAGAAATGGAATTTGTGATGGTTCTGGAAATATACTTTGGAGTTTTGACGAATCTGTTATTAGATGTGGTTGGGGGCTAGAATTAATGATCTACTCTAAATACTTAGATGATGAAGAAATATTTAAGAGAGATATATTAACCGGCGAAACCCTTTGGTCATTCAATGCATCCGAGATTGGTAAATACACAGATTACAAAGGAGAACACACTGGTGAAATAAGAGGTAAAATACAATTGTGGAATAATTATCTTATTGTGCCATTAACAGGTAAAAAGTTAATAGCTCTGGATTATAGTACGGGTAAAATAGTTTGGGAAGCAATAGTGCCATTTAGTAAATACGAGATTTATAATGATAAAATAGTTTGTTTATACGAAAGTGCATTTCTTGAAATTGACCTAAGTACTGGAAAAACCCTACGAGATATTAATCTCGATGAATATTTAAAAATAGGAAAAGGTATTGATAGAATCCCTGAATATAAAATTGAAAATGACCGTATATATTTAACCGATTATCGTAAGTTTAAGATAGGTATATTAGATTATAACAGTTTAGAGTTAATAGATATTGTTACCATTAATCATCAAAAAGATGCTTGGCAAATAGGCGATTTAGAAGTACAAAATGGTAAAATATATGTGTTAGAATATTTAGAAGATCTCACAAAGAATCTTCATATTTATAAAGACGATATTGTATAATAGTCCCTCCCCAGCTACCGCGCGAGTCCTCCCCCGCTATCGCACGATTGTATCGTGTGATTTGGTACAAGAAACAGCCCATCTACGTTTGATACAGTACAATCTTTGTTTTATATTTCACCATCACTTTAAAGAGATATCGCAAATGAGTAGAGGATGGAAGTTCCATAATCCTGCAGGAGTTTACTTTGTAAGCTTTGCAGTAGTTGAGTGGCTTGATGTTTTTACTAGAAACGAGTATAAAAATATTATTATTGACAGCTTGCAATTTTGCCAGAAGGAAAAAGGTATGGAGATATTTGCATGGTGTATAATGACCAACCATGTTCATTTAATTTTCAGAAGTGTTAAAGGTCAGAAACCAGAGTTGTTGTTAGGAGATTTTAAGAGGTTTACGAGCAAAGAAATAGTAAAAGCAATTATTGATAATCCCAGGGAAAGTAGAAAAGAATGGTTGTTGGAACAGTTTGAAAAGGCCGGAGCCAAAGCTTCTAATGTCAGCAAATACCAGTTTTGGAGACATGATAACAAACCCATTGAATTATGGAGCAATGATGTAATAGACGAAAAGATTAATTACATACATAATAATCCTGTAGAAGAAAGGTTGGTTTATAAAGCAGAAGAATACGTTTATAGTAGTGCAAAAGATTATGCCGGAGAGCGAGGCCTAATAGAAGGAGTGATTGTTGTATATTAGTTGAGTCACACGATACAATCGTGCGACAGCTTGGGGCTCAATCCGGATAACAGATAAGGCAAAATAAAGAATTAAGTTAGTAACACAATGGCAAATAATATAGAAATAATGTTAACAGCTGCTATGCCAGCCAAAACAGTGGTAAGAGATATTTTAAATTCAGTGGAAGGTTTTAAAATAAATTGGACAGAAATATTTGTGTGGAGTACATCCTTTGAAGACGATACAAAAGATTTCCAGATATTTGAAGAAGCAATTAATAGTTTTATTGATAATATAGAGGAAGAGGATAGTTGTATTTATGGTGAAAGTAAATTAGGAGAAGAAAGCAAATATTCTTTATTAATTAAGCATATTGATAATGAACAACTTTATGTTCAATTTGTAAATGAGGCCCCCAACTTCACCCTAGAACAGTTTCATTACTACGAGCAATTCTTCTATAATATTTACCAATCCTTAGATAGTAAAATATACTACAAGAGCTTTGTCGGTGTAGCATCTAAAAATAAGTTTTATAGAGAGAATGGGTTAAGGGATAAGCTATTTTATAATGACCCTTTTTTAGAAGAAACTTTCTGTTACCGTTGTTTAACCCCTAAAGCCATTTATGGAGAGTATCACACTAAAAAGCAATTGTTGCAAGCACCCTTCTATAGCATTAAGGAGTTAGAAGATGAGGTATTAGAAATAATACAGTTTGAGCACCCTATTGATATTACCAATAAACAGCACATAGAAAATATGCGTAAGCTTAGAACCTATTTAAGCGAGCACAATACTTATCCAGAGGATCTGTAGCCCCGCTATCTCCTCGCTAGTTAGAGATTAGATATACTAGATGAAGTAAAGTCAAAAATAAATGTTAAAACGGAATGGTAGATAATATAGAAATAATGCTCAAAAGTGGTTCGTCAGATGGTAGTATATTATCTGCTCTGAAATGTATAGGGAAGATTGCATTACCTTGGGATAAAATAAGAGTAAGTAGTCATATATTTGAGGTAGACAGTGTTTATTTTGAAGATATAGATTTAGCAATAGAGTATTTAATTAAGAATTTAGACAGTGATTTCAGTATAATTCATTGCAGCCATTCTAAGAATGGAGAAAAAGAAATTAGTCTTTTGTTTAGGGAGTTGGAAAAGAAAGAAATTTATATTCAATTTGTAAATAAAGCCCCCAACTTCACCCTCGAACAGTTTCATTACTACGAGCAATTCTTCTATAATATTTACCAATCCTTAGATAGTAAAATATACTACAAGAGCTTTGTAGGCGTAGCATCTAAAAATAAGTTTTATAGAGAGAATGGTCTACTTGATATAAACTTTTACAATGCCCCTTTTATAGAAGAATCTTTTTTTTACAGATGTTTAACTCCTAAATCGGCATATGGCAAATGGCATACTAAGGAGCAATTGTTGCAAGCCCCCTTCTATAGCATAAAAGAGCTAGATGATGAAGTATTAGAAATAATTCAATTTGAGCAACCTATTGATATTACCAATAAGCAGCACATAGAAAATATGCGAAGCTTACAAAGCTATTTAAGCCAACACAATACTTATCCAGAGGATCTGTAGCCCCGCTATCCCCCGCTATCGCACGATTGTATCGTGTGATTTGGAACAAGAAACAGCCGTGTGGTAAATAAAGTAAAAGCATATCAATTACTTCGCTCCATAAAAACCACAAAATAATACATTTTTGCTAAATATATCATCGCCCACAGCGCAGGGCATTTTCCTTTTTAAAATAATAAGTCGGGCATGGTGCAGGAGCTTTTCCTGGTTAATAGATATCGTCAGCGAGGCTGCAGGGCGCTTTCCATCGCAACAAATTTGCTGGGGCACCGTGCAGGGCCATTTCCACCACAACGGAAAGCGTCAGGCACGGTGCAGCACGTTTTCCATCGCGGCGAATTTCATCGGGCACGGTGCTGGACGTTCACAATGAGCGTATTACGTTTGTGGGTGGCTGAGGTAAAAAAATAATTATAACACTATACATATTATTAATATTTTGTATATTAGATATAATTATCAACACAAAACTCAGTAAATTATGATTGTATTACCAAATTTTAATGATTATCGTAATGGTGAATTTGTAAAATTTACCGACCTAAATGCTAAAATCTTTAGCACACAAACTAATCCGGAATTGAATATTCAAAATCAGATAGGCACTTTAGCTAAGGTGCAAGTGGCCATGCGAAACATGTATACCATTGACCGGGGAAGTGGTTTAACAGCTCAAATAGTGGGGCAGGATCAAATACGAGACAATAGTAACTCGGCTATTCTAGCTATACTGGATGCCCATGCCAAGTATCATCCTGATGAGCTTATACAACAACAGGCTACTGATTTGCTGGCTGTTTTTACCAAACATGGGCGCCAGCTAAACCGTCAGAGTTATCATACTCAGACCATTAATTTAGATGATATTTTTCAGGAATTGGATAATGCCAAATCGCAAGAAAGCATTAAGGCCTGTCATATTGAGGACTATTATGCCAGTTTGACCAATGCGAATGAAAGTTTTGATACTTTGTTTTTAGCCCGAAACAAGGAGTATGCGCAAGCGCCAAAAGAAAAGCTGGCCAGTTTAAGAACAGATGCCGAAGCAGCATTAAATGCTTTGTATGCCCGTATAAATGCCTTTATTACCATTGATGGCATTGCTAAATACGAAGGTTTAGTGAACGAACTAAATGCCCTGATCGATAACTTTACGAGTGCCATTAAAAAACGACAAGCTAATGGCAGTAAAAATGATTCGGATGATGAAGAGATGGATGAGGATTTAAATTTGATAAATGAGTAGAGATATAAATGAAAAAAGGTGATGTACAGCCATATACACCACCTTTTAGATAATTAATAACATAACTAAATGTTACCAATCCCTGCAAAGGTAGATAAATAATTGAGAATTTAGTCTTTTACTGCTCCATGTTGCAGGGTAATTGCATTTAGCATTTAAAAACCACCTCCCCACTCATTCTTCGCGGTACTCCTCCTTGAAAAGAAGGAGAGCTTGATTTACATGACTTTTAATGATTTAAGATACCAACTCACTTGGATGCCACACCGAATTTGAAGATCTGTTATACTTTTTTTGAATACCAATAGGCGTCCTAAACGATTTATTTTATTGTTCTGAAAGTCTTGTATAGCATC
>NZ_LXYE02000033.1 GCF_001659685.2 Labilibacter marinus
GGGCACTTGGATGCTACACTGAATTTAAAGATCTGTTAAACTTTTTTTATACCTACTGTTGACGACCTATAAACTCCGTAACACTTTTCTCTCTCTTGAATTATAAATCAGGATTATTCTGTTGTTGCTCGGCATACTCTTTAGGAGATACGCCGTAATACGATTTAAATGTGGTTGAAAAGTGAGATAAGCTGGAATATCCTAATGAATAGGCCACATCACTTATATTAAGCTTTTTATTAACTAAAATATAAGCCGCTTGCTTCATCCTTACATTCTTTATTAAATCACGTGCCGACTGATTGGTAATTTCCTTTAATTTACGATGCATATGCACACGGCTAATACCTATTCCGTCGGCAAGCATCTCTACATTTAAATCATTATTAGAAATATTATCTCTAATGATTGTCATTACTTTTTGCATTAAAATTTCGTCGTGCGACTGAATTTCAATGGGCTCCACTTGGTATTTCTCCGACTTATTTTCCGATTTAGCAAATATCTTTTTTCTATTTTCGATAAGGTTGGCAATCGATTTTTGCAGAAAGTTGGTGTTAAACGGCTTAACTAAGTACATATCGGCACCTGTTTCAATTCCTTCGGCTTTGTCCTCTTCTTTACTTAAGGCAGTAAGCAGTATTACAGGGATATGATTCGTTTCCACATTGCTTTTAATTTTTTTGCAGAAGGTAATACCATCCATTTCCGGCATCATAATATCGCTGATAATTAAATCAGGTTGCTCGCTTAACACAATAGCATGCGCTTCTTTTCCATTTTCGCACGAAACAACTTTATAGCGTTTCGAGAGCTCTGCACTAAGGTAATTTCTAATATCAATTTCATCCTCAACAACCATTATTTTATAGGCCGTTTTAGGTTTTGTACTTTCCTCAAAATCAGTTTCGGGCTGCGTGTTCTTTCTGAAAGAATTGGAGGGAGCAGGCAGTAAATTTTTGTCTACAATTAAATCCTCTTCTGGTAAATGATCTTTACCTAAAGGAATTTGAATATAGAATTTGGTGCCTATGCCATTGTCGCCATTTTCTGCAAATAGCTGTCCTTTATGTAATTCAACTAACGATCTGGATAAATGAAGCCCAATGCCTGTACCAGTAATATGCCTTGTTTCTGGTGTGTTTACCTGGTAAAAACGATTAAATACTTTTTCTAAGTCTTGTTTTTTGATACCCATACCAGAATCGGATACGGTTATTTGTGCATAAGCATGGGAGGTTTCGTTATTCTGAATTAAAGCAATGTCTACCGTTATATCACCATTGTTAGGCGTAAACTTAAAGGCGTTTGATAACAGGTTAATAATCACCTTTTCAAAGTTTAAGGGATCCATCCAAATATTAATATCCGTTTCCGCTGCATTTATATTGAATTGGATGTTTTTAGAACTTGCCATGTATTTATACGATTCACAAATTTCTTCAACAAAAGCAATTAAGTTGGTTTCTTGATATTTAACTAACATCCTACCTTTTTCTATTTTTCGCACGTCCATTAACTGGTTAATCAAACGAAAAATTCTGTTGGCATTTTGCTGCATAATAGCATATAACCTTTTGGTTTCTTTATCAGGACCTAGTTCTAATAGTTTCTCCAGAGGGTCGATAATTAAGCTTAAGGGCGTTCTAATTTCATGAGAGATATTAATAAAGAACTGCATCTTTTTTTCATTTAACTTCTCTACCTCAATTCGTTTAAATGTTTGTTTATATAATTGAAAAATAGCGAAGGTTAAAATGCCCAATAAGGATACCCATAACATTTTGGCTGCATTAGTTTTATACCAAGGTGGATGAATGGTAATGGTCAGTTTACGCGGTTCAGAATACAATTTTTTATCCACGCTTCGCACCAAAAAGTTGTAAGAACCAAAGGGGAGGTTTGTATAGGTGGCCATTCTACTCAACGAATTACTTTTTACCCAAGTCAAATCAAAACCTTCCATCATATACTCGTAACTGATGCTGGACTGTTTAGCTAATTCGGCCGAAGTAAACGAAATGGAAAATACATTGTCTTTTTCGCTAAGATGAATACTATCGGCAACGGTTATCGATTTATTTAAGATGGTATACTTCCCTGACTTATCTCCAATTTTCACGGCCTGGTTTAATCGTTCAAACCCTGTTAGCATTACTTTGGGTTTGCTGGCCTTATAATTATTATAGTCTTTTCTAACTTCTGTAATCCCATTAATTCCGCCAAAGTAAATGGACTTATTGTTGGATTTAAAAACAGAGTTTCGGTAAAATTCGTTGGCTTGAAGACCATCGGAAGCATAGTAATTAACAAAGGTATTGTTTATAGGGTTTAGTCGGCTTAAGCCAGTGTGCGTGCTTATCCATAATTGGTTGTGTTCATCTTCTTCAATGGCACAAACCACATTGCCACTCATTCCATCCTCCGATGTAAAGGTTTTAAACGTCATATCTAAGGTAGATACTTTAACTAAGCCTTTGTACGTTCCCAACCAAATATTCCCCAAAGCGTCTTGTTTTATACAATACACCACATTGCTCGGTAAATAATTTTGGTATGCATTAAAAACTGAAACACGTTGCTGTTGAGGATTGGCCAAAACAATACCATCGTAGGTGGCAATCCAAAAGTTTCTGTTCTCGTCTATAAAAATATCATTAACCCAAAGTGGTATTAAACTATTTAAGGAGTCATTCATATTTAAACCAGGAGTAAACAGGTTGGTTTTGGTGTTGAGTTGCGTAATGCCATTACCAAGCGTTCCTATCCAAAGTTTTTCTTCATTTTCTTTAATAATACATCCAATCCTGTCACCAGCAATACTATTAATGTTATCCTTTTCATTTTTAAATGTGCGTACGTCACCAGTTTGTTTGTTATACTTAATTAACCCGTTGGAATATGTTCCCACCCACAAAGTATTATCGTCCGAACTATTTAAACTAAATACATTGTTACTCACATGCTCGTTGGGTTTACTCTTAAGCTGAATATGCTCAACTGCTTGAGTGCTTTTATTTAATTTGTAAACACCATCTCCATCTGTACCAATCCAAAGTGTTTCATTGTTACCATCCAAAGCTGTAACACAACTAGAGCCTATACTATTGTCGCCAAAAGCGCGATATCCGTAATGGTTAAATATTTGTTTTGATCTAGAAAACAGGAATAAACCTTTCTGAAATATTCCCGTCCATAAATTGCCATCGTTATCATCCATTAAACAGTGAACCTTACTTTTTGAAAAGTCAAAGGTGGAGTTAGATGGCGCATGTTCTTTTAATGATTCAGATTTTTCGTCATATAAATAAAGTCCTAAACCGTCGCTTCCCACCCATAATTGCTGTTCAGAGTCAATCATCAACTTTTTAACAGGTATTTGAAATTTATTGTAACGAGGTACATGTATTCGAGTTACTTCACCAGTTTCCTTGTTCAGTTTACAGAGGCCTTCTTTTAAACTACCTATATAAATATGCCCATTTAAGTCTCCTGTGATGGAGCTAATATCATTACCCGGAATGTGAAGTGCATTATCTATAGAACTGGAATAGTTTTTTATTTCCCCAGTAGTCGGATTATAAGTATTCATCCCATCATTATCTGATCCAATCCATAAAAGGCCGTCTTTATCCTCAAATAAAGCACGAATATGAAGGCTTGAGAATTTATTATTTAAACGGGTGGAGTATTTAGGTCTTCCTGTTTCTTTAGGAATTTGAACCAGTCCGTAACCAGAAGTTGCAATCCAAATGTCGCCATTTTGGCTTTCTATTATGGCTGTTACAAAAGGATTGATTTGTTGATCTTCAATATAGATTTCAATTTCACTAAAGGTTTCTTGTTGATGGTTGTAAACTTGAACACCATTTACATATCCTATCCAAATATTGTTTTCTCTATCTTGTGTTAAGGTGGTAACGTAGTTGGCCTTTAATTGATGTTTTTCTTCTGTAAAGGTGGTAAATTGAATGCCATCAAAACGATTTAATCCATCTTCGGTAGCTACCCAAATAAAACCTAAATGATCTTGATATACATCATTAATTAGGCTATTGGATAATCCCTCATTGTAATCAAAAAACTGTTTATTCTGGGCTCCTAAACCAAATGATTTTAGGAGAAAAAAAGCAATAATTAATAGAGATATATTTTTTGTCATAGAGTGCATCATCTGTTAAAAAACTAAAATAAGAAAAAAGCACCATTTGGAGCTGTCAAAAGTGTAAAACATTTAATGTAAGTGTAATATGTTACTGTTGATAAAGAATTTGTAACGTATACTAAAACGATGTTACCAGTTTTAAAGCATCTGTAACGTCTCATAATTCCCAAAGGCGGGCTTATAGGTATGTTTGTATAACAAGTTTTAACACTTGAAAACGCAAATTAAAACATACCTATAATGACAGCATTTATTAATATACGTTTTTTCATAACAGTCACTTTATTTGTGCTGTTATTCTCATGTACTCCTAAAGATAAATATACGGACGTTACTTTAAGTTTTGAGGAAAGGGTGGAGGATCTAGTATCTCGCATGACCTTAGAAGAAAAAGTATCGCAACTGGTATATAATTCTCCTGAAATTGAAAGATTAGGAATTCCTGAGTATAACTGGTGGAATGAATGTTTACATGGTGTTGGAAGAGCTGGTGTAGCAACTGTATTTCCGCAAGCCATAGGAATGGCCGCTATGTGGGATGATAGCACCATGTTTGAAGTGGCAGATATTGTATCGGATGAGGCAAGAGCTAAACATCATGCGTTTTTAAAAGAGAATAAAAGAGGCATTTATCAAGGCTTAACTTATTGGACTCCTAATATTAATATTTTCAGAGATCCGCGATGGGGTAGAGGTATGGAAACCTACGGAGAGGATCCTTATTTATCTGGAAAATTAGGAGTGGCGTATATTAAAGGTTTGCAAGGAGACGATCCTAAATATTATAAGTTAATTGCTACAGCTAAACACTTTGCAGTACACAGTGGTCCAGAGTCTACCCGACATAGCTTTAATGTTGTACCGAGTAAATATGATTTTCTGGAGACTTATAGTCCTCAGTTTAAAATGGCTGTAGAAGATGCGAATGTATATTCAGTAATGTGTGCCTATAACCGCTACGAAGGCCAGCCTTGTTGCGGAAATACAACCCTATCTAATTTACTTAGAAATGAATGGGGTTTTAATGGATATATTGTTTCTGACTGTTGGGCTGTTAAGGATTTTTATGCACAAGATGCCCATGAAATAGTAAATACAAAAGCTGAAGCGGCGGCTATTTCAATAAAAGCAGGTACCGATTTAAACTGTGGAGATTCTTATCCTGGTTTAGTAGATGCAGTAAAAAAAGGTCTAGTTGACGAAGAGGTAATTAATACTTCTATTAAAAGATTGTTTATTGCCAGAATGAAATTAGGGATGTTCGATTATCCTAATGATGTACCATTTTCAAAAATACCATATGAAGTAGTAGATTCAAAAAAGCATCAGCAAAAAGCTTTAGAGGCAGCTCAAAAATCGATGGTGCTATTAAAGAATGAAAATTCTATTCTTCCATTCTCTAAAAAAGTTAGTACGGTAGCCGTTATCGGACCTAATGCAAATGATAAGGATGTACTACTTGGTAATTATAATGGATATCCATCCAATTCAATTACGCCATTCGAAGGAATTAAATCTAAACTTCCTAACGCTACTGTAAGCTATGCAGCGGGTTGCCACCTTGCAGATAGTCTTCCATTACTATCAGCAATACCTAATCGTGTATTATTTACCGATGAATCAAAAAGCTCTAATGGTTTAATGGGGGAATATTATAACAACAAAGCCTTTGCAGGAAAACCACAAATGCATAGAATTGATGAAAAAGTCGATTTTAATTGGTGGAACGCTTCTCCAGATGTAACCATTAACACAGATACATTTAGCGTAAGATGGACCGGTGTAATTATACCCGAAGTATCAGGTACATATGCTATAGGAATTGAGGCTTTCCCAAAGATGAGCCTTTGGATTGATGGAGAAGAAATAGTGAATTATCAGAGTGAGCACCATGCTAATAAAGAGTACGAACATATTGAATTAGAGAAAGGTAAGAGCTACCAGTTTAAGTTGGAATATGTACAGCTAAAAACAGAATATGCCAAGGTGAGATTTCTTTGGGAAGAACCAGGGAAAGACTTAAAAAACGAGGCATTGGCTTTGGCAAAACAATCTGATTTAGTGGTGATGTGTATGGGCTTGAGTGCCATGTTGGAAGGGGAAGAAATGAAGGTGAAAGTGGAAGGTTTTTCGCATGGAGATAGGGAAGATATAAAACTACCTGCAGTACAAACAGAACTGATTAAAGCAATTCATGAATTGGGCAAACCTACCATTTTAGTACTGTTAAATGGTAGTGCATTGGCTTTTAACTGGGAGGCCAAAAATATACCAGCAATTTTGGAGGCTTGGTATCCAGGACAGGCGGGAGGAGCAGCAATTGCCGATATTATTTTTGGAGACTATAATCCTTCAGGCCGATTACCATTAACTTTTTATAAGTCTATAGACCAACTGCCTGCCTTTGATGATTATAATATGGAAGGAAAAACCTATAGGTACTTTTCTGGCGAACCACTTTATGCTTTTGGTCATGGTTTAAGCTACACCAAGTTTGAGTATTCAAGTTTAAACTTACCTAAAAGTATTTGCACAGGAGAGGACTTAACTTTTTCGGTACAAGTGACTAACACAGGAGAAATGACAGGTGATGAAATTGTTCAGGTTTATGTTTCTCATCCAGATACCCACTACAAAAAAGCCATAAGAAGCTTAAAAGGATTTAGGCGCATTAGTTTAAAGCCCAAGGAGAGTAAACAGCTTGATTTTAAGTTATCTCCTAAAGATTTCGCATTACTTAATAATGAGTTTAAGTACATGCTAAGCTCAGGTGATATCCAAATTTCTGTGGGAGGCAGTCAACCTTTTTCAAACTATGCTGGTCTATCGCAGCAGGTTAAAGTGGAACTAAAAGAAGGTGAAGAATACTTGATAGAATAAAGAACAAGAGGGGATTTAAAATCACTATAAATTAAAATCTAACAAAATTTAAAAAAGATGGAAAGAAAGATTCAAACTTGAAAAGGGACAGGTAATTAAGTATTTTAATTATGCCATTGGCAATAGATCGTTATTTATCTAACAAAAATGAAATGAACCCATTAACGAGCTATAAATTATTTTAAATCTATATTTTATGAAATTTAAAGAAATGTTGAAGAAAGGGATTATGCTCATCTTTTTCGTTTGTCTGCAAATAACAATGTTTGCACAGAATATGCAAGTGTCAGGTAAGGTAGTTGACTCTACAGGAGAAGCTATACCTGGTGTTAATGTATCAATACAAGGAACCACCACAGGTACAATTACAAATTTTGATGGAATTTATACGTTAGAAGTTCCTTCAGATGCCAAGTTACAATTCAGCTTTATCGGTTTTCAACAACAAATTGTTGAAATTAACGGTCAAATGGTTATTGATGTAACCTTAGTTGAAGATCTTAAAAACTTAGATGAAGTAGTAGTTGTAGGGTATGGCTCGCAAAGTAGATCTGCCGTAACAGGAGCTATTGCAACGGTTGATTCAGAGAAAATTACGGCCGTTCCAGTAACCAATGCGGAGTCTGCATTACAAGGTAGAGCTGCAGGTATTACTGTTGCCAATAGTGGTGTGCCAGGATCTTCACCATCCGTTTTAATTAGGGGATTAGGTTCTGTAGGAAATAACTCACCTTTATATGTAATCGATGGAGTTATTGTTGGTAACCTATCTGGTATCAGTCCAAACGATATAGAATCTGTATCTGTTTTAAAGGATGCTTCTACTACTGCGGTTTATGGGGCGCAAGGTTCAAATGGAGTTGTAGTTGTTACCACCAAAAAAGGTAAATCAGGAAAAGGACAATTAAATTTTAACGCTTATACTGGTTTTCAAACCGTATCTAAAAGGTATGATGTACTAGGAACGGTAGATTACTTAAAATATGCTGCAGAATTAGGAACATTTCCGAATAGACCATTATCTACTTACAAAACCAATACAGATTGGCAAGATGAAATTTTTAGAGTAGGTATGATTCAGGATTATAACCTAAGTTATTCTGGAGGAAATGAAAATTCATCACATCTTTTCTCTGCTGAATATTTAGAGCAAGAAGGAACTTTAATTAATACTGGATTCGAACGTTACTCGTTTAGAGCTAATAGCTCAGCAAAATTCGGAAGACTTAAAGTCGGAGAATCAATGTCTGTTTCTTTTGGAAAACAAAATCCGGAGTTAAATTCAGGAGGTAGAACCGTTGTAGAACATGCGATTAAATCTGCACCTTATTTGTCTGTATATAATCCAAATAACTTAGGCGGTTTTCAAGGACCTTCTTCATCAGCAGATGGACAAGATGCTGAAAATCCAGTAAGAGTTCAAACGCATAGTGATGCCGTAAATAAAACAGTATCTATTATTGGAAATATTTACGCTGAGTTAGAAATTATCAAAGGATTAAATTTTAAAACTCAAGTAGGTTTAGATTATTACTCTTACAATAATAGCAATTTCACACCTTCTTATAGTGATGACAGTGTTGAGGGAAGTACTACGCACGCACAAAATTATGCCAGCATTGGAAGATATAGTGGTTATGGGCAAACCATCATATTTAATAATAGTTTAACATATAATAAAACCATAAATGATGTACATAATTTTGAATTATTAGCATTGGTTGAAAAATATGAAGGAAAAAACCAAAGTCAAAGTGCTAGTAGTAGAAATGCTGTTACCGATGAAGTAGATCAACTTTCTAATGAAGATTCTAGTCTTAGTTCAGGTTCTTCTGAAGTAAATAAAATTGGATACTTAGGGCGTGCAAACTATAATTATGACCGTAGATATATTGCATCTGTATCGTATCGACGTGATGCTTCATCAAGATTTGGGGCAAACAAACGTTGGGGTAGCTTTTACTCAGCATCTGCTGGTTGGAATATAGCTAAAGAGAGCTTTATGCAAGACTTAAATTTTAGTAATCTAAAATTAAGAGGTAGTTACGGTACGGTTGGTAGTGATGCTATTGGAGATTATTTATATGCTCCTTCTTTAACTGGTGGTTTTGAATATCCTATTGGTGGCGAAGTTGGATTTGGTGTAACGGCTAACGGAGGTGCAAATCAGGATTTACAGTGGGAAACTAAAGAAATGATAAACGTAGGTTTAGACGTAGGTTTATTTAATGAAAAATTCACGGGTTCTTTTGAGTATTACAAAAATACAAGTAACGACCTATTAATTTATATACCTGCGGTATTATCAAGTGGAATTAACGCTGGAAGTTTACCTGTAAATGCAGGTTCTGTTGAAACAAAAGGTTTTGAAATTATTTTAGGATATAATGATTTCGAAGGAGACTTTACTTGGTCAGCTAACTTAAACCTTGGAACTTCAAGAAACGAAGTATTAAGTTTAGGTGCAAGAGATAACATTACAGGTTCTCCTCATAAACTTGGAGGAGCCGATATTACACGTACAGTGGTAGGCGAATCATTATTCCATTTTTATGGTTTGGAATCTGATGGTATTTACCAAACTCAGGAAGAAGTTGATGCTGTATTTTGGGCAAATCCAGGGCAAAAAACTGTAAAACCAGGTGATATTCGTTTCAAAGATTTAAATAACGACGGATTGATAAATGCGGATGATAGAACTATTATTGGTAATCCATTTCCAGATATAACTTACGGTTTAAACTTAGATGCTCAATATAAAAATTTCGATATGAGTCTGTTTATTACAGGCGTTGCAGGAAACGAAATTTTTAACACCAGTACTTACGATTTAGTAGGAGGAGCAAACAGATTATTTAATGTAAGTGAAACTTACTACAAGAATAAATGGTCTGCAGCAAACCCTTCAGGAACAGAACCTAGAATTTTAGGAGCACCTCAAAACAATGGAGTATCTGACCGTTTTGTGGAAGATGGATCATACACTAGGTTAAAAAATATCTCTTTAGGCTATACCTTACCAGAGGGAATGTTAACAAATTACGTTTCAAAATTACGCTTGTATGTTAGTGCTCAAAACCTTATAACCATAAGTGATTATTCTGGTTTAGATCCTGAAATTGGAGGTGGTGAATTTGGAATTGATAGAGGTAGATATCCACAACCTAAATCTGTTTTGGTAGGAGTTCAAGTTTCATTTTAGAAATTAAACAATTATGAAAAAATATATATTTATAGTTATAGCACTTTTCGGAATTATTTTAACCTATTCTTGTTCCGAAGACGATTTGGAGTTGTCAAACCCAAATCAATTATCACCAGATACTTTTTTCTCTACTGAGTCTCAAGTAGAATCAGCAGTAAATGCAGCTTATGCAAATTTACAACCATTCGGCTTGTATGGTAGGTTGATGTTTTATATGTTAGACAATATGTCTCATGAACAATCTGGTAACGGACAGCAAGAAGGTGACAAAGTAACCTTTGCCGATTTTTCATTCGATTCAAGTTTAAATTCTATCAAAGATTATTGGGATGGATGTTATAGAGGTATTAATAAAGCAAACTTCGTAATTGCCAATGCCGATAAAATTAATGCATTGCCAGAAGGTACATTAAGCGCTGCTAAAAAAGCCAAATTTATAGGTGAAGCACGTTTTTTAAGAGCACATTATTACTGGCTTTTAGTAACTCGTTATGGAGGAGTTCCTATTTATTTAGGTGATGGAACAGATAATCCATTAGGTCAAGCAAGAAGTTCAAAAGCAGATGTTATTAATTTAATTATATCCGATTTAGCATATGCTTCTACTCATTTATTAGATAAAAGTATAGAAACTCCAGGTAGAGCAACAGTGGGCGCTGCACATGCCTTTTTAGGAAAAGTATACTTATATGAAAAGTCTTATGATTTAGCTTTAGCTGAGTTTAAGAAACTATCGGGTTACGCGCTTGAAACAAATTACTACGATAATTTTATGGAGGAAACGGAGCATGGTATCGAATCAATTTTTGAAGTTGAGTACGATATCGCTTTAGGAACCGAGCAATTTTGGTGGTCTCCAGTTAATGGAACAGGTCCAAACCACTGTACAATGAGAGGTCAAGATTATGGCGTGTTAAATTGGTTTAACGTATATCCATCAGATGATTTAGTGGCTGAATTTGAGTCAGGAGATAATAGGTTTGCCGGTTGTTTTTATGTAGTAGGAGACACATATAACAATGGAGAAAATACTTTTGTAGAATCAGATTTTGCTGAAAATGGAGGTAATATTAGACCTGTAGCTTGGAAAAAATATCAAAATTATTACAAGCAACCTTCTGAGAATAACGAATCAGGAATTAATGTGAAAATCATCCGTTATTCTGATGTTTTGCTAATGATGGCAGAGTGTGAAAATGAAGTTGGTACTCAAGCTACAGCGGTTGGATATATTAATGATGTTCGAGAAAGAGCTGGCTTAGCTGATTTAGCAACAAGCCTGTCTAAACAGCAAGTGTTTGAAGCCATTGTTCATGAGCGTAAAGTTGAGCTTTGTGGTGAGCAGGTACGTTTTGATGATATGATTAGATGGGGAATTGTGGCAACAGAGTTGGCAGGTACCAATTTCCAAGAAGGAAAACATGAATTATACCCAATACCAGATGCTGAGATTAGCTCTAATGCCAATATCTCTTCTAAGGATCAAAATCCTGGGTACTAGCATTTGAGTCTTAATTTAAATGGTTAATAGTTTTTAGTAATGGTGAATAGTAACCATCACCATTACTAAAGCTTTTTAAAATAGAGGATAGCCTTTTAATTGAATAAACTTCCGAAAAATTGCTTATTCAATGATGTGCTATTCTTATTAAAAAATAATTATTAATAAAATACATTATGAAAATATATAACATTGTAGGCTTATTATGTGTGATTATATCTTTTTGGTCTTGCTCAGACGATGATGAGGTAGAAGCAAAGCTACAGCAACCCACATTTACAATTACACAATCAGAGGATAATTCAGCACTTTATTATTTCGAGAACACGACTCCAAATAAAGATCAATTTTATAGTTATTGGGAATTTGAAGTTGCAGGTGAAAAAGCGGCAGATTTAGCAGGACCGGTAGAGCATACGTATAAAGTTGATGGAGATAAATTGGTTACTTTAACTATGGTTAGTAGTGTTGATGCATTACAAGCTTCAGAAACTATTTCTGTAACAGTACCAGTGGATGAAGGATATCCTGAAAATGCTGAAAACTTATTGGTTAATGCTTACTTGGTTGAAGGTAGCGGCGATGATTTTGATAATTGGGCTAAGCAGAATGGAGGAGATAGAATGTCTGCAACAACTGATGCACTTATTGGTGGAAGAGCAATTTACGTTAATAACGCAGCAGCAGGAAATGCATGGGATGCACAATTGATAAGTGATGCTATTGAAACTGTTGTAGGTGACGAGTATACTTTTTCTTTCTGGGCTAAGGGTGAGGGTGTAATAAGATTTTCAACAACACCTAGTGCGCAATATGGACCAGATTATACATTAACTTCAGATTGGCAACAATACTCTTGGACAATTACAGCTAACGAAGCTAATACTAGCATTGCGCTTGATATGGGAGCAGCAGCAGGTTCTTTTATTATTGATGTAATTGAAGCTGTAAAAGGAGCCGAAGCATTGCCATTACCGGGTGATAATGGTTTAATACTAAATGGTGGATTCGAAGAAGGAGAAGGTGATGAGTTTACAAATTGGGCGGTATATAATGGAGCCGTTAGTGAAGAAACTGAAAATGTTAAATCAGGCTCAAGAGCAGTTTATGTGAACAATGCAGCTGATGGAAATGCATGGGATACCCAATTTGTAAGTGATGCTGTTGAAACAGAAGTTGGTGCAGATTATACTGTTTCATTTTGGGCAAAAGGAGATCCTTGTGCTGTTCGTTTCTCTACAAAACCTGATGCAACTGCATTATATGGGCCTGACTATACCGTTACAGAAGATTGGACACAATTTTCGTGGACATTTACCGCAGTTGAAGCTATGACAAACATTTCACTTGACATGGGTGCAACAGCAGGTTCTTTTGTATTAGACGATGTTAAAATGTCAAAGGACTAATTAATTAATAACGAAAAGAATAAATTATGAAAATAAGTAAGCTGATACTTTTATTATTTACAGCACTTTTAGCTTTTTCTTGTTCAGAAGATAAGGAAGAAGAGTTTGTACCTCCTGTAAATATTCAGGCATCATTTGAGTATACTATTTCTGAAGCAGATCCATTTGTAATACAGTTAAATAATACAACGGAAGGAACAGTTTCTTTTACCAGTGTATGGGATTTTGGATTGGGAAATGGTTTAGAAGATGATATGCCAGGAATCGAGGAAGTTCGATACAATGAAACAGGAGAGTATGTTGTTAAATTGTATGTGATCTATGATGGATTAACAACTATAGATAGTAAGATGGTTAAAGTGGATGAAAATGGAATTTGTCCAGATGGATTTTGTGGAAATGCTGATGATTCAAGTTTAAAAGCAGCAGCAACTACTTTTTCAGTTGGAACAATTACACGATCAGGATGGGTAACTGCCGGAGGAAAGCACACTGATATTTTAAAGAAGGAGTTTAACAATTTAACTTCGGAATATGAAATGAAAATGAATGTGATGTATCCTTCAGAAGGAAGTTACAATTTTAGTGCTGGAGATGCCATTGTTGATTTTGCAATGGCAAATGATATGAATGTTCATGGTCACGCTTTAATATGGCACAATGCAACGCCTTCTTGGGTTCAAAATTTTTCAGGTACCAATGCTGAATTTGAAACCATGGTGGAAGATTATATTACTACCACTGTTACTAGATATAAAGGAAAGGTACGCTCTTGGGATGTTGTAAATGAAGCATTGGAAGATGGAAGTGGAAACCCTTTAAGAAACTCTGTATTTAGACAAAAAATGGGAGACGACTACATTAGAAAATGTTTCCAATTTGCTCGAAATGCCGATCCTGATGTATTGCTTTTTTACAACGATTATAATATGGCATCTAGTTCTGGAAAAAGAGCAGCTATGTTTGATTTGGTGGATGATCTTGGAGATTTGATTGATGGAGTAGGCGGTCAAATGCATATTTCATATGATGGACCTTCAGCTTCTCAAATTCAAAGTTTAGCAGATGGTGTTGTTTCAAGAGGTTTAAAACTTCATTTTGCTGAATTAGATATTAGAGCAAATCCTAATAAAGATCAAACATCATTAACTTCTCAGAGAGCTGAAGAACAAAGAGCAAAATACAAAGAGGTGGTGAAAATCTACAACTCAATTCCTTTGGATAATAAATTTGCTTTAACTGTTTGGGGAGTAAGAGATAATGAATCGTGGTTGATAGATTTTTGGGGAGCTCAAGACTGGCCTTTATTGTTCGATAAAAACTACAATAAAAAATCAGCTTATTTCGGATTCTTAGAAGGTTTACAATAATTAAGATTAAAGAGTCAATTAGCTGTTGACCAGCGATTGTTAGAGTTATAAATTAATATTCCACGGTATTAATAAAATGGTTTAAGCATGTCAACGGGAACATGTTTATATTTCGATCCATGAAAATCAAGAGGGTGTTCATTAAATTGAACATCCTCTTTAAATAAAAAAAATGAAAGCAAAATATCTTATAAAACAAGCTTGCATAATGCTGATTTTTATGTGTTTTATAGCGTGTAATAATTCTAAAATAAAAAAAGAGAATATTGGGTTAAAGAATGCAGCAACTTTTCCAATAGGTACAGCAATAAATATTAGTACCTTACTTAATGATGCTAAACTTCAAAAATTACAAATTGAAAATTTTAATAGCATTACAGCAACAAGTGATATGAAAATGCATGCCATTTTACCTGCTGAAAATAAGTACAATTGGAAAACAGCTGATACTATACTGTCTTACGCAAAAAAACATAAGCAAAGATTATTTGGTCATAATTTAATTTGGCATAGTTCTACCCCAAAATGGGTGAGCGAAAAGGGTGAAAAAGATAGTGTTTGGCTGGATGATTTTATGCAACAGTATATCAAAACGTATGTAAACCGCTACAAAGGTAAAGTAGCTGCTTGGGATGTAGTTAATGAAGCTTTTGAATCTAGTGGAGGAAATTACAGAGAATCGTTTTGGTATAAAAATCTAGGTAAGAGTTATATAGAGAAAGCTTTTAGGTATGCACACGAAGCAGACCCCAATGCAGTATTGTTTTATAACGACTTTAATATTGAAAGAGATACAGTTAAGTTAAATGCTGTGTTGGATATGGTAAACGAATTTAAGGCCAAAGAAGTCCCAATTTCCGGAATAGGTTTTCAAATGCATATTAGAATGGATATTCCTGACGAAATAATCGCCTATTCGCTTAAAAAAGCTGCGGCAACAGGTTTACAAATACATTTATCTGAAGTTGATATTATTTTTAATACACATAATGATGAACGATTAGGCGGTATTCAAAACTATAGTGTTTTAAGAGATGAAATGAAACAAGCACAAGCCGAGAAGTATAAAAATCTGATTAGAATGTATAAAGAAATTGTGCCGAAAGAACAACAATTTGGGGTTACTTTTTGGGATTTTACAGATAGAGACTCTTGGATAAAGGGCTTTTTTAATATGAAAGATTGGCCTTGTATTTATAACGATAGCTTACAGCCTAAACCAGCCTATTATGGTGTGCTAGATGGATTATTACAATAAAAAAACAACATGGATAATAACACAAATAAAATATCGGTAATCGAAAAAATAGGGTATAGTCTAGGGGATTTGGCTGCTAACCTAATCTTTCAAACGCTAATGACCTTTTTAGCATTTTTCTACACGGATGTATACAAAATTCCACCAGCTAGCGCTTCTGCTATCATATTTTCAGGGGGTATGATTGGGGCTTTTTTTAATCCTATTATGGGAGCCATTGCAGATCGTACCAATACCCGTTGGGGGAAATTTAGACCATGGATTTTATGGACAGCCGTACCTTTTGGAGCAATGGCGATTTTTGCCTTTAGTACACCTAATTTTGGTCCACAAGGTAAAATTGCTTATGCCATGATCACCTACGTTTTGTTGGTGTTAGTTTATTCGGCTAGTAACTTGCCATATTCTGCCTTGAGTGGAGTAATTACAGGTGATATGGCTGAGCGAAATAGTATTTCTTCCTATCGTTTTGTGGCGGTAATGGTTGCACAGTTTACCATTCAGGGACTACTGTTGCCGTTAGTGCTAATTTTTGGAGAAGGTGATAAAGCACTTGGCTTTGAAAAGGTAATGACAGTATTTGCTGTGGTAGGTGTTATTTTCTTACTGATTACTTTTTTTACCACCAAAGAAAGAATTGTTCCTACGCAGGATCAAAAATCATCATTAAAGGAAGATTTAGGCGATTTATTTAAAAATAAACCCTGGATTGCTATGTTGGTGCTTACCATTTTAGTTTTTATAACGCTCGCACTTAAAGGGGGTATGTATATTTATTACTTCGATAATTATCTGGATGAAGCTGCATTAGCCTCTTTTTTAAATAAAGTGGGTTTTATCGATTTTATTGAATATCTAAAGGTGTCGTTTTCTGGTTTTGATTGGCCTAAAGATCCTGTAACATCTGCATTTAGTTTGTTTAACGCGGGCGGAATCATTTTTATGATTGTAGGTATTGGTTTTTCAAAACCATTGGCCGATAAATTTGGAAAGCGTGATGTATTTGTAGTTGCTTTAATCATCTCTACATTATGTGTTTTAGCATTTTGGTTCTTTCCTGCGGATAAAATCGGGGTTGTTTTTATATCTCAGATATTACATGGTTTTTTCTATGGTATTACCATCCCATTACTATGGGCTATGATTGCCGATGTAGCTGATTATTCTGAGTGGAAGAATAACAGACGTGCTACAGCCATTATTTTCTCAGCTATGATATTTGGATTAAAAGCAGGTTTAAGTATTGGAGGTTCTTTAGTTGCTGGCATATTAGCAGGATATGGTTACAATGAGCAATTAGTTACTCAAGCTCCTGAAACTGTAAATGGAATTAAACTATCGGTAAGTGTTTTTCCAACCATCACGTTTTTAGCCAGTGCTGCATGCCTTTTCTTTTATGAGATTAATAAAAAAATGGAAGTGCAAATAGAAGAGGATTTAAAATCTCGCAGAAATTAATTTTAAAAAAAAAAGACACATGAAACGACCAAACAAATTCAATTAATAGAGTTTCACAAAGGGCAATGATTGAATTTATTTGGGAGTTCCATCTGACAAATAAAATAAATTTAAACAGATGAATTTAAAGACAACATTATCATATATACTAGTAGGAATAATAGCATTAGGTTCAATTTCTTGCCAAACTACTGCAAAAAAAACTGAAGTTAAATCGACCTCTCTTGCACAAACATTCGAAGGTAAGTTTTTAATAGGAACAGCCTTAAATACAGCTCAAGTTTTAGGTGAAGATACATCATCCTTAAAAGTTGTTGGAACTCATTTTAATTCAATTGTGGCCGAAAACTGCATGAAAAGCGAGGTGCTTCAACCACAACAGGGTTTATTTGACTTTAAACAAGCAGATGGTCTTATAAAGCAAGGAGAGCAAACGAACTCTTTTGTTGTGGGACATACTTTGGTTTGGCATTCGCAAGCTCCTGCGTGGATTTTTGTGGATAAAGCAGGCAACGAGGTATCTAGAGATACATTAATTGAAAGAATGAGAACCCATATCGCAACCGTTGTTGGACGCTACAAAGGTAAAGTTCATGGTTGGGATGTGGTTAATGAAGCTTTAAATGAAGATGGTACTTTACGTGAAAGTAAATGGTACAACATAATTGGACCTGACTTTATAGAGCTGGCTTTTAAATTTGCCCATGAAGCTGATCCAGAAGCTGAGTTATATTACAATGATTATAACATGTATAAACCGGAAAAGCGTGAAGGGGCAATTAAGCTAGTTAAAAGTTTAAAAGAAAAGGGAATTAAAGTAGATGGCATTGGTATGCAAGCTCATTATGGTTTAGATATGGAAGTAACTTCCGATATTGAAGCAAGTATTAAAGCTTTTGCTGCTGCAGGTGTGCATGTAATGATTACCGAATTAGATGTATCCGTTTTACCTTTCCCTGCAGAGGAACTAACTGCAGAGGTGAGTCAGTCTTACGAAAATAAGCCTGAGTTCAACCCATATGTTACTGCAGTACCTGACTCAATTCAACAGGCTTTAGCTAATCATTATGTAGACTTATTTAAAGTTTACTTGAGGAATCATGATAAAATTAGCAGAATTACTTTTTGGGGAGTTAATGATAGTCAGACTTGGCGTAATTACTGGCCTATATCTGGACGTACTGATTACCCTTTATTGTTTGATCGTAACAATCAAACCAAACCTGCTTATGATGCCCTTATTGAGTTAAGCAAAAATTAAGATACAACTATATTAAAGTGGTGATTATTGATAAGAAGATAGTCACTATGAGAAAAATATAACAACATGAAACGACCATGCAAATTTGATTATCCAATTTACACACAGGAGGATGATTAAATTTATTTGGGAGTTCCATCTGACCATTGAAAAATAAAATTTAAACAGATGAAAAAAGCCAAATATTTAGTTAAAGATTTATTTACAGCTGATCCTTCAGCTCACGTTTTTAATGATAAATTATTCATCTATCCTTCTCATGATTTTGAGTCGGGAGTTCCTGAAAATGATAATGGTGATCATTTTAATATGCGCGATTATCACTCTTATTCTATGGATACTATAGATGGGGAAATTACAGATCATGGAGTGATATTAGATGTGGAGGATGTACCATGGGCAAGCCGTCAAATGTGGGATTCTGATGTGGCAGAAAAGAATGGTAAATATTATTTATATTTCTCGGCGAAGGATTATAATGATGTTTTTCATATAGGTGTTGCAGAAAGTGATACGCCAGAAGGGCCATTTGTTCCTCTTACTCATCCAATGCGTGGTAGTTATAGCATCGACCCATGTGTTTTTAAGGATGATAATGGTGATTACTTGATCTATTTTGGCGGTATTTGGGGAGGACAGTTGCAGCGCTATCGAAATAACAAAGCCATTGAGTGTGGTGCTGAACCAGCAGATAGCGAGCCTGCTCTAAACCCTATAGTGGCAAAGTTAAGCGATGATATGTTGGAGTTTGCCGAAGAACCTAAACAGTTGGAAATTATTGATGAGGAAGGCAAACCTCTTTTAGCAGGAGATCATGATCGAAGATTCTTTGAAGCTTCATGGATGCATAAATACAAGGATAAGTATTACTTTTCTTATTCAACAGGAAACACACATTTGCTGTGTTATGCCACAAGCGATAGTCCTTATGGGCCATTTGTATATCAAGGGGTGATATTAACACCTGTAGTTGGTTGGACGACCCATCATTCCATTGCCGAATTTCAAGGAAAGTGGTATTTGTTTCATCACGATTGTGTTCCTTCGGGAGGTAAAACATGGTTACGCAGCATGAAAGTGGTAGAGTTGGAATACAACGAGGATGGAACCATTAAAACGATAGAAGGTGAAGAATAACAGAAGAACTTTCATTCAATATTTATTCCTTGCCTGTATTGTATTCAGTGTTGTTGCCTGTGGAAATAAAGAAGGGAACTCGCAAGAAGTAATTCATAACCCAGTACTGCCTGGGTTTTATCCCGACCCTAGCATATGCAGGGTTGGTGATGATTTTTATATGGTAAATTCTACCTTTAGTTACTTTCCTGGTATCCCAGTTTTTCATAGTCGCGATCTGACCAATTGGAAACAAATTGGGCATGTTCTCAACCGTCCGTCTCAAATTGATTTGGAAGGTTTAGGTGTTTCTCAAGGAATTTTTGCGCCAACAATAAGGTATAATAAGGGTACATTTTACCTTATAACAACTTTAGTCGGGAAAAATGGTAATTTCTTTGTCACAGCAAAAGATCCCTCAGGCCCTTGGTCGGATCCGGTATGGCTTCCTGAAATTGATGGGATAGATCCGTCTATTTTTTTTGATGATAATGATAGTTGTTACATTGTTAATAATGGACCAGCTCCTAATAACGAACCATTATATGAAGGTCATCGTGCTATTTGGATTCAGCAGTTTGATTTGAATGCAAATAAACTTGTTGGAGAACGAAAGATTATCGTTGATGGCGGATCTGATATTGGCAAAAAGCCAATATGGATTGAAGGTCCTCATATTTATAAAAAAGAGGGTAGTTATTTTCTGTGTGCTGCAGAGGGAGGAACTGCTGAAGATCATTCGCAAGTAGTATTTAAAAGTAAATCCGTTTGGGGGCCTTGGCAGTCATTTTCAGGTAATCCCATTTTAACACAAAGTACCCTTCCTGTAGATCGTCCACACCCAATAACTTGTACAGGTCATGCGGACCTAGTGGAATTACCTAATGGTAACTGGTGGGCTGTTTTTCTTGGTTGTCAGCCTTATGATCCATCGAATGAAAATTATTTCAATACAGGTCGAGAAACATTTATGGCACCAGTTGATTGGACTTTAGGTTGGCCAATTATCGGCGAAAAAGATAAGGCGTTAAAACGTGAATATCCTAAGCCTATGTTGGACGAATATGCACCTGAAGGTTATCAAGCTTTGAATGGAGCATTTACAGTAAGGGATAACTTCGAAAAGGATACGCTTTCGTTAATTTGGAATTTTTTGCGCGTTCCGACGGATGATTGGTATGAATTAGAAAATGAAAAGTTGGTGATTGAATGTCGCCCAGTGCCATTAACCGAAGCTGGGAATCCTTCTTTCATCGGTCGGCGACAGCAACACGCTTTTTGTTCATCAACGGTTAGTCTGAATTTTCAAGCGCAAAATCCAAAAGAAGCAGCAGGATTAACGGTTTTTCAGAATGAAAATCACTTTTATGGCTTACTCGTTTCTAAATCAGAAGGACAAGATATTGTTCGGTTCGTCAAAACAGAAGAAGTATTGGCTGAAATGCCCATTGCAGACGAAGACTTTGACGGCTCCATTCAATTGCGTATAACAGCTCGTGGTAATTCATACGATTTTGATTATAGTACGATTGATGGAGAATGGGTTTCTATTGCTGCTAATATGGATGCTACTTTTCTGAGTACACGTACCGCTGGCGGTTTTGTAGGCGCTTATTTTGGCATGTATGCCTTTGGAGATTTGGGTAATCAGGCTGCTTTTGAGTGGTTTGAATATTCGGGTAAATAGAGAGGGTTATTTAGCGTGAACCCATGAAGTCATTTTATGCCAGCGGCGGTCTTTTTTGTTTACTCGACTGAAGGAAGAAAGTAAAAGCCTGTCTGGCTTGAAGACAAGGTTCTGCATTATATAAGCATAAAGATTTTGTTGGGTACTTGTGAAAGACTAACACTAATAAAAGTCTGTGGTGAAAATTAAATAGTATAAGTGGAAGTTCTAGTGGTATAGCAAAAACGTAATTCTTACTTGGGGAATATAATATACCATTAGGCTTTTGCTTACTGTATAGAAACTCAAATTATAATTAAAAACCATGCGTTATTATATACTGATTACCTTTGTTTTACTTGCTACATTTCTTAAACCTTGTGAATTATTTGCGCAAGAATATAGTATCTCCACTCAAAAAGATTGTTTGCATCAATACGCTGGTCATTGGGTGAGTACCATTCATCCTAATACCGATTCTATAGCACCCATTCCGCATCTTAAGATGATTAATACATCTAACTTTAATCATCATTCTTTAAACGTAGAAGTACTGCAATTTAAGGATGATTTGTATCAACCCATTTTACAGGAATTAATTGGTTATGATATTCTAAGTCAGAAGATTTTTGCCTCTGGGCACAATGCAAAGGGAGAATTCTTTACAGGTAAAGGCGGCTTTATTTCTCCATCAGAATGGCATATGCAAGATTCTGACTTAAAGGGTAATAAGACAATAAGTGTCGTTTTTAATTTTATGAGTCAAACCGATGTTGTTGTAGAAGGTTTTAATACTGATAATAAGAGTATATGGAAGACCAGGTATATCAAGCAAAATCCGAAAGATAAAAATATAGGTATTCAGTTAGTATCTGTGAAAGAGGCAATAGAAATAGCTCCATTAAAAACCTTAGAACAATTAAGTAGGATGGGATTTAGCTACGTGGAGACTTTTGTATACGACAAGGGTCTTTTTTATGGTATGAGCCCTGCCGAATTTAAGCAAGAAGTAGAAAAAGTAGGGATGAAATTTATAGGTTCCATGACCTTTTATGATAAACCGAGTAAGGACAAATGGGATGAGGCTTTAAATTGGTGGAACAAGTGTATCATAGATCATAAAAAAGCAGGAGTAAGTTACATTTCAACATCGAATCATCAATTGAAGCAAGTTAAAACAAAAGCTGAGTTACTGGAGTATTGCGATTATTATAATAAGGTTGGGGAGCTATGTGCCGAAAATGGAATCAACTTCGTGTATCATAATCATAGTGATGAATTTTTAGAGGTGGAAGATGTTATCATTTATGATTATTACCTCCAAAATACCAATCCCCAATGGGTATTCTTCCAACCTGATTTTTACTGGATGCACATAGGTGGCGCCAATCCAATTTTTTACTTCAAAAAATACCCCAATAGATTTATTAGTTGGCATGTAAAGGATTTTCAAGAATTAGGTAGAAGTGGGAAAATAGATTTTGATACGATATTTATTTTCAGCAAAATAGCAGGACTTAAACATGTAATTGCAGAGGTGGAAGATTATAATTATCCTCCTATATACAGTATCAATTTGGCATGGGAGTATTTGTACTATAATAGTTTAAAAGATGAATAAAGCTTTATTGATTGTTGTTTTTATTATTTTCTCATTAGTAGATATGTGCGCACAAGATCAATTTAAATTATTGCTATTTACACATCATGACGAATGGCATTCTGAATGTATTCCTGCAGCTGTTCAGGCTTTTGAAAAGATGTCGGAAGAAAATCAATTTCATTTTGATTGGACACAATTACCCAAAGAACTAGAAACTAAGTTACCCGAATATGATATTGTGGTATTTGTAAATGCGAATACAGATGTGTTAGATAGTGCTCAAATACAAGCCTTAAAACGTTTTGTAAATCGAGGGGGTGGTTTTGTAGGAATACATGCCGCCTCTGCTGCAAAAATAAGAAACGAATGGTTTGATGGATTAATTGGCGGCGTTTTTACAAACCATCCAAAATTTCAAACAGCTCTTGTAGAGGTAAAGGAAGGTACTCATCCTTCAGTTTTACACTTACCTCAAAAGTGGCTTTGGAGCGATGAATGGTATAATTTTGAAAAAATAGAAGTAGATAAGCTTAACGTGGTTTTAACCGTGGATGAAACATCTTACGATTATTCGGCAGGTTATGATGATATTCCGCTTAGTGGAATGGGAGATGAACATCCTATAGCATGGTATCATGAGTATGAGGGAGGAAGAGTTTTTTATACATCTCTAGGTCATAAACCTGAAGTATATAAAAATAACAATTTTTTAAAGCATATATTAGGTGCCATATATTGGACATTAAATGAAAAATAATACCGAATTATACTATTTGCGAAATGATTTTATTTAAACGTTTTCCCCTTGTTTATTGGGTTATAATCATGCTTGGTTTTATCTCGTTTCATTCGAGTGCTCAAAATTTAATTCCATTACAATGGACTGTTAAATTTGAAAAAAATGCTATTTCAAAAGATGTATCTCTTCTTAGATCATGGGAAAGACAAGGAGTTGGATATATCAATTGTAAAGGGGCAATTTCAACAAGTTTTAAAATTCCACCTGCTCATCAAGATTCGAGCTATACGTTGGAGGTAAGTTTACGAATGGATATTGAAAATATCCTTATTAATGGAAACAAAATTGGAGGTGATATTGTGAATCATTTCCAATGGTCTAAAAAGCCTAAATACCCTATAAATACTTTTTCAATTTCGGCTGAGCAGTTAAATGTAGATCAAGTAAATACGATTACCATTCAATTTTCATCGCTGTCATATACAGGTGGTTTTAGTCATAATCAGGTAAGCTTATTTCCACAAAACGGAAAAAAAACTTCAGAACTTCAGCTTAGTTTAAATAAAGAAGATCATTGTTATTCCAGAGGTGAAGAAGTGATTCTTCAGGTGAATAGCAATATTGCGGAAAGGGGTAATGCCATTATAAAAGTAAGAAATGATTTTTCAGAACTTCTTTTAACTAAAGAGGTAGCGCTTAATAAGGAAGGAAGCAACACTTTTTGTTTAACAGATTTTCTGTCATTACCTGGGTTTTATGAGATATCTGTTACTTGTAATAATAATGGTTATACAGGAGGTGTAAAGTGGCTAACTATCGCTCCAACCGAAGTTGAAGATATAGATGTGGCCCCTGTGGGTTTTAATGCGTATTGGTCACAGGCCTTGGATGAATTAGCTCAAATTGAACCAAACTTTAGTGTTACGCGAGTAGATAGCTTATGTTCTGATGAGAAAAATGGATATGTAGTTGAGATGCAATCATTGCAGGATAAAAAGATCAAGGGGTATTTTTTCACTCCCAAACAGGCTGGAGTATATCCTGCTATTTTGCACTTACCCGGGTATGGATATGGCTTTAATAATATCAAGGGCTTTAAAAATAATTCGGATAATGTAATAGAACTGGCCTTATGTGTTAGAGGACACGGAATAAGTAAAAATGCATTTCCATTTGATAATTCGCCTGGATTTTTCGGTCATGAAATTTGTAATGTAGATGAGTTGGCTTATCGATCTATATACATGGATTGCATACGGGCTGTCGATTTTTTATATAGCCAAAAGATGGTGGATACAACCAGAATTGGTGTATTTGGAGGTAGCCAAGGAGGAGGCTTGGCTATAGCAACTGCAGGTTTAGCACATGATAGGGTTAACGCTTGTGCCTATTTTGATCCATTCCCATGCGATTTAAATAATCACATTAAAACCAGAACTATCGTAGCAGATGAAATAAAAGGATTCCTTGATTTTTATAACAATTCATGCTCATATGAACAGAGTATACAAAATCTAAGTTTTATCGATACAAAATTCTTTAGTCAAGCGATTACTTGTCCAGTATATTATACTACTGGCTTATTTGATGATGACTGTCCTTCTCGATTAGGTTTTTCGGCTTATAATAAGATGTCTGCAGAAAAAAAATATACCATTTTTCCCAATGATAGCCATATTGGAGAATCTGGATATTACGAAGAATCTATGTCGTTTCTGAAAAAGGAACTTCATTTTTAGGAAAAAACAAACATCTTAATAATCCTTTAGCTAGAGTCTATTCATCCAGTGGGGTATATTCCAACATTAAGTCGCCATTAACTAATCTATTTTCGTTATCTACTCCACTAAAAACACCTTCTTGCTTTGATTTACCTCCTTTTAAAAAGTATGTTTTAACGTAAATATTAACCCTTTCCATAATAATGATTCCTGAAAAAGTAAAACGAAAATTTAGAATAGAACCTTTGTTAATCATTTCAAAGCGATCCTTTTCAATATGAACATTCTCAGTTAGTGATATAATTTTATAGTTGTATGGTAGAATCTTAAATTCAATTACCTCGTTAAAAACATCTTTAAAACCAAAAACAAACTTATAAATACCAGGGATTTTACCGTATATAGAAGCATAAGGCGTATTATGTGATAGTTCTAAATAATGTTTACCCACAATATTGTTACTATTTACAATTCGCTTGTCACGGACTTCCATAGCAATATATGCAGGAATTTTTTCATTTTGGGCTTGGTGCTCCATCATTTCTTTTGTCTCGCAACGTTCTAGGATGGTTCTGCCTGCTACGGTATTGGTATAAACATCAAAGGTGCAATAGGTGCCAACCATATAGTTAATGCTCGACGGCGATTTGTGTCCGATGTAATAGATTTCGCTTGCTCCATCTAGGTTTTTTCCTCCAGATATAGTTTTGGTGCGCATGTAAATGGTATCACCCTGGCGATGAACGGTGCCGTTACTGTAATGTTCTCTAATGGTTCCATCAGGCAGTGGGTAAAGAAATATGTGTTGAATTCTTTTCCAATTATTACTGATGATGGTTTTTCCTTTAATAATTATATCATCTTCACCAAAATAGTAGTTGATATAGTAAAAACTAATATCCTCTTTATTATCCTGAATTAAACTGTTTTGTCGGTCAATATCGTAATCCGATATGGGATTATCGTTAATAAATTGTTGTATGTCATTGTAACCCAAGTAAAGCAGAATGATGTTTTTATAGTGCTCATTAATTTTTATAGAGGACTTACCTTTTTCAACATCCCTATACTTATCGTATAAGTATTTACCATTAATAACATCTGAGCCAATTTTTTCGAAGTCGGATTTTATACTAGGTTTCGTTTCGTCAAATGCTCCATATCCAAATAATTGAAACATTTTAGGAAGCTTTTGTAGCTTATGCTTCGATTTATATGTTTCAATAACCTGGTCAATTAGTACTTTAAAATACTCCGAGGTTAACTCTATAGCTCCAGATTGTTCTTGCATAAATATATTCCTAAAATAAGATTTAAAATTATTGAAAATATTAATCGTAAGCAAAATGAATAGGAATTAATTTGTGCGATTTAACTTTGTATAGAATTCAGATGGATATTTACTTTTGGTACAGTAATAAACACATGATGAAAAGGCAATGATAAAAAAGTTCTCACCTACTTACTGTTAGGTATACCTATTGGTAATCAAGTAGCACATGAGAATAATACTTTTGAGGAGTTGCATTTATGACCATAAAAATTAAAATCTAAACAGATGAAAAACGTATTCCTTTTATTATTAATGCTGTTGTCTACCGAAATGTTTGGACAACATCGTGTGAGTGGTAAAATTACTGACAAACATGGAGACCCGCTGCCAGGAGCGTCGGTTATCATTAAAGGTACTACAATAGGCGAAATTTCCGATTTTAACGGGAATTATAGTATTACTGTATCGGGTAGCGAGGTAATGCTGGTGTATTCGTTTATCGGATTTACGGATCAGGAAATAAGTGCATCTGGAAAAACACAAATCAACATTGAATTGGTGGATGCTATGGAATCACTCGGAGAAGTGAAAGTAAGAGGGTTTGCTGGTGTTGTAGGTAAAGCGCGTAAAAGAACAGAATCTGTTCAAAAAACTCCGGAATCGGTAACTGCATTAAATGCTGATGGTATAGAGAATGCTGGTATTACGGATATTAATACATTTTCAAACTTAGTGCCTAACTTAAAGTTTAATACAGCGCAGGCAGTAGGATTTAATTTTATTACAGTTCGTGGAATTCCGCAGGTAAGAGGTGGAGATGCCCCTTTGGCTTTTGTGGTTGACGGCGTTACTATTCCAGATCCGAGTTTATTAAGTCAAGAACTTTACGATTTAGCATTAATTGAAGTGGTGAAAGGACCTCAAGGTGCATTGTACGGAAAGAATGCCATTGGTGGAGCTATTAATGTTTACTCAAAAGACCCAACCAATACCATGAAAAATAAGGTACAGCTAGGCTATGGAAATGGTAATGCTAAACAGGCTCAGTTTATTTCGTCTGGTGCTATTAAAGAAGATAAAGTTTTTTACCGTTTTTCATCCCAATACAAAGAGTCTGACGGTTTATTAACCAATGAGTTTTTAAATAAGAAAGTGGATTTTAACAAGGATATTAACCTTAGAGGTCAGATTAAAGCAAATATTACTGATAATTTTACTTTATCTGCTACCTACCAACACTTTAATATTGAGGGTGGGGCTGCTTATTATTCTGTAAATCCCACGGGGTTCGAAGGTTTTCCAGGTGGCTCGCTCAATCCTAACCCAAAAAAGGGTAACAATGTAATTGTTGCGGATGAGCTAGGTAGATCAGATATGATTAATAATTATGGGAACGTGAAGATGGATTATGTTTTTGGTAATGTTAAGCTACAAAGTATTACTTCATATAATAAGGTGGATAAGTCCATGTTTGGAGACCTGGACTTTTTGGATATACCTTTATTTACTCAGAGTGAAGAAACAAATACTTCCATCTTTAATCAGGAATTCAGATTTAGTAATACAAATAGTGATGCCAGACTAGATTGGAGTGCAGGAACTTTTTACCAGATTACCAAAGAAGACTTTTATGCTTGGGGTACAGAATATGATGAAGTGGAGGATGAAGTATACGAATATATGGTAGCTGATATTACTAACGAAACTAGAACCATGGCCATTTTTGGTTTTGTTGACTACCAGTTGACAGAAAAATTAACGGCCTCTGCTGGATTTCGTTACGATATGGATAAGTTCAGTCAGGATGATTATTTATTCATGACAGCACCATCCAGAAATAATAACGAGTTTCAACCAAAGGTATCTATTTCATATCAAGCAGCACCTAGCGCTTTATTGTATGCTAACTACGGTAGAGGGTACAGAACAGGAGGCTTTAACCCTGAAGCTACCGATTTATTTAACAGAGATTTCGAAGATGAAATTACCGATAACTATGAATTTGGTTTTAAAACCACTTCATGGGATAATCGTTTTATCTTCAACGGATCTGCCTTTTATACAGATTTCCGTAATCAACAACAGTACATCCTTGATTTAAATACATTCTTATCAGGAATTTACAATTACGAAAAAAGTACCATCGTAGGCTTCGAGCTTGAGTCGCGTATTCGTATAACTAATTATTTAGATGTATTTGCAAATTATGGACTAACCAATGCCAAAATTGTAGAAGGAGGTAAAGCAGGTGGTGAAAATGGTGACGAGACAGATAATACTCAATATAATGGTAATAAAACACCTTTTGTTCCGGTGGATAATTTTACTGTTGGGCTAGAGTCTTCGTTTGATATTACATCTGATATTAAATTCAATGGCTTTGTGAATCTGGATAGAACAGGCAAAACCTATTGGCATGAGAGTAATCAAACTAAACACACTTCCGATGCTTACTCTTTGTTATCCGCCAAATTAGGTTTTGCCTATAAAAACTGGGATTTGAACTTATGGGGTAAAAACTTAACTGATACACAATATTATCAAGAGTTTTCTCCAGGAGAATATGTGGGGAGTCCTGATGATGTGGCTTGGCGTGGTCAGCCATTATCGTTTGGAACTAGTGTATCTGTAAAATTCTAGTGGATGTTACAAAAATCAAATCAGGAAAGAGCAAAGGTCTCCAAAATTATCATGGAAGATATGTTCCAGATAAAAAAAGGAGAGACCG
Source organism: Labilibacter marinus (assembly GCF_001659685.2). Classification (GTDB taxonomy): domain Bacteria; phylum Bacteroidota; class Bacteroidia; order Bacteroidales; family Marinilabiliaceae; genus Saccharicrinis; species Saccharicrinis marinus. Next base: position 29,354 of record NZ_LXYE02000033.1, read on the forward strand.
TTGCTATAACGGCTGATTCAGGAACAGATAAAGACATTGCAAATGCCTTAGCTGCAGCAACACTTGCCTGTGGAGGTATTCCTTTGCTTATGTGGATTCCAAGAGCCGAGAAAGAAAGTCAGGCAGGAATGAAATATTGGCCTTCAAAAGCATTAACAGCAGCTTTACGTGAAGTAGATGTTTGGATAGAAATGAACTCAATGGTAATTCTCTATTCCGACATATGGGAAATTGCGATGAAGGAGAATAAAAAGCTCCGTTACCTGATTATAGCCGACAGTACCATCGAATCCTTAAATAGAGTTTTTACAGGCTTCAGCGTTCCATTACTTGGCGAGCTTTTAAGTAAAGTTCGCGAAATGTCTATGGCTTGTAAAACGGTTCAAATAACCAGTACTAACGGAACTGATGTATCGTACGATATAGACTTAAATAACTTTTTTGACATTGATAACGGAGACTATTCGGAACCTAAATTTGGTACCGCACCAGGTTTTGTTAATATTGTTCCTAAAGTAGGAAGCATGAATGGAACTATTGTTTTTGATATGCTTCAGAATGCGGACGCCAATAGCCAACTTAGTTTTGAAATGAAAAACGGTAGTATTACTGATGTTAAAGGAACTAAGCCTAGTGTAGAAAAATTTAATCATTATTTAGGCTCGTTTAAGGATGAAAATATGTACAAGATATCGCACAATATGTTGGGTTTAAACCCAAATATTCGCGAGTTATCGGGCGAACTGGTAGAAGATGAGCGTATATGGGGAGGTGTTGATTTTGGTTTTGGACATACCAGCGCCATGGATTTACCTCCGCATGGGCAGGAAGCAGCTTCTCATTTTGATGGAATTGTAACAAAAGTGAGTATCTTTTTCGATGAAATTCAGATTATGGATGATGGCGTTATCTGTCACACAGATTTGATACCTTTAGCTAAGAAGCTGATTTTGTAAATTATAATTGAGGTTCATGTCAGAGAACAACCAGTATACCAAAACAAAAGTACAGCCAAAAGATTTTACTTCGGGCTGGTTGGTGGCCTTAATCATAGCAGGAACGGGATTAACTTTGCCTATTCTTTTTCTAGGCTCAGAAATAGCGTTAGGTGTTGGTTTTAAGAAGAGCATGTGGGCTTTCGGAATTTCTACACTTGTGCTTACTGTATTATGTATGGCTACTACTATAATTGGTCATCGTTCTCGCTTATCTACTTATATGATTTTGCATTTTAGCTTTGGTAGTTATGGTGCGAAAATTATGAATGTGATATTCGGAATCACCTTACTAGGCTGGTTTGCTGTGGCATTGGAATTATTGTCTCTGGCGGTAAAGGATACTGCTTTGGAGATGCTTCAGTGGAAGGTTCAGCAATGGCCAGTTATTGTAATATTGGGTACTTTAATTATTATCACTACCAACTATGGTATCAAAAGTTTGGAGAAACTAGCAAATATTTCTGTTCCTATTTTAACTGCATTTTTAGCCTATGTGGTATATAAATCAATGGCAGTTACTTCATTTAGTCAAATAGTAGAATTTGTGCCTTACGAGCCTAATATGAGTTTGTTTAAGGCTACTTCAGTTTTGGTTGGCTCTTCTATACTTTTTCCTGTACTAATGGCCGATTTTTCGCGTTTTGTGTATAACGACCGTCAGAGTATGATTGCTGTACTTGGTATTACTATTGGTTTTCCTATAGCCTTGCTATTTAGTGCAATCCCGAGTATACAAACAGGTGAGGTGGATATAATCAAGATAATGAAAGACCTTGACCTAGTGTTACCTGCCTTTATACTCCTTTTTATATCTACGTGGGTAGGAAATGCATCAAACTTATACTCTACAAGTCTTACTTTTTCAACTGTAAAAGAAGGTTGGGGTTATCAAAAAGTGACTATTATTTGTGGTTTATTGGGGATTGGCGTGGCACTTCTTGGTTTTTCTAATTACTTATTCGATTTTTTAGATTTTCTAGGGATTCTTTCGCCATCTATTTCGGCGATATATATTATTAATTTCTTTTGGATAAAGAAACAAAACTATAATCTTGATGAATTGAGTAAATGGGAACCTTCAGCTCTTATAAGCTGGGCAGTTAGTTCTGTTATTACGGTGTTCACTTATCTAGAAGTGTTTGAACTAACGCATGCCTATTTTATTGATTCATTCTTGCTGGGGGGAACCTTTTATCTAATCATGAACTATAAGTATTTACTTACGGCACCAAAAGATAAGTTATGACGAAATTTAAATAGAATAAAAAAACCATTTGAAATACATCAAATGGCTTTTAATTTTTGGGGTGGATATCTCTTACAATAAACCTTTTGCTACTTCTAAAGCTTTATCGTAATCAGGATCATTTGTAATTTCTGGCACGTACTCTACATATTTTATAGTATTATCTTTGTCTATAATTACAGTACCACGTGTTAATAATCTTAGTTCTTCAATTACATAACCATACTTTTTACCAAAGTCTAAATCTTTATGGTCAGAAAGTGTGATGATTTTATCTAACCCTTCAGCTCCACAAAAACGAGCCTGCGCAAAAGGTAAATCAACTGATACAGATAATACTACTACATCTTCTAAGTTGTTTGCTTCCACGTTAAAACGTCTGTTTTGTGCAGCACAAACACCTGTGTCAATAGAAGGGTAAACTACAATTATTTTAACTTTTCCGTCAAAATCAGATAGGTTTACTGGTTCTAATTTATTGCTTAAAGCTGTAAATTCAGGTGCTTTGTCACCAACTTTTACTGCATCTCCTAAAACGGTTACTTTTCCACCTGCAAAGGTGATATTTGAATTTGAGTTACTCATTTTGTCTATTTTGTTTATTTAATTTTGTTGAGAGGTAAACATGCATTACGCAAAAAGGTTTATACTCGAACTTTTAAATCTTCAGATTTAACATTTCTTAAAGAATCCATGTTGTCGGTCGAAATATGACGTTGGGCATATAGTTTAATGGAAAATATACTTCCTGTTTTGCCATCCGAGTTTAAATTAATTTCGCCGTTTATTTTTGTAGCCAATTCGTTACAAATGGCAAGTCCCAAGCCAACGCCTTCTTTTTTCTCTTTTAATTCAAAGTTACCTTGGTTAAACCTTTTAAAGATATCAGTTTTACTTTCTTCCGAAATGCCAGGGCCACTATCTTCTACGTTTATCTGAATCCATTCAGGTTCTTGGGCGTTATCTGCTTCCACGCTTAATTCAATAAAACCAGTTTCGGTAAACTTAATGGCATTACTTATTAAATTCGATAGGATTTGGTATATTAGTAATTCATCCGAGTAAAACTCAAGATTTTTTAATTCATTAGGAATTTTATGGGTAAAGTATAATGATTTTGTCGCAGGTATCTGATTCACAAAAGTGGTATATATACGCTCGAATAAGGATTTTATTTTTACCATTTTGTAGTTGACCTCAATCACTCCAGCCTCTAACTTAGAAGCATCCATTACGTTAGTTAGCAGTTGTAATAAAACGTTGCCATTATCTTTAATAATATCTATAAACTGATTTTTAGATTTCTCATCTAAATCAGGACTTCTTAATAATTCAGAAAAACCAAGAATGGCATTCATCGGTGTTCTGATTTCGTGACTCATATTGGCCAAAAATGCAGATTTTACCTTCTCTGAATTAATAGCTTTCATGCTTTCAGCAATAAACTGTTTTTGGGTAAAATAGAGCAAAGGAACCTCAAAAGCAAAAAATATGATGGAGATAATAAACACATCAATGAGTCTTTCCGAATCTGAATTATATCCCATAATCAAATCGGGATAAAAATATTCCACGCCAAATAAAATAATTGTATTTACGCAAAAAAGGAAAATGATGAGCGTACGATTTCTTACTTCGCTAAAAAACAAGAATAGAGGAACAAAGGCCTGAACAATTAATAAAGTAGGTCCATGGCTTCCTGCATTTACAATCCATAAGGTGTTTAATATAAAAAATAGGATAATAATAAATGCATTGAGTGTAAATCGATAAAGCTTTTTAAACCTGCATAAATAGTACAAAAAAGCTAATACAACTGTTATTATAGCAGTCGCATTAATCATAATGTCGGCCAAACCCAATGCCATATTGCAAATAGTTGACACCAAAGCCAACATAGTACATATAAGTAATATCTGTTTGAAAATTTCTTCCGAGTTTATTCTCCCAACTTTTAAGTCTATCCACTTATCTAGAAATATCCCAAATAAATTTGATATTTTTTTCCTTGCCATTCTTGTCCCATTAAAACGCGATGCTAATATAAAGTTTTAAAGGAATTATATAAACCATTTTTGAGTAAATAGAAAAAAATTATTGTTTAAATGCTACTTTTGTGGGCTTAAATTAAACAATAGTACTTATGTTGCATGGTCACGGTAATAGTACCATAGATTGTTCCTATGATATTAATGTAGATTTTAGTTCTAATATTTGGTATGAACCTTTAAATTCGGGTTTACTAAATTACTTAAAATTAGGACTGGATAAAATATGTGATTACCCGCCTGTGGATGCATCTAATTTGCAAAAGAAGTTGGCGGAAAATAACGGCATCCGTACTAAGCAAGTATGTGTAACTAGTGGAGCTACCGAGGCATTTTATTTAATAGCACATGCTTTTGAAGCCTGTAACTCCACGATTATTACCCCTTCGTTTTCTGAGTATGAAGATGCAGCTAGGATGTACAAACATTCAATAACGCATATTAGTAACCAACAGGATATTACGAAACTTACTTTTGAGGAGGGCTTAATGTGGTTAGGTAATCCTAATAACCCGGATGGAAAGGTTTTTCAAGTGAGCCAAATAGAGGCAATGCTCATCAATAATCCTAAATCTATTATAGTGGTTGATGAGGCTTATGGCGAATTGTGTTATGGTTTTGAAAGTGTATTAAAACTAGTTAATAGTTATGATAATATTATTGTAGTGAAATCGGTTACCAAACTATGTTCTATACCAGGTTTGCGTTTGGGCTACATCATGGCTTCTGAAAAGCTGATTGAGACGATAGCTGCTTATAGAATGCCTTGGAGCGTGGCGACTTTAGCTTTGGAAGCAGGTATCTATATTTATGACCATTTTGATGAATTTAAAATTGACTTATCTAGAATAAAAGAGGAGAGTGGTTTGTTTCAGGAAGGTTTGGCTCAATGCGAAGGAATAACAGTAAGGAGTTCTAATACCAACTATTTATTGTGCCAGATAAAAGGAAAGACAGCAGCAGAGCTAAAAGAATATTTACTAAAAGAGCACGGTTTTTTAATTCGGGATTGTTCCAACTTTCAGGGACTTAACGAAAACTATTTTCGAGTGGCTGTGCAAGGGAATAAAAATAATGAGGCTTGCGTAAAAGCCATTCAAGAATTTATGAGTTTATGTTAGATGTAGAATATATACCTGTTTATGCCCTGGTATTAGGTTTTGTTTTAGATGCCATCATTGGCGATCCTTACTCTTGGCCACACCCAATAAAAAGATTTGGTTGTTTGATTGCTTACGCCGAAAATAGATGGAATAAAGGAAGCAACAAGACTTTAAAAGGAGGATTAGTTAGCTTAGTATTAATCAGTGGTACTTGGGTTATATACTATGGACTGCAAGATCTATTATTAAGTGTGGATAAATGGTTTCTACTGATAGCCAGTGTTATTCTTGTTTTCTACGGTTTAGCAAACAGAACGCTAATTAACGAAGGTTTAAAGGTGATTAATGCGCTAGAAAAAGAAGGCATTGAAGCTGGACGAAAGCAGGTAGGTTTCATAGTGGGCAGAGACACATCTCAGCTTAGTCCGCAACAGATTTACACGGCAGTACTTGAAACCCTTTCGGAGAATTTAAGCGATGGAGTTATTGCACCCTTATTTTATTATGCCATAGGAGGCTTTCCATTAATGTTTACCTATAAAATGATAAATACATTGGATTCGATGATTGGTTATAAAAGTGATAAATACAAACAATTTGGTATGGTGGCGGCTAAAATTGATGATGTGGCCAATTATATTCCTGCGCGTTTAACGGCCTTAATTATGGTTGTCATCTCTTTAAGTTATAGAGGATTAGCTTTTATTTTTAAATACGGACATAAACATGCTAGCCCCAATGCAGGGTATCCAGAATCCGCTTTAGCGGGAATACTAAACTGCAGGTTTGGAGGCCCCAATGTATATCATGGTAAATTAGTTGAAAAGCCATTTATTGGTGAAAATAACAGAGATATCGTTCATGCAGATGTGATAAAAACATGTTGGATAAACGCAGGTTCAAGCATAATTATGGTAGCACTTGCACTTTTGTTTTTATTGTTATAATTTGTATCGATCTTAAACTAATAACATAATAATCATGAAGAATTTGATTGCAAGCATTGCCATAATGTTTATAACTGTATTTACTGTTCAGTCTCAAACTTGTAAAGCCTACATCCCTTATCAAGAGGGAACTAAATTAGAAATTACCTCATACGATAAAAAGGGCAAAATCACAGGAATTGATAAACAAGAATTAACGAAGGTTTCTGAAAGTGGAAATACTACTTCATTTGTAATGCATCACAGTAATTGCGATAAAAAAGGAGAAGAACTTTTTAATGGCGATTTAAAATACAAATGTAAAGACAATGTGTTTTATGTAGATATGAGTGGCTTTGTTAATAGCGAGCAAATGGAAGCCTATAAAGACATGGATGTGAAAGTAACCATGGACGAAATTGATATTCCGGCTGATTTAAGCGTGGGGCAAAAGTTGAAGGATGGATCTGTAAAAATGGATATATCGGGTAATTCTCCTGTAAACTTAAGTTTTGTGGTAAATGTTGAAAACAGAAAAGTGGAAGCCAAAGAAAGCGTTACCACTGAGGCAGGAACTTTTGATTGCGTAAAAATTAGTCAAGATATTATTACAAAATCGATGATGAGTTTTAAAATAAGCAGTGTAGAATGGTATGCCGAAGGAGTAGGAGTAGTAAAAACAGAGACTTACCGAAAAGGAAAATTAATGGGCTCGAGCAAGCTAACTAAGCTGGAGAGACCATAGTTATCGAATAAAAAATATTACTGAATGAAAGGCTGTCTTGATAGATAGCCTTTTTTGATAATATGGAATGCAAACTGTTTTGGACTTGAATTTGAATGATAACCTATGCGTAAACCTCAAGATTCAACTGCAAAATGATCTTATTATACTTTACCTATGACCAAATTATAAGATATAATAGAGCTGTACTTTCGATTAGTAGTAATTTAACCCCTTTTAACAGTTGAGTATGTGTGATGGTTAGTTTTCTGAAAATAAGATAGATAGATGTTTTTTGAGGGTGGCTTATAACAATAATAGAGATTGCATGAGCTTTGTCGTTTGCACAGCCCGTTTACAAGGTCTATTTTTGTGGCTTTTTTACAGGAAGAAACTAATTTAAGTTGATATGTTTGAGATAATAAGGAAAACGACAGCGAGTGCAAAAAATGATTTGCTGGCAGGTATGACTGTTTCGTTGGCCATGATTCCAGAAGTGGTAGCATTTGCTTTTGTGGCGAGGATAGATCCGTTGGTGGCATTGTCAGGTGCGTTTATAATTGGATTAATTTCTGCGATTTTTGGAGGTAGACCAGGATTAATTTCAGGAGCCGCTGGTGCTGTGGCTGTTATCTTTGTTCACTTAATTTCAGAAGGACATGCCAAAGGGATGGCTTTTGATACGCCTATCGAAAACATGGGTTACTTCTATTTATTAGCTGCAGTGGTATTGATGGGGCTAATTCAAATATTATCCGGAGTATTTAAATTGGGTAAGTTTATTCGATTGATACCACATCCGGTAATGCTTGGTTTTGTAAATGGTTTGGCCATTGTTATTTTCTGGGCTCAAATTAAAATGTTTACCCATAAACATTTAGAAGTAGCTGCGGATGGATTAAAAAGCTACGTAGATGTATGGATGACAGGACCTGAATTATTTACCATGATTGGTCTTGTTGTATTTACCATGGCTGTTATCTTGTTACTACCAAAACTAACTACCAAATTGCCAGCTGCATTAACCGCTATTTTAATTACAACTATTGTTGTTATAGTGGCCGATTTAGATGTTTCTACTGTTGGTTCTTATATCAGAGAAGGTGGAGGTGATGGTTTAAAAGGTAAATTTCCAACGCCTAATACGGATTTGTGGGCTAACCTTCCTTTTAATTTAGATACCTTAAAGTTTATTCTTCCTTATGCGTTTTTAGCTGCATCGGTAGGTTTAATTGAGTCCTTAATGACCATGAACCTAGTGGATGAACTAACCGAGACCAGAGGAAATGGAAATAAAGAATGTATTGCGCAGGGAGCAGGTAATATGCTAAGTGGTTTATTTGGCGGAACCGGCGGTTGTGGTATGATTGGCCAAACTGTAATTAATATTAACTCAGGTGGTAGAGGAAGACTTTCGGGGGTTACTATGGCAGTTACCTTATTGATTTTTATTCTGTTTGCCGATAAATATATTGAGCAGGTACCTATTGCTGCCTTAATTGGAGTAATGTTTATCATGGTGATGGAAACCTTTGCATGGTCAAGTTTACGAATATTGAATAAAATTCCAATTTCAGATGCAGTTGTATTGATAGTTGTATCAGCTGTAACGGTAATCTTTGATTTAGCTATTGCAGTTTTTGTAGGTGTAATTATTTCGGCATTGGTATTCTCTTGGCAAAGTGCAAAACGCATTAGTGCCCGTAAAAGAAGAATTGAAGAAGAAGATAAAGCAATCTACGAAATATGGGGGCCGCTTTTCTTTGGTTCTACCAAGGAGTTTAACGAAAAGTTTGATATTAAAGCTGACCCTACCAATATAGAAATAGACTTCTTAGAATCTAGAGTTACCGATATTTCGGGAGTTGAGGCTATTACTACCTTAATTGAAAAATATATGAAGGTGGAAAAGAATGTTACCCTAAAGCATTTAAGTGAAGATTGTATTAAGCTTATTGTTAAGGCAGATGCTGGTTTAGAGAAAAATATTATTAAAGATATTGATGATCCAAGATATTATGTAGCAGCTAACCCTGCTAAGTTTGAATAATACATTATTGAATGATAACTAAGAAAGCCTGCTTTGTTTTTAAAGCAGGCTTTCTTGTTTTTTATTATAAATCATTGGTGTCCGGTAAACTTTTTAAAGTTGATGACCTAAGCGCTGTCAGTTATGGTGTACACAATATTTCTCTCGCTGAGGGCTTGTTTTTCCACCTCTGATAAAATGTGTTAAGAAAATCGGAGTATGAAGCGTAAAAAATCAAAGCTGTTTGAGCGTAGCGAGTTCTTTGATTTTTAACGATTTTATCAGCAGTGGCGGCATCTTTTGTTTACTTTTCTTTGCTGTAGAAAAAAAGTAAAAGCCCGTCGGCTAGAGACAAAAAAGAGATGCTTCTTCTAAAGAATAATATTACCGGACAAGAGTGATTATAACTTACAAAGTTCCCTTTACAGTACCTCCTTCTATAGCGTAAACCTGTCCGTTAACAAATTCGGAATAGTCGGATAATAACCAAGCTGCCAGTGAGCCCAGACCTTCGGGAGTTCCCATTTTTTTTGAAGGTTGTTTATCTATAAATGCAGATTTGGCATCTTTAAAATCAACACCTTGCTGCTCGGCCGATTTTTGTATTAGGCGGTCAATGGCTGGCGTGGCATGCGAACCTGGAGCAATCATATTAAAGGTAATTCCATGGCCTGCCAGTTCTTGCGATAAGGTCTTCATCATACCCACAACCGATAAGCGTAAAGAGGTGCTTAAAACCAGGTTTTCGATGGGTTGTTTTACAGAGGCACTTTCTAAATATACGATTCGCCCATATTGTTTTGCTTTAAAATGGGGAAGCAAAGCTTGAGTTAGTTCAACTTTCCATCTAAGCAGGTTTTTGTAGGCATTATCCCAGTCTTCCAATTCGGTTTCTTCAAATAATTTAGCCGGAGGTCCACCAGCATTTATAAAAGCACCAGCAATATCTTTTTCTATACAAAGCTTAGCCACCTTTTGTACCGTTTCACTTTGGCTAATATCACCACAAATAGAAGTCAGCTTATCCCGATATTTTGATGCAAACTCATCTAATTTAGATTGAGTTCTGGCCACACCAATAACATGAGCTCCTTCCTGAATGAGGTGTTCGGCGGTTGCTTTACCAAAACCACTACTTACTCCCGAAACTAAAAAGGTTTTATTATTTAGATTTAAGTCCATTGTTTTGTTTTATATGATTCAATTATACCAATTTTATTTTGGGATGAGCCTTAAATTGTTTTGAGGATTTTATGTTTAGGCAAGGCGGAAAAATGAGTCATAGCCATAGCTACGACGATGTTTTTTTAACGCTGCATAAACTTAAAAGGATAAAAAAATAAGGCTCACTTCAAGGTAATATTGGTATTATAATACAACTAACAACTTCGATGGTTCATAACAAATGATTGTTTTTTGTTTCTTGAATCCTTTTGTTCTTTAGTTTAGAAAATGGTTCTTCCACCTCAGATAAAATTCGTTAAGTAAACCGAAGAGTGTAACGTGAAAATCAAAGCTGTTTGAGCGAAGCGAGTTCTTTGATTTTAGTGGAATGATTAGGTTTATAGGATTTTATCTGGAGTGGCGGTCTTCTTTGTTTCCTTTCTTCGACTGTAGGAAGAAAGGAAAAGCCTTTGCGGCTTGAGCAAAATATGGTTTTATACCTTATTAAAGGATGTTTCATATAAAATGTTTTAATGTAGAGGTATAGGTGTTTTTTTTGCATATTCTCGTCAGGAATTCATGCCTTAAACGTCCATTTCTAAAAACTAAAACTATGCTTCGTATTTTATTAGTTATAATCATATTAACATTAGTGACTTTATCAATTAAAGCGCAAGGTTGCAGCGATGCTGGTGTATGCAGTATTGATTCCTATAAAAACACTAATAATCAGTTGGCTTGGTCAGTATCGCAAAGTGCTGAATTAGGGGAGAATTTTATTTTATATCTTCATACCACTATAGGTATGCGTTTACCATTGGGGGAAAAGGCACAGGTTTCCATGAGTTTACCATACAGAAACAGTATTTATAAAGGAGAATTATATACAGGATTTAGCGATGCAACTGTAGCAAGTTCATTTAATATTACAAGCGAATATAATATCATAGCTGGACTTAAAATACCTCTTTCCGAAAGTAATAATAGTAAGGATGGTGTGCCCTTACCTATGGCGCTTCAGCAAGGTTTAGGAACTTTTGATGCCATAATTTCTATCGATAGAAGATGGAAACAGAATAAGTTGAGTATGGGTTATCAGTATGTGTTTGGTACCAACAATAATGCCTTTATGGGTAATGATAATTTTGGAGCAAGTGCCAATTTAGAACGTGGTGATGATTTTATGTTGAGATACGATAGATATTGGGGAAAAGAGCATCGTAATTGGAAAGCTTCATTGGTAAGTGTTTATCGAATTGGAGGTGATAAAATTAATGATGGTGAATTCGTAGAAAAATCAAAAGGTTTATCTATAAATGTTGCCATGGTACGCAGTATTCAACTTAAAAATAATGAATTAGAATTAATGATGGCTGTACCCGTAGTAGCGCGTAAGGCAAGGGTTGATGGTCTTACCCGAAATTTTATTTTGAGTGCTAAACTGAATGGTATTTTTTAGTATGTCTTGCTTTATAATGGGCATATGCTTATTTTAGCGCAAAATTATTTTATGCCACGAACCAAAGGGTGCCGACGTATAGGTGGTTCTCCCAATACTTATTTATTTAAACCAGCAGGGATTAAAGCTTGCGAGCTGCAGGAAGTAGTTTTAGCAATGGATGAATTTGAAGCTATTCGTTTGGCTGATGAACAAGGTTTGTATCAGGCCGAAGCAGCTGAAAAAATGGGCATTTCTAGACAGACTTTTGGAAGAATAATTGAACAGGCTCGAAAAAAAGTAGCTACTGCCTTGGTCAATGGATATGTATTAAGGGTGGATAAAGGCTCGGGTAAAGATATTTTTGTGAATGAACAGACAGAAACAAAATAACAAACAAAATTATGGACTTTAAACTAAGTACAAAAAAGGTGGCCTTACCTTCAAAAGGTGAAATGATTGATAATCACTTTGGGCATTGCGAGAAATTTACCATTTACACTTTATCAGCAAAAAATGATGTATTGGATACCTCTTTTTATAAGGCTCCAGAGAGTTGCGGATGTAAATCGGATTTAGCATCAGAGTTGGCCAAAGAGGGTGTTGAAGTATTGTTGGCAGGAGGCATTGGTCAAGGTGCTATCAATAAACTTAAGGCTTCTCAAATTGATGTTTTTATGGGCTTTTCAGGAGAAACTAAAGCTGTGTTAGAGCAATGGTTAAAAGGAGATAAAGGAACTTCGGATATCTGTCCTCCGCACGACCATGAAGGTGGGCAAGAATGTAATCATCATTAATAGCATAATACTCTCATTGGGTGAATATGGCTTAGCGTTTATTCGCCTAGTGAGTTAATAAAGCTTTTTTTCGATAATATACTTATATGCTTCCTGCGGAATTAAGTATGGATAGTTCTTTCCTTCTTTCAGGCCTTTTCTAATACTGGTAGAATCCATTTCAAAGACGGGAGCTTCTATCACAGAAACATTTTCCAATATATCATCTTCATTAATCTCATAGCCTGGTCTAGGATAAACCATAAAGGAGTAATTGCTTAATATTTCCTCTGAGTTTTTCCACCTAGACAAAGCAGGAAGGTTATCTGCACCCATTATAATGGTAAAGTTGTTATCGGGATGTAGTTTAGATAATTCTCTTAGCGTATTATATGTGTAAGATGGGGTAGGAAGTTGAAGCTCTATATCACATACTTTAAAATTAGCATAGGCTTGAGTAGACAACTCCAACATACGTAATCTATGCTTTGCTTCTATTAATTCACTGCTTTTTTTATATGGATTCTGCGGACTAACAACAAACCAAATTTCTTGTAAGTGGCTGTTTTCAACAACATAATTAGCCAAGGCTAAATGGCCAATATGAACAGGGTTAAATGAACCAAAATATAAACCTATGCTTGCCTGCTTAGTCATTTAAAAAGTCATTCAGTAGTTGTTCTGTTTCTACAATAGCCGTGTTTAAATCTGTATTTACAATAATATGGTCAAATTCAGGAGCGTAGTTAAGCTCTTCTTCTGCTTTGTTGATGCGTTGTTCAATAACTTCTGCAGAATCTGTTCCACGACCATTAAGTCTATTTCTTAGCTCATCAATAGAAGGCGGCTTTACAAAAATGGCAATGGCTTTTTCACCATACATCTTTTTAATGTTTAAACCTCCCACTACATCCACATCAAATACAATATTATTACCCTTTGAGGTGATACGTTCTACTTCGCTTTTTAAGGTACCGTAATATTTATCCGTGTATACTTCTTCCCATTCTAATAGCTCATCAGCATCAATTTTAGTCCTAAATTCATCAGGACTTAAAAAATAATAATCAACACCATCTTTCTCAGTCCCTCTTGGACTTCTGGTGGTTGCTGATATCGAGAATTGCATTTTAAAATCTTTGCTTAAAAGACTTTTAACTATGGTTGTTTTTCCGGAACCCGATGGCGCTGAAAATATAATAAGCTTACCTGTTGACATTTTAAAGTACGATTGTTTCCAATTAAACGATAGGATTAATAAGCGCTTTGTTAGTTAACTATTAACCAATGACGATGCACTAGCAACAAAACACCAATTTCCAATAAAATTAAAGTACGTTTAAGTTTTGCTCTTTAATTTTCTCCAATTCATCCTTCATCTGAATAACTAACTTTTGAATTTCGGAATGATTGGCTTTAGAACCCATGGTATTTATTTCTCTACCAATTTCTTGCGTAATGAAACCTAGTTTTTTACCTACTAATTCTTCTTTTTCAATGGTTTCAATAAAATAATCTAAGTGATTCGTTAGCCTAACTTTTTCTTCCGTAATATCTAATTTCTCTAGGTAAAAAATCATTTCCTGTTCAAAACGATTCTGATCTAAGTTAATTTTCTCCTGAAGTTCATTTAATTGGTCCAGTATACGCGTTCTTACTTTTTCAATTCTTTCTTTCTCAAAAGGCTCAACCGCTTTTTGGTAAGTACGTATTTTATTGATTCTTGCAATCACATCCTTTTGCAACACTTCACCTTCTTGTGCTCTAAAGCTGATTAAGTTCTTTAACGCATTTTTAAAAGTCTCAAAAATAAGCTTCCATTCTCCTTCGTCTAATTCGGCTTGTTCTATTTTAACCGTATCAGGTAAAGGCATAATGGCTCGTAGTATATCTGTATTCTCTTTTATCCCAAGTTTATCAGCAATAGGAGATATTTGGTTGTAATATGTTTCAATGACCTGACTGTTAATAGAAGCATTTTTCTCTGCACCTAAAAAATCTACGTAAAAACCTACATCAACTTTCCCTCTTCCTAATTTATTAGCAAGCTCATTTCTAAGCACTAAATCCTTTTCTCTATAAATATTAGGTAAACGCATATTTACATCAAGCTGCTTGCTGTTAAGCGATTTGATTTCAATACTTATTTTCTTCCCAGAAAGTTCACATGTGGCTTTACCAAAGCCTGTCATTGATTTTATCATATGCTTTATTGCTTTTTAGAAGCTGCAAAGTTAATCTTTTATATGAAACGAGCCATCAGAAATAGTTATCGCATATGAGAACTGTAAAAATGGTGAGTTGCATGTAGTAATTGAAATTTATCTAAAAAAAAAAAGTTTTATTTTGGGTGTAAGTGTTCAGTAAATCAGTTATTTATGTTTTCCAATTAAATAATGTTTAATAAATATTAAAAAATAATAAACAAAAGCGAATTGATCGTGTTTAACTTTTGAATTTAATAATTAAACAAAAATAAACTGACATGTTTTCAATTTTATCGCGCGGTTCTGAAAGCAGTCAAAATTTAAGTCAACACTAAATAATACAATTATGAAAACTTTAAAATTTAATTGGTACTTCGCCTTAGCTTCAATATTAATGTTTAACCTAGCATTTACGGCTTGTGATGACGAAGATGATAACATGGAAAAGGAACCTAAAGAAGAGATGACTAATACCATTGTAGATATTGCTGTGGCCGAACCATCGTTCTCTATATTAGTAGATGCTCTTAGCAAAGCTAATTTAGTTTCAGCCTTAAACGGCTCAACAGAATATACCGTTTTTGCACCAACCGATGACGCTTTTCATGCTTTATTAACTGATCTTGGAGCTTCATCTTTAGATGATATTCCAACAGAGCAACTAAAAATGATTTTATTAAATCACGTGGTGAGCGGCAGTAATACCTCCAGTAGTTTATCTACAGGTTATTACTCATCCATTAGCGAAAAGCAAGACGGTTACTTCTATTCATTATACTTTAATAAAGAGAGTTTAATGATAAATGGAATGGCTAAAGTTACACAAGCTGATGTGATGGCAGATAATGGTATTATTCATATTGTAGATAAAGTTATTTTACCTGCATCTATTAAAGATCATGCCGTTGCCAACCCTGCACTGTCAAGTTTAACAGCTGCTGTTGTAAAGGCAGAGCTTGCTATGACATTGGATAATGATGACAATAACTTTACAGTTTTTGCTCCTACAGATGATGCTTTTGCTATGCTATTGGAAAACTTGGATGCCACCCTTGATGACTTATCGAAAGAAGATTTAACTCCCATATTGTTATATCACGTAGTTAATGCTTTTGTACCTGCAGCTAATGTTACCACTTCATATGTAAACACTTTAGCCATGGGGCAAGATAATTACCTAAGCATTAATATTGAGGTTGGAGATAATGGTGTGATGATTAATAATAAAGCCAAGGTTGTTTTAACAGATGTAGTAACTACTAATGGTGTTGTACATGTAATTGATAAAGTAATTATGCCTGGAACAGTGGTTGATGCTGCCATTAACAATAGCGCATTTTCAATATTAGTTGAGGCAGTTGTAAAGGCAGAATTAGCCACAACATTATCGGGAGAAGGAGCTTTTACCGTATTTGCGCCAACCAATGCAGCATTTGAAGATTTATTTGCAGAGTTAGAGGTAACTGGAATTGCAGATTTATCGAAAGAAGCTTTAACGCCTATATTGTTAGCTCATGTAGTTTCGGATAATGTTCGTTCAACAGATTTATCAAGTGGTACTGTTCCAACTTTAAACACCGAAAAATCAATAGTTATTGATATCAGCAATGGAGTAACTATCGATGGAGATATCAATGTAATTATTGCAGATGTTCAAGCCACAAATGGGGTGGTACACGCTATAGACAAGGTAATTGTTCCTTAATCGGGTTCAGTTGTTGACAGAAAGGTTGGTTATAGCCGAGTTGTATAACTGACCTTTCACTTTTTACGATATTCACTGTTTTTGCCAAATAAAAAATTAAATTTGATGAACAAAACTAAAACATCATCCGTTAGGAAAACAAACTTATCGGTTGTTAAAATGACAACCAATATATTACATCAAGTTGAAACAATGGCAGTATATTCTATTAAAGATTTAGAAAAAATATCAGGTATCAAAGCGCATACTATACGTATTTGGGAAAGAAGATATGGGGTAATTGAACCTATGCGGAGTGATACCAACATCAGGAAGTATAACGATAATGACCTCAAACGCATTTTAAATATTTCTATTCTAAATCAAAATGGTTTTAAAATATCTAAGATTGCCAATTTAGATAATGAACAGCTCAAAGAGAAGGTGATTGATTTGTCTTTGGATCATGGTAACACAAATGTTCAGGTAGAAAGTTTAGTGGTTTCTATGTTGGAACTTAATGAGCATAAGTTCAACAATGTTTTAACAACTTCTATTATTAAAAGAGGATTTGAGGACACGGTTGAAACTATCTTATTTCCTTTTTTAGATAGAATCGGTATTTTATGGCAAGCAGGAACCATTAATCCAGCGCAAGAACACTTTATCAGTAATTTAATTCGTCAAAAGATTATAGTGGCGATTGATAACGAAATGAGTGCAAAGGATAATGGTAAAAAAATAACCTTCTTCTTAGCGGAAAACGAATTGCATGAGATAGGGCTACTTTTTTATAGCTTGTTAGCTCGTAAAGAAGGATATGGTGTAGTTTACTTAGGTATGTCTGTTCCTTTTGAAGATTTAAAAGCCGTAAACGAGATACAGAAGGCCGATGCTTTTTTTACCTCATTTACTAGTCCTCCTTCAAAATCTGAGCTCGATGAAATTTTGACTTTTTACAAAAAAGAGTTTCCTAAAACACCATTTATGATTACTGGGCTTCAAGTAAAAAATAATGAAGACCAAGTTCCTTCAGGATTTCATTCTGTAACCAGTGCAAGCGATTTTAAATCGGTACTTAAATCTCTATAGTAATAATCGTAGCCTACTGTGTTAAAATAGTACTAAAATGCACAATGCTAATTAATTGTAAAATTATTGTAATTTTATGGAAGCAATAATAGGTTTGTATAATTATTGACTTATATTGCGAATGAATTGAAGTAAAAGATGCCTTTTTATAAAGCAGTGATATTCACTGTTTTTTTGTCGTAAAACTTTTAAAAAGCGACATGCTGGAGCTAATATCTTATACTAATAAATTATACAATGAACGAAATCTTAATTGGTAAAGGATTCGATGAAATCCGATTCGGAATGACTCGCGATGAGGTAAAAAAAATCTTAGGCGAACCAGATGAAATTGATAAGTACGCTAGTAGCGACGAGGCTGAAGACAACACAGAAGCTTATCATTATGATGAGCAAGAATTATCTGTATCATTTGATGAGATAGATGGTTGGAAGCTAGGTTCTATTGCTGTGAGTAGCCCTGATGCTCTTATAGAAGGACTTAAGCTAGTAGGGATTAATGATGAAGAACTACTTGAAAAAGTGGCAGGTCTTGAATTGGGTGACAATGAAAGAGAAGATGTTTCTTCGGAAGAAAGTCCGGACCATGAGGTGATTTCATTTTATGAATCGAGCATTAACTTTTGGATAGAGAATGGTGCAGTTACTGAAATTCAGTTTGGTCCACTTTGGGATGACCAAAATGAAGAAGTAATCTGGCCACAAGACTAGATAAACAAAGCTTTAAAATATAAAACCCCGTTTTGATGATTCAGAACGGGGTTTCTTTTTATGTAACAACTTTGTTATACTAAAATCTTAACCACTACCTTTTTTACAGGTTTCGATTCTTCAATTTTCATATTTGGTGCGTGTACGTCAGTAGGGAAGAATAAAGCAAACATACCTTCACTCATTTTCATCAAGCTTAATTCCGAATGATAGAATACCACATCTTTTTCAACATTGTAAGGAACCATTACCTCTTGGTCCTCTAAGGGTGCATATCCAATATATTCTTCACCTTTAACAATGTATTGTATATCTAAATATCGCTCATGCGCCTCTGGCTTTGCGTCAGGATGTTCTTTTGTATTATACTCGCTTACAATGGCAAATATATCATCTCCATCAACGTTATATTTACCTGCTTCAATGGTTTCAAAATCAATTTCTTCAAGAAACTCAAAGCCTTTTTTAATTCGTTCGTTTAAGCTTCTGTAGTGCTTAACGTTATCCAGACTATCTAGAATCATTTTTGCTTGTTTATAGGTTTATATTTTACGAGCAAAGATACATTTAAATTAGAGGGAGATGAAGTATAGATAATTAATATCGCAAAAAAGTATTTATATTTAGTTCTCCGTTTTAAAGCTTCATGAATTGTAGGTATTAAAACAGACTTTGTATCTAAAAACAATTTAACCGCTAAAATAAATGATTAGAAAAGATTACATCCTCCGAATGATTGAAGAAATTGGCAAAATGATTGCCGCAATGTTGGGTTTGTTGAAGAAAGAGCATATTCAACAAGCACAAAATATGTATGGAGAAGGATTAGAACGAGTTTTTGGCCTAAATGAAAATGATATGATGGAGAAGAGTATTAATGAGCTCAAAACCATTTTTGATATAAAATTCGGAGAAAGCTATGAGGGCTTAGAAATGGTGGCTAGCTTAATTTCTAGAGGCGGGGATATTCATTTAAAGAAAGGCGACGTGGAGAAAGCCAAAGCTTCCTACTTGCGTGCTCTTGAATTGTATAATATGGTTGAAATTGAGTCTGGAACTTTTTCTATAAATAGACAAGCTGATATGCAAAAAGTAACTCAACTGGTAGATCAGATTTAAGGTAAGAGTACGACTTGCTGTACCGAGAAGTGTGTTATGGGTATCTTAACTTTTATTTCCGTAGAGTTTGATTGTATAAAAATGTTACTTAACTTATAAAAATTAATTGGGAGCCAAAATCCAACCTAAATGGAGCAACAACTAAAGGAGATAAATACTGTTTATGATAGAATTCTAAATAATGGACTGCTGTTCGGTACCATATTAGGAGCTTTTGTGTACTCTATTAGTTGGATTACTTTTTACAGTGTTGAGCTGTACTTTAGTTATATTACAGATGCTGTAGTTCTCCTTTCTTTTTTTCTGGTATATTTTTTCAAAAAACGTATTTCTTTTAAGTATAAAACAATAGTTATTGTATTGGGCATCATAGGTCTTGTTGTGCCTGATTTACTCAAGTTAGGTTTAATGTCCGAAAACAAAGTATTATTGATCTTAATTCCTTTGTTTACGTATTTAGCTTTCGATATTAAAAGAACTATTGCTGTTTACCTATTAGTCATACTTATATTTATGACATGTGGTTATATGGTGGTCAATCAAATGTTGTTTGATTATCCAGAAATGGCACCACATCAAATGCAACTGACTACTTGGCTGGTAAATATCTTATTAATGTCGGTTGTGTCAGTCATATTTGTGATACTGGTAAAACAATTTCATGCCACGTTTTATGGATTGATCAATGACTTAAAAAAGACTAACAAGGAGCTTTCAATTAGTGAGGAGAATTACCGAAAAATATTTAATTCAGCTGTTGATGCTATTTTTATTCAAGATACTAAAGGAAATGTAGTTGATGTGAATGATGCCATGCTAGAAATGTATGGTTATAAGCGCGAAGAAATGGGTTTAATAAACCTAGAAAGAGCCAGTGCTCCTCTGCCTGAATATTCGCAAGAAAAAGTGATAGAGCATTTTAAACGGGCAGTAGAAAAAGGTAAAGCTGTATTTGATTGGATGGCACGGAAAAAGGATGGCACTTTGTTTTGGGTTGAAGTGGCCCTTCGGTTAACCAAAATTGGTGATGAGGAAAGAATATTGGCTGTGGTTAGAGATAATGATGAAAAAAAGAAAAATGCTATTCAGCTAGAAGTATATAAAGAGAAGTTGCAAGAACTGGTGTTAGAGCAAACCAATGAATTAAAAGAAGCTAATGAAGAATTATTGGTGACGAATAATAATTTAAACAACAAGAATGAAGAGCTAAGTAGTGCATATGATAAACTAAAAAATGCACAGGAAAGAATGATTCAAAGTGAGAAGTTAGCCTCTTTAGGGTTATTGGCTGCAGGTGTTGCGCATGAAATTAATAACCCCCTTAATTTTATTCAGGGTGGAGCAGTAGGGTTGGAAAACTACTTTAAAAATAACTATAGCAGTATGCCAGCTGATATAGAAGATATTCTATTTGCCATTAATGAAGGGGTTAGGCGATCTGCTACTATTGTTGATAGCTTAAGTCATTTTAGCAAAGGTTCTGATGCGGATAAAAAGGAAAAATGCGAATTGCACGAAATCATTGAACACTGTTTGGTTATTCTTAACAACAAGTACAAAAACAGAATTACAATAGTTAAGGATTGTACTTCGGATAACAGATTAACAAATTGCAACGAAGGTCAGCTACATCAGGTATTCCTAAATATCTTATCCAATTCCGTTCATGCCATTAAAGGCGAAGGAGAAATTAAATTATCTTCTAAAGTGGAGGGTGCATTTATAACGGTTACTATAGCGGACAATGGCTGTGGTATGGACAATGAAACGCTGACTCAAGTAACAGAACCCTTTTTTACCACCAAAGTGCCTGGCGAAGGAACAGGTTTAGGCATGTCTATTACCTCTAATATTATAGCAGAACATCAAGGGCAGTTATCTATTCATTCTGAATTAGGTAAGGGTACTATTGTTCGAGTTAGTCTACCTTTTTTATCCAATTAACCTTGATTAAGTTCTCCTATTGTAAAGAGGAGGTTTAATAAAGTACTTCTAACTTTAAGTACTTTATAAATTTTCAACTAATTGAGCTGCTTGATCTTTTTAGATTGCTTTACCAATTTGTTGCTTACTGCAGCAATATTATACTTTAAACGTAAATACTGTCTTTCTTCATTTGGTTCAGAATTATCAATAATGTTTTTTAGCTTAATCAAAACTGGTTTCAATGAACTAATTTTGCGATCATCATTATTTTTAATTTTCTCGGCTGTTTTATTGAGTGTTTCTTCAATAATGACATCGAATTCGTTATTTAAGCTGGTATATTTTTTTTCATCGTAAAACGCACCCAGTGCCGATAAGTGGGAAAGCAAGGCGTGATTCAGGTAGGTGAGCGTAAATGTTTTATTTGTAGCATGCTCTCTTTTTTTAGGTTCTACCTGCATACTTTGCCAAGCTAGTGTTAAGGCATTATCCGATTTGTGAGCTAACCTTCTGGCTAATCTATAATCATAATCATCGTTCTGGTTCTCCGTATTTTCAGTGATCTGCTTAAAATAAAAAGCATTGTTTTGTAAGGCTTGTGCTAGTAAGTTAGGAATCTGTTTGTGTTGCCAATTGGGCCACAAGAAGCGAATAGCTAAAAAGGAAAATAAGGCGCCAGCTAAGGTGTCCATTATGCGAGGGATAAATATGCCTTCCAGCGTAATAGAAGTGAGTTGATTGCCAGCCAATACAAATATACTAATGAATACAACAGCATAGGAATAATTCAGATGTCGCCAGTAGAAAAAGCTATAGATACTAGTCAATAACAATAATATTTGTCCTACCTGAGTTGGTAAAAGACCTAAAGCGAGAATACCTAAACCAACGCCAGTGACGGTTCCAATAATTCTATCAAAGAGTTTCTTCCGTGTTTCGCTATACGTAGGTTGACTCACGAATAATGTGGTAAGCATCATCCATTCTCCTTTTGGTAATTTAAAGTACCAAATCAATAAATACTCAATTAAAAAACAAGAACTCAGTCTGATGGCATACCTTAAACGAGGATGGCTCCAGGATAGTTGGTACGTAAATCGTTTCCACGCACTTCTAGTATCTTGCCCTAGGCGTGGTATAGATGTACTTCGCTCTGGCTTATTTAGGTTACTCAAGGATTGATGAGATCGGGTTAAGTTGTGTAAGAGTAATTCCAGCAACTGTTTGTCGTGCTCTGGTAATTTATCAATTTCAAACTCCAGTGCATTTACAATCCAGCCAATAGAAACGGGGTGTTCATATTTTTCGCCAGTGAGCATTTTTTCGGCCACAAGCTGGGTGGCATGCGATAGCTGATGAAGCAACTCAGAAAAGCCTTCTAATAATTCTTTATATTCAGCTTTACTACCTAATTCCTCATATTCTTCATGCGCTGAAGCAGCTCTTTCGTGCAAACTCTGCAATAGCATAAAGCGTTGAAGGTAAGGAATCAATTTTTTTTGATCGGATACTTCTTCAGAATATATATTAATGACTTCTTTACACTTTTCTAGTGCGGTTACCACTTGTATATTTAAGATGGCTTGTTTGTTGGCTTGTTCTGATTTTTCGTAAGGGAAATTATTGGCTTTCTCTTCCAGGTAGTTAGAGAGGGCAATAAAACCTCCCGATAACTGTTCCTCTAAGGGCCGCCAAGGTTTACGAGCCAATAAAATCAAGGATAATAAACCATAAAATAAAGCCCCTGCGCATAGATATAAGGATTGCTCGTGCCAATTGTGTTGCTCTTGATATCCGAGCATGGCGTATATGCCAATTAAAACAGCACCGTACGATATGCCTCTGTAGCGCTCACTTATTCCGCCAATTAAAACAAACAAAATGGTGGATGCAATAAAGCCTATGCCAAAATATACAGGGTAGGGTTTTAGTAGGAAGACGGATAAGGTGGTGATGGCAAAACTTACAATAGTAATGACGAGTGCTTTATATCTCCCTTTAGGGTGGTCATCTGTTTCGGATAGAGCTGCAGCAACAACACCTAACGATAAAGCTACCATCATATTTAGGTTTCCCCAAACAATAGCAGGAATAGCCACCACTGTTGTGGTTATCATCACTTTTGCAGCGGTTAAGCGGTTGGGGTTTTTCCAAAATCCACGAATCAGTCTTTGATACCAGCTTTTACCCTTTGTTTTTATTGCTCCGTCTATCATGGCCATATTTTATGCAAAGAAATTGTTTTTAAATTACTTTTTTACCATCTATACTAGGATTGTTTATATTTAGCTTTGATTATGCTAAAATAAAACTGGAGGAGAGGTCTGACTAAAAAGATGTTTTTATTCGGTTTAGTTAAAAAATAATGACTAATAGACAACCATGATGGACTATATAAAAATTAATCAAAACCTTTGGGATAAAAGAACCGATATTCATGTTGAATCGGATTTTTATAATGTAGGTGAGTTTAAAGAAGGAAAGGATTCTTTAAATTCTATTGAAATTGAATTGCTTGGAGATATTAAGGGTAAAAAGATATTACACTTACAATGTCATTTTGGTATGGATACCTTATCATTGGCTCGACGTGGAGCTGAAGTTACCGGAGTTGACTTATCTTCAAAGGCCATTTCTAAAGCATGTGAATTAAATGAAGAACTAGGTTTGTCTGCAAAATTTATTCAGAGTGATATTTACCAGCTACCTGAAGTATTGGATGAGCAGTTTGATATTGTTTTTACTTCGTACGGTACCATCGGGTGGTTGCCTGATATGAAAAAATGGGCCGATGTTGTTGCGAAGTTTTTAAAACCTGGAGGTCAATTTCTCATTGTAGAGTTTCATCCGGTAGTTTGGATGTTTAGCTATGACTTTAAAAAAGTAGAATATGGCTATTTTAATACAGGAGCAATTGTGGAAGAGCTGGAAGGAACTTATACTGATGCCAAAGATGAGATTAAAGAAAAAGAGGTATCATGGAATCATGGTTTATGCGAAGTTCAAGATGCTTTAATAAAGTCTGGACTAACCTTGAGAGATTTAAAAGAGTTTGACTATTCGCCGTACAACTGTTTCGAAAATACCATTGAGTTGGCTTCTAATCAATTTCAGATAAAAGGCATGGAAGGAAAAATACCGATGGTATATTCCATAGTGGCGACAAAGTAAATATGTAAAAATATAGATATTTGGATGATTGGTTTTAATGTATTTAATTTGTACTCAATAATCATTCTAAATAAGAGTGTAATTATTTTAATTATTGAGTACAGATATGGAAAATATATTATTAGAAAATGAAATAGTTGAAGAACGAATGGATA
This sequence comes from Labilibacter marinus, assembly GCF_001659685.2. Lineage (GTDB taxonomy): Bacteria > Bacteroidota > Bacteroidia > Bacteroidales > Marinilabiliaceae > Saccharicrinis > Saccharicrinis marinus. Next base: position 53,871 of record NZ_LXYE02000033.1, read on the forward strand.
TTAAAGAACCCAAAGAAAGAAAACGTTTTTCAACCAAGAAGGAGCCTAAAAAAACTTTTACCAATTTTCAACGAAACCAGTATAGAGCATTATTTAGCTCCATGGCACTATCCGACCGTAAGTCAATGATATTAGTGAGGATTAATACAACCTTATTATCATTATTAATAGCATTTCACGGGTATATTGCCCAAAATGTTCCGTTTGGTAATTGGGTAGTTATAGTTGCTGTTTTAGGAACAGGTGTTTCTTTAATTGCTGGTCTATTGTCTTCTAAACCTGGTGGTATAAGAAAGACGCTGAAACAACAAATATTAGTGCACCATCCCAATCTAAAATCTAATGTATTGCTTCATTTTGATACTCCAACACTTGAGGAATATGAAGAGGCGATGGATGAGGTTGTAAGAAGTCAATCCTTACAAATAGGTAATCAAACCCGTACAACATATTTAATAAATAACATGTTGTTGCGTCAGTATAAATGGTTGTCTTTTTCGTACAATGCATTTATTACCACCTTTATTGTTGTAATAAGTATTTTTCTTGTGGGAAGTTTAGTTGCTTAATAAAGTTCTACAAAGTGTTCTGCTATGTTGAATACTTTAGTCATCTAACAAGTATGTAATAATCTGAGTTCGATTAAAATTAAAGAGCTCAGATTTTCTTAGATGATTGATTTACAATTCAAATTTGAGAAGCATAGCGAGCTATGGTGAGAAAATTTAAAGCAGTAAATTGATTATATAAGAAAAAACAATGTTGTTTCACTTATAAACATCAATTTTCATCGTCATATTAGTTTGTCGTAGCCCGCTACGTCTTTACTAACATTCCTTGAAGCTTAATATTTATAAGTGATCTGAGCCAATAATTTTATGTCGAAATCGGGTTAATAGTTACTATGAAGTTTTCGGAAAACGCTTTTCTGAATATATCATCAGTAAAATCGCCAGCATTAAAAAGACTACACCAACAGCATAGGTAAAACTAAAGCCAAACCATTCGTATAGTTTAATACCAATAATGGGAGCAAATAAAGCTCTGGAGCCTGTTAAAAATAAATGTACCGATTGGTAGTCGGCAGCCTCATGTGGTTCGCAAAAATAGCTACTCCCAATTCCCCATAAAATAGGCATACTCCCCATAAAAATGCCGTTAAATATTACTGCTATTAAAAGCATGTGGTACAGCTTTAACCCCCAAATCTCATTGAAGCCAGTGTAATACTCCGTAAGTCCTGTAAATACAATAAACATCATTAATGCCCCAAAGGTGAGGATACCAAAGCGGCGAGGGTCATTTTTACCAATGAGCTTACCAAATAAGGGTAAAAGCAAAATGGCAAATAGGTTGTATGCATTGTTGTAAAAGGAAACCGATGAGTAATTTAAGTCTAATGCTTCCTTATAAAAGATGGTAATAACGGCATGTGTACTCATCCAAGCAAAACCGTAAAGGATAAATCCAATTTCCAAGTGACGGAACGCTGTATTATTCCTTAAAATAGAAAGAATTCGCTTAAAGGATTCACCAAGTGCTTTAGAAATAGGTGTTGATTTGGGTTCTACTTTCTGATTAAAATCAATTCGAGTAAGCTGAAAAATTGAAAGTACACCAAGTATCCCAACAATAGGATAAAAAATACGGTACGAATTTGGGTCGTAATCCAATAATAGACCAACCGCAAAAGTCGATACCATTACTAATATCTTATTAAGCGTAGTTGAATAGCTGAATAATTTACCAAAATTCTCATGTCTGTAATTCCCCTTTAAATATTGATTAATAGAAGGAATAACAGCAATTTGGGAAGAGTAGAATAAAAGAAATACACCCAAAAATAAGAAATGAAATTTAGGTGATAAACCAACATCTTCGTTAACTGCAGGAAATATTGAAAATATAACCAATGGCAAACGTGTTAATACGCCTACGGTCCGCAATAGCTTTTTACGATTAGGATAACGCCGCATGATTTCGTTGGCTAGCATAGCAAACAAAAATACCACCATACTAAACTGAAAAAGAAAAGCCAACTGTACGTTAGAGCCCTTTAGGGATTTAATAAAAATAAACTCATTTAAAATGAGGGCACCACGAGCCACTCCATCAATACTACTATAAAATAAATGTAGTTTAAAAGCTTTGCGTTCTGTGTTGTTGAGTTGTTGTAGTATCTGCATATATGTATTGAAGTGGCGCAAAAATACGGATTATAAAAAGAGCAAGGAAGAGGTGTTGGATTATTTAAAGTAATTTAAGATGTTTATATTGTATTTGAATTTTACTGTAAACTTAATACGTAAGAATATTGAAAGGAATTGGTTCACATATGCCCATTGAAAAAAGACGATTTATACATAGCCTTATTTTTCCCACCTTGTTTTTACTGGTTATTTATGTCGTTAAATTAGTAGAAACACTCGAAGGTATTTCATTTGCTGAATATGGTGTTCGACCATATAGTAAAGAGGGATTATGGGGAATTATATTGGCTCCACTTATCCATGGCGACTGGGATCACTTGTTTTCTAACTCTGCATCTATATTTGTGCTAAGTCTCGCTTTGTTTTATTTCTACAACAAAATAGCCTATAAAGTATTTTTTTTAATTTATCTGATGGGCGGTATAGGTGTATGGCTAGCAGCGCGCGACTCCTGGCATATTGGTGCGAGTGGCATCATCTATGGCTTAAGTGGATTTTTGGCAGTCAGTGGTATCATCCGAAAACACATTCGTTTGGTAGCCATCTCTTTTTTGGTCATCTTTTTATACGGAAGTTTATTCTGGGGAGCCTTTCCTTTTGAAATAAATATGCCCTACTCGTGGGAAGGTCATTTTTGGGGAGGATTAGCCGGTGTATTAGTTGCTCTGGTATATCGTAACGAAGGTCCGCAACAACCTCGTTCTCCTTTGGAAGATGAGGAGGATGAAGAGGTGGATGAGGAAGATGCTTACTGGCTAAAAACCGATATTGAACCCTAATTAAACGTTTTATTTCTCCAAATAAGGAGGTTTGATAAATGTGATATTTCTATAATGTCTAGTCTTGAAATAAGGTTTCAACAAGAAATATGCAATAGAAGACAGGATTAATAGTTTAATCAATAAATAAAATCTGGTCTTAGGTAAAACGCCAATTAAAAAAGTTACCGTAATATTACTGTAACTTTTTGTGCTTGTAAGTGCCTGTATTGCAGTAGGTAATAATTTGATCAATTCAAAAAACTACTTTGTAAAATCCTGAAAATACCCTTATAATTCCACTTTTAGCCGGAAATCGGCATTTTGATTCCAGTTTTTACCCAAAAACGACTATTATGATTCCACTTTTCCTCGTTTTTGCACTTTATCGTACTTTTCTTCGGGACCGCTTCGCAAAACCTTCGTAACCGCTTCGCATTTCTTCGCAGCTTGTTCGCAAACTGTTCACAAAAGCTTCGCCTTATAATTGCGAATATTCTGTGAAGCTCATGTGAGTAAATTGCGATGGTATATAAAAGTAGGAGCGACGTATATACCATTCTTTATTTAAAATTAATCTACCATTGAAATATTAGATAATATTGAGTGTAATTTATATGTTTATATACATCATATAAGGCGTACAATAAGATTGTTTGTTTATTAATCGAAAGATAAGTAGGAATTAAAAAATAGAAGAATAGTGATAAGTAGTTCAAATATAAAATCTTGGTTAAGTTATTGGAAAAAAACACTAATTGATGTTGATAGAAAAAGAATTGATGTTACCACATATCCAATACCTGTAGAATCTTACTTTATAAAGCAAGCACCTCAAAAGCATGCGAGATTCTTATGGAATGCATCTCAGACAAATAAAGAAACACAATGCATCAATGTTGACATATGCCCCTGTTCAATACAGTCGGAATTTGAACATGCAAAATCAAAAGAACTTGAAGAAGAAGTGTTTTATCCTTTCTGGATTCCTGCAATCATGTACAAAGACGGAACACTTGCTCCTCAAAAATCAAACAAAGGAGTAGCTAAACCCTTCTTTGTAAGAGAATATCTGAATCCTAATCCGAAAGATACCTACAGAATCGCATCAATCAAAGATGTTGACACAGCCCTTCAGAAAGTCGAATTTAAAGATGAATCATGGAATTCTTATTGGGAGAAATGTGAATCTTTCTTTTCAATTATTACAGGAAAAAGTTTTGAGGAATTCAATGTAAAGCATGAAAAACACATTTTCATCCAAAAAGGTGAGTTAAGAGGATTGACAGAAAATATTAGAAAACTCTATAACAGACTTGAAGATACTCCTCCAGATAGGAGTTTACTTAATAATCTTGTAGATACAGAAAAAATTGTATTTTCAAATATTCCTAAGAAATCCGAAGTCGTTAGAAATAGGAACCACATTGGTCAAATGAGTGGCGAATTTCCTTTGTCTGTATCACAGAGAGAAAGTATTGCATGTTTCAATTTGTTGAAAGAATCAAATGTTTTAGCAGTAAATGGTCCTCCAGGGACTGGAAAGACTACGTTTTTACAGTCAGTTGTAGCTAATAGTGTTGTTTCTACCGTAATAAATCAACAAAGACCTGAATTAATAATCGCTTGCTCGGCAAACAATCAAGCAATCACAAATATTCTCGACAGCTTCGTACTTGACTCAAAAGATAAATTAACACAACGTTGGTTGCCCGATTTGACTTCTTTAGGTTTGTATTTATCTACGAATGAAAACAAAAAATACCAAACATGTACTTCCGAGTTCGGAAATGGCTTTCTAAATGATTTTGAAAGTGCCAATGTCGAAGATAAAAAAGAGCACTTTTTAAAAGAGTTTAAAGCATATCTTGGAGAAAGTGATAACATAGAAGAATGCAAATCAAAATTACTAAGTATAGTACAATTAAAAGTTTATAACATAAAAGAGAGCCTTGAGATTGCCGAAGAATTTGAAACTATTAGTCCACTATTGAAGGAAGCTGGATTTTCCAGCCCAGATGAATTATTTGAAAAGATTTCCTCATTTCAAGACAATATCAATCAAACAAATACTGAAATCCAACAAACATCTGTTGTAGAGGAAAAACTTACGGAAGCGAAAGAAAATCAACCATTTCTTCAAAAAGTTTTTTCTTTTCTTGCAAAATTCAAGAAACGTAGAGCTTCTCTATTTCAAAGAGTGCTTTTAGATATTAATTTAGATAATGTTCCTGACTACAGTAATTACAACGCTTTGATTTATTTGCTTAATGAAAGGATTATAGCTAAAACCAATTTAATTAAGCAGTATAACTTTGAATTAATTCCATTAGTTGAATTAAAAAACAAAACAGAGGAATTAAAATCCAATTATTTAACCTGCCTTAGCAATTGGAACGACAATTATGGTGAAATGCTAATTAAGCTTCAAGCTATGACAGGTAAAGAATATAAAGATTTGCACCCCTTGGAAGATATGCAGGTCAGAATGGATTTTTCTTATCGTTATGAAGCATTTTGGTATGCAATACATTTTCGAGAGGCAGAATACTTGATAAACTTAGAAGCAAAGCAAGAAAAGAATAGCAAAGATAAAGAGAGAGGTAAAATAGGATACAAAGAAAAATTGCAACGGTTTGCAGGAGTTACACCTATTTATATTTCTACTTTTCACTCCATTCCAAGGTTCAGTACATTCTATAACAATGCAGAAGGTGAAAAAGCATATTTTGATTTATTTGATTTGCTAATCGTTGATGAAGCAGGTCAGGTTGCTCCCGATATCGCCATTCCTTCATTTTCTTTGGCAAAAAAAGCTATTGTTGTAGGTGATGTATTTCAGATAGAACCAGTGTGGTCAGTCGAAGAAAAACTAGATATCGTTAATCTAAAAATGAATAACTTATTATTTGAAAATGCTTCAGATGAAACAATCAATTCCTATAAAGACTCAGGGAAGCTCTGCTCTTCAGGCAATATTATGAAATTAGCACAAAGAGCATGTTTTGTTAAAGATGGAGATGAAGGAGGTACGCTTTTAAAAGAGCATAGAAGATGCCCTGACAAAATCATTTCTTATTCTAACAGGAATGTTTATCAAAATAAATTGATTTTAACGAAAGGAAATAAGAGAAAAGCTAACACTGACCTCCCATTAAAAGGGTTCATGCATATTGATAGTGCTAGTGAGAAGATTGGAAATAGTAGAAGAAACATTCAAGATGCAATTATAATTGCTAAATGGATTGAAAATAAAAGGTTAGAACTTGAAAATTCCTTTGGGAAAAAGCCAATCTCGGATGTTTTGGCAATAGTTACTCCTTATAAATCACAAGCTTCACTTATTAAAAATGAGTTATTGAAATTAAATAAGAAAGTTTATGCAAAGATAATATCAGGTACTGTGCATGCTTTACAAGGTGCTGAAATTGATGTCGTTATTTTTTCAACGGTTCTTACTCCAGGTAATAGTACTTTCTTTGCAGATAACCTTAATATGCTTAATGTTGCTGTATCTAGGGCTAAATCAAGTTTTTTGGTTTTTGGTAATTTGAACACAATAGACGCAACAAAAAACAATCCTTTGGGGCGTTTAAAACAATGGCTACAGGAAGATGAAGACTGTGAACTTTCAAACAAAATTATATTTGATAGCAAAGAAACTGAAGATGGTGTAAAGCGAATAAATGATTTGAAAACACATGTAGGCACACTAAATCGGGCATTTGAAATTGCAAAATCAGAATTGATAATAGTTTCTCCATTTATTTCATCAAATGCAATAGAATGTGAAGCGCTTAAATGCTTCGATAATAGTGCGAAGGAAACGATAAATTCTATTGAGATAGAATCTGTTAAAAAACAATTAAGAGCTACGGTAAATAAAGGTGTGAAAGTCTTAATAATTACTGATTCAACACTTGATACAAATAACAATCAATTAAAACCTAATGCTAAAAAAGGTCGTGAAATAATTGAACAAAGCGGAGCTAAGTTAAAGCTTGTAGATGGCATACATAGCAAAACCATAATAATTGACAATGATATTATAATAGACGGTTCATTTAATTGGTTTTCGGCTCTACGTGATGAACAAAGTAAGTACTTTAGAGAAGAATCTTCCATTGTTGTGAAAGGTGAGCCAGCCAAAACAATGATTAAAAAGGCTAAAGCATATTTAACTAAGGTGGTTAAATAGCTTAAGGGTTGATGGTGTAGGTGTTTGTTTACAAGGGTTATGTTTAAATGTTTGTTAAGGGTTAAGGGTTTATGGTTATATTTATAAACCTTTGATCGGCTATGTTTTAAACAATATTGATCCTGTTCGACTTTTATTACCACAAGTTTTTATGATTGTTTTCATTTAAAACTTATATTTTTGCAAAATAAGAGAATAAAATAATCTAAGATTCTAAACGCAATAAACTAAATAGAATGAAAAACTATTGGAAACAGATATCAGTCATAAGTATTTTGGCTGCAGTTGTTGTAGCTTGCTCTACAGTGCCTATTACAGGGCGTTCGCAATTAAACTTATTCCCAGAGTCACAAATGACTGAAATGAGTTTAAGTAATTATAGTGCCTTTTTAAAAGAAGCTAAGCTATCTACCGACCAAAAGCAAACCGCTATGGTAAAAGAGGTAGGCGAGAATATTGCTTCTGCTGTTGAAAAATACTTAAAAGATAACGGGCTAGGTAGTCATGTTGAAAACTTTAGTTGGGAATTTAATTTAGTAGATGATCCTACGCCAAACGCTTGGTGTATGCCTGGTGGTAAAGTGGTTTTTTATACAGGAATTCTTCCTTTTACAAAGGATGAAAATGGTTTAGCTGTAGTGATGGGCCATGAAATTGCGCATGCAGTTGCACGTCATGGTAACGAGCGTATGAGTCAGCAAATGGGTGTGCAGGCAGTAGCCACAGGATTACAGGTAGCCATGCAAGAGCAACCAGAACAAACACAGCAAATCTATATGGGAGCCTTTGGTTTGGGAGCACAATATGGTATGACATTGCCATTTTCTAGAACGCATGAAACCGAAGCGGATAAAATGGGATTGGTATTTATGGCTATGGCAGGATACGATCCGGCAGGAGCAGCTACTTTTTGGAAACGTATGTCAGAGAGTGGAGGTCAAAAACCACCAGAATTTATGAGTACTCACCCAGCGGATGATACACGAATTAAAGATATTCAGGCATATTTACCAGAAGCATATAAGTATTTAAAGAAGTAATTTAGTCTACAGTCTTTAGTAATTCGTACGCTGAGTGTGTGTTGATACTGTTTATTGCTTACTGGAGACTGTGGCCTTTAATGGAATAGGTGTTTTGTGTATAAATCTTTATACTTGATACTTAATACTTGATACTTTTTTTTACATTTGTGATCGTTAGAATTTTCGGTATAAAAATGAAGAAAGATTTTTCAAAGTTTAAGGTTTTAGGAATCACGCTATTGGTGACGATGTCGTCGTGCGTGGGTGGTTCTTTAGAACTGAATGCCGAAACACTTCGTAATTATGGATTTGAGTTAGATATACATGCTGCGGATAGGTTACAAACTGTTGGCAAGCAAAAGAAATCTAAATCTAATTCTAAATTTAAGATTAATAAGCTGATAGAATCGGGGAGGGCCCAAGTAGCTACTTCTGCCTATTCTATCGATTATGTACCCATTGTATTTTATTTAAGGTATCAGCACTATCTGAGCCCTTGCATAAATCCTAATATCAAAGCTGGGGAACTTCTTTTCTCAAGCACTTACCAAGGAATCAACTTCCAAAATAGAGCAGGACCTCTATCTTGCTAATATAAGTATATTCCCATTCGGTGATAAATATTACCATTCGTTATAATTCATAGTAAATTAAATATTGAATGAAGCATTGATTATTGGTGCGCATTCAAGTTATATTATATAAATCATGGCATTTTTAAATAATGTGGTTACCAAGTTGTTTGGTAGCAAATACGAAAGAGATTTAAAGGAATTAAATCCAGTAGTAGATCAGGTAAAGTCTGTTTATCCTGAAATAGAAAAGTTAAGTAACGATGATTTACGTCAGCGTAGCGAAGGCTTAAGAGCTAAAATTAATGAAGCAATAAAAACTGAGAAAGAAGAAATTGCTCAACTAAAAGCTAAAACAGAAGACCCTGCAGTTGGAATCACTGAGAGAGAGAAGATATATGCAGAGGTTGACAAAATAGAAAAAGATATTGATGAGAAGTTAGAGAAAGTATTGGGCGACCTATTACCAGAGGCTTTTGCTATTCTTAAAGATACAGCGCGTCGTTTAACGGAAAACGAAAAAGTAGAGGTAACAGCTTCTCAGTTTGATAGAGATTTAGCGGCCAGCCGCGATTTTGTAGATATTGAAGGTGATAAAGCCATTTGGTATAACACATGGGATGCTGGTGGTGCACCGGTAACCTGGGCAATGATTCACTACGATGTGCAATTGTTTGGAGGTGTGGCACTTCATCAAGGTAAAATTGCTGAGATGGCAACGGGTGAAGGTAAAACGCTTGTGGCTACCTTGCCTGTGTTCTTGAATGCACTTACGGGTCGTGGTGTTCATGTAGTAACCGTGAATGACTACCTAGCAAAACGTGACTCCGAATGGATGGGACCTCTTTATCAGTTTCATGGTCTTTCAGTAGATTGTATCGATAAGCACCGTCCTAACTCCAATGAGCGACGCACAGCTTATAACAGCGATATTACTTTTGGTACCAACAACGAGTTTGGTTTCGATTACTTACGTGATAATATGGCCATTTCTCCAGAGGATTTGGTACAACGCAAGCATAATTATGCTATTGTGGATGAGGTGGATTCTGTATTGATTGATGATGCTCGTACGCCTTTAATTATTTCTGGTCCTGTGCCTAAGGGCGACGATCAGTTGTTTGAAGAACTTAAGCCAAAGGTTGAAAAGCTAGCAGAAGTGCAGCGCCAGTTGGTTTCAGGTATTTTGGTAGAGGCCAAAAAGAAAATGAAGTCGGAGGATAAAAAAGTTGCTGAAGAAGGTGCTTTGGAATTACTTCGTGTATTTAAAGGTCTTCCGCGTAATAAACCATTGATTAAGTTTTTAAGTGAGCCTGGCGTTAAGGCAAGCATGTTAAAAACAGAGAACTTCTATATGCAGGAGAATAACAAAAACATGCATATTGTTACCGATCCGCTGTATTTTGTTATTGATGAAAAACATAACTCGATAGAGTTAACCGAGAAAGGTATTGACTTAATTACAGGTGATACGGATGATCCAAACTTTTTTGTATTACCAGATATTGGTTCTGAAGTGGCTGAATTAGAAAAATCAGACATAGAGGATCAAGAGAAGTTAGAAAAGAAGGATGCTTTACTACAGAGTTATAGTGTAAAATCGGAGCGCGTTCATACCATCAATCAATTATTAAAAGCTTATACTTTATTCGAAAAGGATACCGAGTATGTAGTGATGGATAATAAGGTAAAAATTGTAGATGAGCAGACAGGTCGTATTATGGACGGTCGTCGTTACTCTGATGGTTTACACCAGGCAATTGAAGCAAAAGAACGTGTGAAAGTAGAGGCAGCTACACAAACCTATGCTACCATTACACTTCAGAACTACTTTAGAATGTATAACAAGCTTTCGGGTATGACGGGTACTGCCCAAACGGAAGCGGGTGAGTTATGGGATATCTACGAATTAGATGTGGTTCAGATTCCTACCAACAAACCTATTGCCAGAGATGATAGAGACGATAAGGTTTATAAAACCAATCGTGAAAAATATAATGCTTCCATTGAGGAGATTGTAGGTCTTGTGAAGCAAGGTCGTCCAGTATTAGTAGGTACTACTTCGGTAGAAATTTCGGAGTTATTAAGCCGAATGTTAAAGATACGTGGTATCAAACACAATGTACTGAATGCGAAATTACACCAGCGTGAGGCCGATATTGTGGCTGAAGCAGGGGGAAGTGGTATTGTAACCATTGCTACCAATATGGCTGGTCGTGGTACCGATATTAAGCTTTCGGATGAGGTGAAGGCCGCAGGAGGTTTAGCCATTGTAGGTACGGAGCGTCACGAATCGCGTCGTGTCGACCGTCAGTTAAGAGGTCGTGCTGGTCGTCAGGGAGATGTGGGTAGTTCACAATTCTTTGTATCATTAGAGGATAACTTAATGCGTCTGTTTGGTTCAGATCGTATTGTAAAATATATGGATAGACTAGGTGTTGAGGATGGTGAAGTGATTCAGCATTCGATGATTACTAAGTCTATTGAGCGTGCGCAGAAGAAAGTTGAAGAGAATAACTTTGGTATTCGTAAGCGTTTATTAGAGTATGATGATGTGATGAACTCGCAACGTGAGGTGATTTACACCAAACGTAAACATGCCCTATACGGAGAGCGTATTCAGGTAGATTTATCTAACATGATTTACGATACATGCGAGAGCATGGTATCAGAGCATCATGCCAATGCCGACTTCGAAGGTTTTGAAATGGACTTGATTCGTATTTTCTCGGTTTCTTCACCTTTCGACGCTCAGGAGTTCTTAAAAGGAAATCCTGTAGAAATGTCAGAAAAGCTTTATGGTGATGTGTGGAGTGCGTACCAACGTAAAATAGAAGCTATCGCTGAGCAAGCAATGCCAGTGATTAAAGATGTATACGAAAATAAGTCGCATCAATACACCAATATTGTGGTTCCATTTACCGATGGACAAAAGATGATGCAGATTACTACCAATCTTGAAAAAGCATATAAGTCAAATGGTGCTGAGTTGGTGAAATCTTTCGAGAAGTCAATTATCTTAATGACCATTGATAATGCTTGGAAAGAGCATTTACGTGAGTTAGATGATTTGAGAACGGCGGTACAAAATGCATCTTATGAGCAAAAAGATCCGTTATTGATTTATAAGTTTGAGTCTTTCGAGTTGTTTAAAACCATGTTAGATCAAGCCAATAAAGATGTTGTTTCTACTTTAGTAAAAGCAAGTATTCCAGTTCGAGATTCTGAGGATATTAAAGAGGAGGAAGAGCGCAAACGTCAGGATTTAAGCCGGTTGGTCGCAAGTCGCCAAGGGTATGACGGAGCCGAGCAAAAGGAAAAGCCTAAAGCGGAACCTGTAAGAGTAGAGAAAAAGGTAGGACGTAATGAGCCTTGTCCTTGTGGAAGCGGTAAAAAGTTTAAGCAATGCCACGGTAAAGGTTTACCCGCATAGTGAAAACTAACAAATAAATATTCAGCTTTTTTATGTTGAATAAATGATTAAAGATGAGTAGTTTTATGAACGAGAGTTTCATTTAACTACTCATTTTAACTTAAGCAAGTTTTTAATGGTTTGTAACCAGCTTGCGTAACAATATTAAATTATTGAAATGGTATTAAATTCTATTACCTGGACTGTTAAACCTGAAATATTTAGTCTTGGACCAATATCTGTAAGGTATTATGGCTTATGCTTTGCCATTGCATTTATGTTGGGTTACCACATATTAGAAAGGATGTTTAAATCCGAAAAAATTCCTTTGCCTTGGTTAGAGAAGCTATTTATATACGTAGTGTTAGGAACCATTGCTGGAGCTCGTTTAGGTCATGTATTCTTTTATGGATGGGACTATTATTCGCAAAATATTGGCGAAATTTTAATGGTTTGGAAAGGAGGACTAGCGAGTCATGGAGGCGCTATTGGAGTGATTACAGCAGTTATCATATTCTCTAAAAAAATATCTAAAACAAACCCTTTATGGACTTTAGATCGTTTGGCGGTACCTGTTGCTTTAGCGGCATTTTTCATTCGTTTAGGTAATCTATTTAATTCAGAAATATATGGTCATCCAACGGATAAGCCTTGGGCTTTTAGGTTTGTAGATAATATGTACCAATGGATTCATTTAAACGCAGAGCCTATTTTTACAGCGCCTTCTCACCCAACTCAATTATACGAAGGACTTGCTTACTTGGCATTATTTGGTTTATTGATGTATATGTATTGGAAAACGGATGCCAAAGAGCGTACAGGTTTACTTTTTGGCGTTTACCTAATAGGAATATTCGTTTCTCGTTTCTTTATCGAGTTCGTTAAAAATAATCAGGAGGATTTTGAGGCTGATATGGCTTTGAATATGGGACAGTGGTTGAGTATCCCATTTATATTAGTAGGTGTGTATCTCATTTATCAATCTACTAAAGTAAAAATAGCTAAGAAATAGATAAAGTATATAATTTTATATTAAGCCCATTGAGTTGATCTCAATGGGCTTTTTTTTATTGTTAGAGCTCGTTTACAAATAAGGGGGTATATTAATATATGTGTAGGTGGTTTATTCTGATGCCTATGATAAATCTATATCTATTTGAAAATAATTGCTTTATCATACTCGCTTATTCAAAAATATTATATATTTTTCTAATGATTAAAAAAGCTAACTTTTAGTAGTGGCTTAATAATGTCTTCTTTTAAACCCTTAACTATTGAAAATAATTACAGAGCAATCGTTCTGTAATAGATATTATATACCAATATATTTTAATCATTAACTAAATTTTAAATGAGAAGAAAAATCTTATTGTTTTCATCATTATGCATGATGAGCTGGTCATTGATGGCCTCTGGCACTGTAAAGGATAAGGAGCTAGAAACAATTCAAACCGAACTAAACAGAGAGTTTAAAATCTTGAGCGAACAAAGCCCTGCCGTATATTATATGGACTATCGGGTTGAATCACGTCAAACGTGGTATCGCAATGCTTCCATGGGCCAGATAACTGGTTCAAACATGTCAAAGCAGTCCTTCTTTAACCCTACCGTACGCGTAGGTAGTGCTGATTTTGACAATACTCACCTGATTAAAGGCAAGCGACCACAAAACGCTTATACACTTAAACAGTACCCAATTGAATTTGATGAGATGGCGGTTCGTCAGTTACTTTGGAATGCAACTGATGGTGCTTATAAAAAGGCCGCTCAGGAGTTTCGTTTTAAGAAGAACAGTATTAAAGTAGAGGATAAAACTTCTATTCCAGATTTTTCTAACACTAAAGCAGTAGAGTATATTGAGCCTGTTTCACCTATCACAGTCAGTGATGAAAAACTACAAGAGTTTGAGGCAATGGTAAAAGAAGCATCTGCACTTTTTAGTCAGGATAAGGATTTTACCAAGGGCAATGTAAACTTTAGGTTTGAGAAAAAACGTAAGTACTTTGTTTCTTCAGAAAACCAGTTGTTGGCTCAAAATTATTTGACAGCCCGAATTATGATTCAGGGTACTATTCGTTCCGAAGAAGGAAATCAAATGAGTTTGCACCATATTATGGATGCTTTCGATCCGAATGATTTACCAGGAAAGGATTCTGTTTTAAATGCGACTAAGCAGGTTGTGGCTAAGTTAATTGAACTTAAAAATGCACCTATTGCTGACCCTTATTCAGGACCAGCTATTCTTTCTCCATCAGCCGCAGGCGTATTTTTTCACGAAATTTTTGGACATAGAATTGAGGGCCATCGTTTAAAGGATGAAACCAATGGTCAAACCTTTAAAAGCAAGGTTGGAGAAATGGTACTTCCTAAAACTTTTAGCGTAACCTTTAACCCTCAAATTAAAACCTATCATGGATTCGATTTAAATGGATATTATAAATACGACGATCAAGGTGTTGAAGGTGGAGAAGTGAAAGTGGTTGAAAACGGAGTGTTAAATAACTTTTTAATGTGCTCTAGCCCTATCGAAGGTTTTACAACATCAAATGGTCATGGTCGTGGCGATATTTTCAGAACACCAGTTTCACGTCAGTCAAATATGTTTATTGAAGTGACTAAGAAATATACCGATGAGCAATTACGAAAAATGTTAATTAAAGAGTGTAAGAAGCAGAAATTGGAATATGGGTATTACTTTAAAAAAGTGACAGGAGGTTTTACCATGACAGGGCGATTTATACCTAATGCTTTTAACGTTACACCTAATGAGGTATATAAAGTTTACGTTGATGGCAGACCTGATGAACTGGTAAGAGGTGTGGATTTAATAGGTACTCCATTGTCGATGTTTTCAAAAATTGAAGCAGGAGGTAATACGGAAGGATTATTTAATGGAACATGTGGAGCTGAATCAGGCGGTGTTCCTGTAGCCACAGTTTCTCCAGCTATTTTGGTGGGTAAAATAGAAACGCAAAAGAAATCACAGAAGTTTTCTACAGGCCCTATCTTAACTCCTCCAGGGTTATAGTATGTGGATGTTGGAAAAGAAACTGATTTTGAAATTAATTAATGCTAAGAAACATGAGAATCATAAATAAATATATAATAGCCGCATTTGCTTTATTAGTAAGCATAAGCGCAATAGCTTCAGAAAAATCTTCATCTACAAAAGTATTTAAAGCTATGGAGGATGAGCTGGAGCGTAATATGACCCAGTTAGAGCTGGATGATAGTGGGACTCCATTTTATATAGGTTACTGGGTGACCTCCGCTCAGCGAGGTAAGGTTGCTGCTACAATGGGTTCGTTAGTAGAGTCTAGTTTAAGCGACGGTGCCTGGTGTAGTGTCAATGTAAAAATGGGAGATTACGCCTTAAATGATGAGAAATATTGGGATAAAGTAAATAAAATAAACCACAACGATGGGTATTTTTCTGTACCTCTAGATTTAAACTACGATGGTATTAGAAAGTCTCTATGGATCATGACTAACAATGTTTATAAAGGAGCTGCAGAGAAATATAAAAATAAGACGGAACAAATGGAGCGTCAGGGTATTGCGGTAGATGATTTGCCAAGTCCTGATTTTAGTAAAGAAGAAGTCAAAGAAACCATGCAGGATGAGTTGGAAAATGAAATATCGAAAGTTGCATTTGAAAGAAACATCAGAGAATTATCAGCCCATTTTAAAAACTTTAGCGATATAATTGAATCGGATGTTGAGCTCAATTATCAGCATATCATGCACTATAGTGTAAATAGTGAGGGTATCAAATTTCAAACGCCTTACCGTTTTTATGTATTAACAGTAAATGCAACAATGTTGGATAATAATAACCATACTTTTAATCAAAGTTTGGAGTACTATCATAATAGCTTTAAAGCTTTGCCATCTGTAGATGAAATTACTTCTGATATTAATCTGCTAGTAGAAAATATGCAGGCCTATAAAAAAGCAGATAAGTATAAGGATGTATATAATGGACCAGTTTTGTTTATGGATAAAGCAGGAGTAGATATGTGTTATAGCAAAACTTTCAAAAAAGGTATGGGGCTGGTAGGCAATCCACGTAACCTTGTATTTAAAAAGAAAGAAGGTTTAGTAAGAGCAGAATTTAAGACCTGGGAAGATTACATCAGTAAAAAGGTAGTGGATAAAAAGCTATCTGTTGAATTAAAACCTTTGATGAGCGAGTATAAAGGGCAACCGATGTTAGGTAGTTTTAGTTTAGATTTAGATGGTCTTGTTCCTGAAGAAACAACCCTATTAATTAAAGATGGAATGTTGCAGCAGCAAATAGTTGGAAGAACCCCTACGGCTATTCAGCATACTTCGTCGCGCCATAAGCGTTTTTATGTGCAGAAAAATAGTGTTTCGCATAAAATAGCTCCTTCTGTGGTTAAAATTAGTACCAACGAAGTAAAAACTGATGAAGAGATAAAAGCAAGTATGTTAGCCCTTGCTGAAGAGGAAGGCTTAGAATATGTTTTTATTGTTAAAGCATTGGATTGTCATGCTGATAAAGCACCTGTTAGTTATGTAAAAATGAATGTGAGTGATGGCTCTGAAGAGGTAGTGAGCGGTGTAAGTTTTAAGTATAGCGATAGAACCTTAATGAAAGTTGAAGCCTTAGGTGATGGGGAATATGTAACTAACGCTTTATTGCCTGATTATGCTGAAATTGAAAATAAGATGAAGCGATACAAAGGAGCTCCACCTGAGATTTTGGAAATTATCAAAAAGCAAATGATAGGAATTCAGGGAACACCAATATCTGTAATTTGTCCAGATGCTTTATTGCTAGAATCAGCGGAACTAACTGGCGTTAAAAATAATATTAAGTCAGCCAGCAGAGTCGTACCGAGTCCAATGATGGAGTAGTTTATTGTTAGGAGCGATATTATAATATAATTTATGCCCGTTGAACTTTTGTTTAATGGGCTTTTTTTATTTTTGAACGAATGTGCTCATGGTAGTTTCATTTTATTGTTATTTTTAATGCCGTTATAAGTATTCATGTTCTATGAAATCCTTTAAAAACTAATTATATCACTAATGAAAAAATCTATTTCAGGCTTATGCCTAATGATGTTACTTGCACTTATGGCATGTAATACACCAAACCCCAAACAAATTCCCGAAGCTACACCGTATGAAGCTAACTGGGAATCCTTATCAAAACACCAGCAATCGCCAGAATGGTTTGCCGATGCTAAGCTCGGTATTTACTTTCATTGGGGATTATACTCGGTACCTGCGTATGGAAACGAATGGTATCCAAGTAATATGTATCAGGAAGGGCATGATGTGATGAAACATCACAAAGAGACTTGGGGCGACCCTAAAGACTTTAATTATCACGACTTTGTTCCGATGTTTAAAGCAGAGCATTTTGATGCTAAGGACTGGGTGCAGCTGTTTAAAGATGCTGGAGCTAAATTTGGAGGCCCTTGTGCGCAACATCACGATGGATATGCCATGTGGGATAGTAAAGTAAACCCTTGGAATGTTGTGAATAGAGGTCCGGGTAAAGATATTACAGGAGAGATGATGAAAGAGTTAAAAGCAAACGGACTGAAAACCATTGCCACCTTTCATCATGCACGTAATTTGCAACGTTTTAAAGACAGGCCAGATTATTGGGGAGCCAATGATAGCCATTATGCATATAACCCAGCTTGGGCAACATCATCTACCGACCCAGATACGGCTAAATTGTACGGAAATATTCCTGCAGAAGAGTTTCATCAGTATTGGTTTGCGCAACTAAAAGAGGTGATTGATCAGTATTCGCCAGATATTATTTGGTTCGATTCATGGTTAAACCTAATACCCGAGCAATATCGTCAGGAGTTTGCAGCGTATTATTTAAACGAAGCTAAAAAGACCAATCAGGATGTTGTTATTGCTTATAAGCAGTACGATATGCCATCTTCAGTTGGGGTATTGGATATTGAGCAAGGCGGTAAAAAAGACCTGTCAGAATCAGTATGGTTAACGGATGTTACTTTAAGCCATGGTTCGTGGTGTTACACCGAAGGTCAGACCTATAAAACGGCTGATATGGTAGTGCGTAATATGATTGATGTATGGAGTAAGAATGGTGTGGTGTTATTAAATATATCACCTAAGGCCAATGGCATTATTCCTGAAGAGCAACGTACTGTATTGCACGAAATTGGTGCTTGGATGAAAGAATTTGGACAGGCTGTGTACAATACGCGACCATATTATATCTATGGTTTTGGAAATGCCAAAGTAAGCGATGGTCATTTTGGAGGACAATCTGCATCTACAGAATATACTGCAGATGATTTTAGGTTTTTGCAATCTAAAGATGGAAAAACCATTTACATGTTTATGCTCGGAAAACCAGAAGTAGGTAAGACTATTGAAACCATGAAACTCATTCCATGTCACTTTATGCCAGCAACGCCTATTAAACGAATTTCGGTTATGGGTTCAGATGTTGAAGTAGATTGGAAAATGGGTAAACGTGTGTTTGAGTTCACTATTCCTGATGCACCAATGAATGATATTGCAACGGTGTTTAAAATAGAGGTGGAGTAGGTGATATTTTTAGATAAAAGACATGAGATAGAAAATAGATGGGTATGGTGTAATTAATAGTTTCTCGCAGATGAATGCAGATTGTTGTCGCACATTTATGCGGAGAAAAATATAATTCGCAAAAAAAACATCAACCTATACAAATAAGCCCATTGAATGTATTTTCGATGGGCTTATTTTTAAATGATTTACAATGTTAATGTGTTTGGAATTGATGCCAGCGGCATCACATGTTTATAGTAGAAACGCAAATTAGAATACTGACTCCAGGGGAGTCACATATGTATAAAGCTTATTTAAATATTCGACTCCCCTGGAGTCGTTTCTTATTCGTTCCTAATATTCTATAAGCATGTTACCCCTCTAGGGTAATTTTCAAAGCAAAGGAGGTCTGTTTCTACACAACAAATGAGGGCTTTAAACTCTGTCTATATGAACAAAAAATCCCAAAGGAACTAAGTCCAATGGGATTATATTTTAAGATATTACATCATCACTATTGACTAATATCTACTGACCAATTAACTATATTATTAATGTGTGCTCTCTTCTCCAGGAAGTTTCTTCATTTTTAACTTTTCACCAGTTTCGTCAACAATTTTCTGATAATACTCTTTGCTATAGCCAGGGAATTCTGCGTGATAAGGATTACCGTGTTCATTCTTCAAGAAAACACCGTTCTCTTCTTTGTGCAGATTCCCATCCAGGTATTTAACCATTAAAAACTCATCCAAATCTTTCCAGGCATCAAACGTAAGTTTGCTTTGTGCTAAGGAGTATTCAGTAATAAACTCTTTCGCTTTAGCTGGATCTAACTGATGAAGATGTTTGGCAGCCTGCTCAATGACAGGAGCATAATCCTCAAACTTGTCCTCCAAGCGTGTTTGTACCTTTTTAATATCTTCAATCATTAAGTTATATCTGCTATAAGCCTGATTAGATACACGGTTAAAAATCCAGAATGCCGAAGTTGAAGAATACTCCAATAAGCTTCCGTTGCCCACTTTAAAGTTTTCGGGTATGCTGTTGATGCCGCAATAAATAGGTACATATACCGAAGTGGCTGCATCGTCAACACCAAACCAAAGTACACCACCAACTGCGTCAGGTACAATGTAGCTACGTAGTTGAGCCACAAACGAAAAACCGGTTTGTTGCGTGGCAATAGCTCTTTCGTTAAAGTACTCTTTCTCGTCAACTTTCCAGGTTAATGGACGGAAACGATAAGGTTTGCCAAAAGCACCAGCACCAGCATCCTTGGTCATATCCATTGACGTACCCTCAAAATGGTCGCGCATGATGTTTTGTAAGTCTCTGTACGAAACAGGTTTTGAAGGCTTAATCCATAAAGGAAGTCTTTCACTAGATTCACCTTTTACGTAGTCCTCGTATTTCTCCATTTCAGGATTCATCAATCTAAACCCTGACCATACACGAGCCTCGCAAAAGCGTAAAGCACCATAATCTAATGGCGCATAGGCATCGGCAAAACTAAAGTTCTTCTTTTTGCCATCGAAGTATTTTTGAGTCTTAGCAAATTCAATCACATCTTCAGAGAAAAGACAATTTTCAGGATCGTTCATCGGGAAGTTAGTAATACGTGCCTGGTTAGCATGTCCCGAAACCATTCCATCCGGAATAAGACGAGCTACCCAAACAGCGCCCTTGTTACCTACGCCTTTTCCAATCATCTCCATCACCCAAGCTTCGTTTTTATCCGCAATAGAAAACGATTCGCCCGAACTGTAATATCCATATTCAGCCACCAGTTCAGTCATTACTTTAATGGCTTGGCGTGCCGATTTAGAACGCTGAAGTGCAATGTAAATAAGACTACCATAATCGATAATGCCTGTGGTATCTCTTAGTTCTTTTCTTCCGCCAAAGGTGGTTTCGGCAATGGCCACCTGATGCTCGTTAATGTTACCAATAACCGTATAGGTTTCGCTGGCTTGCTTTATTTTACCCAGGTATTTGCCCGTATCCCATTCGTATACATCTAGCATAGCACCTTCGGGCCATTGTTGTCCGGGCCAGTAATAAAGCTCTCCGTATAAATCATGCGAATCGGCTGCGTACGAAATCATCACCGACTTATCGGCGGAAGCATTTTTGGTAATTAAAAAGTTGGTACAGGCTTTACTCATTTGGGGAAATAAAAGAGCAATACCCATAAAAAGCGATAGTAAAATTTTTACTTTACTCATAAATGATATTTTAAGTTGATTGAATATACTGTTGTTCACAAAAATAAACTTTTTTGGCAGACTGCAACATGATATATGTGGTACGAGGGAGTAAAGGTAAAAGGTATTGTGGTGTTAGCACATTATCGGAGAACAAGTGGTGAGTAAATACTAGAGTCTTAAAAGCTCATTGTTGGTACCTTGGAAAGGTAATTCTTGCTTTAAAAATGAATACTTGGTGCTTAAAATTGAAAAATGATTGAAAAGTGAAGATCTTTGTTTTTGTAATTGATTAAATTAGGCATGGGCGATGGGCTTAGCTTTTTGTTGGTCAATTATTAAATGTTATTAAATCGATTAATGATGCATAAAATGAAAAAGAATTTTAAAGACAGGAAGGTAATTCTTTCTACCCTGTGGATATTTGTAATGTTTAATTACGTGTATTGCGACATCTTGGGCTTTATGGATTCGTCGTTGTTAAAGCAATACCTAACAGGCACGGTAGAAGGGCTTGAATTAACCGAGAATTTTTTGTTTTTAGGTGCCATTTTAATGGAGATACCTATTGCCATGATTTTACTATCGAGGGTGTTAAATTATAATGCCAATAGGTGGAGCAATATTGCTGCAGGCTCAATAAAAACATTAGCTATGGTAATGACCATGTTTGTTGGCACTCCTTCTCTTTATTATTTATTCTTCGGAACAATAGAAATTGCAACCACCATTTTTATAGTTTATTATGCATGGACATGGAAGCAGAATGATTTGTTTGAGGAATAGAGAATGACAACTCTTAAAAGTATAATGATGGGATACTATATTGATTTAGAAAAAGTGACAATTGATGCATATCGAATAAAATTAGAGTCGGCGTATTTGCCACCAAGCAGAAGGGTTTTAAAAGATCAACTAGAGGAGCGATTCGGGTATTTTAAAAGCATTGGTATTGATAATGTTCAGGCTTTAGTTCAGGTACTAAAGAAAAAGGACAGATTAGAAGAGTTGTCCAACGTTCCATGTTTAAATGCTGACTATTTAAAGATATTACTAAGAGAAATTAATAGTACACTACCTAAACCCAATAAGATTGCTGATTTTTCGGGTATACCCGAAGATGCTGTGATGAAGTTGGAAGAAATTGGAATTAAAAACACGGTTAAATTATACGATAAAGTTTTAACCTTAAGCGACAGGCAAAAACTGGCTCATCAAACAGGGATTGGTGATGCAGATATTTTGAAACTTACCAAACTTACCGATTTATCAAGGATAAAATGGGTGGGTGTTGCTTTTGCACAAATGCTTTATGCCTTGGAAGTTGATACGGTAGAGAAGGCATCAAAATCAGACCCTGTAGAATTGCATACCAGAATAAATCAATTAAATAAAGAAAAAGGCTTTTACAAAGCTAGTATTGGCTTAAACGATATTAGAATATTTGTTGATGCTGCTAAAGAAACTCCCATTGAGGTGGAGTATTAAGATAATGTAAATTCTAAGTTTTTGCCTGTATTTATCATTCGTATGAAAATACCATATGGATTAAGTATAATATATAGGAGACGGTAAATTGTATATGTCAGTTACTTTGATGAAAACTGCACTTGTTACGCTGTGTGTAGTGCCTCATTATTGTTATCTTTGCGGCTTCATTTGAAAAAATCCGTACGTGAATCATTTATCAGTCAATCATATTATCATTAAGTATAGGGTGGCTATCTTGCTTGCTATTTTATGTTTAACCCTATTTTTTGGTTATCAGGCTCGTAAAGTTGAGCTCGATTATAAACTTGCTCAACTACTTCCTAAAACAGATTCTACCTTTGTAGAATACGAAAACTTTAAGGAAGTTTTTGGTGAAGATGCAAAAATGATTTTGTTGGGGTTTAAAGACTCTACTATATTGCAGTTAAATCATTTTAACGCACTTTATCAGCTTACTGATGATATTGCAGCTATTGGTATCAAGAGCAAAGAGGGCGAATCGGTGCTGGGAACCAATAGTGTACTATCCTTATCAAAAATTACCTCACTTAATAAAGTTGATGAGCAACTAGAGCTAAAAACATTGTTTCCCCAAAAACCAAGTTCTCAGGAACAATTGGACAGTGTTCTATCAATAGTTAATAAACAACTCTTTTATAAGGATTTATTATATAAAAAATCGGATAGTACTTTTGTTACTATTTTAACGATTACGCTACCCAATGATATGGTTAATTCGAAAAGCAGGATTGCTTTAGTGAATAAAGTATATGAGGTAGCAGAAGCGTTTAGTGAGCATACGGGAATAAAGGTTTACTATTCGGGTTTACCATATATTCGAACCCGAGTAATGGATAAAGTAAGAGGAGAGCTTAGCCTTTTTATTATTTTGGCCGCCATTGTACTGGCAATTATACTTTATCTCTTTTTTCGTTCGTTCCGTGTAGTTGCAACCTCTTTACTTATTGTAGGCATTTCAGTGGTTTGGGTGTTTGGCTTTATTGGTATTTTTGGTTTTAAAATAACCGTTTTAACCGGATTAATTCCGCCATTAATTATAGTAATAGGCATTCCAAACTCTATTTTTCTAGTTAATAAGTACCACCAAGAATGCAGTAACCATGGCAATCAATGGGCCGCATTGGAACGCATGATAAAGAAAATTGGAGGTGTAATTTTCTTAACCAATTTAACAACAGCTTCTGGTTTTGCTACTTTTATACTTACGAGCTCTTCTATATTGGTTGAGTTTGGAATTATTGCGGCCATAAATATTATTTGCCTGTTTTTAATTTCCATCACCATTTTCCCTATTATTACAAGTTTTCAAAGCATGCCTTCGCCCAAGCATATTAAGCATCTTGAAAATAAATCATTGAATAATATTATTAAATGGTTGGTGATGAATGCCATGAAAAATAGGCGTTGGGTTTATATGGGAACAATATTGTTGGTGATAATAAGTGGATTAGGTATTAGCTTTATTAAAACATCAGGTAATGTAGTCGATGATATTCCTCAAACGGATGATATTTACAAAGATTTACTCTTTTTTGAAGATCAGTTTAATGGGGTATTACCTTTTGAAATTGTTATTGATACGAAGTCTGAAAATGGTGTTTTTAGCAATGGAGGGCGCACTTTGTATAAAATGAAAAAATTAGAGAAGGTGCTTAGTCGAGACACTTTATTTACGCCCTATTTTTCAAAGCCCCTTTCTGTTTTAGATGGTATTAAATATGTGTATCAGGCGCATAGAGGAGGCGATTCTAAATATTACGTATTGCCTCCACCCAAAGGTTTACAGAGTCTTAAAAAATACCTAACAACAGATTCATCAGCAAGTAATGACGGTTTTAATGCTTTTGTAGATTCAACAAAACAAATTGCCCGCATGACAGTAAAAATGGCCAATGTAAATACAACTCAAATTCAAGCTTTACAAGATTCGTTGCGCATACGAGTAGATGAAATTTTTGATCCTAAAGATTATACGGTGAGTTTTACAGGTACAAGCTTAGTGTTTTTAAAAGGCACTAATTTTTTAATCCGTAACCTGTTTTTAAGTTTGGCTTTAGCTATTGTACTAATATCTCTGTTTATATCGGTTATGTTTAGGTCGTTTCGTATGGTTTTTATATCCTTGTTACCTAATATAATTCCGTTGTTGTTTACGGCTGCGGTAATGGGGTATGCTGGAATTCACATCAAACCGTCTACTATATTAGTGTTTAGTATTGCCTTTGGTATATCCATTGATGATAGTATACATTTTTTAGCTAAATATAGGCAGGAGCTTAAGATGCATGGAGGTAGAATAAAAATTTCCGTTGTAGAGGCCATTAAGGAATCCGGAGTGAGTATGATTTATACTTCTATTGTGCTCTTTTTTGGTTTCTCCATATTTACTGCTTCTAGTTTTGGAGGTACTATAGCGCTCGGTTTATTGGTGTCGTTGACATTGCTTGTAGCTATGTTTACTAATTTAATATTGTTACCTGCATTGCTTTTATCATTAGAAAAAGCCAAGCATAAAAAGTTAAAGAAAAAATGAATTATCATTTGCTAAGATATACAATGCCAATTACGTTGCGCTTGTATTTTAAGAAGATATTCTTTGTTAATCTAGAAAATATACCAAAGAAAGGGCCTGTAATTTTGGCTTCAATGCATCCTAATTCATTTATCGACGATTTTGTAATTGGTATTTTTGCAGGACGAAAACTTCGCTTTTTAGCTAGAGGTGATGTGTTTGCTACTAAGATAGCACGCTTTTTTTTGGCCTCTATGCGTGTGTCGCCTGTGTATAGAGCCATGGATAATGCTCAGGATGTAAAAAAGAATCTTGATGCGTTTAATATATATACAAATACACTAAAGAAAAAAGGCACGTTGCTCATCCATTCAGAGGGAATATGTGTGGTGGAAAAACGAGTGCGTCGACTTAAAAAAGGTACAGGACGAATTGCTTTTGGAGCAGAGGAGGCAAATGATTTTAAACTGGGAGTTCAAATTGTACCCATATCATTAAACTACACTAATGCACCTAAAATTAGAGAGAATCTGATGGCGCAATGTGGAAAACCCATATTGGTAAGCGATTATAAGGATTTATATCTTGAGAATCCTGCTAAAGCCATTAATGCCCTAAACGAAGATATTTATGGCGCATTAACAGAAGGTGCCATTGTTATTGAGGAGAAAGAATCAGAAGAGACAGCAGAGTATTGTTTAGAAGTTGCACGCAACAACAATTTAAAAGCAGCTTTACCCATTGTTAGTAAGGATTCAAGTGCTTTTGAGTTAGAAAATAAGGTGACCAAAAGAGTAAATCATCTTTATTCAGCATCTCAGAATAGTTTTTTAGAACTTAAGGAACAGACTCATATCTATTTTAAGAAATTAAATAAGTTTAAAATTACTGATAAGCAGGTAGCAATAAATCCTGATTCGTATGGTTGGCAATTATTGGCATTAGTACTCATGGGGCCTCTATTTGTTTTAGGATACGTGAGTAATATTTTACCTATCTATTTGGGTCGTAAAGTGGCTGATAAAGTCGTAAAAACAGTAGAATTTTACGGTTCAGTTTATGTTGGAGCTAGTTGGTTGTTTGTACAAATATATTATATTATTTTATTGGTAATTGCAGGTTTAATGTTTGGAGTAACTGGCATAATTACAATTGTTGCTCTGGGTATTGTTGGATTTTGGTCTGTTCTTCTGCGCGATCAGTATTTACTTCTATTTGATAGAATTCGTTTTGTAACGTTTAAAAATAAACAGGCCAATGAACTGGCCTTATTACAAACTGAAAGGGCAAATATTAATTCTGCTATAGAATCTGAATAAGTTTGTTTATTCGTGGTTAAGGGCTTATGTATTTGTTATTATATTTTATTGGTTATAGATATCTTTTATTATAAACAATAATTACATTTGTGTGTAACTAAATATTAATTGATTTGATAGGGAAAGTAGTTTGGATTACAGGAGCTTCATCTGGTATTGGAGAAGAGTTGGCTTATGCTTACGCTAGAGAAGGAGCTCGGTTGGTGCTTACTGCAAGACGCGAAGATAAGCTTAATGCGGTCAAAGAAAGGTGTCTTAAATATACCAAAGAGTGTTTTGTATTTCCTGCAGATTTATCTTCAACAGACCATTTGCAAGACCTGGTACAGCGGGTATTACAGAAAATGGGAGCAATTGATATTTTAGTGAATAATGCAGGGATGAGTCAGCGATCATTGGCTAAGGAAACACCTTTAGTGAATGATAGAAAAATAATGGAACTGAATTTTTTTAGTGCAATTGCATTAACTAAATTAATACTTCCTGTTATGTTACAAAATCAGTCAGGACATATTGTGGCAGTCAGCAGTATTGTAGGTAAATTCGGATTTCCTATGCGTAGTGCTTATTCGGCAGCCAAACATGCCTTACAAGGGTATTTTGAATCCTTACGAGCAGAAGTTAAGGCTGATCATATTAAGGTGACCATTGTTTCGCCAGGTAGGGTTAAAACAGAGGTTTCTAAAAATGCATTAACAAAAGATGGAACAGCGCATGGCCAAATGGATGCAGGTCAAGAGAAAGGAATGCAGGCAGATGTTTGTGCTAAAAAGATAGTTAAGGCTATCAAAAAAGGAAAGAAAGATGTGTTGATAGGAGGTAGTGAATTATTGATGGTTTACATCTATAAATATTTACCATCCCTATATTACAATTTAGTAACAAAGATAAGTAGTAAGTAATATAACCCATATGACAAAAACAATTAGCGGTATTCAACAGATTGGTGTTGGAGTAGATGATGCTAAAGAGGCATGGAAATGGTATCGAGCCCAATTTGGAATGGATATTAATGTTTTTGAGGATACAGCTGTAGCTGAAATTATGTTACCTCATACCGATGGAAAAACAAGAGAACGTTATGCTGCATTGGCCATGAATATGGAAGGTGGAGGTGGATTTGAAATTTGGCAACATACAGGAATTAAACCTAAAGCACCTGCCTTTGAAGTGATGCTAGGTGATTATGGGATTTTTATTTCCAAGATAAAAAGTAGAGATATAGAAAAGTCCTATCGTACGCATAAAGAGCGAGGATTAGATATATTAGGTGAATTGTACAAAGACCCCATGGGTAATGCTCATTATTTTGTGAAGGATCCTTATGGAAATATTTTTCAAGTTGTATATGAAAAGGTGTTTTACAAAAAGCAAAAGTCGCTAACGGGTGGTACTGTTGGATGTGTAATAGGTGTGTCTGATATTGAGGCTTCTAAAAAAGTATATGCCGATATATTGGAGTATGACGAGGTTGTTTACGACGAAGAAGGTGTATTTGACGATTTTGCTCAATTACCTGGGGGAGATATCAAGTGTAGGCGTGTTTTGTTAAGACATAAAGAGGCTCGTACAGGAGCATTTAGTCGTTTGTTTGGTCCTACTCAAATAGAGTTGATACAAGTAAAGGGACGTACGCCACGCAAAATATTTGAAAATAGAATATGGGGTGAGTTAGGATTTATCCATTTGTGCTTTGATATAACAGGTATGGATAAATTGCGTGCAGAATGTCAGTCAAAAGGTTTTGCTTTTACTGTGGATAGTGCAGATAGCTTTGATATGGGAGTTGCTGCAGGGCATTTTGCATACATTCAAGATCCAGATGGTACATTGATTGAATTTGTAGAAACACATAAACTACCAATCATCGAAAAAATTGGATGGTATATGAATTTAAAAGGACGTGATCCTAAGAAGAATCTTCCCAACTGGATGGTAAATACACTGGTTTTTAGTCGTATTAAAGATTAATGCCAAGTTGTTAAATTTAGTTTTTGGATAAAATATTTTTAAGCCATTTTTCTGTTGAGATAGAAAA
The DNA here is from genome assembly GCF_001659685.2 of Labilibacter marinus. GTDB lineage: Bacteria > Bacteroidota > Bacteroidia > Bacteroidales > Marinilabiliaceae > Saccharicrinis > Saccharicrinis marinus. The sequence goes on from NZ_LXYE02000033.1 coordinate 82,180, forward strand.
ATGGCTTTTTTGATTATTATACTCAAACCTTAAGTTGTTTTATATCCATTAAATATTTATTGGCGCCGCCAAAAGGTTTAATACCTCGAAGCTTGCCTCGTTAATGCAGTTAGTATTCAGATTTATCCCTCTGGACTTACCTCGAGTTTTCTTGAGCTTTTATCCTATTCAAAAAGACATAGTTTGATAAATTATCTTTGAGATGATTTGAACCTATTTTTAAGATCACGAGTTAATAGACTTCCAAATAACTATTCTTTTTATAAACTATAAGCAACCATTTCTAATACTTACCATCTTATATTTGTCAGTTGTAATTGATGCAGTAAAGACTGTATTTATTGATGAATATTATTCCTAAATCCTAAAAAAAACAATCATGACAAAACCTAAATTTCTATTTTACCTCTTTGTGTGCTTTTTGCTGCAAAGCTGTTATCCATGGTGGGAGCCAACAGAACCAGAATGGGAAAGTCAATACGAGCCTGTTGCTATAGCTAGGGCTGAATTGGATAAAGCCATTGAATTAAAGTCTCCTCAAGAAATTGTCAACTCTGGCAAAATATACGTAAAAGATGATTTATTATTTATTGGAGAAGAGGGCAAAGGTTTTCATGTATTTGATAATTCCGACGTTCTGAATCCGGAAAAATCAGGTTTTATTTCGGTATTGGCATGTACGGATATTGCGATGCGTAATAATGTTTTGTATATCAATCAGGCCACCGATTTAATTACCCTACGTTTTAACCCAGAAGAGGAAAGTTTGGCTTTGGTAAAACGAGTAAAAAATACATTTCCTGAACTACGCTCTCCTGAAGGAGAAAGGGCTTATGATGTAGAGAATAATAGTGTAGTAATTGATTGGAAACTTATAAATCTGGAAAAATGAGAAAGCTAGTTTTATTATCATTAGGGGTATGCTTATTTTTTTCTTGTTCTAAGGATGGTGCACAGGGTGATGCAGCTGCCCCAGATGGTCAGGGAGGTTCGTTGGCTGCATTTACTTTAAAAGGCGATTATCTATATGTAGTGGATGAGTATGACTTAAACGTTTTCAGTATCTCAAATACTGAAGAGCCGGTATTAGTGAATAAAGTAGATATTGGTTTTGATATTGAAACACTTTTTGGGTATAAAGACTACCTATATATTGGTTCGAGAAATGGGATGTTTATATACAGTTTAAACGATCCTGAGTTTCCTAAAAAGATGTCGGGCGTGCAGCACTTTACCGCATGCGACCCAGTTGTTGCTAACGATACACATGCTTATGTTACTTTGCATAGTAATTCCTTTTGCGGAAATAATATTAATGTGCTCGAGATTTATGATGTTCAATCTGTTACAGAACCTGTTTTAATTAGTTCCAGAAACCTAATTGCTCCCAAAGGGCTTGGCTTATATGGTAATTATTTAATTGTTTGCGATGATGAAATTAAGATATTTGATGTTAGCGATCCGCTTAGGTCAAAGCTGATAAATTCTATTGATAAAGAAGCGTTTGATGTTATTGTACGAGGGGATGTATTAATTGCAGTAGGTAAAAGTGGCGTGTATCAATATAAACTTGAAACAACCCTTGAGGGAGTTGCCTATTCGGGCTTAAGTGCGATAAGTTTTTAGAGTATAGGTTTTAGTTAAAAGGAACGGGCTTATTTCTGAAGCATAAAGGTTTGTAAGCTTTATATTTAAAAATAAGCCTGTTTCTTTACTTATTTTCTTCTTTTAACTTTCGGATGATAGGGGCAAATTCTTCTTTTATGGTTTCTGCATCCCATCCTAAGTCTTTGTCTTTGGCTTCGTTTTCAATATCTTCAAGCATCATCAGTTCTAGTTCTTCCATTATTTTTCGACTTTGCTTAATCATTGATGTTTCTTCGTGGCGCGATTTCGATAATTCTTTCAAAAAGGATTCGTCGTGCTTTCTAAACTTTTTTAGGGAACGTTGCACCTGATTTTTCCGATAGCCTATTTCACCTAAAACATCCGCAGCCATACGTAAGGCTACATCCGAAAACTCTCGATAAACACCTAGAATTTCTTTATCGAGTAACTCAAAATACGAATTCCAGTTTTTAGCTCGGGCAACAATTTTTAAATGCGGAAAGTGCTTTTGTGTGGTATTTACAATTTCAATGGCCTTTTCGGGGTCATCTACCGAAATGATAAGTAATTTGGCGCTATCCGCTCCAGCGGCATGCAATAAATCATGGCGCGAAGCATCGCCGTAAAATACTTTTAAACCTAACTTACGCAGTAAATCAACGTTGTTCGGATCCATATCTAAATAAGTGGCTTGGGTTCCGTTGGCTTGCAAAAATCTACCAATGGTACTGCCATACCTTCCAAAACCAGCTACTATTACTTCGTTTTCTACATCAATGGTATCCGATTCTCTTTCTACAGACTCTTTAGTTCCAAAGTTGGGCTGAATAAGCTTTTCGTTTAGTAACATTATGAGTGGCGATAATGCCATAGAAATAGCTACGGAAGCAATCATTGGGTTGGCTACTTCGCTACCCATAACACCGTTTTGCAAGGCGTAAGAAAACAGAACAAAGGCAAATTCGCCACCTTGCGCTAGTCCAAATGCAAATAGAAAATTGTTATCCATTCGCATGCCAAACAAACGGCCAATCACCATTAACACAATCAACTTAACCAAAATAAGTCCCAATACTATGGCAGCAATTGTTCCAGGATTTCCTATGATTAGGTTAAAGTCGATGGAAGCTCCTACTGCAATAAAAAATAACCCGAGTAATAATCCTTTAAAGGGTTCAATATCCGTTTCTAATTCGTGCCTGTATTCGCTTTGTGCCAAAACAACACCCGCTAAAAATGTACCCAAGGCAGGACTCAATCCAACCATGGTCATTAATAGGGTAATGCCAATTACTAACAGGAGTGCTGCAGCAGTAAAAAGCTCACGAAGTTGTGTTTGTGCAATCAATCTAAATACATAACTAATGGCATATTTACCAATGAGGATGATGGCTGCAATAACCCCAAAAACAATGAGAGTTTGCAATGCAACAGGCAAACCTTCGGTTAATGTATGCGTGCCGTGTCCCTCGGAGCTGGTTATTTCTAAGGTGGCCAATAAGGGCATAAAGGCTAAAATGGGTATTACCGCAATATCCTGAAACAACAGAACCGAGAAAGCATTTTGTCCGCCAATGGATTTAAGTTGACCTTTTTCGTTTAGTGTTTGCAAAACTATAGCGGTTGAGGAGAGTGCTAAAGTTAAGCCCAGCGCTAATGCAATTTGCCACGAAAGAGAACTAACCATTAATACTATCATCATAATGAGGCTTGCGGTAACAACAACCTGTAATCCTCCAATACCCAATATAGGCACCCGTAATTTCCATAGCAGCGAAGGCTGTAATTCTAAGCCGACTAAAAAAAGCATCATAACCACACCAAACTCAGCAAAATGCATAACATCTTGTCCTTCTTCGCCAATAAAGCCAAACACAAAAGGGCCAATAATAACCCCTGCAATCAAGTATCCTAAAACAGAACCAAGTCCTAGTTTTTTGGCCACAGGAACAGCTACAACTGCGGCAGCTAAATATACAAATGCCTGGTAGAAAAAATTGCCTTCCATAATACTCCGATTACTTTTTAGTGATATAGTCGTTTAAATACTCGTATTTTTCTGCCTCCTCAAAACTAAAATTGTCATTGGTCAATTCGTACAAAAGCTTAAGCAGGTTAACCTTTTCTTTTTTTACCTCAGTTAGCTCTATAGCGTGGGTTCCATGCACAACAAATGGAGGTAAGGGTTTCATTTTGCATAGTTTTGCTGTTTGCTTTAAAGGTGATAACAACTGATGTAAAGTATGACTATGAAAATCTTCAATACGATAAGCGTTTCGCGGACCTCCAGCGGTTATAGCACATAAAAACCATTTATCCTTTAAAGCATTTCCTTTACTGCCAAAAGCCCATCCGTGTTCTAATACTAAATCTTGCCATTCCTTTAAAAGAGAAGGAGTGCTGTACCAAAAAAGAGGAAACTGAAAAACGATTAAATCATGTTGAGATAAAAGTGTTTGCTCTCGTTTTATATCAATATCATTATCAGGATACTCTTGGTATAAATCATGAAAGGTAACGTGGTCAATGTCAGATAATCCATCCACTAACACTTTGTTTACTTTAGATTTATGGAATGCAGGATGAGCAAATATGATCAATACTTTCATGGAATTATAACTTTGGGTTTATGTCAGCGACTGACACAAGTTAAAACATATAACTTGCTTAAAATGTTTTTGCTTGGCAACTGACTAATCGATTGATTTTTTCATCATTTTATTCACCTTAGGTTGTATAATCCAAAGGCCTATATAATAAAACCAAAGCAGAAAAAACTCACCTACGAAATCAGAGAATTTTACTTCTTTTTGTAGTTCTACCGTTTTAATAGTTTTAGCCGCAAAGTATAGCGAATAAAAAATACAGAATACTGAGAATAGATGCATTGGAACGATAATGGCCAATGCGATTCCAACAAAAGATAGGATTGTTTCTGAATTTGGTTCAATATGGCCTTTAAAAGCAGCTATAATAACAACGCTTACAAGGGTAAGTATAATGATTAAATATGCCACAGGTATAAAAAAGAATATTTTAAATTTTGTGGTTTTCATTTTTACTTCCTCAGGAATTTTATTTTGCAAGCCCATAGCTAATGACCAAAGCCAGCCGAAAAATAGACCCATAAAAATAAACATGATTACAGGCAGATATTTTAACATGCCTATCATTGTTTCTGGATTTGGGTTGCCTTGGGTTAATATGTTTCCAAATACTTCTTGCATTACATAAAATTGAAATACCAAAGGAATACCCATCATTAAAATAAATAGTTGCCAATGTTTAGCTTTTAGGAATAGTTCTTTCATCTGTTTAATTTTTTTGTGTAGTTGTCTCGTTTAGCATGCAAAGACCCAACATTTCTTTGTGTTACGAATCTTTTGTTATGCTTGTTGAATGTCTAAATTAAAGGCATAAATATAATAAAGTATTTGGTGGTTTTGTTTACAGATTTTCACACTCAAGTTAATGTGTGTTAATGCATAAAAAAGTGCTTTTTATGGCACAAGCTTTGCTTTAAACAAGAGTGTATAAAGCAATAGAGTTTTTCATACATTAGGTTAGGGTTTAGGTTTAAGATTGGAACGTCCAAAGGGGCGTTCCTTCTTTAAAAATTCTAGCATACAAAAAAGATAAGTAGAGTTTTTTCATAGATTAGGGTTTAAGTTTATAAAAGGAATGTTACAACGGTAGCGTTCCTTTTTTTATTGACGCCGCCAAAAGGTTTAGTAACTCGAGGCTTGCCTCGTTAATACAGTTAGTATTCAGGTTTATGCCTCTGGGCTTGCCCCGAGGTACTTTACTATCTCACCATAAAATGACTGCTTAGTGTTTTTTCATTTCCACAGTTATCTTTTATCACCAGTTTAAAGTTATAGTTTCCCCCTTTTTTTACTTTGGCTTTAGATAAAGGACAAGTCAGTTTATTGGATTTTGCATCGTATTCACACAATACCCAGCTATCGTTTAAATACACATCATATGATTTAATTCCAGAGAAATTATCTGATATTTTGAATAAGAATTTAGAGTTTGTATTAAAAACTCTGCCTTTAATGTTTTGCAATGCTCTTATGGTTGGGGCAATAGTATCCGTTTTAAAAGTATAGTTGCCAAAACTGCGGGTAGTTAAAATTAGGCTATCTTCTTTTATATTACCGCCAGCATAATAATGCTTTCCAGAACCATTTACACTAGCCAAACAAAGTTTATCTTTATATAACCTCAATGAGTCTGGAATTTTTACAGATAAACGAATGCATTTGTGTAATGGTATTTCTTTAGCTCCAATTTGATAACTTGCTACATTCGTATTTTTCTTCTCAAATGTTATTGCTGCATTTTCATATAAAGCCCCATTAGGGATATCGCAAGTAGCTCCATCTGCTTTTAAATGATGATGTTGGTTATAGGCTAGCTTTACTTTTTGTGATGCGCTACTCTTGTAATCATTTCCTTTAAGCAAAGTAAAGTTCAGTTGGGATAGATTGTTGGCGGCATCAGCAGCTTTAATAAATATAATCTTAGATGAATCCATATGGATGATGCCATCATTAGTTAGCTCACCATATATGCGCATCTTATTACCTGGTTGACGAAAACATCGTTCAAACCTTTTGCCGTATTTGGCCCTGTATCCATAATCAATATGACTGTTAATATATCTCGATTCAGAAAACGAAAACTGATCCAACTCCCAACTGTAATAGTCATGACCGTTTACTTTCATATTCAATTTATATACGCCACATTTTTTCCACGAACCAGTCATGTAATCCAACATTTCAATGGCGACACCTACTTTGCCGCTAGCATAAATTTTAGGGTTTCCTTTTAAATGATATTGTCCATCGTAAAATACAATGGTGTAGTTCTTGGGGATAGGACTGCCGTTAATTGCACTGTTTTCATCTACGGGATAAACACGTAATGTGAGCAGTTTGGGTCTAACGTCATCCTTAATTTTATTCTGATAAAAAAATGGGTTAACAGGTTCCTCAGATACTGTTTCTCTTATTTCGTAATGAAGATGTGGTCCGCCCGAACTTCCCGAATTACCTGTATAGCCAATAATTTCGCCTCGTTTAATATGGATTTCAGAAGTAGGAAAAAAATCGATGCCAAATGATTCTATTTTGTATTGTTCGGCGGTAATAATTGAATCTATTTTAATTGAATAGTTGCGTAGATGACCATAAACGGTGGTGTAACCATTGGGATGTTTAATATAAACGGCATTTCCATAACCCACTGCAGAAACTTTAATCCTAGATATGGTGCCTACTTCCATACTTTTGATAGGAATACCCAACTTGCCCTGTGTAGATAAATCAATGCCCGAATGAAAATGGTTACTTCGGAGTTCTGCAAATGATCCGCTAACACTTGGAGGAATATCTAAAGGAAAAAGAAAATTAGCATCTCTATTTTTTTGCGCAAAAACTACTAAAGTTGCACAAAATAGGAATATGGAGAATATGTAATGTTTATAACTCATCTTTATTTTTTGTTTTCAGAAAAAGAAATTTACACCGCTTTTAGTTCATGCTTGCCTAATAATAGGCCTTCTGGAAGCAGTGTAATCAGCTAATGTTAACTTTTTTTAAGGGTGTAAATCGTTAGTATCTAATGCTTCACTTTACTTACCTAAACACTTTGTGAAAAGAAAGCAGGCCTTTGTTTTTATTTTTTAATTGCAATGTTAACTTTGTATGGCATTTTTGTAAATATGGCGAACGAAAGTATAGAAATAGTACACAATTTACAACAAAAAGTATCGAAGTTGGTTGATCGGTATAGAAGTGTAAAAACGGATAACGATCATTTGAAATCGGAAAACGATCAACTTGCTTTACAGTTAGAGGAATCGGCGAGAGAAATGGCCGAGTTAAAGGAAAAATACAATACATTAAAATTTTCTAAAACGATTGAAGCAAAGAGTGGAGACGTTCACTTTGCCAAAATTCGAATAAATCAGATTGTGCGGGAAATTGATAAATGCATTGCTCTTTTAAACAGATAATAGTTGCCCATGGATGATATGCTTTCAATACGAGTAAATGTGGCCGATAGGTTTTATCCTTTAAAGATAAAGCGTGTGGATGAGGAGCGTATTCGAAAGGCAGCTAAGATGATCAACGATAAAGTTTTACAATATAAACAACACTATTCAGATAAGGATCTGCAAGATTTTTTAGGAATGGCGTCATTACAGTTTGTAATTAAACTCCTAGAGTTGGAAGAAAAACAAGATACATCACCTATTATTGAAGCAGCTAGAGAGTTGAATCATGAACTAGATGATATTCTTGCAAGAGAGTAGCATAATTTTAGTCTATTATATATCAATAAATATCCGCATTGTTTTTACAGTTTGGTCATTGCGACCAGATTTATGTAATGAATGATTGCGGTTTTGTTTTATTAAACACAAGAGAAATGGAGATAGCAATAATTGGAATTGTAGCCCTGGTGATAGGAGTTTTGGGCACATGGATAGTATATGGCAAGGTATTAAAATCACAAAGCCACAAAGTATTACGAGAAGCGGAGTCTAAAGCAGAAGTAATAAAAAAGGATAAAATACTTCAAGCAAAGGAGAAATTCTTACAACTGAAGTCGGATCACGAAAAGGAGATTAACTCTAGAAATAACAAGGTTTTAACCATTGAGAATAAGCTTAAACAACGTGAATCATCATTTAACCAAAAGCAAGAGGAGTTAACGAGAAAACGCAAGGAAACTGACGTAATTAAGGAAAATTTAGAAGGTCAATTAGATTTAGTAGAAAAGAAATCAATCGACCTAGATAAGATGCATAAGCAACAAGTGGAGCAACTTGAAGCTATTTCAGGACTTACTGCGGATGATGCAAAAAATCAATTAATTGAATCGCTTAAAGAAGAAGCTAAAACAGAAGCAATGTCGTTTGTAAACGATATTATGGATGAGGCTAAGATTAATGCAAATAAAGAGTCTAAGCGAATTGTATTACAAACCATTCAGCGTGTAGCAACAGAAAATGCTATTGAGAATTCAGTAACTATTTTCCATATTGATTCAGATGAAATAAAAGGTCGAATCATTGGTAGAGAAGGACGTAATATCCGTGCTTTAGAAGCAGCTACAGGTGTTGAAATTATTGTGGATGATACACCTGAAGCGATTGTTTTAAGTGCATTTGATCCTATGCGTCGCGAGATTGCTCGTTTAGCACTTCACCAATTAGTTACCGATGGTCGTATTCACCCTGCTCGTATCGAAGAGGTAGTGAACAAAGTGCGTAAGCAGGTTGAGGAAGAAATGATTGAAACGGGTAAAAGAACAACTATTGATTTAGGAATTCATGGATTGCATCCAGAGTTAATTAAATTGGTAGGTAAAATGAAATATCGTTCGTCATACGGACAAAACTTATTACAGCACTCCAGAGAAACCGCTAACCTTTGTGCTGTAATGGCTAGTGAATTAGGATTGAATCCTAAAAAAGCGAAAAGAGCAGGTCTTTTACACGATATTGGTAAAGTATCTGATGAGGAGCCAGAATTACCGCATGCTATATTGGGTATGAAGCTTGCTGAAAAATATAAAGAGAAAGCTGATATTTGCAATGCCATTGGAGCTCACCATGACGAAGTAGAAATGACTACAATGATTGCCCCAATTGTTCAGGTGTGTGATGCTATTTCAGGAGCGCGTCCAGGAGCACGCCGTGAAGTGGTTGATTCGTATATCAAACGTCTTAAAGACTTAGAGAATTTAGCGATGGATTATCCGGGTGTATTAAAAACATATGCCATCCAAGCGGGTAGAGAATTACGTGTAATTGTAGGTAGTGAAAAAGTATCAGATAAGGATGCAGAAACCTTATCATACGAGATAGCTAAGAAGATTCAAACGGAGATGACTTATCCGGGTCAAGTAAAAATTACGGTGATTCGTGAAACAAGAGCGATTAATTATGCCAAATAATTAGGTGTTGGTCATAATCGACTAGTATGGATGAATAAAGATACCTACTTTTGATGCGTATTTTAAAAATCCTAAATACTAGAACATAAAATATAGTAGAAAGGAGCCGGTAGTATCGGCTCTTTTTGTGTTTAGACTTTAATTAATTTCGAAAATAGAATAAAACCATAATAATCAGAAACATCATGGCAAAGGTTGCATTAATTACCGGAGTTACCGGACAAGACGGAGCTTATCTGTCGGAATTTTTATTGAAAAAAGGATATATCGTTCACGGTGTAAAACGTCGTTCTTCTTTATTTAATACAGATAGAATTGACCATTTATATCAAGATCCACACGTAGATAATAAGAATTTCTTTCTTCATTACGGTGATTTAACCGACTCGACGAATTTGATCAGAATTATTCAGGAAACGCAACCTGATGAGATTTATAACCTTGCTGCAATGTCACACGTTGCTGTAAGTTTTGATACACCTGAGTATACTGCTAATGCTGATGGTATTGGTACTTTACGTATTCTTGAGGCTATCAGATTACTAGGATTAACTAAAAAGACGAAGTTTTATCAAGCTTCTACTTCAGAATTATATGGCTTGGTTCAACAGGTTCCTCAATCGGAAACTACGCCATTTTACCCACGTTCTCCATATGCTGTAGCTAAAATGTACGGGTATTGGATTACAGTAAACTATCGTGAGGCATATGATATGTATGCTTGTAATGGTATTTTATTTAACCATGAGTCACCTATTCGTGGGGAAACTTTTGTAACACGTAAGATTACTCGTGCAGTTGCTCGTATTGGTTTAGGATTACAGGATAAATTATTCTTAGGTAATCTTTCGGCAAAACGTGACTGGGGCCATGCCAAAGATTATGTTGAGGCTATGTATTTAATGTTACAACAAGATACTGCAGAAGATTTTGTGGTAGCTACAGGTATTACTACTGAAGTGCGTGACTTTGTGAGTATGGCTTTTAAAAATATCGGCGTAACAGTTGAGTTTAAAGGTGAAGGAGAAGAGGAAAAAGGATATGTTGTTGCTTGTGATAACGACGAATTTAAAATAGCTGAAGGAACTTGTGTTGTAGAGGTTGATCCAAGATATTTCCGTCCAACAGAGGTGGAGTTATTAATTGGTGATCCTAAAAAAGCACAAGACAAATTAGGATGGACGCCTAAGTACGACTTAAAAATGTTAGTGGATGATATGATGGATAGTGATATCAAGCTAATGAAAAAAGATAAGTACTTGCAAGATGGTGGTTATAACACTATGAACTATTTTGAATAATGGATAAGCAAGGAAAAATATTTGTTGCTGGTCACCGCGGGTTAGTGGGATCGGCAATAGTTCGTTCTTTAAAAGAAAAAGGTTACACTAATATTGTGGTTAAAACTCGTAGCGAACTTGATTTATCGGATGCAAAAGCGGTTGAGACATTCTTTTTAAGCGAAAAACCTGATTATGTATTTTTAGCTGCAGCCAAGGTTGGTGGTATTGTTGCTAACAACACTTATAGAGCTGATTTTATTTACGAGAATGTTCAAATTCAGAATAATGTAGTTCATTTTGCGTACAAAGCAGGTGTTAAAAAGTTATTGTTTTTAGGAAGTTCTTGTATTTACCCAAAGAATTGTCCGCAGCCTATCCAAGAGGATTATCTTTTAACGGATGTATTAGAATATACGAACGAACCATACGCAATTGCTAAAATTGCGGGTATTAAAACATGTGAGTCGTATAATTTACAATATGGCACAGATTTTATTTCTGTAATGCCAACTAATTTATACGGACTGAATGATAATTACGATCTTGAAAAGTCGCATGTATTACCAGCGTTAATTCGTAAAATGTATTTAGGTAAATGTCTTCAAGATGGAAATTGGGCTGGTATTGATGCTGACCTGAATAAGAAGCCAGTTGAAGGTATATCTGGAGCAAATACAGAAAGCGAAAAATTAGCTATCATTGAGAAGTATGGTGTATCAAAAGTGGATTCGTCTGTTCAGGTGAAACTATGGGGTACAGGAAATCCACGTAGGGAGTTTTTACACTCAGATGATATGGCTAATGCTTGTATTTATATCATGGATGAGGTAAGTTTTGATGATTTAAAGAAACAAAATACCAAGGAGGTACGTAACACGCATATCAATATCGGAGTTGGAGAGGATCAATCTATTAAAGAATTGGCCGAACTGATTAAAGGTATTGTTGGTTTCGAGGGTGATTTAGTATGGGATACAGAAAAGCCAGATGGAACTTACCAAAAATTATTAAATGTTTCTAAACTGAATAACCTGGGCTGGAAGGCAAGTATTGAGTTAAAAGACGGAATTGAAAAAGTCTTTGAGCAATATATACAAGCTTAAAACGTTGTCTAGGAAATAAGTTTTTAAATATTATATTTGTCAATTAATTATTAACAAAAAAGAATCAGAAAATGAAAATCTATTTCCCAAAGATGATTTCGTTATTCGCTATTGCGACAGTATTAATGCTTTCAGCATGTGGAGGCGGTAGCGATCCAAAACCAGATCCAGAACCAGACCCAGATACAACTAAACCGGTAATTGCAACAGTTGTACCAACAGCAAGTCAAGCTTTCGGTATTAATGGTGGTGGATCCTTCATGTATGAAGGAACATTTACTGATAATGAAGAGCTAAAAAGTGTAGTATTTTCATTGGATAATAGTAAACCTGCGCCAGCAGCTGGATTAAAAGCAGCTACAGGTGTTGATGATGATCCATGGGAACCAACAGACGTAACTGTTACTTTATCGGGAAAATCTCAAAAAGTTGATCAAGCAATTTTTACTAATCCAACAGTAGATGTTTGGACAGGGACTTATACTTTGACAGTAACTTGTACAGATAAAGCTGATAATGTTGCTACTGAAACAATTTCTGTTGAGATTGAGTAGTTAGAAGATTAAAAATTACTTTTACAATATAGGCATCCGATACACTTTGTGTATCGGATGTTTTTGTTTATACATATAAGTATGGTAGGAGTATTGGGGATTTAAAAGTTTAAGTTGTCGTTTCAAATTCTTTCTTTTGTATTTAATACAACAGGTTAGGGATAAAAGAAAAACTTAAATGTTCAAACAAGAGTCTTTTGTCTTTACACTAATGACTTAATACTATAAATAACATATGAAATATAACTTAGACGAAATAATTCAACGAGAAGGTACAGATGCTTATAAGTTAGAGCTAAGAGAAATGGTGTTTGGTACTAGCGAGGTATTGCCTTTGTGGGTGGCAGATATGGATTTTAAAGCGCCACCATCGGTAATAAAGGCACTGCAAGATAGGGCCGCACATGAAATATATGGGTATACCATTCGCGATAAAAAATTTACAGATTCCATTATAAATTGGTTAGGTTCTCAGCATCAATGGAATGTTAAAAAAGAATGGATTGAATTTTCGCCAGGTGTATTACCTTCTATTATGGTTGCCATTCATGAGTATAGTGAGTCGGGTGATAATGTAATCATTCAAACTCCCGTTTACCCTCCATTTTACTCTATAGTTACCGAGAATGATAGGAATATATTGAAAAATCGTTTGATTGAAACGGATGGTTATTATACCATTGATTTTGATTTACTAGAAGAACAGGCTAGCGATCCTAAAACTAAAGTATTTGCTTTTTCTAACCCTCATAACCCTGTAGGAAGAGCATGGAAAAAAGAGGAGCTAAAACGTATTGCTGAAATATGTATTAAACATGACGTTTTAATAGTGTCGGATGAAATACATAGTGATTTATGTTTGTTTGGAAATAAGCATTACGTAATGGCTGATTTATATCCAGAAGTAAGGGATAGAATAATTACATGTATGGCTCCTAGTAAAACCTTTAATGTAGCAGGTTTATCTACGGCTTATGCCATTATCGAAGATAAAAAGATAAGAGATCGTTTTCATAAGCGATTGTGGGCGATGCAACTTCATATGGGTAATCTGTTTGGAGGAATAGCTTTAGAGGCTTCGTATAATGGCGGTGCTGAATGGTTGTTGGCCTTAAAACAATATCTAGAAGCGAATGCCTTGCTGGTACAGGATTTTATAAAGGAAAACATGCCAGAGGTAGGTTTTGTATTGCCAGAAGCGACTTATTTATTATGGTTTGATTTTAGAAAATGGGGATTATCTCCATCTAAGCTAAGAAAAGCCATGGTAGAAATTGGCAAAGTAGGTATGAATGATGGTGTGTCTTTTGGAACTGAAGGAGCAGGTTTTCAACGCTTGAATATTGGCTCACCTAAAGCGCTTATTCAGGAAGGCTTAGAAAGAATTTTAAAAGTAAGAAACGAAGTCTTTAAAGGATAACTGGTCAATTGTCAATAGTCATTAGTTAGTTTAACTAGTGACTATTAGTCAATGACTGCCTTTTGTCTCTTAAGTATTGGAAATAGAAATACTGAAGCTAATATCATTACTGTTCCAGCGTAAAAACCACTGGTCATATATTCCGATTCTCCAAATATAAAAAAGGCTAGTATTATGCCGTAGATAGGTTCCATATTTATAGAAAGTATTACGGTGTAGGCAGATAATTCCTTCATTACATCTACACTTACAGCAAATGCAAAAGCAGTACATATTAACCCAAGTATAAGCAGGTAGGTAATATCACTCATCGAAGGAGAAAAGAAATCACTAGAAAATCCTCCTGTAAAGATAAGGTAAAGACTAATACCTATAAATCCCCCTACCATCTCATAAAAACTGATTAATGTTGGAGAATGTTGAGTTATATATTTTTTGTTTAATATGGTAAATGTAGTGGCTAATACGGTTGCTATAATAGCTACAATAATTCCAGATATATAGTTTAACTCGTAACTAAAGATTAAATACAGTCCAATAACAATAAATATGCCTACCAGTAACTCAAGCCAATCTATCTTTTTACGAAAGAATATGGGCTCTAATACGCTGGCAAATAAGGCTCCTGAGGATATAATTCCTAATGTAACCGAAATATTAGATATTTTAATGGCATGAAAAAAGGCAATCCAATGTGCAGCAACAACAAAGCCTATTAAAATTAGTTTTAGAATTTGCTTAGGTGTTATAAGTAATGATTTTTTCTTTAACAGAAGGTATGCTAATAATCCAATGGAGGCAAATAGCATTCTGTACCATACCATTTGAATGGCTGGCATTTCGATAAGTTTACCTAGAATTGCAGTAAAACCATAGATAATAACTACAATGTGCATCCAGATTAAGGATGATTGGTGCGATCTTTTCAAGAGTGTTCTGTTTAAGCGTGTAAAGATAGGTTATTAAAACATTAAAATAACGACAGTGAAAATTATACCAATTGCAGAAATAATTATTCCTCTTTTGAAATTCTTGGTTTTTGGTTTGTACATCCAGAAAGAAGAGAAGGCAAGGAAAAATAACAATACGCCCGAAAGTATATTTAACCAGCCAAGTGGTCTGCTTGATTTGGTTTTATGCAAGCGCGACATTTTGCTAATCCATGTTGGATACGAAGGCCAACTGTATTTCGCAATTCCTGTTTTGGTGTTATAATTCCCAATATCAAAGTAAATAACTCCATCTTCGGTTTTGTTAATATTTAGACTTCTAAAGCCCAGTTCATTGGCTAGGTTTTCTGCAGAAATATTAGGACCAATGTCTTCAATGAATTCTTTTTCAACTTTAAATAGGTCGGTGCCTCTATACGTTAGTACAATGCCGCTAAATGCATAAACCATCATTATACCAATGGTGAAAAAGCCAATATAGCGGTGTAATATTCTCATCGAAATTTTCATATTTATTTTTTATTGTATTCAGGTGATATTTAATAATGTTGCCCAGAACTTATTACTCTATTATACAAGCAACTTGTTTAATTGCCATGCGAAAGAGCGTTTGGGAAATTCTTCGTTGACTTTAGATATTTATGAACCTCAAAAGTAATATTTTTACTTTTTTCTGCAATTGATGAATGTTTTTCGTGACGTAACTATTTTGTTTAAAGCTTATTTGTTTTAAATTTTTCGGATACCTTATTTTATCTTTAAGTTGATGAAGAAAATGTTTAAGCAATTGTAAATTTTGTATTACCTTTAAACTTTGGAATGAGTAAGGAATTAACAACATCCAAAGGAGCTTTTCAAGCGAATGCATCATCTTATCCTATAGATGATTATAGACACGTTGTTGTTATTTTAATGAATTCATTTTTTAGTTGGCTGACAAGTTGTTGTCGGTCTTTTTTTTGCTTTTTATTAAAGCTTACAACCAAAGTAGATTTTTTCGAAAGTCGTTTAAGTTCTCTACCAACTCAAGATTATAATAGAATACAACCATTATTTATAGTTCAACAAATAAATATACTAGGGTTAATTAAAATTCCGTGTAAAATGATTTGCACGCGTATTGATATCCTTGTATGCGATATAAAAACATTTACATGAAGAATAGAAGTTTAGTATCCATCAATGACTTTACTAAGGAGGAAATCCTTAAGATTGTGGAACTGGCAAAGGAGTTTGAAGCAAATCCAAACAGAGATTTGTTAAAGAATAAAGTAGTTGCTAGTTTGTTTTTTGAGCCCTCTACCAGAACGCGACTTAGCTTTGAAACGGCGATTAATCGTTTAGGAGGTAGAGTGGTCGGGTTTACAGATGCATCTTCATCATCAACAACCAAAGGAGAAACGCTTAAAGATACTATTAAAATGGTGAGTAATTATGCCGATTTAATTGTGATGCGCCATCCTTTAGAGGGAAGTGCTCGCTATGCTTCTGAGCAATCTAATGTGCCAATTGTTAACGCAGGTGATGGTGCTAATCAGCATCCAACACAAACTTTATTAGATTTATATTCTATTCTTAAAACGCAAGGTACGCTCGAAAATCTGAATATTTTTATGGTGGGCGATTTAAAATATGGTCGTACTGTACACTCATTATTACAGGCTTTATCTCACTTTAATCCAGTCTTTAATTTTATTTCTCCAGAGGAATTAAGAATGCCAGATGAATATAAATTTTGGTTGGATTCAAAAGGAATAAAGTATTACGAGCACAGTGAATTTACTGATATCTTATCGAGAGCAGATATTTTGTACATGACCAGAGTACAGCAAGAAAGATTTGTTGACCCTATTGAATACGAAAAAGTTAAAAACGTTTATATCCTAAATAATGCGATGCTGGACAATACCAAAGATAATTTGCGTGTCCTGCATCCACTGCCGAGGGTAAATGAGATAAATGAAGATGTGGATGAAAACCCCAAGGCTTATTATTTTGAGCAAGCCGAGAATGGAGTTTATGCCCGTATGGCTATCATGGCATCTATTTTAGGATTAGTTTAAACGTTAAAGGTTATTGAGATGAGTAATAAAACAGAATTAAGCGTAAGTGCCATTAAAGAAGGTACAGTAATCGACCATATACCGGCAAACTGCCTTTTTAAGGTAATTAGTATTTTGGGCTTAGATAATTGTGATAACCTTATTACTTTTGGTACTAACCTGGGTAGTAATCGATATGGTAAAAAAGCAATTATTAAGGTGGCTGATAAGTCTTTCGAAAAAGAAGATTTAAACAGAATAGCTTTGGTAGCACCAGATGCTCGATTAAATATAATTAGAGACTATGAGGTGGTTGAGAAGAAGTTTGTAACTGTTCCTCAGGAAATTATAGGCATTGCTAAGTGTTTTAACCCAAAGTGCATCACGAATAACGAAACTATAATCACTAAGTTTACTTTGGTTAATTCAAATGTGATGGCATTAAAGTGTCATTATTGTGAAAAAGTAACCACCGAAGAGCATCTTAAAATATTATAAGATATGTCGAAAGTAGATTGGAAACCTGGGAATATGGTATATCCTTTACCTGCTGTAATGGTTACTGTAGGTAATGCACCCGAAAACTATAATATTATTACAATTGCCTGGACAGGAACTATTTGCTCCGACCCGCCGATGTGTTATATCTCGGTTCGTAAGGGTCGTCATTCATATCCTATACTAAAGGAAACTGGGGAATTCGTGATTAATTTAACCACCAAGGACTTGGCTTATGCTACGGATTGGTGTGGAGTGCGCTCTGGTCGTCAGTATGATAAGTTTAAGGAAATGAATCTAACACCTGGAAAAGCCAGCAAGGTAAGTGCACCAATCATAGAGGAATCTCCTGTTAATATTGAATGTAAAGTTACACAGGTGGTAGAACTGGGTACTCATGATATGTTTATGGCTGAGGTAGTTAATGTGAAGGCTGATGATAAATATATAGATGAAGCCTCAGGAGCCTTTTCTTTATTTAAAGCTAAGCCTATCTGTTACTCTCATGGCAATTATTACGAGGTAGGTAAAAAGATTGGGAAGTTTGGTTACGCTGTAGAAAAGAAAAAACGGAAAAGGCCAGTTAAAAAGAGGTAAGGATAACTGTATATAGTTATAGGTTTCAAAATATAATTAGGATATACTTTTGATAGATAGGAAATATATAAGTTTGTGAGTAGTATTTATCTTAGTTAGTGTTTTCTATTCACCATGTGTTTGGGTGGAAAACCCAATCAAATAAATAACTAAAACAAGACTCGGGCTTAGTTATCGTTAAATATCAATGAATGATTGATAACTGTTATTTGAAATAATATCTTTGCGCCTCAATTTATTCAGACAAAAACAAAATGAGCATAGAGAAAGAGTTAATTGCGCGAAGTGGTGAAGTATGCGAATTGTGCGGTGCTTCAGATGATTTATCGGTATACGAAGTGCCATCATCGCCAGCAAACGAAAGCATTTATATTTGTGCGAACTGCGAAGGGCAAATAGAAAATCCAGATAAAGTTGATATTAATCACTGGCGTTGTTTAAACGATAGTATGTGGAGCACGATACCTGCTGTTCAGGTAATGGCTTGGCGTATGCTAAATCGCCTTAAGGCAGAAGGATGGCCGCAGGATTTATTAGATATGCTTTATTTAGAAGAGGACGTACTTACTTGGGCTAAGGCGGCTGGAGATGGAGAAGAGGATGAGGATGCAGTAAAGCATATAGATAGCAACGGCGTTAGATTGCAAGCAGGAGATACAGTTGTTTTAATTAAAGATTTAAACGTTAAGGGCGGTGGTTTTACAGCCAAACGAGGAACTGCTGTTAGGGGTATAAGTTTAGTTCATGATAATCCAGAACAAATTGAAGGAAGAGTGAGCGGACAACAGGTGGTGCTATTGACTCAGTATGTAAAAAAGACGAACTAAGTAATAACTTATTGATTGATTAATAGGGAATAGTGTGTAGTACTATTTCCTATTTTTTTGTAAAAAAAAGGTGTTTTTTGAGAACAAAAACTAACGCTTAACGTACTAATGTTATCAGATGTTTAGTGTAGGGCGATGAGTGAGCAAATGAAAGGATGTGTGGTAAAGAAGGATTTTAAATACTATATTCAGAAACTAGTTGTATTTGGGAAAAAAGAACGGTCTATGCAGGACCTGATTCTGATTTATACTTTTTTCTCGTTAATAATTTTAGTTCCATTATCGTTATTGGTTAACCTGTGTATATCGGTATCAGTAAAACTTATTTATTTTGATATAGTTGCTATTGTTGTTTTTTCGTTGGCCTATTATCTTTCTAACAAGCTTATTAATTTAAGATTTCTCAGAATATTCTTTATCATAGCTGCTAATATTTTAATATGCATATCTTGGTTGATCTCAGAAGGCAGTTCAGGACCAACTATTGTATTGTATGTAGCACTTTTTTCAATCATTATTTTTATTTCTGAAGGCAGAGAATTTTTATTTTTTACGGCCACTACAGCAATGGGTATTACGGCCATGTATGTAATTGAATATTTATATCCAGAAATTTTATTGCCATATGGTACACCAAAGGATAAAATAATCTATTCTATTTCGGTGGTTACTTTGATTTTAAGTTTTGAAATTCCGTTACTAATTTATGCTAGGTCAATACTTTATCGAGAACGTGATGAGGCCATAGAAAATGCTGAAAATAAGGCCTATTTGTTAGCTAATATGAGTCATGAGATTCGTACCCCCATGAATGCTATTTTAGGCTTTACAGAGTTATTATCCGACCCACAGATTGAAAAGGATGAGTCTAAATCATATCTCGAAATTGTTAATCAGAATTCAAGAATACTCATGAATTTGCTGAATAATGTGATTAATGTTTCCAAACTTAATTCCGATAAGATTCAGGCGTATTATTCTATAGGTAATGCCAATAACATATTAAAGCACACCTACGAAACTTTAAATACATTTAAGATAAATAGTGGTATAGAATTTCGATATGAGCAAATATCGGAGCATAAAGCAGAATTTGAAGTTGACGAGAATCTATTGTTTCAAATTTTATTAAATCTAGGATATAATGCCTTAAAATTCACGCAAAAAGGGTCAGTGGTCTTTAGTGCAACAAGGCGAGATAAGTATATAACTTTCTCTGTAAAAGATACTGGGGTTGGGATTCCTAAAAAGCAACAACCATGTATTTTTAATAGCTATGAACAAGCAGATAATAACAAAGTTATAAGAACTGCAAATATTGGAGCAGGTTTGGGATTATCCATTAGTAAAAGAATAACTGACTTGTTAGATGGTGAAATCTGGTTTAATTCTAAAGAGGGAAGAGGTTCTCAATTTTTTGTTCGACTTCCTGTGGATAGACGTAAATAATAACTATAGATACATGTTAAGGTGTAATTTATTGCAGACTTTTTAAGATATGTTTTACTCAAAGTGTATTAAATGAATTAGTTAAATATAAAAAATAGACTTAAATTAGGGAATAACGTTAAACCGTTATTCCCTTTTTTTGTTAAAACAGCAGAGGGAATCATAAAGTACAAATCTAATCACGTGAAAAAAGAAGTGAAAAATCGCACATCAAATCTATTGAATACAACGATTGAGCGAGCTTTGGTCATTCGTGATAAGAATAGGCCTTTACAAGATTTAATTTTCTTGTATACCATTTTAGCCATGGTTCTTTTTACTGGCTTAGGAGCAGGTATTAATGTTATTATTGAGAGCAGTCCTTCGATCACTTACTCTAATTATGTTATTCTGAGTGTAATGATTGTGTTTTATTTGTTGGCGCGCAATGCCAAATTAATAAAATACGTACGTTGGATATTTATAACAGTGGCTGGCCCTACCATTGTTTATGTATGGATTCTTACAGAAGGTAGCGCTGGCCCTTCCATGATATTTATACATGGTTTAATAAGTCTACTTGTATTTATGCTGGTGGGTAAAGAGTTGTATGTTACTGTTGGATTAATGATTCTGATTGCCATTTCGTGTTATGGAATCGAGTATTTTTACCCTGAGATATTTCATCATTATGCCAACGATGAACAACGAACCATTGATTCCTTAAGTGTAGTAATACTCATCTTTATTTTGGAAATTCCGATTTTAATATTCGCTCGCAATGCTTTGTATATGCAACGAAACAAGGCCATTGAAGAGTCTGATATAAAAACATCTATCATGGCTAATCTCAGTCATGAAATTAGAACACCCATGAATGCCATTATTGGTTTTGCGGATTTGATGAGCGAAAAAGGAATTGATGAGGCGGATAGAGAGAACTACCTAAAAATAGTGAAACAAAACTCGCGATCGTTAATGAATCTGTTGGATAATGTTATCAGCTCTGCTAAATTGGATTCAGGAACAGCTAAGGTATTTTACGCAAAGAGTAATGCCAATGACATTATGCAATTAAGTTGTGATACGCTAAAAAGCATTGCTATTAATTCAAAGATAAAACTACTTACTAAGCCTATCGAAGAAAAATATGCAGGCATAGAGGTAGATGAGAATTTATTGTTTCAGATTTTACTGAACTTAGGCTATAATGCCATTAAGTTTACTCAAGAAGGTAGTGTTAGTTTTGCACTTAGTAAAGAGGATGAGTATCTGCAATTTTCGGTATCTGATACAGGAGCTGGAATACCTGAAGATAAAAAGGAAAACTTATTTGAGCGTTTTACTCAATTGAATCAGGAAGTAAATATGATACCTACTAATGGCGCTGGTTTAGGCCTGTCTATTTCTAAACGCTTAACAGAGCTATTGCAAGGAGAAATTTGGTTTACTTCTCAAGAAAATGAAGGCTCTACCTTTTTTATAAAAATCCCCATAAAACCTCGTAAATAAAAAATAGGAAGCCAATTTAATGACTTCCTATCTAAAAACATTATAGTAGCTTACTTAAAATTCTCTTGCTATAAAAGATTTCCGATTTTTACACCGAAGTAAATGGTTCTTGGCATTTGCGGACCATAGATATAACCAGGATCGCGATCAATGCCGTTATCAAAGTCTGATTGATAGCTGTTGAATATATTTTTAACTCCGCACGATAAGCCAACATCAAAACCCTTAGAACGAATGATGTATTCTCCTTTTAGTCCCATATCAAAAAACTGATCAGTGGTTCTTAGTTCTCCTGCAATTGAATTACCGAAGTATTCAATTTTCATTTTTCCGGTATAAGTGGCATTGGTCGAAAGGGTAAAGTTTTTAATTGGTAAATAGTTTAAGGTAAAGAATCCATAGTTATTCGGCGTTCTTAAAAACTCGTCAGTTATTACATTACCTGCATATTCCTGTTTATCCTCGAAAAAACTTTTTTGGGTTGTAAAACCAGAGTTAAAGTTCATTTTAACCGAAGGAGCATAACGTAATTCAAAGTTAATACCTTGAACTGTACCTGCTACTCCAGAGTTAAATCTGATATGGTAAAACAAAGTCTCATCATTTTCATCTTGTTCAATTCTATGAACAAATGGATTATCTAAATAGGTGTGGAAGCCTTCCATTAAAAACTCTAATTCACCATTGCCAATGTCGGTATGGTAGTTAAATGATGCCATAAAACTGTGGCTAGTCTCCTGTTTTAGGTTATCTCCATTAATGTGGAATACTTGTCTGGCAGCAGATGTTTCAATATGTAAATCCTCGTCGAAAATTTGAGGAGCTTTATATCCTTGTGAGTAGCTACCTCTAATTCGAATATTTTCGCTGGGTGAATAAAGTAAGTTTAAACGCGGACTAACAACTAAGTTGCTCAAGTCATTACTTGAATTTACTTTATTCTGTATGTCGTAATAATCACCTCTTAATCCGGCAGAAATTGTTAATTTAGGAAAGGCATATTCGTACTGGCCAAATACTCCCACAATATTACTCGTTTGGTCAGAAACTAAACGTTCGTCAATTCTTTCTCCTTTGTCATCCGTGTAGGCTTTCTTTTTATCTTTCAAAATACTTCCATTGTTTTCAACCCCTACAATAAAGTTTGATTTTCCATAGTCGGCCTTATATTGCGTTCCGTATGCGTAAGCTAAATCTGTTGTAGAACCATAACCACTAGGATCCATTTCTGCACCATAATAAGTCCATCTATCTACATGTTGCGCAGAAGCATAAATAGATAGTTCACCATTATTCTCACCAACAAAACGAGTAAAGTTAACAGCTCCTGTGTTAATGTTATGCCTGATAGATTCAGCTATTTGTGTTTCGTGTTCCGGGGTATCCAGGTCATCACCACCTCTTCTAGCTTCTTCAATATGAAAATAATCAAAGGTTATTTTGTTTCTGTAACCCATTCTATGGTATATGCTTGTACCTAGCGTTACGTTATTCAATTGAGCCAATTCGGTAAATTCATCGTCGTTATCAAAATATCCCTCTCTTTTTCTATGAGTACCATAAAGGCTCATACCAGAGTTTTTATCTTCGGAAACCACTGAAGTATGGAAATTTAAATTCAGGTCATTGGCGGTTTTGTTATTGCCAATACCTATGATACCATTGTTTATCTCTGCATTAAATGTGTTGGCGCTAGGTTCTTTAGTGATTAAATTTATAGTTCCTGCAATGGCATTACTTCCATATAATGCAGAACCACCTCCTTTAACCACCTCTACTTGTTCTATCATGTTTGCAGGTAGTATCTCTAGACCATAAACGCTAGCTAATCCTGAAAATATTTGACGTCCATTTATTAATACTTGCGAGTAACTTCCGTCCATGCCGTTCATTCTAACGCTATTGGCACCACAGTTCTGACAAGTATTTTCGGTTCGTAACCCAGGCGTAAAATTTAAGCCTTCACTTAAGGTAACCGATTGTGTTTGGCTAAAAGCTTTTGGTGTCATTGTGTTAACAACCATCGAAGCATCAATTCTTCTTTTAGGAT
Organism: Labilibacter marinus; assembly: GCF_001659685.2. Classification (GTDB taxonomy): domain Bacteria; phylum Bacteroidota; class Bacteroidia; order Bacteroidales; family Marinilabiliaceae; genus Saccharicrinis; species Saccharicrinis marinus. Next base: position 106,026 of record NZ_LXYE02000033.1, read on the forward strand.
GTTTATCTGCAGTAACAACTACCTGGTCAAGTCCTAATACATCCGCTTCCAGACTAATGTTTATGTCAAGAGGTTTCGCTTCCGTGAAATTTATGGTAACTTCTTTGGTTTTATGTCCAATTGATTTAATGATTAAAGTATGTTCACCTTCTGGGATTTCCTCAAAGAAGAATTTTCCATTTAAATCTGATGCAGAGCCTACGGTAGTTGATTTTAATTGAACCGTTGCAAAAGCAACGGGTTCTCCGTCGGCTTTAATTTCGCCCTGTAATGGTGGTGGAGTTTTGTCTGCTGCAGTAATAGTTAAGTTACCTATTAGTAGTGTAACAATAAGTACGGTGAAATATTTTAACATGATATGTGTTAGTTAGTTTAATTGTATTCTTTTCGTCTTTGATGCAAGAAGAGTAGTTTATGATGTAGTAAAACATCATAATGAATTGTAATTGACTATAAACTCGTCAATTCTCTAAAATGTATGAATAAAACTAAACTACTGGAGGACCTCTCCAACGGGCGTAATGATAAGATGATGATGAAAAGTTTTCATGAGTATCAAGATATAAACTTTGAGCCAGAAAACTGATCGAAGATTTTAACGCAATCCCTTCCGAATCGTTTAAATAAGTTAGGGTTGTTGAAAATACAAAGTTAGCAGAGGTTCCGCAATCTGAATTACTGTGAGAATGCTCACCTCCTTGCGAATTATGCAGGTGAATAAGGATTTGGTTATTGCCCAAGAAGTGCGCATGCAGTCCAAAATTCATACTGAGCGTTAACCCAATATTCAGGAACAGCACAAGTGCTAAAAATCCAGTGGCTAATATTTGATGTATCCTTTTCATAATTCTACCATGCAAAAATGTATTAATTTACACATCTACACAATCCCTATATGTAGTGATTATGTATTTCATTTACTTAAATGGCAAAAATGATACTTATTGTAGGGGGGTAGTATAGAAAATTACCGAAATTTTAATAGGTAAGTAATATACCGATGTTGATTTTTAATGAAAAGGTGTAAGACTTGATTAAATAAGAAATCCCAATCAAAAAAGACCGGGATTATCAGTTCGAATATTAATATAACAGCAACTTTACATGTGCTGTCATCTTTTTGTATGATAATATCAATTACTTAATCATTACTAGCTGTTATATCCTATCATCCGCCAGCTTTTTTGGCTTTATATCCAGCCTTTTGCAATAAGTCCATGACTTTATCTCTAAATTCCCCTTGAATTAAAATTTCACCATCTTTTACTGTTCCGCCAACACCACATTTCGATTTTAATTCTTTACCTAAGGTCTTTAGGTCATCATCGTCGCCAATAAATCCAGTAATTAAAGTAACAGCCTTGCCTTTGCGCTGTTTTTTGTCCAACATTATTTTAAGGTTTTGTTGCTGTGGAGGTAAGGTTTCCTCTTGCTGCTCTTCGTTATAGTCGTATTCGAAATCGTTACTGGTTGAAAAAACAACTCCATCTCTTAATTTCTTATTTTTCTTAGCCATAATTTGTAATTTTGCAATGCAAAAATAAGGTTTTATTCAGAGTTGAGAACCTAAAATAAGTTATTTGTCAAAAGTGATAGTGAATTATATCGTAAAACGATATTTAATAAGACTAATTCAATTAGCGTGATTAGTTTACTATAATTAAGGGTTGGATGTGAAAAGATGAATTTTGTCATATTTTTTACATCGGATTTGATAAATAAAGGAAATAAGTATTTACTTTTGCCGTCCGCCAATAAAAATTGAATGGCACAATAAGGAATTGTTAGCTAATTATATCTAATGTATAAAGTTGTAGATAAAACGTTTTTTTCAGAAAACGTAGTTAAGATTGATGTGGAAGCTCCTAGGATTGCTAAAGCCCGAAGAGCAGGTCATTTTGTGATGGTTAAAATTGGAGAAAAAGGAGAACGATTTCCATTAACTATTGCGGGTGCCGATAGAGACAAGGGAATTATTACGTTAGTGGTACAAACCGTCGGAGTTTCGTCGCGTAAGTTAGCGGCACTTGAAGTAGGTGATAGTATTACTGATTTGGTGGGGCCGCTTGGTCAGGCCACCCATATCGAAAATAAAGGAACCATATTAGCTTGTGGAGGAGGTGTTGGTGTAGCTCCTCTATTACCAATTGTTGAAGCTTACAAGAAAGCTGGCAATAGAGTTATTACTGTTATTGCTGCACGAAACAAAGACCTAATTATTCTCGAAGAACAAATGAAAGCCTTTTCCGATGAGTTAATTATCATGACGGATGATGGATCATATGGTCAGAAAGGATTGGTGACAGAAGGAATGGAAGCTGCCATTGCCAAAGAGGATATTAGTGAGGCTATGATTATTGGTCCTGCTGTTATGATGAAATTTGCATCGCTAACAACGCAAAAACATAATATTCCAACATTGGCTAGTTTAAATACCATTATGGTGGATGGAACAGGAATGTGTGGAGCATGTAGGATAACTGTTGGAGGAAAAACAAAATTTGTTTGTGTTGATGGACCCGAGTTTGATGCGCATCAAGTTGACTTTGACGAAATGTTACTTCGTTTAAATGGTTATAAAGAAATTGAAAAGGCCGCCGAAAGCAACTACTTAAAAGAAAACAACAAAAACTGTCAGGCATAATAACCCTAGGGTTAAATTCAGAATAAAAGCGAAAGACGATTCCAACATGGAAGAAAGAGATAGCTACTTAAAAGAAGAACGTGCCCAACAATGGCGCGAGGATTTAAGAAAGAAGATTAAAAATAAGGAAAGAACTCAGCAAGTTCGTGTTAAGATGAACGAAGTAGATGCCAATGAGCGCATTAAATCGTATGTTGAGGTAAATGCTGGGTTAAACGTTGAACAAGCGCAGGCTGAAGCGAGTCGTTGTATCGATTGTGCTAATCCAACTTGCATTTCTGGTTGTCCAGTAGAAATTAATATTCCTAAGTTTATTAAACGTATTGAGCAAGGGGAGTTTCTTGAAGCTGCAAAAACTTTAAAGGAAACCAGTACTTTGCCTGCTGTTTGTGGTCGTGTTTGTCCGCAAGAAAAACAATGCGAAGCCAAGTGTTTTTATACGCAAAAACTAAAGCAAGATCCAGTAGCTATTGGATATCTTGAGCGTTTTGCTGCAGATTATGAGCGCGAATCGGGGCAGATATCTGTACCAGAAGTTAAAGAAAAGAATAATATAAAAGTAGCCTGTATTGGTTCAGGCCCTGCAGGGTTAACCTTTGCAGGAGAAATGGCCAAAAGGGGTTATGATGTTACCGTTTTTGAAGCACTTCACGAAATAGGGGGTGTATTAAAATATGGTATTCCTGAATTTAGATTACCTAATAATATTGTAGATGTTGAGATTAATGCACTTAAAAAAATGGGTGTTGAGTTCGAAACTAACTTTATTGTGGGTAAAACAGCTACTATCGAAGATTTGAAGGAAGAAGGTTTTCAGGCCTTTTTTGCAGGAAGTGGTGCTGGCTTACCTCGTTTTATGGGTATTCCTGGCGAAAACTACATTGGTATATTGAGTTCCAACGAATATCTTACACGAATTAACCTGATGCATGCCGCTGAGCAGGATACGGACACGCCTGTGGTTAGTGGAAAGAATGTGATGGTGATTGGTGGTGGAAATACAGCAATGGACTCGGTTCGTACGGCCAAAAGATTGGGCGCCGATAGAGCTATGATTGTATATCGAAGAAGTATGGATGAAATGCCAGCTCGAGTTGAGGAGATTCATCATGCGCAAGAAGAAGGTATTGAATTTATGACCTTGACTAATCCTATAGAATATTTGGCAAATGATAAAGGCCGTGTAAATAGGGTTGTGGTTCAAAAAATGGAATTAGGTGAGCCTGATGCCAGTGGTAGAAGACGACCAATGCCTATTGAAGGATCAGAAGAAACGATAGAGGTAGAAACTGTGGTGGTAAGTGTAGGGGTTTCTCCAAACCCTATTGTACCAGATTCTTTACCTGATTTAAAAACTACCAAATGGGGGACAATTGCTGTTAACGAGGAGAATTTACAATCATCTATACCCGAAATGTTTGCTGGAGGAGATATTGTAAGAGGAGGAGCTACAGTAATTTTGGCCATGGGAGATGGAAGAAATGCAGCACAATCTATGGACCAATACCTTAAAAACGAATAAAAAGACTATTTTTATCCGCTGAAATGAAAATATTAGATACTAAATATATGGGACTTCGTTTGAAGAACCCTATAATTGCAGGTAGTTGTGGTTTAACTTCAACAGTAGAAGGAATAAAAAAACTAGCAGAGAGCGGTGTTGCTGCTGTAGTTTTGAAATCGGTTTTTGAAGAAGAGGTTATCAAAGAGCATGAAGAAACGCTTAAAAATAATCTTGGAGCCTTCGAAAATAATATGGAATTTCTGGATTACTTCGATTATCAGATTAAAGATGATGTATTAAAAAATATGGCATCATTAATTGAAGAAGCTAAAAAAGAGGTAGATATTCCTATTATCGGTAGTTTAAACTGTGCCACTTCTGGCGAATGGATTTCATATGCTAAGCAATTAGAAAAAGCAGGTGTTGATGCACTTGAGCTTAATGTGTTTAAACTTCCGTTTGATGTTGAAATGGAAGCCGATGCACAGGAGAAGTTATATCTATCTATTATTGAAAAAATTAAAGAGCAGGTAAAAATTCCTGTTGCTATAAAAATAGCACCTTATTCTTCAAACTTGGCAGCGCTGGTTAAGAAACTAGAGTCGGCAGGAGCCGATGCCATCACTATGTTCAATCGTTTTTATAATGTCGACTTTGATATTATGACGGATGAGGTTAAAGCAGGCAATCCATATTCTTCAGAGCAAGACTATTATAATACTTTACGTTGGGTATCCATCATGTCGGGTAAGGTGAGTTGCGATTTATCAGCAAGCACAGGTATTCATTCAGCTGAAACGGCCATTAAAATGCTGATGGCTGGTACTACAACTGTTCAGGTTGTATCTAAATTATATAAGGATGGAATAGGTTCTGTGGCTGGTATTCTTAAAAATATAGAACTTTGGATGGATAAGCGTGGATATGTTAGCGTAGATGAGTTTAGAGGTAGTGTTCATCATGAACCAACAGAAAATTCGGAACGTTTTGAACGTGTTCAGTTTATGAAATACTTCTCAGGTCATAATCCACAACAGATACTTTAAGAATCAGTTAATAGTTAGTAATCATTGGTCAATAGATGTTTGTTTAATTTTGTTCTGTTACCAATGACTATTGACTAATGACCAATGACTTGTAAATATTTTGCTTTAAAATATTTGTACTCTGCAATAAAATAATTACTTTTGCGCCCGCATTTATTAATTTAATTAGTATAATTATGTTGAATCATTATGAAGCCGTTTTCATTTTGACTCCCGTTTTGTCTGATGTACAGATGAAGGAAGCGGTTGAAAAATTCCGATCTGTTATTACAGAGAACGGAGGTGAAATGGTAAACGAGGAAAATTGGGGGCTACGTAAGTTGGCGTATCCTATCCAAAAAAAATCGACTGGTTTTTACAACCTATTCGATTTTAAAGTACAACCTGATGCTATAGCTAAGCTAGAGCTTCTTTTTCGTCGCGACGAGCGTGTTATTCGTTTCTTAACTTTTAAGATGGATAAATATGCAGTTGCTTACAGTGAGAAAAGAAGAAAAACCATCAAAGAAAAAAAGGAGAGATAGGACATGGCACAAAATCAAAGTGAAATTAGATATTTAACTCCTCCATCGGTTGAGATCAAAAAGAAAAAGTACTGTCGTTTTAAGAAAAACAAGATCAAGTATGTTGATTACAAAGATCCTGAGTTCTTAAAGAAATTCTTAAATGAGCAAGGTAAAATTTTACCTCGTCGCTTAACAGGTACATCTTTAAAGTATCAGAGAAAAGTTGCAACTGCAGTTAAACGTGCTCGTCACATTGCATTGTTGCCTTATGTTACTGACTTGATGAAATAAAAAAGGAGGACAAAAAATGGAAGTAATATTAAAAGATGATATAGCCAGTCTTGGTCACAAAAATGAAGTGATTCAGGTAAAGGCTGGATACGGTAGAAACTACCTTATTCCACAAGGGCTTGCAATTTTGGCTACTCCTTCAGCTATCAAGGTGCACGAGGAGAATATGCGTCAAAGAGCTCATAAAGAAGAAAAAATTAAGAATGATGCGCTTGAAGTAGCACAAAAATTAGAAGGTCTTTCTTTGACCTTAGGTGCTAAAACAAGTACAACTGGTAAAATCTTTGGTTCTGTAAATACAATTCAAATTGCAGAAGCATTAGGTAAAGAAGGTTATACTGTAGAGCGTAAATATATATCACTTAAAGGTGATGTAAAAGAAATTGGTAAATACGTTGCTACCATCAAACTTCACCGCGAGGTGAAAGTTGAGGTTAACTTTGAAGTAGTTGCCGAATAACTTAGTATAAACTTATACGAGATACATTTTCAAACAAACAGTAGAAAGCCCATTCGCATAGCGGATGGGCTTTTTATCTTTTATA
>NZ_LXYE02000034.1 GCF_001659685.2 Labilibacter marinus
TAGAATTGGTATAACTTAAGGTTTCTGTAAAAAAAAATGTATAAAAAAAGGCCTCAATAAAAATTGAAGCCTTCATATCTTGTTAAAACTTGTTTTTACTTATTTAAGTATTTAGACAAGGTTTCCATTAAAATCTGTAAACGAATTGGCTTAGCTAAGTAATCATCGCATCCTGCTTCAAGGCATTTTTCTCTCTCTCCAGACATTACATGAGCAGTTTGCGCAATAATAGGTACTTCGCTATCTATCTTTTTTATCTCTCTAGTGGCTGTGTAGCCATCCATAATAGGTAGCTGTAAATCCATCAATACCAAATCTATATCGTTATCTTTATACATAACAACGGCTTCCTGACCGTCCTTTGCCCAAAGAATTTTGGCATTCGTTTTTCTGAGGGCGGCGTCAAAAAATATTTTGTTGGTATCCACATCCTCAACAACAAGGATTACTTTGTCTCCCCAATTTTGATTTAGAGAACTGCTTATATTTTCACTCATAATGCGTCAGTAATCAAACTTTGATTGTTTATTAGTATGGCTAAAATAAGCTTTGTTAGGGGATTTACCAAATAATTCAAAAATAAAAATAGATACATTTTTAAAGCATTAAGCTGAAAAAACTATAGGAAAATAGAGGGTTATTTAATTCTTTACTCGTAATTTTGGCATAAGTATTATCTGCACAAGGGATAAGAATACTAAAAGAAGAATAACGTGACTAAATATATATACCTACTCCTATTTTTTTCGCTTTGTAAATTACAAGCAGAAATTAAAGATGACTATAGTTTAAAGGATGAGAATATTGATACAATATATCATCAACTTAGTTTAGAGGAGAAAATTAGAACCATATTAATACAACCTACTATCTCGGCAGTTCAGGAGGATGAAGTGCAGAATAAGTGGCTGGATATAGAAAAGCTATATAAAGTTGAAGGGCAATATACGCCTATGTTGTCTGATATGATGATACGGTCTGCATTTATGCGAGGTGATAATGAAGTGTTGCAACAACAATTTATGAACCTTTTACTTCGCAATAAAGGAGATGGGGTTTACTTTCCAATGCAATCGCCTTATTCCTTGTTGTTTCATGGCTTAAATCATAAGCCAGTCGATTTCTTTCTGGAACCAACTGGACGACTAGTGATTCCTTATTTAAATACAGATAGTATTCAGGATTTTTTTCAAACTAACCTTTATAAGATACCTACAAATATATTATCACAACATAAGGGCTATAAAAACGAAGCACCAAGTTATGGGGCTGAATATGTAAAAGCAGCGGATTGGAAAGAAGTGCAGGATATATTAAAAGAATATGATAAACCTTCGCTGGAGGTGTTACTGTCTCATGGTGGATTAATATATTCTGATGACTTCGTAAATGATTATAATACCTTGTTAAGAGTGTTTACGGGAGGAGTATTACCTGAGAAAATTCTGGAACGAAGTTGTAAAAAACGTTTATTAATTGATGAATTTATACAGCAAAAACCAAGTGCTAAAACATATTTTTCTTTGAGAGAAGAAGTATCGCATGTGGTGAGGAATTTACAAAAGAAAGGTGCAGTATTGCTTCAAAATGATGGAATTATACCAGTTAATAATCTTACCAAAAGAAATATAGCAACGGTTCATATTGGTGTAAAAGGAGCTTCTCCTTTTCAACAAACATTAAATAATTATTGTAGTTTGGATAACTATAGTTTTGAAAAGATACCAGATGCAGAACGTTTGGCTAAGATCAAGAAAGAAACGGCCAAATACAATACTATTATTGTCGCTGTTAATGGAGATTGGTTTGAAGATGGTGTTAATCAATCATTGTATTCGTTTTTACATCAGGTTTCATCAACGGCCGATTTAATTCTAGTTCATTTTGGTTCTGGTAATCGACTAAAGAGCTTACCAGATGGGCATCCATTTAAAGCGATCTTATTATCCTTTGAAACCAATCCTATGGCACAGAGTATTGCTGCGCAAATCCTTTTGGGAGGGATAGGAGCTAAGGGTGTTTTACCTAAAAAAATAAATCAGCAATTTACTTTCGGAAGTGGTGAGGAGACATTTAAAACGCGTTTAGGTTTTGCCCCCGAATATACATATGCAATGGCTGATACCTTAAGCGTGATTGATAAAGTGGTTTATAAAGCTATTCGCGAGCGTGCTACTCCTGGCTGCCAGGTATTAGTGGCCAAAGGTGGAGATGTTATTTACAATAAGGCATTCGGGTATCATACTTATAATAAAAAGCGACATGTTAATGCAACTGATTTATACGATATTGCATCAGTAACAAAGATTGTTTCTTCTATACCTTCTATGATGAAATTGTATGATGAAGGAAGGTATGAATTAGATGATACTTTGGGAAGTATCCTACCTCGTTTAGAGGGAAGTAATAAAGGCAGCTTGCATATTAATGATGTCATGATTCATCAGGCGGGTTTGCAGGCTTGGATTCCTTTTTATAGTAGGGCTATAGATAAAGAAAGGTTGAAAGGAGATGTGTATAATAAGCGATATTCTAGTCAGTACAATGTAAAGTTGGATAAGTATTTATACATGAATAAAACGGCTCGCTACAGAACCGATATTTTTAGGCACACCAAAAGTGATGACTTTAATATTAGAGTTTGTGACGATTTATATATGAATAAGTCCTTTGTTGATTCGGTACAAATGGGAATTGATACTTCTGCAGTGAAGGAAGATCCGAGTTATAGATATAGTGATTTGGGTTATTATTATATGAAAGAAATCATTGAAGATAAGACAAAACAGCCTCTGGATAATTTTGTAGAGAATACTTTTTATCGTCCGTTAGGAGCGGAACGAATGTTGTACAAACCTTTAAGAAAATACACTAAAAAGGAAATTGTTCCCACGGAATATGACAAGGCTTTTAGGAAAGAATTGATTCATGGTTATGTGCATGATCCGGGTGCTGCTATGTTGGGTGGAGTAGGCGGACATGCAGGTGTTTTTGCCTCGGCAGAAGACTTAGCGAAAATACTGCAAATGTATTTGAATAAAGGTAGTTATGGAGGAGAAGAATATATAGACTCAACAGTAATTAAAGCGTTTACTTCAATCGTGAAAGAAGGTAATAGGCGAGGACTTGGTTTTGATAAACCAGTGCTCGATCCTGATATTTCAGGGCCATGTAGTAAAGAGGCCTCTCCTTCATCGTATGGGCATTCTGGCTTTACAGGTACTTTAGTTTGGATGGATCCAGAATATGATTTAATGTATATCTTTTTATCCAACAGAATTCATCCAAACCAGTACAATAAGCAATTGATAAGAACCGATGTGCGTACAAAAATACAGTCGGCTATTTATCGTTCACTACCAGAATATTGGGAGAAACAGGGAAAGGTAAATAGTATCCAGTAAACTGTAATAGATACTGCCAACTGAATACTGCCAACTGTCTATTTAAAATTATAAAAAGTAGTAAATGCTTTGGTAACATAGGTCTGATCCAAAACGCCACCTAACTCGCGAACCGAATGCATAGCCAGCATGGGGTTACCAATATCTACTGTTCTAATATCAATTTGTCCTGTAGAAACATTACCTAAAGTGGAACCTCCTGCCATATCCGATCGGTTGACAAACTTTTGGTAAGGAATACCAGCCTTTTTACAAATAGTCTCGAATACTGCTCCAGAATCACCATCGGTAGTGTATTTTTGGTTGGCATGTATTTTAATGACAGGACCACCATTCATGATTGGGTGCAAAATAGGATCGTGCTTCTCCACCAAGTTAGGGTGAATAGAATGCGCCATATCTGCCGATATCATAAACGAATTATATATGGTTTTATAAAAGTCGTCTTGATTATATCCTAAAGCAAAATTAATGCGTTGCAATATGTTGTTTAAAACAGGAGAACCTGCGCCTTGCTTGGTAACGCTGCCTACCTCCTCATTATCGAAGATGCAAAGCATTTGAGTAGTTTCGGTATTGTCTGAAGCCAATAAAGCCTTAAGTCCACCATATACCATGGCTAAATCGTCGAGCTTAGGAGAACTAATCATCTCATTATTCATTCCCATGATGCAACCCTTCTCAAACTCATATAAGGTTAAATCAAAATCAATAATATCATCCTGCTTTACGTCCAGTTCTTGAGCCAATAACGAAAGTAAATAGTTATCCTTTTCAAAGATTTCGTTTACGATTCCCATCAGTGGAAGCATGTCTTTTTGCCTGTTTAAAGCAATACCATCGTTAACTGTACGGTTTAAATGAATAGCTAGGTTAGGTATAATTAATAAAGGGCGTTTAAAATTAACAAAGGCGGACTTTGGAAACAGTGGATTGTCACTCTTCAAACTCACTCTTCCTGAGATTGACAATGGTCGGTCGAGCCAAGTCATTAAAATAGGTCCACCATAAACCTCGGTATTTAGCTTTAGTAGTTTTTGTTCAACTAACATCTCAGGTTGAGGCTTAATTTTAAAACCTGGAGAATCACTATGTGCACAAACCATCTTTATACCTGTATTTGGAAGCTCCTTGGTTCCTATACAAAATGCAAAAATGGCCGAATCATTTTTAGTGGTAAAGTATTTTTTACCTTTTTCTAATTTCCACGAATCAGTTAAAGGAAGCTCATTATATCCAGCCTCCGTTAGTTCAGTTTTAATATTACTAATAACATGGTATGGTGAAGGACTATCGTATATAAAATCAATTAGCTCTTGGGCTATTTCTATTTCTTTGTTCATATCTAATATTTTTCTGCAATTTAAAAATTCCATTTGTATGTGTAACAACAGATAGATATGAGTTTTGTTAGTTGTTGCATTAAGCGTATCGATTCTTACTTTATTATTGAGGTATAAATATCAATAATGAAGGTATTATATGAAGCGTGATTTTTTTGTTACTCTCAAATTATATTAAAAGATGTAAAAGTCTTTTTATTGAATGGGCTATTTTTTGTGCTTTTTAGGGGGAGGTTTTTTTTCTAGAAGGTAATATTATGAAACATCTATTAATGAAAGTTAAAGTGGGTAACCCTTATGAAACTACCTCGTTATAGATCACTTGAAATGGAAAACAATAAAAAACTGATAATGAAAAAAGTAACGCTATTAACTATTGTGCTTTTTGTTGCAATGGTTATAAATGTACGTGCTCAGGAGAATGAAGCAAATCTTCAGATGGATGATATGTTTGAAATGAGCCTTGAGGATTTAATGAACCTGGAAGTAAAAGTAGGTACTATTTCTGGTACTTCAAATATGAAACTTCCGTTGAGTGTAACTACTATTGGTGAAGAAGAAATTGAGCTATCAAATGCTCAAAATATTCTTCATCTTTTACAAGTTTATGTTCCTGGAGCATCTTTTTGGAGACATAATGAAGGAGCGATGTTAGGTTTACGTGGTATAACATCCGACCGTAATGATAAGATTCTATTATTGGTAAATGGTTTTGTGGTAAATCAAAAAGCACATGCTGGTATCGTATCTGAGTTACAAAACTGGGATATGGAAGATATCAAAAGTGTTGAAATCATTAGAGGGCCTGGTTCTGTGACTTATGGCCCCGGTGCTATTGCTGGTGTAATTAACATTACTACCAAAAGTGCTGGCGATTTAGATGGTGTTAAAATATCTGCTTCATATGCTACTGCATATAAAAACAAAACAGTATCTGCATCTTACGGTTTCGAGGAAGAAAAGGTAAGTGGTTATTTTCATGCCAGTGTTGCTAGTACTGAAGGTTTAGTTCCTGATGGGCAATGGATGAGTGAAATTGGTAACGATTTGTCCATAGCACCACGCGGAGATGCAACGAATTTGCCTGAAGCATATGCTGCTCCTGCACTTTCGTATATGAAAGACTTTGAAAATAAGCCTCAACTAAAGTTTTTGGGTAGCATTAACTTCTTAAACGAATTTACCTTTAATGCACGTTATAACAGAACTGCTTATTCTGCACCAGGCTATGCTTATACACAAGATCAAAAAATTATTGGTTTTGATGAAAATGGTGAAGCTCTTTTAAGTGGGTATGAAGATCGTATGTATCAATCTCAGCAACAGTTAATCGTTAGTTTAAAAAATAACCATACGTTTGGCGCAGTAGATGTGCAAACCGAAGTGGGTTTTGTTGGAGGAGATTACCAACGTACTAATGGTACTTCAAAGAATTACTTACAGGAAGATTATGAAACCTTGAGTAAAGACTTCGATGTAAATGGTTATGATTTTATTTTTAATAACAGATCTAAATTCTCTGAAAATGCTTTTGTAGCCAAGTCTATGGGAGTACATAAAATAAATGATAAATATAAAGTTGCTGCAGGAGTTGAGTATATCAGAACTCGTTTTGGTAAGGGATGGGGTGATGATGCAAGAAATCTAAAGATGGCCAATAACCCAGTATTTTTAAATGGTCCAGATTCTTATTTGGTTCATGATGATTTAGTTGCTCCAGTATGGAGGTATGGTTATAAACACCCTGATACTAGTGTTGAAGGTGAAGATGTACTTTATGTTGGAGATGGATGGAATACCGATGATTTAGGTTTTGTTGCAGAGGCTAATTTAGAGTTTTCTCCGTTGGCTAGTGTGGTATTGTCAGCTAGGTTAGATAAAAACACCTATTCAGATTGGTTGTTTTCTCCTAGAGTAGCTTTTATTTCTGAAATTAATAAAAGTAATATCGCCAAGCTTATATTTCAGCAATCAAAAAGAATTAACAATGCAGAAGTAAACTACTTAAGTAACTTCCTAGATGCAGCGAACACGCAAGAATCTATTTCAAATATAGAGTTGATTTATACTTCTTTATTAGGTGATCATAGCATGTTAAATGTGGCTGGGTACTATAATAATCAGGAAGCTTTAGGGTGGAATAGTTCAATTAATGGAACGAGTAAAGTAGCTGATTTAAAAATGGCAGGGTTCGAAGTTGAATATAAACTTCAGTACAATAACCTGAGAGCAGGAATTAATCATTCGTTTAATAAATTATTAGACTATGAACTGGCAGATGGAGTAAATGAGACTATTCTATCGTACTCAGATTACCTGATTCCTACTGAAACAGGAACTATTAATGTTGGTAATGGAGATGATTTAAGAAATATGCCTAACAATATGAGTAAAATGTATTTAGATAGATATTTCAAAAATAAGAAATATGTGTTTCATACTGAGTTTGCTGTAGTTTGGGGATATCCTGGTGATAAAGATGCACAGAATGTTGCAGCAAGTATGCAAGAGTCGCAAGCAGAAGCTATAGCTATTTACGATTTATATCAAACAGCATTTGATGATCACAACATGTTTGGAAATAACTACTTCTGGAATGCAACAGCATCAGCTAAAATATTTGAAGGTGCTTTGTTAACTGTAGGTGTTAATAATATCTTGGGTGGAAAATCAACAAAATCATATAACCTAAGTAGAGCAAAATCTACAAGTTGGGATCCAACTTTATCTACTTATTTTGTTGAACCAAGATCATATACCGTTAAATTACGTTATGAATTTTAAGCTTGTTAGTAGGTTTAATGGGCTTGTTATTTTTAATATTCAGAATAAATTGAAGAAGATGAAAAACAATAATATATTAAAATTCACTTTCGTTGCGATAGTGTTTTCCTTAATCATGTCTGCTTGCGAAGAGGATGAGGCATTTGATTTCTCAAAACCATTTAATAATACTTTAACTGGCGACATTATTGCTGATATGCACTTGGTTGAAGGTGATTATCAAATGAAATCGGTGACTAGAGTAAAAGATGGTGCTACTTTAACCATTGAAGCAGGTTCAATAATAACTGCAAGTGAAAAAATTATCGATGATAATGGTACTGTTCATTACACCAATTTAATTATTGAACGAGGTGGGAAATTAGTGATTAACGGAACTTCGGATAAACCCGTTACTTTTACTTGTGCCAATGAAGAAGCTGGATCGTGGGGCGGAATTATCATTAATGGTAAGGCACCTGTTGATAATGCTACTGGTGAAGAATTAGAGTATGGTGGCGATATGGCAGATGATAATAGCGGTATGATTAAGCATCTGAAAATTGAATATGCTGGTGAATCTAGCGAAATGTTTGCTTTAACCATGAATGCGGTAGGTAGTGAAACGGTGATCGAAAATGTGCAAGTAATGAATTCTTTAGGTACTGGTTTTGGACTTAATGAAAGCACAGTTGTGCCGAGCAATTTATCTGTAATAGGGAGTTATATTGGAGGCAATATTACTAAGGATATGTACTTAGCTACTGGAAGTTACTTTATGCAAGGAAGTGTTAATGTAAAAGAAGGAGCCACTTTAACTATACATGCTGGAGCTGTTATTACCGTTATTAAAGGTGAATGGCCTGCTTCATTAATAATTGAAAAAGGGGGAAAGCTAAATGTTAACGGAACTCAAACTAATCCAATAGTATTCACCTCAGCTGAGCAAGAAGCAGGATCATGGGGTGGTATTGTTTTAAACGGTATGGCGCCAGTTAGTAAAGTGCATAATGCATACGGTGGAGATGACGAATCGGATAATAGTGGTTCTATACAGTACCTAAGAATAGAATATGCAGGTTTGGATACTGAAAATGCCTTTGCAGCAAATGCTGTAGGTAGCGAAACTATCATTGAAAATGTGGAGGTGTATTACTGTGGTAGAAGTGCTTTTGGTTTTACAGGAGGTACTGTGAATGCCAGATATTTAATGGCCAGTGGCGTAGGAAATACCATGTTTAAATGGGATTTTGGATGGCAAGGTAAAGGTCAGTTTTGGCTTGGGTATAGAAACTCTGCTGATGTTACCCTTGGTGAATGGGCTGGCGGAATAGTTGGTGATGGTGGTTTGGATGATAATGGAGAGGCCATATTGCCTTTGTCTAATCCAACACTTTCAAACATTACTATCGTGAACAATGATGATACATATGGTATTGTTTCATTCCGATATGGAACAAAGGGACTTTTGAGGAACCTTGTTTTAGTAGATAATCCTAAAAAAGGCTTTCAGGTATGGGATGACTTAGCTGCTGGAAATATTAACAGTGGTCTTTTAGATATTGATTATGCATCAACAATGAACCTTGGAAATCATGGATATAATGGCATTGTATTGCCTGAAAATAGATTTGAAGCAAGTGAGAACTTTATTCAAGATGATGCTGAAATAAGTTTAAATGGTTTTGTTGGAACAACAGCAAACGGTACTGACATGAGTTTAGTTGATGCTTGGTTTGAAAGCACAAACTATAAAGGAGCAGTTGCTAGCGATAATAACTGGACTGAAGGATGGACTAAATAATATATTACACAACAATCATAATTAAAAGGTCATCTGAAAAGGTGACCTTTTTTAGTTTGTAAAAATCTCTTTGTAAAACTTTATTTTTAGCTGTATGTTTATTCTATAGCTTGTAAGAAGTAAAACTATGAAAGAAGAACTTAAAAAAATGCTACTTGGCTTTCCGATGCTAACAGAAGAGGAAATGCAACTAATATTAGATAGCTCGGATGTAAGAGCATATAAAAAAGGAAGTATGCTATTAAGAGAAGGAGAGGTAGCAAAAAATTGTTACTCTGTATTAAAAGGGATGGTGCGTGAGTATGTTGTTGTTGATGGAGAGGAGAAAACTACCAATTTTTACACCGAAGGTCAGCCTGTGAATGCGTTTACCAGCGCAACTAGCCAAACCTCTTCTAAAGTAAATTGGGTTTGTTCAGAAAGGTGTGTTTTAGCAGTAGGAACGGAAAGTTTGGAGGAAGAAATGTGCCGGCTTATTCCCAAGCTCGAAGGAATTATTCGAAAAGAAGTGGAGCGTTATACGGGCGAGACTCAAGATGAGCTTGCTTTCTTTATGACTTCTACACCCGAACAGCGCTACCTGCGGTTAATAGAAAAACGTCCTGATTTATACCATCGAGCTCCACAACATCAAATAGCCAGTTATTTAGGTATTACACCCGAATCCTTAAGTAGAATCCGAAAACGTATTTTTAGTAAGAAGGCGGTGAATTAGTCTTCGGTTAATAGTCAGTAGGCACTTGTTGATAGTATTCCAATGACTATTAACCAATAGCTAATAACTACTTATGCACCAACACCACATTGGCTTTTTTGTGGCCAGTATCAATATAACGATGCGCTTCTGCAATTTGATTCATGGGGTACGATTTATCTATTACCTGATTAACTATACCTTGCTCGGTCCATTGCACTAACTCTTGCAACATTGGCTTTAGCTCTTTTACCGGGCGTAGACCTGTAGCACAAAAATCAGCTTTTTTCGAAAGGAATAACTTACTTATCATCATCTGAAACAATAATCCTAAACTTAAAACAGGCGAAATATAAAGTCCGCTTTTTTTCAAGGTTTTTCTGCAATCACAGTAGCTAGAACTCCCTATAGTATCAAAAACAACATCGTACTTATTTTTATCTGAGGTAAAATCATGAGCTGTGTAATCGATAATATGATGTGCTCCCAGCGATTTTACAAAATCGATTTTACCCGTACTGCACACCCCAGTTATATGTGCTCCCATTTGCCGTGCAATTTGAACCGCACTACTACCAATACTTCCTGCGGCACCATTTATTAAAATGCTTTGTCCTGCTTTTAATTTTCCCACTTTCGTTAAAAAGTTTTGAGCTGTTAGAGCGCCATCACACATACATGCGGCCTGCTCATAGCTTATGCTTTCTGGTTTGGGGAGGATTAAATGTGTTTCATTGGTGCAGATATAATCGGCATTGGTTCCAAAGCCCAAGCCCGTTTCTCCAAATACCTGATCGCCCACTTTAAACTGGGTTACCTGATTACCTACAGATTCCACTATTCCCGCATAACCTGTACCTGTAATGGCTGCCTTGGGTTTGGAAAAACCTAAAAATAAGCGAGCAAAACGAGGCGTACCTTGTCGCATCATCGATTCCGCCGTGGTAACGCTCGACGCTTTTACTTTTACAATTATTTCACACTCTTTAGCTCTTGGTTTCTCCACTTCCTGAACCTGTAATACCTCAGGACCACCATACTTTGTACATATAACTGCTTTCATCTTATTGTAGTTTTAAGTTTTTATCTGAAGCAAAGTTACGCTGCAGTTAAGGCTTAAAACGTTGACTTAAGTTAAGAAAAGAAGGAGTGGTATTTATTTCAACTTTTTATAAACAAGAATATGGGATCAGCGGCACAAATTGGGTCTGAGTAAAAAAGTGCTTAGTTTTGCGATATGTCAGAATTAAGCACACAACTATTAGAACTTATCCTCCCAGAAGGTATACTTGATTACTTTATTATTACTGATTTTAAGCAAGAAAAGAGTGGTCAGGAATTATATACAAAACACTTAACTATCTATCTGGAAGAAAAACAAGAAATCCCGCAAGAATACTCGCATTATAAGCATAAGGCCAGTGGCTTTATGAATCCTAAGGAAATACGAGACTGTCCTATTCGTCGCAATTTAGTTACTTTAAATGTGAAGCGTAGACGTTGGGATATTGAGATTGATGGCAAACAAAAGAAAGTAAGTCGTGATTGGGAAAGCGTAGCTAAAGGCACCAGGTTAGATCCTGAGTATGCTTCTTTTTTAAAAGCAATTGGTGGACTGTAATGCCGTAAGCATAAAAAGCCTAGGATTATATTTTGGCGTTAATTCAGATTTATTTAGTCGTCAATATAAAAATAAATTAAGCGATTACCGAGCTTGGGATCAATATTCTCATGCTTGCGAGTATCTTGTTTTCCCCCAGAATATGGGTAAATTTCTCTCCATTGATGAAACTTCTCTTTCTAATGGAGAATTGTATACCATCCTAACAAACAAAAGTGCTTCCGGAAAGAAAGGCACTATCATAGGCATCTTTAAAGGTGTGGAAGCTTATTCGATTATAAGTAGAATACGAGAGCATATTCCCAAGCAGCTTTTACGACAAGTGGAAGAAATTACCTTAGACTTATCTCCAACCATGAATGCTATAGCTAAAAGCTGCTTTGCCAATGCCAAACGAGTTGCGGATAGGTTTCATGTACAAAGTTTAACCTACGATGCTGTGCAACAGATCAGGATAGAGTATCGCTGGGAAGCTATAGAGCAAGAAAATAATGAAATTAAACATGCTCGTGAAACAGATTCCGAATATAGTCCTGAGATACTAAGCAATGGGGATAGTCCTAAACAACTGCTTGCCCGAAGTAGATATCTGCTGTTTAAATCACCAAATGCATGGACTTCATCTCAAAAAGAGAGAGCTAGTATATTGTTTCAAAAGTATCCTAAAATTGCTCAGGCATATGAGTTAGCTATGGAGTTGAAAGAAGCTTACAATCATCGTTGCCAGAAAGAAGTGGATTGGTTAAAGCTAGCACACTGGGCAGAAAAAGTACGTCAAACTGGTTTTAAATCATTCAATACAATTGCTAATACCTTCTTTAATTACTACGACAACATATCTAACTATTACACAAACAGAAGTACCAATGCTGCTGCAGAATCATTTAATGCCAAAATAAAAGACTTTAGAAGACAATTCAGGGGTGTGGTAGATGTAAGGTTTTTCCTTTACAGACTAACCAAAATATATGCTTAGACTTATATAGACCCAACTTTGTACATTGATCCAGAATATGTTTTGGTAAGTTTTTGAATAATAATGTTTTGATTTAGATGATAGAATAGATTTATTTAAATATATAATAGTGTTTGTCTTAAATATTGTGATTATGTTTTTAGATTTTTTTATCTACACATAGATACTTCGATCTTTAAATTGAATATCAAATTTCATATGATAGAAAGATAAAATCTGTATTTGTTTATTGAAATATAATAGTTAGGAATAGTTTTACTTTTAATAAAATATGGTATAATATATAGGAAATGATGTATCTAATTAATAAATGTAGTACTACAAATAAAAATAAGAAACCATAAAAACAAATAAAGAAAACAGAAAATATAAAACAGAAAAAAGATATATAAAGTTAGAGATACACATATGAAATATAGAATACATAGATTAAAAAATAGATAACATTAACTACTAATTAGAGAGGGTATTTATAATGATATATCTATATATTAATGATTTATGGTCAATAGTTAACTATTTTTAATCTCAGTCTATATATAAATAAAGCATTAACTGATATGCAAGAAAATAAACTATTGTTCTATCTTAGATATGCTTCCTATACCTTAAAGCATGAATTTGTCTCCAAACAAAGCTGTGCGCCCACTTTCTCCCTTGATTAGGAAATTATTGCATGTTTATTTATCATTGCATAAAATCACAAAAAATGAGTATAAACAAACCTTTTTCAAAACGCTGGATGTGGATTAGCTTCACCATCTTTATTATTACAGAGTTAATTCTTGGTGGACTAATAGGTGGAGTAGTTATTGGAAGTTATATGTCCATCAACCTACGCTTTTTATTGCAAGGAATATTAAACCTATTGGCCTTTTTTATAGGTGGTTTTATCGTTGGATTAATCACGCCAGGAGTCAGAGTCTACGAACCAGCTGTCGGCGCCTTTCTATCGGTATTAGTCACCCTTTTGCTTACTTTTTTCACGCCATTCTCCTTTCTTCAATTTAGCATGACCAAAGTTCTGATAGGTGGAGGTATTGCTTTCTTTTTAGCCATGACAGGTGCCAAAATGGGAGAAAGAGCTTCAGGGAATAAAGTGTGAGTTAGTGATTAGTTGCTAGGTTTTGGCCTTTAGTTCGGTATGAAAATCAAGCCCCAACGGGGCGTAGTCAATAGCCCAGTCCTTTAGGGCTGGGTAAACCAATGTATATCAAACCGACGCATCGCCTATTGCTTTATTGGGTGAAATTATTTGCGTCGGAAATTGTACAATTAGTTTTTATTAGCTTGAAATAATATATAATCATGGCCAAACGATTAATCACATGCGATAATGCTTTTGAAGCAAACCTTATTAAAGGTAGGTTAGAAAGCGAAGACATCCCATGCATTCTAACCAATGAAAATATCTCGAACCTATTGCCTAGTTATAATCATCTTATGGGTTCTGGAGTGCAAGTATTAGTTTGAGAAGAGGATTTTTCAAAAGCAATAAATCTACTACAAGACGAAAGGAAGGAAAAGGGAATTTACTGCCCCAATTGCGACTCAACTAACATTCAAACAGGATTAGGAAGTAATAAATTTAAAAAGGTGTTCGCTATTTTTGTTTCCTTACTTGTAGTTATACCTTTTAGTAATGTTGGTGTTTCTTATTTATGCAAGGATTGTAAAACAGAGTTTAAATAGATTGAACATGCTCGTAAGGATATATTATACTGTATTTGCTGTGGTATTACTTTTTAGTTCATGTAATAAACGTGATGACCTGATAATAACAACGGTGAATATGTATAATCATTATCGCCTGCATGGAACAAATCAGAATAGAGGAGAGTTTGAGATTAAATATTCAGTTCATAATCTTAATGATTCGGTTATTTGGCTTAAGGTGTTTGAATATTGTGGGCTTCAGGAAAGGTCTATTGAGGTAAGTAAAGAGTTGGGTAAAGAGATTTATGATACTTTAGATTATCAAAATTATTTTTTACAGCTAAAAGGGGACTCTTTTATAGATAGCTTGATAGAAACTAACGATGAGCATTTTGTTTTAGAAATGGAACGTGATTATTTAATTGATAACGATTCATTGAAAGTTATATCGTTTTACAGAATGCATGATGATTTGGATGGAGATAGTCGAATTTATTTTTCGCCAAGAGCAGGAATTATTGCCGAATATGCTATTTCAAATTTTCATGCATTAATTAGCACACGAGTTAATGATATTAAGTTAGAGAAGTATAGAATTGCACTAACGGAAAAGATGATTTCTGATACTACTTTTTTTCCAATTCCATCCGATCGAACTAAAACCTTTAAGAATTAGCCTTTATTAATTAAAGAAGTAAATCAAGCCCCAAAGGGTCGCAGTCAATAGCCCAGTCCTTTAGGGCTGGGTAAATCAATGTATATCAAACCGGCGCATCACATATTACTTTATTGGATGAAATTATTTGCGTCGAAAATTCTATAAACTTGAATCAAACAACTATTGATTTTTTTCGATTAGTAAGCTGGTAGAACTCATCCCTAACAATCATTTTTTATTATCTTCGTGCTTCCACAAAAAACAGGAATAAAGAATGCGCGTTTGTATTGCAGAGAAACCGAGTGTTGCAGGAGAAATAGCCAAAATTGTTGGTGCCACCGATAGAAAAGATGGATATTACGAAGGTAATAACTATCAGGTAACATGGACTTTTGGTCATTTATGCACACTCAAAGAACCGCATGATTACTTACCTGAATGGAAACGTTGGAACCTAGGAACGCTTCCT
This sequence comes from Labilibacter marinus, assembly GCF_001659685.2. Classification (GTDB taxonomy): domain Bacteria; phylum Bacteroidota; class Bacteroidia; order Bacteroidales; family Marinilabiliaceae; genus Saccharicrinis; species Saccharicrinis marinus. Next base: position 15,389 of record NZ_LXYE02000034.1, read on the forward strand.
ATTATACCTTCACAATTTGGCATTAAAGTCATCCCTAATAAAGGGGTAGAAAAACAGTTTAAAACCATTGAAACCCTAATGAAGACCGCCACCGAGGTGATAAACTGTGGTGATGCTGGGCAAGAGGGGGAAGTGATTCAGCGATGGGTTCTTCAAAAAGCAGGATGCAAAGCGCCATTGAAACGTTTATGGATTTCTTCCTTAACAGAAGAAGCAATTCGCGAAGGATTTCAGAAGTTATACGACAATGCTAAGTTCGACCCGTTATATGCTGCAGGTAGTTCGCGTGCCATTGGCGACTGGCTGTTAGGCATCAATGCTACTCGACTTTATACCATCAAATATAGTCAGCCCGGAACGGTATTATCTATCGGAAGGGTGCAAACGCCAAGTTTAGCCCTCATTGTAAACCGATATTTAGAGATTGAGAATTTTGTTCCGCAACCTTACTGGGAATTAAAAACGTTATATAAAGAGGTAACTTTTAACTCTACCAAAGGTAAATTTTCGAGTAAAGAGGAGGGAAGTTCAGCCTTAGAAAAGATAAAAGATAAACCTTTTGAGGTAACCGATTTTAGTCGTAAACCTGGAAAGGAAGCACCACCACGTTTGTACGATTTAACATCGCTGCAGGTAGAGTGCAATAAAAAGTTTGGCTTATCAGCCGATGAAACCTTAAAAGGAATTCAGTCGCTTTACGAGAAAAAGTTGACTACTTATCCGCGTGTAGATACCACTTATTTAAGTAATGATATTTATCCTAAAATAGAAGCTACATTAAAGGGCTTAAAGCAGTACAGTCAATTAGTTGAACCTTTGTTAGGAAAGAAAATACGTAAATCGAAAAAAGTATTTGATGATAAAAAGGTAACGGATCACCATGCAATTATTCCAACAGGGATGACTGCGCCGGAGCATCTTTCGAGGGATGAGAAGATTATTTACGATACGGTTGCACGTAGGTTTATAGCCAACTTTTATCCCGATTGTGAAGTTTCTACAACCACCATTTTAGGAAAGGTGGATGATGTAAATTTTAAAACATCAGGTAAGCAAGTATTAAAAGAAAATTGGCGTGAAGTATACAAGTCGGTATCTGGCAGAAAGGATACGGAGGACAACATATTACCTGAGTTTGTAAAAGGAGAGAGCGGTCCGCACGAACCAGATTTTCAGGAAAAGGAAACGCAGCCACCCAAGTATTACACCGAGGCAACCTTATTGCGAGCCATGGAAACGGCCGGCAAGCAAGTGGATGATGAGGAGTTAAGGGAGCTGATGAAGGAAAATGGAATTGGCCGACCTTCAACGCGTGCGAATATTATTGAAACCTTATTTAAGCGAAAGTATATTTATAAGGTTCGAAAAAATATATTACCTACGGCTATGGGCGTTAAGTTGATGGAATTTATCACCAACGATCTGCTAAAATCAGCCGAGCTAACGGGACTTTGGGAAAAGAAACTTCGAGATATCGAGAATGGAGAATACCAGGCTGGCGATTTTATGACGGAGCTTAAGCAGATGGTTTCTGACCTTGTTTTTCAGGTACGAAATGACTACACCAAAGGCAAAATCATTATAGAAGAAAACGACGAAAAAGAAATAAAACCCAAGCCCAAAGCTAAACCTAAAAAGGAGGTAGAGTTAAAATGTCCTAGATGTAAAGATGGTACGATGCTAAAAGGTAAATCTGCCTGGGGCTGTTCAGCTTATGCTACAGGCTGTAAAACTTTAATTCCGTTTGAGTTTTTAGGTAAAAAGATGACGGATAAGCAGGTAGAAGCCTTAATCTTAAAAGGTAAATCTCCAGCTATTAAGGGTTTTACTTTGGAAGGTAAAAAGGTAAACGGACAAGTCTGTTTTGATGATAATTTTGCCTTAAAACTTGAGGAAGAAGCGGCTAAAGAACTACTCTGCCCTAAATGTAAAACAGGTCATATCTTGGAAGGAAAATCTGCTTGGGGTTGCTCTAATTACAAAAACGGCTGTCGTGTATTAATTCCATTTGAATTTCTTAAAAAGAAGATTACCAAAGCCAATATGGAAGCACTTGTCTTCAAGGGCAAAACGAGTAAACTAAAAGGCTTTAGTCTATCGGAGGAAGAAACCGATATTGCTGGTTTTATCGATTGGGATGAAAATCATAATTTGAGGTTTAATAAAGGGTAAAATAGTGGGCAGTCTTCAGAAGGCAGTTCTCAACCCTTTAAAATATTATTTAATGCTTATTGGAAATTAAGATGAATGGGGATAAGGTAAAGCTGTTTGACCGGTTCTCCGTATAGGTAAGCAGGTTTCCACTTTGGCATCTGACTAACTATTTCAAGTACCTTTTTATCAATGCTAGGACTAATACCTTTTCTAATAATAGGATTTTCAACAGTACCATTATGCATAATCATGACCTGAACTAAAAGTTTTGTTCTAGTATTTTCAGAATCAATCGAATTAATGTTGAGTCGTTCTAGTATAAACTTCATTAGTTCTTGCTGTCCTCCAATATACTCAGCGTGAGAATTCCAGTTGTCAGTATTCTCTAAACTATCAGCAATAGATTTTGCTTCATCAAGAAAGTCGATACCATATTTTTTGTTAAGATTAAATATCATCACAGAATCATAGCATTCGTAAAACGCTGTAGAATCGGTAAAATACCAATCGATGTTGTAATATTTCTTTAATACATGTAGATAACTGTTTTCTGTTGGATAGAATGCAACTGAATGAAATGAATATTTCGATTCGAAGAAATCCAATTCAGCTATGGTAGATGCTTTCTCACAATCTTCCATTTCATGAATGTTCAAATTCTCAACTTTTCCATTAACAATATTACAATTCCATGATTTCGAGTAAATGTTGTTCCAATTTTTAACATTAAAACCTATATAAGTACCAAACTTTGCAATTATTTTACTAGTGTACCAACCTGCATAAACTTTCCCATTAATAACATTTTCTTTCCCAAAGATATCCTCTAGTTCATAATAATATTCTTCGCAACCGTTCATTAATTTAATTAAAAAAAGACTGTCTTTTTCAATTCTCCAAGTTCCAACATGGCCTCGCCAACAATCGCTTGACGTACAAAAATCATTATCAAAGCTAAAAATTCGACTTTTAATTACGGAATCAGTTTCCATTAAAGCCTCAAGAGGATAATAATCGATGAATAAAGTATCGGATTCATAGATTAATATATCAGCGCTTTGCTCTGTAGCATAAATAGAAAATGTAAAGAAGACTAGTAAGCAGGTAAATATGACTTTCATGATGGTTTGATAAAGTAGGGTAATCTAAAAACTAATAGCTAACAACTAATTACTTACAATTTCAATATCCACCAATTCACATTGTAAATCGGTTCGGCCAATACCTTCAACTTTAAAAAGGGCATTAAAATAGGAATGGCTATTGGGGAGGTTCTTATCGAACTCTTTTAGCCAGTCTTGGTTGGTGAAGTTCTTAACAGCTGCCAAAACCCCAATATCGTTGTTGCTGGCGAAGTAAATGATATGTTGTCCGCTATCTGTAAGCTTATTATAAGATACCATCACATAATCTTGACGTGAATTTTCGGTATGTGTTCCTCTAATACTTTTTCCTGTAAGGGCATTTACAATTTTGCTTCCATCGTATTTAAATTTCTCCGAATCCTTAAGGAAAATTCCACTTAGCACATCCATTGTTCTAAACGGACCAATGTAAATGATGTTATTATTCTTTAAATTATTGATGGTGGTTTCCGATTCCACTACCACCTTTAAATCTTTTTTATGCGAAGAGAACCATTGAGCTAGTTGAGCAGAACATACGGGTCCCATTTTAGTCATAAAGCTAAAAGGAGCTTTTTCGTAATTCGCTTCGATATTATCTTTTGTTTTTACAAAATCATCAAAATCCTTATCTGAATTTACTTCGTTGTGATATGTCACTATCCTTTCTTTGTTTTTCCCTTTACTTACCACCATAAAGTGGTCGCCAACACAACAAATGGTCGCTGTGTTACTCTTAAAAAAACTATCCCAGAAAAAGCTCTGTTTAAACTGTGGTTTAATCAATAAAAACAGCAAGATTAAAATGATGGGTACTGTAATATACAATCCTAGAAAGTGATGTAGTTTATTCGTTTTAGCAAGTGTATTATTCTTTTCAACGGAAAGATTATATTGTCCTTTTTTGATGGTAAAAACAATCTTGTCTTCAGCGCCTTCAGTTCTATAGTATTCCTCTAGTTTCTTCCTCAGGTTAAACATATAAACCCTAACCTTGCCATCGTATGAAACTGGCTGGTTTTTATCTCCAAACAACTCAAGCTCAAGCACAGATTCTTTTACATGCTCACCTTTTAGATAACATTCAACCAGAAATTTTAAGATTCGTATATTTCTTTCAGACCCAGCAAAAACCTTGCTTTCATCCATCGTTTTAATAGCTTCCCAAAGAATTTCTTCCGATATATTATTTGCCTGCATAATGCCTTCCTAGTTTGAAAATCAAATATAATATTTTTATCCATGGCTATAGAGAAGTTTGCTTTTAGGCAGGTTTTAAATACAAATAATACAACATCGTTTACACAGAGACACAAGATTTGAACCAAGGAGAACAAATGCAGGATGCTATTCTTAATGAAAAGTAAATCAATTAAATAAACACGTTATGATACCGTTTTTAACGGGGTGGTAAGGCGTTAATATCAATAACAATAGGTATTTTTGAATAAAGCAATTACGAAAAGAGTTGAAAGGATTATAGTATCCATTCATTAACCTAAAATATACTTAATACATATTAGTTATGAAATATACACTTTTATCAGTTTTAGCTGTTGTTTTGTTTTCGTGTGCAAGCAAAGGCGATAAATCAGAATCTACAAAGGAAATTAGCAAACCTAATATCATCTATATCTTGGCCGATGATTTAGGATATGGAGACTTAAGCTGTTATGGTCAAACAAAGTTTAATACGCCTAATATTGACAAACTAGCAGCTGCAGGAATGAAATTCACGCAGCATTATACGGGTTCTGCGGTTTGTGCTCCTTCGCGTTCTTCTTTAATGACAGGGCAGCACACAGGTCATACGCCAATTAGAGGAAATAAAGAACTAGAAGGCAGAGAGGGACAAACACCTATGCCTGCTTCTTCGGTTACCGTGGCTGAGTTATTAAAAGATGCGGGTTATGTAACGGGTGCTTTTGGTAAGTGGGGACTAGGTTTTATAGGCTCAGAAGGTGATGCAATAAATCAAGGATTTGATGTTTTTTTCGGGTATAACTGTCAGCGTATGGCGCATCGTTATTACCCAACTCATTTATGGAGTAATGATGAAAAGGTGATGTTAGAAGGTAATAATTGGACAAATACAGTTACCTACGCACCGGATGTTATTCAAGATGAAACCTTAAAGTTTATTGAGGACAATAAGGATAAGCCATTTTTTGCCTATGTACCATTAGTATTACCACATGCAGAATTAATCTCACCAGATGATTCATTATTAGCCAAGTTTAAAGGCAAATTTGAGGAAGTTCCAAAACTAGTTACCGATAGTTATACTTCTGATTATGGTCCTGATATTAATACCAAAGAGTATTGCTCACAAGAAACTCCTTATGCAGCTTTTGCTTCAATGGTGGTTCGTATGGATGTATATACAGGTCAGATTATGGATAAGTTAGAAGAGTTAGGCATTGCAGATAATACCATCATCATGTTTGCTAGCGATAACGGACCACATACTGAAGGAGGAGCTAATCCGGCATATTTTAATAGTGGTGGTGGTCTGCGAGGCGTTAAACGTGATTTATATGAAGGTGGTGTTCGTACTCCATTTGTGGTTTCGTGGCCTAATAAAATTAAAGCAGGAACTGTATCTGATCATATTTCTGCTTTTTGGGATGTACTACCAACCTGTGCTGATATTGTAGGAGTTGAAACTCCAAAGTCGGAAGTTGATGGTATTTCATTTTTACCAGAATTATTAGGAGAAAACAATCAGAAGGAACATGAGCATTTATACTGGGAGTTTAATACTCGTGGAGGTCGTAAAGCGGTAAGAATGGGAGACTGGAAAGGTGTTTTGTATGATATTAATAGCAAAAAACCACGAGCCATGGAGCTTTATAATTTAGCCGAAGATGTAGCTGAAACAAATAACATTGCAGATCAACATCCAGAAATCATTCAGCAAATGAAAGAAATTATGGAGAAAGAGCATGTTGATTCAGAGTTATTTCCAATTTAAGGAACTGTAAAAATGTAAATCAAGCCCCAAAGGGGCGAAAGCTAATAGCCTAGGGCATCGCCCTAGGTATATAAAAATGTAAATCGGGACAAGCACAAAACTCAGTTTTATGCAAAGGTATTTTGTGCCGTACATATCTGAAGTGTTAAGAGTAAGAACCTTGTGTAAATATTGGGATACAAAACATCTGTCAAATGAAAACACTACTAATAATAAGTCTGTTGGCAATAGCAACATGCCTTTCTGCAGGTAATAAAAAGAATCAAAGACCAAATATCATCTATATGTTAGCAGATGATGCTGGTTACGGAGATTTTAGTTGTTACGGACAAACGGCTTTTCAAACGCCTAACATTGATAAGTTAGCTGAGCAAGGCATGAAGTTTACTCAGCACTACAGTGGTTCTACAGTATGTGCGCCATCACGTTCTACTTTGCTAACGGGATTACATACAGGACATAGTCCAATTAGAGGAAATAAAGAATTGGATGGCGAAGGACAAACGCCTGTGCCAGCTGAGTATGTAACATTAGCTGAAATCCTGAAGGATAAAGGTTATGCAACAGGAGTCTTTGGTAAATGGGGTTTAGGTTATCCGGGTTCCGAAGGCGATGCCAATATGCAAGGTTTCGATGAGTTTTATGGTTATAACTGCCAGCGTTTGGCGCACCGTTATTATCCTCCTTATCTAAATCATAATCAAGATAAAGTTGATCTACCGGGTAATGATTGGACAAAAGCAATCACTTATGCGCCAGATTTAATTCAAGATCAAACGATTCAGTTTATTGAGGATAATGCCAAGAAACCATTCTTTGCTTACGTACCGTTTATTATGCCTCATGCCGAGTTAATTGCTCCAGATGATTCCATTTTACAAAGTTTTAAAGGAAAGTTTGAAGAGACACCTTATAGAGTAGAAGATGGATATGCATCAGATTATGGTCCAGATATTATTCCTAAAAAATACTGCTCGCAAGAATATCCTAAGGCGACTTTTGCGGCTATGATGGTTCGTATGGATTTTTACGTGGGGCAGATTGTTGAAAAGTTAGAAGAGCTAGGCATTACAGATAACACGATTATCATGTTTGCCAGCGATAACGGTCCACATGGAGCAGGAGGAGCAGACCCTGCCAACTTTAATAGTGCTGCTGGTTTTAAAGGCATGAAGCGTGATTTATACGAAGGTGGAATACGTACAGCTTTTATTGTAAAGTGGCCGGCTAAAATAAAAGCGGGTTCAAATTCCGATCATGTTTCGGCATTTTGGGATGTACTACCAACATGTGCTGAAGTTGTTGGAGCAGAAGTAAAATCAGAAACGGATGGTATTTCTTTCTTACCTGAATTGCTCGGCAAAAAAGGACAAAAACAACACGAATACTTGTATTGGGAGTTCAATAATAAAGGAGGTAAGAAAGCTGTGAGAATGGGAGATTGGAAAGGCGTGATATATAAACTCAATAAAGGCAATGCTAAGCTTGAGTTGTATAATCTTGCTACAGATAAGGAAGAAAAGAATAACGTTGCCAAACAGCACCCCGAAGTTGTCGATCAAATTTTACAAATTATGAAAGAGGCGCATGTCGATAATGAGCTGTTCCCAATATAATATTTGCTTTTAAAGCCCGATTTCTGCGTTATTTTTGCAACGAAAACAGTCATTTACAAATAGTAAACTCCTTTATTTTCGTTGCTTCGAAAGCCTTGAACTCGAACTTTAGAATTCAAATACACTTATTTTTAGATGTAAATAATGCCCTGTAGGGGATAAATAAATTAGCCTAGGGCAAGGCCTTAGGTATAAGAAAGGCGCAAAGCGGCACAATCACATAGTTCAAAATATAGCTATAGTTCATTTTGTGCCGAAACTAACTAAACAAAAAGAAATAATCACTCAAGTTTCACTCCAAGTAAAGCTTTGAGTATTGTACTTATAAGAAATGAAAAATCTACTATTATTAATTGCTCTTGTGTTGTCTTTCAACGCTGTGGCTAGAGAAAGAATTAGCTTTAACCAAAGCTGGAAATTCAAACTTGGTGATCATCCAGGAGCGGAGGCTGTAAAGTATAACGATGCGGATTGGCGGGTATTAAATGTGCCGCACGATTGGAGTATTGAAGGAGAATACAGCGAGGATAATGCCATGGGCGATCAGTGTGGATATTTACCTGCTGGTATTGGGTGGTATAGAAAAACCATTGAGGTGCCTGCAAGTTGGAAAGGGAAACATGTTGAGGTAGCCTTCGATGGGGTATTTATGAATAGCGAAGTATATGCCAACGGTAAAAAACTAGGACTAAGACCTTATGGTTGGATATCGTTTGCCTACGATATTAGCGAAGAAGTCAAAAACGCTGATAAAATCACCTTTGCCGTAAAAGTGGATAACGACAAACAACCTTCTGCACGTTGGTATACCGGAAGCGGAATTTATGCCAATACATGGATTGATATAAAAGAGAATACGTTTATTGCTAGAGATGGTATTTTCGTCAGAACAGAAGGAAATAAAGTTACTATCGATACCGAAGTATTTAATAAGCAAGCAAAATCTGCAAAGTCTTCAGTAGTATCTTCTATTAAAGATGCGGATGGAAATGTTGTAGAAACTGCAACAAGCAAGGTAAAAATTGAAGGAGATCAATTGGTTCAGCAAATGATAACCTTATCTAATCCACACCTTTGGTCTGTAGAGAATCCGTATTTATACACGCTAGTTACAGAATTAAAAGTTGGTAAGAAAACACTCGATAAAGTAGAAACACGTTTTGGTGTACGCGATGTAGAGTGGAAGCCAGAAACGGGTATGTGGATCAACGGTAAAAACGTAAAGATGCAAGGAATCTGTAATCATCAGGATGCAGGAGCATTAGGAGCTGCAGTGCCTGATAAGATTTTGCGTTTTCGTATTCAGCAATTAAAGGATATGGGTGTAAATGCCATTCGTACTGCACATAATCCGCAAACGCCGCAGTTTTACGATATGTGTGATGAGATGGGGATGTTAGTGATGGATGAAATCTTTGATGGTTGGATGAAGAAAGCAGCTAACGATTATGGGGCGCATTCATTTGATGAGTGGTGGAAGACAGATGTAAAAGATTGGATCAAACGCGATCGTAATCATCCTTCTATAATAATTTATAGTGTGGGTAATGAAACGCGTGGAGAAGTAGGTAAGGATTTAGTAGCACAATGTCATAAGTATGATAATACACGTCCGGTTACCTCTGGTCACTCAGCATCGGAATATATGGATGTACACGGTGTAAATGGTAGTAGCGAGAAGATGGGCTGGTTCGATGAAATGGAGAAAGACCGTGTTTTTATTGGAACGGAGAATACACACACTTGGCAGGTTCGTGGTTTTTATCGTACCCAAACTTGGTATAGAGATGGATATCCTAATAAACGCCAAAAACCATATTATTATCCTGACTTAACAGAGGAAGAAATATTTACTTACGATTGGACAAATGCTGCTGGAAGAAAAAACTTTAAACAGATTTTTAATTCGAGTTACGATAATGCGATGGTTCGTTTAACCTCGCGCCAGAATATTGAGCAGTTACGCGATATACCGTATTATGCTGGTTCGTTCCGTTGGACGGGGCACGATTATATTGGAGAAGCAGGTTATGTGCATGGTGGTTGGCCTTTTAAATCGTTTATGGGCGGAGCTATTGATATGGCCAACTTCGAAAAGGATTTATTTTACCTATACCAAAGCCAATGGACTAGCAAACCAATGGTTCATATATTGCCACACTGGACACATCCTACTTTAAAAGAAGGAACGGAGATTCCTGTTTGGGTATATTCTAATTGTGAGGAAGTGGAGTTGTTCTTTAACGATAAGTCGTTGGGTAAACAAAAGCCAGGTAAGTCGTGGGATAAAATGCAATGCCAATGGATGGTGGGGTATAAGCCCGGAACGTTAAAGGCTGTAGCTTATAATAATGGCAAGGTAATCGCCGAAAAAGTGATTAGAACAGCTGATGCGCCAACTCAAAACTTACTTTCTATCGATGGTGAGGGAATGGCCAACAAAACTGGAGATATCGTTCAGGTGCGCGCGACTGCAGCGGATGCAAAGGGTGAGTTTTATCCTTACGGAGAAAACAGAACGCACTTTTACGTGATAGGAGCAGGATATATTAGAGCGTTGGATAACGGAAGTCCTATAGATGTTGAGAAGCATTTTGAGGCAAAGGATAGAATTGCCTTCTATGGATTAACCCGTGCTTATGTAGAATCGACTGATGATAATGGTGATATAAATCTATTGGCCAGTTGCATTTTGGGTGAGAAAAAACAAGAGACTTCAAATAAAGTAAGTATCGATACTAAAATATTAAACCTACGAGGAGCTAAAGCTAAAGCAGATATCAAAGTATATTATACTACCGATGGAAGTAAGGCAACACAATCATCTAAACTTTATAAAGGAGCCTTTGAGGTGGAGTTAGGATGCACGGTAAAAGCCTTGGTGGTTTTAAATGGCAAGCCAGTTCAAAGCATGGAAGAGCGCTTTGCCATGGACGAAGGATTTGTGTTTGATGGCGTTGCGGTTGCGGCTAACTTAGGCGGTAATCAAGCCGAAGATGCTTCATACGCCATCGCAAATGTGAATAATCTCGGAAAGGGTTTTAATGGTAAAGGATATCTCGATTTTGGTAGAAATGCCGGAGGTTGGGTTGAGTGGTATCAGGAAAATGATGGTAGCCCAGGCGAGTTCGAATTGAAGATAAGATATAGCGCCTTTGATAAGATCAGGCCTACATACAAAGTTAAGTTGAGTATCAATGGCAAGGATCAGATAATTGCTTTACCCGCCAATGGTGCTTACAGAAAAACTTGGCAAGTATATAGTGTTAAAGCCAACTTAGGCTTTGGAGCCAATACCATTAAAATAACAGCCCTAGAAGATGATGGCTTATGTATTGATGAGTTGGTAGTGGAGTAAATGTCTATATATTATTCTCCTCTTTTTAAAGAAGAGAGCTGGTTGCTATTTATTAAAGATGTAAATATGCCCTGAAAGGGCTACATATAATAGCCTAGGGCATCGCCCTAGGGGGTGAAAAAAGGATATATCGACGCATCAATAATGTAAGATTTATACAAAAAAGCTTTGCGTCGGAAACTAAATAACAATATTAAAAACCGTATAAATTTAATTCAATATGAAGGTGTACAAAAGAATATCAGTTTTGCTTTTGCTATCTGTGACATTATTTAGCTGTCAGCAAAAAGCAGAAAAGAAGGAAGTAAAAAAGCCCAATATCCTGTTTTTGTTAGCAGATGATTTAGGTTACGGCGAATTAGGCTGTTACGGACAAAAAGTTATTAAAACACCTGTATTGGATAATATGGCTGCCGAGGGAATTCGTTTTACTAACTTTTACGCTGGTAACCCGGTTTGTTCACCTTCCAGAGCAGTATTGATGACAGGAATTCATTCAGGTAACAATGCTATTAGAGGCAATAAAGGCGAGTTTGACAGAGGTTTTGATAGGGTAGCCCTGCGCAAAACCGATGTTACTTTGGCGGAGATGTTAAAAGGAGCTGGTTATCAAACAGGTTTTGTGGGTAAATGGCACATGGAAGATCCTAACGACTTAAGCACATGGGCTTATAACCGAGGTTTCGATTATGCGGCTCAGGAGCAATGGAGTTCGCCATTTGGAGGTGCAAAATACACGGTCGATTGGGAATATATCAATGGATTACAGGATTCTGTATTTTATAATATGGATGATTTTAACTGTAAGGATGAATTCCGAACAAACCTTGCTTTCGACTATCTGGATAAGATCAATAAAGACGAACCGTTCTTTTTATTTATGAGTTATAGAGCGCCACATGCTCACGAGTATGACTTAGGTAACAAAACTTTATATGCCGATAAAGGTTGGCCCGATGTAGAGCGTCGTCATGCAGCAAAAATTACTTTGCTAGATAAACAAATCGGTCGTATGCTTAAAAAACTGGAAGAGATGGGCGAGTTAGATAATACGCTAATCCTATTTACCAGCGATAACGGACCAACAGGAGAAGGCGGTCACGATTATGAGTTCTTTAATAGTAATGGCGATTTACAAGGATACAAACGCGATACTTATGAAGGAGGTATTCGCGTTCCTACCATGGCTTGGTGGAAAGGAAAAATTAAAGCTGGAACGGTTTCTGACTTTATTGGAAGCGGACAAGATTTTATGGCTACATTAGCTGAGGTAGTAGGTGTCGAAAAACCAAAACAGGCCAATGGGATTTCTATTTTGCCTGTTCTTACGGGCGGAGAGGAACCTAAGAGAGAGTTCTTAAATTGGGAGTTTTTTAAGCCTTCGCATGCCGCTGATGGTTTTCGTCAGGCGGTACGTATTGACAATATGAAGGCCGTTCGTTACGGAGTAGATAATCCTATTGAGTTGTACGATTTAGATAAGGATATCTCGGAAGCAAATAACGTAGCATCGCAGTACCCAGAGTTGATTAAGCGAGTGGATAAAATCTTTAAAGAGGAAAGAACAGCCAATGAGCACTTCCCATATGGAGGTTATAAAAAATAGTTTGTAAATATCGTTTGCCCGGTAGATATTGAAATGCGATAAGTGTATCAGTATAAGATATGTTTATGGCATTTCTTGTAAATAATAGAATCACCCATGATACATATGTTCATGATCGGAAAAACCATTTTTTTTAAGTGATAAACATCTGCAAAAACCATCAAAATCAAAAAAATATCACACGAGCATACAGGGAATTCGCCTGTAAACAAAATAAAGTTGCAAGTCGAGCTCCCGACATCAGCAACGTAGCTTGGGACCCACATTTCTTGATATTGAGAAGACAGAATTGGAACGAAGTGGAAATCATGAACTCCAAAAATATAGCTTTGTGAACTAAAGTTGTTTGAGCGTTAGCGAGTTCTTTCTGTCTCAAAAGCAAGAAAATTGTGGGTAAGCGAGTGCTGCAGTCGGCGGACTTTTTGTCCACTTTTTTGACTGCAGAAAAAAGTGGAAGCCTTGCGGCTCGAGCCTAGAAAAGCATTGTTTCATAGAAAAATGTATTTTCTATTTTAAAAGCAATTTCCCTGCACGAACATATGTTTAAAGCTTCTCCAAGCTAATTTTTACCCAATAAACATCTGTTAACGAGTACAGGAAGGTATGTATGTCGGCTCTATCTGTTAATGTGTAGTGGTTTTTCCTGTAACGAACATTGTACAAACCCATAGGAACATAGTAGTCCTGCGCTTTTATTTCCTTTATATCAAACAATTAAAACAGAGTGATGATACAAAAATATACATTTATATTATTAATAGCTGCAAGTTTGGGTTTGCAAGCTATGGCTCAAAATGAAGCCGATTTTTACACCGAACCTAGCACTTATGGGGTAGTTAAAAATCTGGTTGATGATTACCATGCCGATGGCTCGGATGACGAAGATGACAGCGCGGCGCTTCGTAGTGCAATTGCTGATGTTACGGCTACTACCAATGGAGGTAAAATTATAATTCCGGCTGGTACTTATTATTTCACAGATGTCCAGATGAACTCCAATGTTCATATCGAAATAAATAAGGATGCTATTATTAAACCAGCACCTGTATCAGACACCAAAAACCACCGTATTTTCGATTTTACCAACAGTAGCAAAGTAATTAAAAACGTGAGTATACAAGGTGTAGACGGCAGTTTTACCGTAGATTTACGAAACCTAAGCAATAAGAATTTTGCGGTAGTACGTTTTAATAATGCGGAGAATTTTCTGCTTTCAAATTTTATTGTTCAGGATGATATTACCAAATTTTCGTGTGTAACGTTTGGATATGGAAAAATTGGAGATACCTATTATTCTCCCACCAATGGTGTAATTAAAAATCTAACCGCTTACAATCAGCATTATGGTTACGGAGTAATTCAGTCGCAGGCTTCGGTTAATGTGTTGTTTAAAAACTTATGGGGCGATGGAGGTGTAACACTGCGTTTAGAAACAGGCTACGATAAAATGAATGAGCTACAAGTGGGCGGAAATTTTGATACCTACGGGCGCGATATTTACTGTGAAAATGGAAATGCTGCTTATATGATGTCGCCACATGCCATTCAAAACGGACATGTAGATATTGATGGAGTTACTGCGGTTAATTGTGGTTTTGCTGTGCGAATTGGCGATGGTTATGTAAAAAAAGATCAGGAAGAAATACCCGGTATTCAACCCGGAACCTACGCCAGTACAAGCGTTGTTAAAAACGTTACGGCCACCTATGGAGCCACTGCTCAGGTAAAAAGCAAACACTTTAAATACATGCCTTGTGTTTTGCGTTCTTTAATTGCGGAGGATTATAATCCAGATGGAGAGAGTTATTCTGCACCTGCTATTTCTGCCGTAATAAATACCGCAGAACATGCCGCAGAAGGGACTTATCATGTTGAAACAACTAATGTAAGCAATATCGGTTTTGCCGAGCAGCCACATGCTATCGTATACTATGAAGTAGATTGCGATGAAAACAGCATAGCAAACAACCAATATTCAAAAAGCATTAAGGTTTTTCCTAATCCCTTTAAGCAGTCATTTACAGTTGATGTTGAGCATGACTTCGATTTTAATGAAATTCAGATATTGAATATGCATGGCAAAATTGTGCATTCAGAATCCTTTGTAGGCAGCACACAAAATCTTCAGGTTGACTTAGCCAAAGGAATGTACTGTGTAAAACTAATAGGCAAAAACAAAGTGGGCGTAAAAACAATCATTAAAAATTAAATTTCCTACGCTACTCGTTAGGTGAATATGTACATGTAGTGGATATTCACTTTATGAGTAGTTCAATATAAACATCTATTTCGCTTTCAGATTTATTCTAAATATTGAATTAATTGTTGTGTGTTCGAAGAGTACAAAAGATGTAAATTTATATTGATTACTCATAGGATAATAGTTATAAAACTCGGTCTAGATAATTCCATGAATGAAAGAGTATATTAATCAATAGTACAATGGAAATTCCTATAAGAATACTGACTTTTTCTAACTTTAAGATGTTGATATTCTTTTCAGGGAATCTGTATTTCTTTTGAAGTATAAAAAAATATAAAAATAAACCCAGCGGAGCAATCAAGAATAGATAAAGGTTCTGGTCAGTCCATAATACTTCATATCTTGTTAGTAAGTATTGATTTGCTGGATACAACATGATTAATGTTCCAGTAAGCTTGTAGAGTAAAACGGAACGCCTATCATGTTTGAATAAATAATACCCGGATGAGATTAAAAGAATGCCCATAATAAATTGATAAATTAAAGATATCATGGGTGTCATAACAAGGAATAGAATACTTGAGAAATTATAGGCATAAATATACCATGCTGACTCAAGTAATAACTTTATTCCTATAATGATTGAAAAGAAAGCAGTAAATATTTCAATTCTACTTCTCATATGCTTAATCTCCTATTAATTATTTCGCTCCCCATCGCATGGGGAGATTAAAAAGGTACTACCCATAATAACTCCATTTTTAAGCTGGTTCTTTCTCTCCCATGAGCTTTAAATAAAGCAGTGAAGTATTTGTGATTTTCCAGATACTGATTGGTAAAATACTTTACAGAATCCTTATTGGTGAAGTATTCTATGGAAGCTGATACGCCCATATCATGATTAGAGAAAAATACAAAATGCTTAGTACCCATTGGGCCTGGATATTTTGATACGATGGCGTAATCTGTTATTTTCTCTGTAGACGAAATATTCAATATGGTGTCATTCTTATTAGGTAAACCTTTAACTTCTAAGGTATATCTGCCTACATTAAAATGTTCATTGGCATCATTAAACAAAGGAATAAATTTGTTTTTTGTAAGTAGTGGACCTGCATAAATAGCGTTTCCATTTTTAATATCGTCTAATGAGGTGTTTGAATTAAACTTGATATCAAACTCTTTATTGTATGGAGTAAATAGTTGCGAAATGTTGCGAGAGGCAAATACGCCCATGCCAGTAAAGTATTGGTAATGTGCAGGAAATAGCTCTTCTTTTAACTCAGGTTTTTGCTCTAACAAAGAATAATACTCTTCTATGGAGTTAACCGTATAATCTCTGGTAAAACCATCGCTTCCCGTGATGGTTTTACCCTTCATACCAAAGGCATCACCAATAAATAGCGTTACAGATTTATCTTTATAGAGAAAATCTTTCCATATCCTGGGTTTTCTAGGTGGAATTTTATCAATGAGCAAGAGTAAAATAATCAAGGATAGTAATGCATAACCACCTACGTCCTTTAAGTTAAAGGTATTGGTTTTAGGCTTTACCTTTTTCTCAAACCTAATGCTATATTGCCCTTTATCAATTTTAACTATCCAAGTATTGTCTTTACCATCATCTTCGTAATAACTACTCAGCTTTTTTCGAAGATTGTACATACTCACTCTCACACGAGTATTCGACTTGTCTGATTTTCCTTTTTTACCGAAAAATTCCAAATCAATAATATCCTCTTTTAAAAAAGTATCTTCTATTTCGGCCTTTACTAAGTATTTTAAAAGTGCCGAGCTAGTTGTTGCTTTCTGAAAAGTTTTACTTTTTATAATATCATTAATTAAGGCCAGTTTCTCTTCTTTTGATAGCATTCTATTCTGTTTGTCTGTCTGCTTAGTTTAAATATGCTAAGATGCCATTGTTTTTAGCTTCTGTTTTGTAACTTAAACTATTTTAGCTTTTTAAGTAATTTATTAACCGTTACAAGTACCGTTACAGCAAGGTTAAAGATAGTATGATTTATCTGATTTAGCTTTATTTGTTCAGAGATTAAATAATGAGGACCTTATCCAATATGGATTAACCCCAATATAATATTATACATAAAAGCCTATTTAGTAATTATATATTAAGTCTATGAAATTGAAATTATCTTTATTACTACTGTCTGTTGTGGCACTTTTTTCGTGCAGCAATAAACAAGAAGTTCCATCCTCTCAAGAGGTATTTGATTTAACCAAAAAAGTAGCCAATTGGCAATTAGAAACTTGGGAAGATCAAGGTAAGTACAGGGCTTTACCTCCCAAAGAAGACCGTAAAAAGTGGCATCATCGTAACCAATATCACGATTTAGAATGGTTAGGGGGAGCATTCTATGCAGGTCTATACCAGTTCTCAGAAATTGATGATAGTAACAAATACGAAGATTGGTTGACGGAATTGGGTATGAAGTATCAATGGAAACTGCACGACAGAAAGTATCATGCAGATGACCATACAGTGGGGCAGTTTTATTTGAGTATGTATAACCTCACTCATAAAGGTTTTATGTTACGTCCTACCATGAAGCAGTTCAATCAGATTATGACTGGTGATAAAAAAGATGATTATCATTGGGATTGGTGCGATGCATTGTTTATGGCTCCACCTGTTTGGGCTCGTTTAGCCAAGGTAACAAGTTTAAAAAAGTATTTGAATTACATGGATAAGCAGTATCACATGACTTATGATGAATTATGGGATGCGGAAGAGCAATTATTTTTTAGAGACAAAAGTTATTTTGATAAGAAAGAAAAAAATGGAGAAAAAATATTCTGGTCGCGTGGTAATGGCTGGGTGTTTGGTGGATTGGCATTGATGATTCCTGATTTACCTAAAACTTGGGATGGAAGAGATTTCTACGTTGATATTTTCCAGAAAATGGCAGAGACCTTAAAAAGAACTCAACGCGCAGATGGAACTTGGTCAGCAGGATTGTTAGGCGATGTGAAGGATTATCCGAATATTGAAACCAGCGGAACGGGATTTTTTACTTTTGGACTAGCATGGGGAATTAATAATGGTATTCTGGATAAAGAAATCTATGAACCTGTGTTATTGAAAGCATGGAGTACTTTGGCAAGTGCAGTTACCGAAGAGGGAATGGTAGGCTATGTTCAACCCGTTGGAGCTGCTCCAGGTTTAAGTTACCCAGATTATACCGAAGTTTATGGTACAGGAGCTTTTTTAGCTGCAGGAACAGAAATGTATAAGTATATAGAACAGTTTTACCCTTCGCAAGATAAGGAAGAGACGGTGGTAGACTATACTACTTTTATGACCAATGGCGGTTGGTGTTGGTACCAGGATCCACGTGCTATCATCAATGATGGAAAACTAATTATTGCTGGATTAGATGGACAAAACGGAGATGTAAATTTAGGGGTTTACGATTTATTGGGTGATAGTGTGCAAGGTCAAGTTACTTTGCACAAAGAGCTTCAGGTGGACGATCATGATGTTCCTGCTTTATATGCTCGCAGCGACAATAGTATTTTGGCGGTTTGGGCTAAGCATGGGAATGAAAAAATCCATTATTACAATATTTCATCTTCTGATGATTATTTGCAGTGGGGCGAAAGAATGCAACATAATCATGAGTACGATGACCATAGAGGGGTGACTTATATGAACCTTTATTATTTAAAAAATGAAGGCAAGTTATATAACTTATATCGTGATGGGGAAACCTATAATCCAGCATTTATTACTTCTGATGATGAAGGAAAAACTTGGGGTAACAGAACTCATTTTATAGCCAATGATGTAACTGGTCGTCAGCGTCCTTATTGTAGATATGCTCAACCAGATGAAAATACGATTGGTATTTCATATACCGATGCGCATCCGCGTCAGTACGGAAATAGCGTTTATTATGCGCAGTATAGAGATAGTGCATTTTACACTGTGGATGGAACTAAGATAAAGGATTTAAAGGATGGTCCATTGCGCACATCTGAAGGAGAAAAAATTTATAAGGGAAGCGAAACTAAATTGAAACCAGCTGGTTGCGAAAGTGTACCTAATAGTGGTTGGACTTGTGCCATGGGACAAGACGCAAATGGAAATCCTCATATTGGATATTCTTTGTATTTAAGCAATAGTGACCATCGTTACAGAATTGCCTCATGGGATGGAGAAAAATGGAACGATAGAGAAATTGCCTATGCAGGAAACTGCTTGTATTATGTAGAAAGCTCGTATACTGGCCTCATGGCTTTTGACCCAGAAGATCCTACTAAAGTGTATATTTCAACGGATGTAAATCCTTCAACGGGAGAAGATTTGGGAGGTAAACACGAAATTTATGGTGCCACTATTGGTGCAAGCGACGATATTTCAAACATTCCATGGGAAGCTATTACATCAGGTTCAACACAACGTAATATCCGACCAATCGTTGTGGCCAAGGAAGGTTATAAAGCTTTATTGTGGTTACATGGAGACTGGAACACTTTTGTTAATTATGATGTAAATGTTGTTGGTAAGGTTTTAGAATTTCCTAAATAAGGGATAGTAGAACTCTCATAAACGAAGTTGATTTATTGGAGAATAGTAATTTCTATTCGCTCCAAAAAAAAAGTTTAGTTATAGCGCATTTTTTTAACTTCTAGAGTTGAAAAATGCGCTATTTTTTTTGGGGTTTATATTTTACTTTTTTACTGATTGATCTTAGCGTAAAATCCGACTTGTCAAAAGACGATAAATCAAGAAGCTTTTGCACAATGAGTTTTTATAGGGTTCTAGAAGTTGTATTTTTTAAAATTGTACGCAAACACACATGTAATGTACTCCCATATATCTAAAAAATCTTCTTAACTACCATCTTTAGCTAAGTAAATACATGAAAAGTTAAAGATGACAAATAGACGAAGTTTTATAAAAAAAGCAGGTTTAGGAATGGCAGGAATTGGAATGGCAAATGCTGTTTCGGCTCAAACGCCACAAAAATCTAAAATAGAAAAGTCGGAAGATGGTTATGCTACAGGAAGCATTGCAAAAGCCAAACGCGATATTGAGAAGGTTCAAATAAAGGTTCAGGCACCATTGCTAGTTCCGTATAACAGCTCTGGCAAACCCGAAGAAAAAGGGACAGGTTATAACTTTTTGCGGAGTGAGGCCTTTGCGCACAATCCCTTTACTATTAATTGTGGTGGAATTTCAGGTTCACCTGTTGTAATGGATGCCAACGGGAAGTTTGTTGGGTTTATGACCACCTTTGGTTTAGAGCATTCTGTATTTGAGTTTGATGGCAAGGAAACGTTAACCATTTATGTTCCTGAGGGGCAAGAATTGTATATAGACGAAAGTGGAAAAGGAGATGAAGCCTGGAAAGAATACAATACCCTGATGTTTGAAAAGCTCAGGTTTATGCCCCTTAAAACTGTTCCTAAATTTTGGGAAGATGTTGAATATTGCACTTGGGTAGAACAGAAAATACAATCCAAAGTACGGAGAGGTCATTTTAAATTATTAACCCACGATTTTGTAAAGGATTATTTGGATAAAGTCATCGCTTTGGGATATCCTAAAGGTAAGATGACGTTGGATCACGGTTGGGGTTTATTTCCTGATGGCAGCATTGAATCAGGTTTTGGTTCATGGGTTCCAGACCCAAAGACCTTTCCAAATTTTGCGAAGACTATGGGGATGATTCAGGAGAAAGGTTTTACACCTGGGTTATGGATTGCTTTTCCGAAGATTCATCACAACTCTACCTATGCGAAAAAGTATCCCGATATGTTGGGCGATTGGCGTTCAACCAAAGCATCCGATCCTAAAGCAGAACGTTGGTTAAATCCTCGAGCAGATATTTATGAATTTGCCGCAGAAGTGATTTATCGTTATTATAAAATGGGCGTGATGAAGTTTAAAATCGATATGTCTTATAACACCAAGTCCGACATGATTTTTATTCATAAAGAGCTTTATCGAGCAGCCAAAGATATTGACAAGAATATTGAGATGGAGTTTCATGTACCTGATATCTTCTTTGCCAAACATGCCGATGTTATCAGAACCAATGATATTTGGATTAATAACAAGTATGACTGGCCATCCCGCGTAAAAATGCACTACGAAGTAAGTTTAAAATCGTGCCCTGGCCGTGGTATTAATCTCGACCATATTGGAGGAAACGATACAGCAGGGATTACGGAAGAAAAGTGGTTACAACATTTAGCCATGTATAAAGGAAAAACTGGATATCCTTTGGTCTCTGTTTTACCACATCATTTCGGTCAAAAATGTATCGATAAAACTGGTGAGTACCTATGGGATTATCATAAAAATGGAAGAAAGATAATTTCTGATTTTTATAAATAAGCAACGAAGAAGCTACTTTAAGTGTTTAAGAGTATTAAGGTTAAAGACACGAAAATACGAATGGGAAGAGTGTAAAGCATCTTTTAATACGTCTTATTTTCGTGTCTTACCTAGATATAAAAAATAATTTTGATGTTGAATAAGCTAACATACTTGCCTTACTATTTTTTATTAGACTATAATATTCAAAATCTTATTGTTAATATTACGGATTAAACCCTTGAAAAGTAAAATCTAATGAAATTATTGCCGCTTATTCTATTCGCTTTTATACTGGCTTCTTGTACTTCTACTAAAAAAGAGGTGGGACCTCTACACCATAAAAAAGTAATGATTCTTGGAAATAGTATTACTCAAAACGGTCAGTATGTTGGTTTTATAGAGTATTACTTACGAAAGAATTACCCTCACGAAAAACTTGATATTATCAGTATTGGCTTGTCTAGCGAAACGGTTAACGGGGCATCTGAAGACGACCATCCTTTTCCACGTCCTTGCATACATAGTCGTATTGATTCGGCTTTAGCCAAAATAAAGCCAGATGTGGTGATGGCTTGTTATGGAATGAACGACGGTTTGTTTTCTAATTGGGATGAAGGACGTTTTGATGCTTACAAAAAAGGCATTCAAGAATTAAAAATGAAAGTAGAGAATAGTGGAGCTAGTCTAATTTTATCTACGCCTACCATTTTCGATTCTGAAATAGTTAAGTATAAAACATCGAAAGACGGTGAGAGGCATTCTTATAAAGCTCCTTATTACAAATACAACGAAGTGTTGGGCAAATTTGCAGATTGGTTGTTGAGTCAGAAAAGCGAGCAGGTTCCGGTCATTGATTTGCACCACTATTTGAATCCTATACTGGCTAAAACAAAAGCTTTACGTGAGGATTCAACTTTTATTCCAGATGGTGTGCATCCCGATAAGGCAGGACATTTTTTAATGGCTAAAAAAATATTGATGGATTTGTACCCTGAAGTAGAAGTTGGAGAGCCTTACCCAACTATTCATCAGCTAAAAAAAGATTCCTTATATCTATATGTCTCAGAACGAAGAAAATTAAGGTCGAAAGGTTGGATGGAGTATGTTGGTTATACGAGAGGTAAAGTAGTTAAGCTAGATGATATTGAACCCACTCAATTAAGAGTAGAAGAGTTAGATATCAAAATTAAAGAATGGCTTAAAAACAACTAAAACAGACATAGTCTGAGTGTATGTTCTTGTTTAAATCAGAATATTAAGATTTTGAATTTTTTCTATTATGAAAGTATTATTCCCTTTTATAGCACTTGCTATTATCATTTTGTCTTCCTGTACTGCAAAATCAAAAAGTAAGCAGCAAAAGCCAAATGTTTTATTGTTATGCATTGATGATTTGCGTCCTGAACTGAAATCTTTTGGTAAGGACTATGTGCATTCTCCAAATATAGATGCTTTAGCAGAAAAAGGCAGGTCTTTTCAGCATCACTATGTAAATGCACCCAGTTGTGGCCCTTCAAGATATACCTTGCTGACTGGCACATACGGACCAGGAGGTAACAATGCCTTATTTTTACGAGCTAAGGATATTGCTCAGGGAAAAGAAGTGACACCTTCTATGCCAGAGTGGTTTAAGCAAAATGGTTATACCACAGTTTCTGTGGGTAAGGTTTCACACCACCCTGGAGGTAGAGGTGGAGTTGACTGGAATGATAGTACGCAAATTGAGATACCAAATGCTTGGGATAAGCATTTGATACCAGTGGCCGAATGGCAGCATCCACGAGGTGTTATGCATGGTTTGGCGCATGGAGAAATAAGGGTGAAAGCCAACGAAATGGATGTTTACCAAAGTACTGAAGGTGATGATAATATTTATCCGGATGGAGCTATAGCGCAAGAAGGAATCGAGCAATTAAAGAGTTTGACTGCTGGGGATAAACCTTTCTTTTTAGCCATAGGACTTATAAAACCGCACTTGCCATTTGGTGCTCCTGCAAAATATATGGAGTATTACAAAAATGCCAAACTTCCTGCCATTGAAAACCCGATAAAGCCTAAAGGAAAAACCACTTGGCATAAATCAGGCGAATTTATGAAGTATAATCGTTGGGGTAAGAACCCTAATGATGATGCAGAATTTGCCGATGAGCTTAGACGTCATTATGCAGCTTGCGTGAGTTATGCCGATATGCATGTGGGTTTAATTATGGATGAACTTAAAAAGACAGGGGCGGATAAAAATACCATTATTGTACTTTGGGGCGACCATGGCTGGCATTTGGGTGAGCACGCCATTTGGGGTAAGCATAGTTTGTTTGAAGAGTCCTTGCGTTCGCCATTGATTGTGTATACACCCAATGAAAAAATGCTTGGAGGAAAAACGGATGCAGTAGTTTCTACATTGGATATATTTCCAACGCTATGTGAGCTAACAGGAATTAATAAACCCGAATTTGTGGATGGTACTTCTTTAAAGCCATTCTTGTCCAATGCTAGTCAACAGGGACATTATGCCATTGCCTATAAAGGTAGTTTTACTACCATTCGAACAGCCACGCATCGACTAACCGTTCACAAAGATGGAGCTCTTGAGTTATACAATCACCAGTCAGTAGAAAAAGAAACTCAAAATATTGCCGAAGAAAATCCAGCGTTGGTAGCGGAGTTAAAATTATTATTAGCCAAAGAAGGGTTTACGAAGTAGTTTGTTCCCTGTTTATAAAAGGGGCACGGTACAGTTTATACGGTTTAAAAGGCTGCAAGTATTGGTGAAATTTATTGTCCAGGATCGAGTAGGGAAATTGTAAGCGTATTTATCTTGAGATACTTAGTTTTGTGGAGGTGTGCGATAGTAATACCTCAATAATGCGAAATAATAATGAATCATCAATTTTATAATTTTCGTATGCTTCTCCCTATATATAGTTATCAATAAAAATATTTAAAGACACTCTTAGTGAGCTTCTTACTGTGTCTTTTTATTAATTTCTTGCATTCGAATAACTCATTTAACCAACTTAATTACCTATAAGTAGGTATTGTCCTCGCTTTGTCTCTCATCTACATTTGTCCAATATTTATTTAGATTAATTCTAAGGAAGAGGGACGAACGAAAAGATGAAGAAACTATTTTGTTATCGCATTATGCTTGTTGTGGTTTGTGGCATAGTCAGTAATACTGCATGGGCTCAAAACAATTCTTGCACAATAAGAGGAACAATTAAAAACACTAAGGGACTTCCCGTTTCTTTTGCTACCGTAGCCATTAATAATTCTGAAGATGGTACTGTTACTGATATTGATGGCGCATTTTTACTCGTTACAAAGCATTCAGGAAAAGCCGATTTAACCATCCGAAGTATAGGTTACCTGCAAAAAACGGTTGATATAAACTTAGTTAATGGAAAAAGTTTAAATATTCGTCAAACGCTTGAAGAAAGCTCGCAAGATTTAGATGAAGTAGTAGTTAGTGCCAACAGTAAATCTACCCTGATTAAACAAAAAGGTTTTGCCGTAAATACTGTTGAAACTAAAGGAGCTTCGTTACAAAATGTGCAGTCCAATGAGCTGTTGGATCGAATGGCGGGTATTCAGGTAAAGCAAACGGGAGGACTTGGTTCGCGTATTTCATATAACCTGAACGGATTAACAGGTAATGCTATCCGTTTTTTTATCGATGGTATTCCAATGGATTATTATGGAGCGTCTTATTCCCTAAATAGCATTCCTCCTTCTTCCATCGAACGTATTGAGGTGTACAAAGGTGTGGTTCCCGTTAATTTGGGTAATGATGCACTTGGTGGAGCGGTTAATGTTGTTACGCATGGAGGGACTAAAAATGATATGGATTTTTCATACTCCCTAGGTTCGTTTAACACACATCAGGCTTCAGTAAATGGTTTATGGCGAGATGAAAAAACAGGTTTTACCCTCAAGGGAAATGCTTTTTACAATTATTCCGATAACAATTATAAAGTAAGAGATGTAGGTGCCTATGATGGCGACCCAGCGTTGGGAAGAATTAAATATATTGATGCGGAAAGATTTAATGACGCTTATGAATCATATGGAACCAAAGTAGATATTGGTTTTACAGAAAAAAGCTGGGCAGATATATTTTTGCTGAGTTTGGTTTATTCGGATATGGATAAGGAGATTCAAACAGGATCTACCATGGAAGTGGTTTATGGTGAGCGTAAGTACGAATCGTCAACATTGGCACCCAGTCTTAATTATATCAAATCCGACTTTTTAACAGAGGGCTTGGATGTGAATTTATTTGGTATGTATTCTCATTTAAATCGTCAGATTATTGATACTACCTCCAATGAGTACGATTGGACTGGCTTAATTAAAAGTGATATTATCGATTTTACCAATCCTGGCGAAGCTGGTGACCCTACTTTGAATGAAGATATAGAAACATCACTTATAAACCGCTTCAATGTTAGCTATCAGATAAATAGTAAGTTGCATGTAGGCGGCAATTACATCAGAACCGATTTTAATAGAACGAGTGATGATGTGCTTTTAACTCCCAAAGAAAGAGAACTTTTAGACGATAAAGGATATATTAAAAATGTGGCAGGATTAACGCTTGAAATGAATGAGCTTGTTCCGAATGTTAAGTCTTCTTTTTTTGTGAAGTATTATGCTCAAAATGTAAATGCCTTATTTCGAAACTCAAGCACTAGCTCTATTGAGCAAGAGCAGGTTACCAATAAATATCAGAACACAGGGTTTGGTTTTGCCAGTTCGTACAAGTTTGCCGAGAAACTTAGATTACAGATTTCGGCAGAGAATGGAGTAAGACTGCCAGAATCTCAAGAAATATTCGGGAACAATGCGGAGAATATTAGCACCAATTACAATCTAAAGCCAGAGCGCAGCATTAATGCTAATGTTGGTCTTAATTATTCCACTTCGCCATTTGTAAAGCATCACTTAGCTGTAAATACAAATTTCTTTTATCGTGATACAAAAGATATGATTCGTCAAGCTAATTCTGTGAGTGATGAAGATTATGCCTTTGAAAATTTAGAAGATGTATTGAGCACTGGTGTGGATGTAGATATGAATTATACCTACGATAAAAACCTCCATTTGCGAATGTCTGTTTCTGTGTTAAATGCCAGATTTAATACCCAGTTTGATGAAAATGGAGCAGAGTACGCCTATTACAGAGACCGATTAAGAAACGAGCCCTACTTTTACTTTAATTACGGGGTAAATTATCGCTTTAACGATTTATTATTTAACCAGTCGATAACACAATTATCCTACTCAGCCAAATACATACACGAGTACTATAGAAACTATGCCAGCTTCGGTTCGGCCAATAAGGATATTATACCTACGCAATTTTCGCATGATGTTGGCATAACAATAAGGTTTCCACAGAATCATTATTCCATTAGTCTGGATGCAAAAAATATTTTCAACCAAACCCTATACGACAATTTTGCCCTGCAAAAACCAGGTAGGGCTATCTATTTAAAAATCAATTATTCAATTCATTAATAATAAATAATAATCATGAATACAAAACTATTTAAGCCCTTTGTAGTAGCTGCCTTTTTAGGGAGTCTGTTTTTAAATATCGCATGTAGCGATGATAATGATGATACACCTTCAGGAGAGAATCCTGACCCAACAAAGATATATACTCTAGCCCAGGAAATTAACAATGGAGATAGAACAGCAACAGCCTATATTCAAGGATTTACCGATTTAACCACAGGAACGGATATAAATGTGGCAGCCAATGGATATGAAATTCAATCGACTGTTGCGGCACGTTTATTTTCGGTAAACGACGGACATATATTCAATATGGATTATGGTAGTGCTGATTTGGCTAAGTTTTCGGTGGGCGAAAATACCAACTTTAAAATGACGAATGAAGCAGCTGCCGAATATGCCATTGGTACAGTGCACCCTAGGTGGAAACCGGTGAACAACACAACCGCATTATTGCATAATGTATCTACCGAAACTATTACAGATGCAGCAGGTAATTATGTGGAGGAAAAAGCGACCGCTAGAATTATGTCGGTGGACCTAGAGGATCTTTCTTTTGGTGCTATTCAGGAATTTACTATTCCTAAAAGTCAAACAGACATAGATAATGATTTTTATACATTCAGAATTGATGCACCAGTAGTTGCAGGTAGTAAGGTATACTACGGTTTACAAAAGTTTGAGTATAACGAAGATGGTTTGCGAATTGGAGGAAACCATTTAAATATACAAACGCTAGTGGTAGATTATCCATCTTTAGAAAATCCGGTTCTTGTAGAATCAGGAGTAAGTGGTGTAGTAGGAGCAACCAATGGTTACAGAACACCTTCGATGCATATTAATGAGGATGGAGATGTGTATCAATTAACAGGTTCTGGTCCTTTGGTGCATGCAGTACAGGATAAGGATACTTATTTTTTAAAGCTGAGTAATGGAAGTTATGACGATAGTTATTCATTTAACCTGAGTCAAGCTTTGGGACAAAATATTGCATCAACAGGCTGGTTTTATGTAGCAGACGGCATAGGTTATGTAACGTATTACGATGTAGATGAATATATTTCAACTGATGGTGATTATCAGAATATTTACTGGGGAGTTGCTCGAGTTGATTTAGTTAATAAAACTGCCGTTGCCTTAAATGTTCCTGCCGACCTTTATTTATTAGAATATCAAAATGTTGTTATTGAAGATGGTAAAATGTTTATGGTTCTAGCTCCAGTTGGGGGAGATGGTAATGTATACATCTTTAATTCTTCTTCGGAAAGTGCCGATGGATTTGAAATAGGTGCATCGGTAAAAACAGGCGCAAGCTCATTTTATATTGGTGTGTATTAATAAAAGCTTAAATATTAATAATATAACTATTAAAAGATACCTCTGGAAGACAAACCAGAGGTATTTCATCATTTATACAAAATAGTAAAAACAAAATATCATGAAGAAGATAATAATAGCATCATTCCTTATAATTGGCATGTTAGGATGTAGCTCGGAGCAAAGGAAACGAAAAGGACCAGATTACGCTAAACTAAAACAAGAGCTTAACTTAAGTAAACAACAAGAAAGTCAGTTTGATAAAATAACAGCCTCACATCAAGCCAAGTTGGAAGAAGCGTTTGCAGCAGCACGTTCGGCGGGAACCATGAGCAAAGAAACTATGTTGCCAAAGATGAATCAGATTTATGCCGCTCAAGAAAAAAAAATGAGTCAGTTTTTAAATGCAGAACAGATTCTAGTTTATGCCGATTTTATGGAGAAAAACATACCTGGTAAAGCGGGGTATACTTCTAAAATTATGGCGCAATTAAAATCGGAACTTCAATTAACAGATAAAAAGTATGATATGGTGGTTGCCATTAATCAAGCTTTTGAAAAATCGTATAATGGAGCACACGATAAATACCATGGTGACCACGAGGCAGCAAAAGCATACTGGCAACAGTTTGATAAAAGCCGTAAGGAAGCCATCAAAACCATATTATCGGATGAAGAATACCAGCAATATTTAAATGTGGTAAAAGATGTAGTTTTTAGAAGCGAACATTAAAATAAGACATATCTAATCATCAACTTAATTGGCACCTCAATAAGTTACTCTGACATTATTTAAAGCTTTTGAGGGCTGATTAAATTCTTTGGATTCTACTTTAATAACTTCCTATAACAGTAGCTAATTATTAGTAATAATTCTTCAAATAAATCCTTTCTTAGTGTTTAAAAGAATAATAAGTAAACTGCATTTATATCTTGGTCTGTTTGCAGGTATCGTCATTTTTATGGTTTGCCTAACGGGCGCATTATATACCTTTCGTACACAAATTGAAAATGGCATCAATTACAATAAGGTATTTGTAAAAGCTCAGGAACAAGAGCGTTTACCTCTGAATGTTATAGCCGATAAATTAGAGCAACAAGGACTTGAAATGACCAGTCTTACCTATTATGATGCCAAAAACAGAAGTATAGAGCTTTATTATAAAGATATAGAGGGAACTAGTTCCGGTTTTTTATATATAAACCCATATACAGGAGAATCGTTAGGTGGAAGGAACACTGTATTAAGCGGCTTTTTTAATGTGGTATTATCCTTACATAAAAATTTGCTGCTAAGTAATATTGGGCGCACATTGGTAGGGTATTCCATTTTAATATTTGTATTTATGCTGCTTTCTGGCTTTATATTATGGTTGCCTCAAAGGTGGAAAGCCATAAAAAGAGCTTTATGGATTAAAAGAAAAGAAGGGACTTCTCGATTTATACTAGACTTACATAATGTATTGGGCTTTTATTCCATCCCTATTTTATTATTGATTTCAGTAATGGGTTTGTATGTGGCATTCCCGTGGGTAAAAAGTGCGCTTATTGTAAGTATGGGAGGAAGTCCTGTAATATCGCAGGGGTCATCAGATGATAATACAGAAGTCAATGATGAATTATCCGCTTCGTTTGCTGCCTCATTGGCCAAAATAATCGAGCAAAAGGAGGATGAGACAAAGGAGTTAAATCAGCATGTTTTATCTTTAGATAGCATAGTATTGGTTTGTAACGAGCTACTTCCTTACTCAGCTATCACTACCATAAACCTACCTGATTCAGAAAATAATTGGATAAAAGTAAGTAAGATTAACCGCGAAAATTTTTTAAGAGCTTTACTACCGGATGTGGTGGAATTAAACAAAAAAGGGGAGCTTAAACACCTGGAGTTATTTAAAGATAAAAGTCTTAGTGAGCAGTTTATTGCTTTGTCGCTGCCTTTGCATACAGGTGAAATTTTGGGATGGCCAAGTCTTATATTGTATTTTATAGCTTGTTTAATAGCCACTTCCTTGCCTGTAACCGGTACGTTGTTGTGGTATAGGCGACAAAAAGCCCAGACTAAGTTTAAATTGCCTAGGCAAGGTAAAGCAAACAGCAAAGGGCAAGCAGGTACTATTCAAAAGAATTGGTTGATTGTGTACGCTACCAAATCGGGTAATTCAAAGCTAGTAGCACAAAAGGCACAGCATTATCTACAAAAACATCATATTCAGGTTAGATGCGAGAATATGGCGCAGATGGATTTGAGTCAACTGACGGTGTTGAGTAAGTTAATGGTGGTGATGAGTACCGATGGGGAAGGTGTTCCTCCTTCTTCGGCGAATGCTTTTTTCAATTACTTGGATAAAGAAGCATCGCAGCTAGGGCATCTAGAGTATGCCATTTGTGCATTGGGCGATTCTTCTTACGAGCACTTTTGTGAGGCAGGTAAATTGTTAGAATCCAAGCTGACCCAACTTGAGGCTAAAGCCTTTGTTCCTTCGGTACATTGTGATGCTGATTTTGGAGAGTATGCTTCAGAATGGATCAAAACAGTTACACAGGCGCTTTTACCAAAGCATTCAGAAAATAGCCACTTAGCGGATATGCATATGGATATCGCGCAGGAGTACAGAGCAAGGGTTCATCGGGTAGAACGCTTGTCAAAGACATCGGATAAACCGTGTTATCATCTGGTTATAAAATCGGATGAGCCAATCAATGAAATTAAGCCTGGCGACTCCATTGAAATTAAGCCTGAAAACCCTGATTGGATTGTACAAGACTTATATATGAAGTTGGGCGATGAGTTGCAACCCGACTTATATCCGTATTTAAAAAAAGAAGTAGAGTTGACTTCCTTAACCAGAAAAACGGCCTCACAATATCAGTTGCTTACTGCGGATAAAAAGTTAAAAGCCATGATGGATGATAAAATAAAAGCCAAGGAATATTTTTCAAAGGCTAATTTTATCGACCTGTTAAATGATTTTCCTACTGAGCTAGAAACATATCAGATAAAACAAGTATTACCACGCATTAAAAGTCGATTTTATTCTGTTGCTTCATGTACCGATGCGCATCCCAACGAAATTCATCTCACCGTTAAGGCCATTCGCTTTTTATTTAATAATAGTCAACACGAAGGTGCTGGTTCCATCCAGATAACCGAGAAATTAAAGGAAGGAAGCGCTTTGTCGTTCAAGCATTATTCAAACCTAGAATTCAGACTTCCTGAAAGTATAAAGCCTATTATTATGATTGGGGTGGGAACAGGAATAGCACCAATCATGGCTTTTTTGCAGAACTATAAACATCGTAATATTAAAAATAAATGCTGGTTGATTTGGGGTGATAAAAACAGCCAAAGCGATTATTTGTACGAAAAAGAGTTGGCTGCTTATAAACTGGATAATACCCTGAAAAACCTAGATGTTGTATTTTCTCGTGATGGAGATAAAAGGCTGCATGTACAAGATATATTGCCCAATTATAAGGGAGAAATAAGCAACTGGCTACAACAGGATGCGCACATTTACGTATGTGGTTCTATTGATATGGCTACAGAAGTAAAAAGCACCTTATCGGCCATGCTCAGTTCAAATGCCACCAGCATGGGTAAGCTGTTAAAAGAGCAGCGTTATCATGAGGATGCGTATTGATGGGGTTTAATGGCCAAAGGTCTTAATGCAATAGTCCAGTGCGAAGCACTGGGAAAAAATCAATAAAAACTAGGAGTCTGAAGGACTCAAAGTATAAATTCATACCCTTCACCACGCAAACCATATAAAATGCTATTTTTGATCCTGAAAAAATGGTGCTAGCATGACTAAAAATACGAATATAAAAAACCTGATTGAACTCAATATTGCAGTTCTTCTCATCAGTACTTCGGGTCCTTTGGGGCGTTATATTGATATGCCAGTAACCATTACCATTGGCATCAGAGCATTAATAGCGGGTATATTGCTTTTTTTATTTTGTAAGTGGAAAGGTTTTAATCTTCGTATAGAAAAGAAGGATAGAGGAATATTAGCTTTAAGCGGTCTGTTGATGGGGTTGCATTGGCTCACCTATTTTTATGCTTTGCGACTTTCAAACGTGGCTATCGGAATGCTTTCTATGTTTACCTTCCCCGTTATTACTTCCTTTCTGGAACCGCTGATTCTGAAAACTCGATTTCAGAAAATACAGATATTATTAGGTGCTTTGGTACTGTTGGGCGTGTACTTTTTAGTGCCCGAATTCGATTTTGAAAATGACTATTTTAAGGCCATTGGCATGGGGGTATTATCGGCACTGCTGTATTCATTGCGTAATATCATCACCAAAAATAAAGTGAGTAATTATAACGG
Source organism: Labilibacter marinus (assembly GCF_001659685.2). GTDB lineage: Bacteria > Bacteroidota > Bacteroidia > Bacteroidales > Marinilabiliaceae > Saccharicrinis > Saccharicrinis marinus. The sequence continues at coordinate 47,944 of NZ_LXYE02000034.1, forward strand.
CTCCATTGTTATGATGTACCAGTTAGCCGTAATTGCCATTTGTCTTTTGCCCTTTTATGCTGTGTTCGATATCCAAATTATCGCAGGCCAGTTAGCGCCTTTAATTGCGTTGGCTTTGGTAACTACCGCTATTGGGCATACCTTGTTTTTATATACTTTCAATAACTTCTCGGTGGCATCGGCCAGTATTATGAGCAGTTCTCAGCCTATCTACGGAATTCTGGTGGGTATTTTCTTTTTAAATGAATATCCTGATATGAGTTCTATAATTGGAGGTTCGCTTATTCTTACTTCGGTTTTATTAGAAAGCTTAAGAGCTTATAAGAAAGGGGCGAAAAAGGTATAAAAATTAAAGGGACAGAGGAATGTTTCGCATAGGGCGGAGAGCTTTTTTATTGTTTTCTCTCTATTGGCATCGTTATATTTCTGGTCTAATTACTTAACCCCTGCCATATTAAAGATGTATGAAGCATTCTACAATACCTAAAACTAATGTAATGAGAAAAACAATATTAACAGGCCTAATCCTCTTTACTGTAATTTTTAATTCATCGACTCAGCAATTCTACGAGGGAGAAAGTTACAAAAGGCAGCATGAAGTTTCTGATGCTAAGGTTGTATGTGGAATTATTGATACACAACATGATGTGGGTGGGTGGCCTCAACTAAAAAGTATGCCTGCTCCAAAAGATACAGACCATGACGGCATGCCTGACAAATGGGAGGATAAAAATAACATGGATAAGTTAAATCCTGATGATAGAAATAAAGTTTCATCGGATGGATATACCATGTTGGAAGTATATTTAAATAGTATTAGATAATAGCACGGCAGCATATCCAATTTATCGTCACATATAAACTTGAAAAAAAGGAAAATGAATAATATAACATTTGTAATACTAATGATTGGGCTGTCTTTTAGCTATGCTGTAAATGGACAATCGAATAATAAATATGAGAAAATTTGGAGTTCAACAGACAGGTTAACAGAATCAGATTTTCAACTTGATATTGAGTCTTCAGATTCAAATCCCTGTTTCGCTCAGTTTTCTATGAATTACTCTGTAACGGGTTTAGATTTTATGACTAAAAACTTCAATAAGAAAGTTGAAAACATAATGTATATGAATGCTTCCTGGTTAAACAAAAATGCGACTGACAAGCAAAATTTCATTCGGTTTCAACAAATATTATTCGACCTCTCAGAAGTATATGCGAGAAAATTCAGGAAACAATTACTCGTTAATAGAAAGAAAATTACGCAAGGAATTCAAATTGTTGAAGAAATAAATAGTCAAATAACAAAAGAACTTACCGAAGAACGAGCCCAGTTTCAGAATGAAAGTAATGGGGGCAGAAAGATTGAAGTTTATGACCAATGGGAAAAGAAAATTGAAAGTGAACTTAATGCTTTAATGGAGTTTAGACATGAAAATAGTAAAAAGATTAAAATTGAAAAATAGAATAGCCTACATATAATAAATTACCTAGAACCTTTTAAAGTCAATAACTCACAACAAAGCCGTTGAATTGGTAGCGCATCACTTATAGTGGAATTTTGGTTTCAAATTACATTTAATATGAAGAAGGAAATTCCTGGACGAAATGATTCAGGCCTTTACGAGAATTATGAAAATTGAGTGGCGCGTTTACAAAATACTGCAAGTGATATAATCAGAATTAAGGTGCGTAAAAAAAAATACCTGAAAGACTTATAGAGGGTGTTTGATAACTATATTTTTTCCCCTGCTTCTTTTATCAAAACACCCCCTAATATTGCACCTCTCTCCAATTATTTTTGTTTTCAAGAATTATAATAAGGGCTGTTCATCATGTTGTATTAAAATTCATTATTTCAAAATTACATCTCTTATAGTATAAGTATAAAACCTGCATGGATTAATTTCTGTGAGATACCGTGTAACAAATAATTATATCAATGAGAGCTACTTTCTATAACGGAAATAAAACATTTTCTGCAGAGCCAGCAGAAAAGCAGGATCCTAAATCAGATGAGGTAAGAATTAAAGTTGCCTATTGTGGTGTAGTTTGTAAAAACCTTAAATTTTAAAAAATGAAATACAAAATATTTACAATAGCTACATTGTTATTTGTTACAACAGTTGTGCTCTCTCAAACAAAAAGCGCAGCTACATTAAGGTTAGAAGCGCATCAATCAAGCGGTAATTGTGATGTTGATATTCCAACAGATAATCCAGATTGGAATTTAGAATTTGAGGTAAGAGATTTAACCGGTGATTTAGCTCCGAATGATTATTATACAAGACGTGATCCAAGTTCAGTATTAAAAGTAAATGGTAAATACTATGTCTGGTATTCTTATAGTTTAACTAACGGAGTCGGTAAGGTATCGGCATGGGATTTAAACGACTTGTATTTTGCTACCTCAACAGATGGTTATCATTGGACGGAACAAGGTGTAGCGGTTGCACGCGGACCAGAAGGTTCATACGACCACAGGTCAGCTTTTACTACTGAAGTTTTTTACCACGATAATATATTTTATCTAGTTTATCAAGCTTCAGATACTGAAGAAAACCTAAATAGCAATAATACCGTTGCTATGGCTTATTCAAGCTCAGCAGATGGACCTTGGACTAAACTGGAGGACCCTATCCTTTCTCCATCATCTGAACAATCAGTAGCATTTGATAAAAATACGGTACACGACCCATGTATTATTTATTTTAAAGGTAAATTTTATATGTATTACAAAGGTGAAGGTAATGAATCAGCCGTTTGTAGTTACGATACTCAAATTTGGGGAACGAGTAATAAACAAGTTAAATGGGGTGTTGCTATTGCGGATAATGTTACCGGACCGTATGTTAAGTCAGCCTATAACCCTATTACAAATACTGGACATGAAGTTTGTGTTTGGCATTCTGGAGAAGGCTTGGGTATTATGTTACACCAAGATGGACCTGAATACGGTACAACACAATATTCTTCGGATGGTATAAATTTTGAAATCATGGGTAAAGTTGATTTTCCTTTAAAAAATCCGCGTAACTCTACCTATCCTGAAGCTGCAGGTTTGTATAGATCAGAAACATCTAATAATTCTCCAGTGTCTGGAGTTTCTTGGGGTGTGAGTCATGTTTTAAACTGGGGAGGTACATATGGATCGTGGATGTACATACGACGTTTTGACCTTAAAAATCCTCCTGCTAGTATAGAAGATATTAAAAAGATATACGGCGTAAATATTTATCCAAATCCAGCAACTGACACTATTAATATAGGTAATTTTAACGGTGGAACAGTGGTGTTATATAGTATTAATGGCGCGATATTAAAAGAACTTGATGCTTCTCAAATAAAAGATGGTATTGATGTGAGTGCTTTTACTTCAGGAATTTATTATTTGTTATTTAAAACAGAGAAGGGAAATTATGGAACAAAAGTGATTATAAAATCATAGATGTTTTTTTTATACAAAAAGGGTTCAAATATCCATGGGTATAAAGGTACAATGGTAATGAGCTGCACAAAGGGTCTAGAGGTTTTAGGATTATAAAGGCCAAAGGTCAAATAAAAATAGAGACAGGATTTAAAATAAAACCTGTCTCTTACTTATCAATTAATCTTATGTTCAGTTTCAACTGTTATAACTGAGCCTTTACTCCACTATTACTTCATCTATTTCCCAGGTGCCGTTATAGGTATTTACGGCTGGTTGAATTGCTATTTGCATTAGCTTTTCGTTCACCTGCTTAAACTTGGATAAAGAGATGGTGTAGGTTTGATATTCCGTATCGTTGGAAGAAATAGGAACACTAATCCATTCTTGGGTGCTCCAATCAACAGGATCTGTGGCATTTCTCCAAAAATCGCCATCCATATTTCTGGAGTAAACCGCCAATTTTAAATGATTTGCATAACTGTTATTACGTATTTTAATGGTTATTTTCGACAGACCTTCGGTATTGGTAAACAACCAAGGAGCACTCTGAATAAGCGCTTTGGGTTCTGTAATTTTACCTGCTAAAACACCATTGTTCATATATACATTGGATCCTCTTAGCGCTTTCCAGCCCATGGTGCTATTGTCAAATTTAAACGGACGGCCAGGTCCTGGATACCAACTATCGCTTTTAGGAATACGGATAGTTCCATCTGGGTTAAAGAATACCGGCTTTAAGCTGGCTCCTCTAAAGAACGCACATATATCGTGGTTTTCCTGCAATACATACTTTTGTCCGTGCCAATCGAAAAAGCTGGTATGTCCACCGCTTAAAAAAGCTCCCTTAAAGGTATAAGGGCCATATAAATCATCCGACATAGCATAACGAGCACCAAATACCAAGTAGTACTTTTCCTTCCGCTTAAATAAAGTAGGTTTATCTTCCGATCTAAACTCCTTGCCGTCTTCGTATTGAATAGGAACTAGTTTAGGTTCCGATTCTAAACTCTTCATATCTTCGGCTAAAGTGCTCATATAATATTTACCCACACCAAAAATAATATGGTATTGACCATCTTCAGCCTCAAAAATTTCAGGATCGTATGGATGTTCAGGAACAATATCTTTAGGTAGTAAAGGTTTGCCAAGTAAATCTTTATACTCTCCATTAATCCTATCCGCGATTGCTACACCTGTATTAATATTTCTGTTGGAGAAAAACCAATAGTATTTTCCATTTCGCTTGGTAATATCGCCAGCCCAGCAGTTGGGTTTATCCCCAATATACAGGTCTTTAGGATGAATACTGTTGTGGTATTTAAAGGTGCGTAAATCGGATGACGACCATATTTCCCATCTATCCATAGGGAAAGATCCTTGCGGTTCCCAACTTTTATCGTGACCACAAATAAACCATAAGGTATCATTTTCGACCCAGGCATGCGGATCGGCCATACCATGTTCAGGCACCATAATATCTACCTTGATGGCGCTTGGGTCGTATCCTGCAGCAGCATTAGATCGGCGTAATAATTCGTTGCGCATTTCTTTGGCATGAAGCGCAAAAGCTGCTTCGTTACGCTGTTCAACTTCGGGGTAGTTTAGTCCGTTGTCGGCCATGTCGTTTAATGAAACGCCGTAGTTACCCAATAGTGCCCAATAGGTTGCACAGTCTGAATCGTCAACACGGTTTTTATTGAATTTACCATTGCGGAATATGGTTCCCAGCTGGCTCTCGGTAAACAGATCGTAATAAGCTTTTCCTTTTTGTGCCTGCTCCACAATACCATACTGGCCAATGCCTCCGCATTCGTAAAACTTAAAGCGACCATTTAAAGCCATTTTTTTAATGTAATCGCAGGCAATAGGATCGCCAAAACAGTTGTGCGTATGTTCTGGATTTTTAATGGTTCCCACATGAAAGTTAGAACTCGTCCAATGGCTGATAAAACGAATTTTATTCAAAATATCAGTCCTGTTATGTGCTACACAATAGCTGACTAAAATAGCCTGTTCCGTTAGTGGCCCAAAACATAATACGTTGATGATTTCGTTGCTTTTATCCAGCTCTTTATATAAAGCTAAAATGCTTGGGTAGTTCTTTAAATCGTAGGATTTATCCCATCTAAAATTTTCGCCCTGGCCTTTTACCGATGATTCCATAAAACGAATTTCTTTTTGGTATCCACCGATGTATTTATTTAAGTTGGGCAAATCGGCAGCGTATGCCTTGCCGTAAGTTTCCTGTGCCCATTTACCTTGGTCGGGCGTATCCTTATTCCAATGATGCGATGTGCTCGCCATTACAATAGCGCGGGTATCAAAATTATTAGACATCAGCAGGTAACTGGCAATGGCAGAAATATCATCAGGATCGTTGATGTTTTCACCACCATCACTAATAACCCAAACTACAGGTTTTTGAGCACTTAGAGGCAAGAGTATGGTGAATAGGATTAACGTTAGAATTTTTTTCATCATGTTTTATATTCGTATTAGGATTATTTATCTAATATTTATGTTTCTCGGTTTCTATCAAATGTGTAAACTCATCACTATTCACCATTGTAAGTGATATAGGTATAATACACACCGTATTGCTTTTTACCTTCAATAAAATCGTTTACTAATAGTGTTTTACCTTTTTCCAGAAAGACATTAAAAGTTACTTCTACATCTTCTTCTTTGATGTCTTTTTCAAGGATTTGATTGGCAATTTTAATACGCACCTTTTGGGGTTGAATCGTTTTATACGTAAACCAATCTTTAGGATTCTGTGCTGGTACACCCCATATTTTACCAGGGCATTCTATCGGCCATCTTCTGCATGAAATGGTATATTGTCCGGCTCTATCCACTTTAAGTGCGTGGGTGTTATTTACATTTTTCATTCCTGCTGCAACCTGCTCGCTTTTCCAAATGCCGCGCCCTTCGCCAATGGCATGCTGAATAGTGAGGTTAATCGGGTTTTGTTTAGGGTTACCAATAATGTTTAAGGGTAACTCATTGTATTCCGGATTGGCCTTGCTTACTTTTAAAAAATCATCGTTGTCTTGTAATAATTCTTGAACTTGAGTGGGGTGTTGACTAGCCAGGTTATTCAACTGCATTCTATCCGTTTCAATATTATAATATTCGTTGCCGTTTACTAATCGCCATTTGTTGTTAACAATACAGGTTTGATTAACATCCATCGGAGGGCGCCAATCTTGTCTGCTATGTACATAAATGTTACGCTTGGGTAATTTTTCTGTTTTCTTTAACAGGAGAGGAGAAAAATCAAGACCGTCTAGCTTCATGCTTTCCGGAATATTCAGTTGGCACAAACTGGCCAGGGTAGGAATTAAATCTACATGTGCAGTAGCTTCAGCTATATCACGGCCTCCTTTTACTTTGCCATCTTTCCAACGAATAAAGAAAGGAACGCGGTGGCCACCTTCTGTGCGATAACCTTTACTACCACGCAGTCCCATATTATAACCAACTTTTCCGTCTTTACTCACTCCATAGGAGCTTCCATTATCGGTCATGTAAATTAAAATAGTGTTGTCGGCAATTTTATTCTTTTTTAAAAAGGCCTCTAGTTTGCCAAAATTTTCATCAATATTGGTAATCATACCATAAAACTCGGCACTCACTATTTTGTCTCCCACTAAATGTTTGTATGGCTTGGCATATTTTTCATCTACATATAACGGACCGTGTGGTGCATTGGTAGGTAAGTAAATAAAAAATGGTTTAGCTTCATCTTTTGCATCCGAAATGTAGTTCATCGCTTCCTGAAACCAAATATCGGTGCAGTATCCTTTAAACTGAGTGGGCTTATTGTTTACCAAATAAACATCATCAAAATAATTGTTTCCCCAATAATCGGATAGCTCGCCCACGCCACCAGCTAAATGTCGAACCACATGTTCAAAGCCACAATCATCGGGCCTTACGGGATAGTTATCGCCCAAATGCCATTTACCAAAAATAGCCGTTTTATAGCCGTTTTGTTTAAATACGTTGGCCATTGTTGGCGCATCTTCCGATAAGGCATCTCGTCCTTTGTAAGTAGCCCATGCACCATTGTTTATCGGATAACGGCCGGTCATAATAGCTCCTCTGGTAGGCGTACAAACCGGACTTACATGAAAGTCGGTCATTCTAACCGCATCTTTATAAAACTTATCAATGTTAGGCGTTTTAATCCAAGGATTTCCATGACAAGCTAATTCTCCAATTCCCTGGTCGTCGGTAAGTATTAGAATAACATTGGGTGCTTTTTCATTTTTTGAGGGTCTATTGGAATAGGCATTTATAGAAACGATAGCCAATAGAAGTAAGATTTTTATTTTCATGATTTAATATTTAATACAAGCTAATTCTAATTTTCAAAAGTAGGCGTGTATATCTCCAAGTTCGATATTTTTCACTATACAAAAAATCTACAAAGGTTATTTTTGTTATCGTTAAGCTTAAAAAATGCACAATTATTAATTAATATCTTATTAATTTGCCTATAAACAGAAAGCCCTGACTAATTAATCACTAGTCAGGGCCTTTTTAGAATTTTATTTAAAACATTATTTTTTCGGAATAATCTTCGTTGGTATTTTCAGTGTTTTGTCATCAGCACCAAGAGCAAATTCGCTTCGTGTCCATTCATTTTCTTTTTTCCAGTCACATTCCACTCTGCCATCGCCTAAAACAATATTACCTAATTTTTTTCTGAGGAACTCGGCCAAAGCTTTGTACTCTTTTTTATAAGCCACATTAGTCTGTTCGTTGGCATCTACTCTTAAATCATATAAGGCCATCTCAGCTTTTTCGGGTGTTGTTTCCATGGCCCATTTAATATCCTTACCCATGGTTTTTACCGATGGCTTAGCGTTACTTTCTCTAACTCTCATAGAAAAGGCAAAATCCTTAGAGCGTATATAAGCTCTGCCGCCATATACATGGTTCATTTCTCCAAGTACATAAGCTCTAGGTTTTTGTTTTCCACTGATGATATCAGCTAAGTTAAAGCCATCTAAATACGCATAGGCCTGATTGGAGATATCCATATTAGCAGCTGCAAAAAAGGTAGGTGCAAAGTCAACAAACTCTACATAATCATCCACTACTTTTCCTTCAGGAAACTTCTTTTTATCCGAAGAAACAGCAATGACGGTAGTGTGATTTGATTTATCGTAAGGGCCAAACTTAGCACTGATACCATTTTCGCCCAAGTGCCAACCATGATCGCCACAAGCCAATATAATCAAGTATTCTTGCTGATTGCTTTGGCAGTAGTTTTTAAAGGCCTTAATACTTTCTCCAATTAATGAATCGCCAAAGGCACAAAATGCATAATAATCGCGGATGAGCTGTTGTTTCTCATCGTAATTCATAGCATCTACTTTCATTTTACTATATAAGCTTTGTAGTTGCTTGGGTAATTTTTCCAATTCCGATTTATCAAATTCAGGAATGTTATACACCTTGCCCTTAAACCTATCTCTGAATGATTTAGGCGGTAAAACCGGCGAATGGGGGAAGTGATGGCCCAAATGAATAAACTGCGGTTCTGATGTTTTGGGTCCTTCTAATTTTCTTCCATCAACTGAAGTATAGGATTTATTGGCGTTACTTAAATAGTTTTGAAAGGATTGACAAATTCGAGCATCAATAGTTTTAGAAGCAGACTGTGGACTTTCGCCACCTAAAATCATATTGGTTTGCGAACGTGTGTACGCTCGTAATATATCTTGTTCTTGGTCAAACTTCTTTTTAACAACTTTATCTTCCTCAGTCAAATCGGCTCCTTTTCTATCGGTATAATAACTAAGTTTTGATCCATCTGGATAATGCCAAACTTCTTGTTTTCCAGGGCCTAATTTTTTATTGTAAATGGTATTCGGGTAGTAATCGGTAAAACCATTTTTTTGTAGGTTGTTTTTAGTGTCTACCACCACATTGTACAAGTTAGGATCGTTCCAGGTTAAGCCAGGGCCCCACTCAAAAACACGAACCCCTATTTTTCCCATACGGGCTGTATTGTAACCTTGCTCGCGCAATACTTCAGGAACCAAGGGGTTGTAATGAGTCGCTACATTATGCGTTTGCTCAAAACCATATATACCCGAATGATGAGGGTATTTACCCGTGTGCATAGATGCCCTGGAAGGAGCACAAGCTGGGGAATTGCAATAGGCATTAGAGAATAAAACACCTTCTTTGGCAAAGGCATCAATATTTGGAGATAGTACATAGCCTAAAGTGCTTTCTTTAGAGCCTGTAGTAGCTTCGTTAAAACAAGCCAAGGCATCAGCTCTTTGGTCGTCGGTAATAATCCAAAGGATGTTGGGTTTGTTTTGGGCATTTAATTGGGTGGCTAGCACCAAACTTAAAAATAGAAATATTCTTTTTATCATGATCGTATTATTTAGCTTCAATAATGGGTAAATCAATTACATCGGGAGATTTAATATCAATAGGACGAATAAATGGGTTACGGCATGCTGGCATTTCATTTCTAAAATGAATATAGGCTTCAAATATTTCCTGCATCACTTCAGGGTTTTGTTTCATCACATTTTTACTTTCAGAGATATCGTTTTCCAAATCAAATAAATAATGCCTGTTGTCTTCTACCAAAAATTTCCATTTTCCCATACGGGCTGCACCCATACGGTTAGCATACCAAAATAAGGCTTTGTGCGGATCCTCTGAATAATTTCCGCGTAACCACGGCAACAGATTAACACCATCTAAATGTGTGTTGGCAGGTGTTTTAACATCGGCAGCAGCACATAAAGTCGGGTATAAATCTAAAGTGCTTACAGCCTGATTGATTTCTTTACCTTTTGCTAATTGCGATGGCCAACTGATAATGTAAGGAATACGGATGCCTCCTTCTCGCAAGGTTCCTTTGTATCCTGATAAAGGTGCACACTGGCCTAGTAGGTGGTAAGGTGTATCTTTGGGCCACCATTCTGGAATTCGAAGATGAGCCGAGTTAGCAGGACCGTTATCGCTTACAAATACAATAATCGTATTTTCTCGAAGGTTCTCTTTTTCTAATACTTCAATTATCTTACCTACATTTTCATCAATAGAAATGGCCATGGCAGCGTATAATTTCATCACTTCTGATTGAATATGGCTTACCTTGGGGAGATGTTCTTTTTTAGCGTGAAGAGGTGTATGAACGGCGTTAAAAGCCAAGTAAAGAAAGAACGGCTTATCTTTATTTTTTTGAATAAACTCAACACTTTGTCGTCCACAGCGGTCGGTTAAATACTCATCACCCTCGCGTTCTGGTCCCCACATCATCATCTGAAAACCGCCTTTTGGTTTAGGTACACCATCTACGCCTAAATATCGGCCGTCTGCTTCTGGAAAATAATTAGAACCCGCAGAGGTTAATGAAAATTCATGGTCGAAGCTGGTTTCAGGATATCCTTCCAGGTTGTATTTTCCTGCAATAGCGGTTACATAACCAGCATCCGAAAAGGCCAGGTTTATATGCTTATGGTCTATAGGCACTACACGTTCGTTTTGTCGATGTTTTATTTTCCAAGTATCATGATTCCACTGAATACCAAAACGCTGTTGGTAACTTCCCGTGAGCAGGCCATGGCGACTAGGAGAACAAACAGGAGCAGAAACGTAAGCATCCGTAAAACGAACGCCTTCTTCTGCCAATAAATCAATATTAGGTGTTGTAAATAATTTGCCACCATAACAAGAAGGGTCGGCATAACCCAAGTCATCGGCATTGATTAAAATTATATTGGGACGTTTACTGGGGGCTTCATTCTTTTTGGCTTCGAGTAAGGGAAACTGGGTAAGGAGCAATAGCGCTATAATAAAACCAGATAAGTAGTTGTTTCTATTTTTCATATTTATGCATGATTATAAATTCCGTAGAACTGTTTCAACGAATATAAAAGTATTGAAAATGGCTGGTTTTAATCGGGGGTAAAAACGTAGGAAAGCGGTCTAGTTTTGAAAATGTATTATGGGGGAATAATGATTATTTGCAAAATACTATGAGGTACATTTGCAATTGGATAATGATAGGGGTTGGCTTGTAAGTTGCAGTTATATTGGAGAATATGGCTCGTTGAATGAAGAGAGATGCTGAGGCGAAAAATAGAAATGTATTTAGAGAGATTTCGTATACTATAACCTGTAGCTTGGACTAAAGGTTAAAGTATACGAATAAAATATTTGGTAAATTATTTATTTTAAGAGAACTTGGATAGTTGATTCTCGGGTTATGTTTCCTGTGCTTGGATCCGATGCAATTAACTGACACAAATATTCAGCTTTTTCAAAACCTTGTCCTTCCCAAACAAAACTATTTTGGCCCATAGCTCTTTTCTCATCCAATACTGTAGCTAACTTATTTCCTGCGCGGTCCAAAATATCCAGTTTCACTTGGCAATCTGTTTCTAAATTGAAATAAATAGTGGTAGTGTTATCCTTTGCATCTTTGTATTTTTGGTAAAATTCCAGCTCATTAGGTAGGTGATTAAAGGCAACGAGTGGTTCTTTGGGTGTATTTTTCAGAATATTTTCTAGGCTAACCCAATATATGTCGTAGGAGCCTCGTCTGTTGCTTGCAAAAAATAAGTATTTACCATCGTGGGTAATCCAGGCACTACTTTCTGTGGCCGAACTATTCACCTCAGGGCCTAAGTTTTCGGGGTTAGACCATTCTCCGTCTCCCAATGAAAAAGTAATATACAAGTCTGTTTCAAAAAAGCCTCCAATACTTCCTGTGGCGGGTCTACGCGATTGAAAGATGAGGAATTTTTCATCAGGGCCAGGTGCCCAAACGCAATCTCCAACAACCGAATTTAAAAGGCCTAAGTTTTCTGCTTTTTGATATTTACCATTTACAGATGGAATACGCCAGCCATCGCAACCCCCAACGCCACCAGCTCGCCATGAGCATACAAACATACTTCCTAAACTAGAAGGGTGACAACTATATTCTGCGCTCGACGAACTAATCTCATCATTCATCTTTAAGGGTTCTGACCACGAATTATCCTCGTTGCGAGAAAACTCATAAACATGCATTCCACTGTCCTTGGCCATGGCTAAATACAGATGTTTGTTATCCGATGAAATACTTGGGCACATGGAGTAATTATTAGAAAAAGAAGCTTTTTGAGGGGTGGTCCAGATGGTATCATTTAAAACCGTTTCTAAAATGCTGCATGAGTTCCACTTTTTGGCATGTTGTGTAAAATAGCATGTTTTGCCATCTGGCGAAAAAGTAATCATCGATTCGTTTCTGTCCTCTAACGAAACTATTCCAGGAGCAAAAAGCTCAGCTTTAAAACCAGGAGGTGTTTGCCCTAAGTATTTATAATCTTTTTTTTGGGTGCATGAAACCGCACCAACTAGAATGATACAGCTTGTAATTAAAAATTTCATAGTAATATGGATTTATTAGTTATATGAATCAATTATTGGAATTTAATTGTTCTATTTTGTAAATGGTCGCACTTTGACCTCCTCGATTTACAATTCAGCGCTATATTAGTTATTGAACATTCATAGGGTTAAAATCCTATGTTGATATCACTTGACCTTATCGGTCAAAACTAATTTAGGCTCTGAAAGAGCAGCCGTTGAAAGCATAGACCTTTAGGGCTATGGAGAAGAGCAAAATGCATAAAAGGGCTGAAAGTCCGATTGGTATTATTATTTAAAATTGCTTTCAGCTGCCGGTTCATATTAGTTAATTGTTGTCTTACTTTTTTGCTGGTTTAATCTTCAAATTCTTAAAACTCCCCTTAGCGTAATTCCCTACCCAAAAACCTATCCATCCTTTTTGACGTGAGCTGATGTCATCTATTTTAAATGAAGTGACTATTTCCTTATCAACAGTTACTTCAACGATTGGGTATTGTATATTAAGCTTGACGTGAAACCAAGCGTTTGGATTTGGTGAAGGGTTGAGTGAACTTTCGTACTGGCCAGGATATTTGTTTCTAAGTTTATGCCAAGGGTAATCGGGGTGCGAGATAAACTGAATAGAATGACTGTTTCTATCGGTATTTTTAAAATTAAATGGGCGAAAATAAATAGCGTCATACTGTTCTTCGCTTGTTCCGTGAAAGGCAATGCCCACAAAACTTTTACCTTTTTCATCAGAACCTTTTATATCTAGCTCAATGGTCCCATTGCTAAATTCAATATCGTTGAGATAAAGCAATCCATCTCCTGCTTTTGAATCAAGGTGAATTCCTTCTTTATGTATTACTTCACGATTGAATAAAGTCCATTTTGTGGTGTCTGAAATATTTTTGGCGATAGAATAATCATCAGTACAGTCACTTTGAGCTTGACCATGAATACTTGTAATAAAGAGTAAGAGGCTAAAAATAATAAGGCTAGATGTTTTCATATTAATGAGAAAATAAAGTTTGTGAATGAAGCATTCTGGATGCATCGAAAAAAACATGAAGTAATTATAGTATGAATTTGGTAGGAATTAGGATTTAATTCCGTTTTTTTAAGGTTCAAATTGCGTTCACCATGAAAAACCATGAAATAATCTACGTTAAACATAGTGTTCAACTTATTGAGGATAAGTTGAATTGGTTAAGTGCAGATGAGTGGAAACAAAGGGATTATCTTCATTTGATAGATTTAATTGAAGAAAAAACGAAGGTGAAATTAAGCCTTTCTACCATAAAGCGAATCTGGAAAAAGGATTATGAAGGAATTCCGCATCATTCTACTTTGGAGGTGTTTGCCCAGTTTTTAGATTACAAAAGTTGGTTAGAATTTAAGGATAAGAATAAACATATTATCCAGAATATTGAAGAAATAAGCAAGGCGCAACCTAGAGATAAAACAAGGTTTAATAAACGATGGACAATTGTTTTAGGGAGTTTTATAATGGTGGGTTTTGTTTGCTGGTTATTGATGGGCTCTTTTCAATCAAAAGAGGTTTTCTATCATCCCGAAGATGTTAATTTAGCTTGTAAAAACTCCGTTTCTGTTGGAGTGCCCAATACGGTTGTATTTAGTTATGAGGCAAGCAAGGTTAAAGCTGACAGTTTTTTTATTCAGCAGTCGTGGAATAAATTTAGGAGGGATAAAATACAGCCTACAGGAACACATTTAACCAGTACTTATTTTTACCCTGGTTTTCATAAAGCAAAGTTAATTGCCAACGATTCTATAATAAAACAAACTGAGGTGATGATTCAAACAGATGGTATGCTTGTTTTATCCAGAGATGGTTATATGGACGAGTCGCCCATTTATATTCGTAAACCATCCATCTTTCCAGAAGGATATATCAGTGTTTCAGAAAATGATTTAAGTAATCATGGCGTTCTGGTAACGCAGGAATCGTTACTCAGTTATTTTTACGTACAGGATATTAAAGGGCTCAGTAGCCTAGAATATAGCTTTGAAACCAGGTTGAAGTGCGATAGTATAATGAATTTGAATTGTCCGAATATTGATATTGTTATCAATGGAAAGGAGAATATGAACTTCTTTAGGTTAACGATGCCTGGCTGCATAGGTAAAGCCTCTATGAAAGTGGGACACCAAATGTTATCGGGTAAAAACAATGACTTGTCATTTTTGGGTGTTGATTTATACCATTGGCAGACATTTAAAATAAAGATTAAGGACGGTTTAGCTAAAGTATTTATCAATGATGTTTTACTAAAAGAACTAACAGTAAACAAAGGGATAGGTGATATAGTAGGATTTAACCTTAACTTCTCAGGCACAGGCTCTGTTGACTTTGTTAACTTATCTAATAAGGATGGTCAAACCATTTATAAGAATAATTTCTAGCTTTTCTCTTTTTGTTCGTTTAATAACTCGGATAATACCCTTTTATACACATAAATAGGTTGAACTCCAGTTAAAGCGCTGGTATTATTAAAAACAACCGTAGGTACAGATGAAACACCCATGCCTTGCCATTTAGCCTCTTGATTTTGAATGTTTTCTTTCGCTTCTGGTTTATCCAATAAGGCCATGGCTTCATCAGTATTTAAATCAATGCTATTTATGATTTCGCGCAATACTTCACGTTTGGAAATGTCTTTTTGTTCACTGAAAAATGCTGTAAAAAGAGCCAGTTTTAATTCAGTTTGTTGATTCGATTTTCTGGCATAATCCAATAAAATATGTGCCTCTCTTGAGTTCACTATTCTCATGCCTTCAAAATAATCAAAGTTGAAGCCTAACTCCGAGCCGTATTGGCTTAGCTGTTGTTGTACTTGTTTCACCTGTTCGGGCGAAGAACCATATTTTTGCATTATATGTTCTTGTAGATCCTGACCTGATTTTGGCATATTAGGGTTTAACTCAAAAGGCTGCCATTCAATGTCTATTTGGTCTTTTATACCCAGTTCTTGTATGGCCTTTTCAAGGCGTTTGTAACCTACAATACACCAAGGGCACATCACATCTGACACAATATCTAGTTTTATTTTTGCTTTCATCTTACGCTTGTTTATATGTATATACAAAAAGTGAGCGACCTTGTTCAGTGGTCGCTCACTATAATATAATTACGTTTGTAATGAGTTTATAAAACTACGATTGAAATATACTTCGGTTCCTTGTCTATCGTGTTTTCTCTATTTTAAGCACATAAGCAAAGTCGCAAGGTTTTTCTTTTGGGAAAGTGACTTTTAAACTTTGCGGCTGATGCTCCCATGTTAGTTTTTCATCGCTACCTATTAGGCTTATACTTTTGATGTCGCCAGGGTACAACCTGCCATCAGAACCTAAGGCTTTAATATTAATGCTTTCCTCAGTGGGCCAATCCAATACAATGGCATATACTATGCCTTGCTTTTGGGTATAACGGATATCTTTTGAGGTATATTGAGGTATCTCAGTTCCGTGCTTTTGCCCTTGTCCGTGATGCCCAGGGTTTTTAATGTAAGCAGGACCTTCTCCGTAAATAGACCAAGGTGTTGTGCCGTAAATAGCTTCTCCGTTTAAAGTAAGCCAATCGCCCATTTTATATAATTCTTGCTTAATGTTTTCGGCAAATGAACCATCCGCTTTAGGAGGAACATTCAGCAATATGCGTCCGTTTTTAGATGTGATGTCAGCTAACATATCAATGAGAATATTGGCATCTTTAACTTTGTTTGCAGGATTATAAAACCATACAAAAGGCCACGTTATATGCTGTTGCATATTGATATCTGCCATCCAAGGGTCATATTGTATGCCATCCAAATTTCCATTTTCAATGTCGCGCATAGCCACACCTGGCGGAATATCAAAACTCTTGTAGATGAATTCCACTTCCTTACCCCAATCCTGAGCAGCATTATAATAACTACTGATATAATCTAACTGAATATCTTCTCTAATACCATCTATAAATAGTTCTTTTTCGCTTTCGGTTATTTTGCCACCTTCTATCAAATGCTTCTTTTCAGGCCCAACAGTACCGCCAAAACCTACATCAACCCAAACTAAATCGGGTTGGTACAGCTCATAGCCTTCTTTCATCCTGTCTAACCATCCTTGCAAATATTCTGTTGTATAGCGTCCTTCTGGTCCATGAACCATAGGTGTACTTCCTCGTCGGGAATAATCTCCTTCTGGATCGAGGTAAGTAGAGTTGCTTTTGCTCATTGGCCCCCAGAGTGTAGAACTATGAAAAGAGGCCATTAACTTCATATCTCGTTTGCGAATCTCCTTAGCCAATTCGCCGTAGATATCTATTTTAGGCCCTTTTTGTACGGTATTCCAGTCGGTTATTTTGCTATCCCAATTTAGGCAGCCGTTCACGTGCCAAGCCACAGGACCCGCAAATTGAGCACCTGCTTTTTCAAACATATCTACCCACTCTACGGCATTAAATTTATTGCCTTTCCAATGCTCAATAGCTTTGTGTGCGGGCATTTTAGGTTTGCCCATATCATGCATTACAGATTGTGCTCCCCAGTGACAATAGATACCAAATTTCATTTCGTCGAGCCATTGCGGAGTGGTGTGATTACGTAACGAAGTCCAATCAGCTGTGTAAGGTTTTGGCTTAATAGGTGTTTCTTTTTTTACCTCGGTACAGGCAATCGCCAATAAGATAATGCCCAGAAATAAACAGAATTTTAAAATACGAGTGTGTTTCATTTTGTAGATTTTAATATAAGATTCTAAAGCTTTATTAGATATGAAGCTTCTTACTATTTAGTTTTATGAAAATACACTTTATTGCATTTGTAATAAGGAAATAATCACCCTTAATAAGGGGGAAGAAGTTCTGAAGAATTTTCATTCGGGTTAATAGACTTAATAGAATGGTTAAAAGTTGGGGTAATGTGGCTGTAAACCAAAACATGACAAATGAGTCTGCTAAAACTTAATTGCCATGTTATATTGTTTCAATGTTTTGGAGAACTTATTCCAAATCACTTAATCATTCCAGTGTTGTTCGATAATATTATTTAAAGCAGGATAGTTTTTATCCGTTTCATTAAGTTCAATTCTTTGTTGCTTTAAGTCCTCTTTCATATCATGAATAATAGTTGCATAATTAGGGTCGTTATACTTATTATTGAGTTCCTGAGGATCATTTTTTAAATCGTAAAACTCCCAAGCTACAGGTATTTCTTCATCCATTACATCGCTATATCTTTTACTCCAGTAAAAATTATTTCTTTCGTTTTTAGCCAGATAGTGTTTGTTGTAATAAAGAATGAGCTTGTAATCTTTACTCCTAATACCCAAATGAGCAGGTACATAATGATGTATCATATGCATCCAATAACGATAGTAGGTGGTGGTTCGCCAGTTTTTTTCTTCCTTTCCTTTTATCGTTTTAATAAAGCTTTTACCTTGCATATAATTAGGTGCTTTGCCTCCAGCCAATTCAATAATGGTTGGTGCAAAATCAGTATTGTTAATGAGTAAATCACTCACTATACCTTTATCAATCATCTCAGGACAATGGATAATAAATGGCATTTGCATAGATTCTTCATACATCCATCGTTTATCAATTAAATCGTGCGCACCCAGCATAAAACCTTGGTCGGCCGTGTACACAATAATGGTATTATCCCATAAACCCTCTTCTTTTAGGCATATAAATAACCTACCTAAATTATCATCAATACCTTTAACACATCGCAAGTAATCTTTTAAATAAGTTTGATAAGCACGGCTAGTTGCTTCGTAGTCTGTTAAGCTACTGTCATTCACGTATTGATCTACATAGGCAGTTTTAAAATGTCTGGCCGATACCGATGACCCAACTTTATCCTTCAGCTTATTATCCTTTCCTTTGGTAGCAATAGAACCCCAGTTAGGTTGCGTATATAAACTGGCTGGTTCGGGTACCTTTGTACTTTCTAAATAATCCGTGTAACGAGGAGCAAACTCAAATTTACCATGTGGTGCTTTATAATGGTGCATGATAAAAAATGGCTTCGATTTATCAACACGCTTTAAATAATTTAAAGTAGAATTGGTGATTACATCAGAAGAATGTCCTTCAGTTTTAACCTTATTATCTGGCCATTTACCCAATCCTTTTTTACGAAATGTAGGATTAAAGTATTTTCCTTGTCCTGGCAATACTTTATAGAAATCGAAATGAGTAGGTTCATTTTTTAAATGCCACTTGCCTATAATAGCCGTTGTGTAACCTAATTTTTTAAGCTCTATAGGTAAGTATTGTTTTGCAGTGTCCAGGGCTCCATCTAAATCTAATATACCGTTTGTTTGAGGATACTGACCCGTAATAATTGAAGCTCTACTTGGGGTACAAATAGAGTTGGTACAAAAAGCACTATTAAATAACATTCCATCAGCAGCCAATTGGTCTATGTTGGGTGTAGGATTTAAAGCACTATAAAATCCGTTATACGCACCAATAGCTTGAGCTGCATGGTCATCGGACATAATAAATATAATATTCGGTTGCTTCTTAATTTTTGTTTGAGAGCAACTGAATAGAATAATGACAAGGGGAATAATAAGTAACTTATACATAAAAAGTGGGATTTACATACTCGTAAATAGTTTTGGTATTTACGAGTGGTCTGTTAAAGCTTTATAAAACTCGTTAGCATTGTTTTGTTAGTTGTGGTAACCGATAAAAGGTAATAACCTTTAGCTAGTTGTGATACGGATATCTGTCCTTGATTATTGCCTTCCATTCTTGTAAATGACTGGCTTAAAATCTTCTTTCCTGATAAAGAAATAATTTCAACCTTGGCCGCACTTAAATCATGAATTTCAGAGACAATGTTGATATGATGATCGCATGGGTTGGGGTAAACTCTAAGCTCTTTGTAGCTTACCTTTCCTACCGAAACATCTTTAGGTTCAACAGTAACTTGAATGCTTGAAGATATATTGGTGTTTACGATAGTACCTGTAATGGTAACCATACCTTGAGCTATTCCTTTTACCACACCTTTTTCGTTAACAGTTGCAATTGCCTTGTCATCGGATTTCCAAATAATATTATTCATGTAAGTTTCTGCAGGGAGAATAGTATAATTCAGGTTGTGAGTTTCGGATTCCAAAACCGTAACTGCATTGTCTGTTTCAATACTTGTTGGTTTAACTGGCATATTAGGGTTTGGGTCTGTGGATGTGTACCAACCACTTCCATATGTTGATGCGTAGAATTTACCTGGCACATAGTTGTCAATGGCGATATCATTAATTCTATCGGACTGACCGTTTCCAGTGTTTATTTTTATCCAGTTTTCTCCAGCATCTTTAGATAAATAAGTACCCGCATTTTTACCATTAATACTGGTGTTGGCTAAAGTGGAAATTAGGATGGTATTTGGATCATATAAAGCTGTTTCTATGCGATTGGTCCACGGATAATCGAATACCTTAGTCCATGTTTGCATGTTATCTTCGCTTACCCAGGCACCGCCATCATCAATACCTCCATTTTTACTTCCTGCAGTAATATAAACTTTATTGTCCGCTGAAAAGTGAATGTCGTTGATGCCTTGTGACTTTGAGATGGATTGGGTGGATTCTACTTCATTCCAGTTCTCTCCAAAATCGGTAGATTTAAATAAACCTCCATCGGCATTTTGGATGGCCACATATATTACTTTGTTGTTTTCTGGATCTATAGCAATTGCAGTAGCGTCTAGTGATTCTGGTAAGCCGATATTGGAATCCTTCCAGTTGGCTCCTCCATCGCTGGATTTATGAACTCCCCAATGAATCTCTGAATCTCCAACAAATTCAAGACTTTTCGCTTTTTTAGGAACCACAAAATACATGTTGTCTGGGTTAACCATATCAAAAGTTAAATGTATTTGATGAACAGATTGGTCGCCAGAATGTCCTGTGATATCCCAATAAGGTACAGCTTCTCCATGCTCAGCCCAAGTTTCTCCCGCATCAGTAGAACGCATTAATTTACCTTTTTTTGCCTGACGGAAAAATAAAGCATAATGCTTTGTTGTATCGTACGGGTGCACTGCGTACCAACTCAATGAGTTTTCATCCTCTAATATCTTTTTAAAAGTAGCAGCTTGTGCGCCAGGTCTTACTTTTTCTCCATCATCATTGGTAACCCAAAGGCTATTTTCTCCTGCAAAACAAAATACCTTGTTGGGCATTAATGGGTGCTGAGAAAACCCATGACCAGGAACATTGCTATTACCTGCGCCTACATAACTCTCTTCTCCATCAGTGGTGTATTCGTCATCAATATCCAGCCAAGTTTCACCTTTATCATAACTCATTAAGCTAATTTTAGCCAATTGAGTATGCAGTACAGAACCATCGGCATTAAATTTTACAAAGTTGCAGCCTTTACGTTCGTAAAAGTCACGTTCAATCCATTCCTTTTTATACTTAAGTGAGAGGTTGTTGCCCATGGGGTTACCACGTTGTACCCAATAGTTATAGTCGCTAGAACCAACTTTCCAAGCTTTACCATTTCTATGACAGATATGCCAATTTACACCACCATCTGATGAGCGCCAAACCTGACCAGGCTTAAAGTTATTACGTGAGGCGTTAGAATATTCATTGTTTAAATAAATATTGTTTACATCGTTCGGATCTATTTCAACGGTATTAAATCGGATGGTTATTTTGGATGGTAGAGTGGGGTAGGCTGCTTCAAAGTCTTCATCAGTCATATCAAAAACGTAAGCCGCACAGTGCATGTAGCTCTTTTTTACATCGCTATTGTTTTGAAACTGTCTCATGTCCAATGCAATGTTTCCACTTATCTTTTGCCACGATTCGCCTCTATCTACACTTTTAAATAATCCACCTTTGTCATCGGTAATCGTATTGCCATCGGCTTTCCACATGGGGTTACTAATCACAATCATGGTTAAAATATCATCTGCTTCGTTATAATGGTAATCCATTGCACGAAGCATATCATAATCGATACCGCTAATCTTTTTGACCCATAAATCCCCTCCATTGGTACTTTTGTAAAAACCAGTGCTTGTTGAAGCGTATACTATGTTAGAATTTTTAGGGTCTACCAATAGAGTTTCAATACCTGTTTCAGGTTCAAGTCCGTTATTTTTTAAAATCCATGTTTGTCCTTTATCGGTGCTTTTCCAAATTTTATTTAAACTACCTGCATGAGCTAAAGTTCCCTTGGGCTGCGAGTGAGGGTATAGGTTACTGCCTAAATTTCTTAATCGGCCACCACCTGCGTACCAAATGTCATCATCTTTAGGGTCAACAGCCACCGCATCAACATATATACCGTCAAATGTAGTAACAGGTAGTCTTGTCCATTTATGACCTCTATCTTCGGTATAAAATATCCCCTGGTTTCGTTCGTCGGTGCACATGCCAAAATCTGCGTCCAGACGTGAGAAATCTAAGCTGGTTAATTCTATTGGCCCTCTATAACCTCTTTTAAAGTCAGACTCATCCTCATTTAGTATAGATTCGTAAGTTTCTCCTTTATCCCATGTTCCATAGGAGTTTCCCATATTAGGACCTACAAATAACACATTTGGGTCTGTTGGGTGCCAAAACGCCGACTTACAGTTTCCACTCATCCCCGGCCCAAATTGTTTCCATACGATGTTGGGGTCAGATTCTACTTTTTTTGTTTTTAAATCGTTCGAAAAACTAGGCTCAACCACCACTTTTTCTATTTTAAAATCATCCAAATAGTAGTTTGAGTTATTTGTATCGTTAGGTCTAAAACTAAATAAGGCGTACCCTTCGTTAAAATTGCCATTGGAGGTAAATGTTGTTTTATACTGAGTCCACTCTGTATCGGCCATAGGGCTAATATTGATATGACCTATTTTAGTTCCAATGTTATCAAACAGCTTAATATTACTAGCAGAATTATCGGTGGGAATAATGGCTTTGTACCAAAACGAAATTTCGTATGATACTCCTTCTTCCCAATTAATGATTTTGGGCGTGGTTAAATTCCCTTTTTGACTGGCTTCGCTAAATACAAAATGTAAACCGTTATTTCCAGTATGTTTGGCTTCTGTTTTAATTTCAAAAGTGGGCATGCCTGTGCTTAAAGTCGAAGCCCATTCAACACTTAAGTCTTGCTCAAAGCTACTTTCAAAAATAAGTTCGTTGCCCCATAAACAAAATACGATGAGGTTTAAAGTAGTAAGTAAAAAAGCTCGTTTCATTTTTTTAAATATTAGCAAAACTTAAATGACTGGTACTTATTAAATGATACTCTTGTTGCATCATTATTTATGTTGGTCATCTACGTTTCATGTTTGGGATTTAGTAGATTTTAATTTTTGTAGTTTAGGGTGGATTAGGTGCAAAGAAAATATATTTCAAATATGTTCATAATTCGTTTCAGACAAAGGTTAATAATGGATGCTAAAGTCGGGTATAAACGGGATAGGGGGTATTTTTACTCGTGAATAAGATGGTATTGTATCACATTTAAAGTATTATTGTCAGTGCATTTAAGTAATAATAAATGGCCAGAACGGAATGTCGGTTTCTTACCGTTTAAACTGTTTAAAATATTTTATCTTTATATGTGTAGATAGTTTGTCTCGTATTAAAAAGTCCTTATGGTAGTGAGGAGTTTTTATTAAGATGGGAGAATTATCATCACACCAATTACTGAAGAGTACTGCTTATGAAAAAGGTATTATTTTTTGTTTTATGTTTCTGCTATAGCATCGTAGTTTCAGCTAGTGAGTTTAGATTGTTGTCTACACTTGAAGGGTTATCTCAAAATGATGTTAACTGTATATTTCAGGATAGCAAAGGTTTTATATGGATAGGAACCAATGATGGCTTAAATAGGTATGATGGGTACGAGTTTAAAACATTTAGACGCGAGCCTCGTGAAGAAAATGGTATAGCAGGTAATATTATTCAGGCTATCACGGAGGATTCCAATGGCGATATTTGGATAGGAACTAATGATAATGGAGTGAGTAAATTTGATTTGTCTGCTAACAAGTTTGTTACGTATGCTAATGCGCCAGGAGGTGTTAAGTTGTTGCAATCGAATCGTGTAACAAAAATAACGGCTGATGATAAAGGAAATGTTTGGGTAGTGAATGCTAAGGGTATTGATATCATTAATATTGAAACAAATGATATTTACTCAGTTTCAAAAGAAGGTCTTTATCACCGAAAGGATGAAATGCCTTTTAACTACATTAAAGATGTGTTTGTAGATAAAAGTGGCACAGTTTGGGCTGCTACTACTTATGGTTTGCGACAAATAAATCCTTACACTTACAAAATTGAAGCGAGCCTTATTGGCAAACGTGGGCACAGGGTTGTAGCCGGTATTTGTGAATTCAACGATAAGTTATATGTATATAACTCTAAGGGCGTTGGGTATTTAGATAGGGAGAGTAAAACTTTTGAGTATATATTAAATTCAGAAAGAATTAGTCAGCTTGAATTTGATTTAGAGGGTAATATTTGGGCTGGCACTTCAGATGGACTCATAGTTGTATCGCTTAAAAGAAAGTCGCCTTTGGTATATGAGGTGGAAAAAATATATAGAGATGGAATTGAACAGGGGGGCGGAATAACTTCTAACCTAATAAAGGATATTTACAGAGATAAGTCTGGTTTAATATGGGTTGGTACAACTGGAGGTGGTGTAAATATTTATAATCCTGAACACAAAAGATTTAAGCACTATAAAAAGACTAGGAAAGAAAGTAGTATATCTTATAATAAAATTAGAGCTGTACATGAAGATCAGCATGGAGGTTTATGGATAGGAACAGACGGTGGCGGCGTAAATTATTTACCTAAACAAACTAAAAAAGATTATTCGAAAGGATTTATTCATAAATATTCAAACGAAAATACCAAAGCCAGTAATGGTTATTGCATTGCTGAGGATACTTTAAATAATCGCATTTGGGTAGGTACGGGTTACCCTATTAAAATTAAAGTGTATAGCTCTAAAACAGGAAAAGAGATTAATATTGATAAGTGGAATTTAGAAGTTATAAAATCTGTTTTTTCTATATTGATTGATAGCGAGGGTTGTGTTTGGTTAGGGTCCTATGGAGATGGTTTATGGCGATTAAAGCCTGATGGTTCAGGCGGATACATGCAGGATAATTTTATGTTTGATAGCAAAAGTTATGCTTTGCCATCTGATTTTATCAGAAGTATTTTAGAGGATAAAAAGGGTAATATTTGGGTAGGAACAACAGAAGGCTTGGTGAAAATTAAGGCCAAGCATAAGTATCTGGATAAGCCCAAATTTTTTACCTATAAAAACATAGTTAACGACCCCAAAAGCATAAGTCACGATTATATTCTACCGATTTTTCAAAGTCGAAATAAGGATATTTGGATAGGAACACTTGGAGGTGGCTTAAATCGTTATCGGGAAACAAAGGATGGAATTGGTTATTTTACAACCTATACAACAAAAGACGGATTACCTAATAATGTTGTTAAAAGCATCCTTGAAGATGATAAGGGTAATTTGTGGTTAGCGACCAATAGAGGAATCACGAAATTTAATATCAAGAGTAAAGAAGTATTTAATTATGATATTAATGATGGTTTACAAGATTATGAGTTTGCTGAATTAGCGTGTGCAAAAAGAAAAAATGGCGAAATGATTTTTGGAGGAGTAAATGGTTTTAATACTTTTTTTCCAAATCAAATAGTAGAAGATAATTCAGAATCGCCTGTTGTATTTACCAAGCTTTCTATCTTAAACCAATTTGTTGAAGTGGGAGAAGAGCTACGCGGTCGGATTTTATTAGAGAATGATATTAATGATACCGAAGAGTTACATTTAAAGTATTCTGAAAATAGTTTTAGTATACACTATGTGGGACTTAATTTTATAGCGCCACAAAAAAACAAATACAAATATAAGCTAGAAGGTTTTGATGAAGAATGGATTGAGACTGCATCGGATACTCGTTTTGCCAAATACACCAATTTAAAACCGGGCACCTATAAATTAAGAGTTACTGCCTCCAATAGCGATGGGCAATGGAGTGATAAGGAGAGAGCGATAAGTGTTGTTGTGATTGCACCATGGTGGTTATCTACTTGGGCTTTGGTAGCGTATTGCCTAGTCATTGTTATTCTTTTAATATTCTTTCGACGTTTTTCATTAATTGGTATTCAGCAAAAAAACCAACTGTTAATGGAGCGTTTTGAGAAGGAAAAGGTAGAAGAGCTTTCTCAATTAAAGCTGAAGTTCTTCACCAATGTATCGCACGAATTTCGAACTCCGTTAACCTTAATTATAGGACCAATAGAAAAACTAATACGTGAAAAGTCAGCTATGTCGGCTGAAAAGATGGCACAGGTTCATGATATTATTCATCGAAACGCTAATGTGTTGTTGCGTCTTATAAATCAGCTCATGGACTTTAGAAAGTTTGAGCAAGGTAAAATGACCATTAAGGCGGAGAAACATAATTTGGTAGAGTTTGTAAGAAACATTTATTCTTCATTTGAAATATTTGCAGAACAAAAAGGTATTGACTTTTCGATACAGTGTTTTACCGAGGATATTGAAGTTTGGATTGATACCGAAAAGATGGAGAAAATCATTTATAACCTCTTATCCAATGCCTTTAAATTTACACCTAGCGGTGGAAAAATAACGATTCAAGTAAAAGAAAGTGGTTCTGAAATTTTCTTTTCTGTAGAGGATTCGGGTGAAGGAATGGATGAGGATATGAAGGCACGTGTTTTTGAGCGTTTTTACCAGGGGGATAAACTGGAGAATAAAAAATACGGAAGCACGGGTATAGGTTTGGCATATACCAAAGGTTTGGTAGAAATGCATCATGGATCAATTGATGTGGCAAGTGAGCTTAATGAGGGAACTACATTTACGGTTACATTATTAAAAGGCAATGCACATTATCAAAAGGAAGAGTTACAGTTAGAAAGCGAATATAGAAGCGTAGCAGATAGTGTATGGGTAAATTCATTGGATCCGAATGATTCAAGCACTGTGGTTGTAGATACAGAAGATGACGTTGATAGTGACTCTCCAAAAACTATTTTAATTGTAGAGGATAATGTAGAGCTTAGAAGTTTTGTAAAAGAGAGTCTCAGCGGAATCTACAAAGTAATTGAAGCCGAAAATGGTGAAGCCGGATTAGAATTATGTAAGGAGCAGAATCCAGACATTATTGTGAGTGATGTAATGATGCCTAAAATGGACGGCTTTGAAATGTGTAAAGCTATTAAGGATGATGTAGCTGTCAGTCATACGCCAATCATATTATTAACGGCTAAAACCTCCAGCGAACACAAAATAAAAGGATATAGTTTGGGTGCAGATGCTTATGTATCTAAACCATTTAATTTTGAAGTTTTAAAAGCACAGATAGAGAACCTGTTGGCTAAACGTGAAAACTTAAAAGGAGCTTTCCATAAAAAGGTAGATGTTTCGCCAACAGAAGTTGCTACCACCTCAATGGACGAAAAATTCCTAACTAAAATTTTATCTATTATTGAAGATAAAATAGGCGATTCTGAGTTCACGGTGGAAGAGCTTGCATCAGAGTATGGTATTTCAAAGGTTATTTTAAATCGTAAGTTAAAAGCTTTAACAGGAAAAACCGCTAAGATATTTATACGATCCATTCGTCTTAAAAGAGCCGCTCAATTATTGTCTACGGGTAGGTATTCAGTGGCTGATGTTACCTACGAAGTTGGTTTTTCTGATTTAAAATATTTTAGAACCTGTTTTAAAACTGAGTTTTCTATTTCACCGTCAGATTTTAAAAAGCAACATTTAAATAAAGAAGACGATGAGGCAGAATCTGAAAACATTGAATAAAGCTTAAACCTGATATCGGGTAATAATATTAAAAAAAGTAAGGGGCATTTGTTTACAAGTGCCCTTTTTGTTTATGTTTTTATCTGATGTTACTAAACGAATGTCCTAAAAATACCCCCTTCTAGCTCTAGTTTGTTAAAAAGTGTTAGAAATTGCCAAGTAAAACTAATCTCTCCCTCTAAAAACGATGAATATTTCAGGTTTTTGCCCAAAAATGACTTGTTAATACCCATATATTCTGCGCATTTATCCCCGACTGTTTTTAATTAACCCCCTTATTTTTAACAAACGATAACAATTAATCTAAACAAAGTATTCGGGTTTAATTGAACTTATTAAAAACAGAATAATGAAGAACGAAAATCTTAATCGAATGCGGGTTCAATCTGGGAAATGGCTTTTGCTGTTTGTCCTTGGACTTTTTAGCATGGGAGCATTTGCTCAACAATTTAATGTAAATGGAACAGTTACTGCGGTGGAAGATGGATTACCTATTCCTGGGGTAAGTGTAGTTGTAAAAGGAACTGCTATTGGTACTATTACCGATATGGATGGTAAATACCATATTAAAGCTGAGAGAGGAAATGTACTTGTATTCAGTTTTATCGGAATGCAATCTACAGAGGTGAAAGTAACAGGTAAAGTGCATAACTTAAATATGAAAGGCGACCTAGTAAGCCTAGATGAGGTGGTTGCTATTGGTTATGGTGTACAAAAGAAGAAAGAGCTGACAGGAGCAGTTGTTCAGGTAAAAAATGAAGATCTGGCAAAAACTACAACTTCAGATATTGGTGCTGCTTTGCAAGGGCAGATTGCGGGGGTAAGTGTTACCTCTAATAGTGGTCAGCCGGGTTCAGAGGCAGGTATTCTTATTCGTGGTTTCTCTTCTATAATGGAAGGTAATAACCAACCTTTATATGTAGTGGATGGAATTCCTTATGATGGAGATCCAAAATTATCTATCAGTGAAATTGAAACAATGGACGTACTTAAAGATGCAGCTTCGGCTTCTATTTATGGTACACGTGGTGCTGCTGGTGTAATTTTAATTACTACAAAGCAAGGTAAAGCGGGTATGATGACTGTGTCTGTAGATAGTGAGTATGGATTACAGCACATTACTTCAGGTGTTGATTTGTTATCTGCTTCAGAAACTGTTTATGTAGATTTAATCCGTTCGGAGCAAGGGATTACGGATGATAAAACCTTGGCATCTTTAGAGCATAATATTTCTAGAAATAGAGATCAGTTTTCAAACAATACTAATTTAGAAAATACCATTCAAAACGACTGGGCTTCTATTCAAAACCATAGTATTAATATCTCTGGTGGTAAGGAAGGTTTAAAACACAATTTTACCATGAATTATTATAACCAAGAAGGGGTTATTATTAATTCGAAGTATGCCAGGTTTAATGCCAGAGCCAATACCATTTTTACTAAAGGAAAGTGGAAGATTAACACAAGTATTGGTTTTAGAAGAGATGAACAAGATTATGCTTCAGGTGGTATATTAAACTGGGTATACAGATATCCTGCTTATAGAGAAGACATAAATTTAGATGATACCAGTGCTCAAGCAACATCTGATGATGATAACAACGAGGCCAATAGAATTGGTTCGGTTGCTAAGCAACTTTTAAGAACAGATGAAAGAGTAGGAAATAATCATTTTGGTAATGCGCAGTTTGAATATAGTGCTACTAAGGATTTAAAAATTACTTTCCGTGGAGGAGCTAACTATACAGATAATACACGTATAAAAATTGTTCCAAATTTTGTGGTATACAACAGTAAGGGTGAATTATTACCATCAACACCTGCGCCTTCAAATCAAACCATAAGCGATACTTATAGCAAGTACACAGGAGAGGCCATTGTTAGTTATAATAAGAAGTTTAATGGAGGACATAAACTTAACTTAGTAGCTACAGCTTCACTTGAAGAAACAAGCTTCTCTTATTTCTGGGCAAAGAAAGAAGGCCCGGTTAGCGAAGGTATTGATGTACTTGACAATTACTTGTTGAATGCAACTGCAGGATCTGATAACAGAGATTATGTACAAACCTTAGTAGGTAGTTTGGTTAGAGCACAATATAATTATAAAGGTAAGTATTTAGCTAGTGCAAGTGTTCGTAGAGATGGATCTTCTCAGTTTGCTGAAGAAAATAGATGGGGATTTTTCCCTTCTGCTTCTGTAGGTTGGAATGTTTCTGATGAGAGTTTCTGGGAGCCTATTAAAGGCGTGGTAAATACTTTTAAAATTAGAGCGAGTTATGGTAGAACAGGAAACGATAGATTTACCAGATATTCGTACAATGCAGTAGTAGACCCTAATAATCCATACGTATGGAATTCTGGTGATACTGAATCGTTAGCTTCAGGTAGTGCTCAATTAAGATATGCTAACCCGCTTGTAAAATGGGAAACATCTATTGAAGAGAACTTAGGTTTTGATTTTTATTTATTCAATAATAAACTATCATTCTCTGCCGATTTATATAATAGTTATAAAGAAGATCTTTTATTTGATGTAATTGCGCCTCCTTCGGTAGGTGTATCTGGTGGCGATAGCAAGGTGGTAATGAATGTAGGTAATATGAAAAATAGTGGTGTTGAATTAACCATGAATTACCGACATAAGAAAGGCCCTTGGGAATGGAATGCTGGAGTTACATTTACGAAGAATAAAAATGAAATTACCAAAACAAGTGAGTCAAATCCATTTATCAACATTGCGAATAGTTACTACTCTAATAGAGCGACAAGTGATGATTTAGTTTCGGTAATTACAGAAGGATATGAGGCTGGTGCGTTTTTCGTATTGCAACAAAAAGGTGTTATAAATACACAGGAGCAATTAGATGCTTATAAAGCAACTTTAGATCCTAGTGAAACGGTTAGGTTAGGAGACTTAATGTATGTGGATCAATTAACCGTGGATACCAATGGTGACGGAATAGCTGATGCAGGTGATGGATTCATCAACGAAGATGATAGAGCTTATGTGGGTAGCGGACTAGCAGATTTTGAGATGGGACTTAACTTTGGAGCATCTTATAAAAATATTGATTTCAGTATGCAATGGTTTGGTTCATATGGTTCTGAAATTATGAATGGTAGTAAAGCTTATGCATACCAATCGGGAACGCATAAAGACTTATTATATGGCTGGACACCTCAAAATACAAGCACTACTATACCTGCATATAGAGGAGCTCAGAAAAATACGGATAGTTATAGAGCAAACTCTGACTACTACATGGAGGATGGATCTTATATTAGATTACGTAATGTATCATTAGGATATACCTTGCCTAAAAGCATGCTAAGTTCTGTTGGTATTCAATTCTTAAGAGTGTATGTAGCTGCCCAAAATCCATTAACCATCACAAATTATTCAGGATTCGACCCTGAGATTGGTGGTAGTATTAGTAAAAGAGGTTTAGATAGAGGTGATTATCCAGTAACATCTCAATATAGAATGGGACTTCAGTTCAAGTTTTAAAAAATGGTGAAGATGAAACAACCTTTGATAAAGTGTTCTCACGAAGAACGATTGTTATAAGGAGTTCCATCGAATTTATTTAAAAGTTAAAATTATAATGAGATGAAAAAAATAGTTAATAATATATTTTTAGGACTTACGCTTTGTTTGGCACTTGCGCTAAGCTCCTGTGAGGATTTTCTTACACAAGAAAACCCCAATGCAATAACAACAGACCTGTACTGGGCTAACCCAAATAATTTAAGTGCAGGTTTAAACTCTGTGTACAACTCTTTTAAAAACGTTAACGGAACTCTTGTAGTTGATGAGTCTTCAAGGGCTGATTTACAATATCCAGATCAGGACAGACCAACTAGAAAGGTTTTACCTTATTATTTCCAGACTTTTAATAATAGTGATAATCTTATTAAAAATAAGTGGGCTGCATATTATAAAGGTATTTTTAGAGCCAATCAGGTAATTGAAGCATACGAAAATGTAAAAGCTGATTTATCTGGTGATAATGCGGATAGAGCATTATCCGTTTTTGCACAGGCACGTGCCTTAAGAGGATGGTTTTATTTTTCGTTACACAATATTTATAATAAAGGGGCTATTCCTTTGGTAGATTTTGTTCCTATTGACGAAGCAGGTTTTCATAATGAAATTGCGTCATCAGAAGATATCTTAAAGTTTTACAGAGAAGATTTGGAATTTGCTTTAGCAAATATTCCAGCGGATGTTGATGAAAATGAAAAAGGCCGATTTACAAAAGGTGCATGTGAAGCCATATTAGCTAAAAGTTACTTGTATGAAGGTAATTTTACTGAAGCAGCTACAAGGTTAGAAAGAGTAATGGATTATGGATACGCTTTAATGCCAGACGTAGGTAGTAATTTTACTACAAGGGATGAATTTAATGCTGAGTCTATTCTTGAAATAAATTATACCATTAATATAAATCAAGAACTCTCAGGCGACGAGAATTTATACAATAATTTAAATGGCCAATATGGTGGTGTAGGTGCATGGGGTGCAAAACCTCCGCTTTCTTGGTTAGTGGTTGCTTACAGAAATGATCCTGTAGATCCTAATGATCCAGTTAATGTAGTTAGTTATACCGATGAAAATGGTAATGTAACGTCTAAGCTTAGAACATTTAGTTTAAGAACTTCATATTCTATTGCCATGGCCGATGATGATGCTCCAAGTATTGGTTATTATCAAGCAGAGTATCCAGCTTTAAGTGCAGCTGCGTTCGGAAAAACTAGACCTGCACATTGGAGAAAATATACCAATTGGGATATCATCGATAATGAAAGAAACCTAACACCTCCTAACTTAGGGCGTTCAGGTGTAAATATCCGATTAATTCGTTTGGCTGATATATACTTAATGTATGCAGAGTGTCAGATGGAGTTAGGAAATATGGATGAAGCCATTAAGTATATCAATAGAGTGCGTAAGCGTTCGCATATTATTTTATTAGGGGATAGAGATGCTCCAGGTGCTGAGTATAATGACTTATCCACTACTTATGATAATGATAGGGATGTAGCGGATAGATTATATGCTAACATTTATGACGAAGAAACATTAAGAACGCACTTATATCATATTGAAAGACCTTTGGAATTAGCATTAGAAGGAAATTCGTTAAGAAATAATGATTTACGTCGTTGGGGTGTTAAAAAAGAACGCTTTGTAGATTTAGCAGCAAGAAGGTATAATATTGCTCACATATGGAAAAATACGATGACTGAAATAGGTACACATAAAACCTTCTGGAAAGCGGTTGTTACAGAATATGTAGAAGGAAATGAAGACCCGGATAGTCCTAATTATCTTCCTCCTTTTAATAATAACTCGAATAATGGCGAAATTGTTTTGGATGGTATTGTGACGTATCAATCCGTTGATCATAATGATTTGCAGGAAGCTGCATTAAACTATGATGAAGACAAGCATGCGTATTTACCAATACCATTGAGCGAAATTAACTCAAACCTTGGTTTAAAGGAGTAATGATCTTGTAAAGAGAGATTTTTTCAAATATAAAATCAACCATTAACTTCTTTTTTTTGAAGCTATTGGGGTTAAAAAATAGAAAAATGAAAACATTTAAATATTTAATAGGGATGTTCATCTTGGCTAGCGTATTTTTTGCTTGTGAAGATGAATACGAACCAGTGAGTGACTTCGCGGATGCTGGTTTTTATACAAGTTACGGAAGTCAAGTTGGCAGAAGCGCTGTTGTGGGTGACTATGCCGCTTTTATGGATATATCGCAAGGCGCCATATACCACCATTGGGCAGTTGATTCAGGTAATTACTTTTTAGAGGGTCCCATTCCTCGTGGTGTAGAGGATTTTACATCATATATTATGAATGAAGGTGATACTTCTATTCATGATATTAACGCAAATATCCTGTTTGCAAAAGGAGATACAGCTTTTCAAGTTCGTTTATTCAATGTATTTGAAGATTCTGTTGCTTGGAGAGGTGTTGACGAAACAACAGGATGGCCATACGAAGCTAAAAATCATTCGGCTGTTTATCATGAAGATGGCGAGTGGGCTGGTAAATGGGTTTTTGAATACAATATATTGGTAGATGTGTACGATACCATTATTACGGATATGGAATTACGAAACCAAGGCGTAGTAATAGACCATACTGTTGAAGGGGATACCGTTAAAATTAAGGCAGGTGAAGAGTTACAGTTTGCTGATTTAAGTGCTGAACTTGATAATACATCAAGACCAGATGGAACTACCTGGAGAATATTAAATGCTCCTGAAAATTCTGGCGAGAATGAGGTGTATACTACAAGCAGTAAAACGATAGCTGATATTACCTTTAAAAAGATGGGTAATTTTTATATCGAACTTACCGCAAAAAGAGAGGCTCAAGAAGGGCTTGTAGGGGATACTGAAACATACTTAGCACCTATTGTTATTAATGTGGCTCAGTCCGACCTTCCTTTTGAGCAGCAAGGTCAAATTCGTCAAAATAAAGACAAAACAGTTAATGTAATATTTAATGCTTTAATTGCAGATGTGATACATGATGATGCAAAAAACTTGTTTACGGTAAATGTTGAAGGTAACCCTGATCCAATTGCTGTAACAAAAGTAGAACGTGTTGAAAATAATCAAGATAATTTGTTATTAACATTGGCTGAGGAAATCTATTACGGAGATGTTGTAACAATGACTTATACCAAGGATGAAACTATTGGTATTACGTCGCAAGATGAAAGGGCATTAGAATCATTTACCGACGTTAAAGTATTTGTATACGACCCTAATATGTTAGATCTTACTGCTGCTAGTTTTGAGGATGCTCTAGGTGATTACTGGGCAGATCAACGCAAAGGAACAGGTACTGTGGAATATTCTACCGAACAAGCTGCAACAGGAAATCAAAGTATAAAAGGAGTAAACCCAGGTACAAGTGGTAATCAAATGAGATTTTCTAGTAATGCCGATGCATTATTAACCATTGAATCAGGCGTTACTTATACTGTAAAGTATAAAAGATTTTTAACTGCAGATACTGATTTAGCAGGTGGAGATAAATTTTATATTGGTGAAGGAGGAACTCTGAATGTAATACAAATCAACAATGTTGATAACTTATTAGATCCGGGTCAAAAGTGTCATTTATTTACAGGTAATCCAACCGAAGCTTGGTACGAAATGGAGTTTGAATGGACTGCTGATAAAGATTATGTAGGAGCTTTCCTAACAGTTCAGGTTAATCCTAAAGCAGGTACTTTTTACTACGACGATTTCTATATTTCACCAAAAGTGGAAAAACCATAGTTTATACAATTGTATATTTTAAATAAAGAGAGGGAGGCAGTTTGTCTCCCTCTCTTTATTACCCGCTATTGGGCAAGGACAACGCGTATTAAAAATGGAGCACACCATCTATGATAGAGCATCTGTAATAATTCAGAACATCTGCCTGATTTTGGTTGAACCAACCCCAATAGTATCCGAGTACCAAGCAGAATGCCTTGAGTCATCAGCACTCGTAAGTAAGCTCCAAACAAAACCAGTTGAACCATCTGCACGAGTGCACTACTTCCAAAGTAAAGCAGTTGAATCTTCCTCACAAGTAAACCACCTTCAAAGCAAATGAGCTGAAACATCAGCACAACTAAAGTATATTCAAAGTAAATACCATAAAGCTCCCACACATGTAAAAGTAGTTCTTCGCAAATAAAGAGGATGTGCTAAAGCGTTACATTGCTAACAATAGCACCCGAAACACCATGTGTTAATATGGCTAGTTTCAATAGAATATTGGTGTAAAACAGCCTTGCATGTTTACGTCATAACGTAATCCCAGCGTTGTTGAATATTTTTAGAACAATTAATTTTTATTTCTTCGACTCCGCTGGAGTCGTTTTATTAATGGATTGGTTTTTTTATAAACATGTGATGCCGCTGGCATCATCTATAATAAAAAGCTTTCAATAGTTTTCATTTAAATGGCTTAAACACTCCAGCGGAGTGTACTGTCTATAGAATCTAAGAGCAAGGTAAAGTGCAACTCCAGCGGAGTTGAATAAAATAAGTAAATACGTTTGTCGGTTAATTGCGAATCTTTATAGAAGAATAAAAAGCAGTCGGCTTGAGGCAAAAAATAGATATCTCAATTAATGAATAGTTTTACCGGACACTAAATATTTTTAGAACAATTAATTTTTATTTCTTCGACTCCGCTGGAGTCGTTTTATTAATAGATTGGTTTTTCTATAAACATGTGATGCCGCTGGCATCATCTATAATAAAAAGCTTTCAATAGTTTTCATTTTAAATGGCTTAAACACTCCAGCGGAGTGTACTGTCTATAGAATCTAGGAGCAATGTAAAGTGCAACTCCAGCGGAGTTGAATAGAATACAAATACTTTTTTATCGGTCACAGAAGATAGAAAAAAATGAAAGCCCGTAGGCTAGCGGCAAAGGGAATTATTCAGAATAAAATTGGGTTTGATTTGCCTACTCTCAGGCATTACGAAGCCCCAATTTTATCCCGTTTCTGTTACTGTAATCTATTCTTAAGCAATCGCTTTATTGGTTTCATTTGCAAATATAAAGGTTGGGGAGTATGAGCAATTTAGTTTAGTATATGTTTTATGTTAACAGATTAATGTCTTATATTAACAGGAGTTATCAAACGCTAATTTTAAAATTATGATGGAATCTCCAATGTTTTATAAATTTCACACCCGTGAATATTTATCCTTCAGCGATAGATCCATTCAGATCATAGGTCGCTATAATCCAGACGAGCTTGGAATAAAAGAGCCCGTTGTTAGGGTAAATAGCGCACATGAAAAACTGGGTGGAGCCTTAACTAAAGCTGTATCTACCGAATTAACAGCAGATGTTGTGCATGCCGAAGCAGGGCGCGATAATGCATTTTATTCAACTAAACATTATTTGCAAGCATGTCAAAAATATCACGATCCTAAATGGTCTGAGGCTGCCGATTTATTAGTGGCCCGAGTGAAGCATTATGGGTGGAGTATGCAAGACGAAAGTTATAACAAACAAAGTGCATTAACCATGAATTTGTTAAACGATGTAGAGCAAGTTGCAGAGTTTAGCGAGGCGGTAAGTATTATTCAAGGCAAAAGATGGTTTGATGGACTTAAGAAAGCACAAACTAATTTTGAGCAATCGCTCGAAGTGCGAACGCAAGCCAAAGCCAGTCAAGTAAAAATTAATAGCGACGAAGCTTGTAAAGAGTTACGTCAGGCTTACGAATCCTTATTTACTTTTATCGATGCTTTACAACTGGTTGCACCGATGGATGCGCGTAAACCACTAATTGATGAAATCAATACAGTAATAAAAGAATACAATGTCAATATTAAGTCGCGCTTATCGCGACTTGAGATAGATAACGAAGAATAAACAAGTATTAACTCAGTTTGATAACTATGAAAGGGAGGCATTATGTCTTCCTTTTTTTATGGGCTATAGTATTGTAATTGAGTAGTGAGTTAAAGCCTCCTGTTTAATGGGGGTTTGTATTATTACCCGTTTTTACAAACTGTTATTTTCCAATAAAGGCAACCTAGTCAGTACTTTAGTGGAAGTAATAATTTTTAAAAAATAATAGACATGAAAAAAATCTACTTTCTAATTTTAATTGCCATTGCGGTATTTACTTCAGGAATTACAGCACAAGTAACATCTTTATATGTGCAGGATTTTGAAAAGTACGTTGAAACATCACCAACAGCTGACGATTTAAAAATTACATATCAGAGTAATGATCCTGTTATAAGTAGTGTGGTTGATGCAAATAATAACCCAAATAGTTACCCTGTTATTGGGGATTATGGATTAAGATTTTATGCAGCTGTAGGATCAGTATTTACACAAAATATAAAAACCAAATGTGAAAATGCAGGAGCGGTTGATTTAGAACAGCAAGGTGTGTTACGTGGGAAAATGAAAATTTGGATTGAGTCTAACCCTGTAGCTTCAATAAAAATTGCATTTAATGATGGTCTTAATTTAATATTTGATATTGCAGGCAGTGTTGCCCCCGCAAATTATGGTTCATGGCAAACTATTGAGACAACAGGTACAAGAAGTGCTGATGGAAGTGGGTTCTTAGTTATTTTCAATACATCATCTTATCTGCCAGTTAATTCAGATGCTGATACTAGAACAGTAACAGTAGAAGATAGCGAATTTTATATTGATGATTTTGAGTTGGTGTATGATGTTGATGATAATCCAACAACGGATATTGATGATATCAAAATCAACAGTATTTATAACATTGGTTCTGCTTTGTACTTAGGTGTTAATACCGGTGATTATAAAATATATAATCTTGCAGGTACTCTAGTGCAGTCAGGTTTAGCTCAGGATCAAGTTGAACTTTCGTTGCCAAAAGGAATTTATATTGTAAAAGTAGGCGCTAGTACTGCCAAAATTAAGTTGTAATTATTACTTAGAGGAGAACGTATTTTAATGATTAAGAATCAAATAAACGGAGAAGGATGAAAAAATTAGTATTAGCATTGGTTTTAATGATTTCGATAAATGCATTTGCACAGGACTTAAAACCAAAGCAAAAACAAAAGGTAGAAGCTACTGTAGATAATATGGCTGAGGTTATGGAGCTTTCTGCAGATCAAAAGGCAAAGATTCTTGATATTAAAATAGAGCAAGAGAAAGAACGTATTGCCATTGTAAGCAAAACGGAAAAAGGAAGTGATGAACGAAAAGCTGCATTTACTGAACTTTACAAAAAGTATGGTAAAAAGCAGAAAGAGATTGTTACACCTGAGCAACAAAAAAAATGGAAAAACCGTCCGAAGGAATAGATTCCTTTAACATGATAAAAAGTTTATGGCTGTCTCAATTGAGATGGCCTTTTTTATGCTCATCGGGTATAAATAATATCTCCTATAGGGTGTTTTTAATAGCTCACTCCAGTTTTATTGTCTATCCCGTATTTTGCAATTGTTACTACCTCAATAAATTAAACACTGTCAACTACTTTAGATGATAATAACGAAGAACCATAATTATTCAGTGTTATACTCAAATAATTCTGTGGTTATTTAAAATTAAAATCAATTTAAGATGAGGAAGGTTAATCATTTATTATTGCTACTGGCTTGTATATTCATTACAAGCTCTG
Organism: Labilibacter marinus; assembly: GCF_001659685.2. Classification (GTDB taxonomy): domain Bacteria; phylum Bacteroidota; class Bacteroidia; order Bacteroidales; family Marinilabiliaceae; genus Saccharicrinis; species Saccharicrinis marinus. The sequence continues at coordinate 86,795 of NZ_LXYE02000034.1, forward strand.
CATGGGCTAAAAAAAAGCCTAATGTTATTATTTTATTTGCGGATGATATTAGCGCCCGAGAGTTGCCCATCTATGGTAGTTCGGTATGGTCGCCACCCGAGGGCGGTAACACCTCTGACCCGAATTATAGAGCGCAGACACCAGTATTGGATAAAATGGCCAACGAAGGTGTATGGATGAAAACGGCTTGGTGTGCAACGGTTTGTTCTCCATCGCGTGCTATGATGATGACCGGACGATATGCCCATCTGCACAAGTGGTGGTTAAACGGCGACCTTGGAACAGAGTATTCACCTACAGGTAAAAAAACTCGACCTTGGCCTCTTTATGCCAGTTCTCCCTTACAATTAGGTCATGTAGCACAAAAAGCTGGTTATGCTACTTATTGGGCAGGAAAAACACAGATGAAAAATTCCGATCATACCAAGTTTGGTTTTGATGAGGGCGTATTTACACCGGGCGCTGAAGGTTCAGGAGATAACCCCAATACCGATTATGAAGTCATCTATAAAAAGGTAGATGGTAAGAAAGTATTGTTTAATATAGATGAGCAAAAGGCAGGCGGTCGTTTTCCTTTAAAAAGCTATTTCTGGAAACCCTCTGTTCAGTTAATGAATCACCCAGAATCAAAAGAACAATTTGAGTGGTGGCCTAATACACCAGAAAGTAAAAAGAACTTTGGCGACCATAGTTACGCGCCAGATATTGAGTTAGACTTTGTGTTTGATTTCATCGATCGTAAACATGATGAGAAAAAGCCATTCTTTATATATCATACCTCTCACTTAGGGCACGATTCTTTTAACTGGCATATTCCAGCATCTAAAGCAAAATGGCCTGGTACACCAAAAGTAGAATGGGAAGATGGTAAATACACGCGCACTGAACCCAAAGTAACGGGCGATAAAGGTGTTTACGATTTACACGGAACCATTACCGAGCCAGGCATACATCATCATATTAACTACTTAGATTATCAGGTTTGGTGTTATATGGAAAAGCTAAAAGCAATGGGAGAGGAGGATAATACCATTTTTATTTTTTGTGCCGATAATGGAACAAGTGGTTATGGTAAAAAGAGTCCTGATTGCCAAAAGGGATGTCATGTGCCTTTAATGATATACGCACCAGGATTTAATTTTACTAAAAAAGGAGCACAAGATGCTTTGGTTAACATGTCAGATATTTTACCAACTGTGGCTGAAGTGATGGGGTATCAATTCCCAACGGATTACGAAATTAATGGTGTTAGCTTAATGCCTTACTTAACTACAAAAACACAAGAGCATCGCGATTGGATTTATGCGTATCACAGCAATAAACAGTTAATCAGAGGAAGCAAAGTATTAAAAGATGGTAGAGGTAAATGGTATGATGTATCTAACGAGGTGGATGATTTAATTAGTTTTCCGGTAATTAAAGATTGGAGTACAGTATCAGAAGCACATCGTGAGGAACGTAAAAAGATGGAGGCAATTTTACCTCAGTTTGATGTGCATGACAAAGAGCATGGTGAACCAGCAAGGTAATGACCAATTAATCAGATTGTCTTCAATATTATCCCTGTATTGTTAAGGAGAATATAATATACAGATCAAGAGCGCAGTAGGAATTAAACTGCGCTCTTTGGTTTATGTTATTCTTTTAAATTCCAAATAGCTTTGGCGGTATTAAATAGCTTTCTGTTATTATGGTTGTCTAAAATAATAATAAACTTGTTTTCAGCTGGAATCATATGTATAAGTGAGCGATAACCAAATATTTCACCTTCGTGTCCAACAATTGTCATCGAATCAGTCCCATTGTCTACATTAATGATAGCTAAGCCATACCCATATTTAGCATTGTGTTTGGTGCTCATCATCTTTATACTCTCCTCACTTAATAAAGAAGCATCTAAAAAAGATTGGCACCATAAGGCCAAATCTTCGCAGGTGGAATAAATTGCTCCAGCAGAGTAAGCACACGAAGAGTTAATATACGGAGCCACTTGAAGCTTACCTGATACTTTTAAATATCCATAAGCCTTGTTTTTATAAATTTTTGAAGTGTTGTCGATACCTGAATTTGTCATTTTAAGAGGTTCAAATATCATGGTGTTCAATGCATCTTCATAACTCATTTGTGTGACTGTCTCTATTATAATTCCTAAAATAAAATAGCCAGAATTGGAATATTTAGCTTGACTTCCAGGTTCAAATTCCAATGGTAATTCCCAAAATACCTTCAAAAAGTTCAATGGCTTACTACTCTTGTAAAAGTAAGGTCTGGCTTGTGGTAGGTAAAAATAGTCTGGTATTCCCGATTCATGTGCTAATAAATGATGTATCGTAATTTTATTCCCATGTTCTTCGGGATAATTAGGAATATAGTCCTTAATGGTACTATTTAGGCTAATTTTTCCTTGCTGATGTAATAACATAATTAAGGCGGCTGTAAATTGTTTTGTGCAGGAACCTAATTTAAACTTCGTATTGGCTTGGTTCTTAATTTGCCACTCTTCATTAGCATATCCAAAACTACCTTTGTACTGGGTGTTTTTATTTTGCATAACAAGGGCACTACCATTAAACGTGTTGTTATTAAATGCCGTTTTAAATATCTGCGATGTATTTTGAGCCTTGGCTAAAGGTGTTATGAAACCTATAATCAAGCATAGAATAATGATTTTATTGGCGCCGCCAAAAGGTTTAATACCTCGAGGCTTGCCTCGTAAATTTAATTTGTATTCAAATTCATGCCTCTGAGCTTGCCCCGAGGTTGGTTTACTTGTATTCATATTGTGAGATTTTGTAGTTTAAATTACTTTCTATTATTAAAATAATATGACTTGTTATTTAGTATAAGTATGTATAGTCTACTGATAGAAAATATGAAAAATGAAAGCAGCGAGCAGATAATAACTACTCGTAAACCACCAGCTAATTGCTGACCAGTAATACTTCCGATGGTAAGTTTTTTTAATGAGTCAAAGGCTATGATCATTCCAATAGCTTTTCCAAAGCAACCCCATGCCACAATAAACCAGCCGTAATTTGAAATTAATTTACTCAGTACTTCTAGCTGGCTTTTAGTCCGAAGTGCTTTTATAAAATAGTAAGTGATTACAATTAATACAAATACCATAGGGTAAGTAAAGGCAGCTCCACCTTCATTTAGTTTCTCAATTATTTGTGAAATCATCAAGTATAAAATTATTTGTTAATAGTAATACCAATATTCCATTGAAATGAGCCTTACAATTTCATTCTTTCACGTTTATTTCATCGTTAAAAAATATCGACGTAGCTATGGCTACGTCGATATTTTTCGTCTTGATTAACCGCAAAAATTCTAAAATTATTTAACCCTCATCTCAATATAAAATTGGTATAATATGATTTGTTTAATGCTTCACAAATATATTTTTCGGGCTTGATGATTTTATAAATATGCGATGTAGGAATGTTTTATAGGTGGTTTTAACCTTTTATGATTAGTTATTGAAAAATGAGGGTTAATTCTGTATTTCGTCTCTAATTTTTTCCTCTTCTTAAAATAAGGATGCAAAAAGCTATATTATCCTTTTAAAACTTATACTTTTGCGACGTATACATTATAGGTTCATATCTTACGGAAGTTTCATATTTGCGTTAATGTTATATAAGTTTTTATCAACATTACGTAAACATTAAACAAGGATGGATTTAGAGATTGACCTAAAAAGGATTGATGCATTAAGTAAGCAAAGAAGAGAAGAAAATATCGAGTTTAGATTTTATTTGGAAGGTCAGGATGTTGAAAAAATAGACAACATTGTTCATAGACTAAATGATGAAATTAGTTCCAAGATTGATTGTGTAGAATGTGGGAATTGCTGTTTAAACATTAGACCCGCAGCAGACGAAATGGTACTAGCCCGTTTTGTAAAGGACGAAGATATTGAGAAGGTAAAGTATGTTTGGGGGTTTGCTTGTAAAAATTTGGATGGTAAAAAATGTACCATTTACCAAGATAGGTATCACGAATGTAGAGATTTTCCTTATTTAGATACCGATGATTTTATTCACAGAGTGCATGGAGTGGTACAAAATTACGAGATATGTCCCATTGTTTTTAACGTGTACGAGCGTTTGAAAACAGAATTAGCTTGGAAGAGAAAATAAAAAAATCGTGATAAATGGAATTAAGTACATTCTATTTAAATACCAATGAGCCCAGCAGAAGTTGTCTGTTGGCTTTGCGAGATATTATTCTTGCACAAGATGAAAATGTCTCTGAAACCATAAAATACGGGATGCCTTGTTTTTGCTATAAAAATAAGATGTTCTGCTTTTTATGGACCGATAAAAAAACACATGAGCCTTATATTTTAATGGTAGAAGGTAAGCACCTTAACTATTCCCAATTAGAAAGCGGAAATAGAACGCGTACAAAAATACTTAGGGTAAATTCCAACCAAGATATTCCCATAGACCTTATTCGTAGCATCTTAAAATCTGCCATTGATTTATATAAAAATGGCACCATTAAAACCAAATAATAGATTCGCCATTTTTCGTCGAATTTAAACTCTTCATCTTTTATAAATAATCGGCGTTCATTTTGATGGATTTTATAGAGATGCCTATTTTCCTTAGCTTTTACCTTAGCTGTCCAGTTATTATCCAGTGATATTTATAACTATATCAAGAATCACCTACGTATATCTACGAAAATTTACCACTATGTTTTTTGAAATGATTGCAATATTGTTTCTGTAAATAATAGTGTGATAACCTCTACTATTTGGAGGTGTAAGAAGTAATAGAATATGTGAGCTGATTATCTCTCTTTTCTGTTACTAGTTGTCATTTGGAAAATAACAATTAACATGAAAAAACTACAAGTAGGCATTCAGTTAAAAACAATCGTGTTTTTATGTGCCATTTTAATCCAAAGCACGGTTGGTTTTGCTCAATTTTTTGAAAAGTTAAAAACAGAGCGCGTTGAATCTGGAAATACCATTATGTGGGATCAGGTATCGCCTGGTAATTCAGGGTTTGCTAACCTTTTGCGTTATCACCCAACTATCCCCGAAAAGGTAGCTTTTTGTCAGGATATGTGGAATCATTACCAGAGTGATGATAACGGAGAGCGCTGGTATAGCACAAAAGACCCTGATGGAGATAACTCTTTTGGGCGAATGTTGGATATCGAGTTTTCTGTCAGTAATCCTAAATTATCAATCGCTATTGCTACTTCTGAGCTTTGGATGTCAACAGATACAGGGCGTACATTTACTCCGGTGACAAATTGTGCTTGGTACGATAATGATTCAGAAGGTAGAGATCAACAAGGATGGAGAAAGAAAGTGGCAGCAGTAGCCATTGATCCTAATGATGCAGATATCTGGTTTGTAGCGGGAGGTTCTAATGTTCGTGGTCAAGATTGGATGTCGTGCTATCAGGATGTAAACAAAGATAATCCTCGTGGTAAAACTGCACTTAACGAAGGTAAACTATGGCGAACAACCAATGCAGGTGCAAATTGGACTTTGGTGAATTCAGGTTTAAATGCAGCCGCCCAAATAGGACGAATTGTAGTTAATCCTAAAAACTCGCAACAAGTTTTTGCATCCTCAAATTATGGTGTCTATAAGTCTACTAATGGAGGAACAAGCTGGACACAGGTTACCGATGGTCAGTTAGATAATGATATTATTATGGATATGGATTATTACTATGATGAAACGTCGGGTAAGTTCATTCTATATGTTATTGATCAGGTACATTATTTACCAAATGGAACTTCAACAAAGTGTACAGGTGGTATTTATCGTTCAGATGACGAAGGAGCAAACTGGGTTAAAATGAATGGTAACTTAGGTTTAAATATTGGTCGTTTAACAGGTGGTGTACCTAATAATTACTACAAGTATATTGCTAAATGGTTAGATATTACTGAGGCGGTGGCTAAATCAACTTATCCATCACTTCCAACAGAAGCATTGCAGTATTTTAATATGTTGAGTACTGACCCAAGTAGAGAAGGAGCTTTATACATCGGTTTTGCCGATCCACAGGTAGCCAACTCAATTATGCCAGGTCGTTTATGGACTACGAGCAATAATGGCGAAAAATGGATTAATACTGCGCGTTTGTATGAAGATGCTTGGGAAAGAGATAAAGCTTACTGGGAAGAAAGAGGAAATCCGTGGGAAGAAAATATGGTAGTTGGACATGCTTCTCCGCATATGCGTTTTGGTACCGATTATGCTTTACGTTCAATGCGTGGTTTAGATGTTGGTGTTAATGGTAGCGTAATGATTATTTCTGATCATAGTACCATGTTAAGTACCGATCATGGTGCTACTTGGCAACAAATGGATGAGGAATATACTCCTTCGGGCGCTATTGTTGGACGAGGAAATAGTAACCTACCAGGATTAACCATTGCTCAGGATAAACGTAAAGAGACAACCTTGCTTGGTTCTGGAGAGCATTACCTTTGGATTCCAACCGATGATAGTCCTGATGAAAGACAAGCGATTAAGTTTATTGAAAGTACTCAGCCCAGCGTGAGTTGTTTGGCTTATGATCCTTTTAATGTGGATATTGTATATTCAACGTCAAGTAGACAAGAGAATAAGCAGGATATTTTCAGAAGTAATGATAGAGGTGAGAATTGGGAGAATTATGGAGTGGCTACTCCTGCGACTAATAAGTGGTTAGACGATTTTTATACCAATGGTTTAATCATCGACCCTACCAATAATCAGTACATGTATCATGGTATTACTAAAATAGTTGATGCATCCAAAGGAACACAAGGCGGGTTCTTTTACTCCAATGATTATGGAAAAACTTTCCGCCAAAGTAACAGTGGTTTACCTTCACCGGCAAGAATAAACGATATCAAGTTTGATCCTCGCGATCATAGCAATGAATCCTTATTTATTGCGGCCGAAAATTATGAGTTTACTTATAACTTACCGCAAGCGGATGGTGGATTATATCACTCTACAAATAGAGGACAGAGCTGGACTAAAGTAAATACTCCATCTGAAGTAAAAGGAGTTCACTTTATTGAGATTGACCATACCAACCGCATGTATATTACCACTGGTTATAGAGGTGCTGGTGCTGGTGTTTGGTATACCGATGATTTTGGTGATAACTGGACACAAGTATTTGAATACCCAGGAACAGAATGTATTGATGTTTCTCCTTTCGATCATAACTTGATGGTGGTAACATGTAAGTTTATGTCAAAGAATCCTGGCGTTTTTGTAAGCCGCGACCGTGGAGCAACCTGGGCTAAGAGTAATAAGAATATCGTCATTCCTCAGGAAATTGAAGATATTAAGTTTGATATATTAGATGCCAGCAAAATGTGGTTAGCAACTAAAGGAACTGGTTTTTACAGAGGAACTATTGAAAATGGTGATCAAATACAAGTTGTGCAAACATCACCTCAAGTTGCAGAGGCTACAGATGAAACACCAATTCAGTTGAGTGCTTCTATCGTAAATTCAAATTTTGCTGGAGAAAGCATTGTTTGGAAATCAGACAATCCATCGATAGCAACAGTTGATGAAAATGGATTAGTAACTCCAATTAAAGGTGGTTTGGTAAATATTTGGGCAACTACCGCTGATGGTCGTTACTCCGATTTTACTGTGATTACGGTACAAAAAAACGTAAGTGTAGTGGATGGTATAGATGTCAATCGACCTTATGTTTACCCTAATCCAGTAACTAATGAGCTATTTTTAGCTAATATGGATCTTTATTCAGGTGCTGATGTAATTAATGTATCAGGACAGATTATTAAGCAATTTAAGCAACAGGATTCTTTAGATGTTTCTGATTTGACCCCTGGAGTATATTTCTTAAAAGTGAATAGTTTTGAGGAAACTGTATCCTTAAGATTTTTAAAGCAATAGTTATTATTTCCCTTATATGAAAAGCGCTTGTTCCGAAGGTTGGAACAAGCGCTTTTTTATTTATTTATAATTTTCATAATTGAGGGTGACTGAAGCGTAATAAGCTTTCCGTTCTTCTTTTATTTTATCGGTATCTGAACATTAAAGGAATGTAAAACACCATCAGCATCCTTCGTATCAGATGCACAAACTAATGCCACAGGCTTGCCATCTTCCAAATATAACTGTGGACGCTCTAAATGCTCTACTTCTTGAATACCTGTATCAGCCCAATTAATTTTTAAGGTAGATACTAAGGCGTTTTCAGCTAGGTTCCAGTCAAAACCATCTGCCGATTCAAACATAACCAAGGCTCGTCCTTTATCAGTAAATGCACCATGCATATCTTTTACAATGGCTCTATATTTCCCATCTTGGTACCAAATAAATGGATCTTCAGCAGGAAATTCATAACCTTTGGCTTCAAACACAGGTTTATCATATTTGGTAAATGGGCCTGTAGGCGATTCAGATGTTGCCACGCAGTGAACTACTGGACCTCCAGAAATTCTTTTTTTCTTTTTACCTACTGCCTTGTATACCATTAAATAACCTCCATCTGGTCGGCGAGTGACTGACGGATTACTGACCAATAAAGCATCTAAAGCGGTGGAGTCTGCACTGGCATCAACCAAAGGAGTATCAGTTCTTTGCCATGGTCCATTAGGATTGTCTGCAACAGCTACGCCAATGCGCTGGTTGTTGCGGTGTAACCAATTGTACTTTAGTTTACCAGGAGTGCAAGGGTTAATGCCATCGCCAGTATTGCCCATATAGTATAGGTAATATTTCCCATCAAACTTATGAATGGTAGGGTTGTGCGTGCATAAACCATCCCAATATTCAGCTCCGCGAGGAGGTAATGTAACATCCTTAAATTTAAAAGGACCAAACGGACTTTCTGCAACAGCATGTGCAATTTCGGAATGCGTAACCCAGGCCCAGCCTAAATCTTTTTTCCATCTAGAATAATACATGTGGTATAAGCCATCTTCGCCTTTAACGATAGAGCCGCCCCAAATACTCATGGTATCTGATATAAACTTAGATTGAGCTGCTACTTCGCCAAGTTCGATTTTAAATGGACCTTGCTCTTTTGGTGTATTGCAGGCTAATACTAATATTAGACTTACAGCTATTATGATATATCTTACCATATGATCTATTCTTTTAAAAGTTGCTCTTCCCATTTTTCTACAATCTGTTCGTATGAGGCATCGGGAGCTAAACCTCTTTTCTTAAAGCCTTGTTTTAAAAAGTTCTGCGAACCTTCAATCCCCCTTTGAGTGGCTTCTGCAGATTCTGGTATAGCATGCTTCTCCACTTTAGCTATGGTGCTTTTAAGTTGTTTTACTAGTTTGTTTTGAATCTTTTTGTAGGCTGGATTACCCGATAAATTATTTAATTCCTCAGGGTCCTTATCTAAATTAAATAATTCAAACTCGGGTCTTGAATCCGCCATAAACTGATTGTAGGGTGCTCCTAATTCTCCTTTCTCGTGTAAAGCATGATAGAGTGAAAAAGCAGGGTATTGCAGTTTTTTGTACGAAGTAACCTGCATGTAAGGAAGCTCGGGCATACGGTTCCAAATTAATTTATATTGCCCATTGGTAATCGATCTAATATCATCTACTGCATCGCCACATCGTTGTCTGAAACCATATACATACTTCAGTTTTTCTCCACCCAATACATCTTTACCATGCATGTGTTTAGGTATTTTAATATCGGCGTAAGCCAATGAACTAGTGGTTACATCCACTAAACTTATTAAATCATCACGCTCTGTTCCGGCTTTATACTTTTCTGGGTAACGAACAATTAATGGAATAGCTAAACCTCCTTCGTATAACCATTGCTTGTCGCGTAAATGCGGACGTCCATGATCACCAAACAGGAATACAATGGTATTGTCTAATAAACCTTCCTTTTCTAATCTCTCCATGATTTGTCCCACGCGCTTATCGGCAATCTGAACAAACTCTAAATACAAGGCCCAATCCGCTCTGATAAGAGGATGGTCAGGGTAGCATTGTGGTAATGCTACTTTATCAGGATTGATTGGTCTGTCCTCATCATGATGAAAGACACGATGAGGTTCGTGAATTTGAACCTGTGCAAAAAAAGGTTGATCTTTGGCACGTTCTTTCCAGTCTGTGCCATCGAATAGATCAGAACCGATAAAGTTATAATCCTCTTTGCCTTTTTTATTCATGGCATGTGCCCAACCATTGGTACAAAAGTATCCTGCCTCACGGAAGATTTCCATTACTGGAGTAACGCCTTCTGGCAAATCTTTTTTCTCCATGGTGCGATGGTTCAGGCAATTGATAGTACTTGGATACATTCCTGTAATTTGAGAGGAACGACTAGCTGAACAAACAGGAGCATTAGAATAGGCATTGTTAAATTTTACGCCATCCTTGGCCAACTGATCCATATGAGGAGTATATACATCAGGATTACCATAACAAGCTACCTCTCTGCCTAAATCATCACAATTAATCCAAATAACATTAGGCTTTTGTTGTGCTTGCATTTGCATTAATCCTATCCACAGGAAAGCAAGCGTTATGATTGTTTTGGTTTTCATGTTAGTTATACGTTTTAGTTATTTTAAGAGGAATTTGAACATTGAAAGAATGTCTAACTTTATTTTCGTCCAAGGTGTCAGCAGCACATAGTAGTGCTACAGGCTCTCCGTTTTCCATAAAAACTTGTGGACGCTCCAAATGCGTAAACTGTTGTGTTCGGCCATCTTCCCATGTGAATATGCGCTCCGAAATTTCAAAATTCTTGGCTTTATTCCAGTTGATACCATCTTCAGAATCGTAATGAACCAAAGAGAAAAGTCTCTTTTTGCCTTCGTGGCGAATTCTTTTTACAATGGCTCTATATCTTCCTTCCTGATACCAGATATAAGGATCTTCTGCAGGGAAATGCTCACCTTCAAATGTGAAAACTGGGTCTGGGAACTTTTTGAAAGGACCCGTTGGTGTATCGCCAATAGCCACCATATGCACTACCGGACCGTAATTAGGGGCAGGTGTTTTTTTGCCTACCGCTTTGTAAACCATTAAAATTTTCCCATCCGTCATCAGACAAACAGAAGGGTTAGAGGTCATCGCTGCATCATATGCTAAACTATCTCCATAAGTAATATCAAGTACCGGTTTATCAAATCGTTTCCATGGACCATTGGGGTCATCCGCTACAGCTACACCAATACGCTGATTGTTTCTATGTACCCAGTTAATGCGGTGTTTGCCAGGAACCCCCACTATTTTACCATCGCCTGTATTACCCATATGGTATAAATAGTACTTTCCGTTGAATTTATGGACGGTAGGATTGTGGGTACACATACCATCCCAATATTCAGCACCACGAACGGGTAAAGCCACATCTTTAAACTCAAAAGGTCCAAAAGGTGAATTTGAAACGGCATGAGCAATCTCTGAGTGAGAAACCCAAACCCAGCCTGGAGCTTTAGGCCAACGCGAATAAAACATATGATATAGACCATCTTCACCTTTGACTAATGATCCGCCCCAATGACTTAAGCTATCACCTCCCGAAAAAACAGAAGTTTTAGATACTTTTTTAAACTCTATTTTATAATCGGGACTTGTATTAGGTTGTTGTGTACATGACATGATGCTTATAGCCATGAATAAAATAAATGCAATGTTTTTCATTAGTTCTGTTCTTTTAGATTTTTATTTTCTGATTTAATTCTGTCTAACTGTTTTTTGTTTAGGCCTTGTTTGTAGTAAATATCAATATCTTGCCATATGCCGGTTTTTTTCATATACGGGTCATCCACATCTAAACTTAAATCGCAATCGAAACGTGCCAGAATGGAATGCTGATTTACACCATATTTACCTGCATTAATAAAATGGCAAAGTCCCCAGGTAATTCCTCTACCATCTGTTGTATTAGTAAAAGCATCCGGAACAAAAGGGCCTGTAGCTACAGGAACCATTTCGGTAATGGAAGCTATCTCAAAATTAACCCAGTCTTTTGCATATTGAATTGTAAAATGCTCATTTCCATCCTTAGCCACTAACGCAGCCACACCTTCTTTAAAAGGAAATAATGTAACCTCATGACCTGAGTTTAAAACTGGGTTAAGCGGATGTTTTACAAATGGTCCCATGGGGTCATCGGCAATTGCCAAACCTCCTGCTACCCACACATTGCCAGGACGATTAAAGGCCGATTTGTAATAAATATAAACTTTACCATCGTGCACCAAAGGATAAGGGTCGTGTATGGCATATTGATCCCATGCTCCTTCTTCTCCATTTTCAATTACAGCACCTTTTACCGGAATCCAAGGACCGTCTGGAGAATCTGAATAAGACATGGCTACTGGGCAGTAATCACCTGATTTACCGCTGGCTTCCATAAAGCCTTGGTAGTACAGGTAGTATTTGTTTTTAAATTTTAAGATATCTGTAGTAGATACCGAACGCCAACCTACTTCTGGTTTTGGTGGGCGAGGGACTGCAACACCCTGTTCTTCCCATGTAAATCCATCTTCACTAGTAGCGTACCAAATTTCGCATAAATCCCAATCGGTTGACGGAATAGTATCGTTACTTTTATGTGCATTTTTGGCACCAACAGGAATGGTAGAAGTATTACGATAAGTATACCATACATAGTATTTTCCGTTTTCGAAGATAACTTTAGATGGGTCGCGACGTGTAATAGTGCCATCATGGTTGCTATAATCTAGACCTTTAATTTCGGTATATTTAAATTGAGAATAAAGTTCATTATCTCTAGGATGAATAGCACTGTAGTTTTTAAAACTACGTTGCATAGCAGCACTCATTTTTCGTTGCTGTGTTTCTTTGGTAATTGTATATGGAAATGAATCATCAGGTTCTGATGGCTTATTCTCACTGACTTGCGTGCATGAAATAATAAGGACTAATAAAAGCAATAGGTAGCTTAGTTTTTTCATATTTAGATATTTATGGTGATTTAGTTTATAGAATCGTTTATTCTAATGAGTTCTTGATACCATTCTCGGAGTGCGAGTGTGGAGGGGCGATTGTCCAGAAACATAGCAGTAGCATGGGCATTCAGGTTTGAACTAGCAAAGGTGGCTTTTACCCCAGTTTCTTTCAACATGCTTTTTAGTTCCTCCTTGTTGTTATCTGTCATAAAATAACTGCCTTTAAACTTTTGCAAGCGTTCCTTTGCTTCATTTATATTTGCTTTGCCCCAGCCATCTCCGTCGTAGTGCTGACAAGCATGTAAACCTTTCCACATAGAAGCAATAGTATCATTTCTTAAGCCGATAAAACCGCAAGCAATAGCACCTCTGGAAAAACCTGTTAGAATAAGTCTGTCTTTATCCCCACCAAAGTTTTTAATGATTTCATTCACCGTTTCGATGGTTAAATCTGCGGTGTGATTGGGATTGCCCCAGCCATTCTCCGTAATTTGATTGATCACATTATCCACAAAGGGCATACTCACCCAAATAGCACCATTGCCTTTGCTCATGCCATAACCGATGGTACAAGCTTCTGGTCGTCCTGTTGAATAGCAGTCTTTAGTAAACCAAATGTTGCCTGGGAATTCAACTACCACAGGATACTTTTTACCTGCTTGCCAATCCTTGGGTAAATATAAAGCCACGTATTTTTCAGAGTCCTTAATGCTTGCTGTTTGGTATTGCACCCTTTTGCCAGCAGCAGCTTGTTCATATGTTATATCAGGTAATTCTAATTTTCCTGCGGGCATCTGCCATTGGGGTAATTTGCCTTTTTTAATAAGATTACTAACCCGAAGTTTTGAACCCACTTGAGGGTTAACCAACATCACCTGAATTTTATCGATAAAATTGGGATTGATAAGCGGTGTACCATCTGGGAAAGTATCTCGCAAATTACATTGAAGCGTCTTAGTTTCGCCTACTTCAATTTTTTCACTTGCCGATACAGCATCCCAGCCTTTGCCTGCTTTAATCCAAAATAATACCTCGATTGGAGATGTTCCTGTATTGGTAAATTGTGCTTCAATAAATTCAGAGGTGTTTAAATTCCAGCCTCCTTGGGGGGCAGGTATCGTGCACCATGTATTTCTCGCTTTAGCGGATGAAGTGATATACAGCGTTTTATTCTCGGTACTTTGTTGCATCTCGGCCTTCATGCCCCTTGAATCAGCTAAAACACGTCCTACGTTTATATGATGCCATAACTCTTCCTCTGTTGTTTTAGTCTGACATCCCGTAAGGATAATTAGGCAAATGGGTATATATAAAATATACTTGAACATAGATTATTTTTGATGGATTTAGTATTTAAGTTAAGCTGCTAATAAAGTTAACTTTAAAGGTTAATTTCCATTCAATATATCTTTCAATTCTTCCAAATGTTTTTCGTAAACACCTCTTGGGTCTGTGTTGTGCTGAATGGCCAAGCTTGCTGCATAACCTACCACTTCGCCCATTAAACCAGTTGTTCGCATTACACGAGTAGATCCGAAACCAACGTGGGTAGTACTAATATTTCTACCCGCCATAAAAAGGTTGTTGATATTACGAGAATACAAACAACGGTAGGGCACATGAGCAGGTTTTGCTCTTTTATGTACTGCTTTAGATAAAAAGGCATTTTCGTTAAAGTGTTTACTGTTTTCGTCTTGTGGGTAATGCAAATCGATGGACCAAGTGGTTGGTATAAAAGCATCCTTCTGTCTAGGGTTGGTATGATTTCGATCCATCTCGCTAAAAATATAATCACCCATTAATCTTCTCGATTCGCGTTTTCCGCCAATATAGCCTACCCAGTCTAACTTATAATGACTGTATTTATCTTTTAAATTATTTTTTAAATACGACCAGTTACCATATACCGCTCTGAAGTTGTGGTCACGTATTTCTTCCGCTTGACTCAGTGCATCAAAATTATTAAAACCCGTTTCCCAAAACCATTCTGATGTAGCTCCATCTAAAAAGTATTCATCTGTAAATTGCAGTGCCCAAGGTGTTTTTGGAAATGTAGAGGCCTCTTCAAATTTGGATGCATGCCACATATTTGAGGTTCCTAAACAAAATGTATCTGCTGTATCGCGAGCCAACGATTCTCCCGTTTTAGCTTTACTTTCTCTTCCATATCTATAATCAGCTCCCGCCGCATACCCTATGGTTCCATCTCCAGTGCAGTCCACAAAAAAACGACCTTCAAAACGTAATTCTTCATTGGTAGATATATGACGAGCAATAACTGCTTTTATCTTTTGCTCATCCATCTCTACATCATAGGCATGCATATTTAAAAACAGATCTATATTTTTTTCAAAATTAACCACACTTTCCTTACGCTTGTCTCCGTATTTTTTTCCGTCTATGTTAGCGTTGTGTGGATCTCCATTATCCAACTCGCGAACAATTCTACCCAAAGCAGCATAATCATTCTCACGGTCGATAAAACCCATCAGGTGCACTCTTATCTCTGAACTATTATTACCGCCTAATACCGGTCGGTTTTGTATAAGGGCTACTTTTAATCCGCTTCGTGATGCTGTTATAGCCGAGCAAAGTCCTGCCATACCACCACCAATAACAACTAAATCGTATTTGCCCTTAGTTTCAGGATTATTGTTTAAACCCAATAGTTTTTTTCTCCAAGGGTTCATTGTTTCCAAATCATTTGGCGGAACATCTTTTTTACTACTGGTAAAATAAATGGCATCACACCTTCCTGCAAAACCACTTAAATCGTTTAAGCTGATAGAAACCTTTTCAGGCTCATCAATTTGAATGGTACCTCCACTATACCATTGCCAGCCTGTTTTGCCACTGGCGCCAAAAGTGTTTTTATAGTTACTTCCAATTTTTAGTTCAAATTCTCCTGGGCCAACAGGGAATGGAGCCCAATCTTTGGTTCGTACCCAAATATGATATTTACCTTTGGCAGGAAAACTGACTTGAGTTTTGGCCTCTTTTACTATTTCGCCCATACCGTGAGCTAGTAAGTAAGAAGAGCCCATAATATCAAAATATTGTTGATCTACTTTCCAACCACCTTTATTACTGAAAGATTCAGCTTCTACTAAAAGCTTTTTTTGTGCATTAAGTGATGGGGAGAATAATATCATCACTACAATTAATAAAGGTAATATAAATGGAATGATTTGAGATGATTGTCTTAGGTGTACAAGATGATTTTTCATGATAGATAAAATTGTAGATTATTGTTTCTTGCTTACTTGTATAAAGCTATTGAATGGTTTGATTTCTATTTTAAAATTATGGAATAATGAGAAAATATCTCCATCTTAGCCTGTTCAATACTAAATCAAATAAATGAACAACTTAACTTGCAGATTAAGTGAGGTTTGTGTTTGGCTGAAAAATGGATATTAATAAAAAGAACAAGGCATTTCAAGAACAAATATTAAGGCAAACAGAGAAAAAGTTTGGTAGGGGAAAAAGGCATGTTTGGAAGAATCGAGATTTTGAAGATTTAAGTCATGCAATCCATATTAAAACAAAAGTGCTAATTAGTGTAGCTACTTTAAAACGTTTATTTGGTAAGGTTAAAACCCCTGATGATTATTCTCCGCAGCAAAGTACATTAGATGCATTAATCAATTATACAGGGTATGACCCTAATACCTCAAAAAATAAAAGCAGTAATAAAAAGCTACTTGTTATTATATTAGGAGTAATTGTATTGATGTTTACCATAGCGGCATTGACTTTGTATTTTGTAGCTAAACCATTTGTAAATAAATCGGAACAGGTTACGTTAAAAGGTAAACTGTCATTGATAAAAACGGAGGGCACTTGTCCTACAACTGCATATTTTAATTTGGAATTGCCACAAACAAGAGATAGCATCTTTGTAAATTTTGGGGATTTGTCGCCCTTGAAAACGGTAAATGGACTTGAAACTATTTCGCATTTTTATGCTTTCCCTGGACAATTTGTGGCACGATTACGAACAAAAAATCAAGCTTTAGCGCGTTCTAATAAAATATTAGTGCCGACGAATGGTTGGCAGTCCTTCGCGTATTATTTCGACAAAGACAATAGAGAAAGATATTATCCAATTCCAATGGAAAAGGGTATAAAGGATGGTGTTTTTCATGTAGAACCACGTACTATTGCTTCAATAGGTATTGATACTACCCAAATTGTATCTGTACGAGTAGATAATTACCAAAGAACCGATATAAACGGAGATTCATTTGATTATTTCGCTAGGATAAAAAGTAGCTTGTTTTGGCCAGCTATACGATGTTATTCCACTTTTATTACCATTGAGGGAGCATTGGGTAAGGTACAGTTTAAATTTATGACCGAAGGTTGTAGTACTTATGGCTCATACATTCTTAGCGAGATTAAAAAAAGTGGTTCGGATAGCGATCTGAGTAATTTTATAGTTGGACGAAACCAATGGTTGGATGTTCGAATAAAAAACGAAGATAAAAATGTTCAGGTTTTGGTAAACGATGAGGAGGTTTTTGTAGGAAATTACAATAAGTCTATTGGTGATATTATTGGAACAACCATTGAATTTCATGGAAGTGGCTTTGTTGATAAGGTAAAGTTAAGTGCAGGAGAAGAGTGTATTTTCGAAGGCGATTTTTAATAACCATTTATATATAGTGTTTACATCAAATTACAATTTAATGACAAAGTTCGAGTCTGTAAGAAATAAAGTTTTCGGCAATACAGATTTTATTACAACCGAAAGGTATTTTGTATCCGTGACTACATTAGTTACGGCTATATTTTTGGCTATATTATGTGTGGTACATATCTTGGTAGGTCTTAATTTACAACCTGTATATTTCGTTATGGGATGTTCTCTAACTCTATTTGTCTTATATTATTTAGTCAGATTTAGAAACATTGTACTTCTTCCAAAAATAATCATGACGGTGGTTGGATTAATCATGTTGGATATTACATGGTACGTAAAGTATTTATCCAGTGGTCCCGTTTTATTATTTATTTTAATGTTTGGTGCTTTAGTTATATGGGTTTGGGAGGGGCGCAAACTAATGCTTCTGCTGATGTTTTATTTCACCAATATTGCGGTTCTCTTTTATATCGATTTTCATGCTCCGCAAGCCTTACTTAAATACCCAAGTACAGAAGCTAGGAGTATTGATATTTTTGTAAGCATGTTTATGTATTCTGGCTTGTTGGTGTTTCTACTGTTCGTAGTTAAAAAAGAATTTCTTAAGCAAAAAGAAAATGCCGTTACTTCGGATAAATTAAAGTCGGCTTTTTTAGCCAATATGAGCCACGAAATTAGAACACCCATGAATGGAATATTAGGATTTATGGAGTTGCTTAAACTGTCATCGCCTAACGAGGAAGCCCAGAAAGAATATATTGATGTGGTTGAAAAAAGTGGGCATAGAATGTTGAATATTATCAACGATATTATTGATATTTCTAAGGTAGAGTCTGGACAGATGACCGTTCATAGAACGGAGACGAATATTAAAGAATTGTTGGATTATATATATACTTTTTTTCAACCTGAGGCGGCAGCAAAAGATATGAAGCTGTATGTGTTAAATAATTTGCTAAAGGATGAAAGTATCATTTTTACCGATAGAGAAAAAGTATATGCCATTTTCATTAATCTAGTTAAGAATGCCATCAAATATTCTGATACAGGGTTTATTCAGATTGGCTGTGATATGAAGAACGAAACCAATAGTATTCAGTTTTTTGTAAAAGATACAGGCATTGGTATACCAAAAGCAAAACAAACAGAAATATTTAAACATTTTGTACAAGCAGATATTGCTAATATAATGGCAAGGCAAGGGGCTGGTTTAGGTTTATCTATAACCAAAGCTTATGTAAATATGTTGGGTGGTGATATTTGGGTGGATAGCATAGAGGGGAAAGGGTCTACTTTTTATTTTACCTTACCAACAAGTCATGTGGATGTGAAGTCAAACGAAGAATTGATATTAGCTACCAACAATATTAACATTGTAGAAGCGGTATTTTCAAATTGAAACGAATAATGAAAAGTAGGCTTTCTGATGATAAAAAAAGATTATGCGCTATAAGTCTATTTCTTCGAAATAGTAGGCGTAGTTTCTTTTTGTTGTTTAGTATATTTGTTTTAGGCTACGTCTTGGCTCAGAGTAGAACAAATGAATTATCTCAGAATGTTGAATATACAATTATTGATGAAGTTTCGAGCATCAATTGCAAATTGATCTATGAGCAAGACTGCTGTCAGTTAGATAATGAGAATTCAATCAATATACGTCATACGTTAATTTCTAAAGGTGATAATCCTTATTTGCTTTCCGTGAATTCAAAACGGACTAAAGTAAAATTACAATTAGAAATGGATACTTGCTATTTTGTAGAATTTAAAAAAGATTCTACAAACTTCAGAGGATTTCTTAGTTCCCAAAGTAACATGAAAGTTAATGATAGTTGGAAAATTATTATAGACAAAGTAGGAATGAAGTGTATGGATACTAATTACCATAATGCAACTATTTTTCAGGGAAAAGACTCAATAATGCTGAACAAATTGTTTAATGTGAAAATTCTAGAGTTTGATATTGATGAGGATAGCAAAACCGAGATATATTTGTTTTCTTATGTAACTTGTGAAAGTAAATTAAAGATTTATAGAATTATGAGAAGACAATAAATTAATGTATTTAGTTGAAATTATATGATATTTAAAAAATATAGAGGTTTTTTATTTGTTACTGCTTATTATTTAATTGGTATATTTTTAAGTGTAATTACTTATGAAATATTCGGACATCCATACATTCACGCACCAGGATTACATCATATCTTATTCTTGACTTTTATGATAGGAGGTTTTATCTTGACTTTTATTAGCGCTTTCAATTTTGGAGGTAAAAACCATCTGTTTCATAAAGAATCTATAATTGCTCATGGCATTATCTTAGGAGGAGTAATAATATCTTTAGTAATAAGTTTTAAGCTCACTAATCTTAAAAATGAAATATCTAAAGAGAATCAATTACCTTCTTCTATGATAATTAATGTTAATGATTCTATTAAATATGTTGTTAGTGATAGTGACACTGTATATATGATGAAATTTGATAGTATAGTTATAGATAAGATCAATTTACAAATACCTAATAAGTAAGATTAATTACCCTCTTTCTGGAATAAAAAGATATTTTTGGTGTACTTAAATAATTCAAATATCATGATGCGTATTTCTACTTTCCTATTGGTGTTTTTAGTATTGCTTTCAAGTTGCAATACGGGCACGGTTTCTGGTGACCAAACTATTTGGTCAAAACTGAGTATTGACTTTGTTGGGCCAGAAACAAGTGAGAGGGCTCATCCTAACCCATTTACCGATTATCGTTTAGACGTTGAGTTTACCAGCCCAAGTGGCGAGATTTTTAAGGTGCCTGGATTTTATGCTGCCTCCGTAAATACAGCAGAAACTTCGGATTCAATAGGTAATATTTGGCGTGTTAACTTTACGCCAGGCGAAGTGGGGGATTGGAAGTACAAAGCCTCCTTTGTTTCAGGAAAGCATATTGCAGCCCAGCTAATAGGAGGAGAAAGTGCAGGGTATTTTGATGGAACAAAAGGGAAGTTTACGGTTACAGAGGTTAAGCATCCACAGTTAGATTTTAGAAATAAAGGGAAGTTAGAATATGTGGGCGAGCATTATATGAAGTTTAGAGGAAATCAGGAATACTTTTTAAAAGCAGGAGCCAATAGTCCTGAGGTTTTATTGGAGTATAAGGAGTTTGATAATACACCTAGTAATAGAACTTACCCAACGCATATTAACGATTGGCAACAAGGAGATCCAACTTGGCAAGGAGTCAAAGGAAAGGGCATTGTTGGAGCCATTAACTACTTGTCGTCTCTTGGGCTCAATTCGTATTATTTTTTATCGATGAATGCCTATGGAGATGGAAAGAAAGCTTGGCCATGGTTACATCAGGATAGTATTTTTCGTTACGATGTGTCGAAGTTAGCACAATGGGATATATTATTTCAGCACATGAATGCAAAGGGTATTTTGGTGAATATGATATTAACCGAAACTGAAAATGAGGCTTATTTCGAAGAGCTTGAGTTAGGCAGCGCAGAAGGATTTGCCGATAGCAGAAAGATTTATTTTCGCGAGATGGTGGCTCGTTTTGGCTATTTAAATGCCATCAGCTACAGCATTGGTGAAGAGAATGGATGGGATGATAAGCGTAAATATCAGAAAGCCAACTCGGATGAACAACGTAAGCAGTTTGCCGATTACTTGAGAGAGTTATGTTACTACGAGGATTTTATTGGGGTGCACAATGGCCCATCATGGGACAAGCATATATTCCCTGCCTTATACGGACATAAAAGTTACTCGGGACCTTCTTTTCAATGGGATTTTGGTAAGAATATTTATGACGAAATTTTGAGCTTAAGATTAAAATCTGATTCAGCTAAGCATAAGTGGGTGGTAAATTTCGATGAGCCCTATGTTGATCCACAAATGCGCGATGTTGACGAGTGGCGTAAGGATAATGTATGGCCAACTTTTATGGCTGGAGGAGCTGGTATAGAATTGTATATTGGTAAAGGTTTAGATGTAACAGAGCAAGATTTTTATCCATACGAGCAGCATTATAAAACTATGGTTGTGGCCAAAGAATTCTTTAAAAAGCATGTGCCATTTTACGCTATGCAACCTGATACTGCATTTTGTACAAATGCTTTAACACTGCGTAAAAAAGATGAGTTATTTGTGCTGTATGCTTCTCAGAATGTGCCTTTGGAACTTCCGTTACCCGTTGGAAGTTATTCTTTAACTTGGTACAACCCGTTAACGGGAGAGCACGCAGGTAAAGAAGAAAAGATCGAAATTAACCAAGAGGGTATTGTTACTATTGAAGCGCCAGTAAAAATTAAGAATCAGGATTTTGTTGTTATTATAAAGCATCAGTAAAAAGAATAATAAACAAGTTTGTTGGAGTAATCGAGTAACAAAACTTGTAGTGAAACACCTTTTACAATAGAGTGAGCCAAGTATTGTTTTAGTGCTTGGTTTTACTTTATGGTATAAAATTAAAGCTATTCGTTAAACATATTTCGAGCTTTTGAGTTGTTTCCTGTATATTTACAGTGCTAAGTGAAACAACCATCTACTTGAAACAGTCCATTGCCATATTAGCCGTATTACTCTTTATGCTTCCTTCAATAAGCAAGGTGTGGATTATGGTGGATTTTAAAATTCATCAGGACTATATAGCCAAGGTTTTATGTATCAACAAGGATGAACCTAGTAGTGGTTGTAATGGAAAATGTCATTTAAAGGAGCAATTACAAAAAACAGAGGATCAGGACGAAAAAGAAAGTCCTAAAAATATTAAGCAAAACATAGAAATTACTTATTATCCTCCAGAGGAGAAAGCAAACTTATCCACTTGTTTGAGTAATGATTATAAACAATTATTCTGCTATAAAAATAGTTTAAAACGAAGTGATTATAGCAGTCGTTTACTTCGTCCTCCACAGTTTATTTAAGCCAGATTTTATTTGTTAAATACCTAGGGTTTATATGTGTAAACGATAACCCTAACGTGTTGTGCACCTTTGTGTACAAAAAACAGTATTCGTTTAGAGTCTATTTCTTTAGAACTAAATGGATACAAAAACTTACATTAAATCAGCTTAAAATGAATTTCAGAAAAACATTACTGCAATTGTTGTGGGTACTTGTATTTGTGCTTGTTCCTGCAATAACTGCATTCACTCAAAATAAACAACAGGTTCGCTTACTTGATAGAGATAGCGGATTACCCATTCAAGAAGCCACCTTTTCTTATGGCAATCAAAATGGCATTTCAGATGAAACCGGAGCTATATCTTTTTCTTACGAAGAAGGTTTGGTGATGAAACTATCTCATTTAAATTATGGTGTGTGGGAACTAAGTGACGTGCAAGTTCAAACCATGATAAAGCAAAAGGCTTGTTACTGCAAAAGTAAAAATATTGACCTTTATCCTGTTACTGTAATTGCGATGCATGCTAAGCAATCGCCCAACGCAGGAATGAAATTGGGTTATCAGGATAAGATGGCACATGATGGTGCCGAGGTGCTGAATCAACTGCCTGCAATTAATAGCATCAGAAAAAGTGGAAACTACGGTGCCGACCCTGTTTTTAGAGGTTTTAAATACGATCAACTTAATATTGTTATCAATGGGGCACAATCTGCCAGTGCAGCTTGCCCAAACAGGATGGATCCTCCAACGAGCCAAATGGCACCTAATATGCTGGAGCGCGTTGAGGTGTTAAAAGGGCCACACGTATTACGTTACGGAACAGGCTTTGGAGCAACGGTTAATTTTATTCCTCCGCCATTAAAGTTTAGCGATCAAGCCGATGTTTATGGTCGTGCTTCTGCAGGTTACCAAGGCAATGGAGAAGCCATAACTACAGAAGCTCAGCTGGGTTTTAATGGTAAAAAGTACGATGTTAGTTTCTTTGGAGCTTGGGCAGAAGGAAATGATTATAAGGCGGGCAATGGAAATACGATGCAAGGAGATTATCAGCGTGGCAGTTTTGGAACACGACTAGGTTTAAAAGTGGCCAGTAATCAAACGCTACGTTTATCAACAGTATATAATATGGCTCGTGATGTTGACTTTCCTGCTTTGCCGATGGATCTGCGTGAGGATAATACCTGGTTAATCAATGCGCGTCATGATATTCAAATCAATAAGGAGAATCTAAAGTTGTGGAACACTACTGTGTATGCTTCGTTTGTAGATCACTTGATGGACAATTTGTTAAAGCCACTTGATCCTAGAATGATGAATGCTACTACACCAGCAAAAACACATAATTATGGAATGCGCACGGAAGGTTCGTGGCAGTTTACAAATAGTTCTTTGTTCGCAGGTGCAGATTGGCGTTTGGAAAGTGCTGAGGGAACCCGTATTCGTGAGTTCTTGATGGGGCCAAATGCCGGTAAAATTGTAAAAGATAATGCTTGGCAAGAGAGTCAGATTAATAAAATGGGGCTGTTTGGTGAGTATCATATTACGGGTGGTGAAATTAAATATGTTGTATCAACTCGTTTAGAAGTGAACTCTGCACAGGCCAAAGATCCGAGCGATGGTTTTATAGCCCTTTATCCAGAAACAGATGTAACTCAGTTTAATCCAAGTTTTAGTGTGGGAGCATCTAAAAAAGTAAGTGATAAAGCCAAAGTTGGATTATGGCTAGGTAGGGCACAGCGAAGTGCAGGGTTAACAGAACGTTATATCAACTTTTTTCCAGTAGGGCAAGATCCATACGAGATGTTGGGTAATCCAGAGTTAGATGCTGAAAAAAATAACCAACTTGATTTAACCTTTGATTGGGCGACAAATACTAGCAGTATTAATGTGAATGTTTTTGCATCATATATGCAAGATTTTATTTCTTCGGTTATTGAGCCAGATTTGTCACCAGTTATTCCTAATAGCCCAGGTGTTCGCAGGTTTATGAATTTGGACGAGGCTTTTAAAACAGGTTTTGAAATTAACTGGTCGCAACGAATCGCTAAGGGACTGAGTCATCAAATGGGAATAGCTTATACCTATGCTGAGGATTTAGAAAGAGAAGAACCCTTGCCTGAAATAGCTCCTTTAGATTTTAGATATGTACTGCACGGTTCGTATGTAAATGATAGATTACAGCCCACAATTAGTTTTAGACATGTTTTGGAGCAGGATAGAACTTCTGAGGAATATGGTGAGTCTAAAACACCATCTTTTTCATTGGTAGATATAAAATTGGCTTTTCAGGTAACAGATGCTTTTAGAGTAAATGCTGGTGTAAATAATTTGTTTGATGAGAATTATTATGAGCATTTAAGCCGCTCAGTTAGAAGTACACCAAATCCGATTTATGCACAAGGAAGAAACATATTTGCTTCGTTGAGTGTAAGTTTTTAGCAAGGAAATATTTAGATGGAATGAGGGTGTTCTGAATTGGGCATCCTCATTCGATTTTATTTAAGATAAATTTGTTCATTAAATCAACGGAGCGTTTAACGCCATCCACAGCTCTCACTTGAGCTTGAATTTTTAACGCACTTTCTTTATACCGTTTATCTTTAATTAACTTGTCCACTGCCTTTAAAATCCTTTTTTCAGAAACAGAGAAAATAGGAATACGAATAGCCATTCCTGACTTAGCAATACCATCAATATTAGCTTGTTGTTCCGCCTGAAAACCGATGCCTATAACAGGTGTTCCAGCCCACGTAGCTGTTTGAATAGTGCCTTGTCCACCATGTAATACCGCTATATCTGCCATTTCATTTACTAAGTGGGCAGGCAAAAATTTACAAGCATAAAAATTATCTGTGTTTGGGCCAAGTTCTTCAGGATTTAAAATGGTTGTTGTGGAGCACACTATATTATAATCTTTTACTTTTCTTAAAGCAGCAACAATGGTTTTTAAGGTTTCCGGGAACCCAGAACTACCCAATGAACAGAAAATGTTGGTTCCAGGTCTGCTAAAAACCTTTTTAATTTCATCGGACACGGGCATGTCCATCATCGAAAAAATAGGTCCTGTGTAATGATAACCTTGGGTTAAATCCTCTTCGGGCAAACCGCTTAAAATAGGTAAGTCTGGCAACAGGGTGATGTCTCCTCTTACTAAATCGGTGATGTTATAAATCGGTTTTAAACCAAAGTGTTTGCGGGCTTCATTAAAAGAGGTTAAAGATGCCTTAGCTGAATCGCTCAGTAATACTTTTTTAATGATGATTCGTTTGATAAAATCGGGCAACACATATCGCATAAAGAAATTGCGTTCCATGGTATTAGGCATATTATACATGCCTTTGTGAATAAATGCAGGGCAGTTCACCGTAGGAACCTGCGTAACCATAGGCAATTTTGCATAGGGTATAGAAATCATACAACTCAGGTTTAATCCTGCGTAAACGCCATCGGGTTTGTATTCTTTCAAAGCCTCTAAATCCGCTTCAGCCATTTTAATCCACTGTTCGCTACTTACAGGCAGTGGAGTTCCCACCTTGGCTTTATAGCGATTAATGTCCATGATGATTTGGTGTTGTTCCCATGTTAACTCTGGCTGTAAATCCAATTCATTAATTCCTGCTTTGGCAATTAAATGATTATGAACCCCTCCATGATTAAAGAATTTTACTGTTGCTCCAGTCGCTTTCATTCCTTTAGCTGTTTCTAAAGCTCGGGTAAAATCCCCCAAATTATGACCGTAAGAAAAGAAGGCCCATTTTAAATCAGCAACATTCATGGTATTTAGTTTTATGCAAGTTGAATAACAAATATATTCTTTTAGTTGAGGATATTAATTCAATATGTAGTAATAAAACCTATAATTAAGAAAGGTGTAAAAAATTAATATGTTATTTTAGTGATCTAAATATTCAAGTAAAATTTCAGTAATTATCCTCCAATTATAATGAGTAAAAAAATAAGAAATTTAATACTGATCGTATTATTAATATCCAATGTTGCTTGCGATCAAATAACAAAGGAAATTGTAAGAGACCGAATTGAGTATAACAGCCGAATAAGTGTAGTAGGTGATTATTTAATTCTTACCAAAGTTGAAAATACAGGTGCCTTTCTGGGGCTTGGAAATTCGATTCCGCGATGGCTATATAAAATTACAATGATTGCTTTGCCGCTGTTAGCCATGATTTATGGCTTATATATATTGTTTAGAAAAAGTAAGTTGTCATTTCTACTTTGTACAGGAATTGCCTTTATTATTGGCGGAGGAGTCGGAAATATTATTGATCGAATTTTATTTGGTTCAGTAACGGATTTTCTATTTTTTGATTTTGTGTTGTTTCACACCGGAATTGTTAATATGGCAGACATCTCTGTAACGTTGGGATTCTTTATAATATTATACGAGTCTTTTATTCAACAGCGAAAATTAAAGAGTAGTGCTGTTTAATAAGGAATAAATACTAAATTAGAAGTTAAATATTAATTTCAAACTAAACCATCAT
The DNA here is from genome assembly GCF_001659685.2 of Labilibacter marinus. GTDB lineage: Bacteria > Bacteroidota > Bacteroidia > Bacteroidales > Marinilabiliaceae > Saccharicrinis > Saccharicrinis marinus. The sequence goes on from NZ_LXYE02000034.1 coordinate 113,765, forward strand.
GAAGACAAAATTAGAAACTGAAGTACTCAATAATATGAGTAAAGATGCGGGTAATTGGTATGGACCGTTTTATTTCAACAGAAAAGATCCACGTTTATCAGTACCTAAAATTAGCCCAGGATTAGGCAATACGCTAAACTTTGCTAGCCCATATGCTTACTTATTTATGGCTGGAATAGCATTAATAATAGTAGCGTTCAAATTCTTTTTATAGTTGAGTTTCCTCTATTGGTTAATTATAATGAGTGAGTGGTAATAATATGAAGAAGCGAAGTGTAATATTACTGACCTTACTATTATTAATTACTGCTTATAGTTATAGTCAGTGTGTTAAAGGAAAGGTTATTGATTCAGAATCAAAGGAGAGTCTCTCTTTTGTTAATATGGGTATTGTAAACACTTCAATAGGAACTATAACTGATGCCAAAGGCGAATTTGAGCTTTATGTTAGCCAAGTTCCTGCGGATGCAGAACTTAAAATAACCATGATTGGTTATGAATCAAAGACCATATCAATTAGTGAATTGGCGAGTGATTTCTGTCTGATAGAATTAAAAAAGACTTTCGTTGAGCTTAAAGAAATTAAAGTGGGTTTCAATGGACGTATTAAAAATGTGGGAAATATTCGGGCTAATAATTCGGCTGGAGTTTGTGGTTGGGGAGGTACTAAATTTGGTAAAGGGCATGAATTAGGTTTAGAGCTTGATTTAGGAGATAACCTAGTTCGATTAGAAGAGCTAAATTTAAAAATGCACAAACAATCATTTGATACCTGCGTGTTTCGACTTCATATTAGAGAAATTGAAAATGGATTACCGGTTACTGAACTTCTACATGAAAATATTTATTTTGAATTAACTAGTTCAAAAGGTTGGCAGAATATAGAGCTTTCCGATTACAATATTGTGGCTAATGGTAAAGTAGCTCTAACTATTGAGTGGATTAAAGTTTCCAATATTATAGAAGATAAACTGGTTAAAATGAACGGAAGTAAGAAAGCCAGACCTGTTGTTTTATTCAAGTCATGTAATAAAGATGGGCGGTTTTTTATCAGAAAAGGAAGTGAAGCTCCGTGGAAATGCCAAGAGAATAGTAGTCCATCTTTTTATATTTCAGTGAGAGAATAGGAGGAGCGTGAGTTCTTATATTTAGATAATTAGATGAAGAGAAAATTAAGGAAAATTGTTTCATTATATTATAATAGGATAATGAAATATAATTTTGATCCTGATTGGGCAGAGCTTGATAGGTATGCTAAATCTAATAAGATTATAATGACAGATATATCTTCGAGCAATTTGGATAGAATTGTTTTAATGGGAGATTCTATAACAGAGTATTGGCTGGAGTTAAGACCTGATTTTTTTAAAGGAAAACCCATTGTTAATCGTGGTATAAGCGGACAAACAACTCCGCAAATGTTATTGCGTTTTCGGCAAGATGTGGTTTTATTAAAGCCAAAAGCTGTAGTAATTTTGGCTGGAATAAATGATATTGCAGGAAATACTGGTCCTACCACTTTAGAAGCTATTTGTAATCATATATTCTCGATGGTAGAGTTGGCTTTGGCTAATCAAATTCAGGTTGTTATGTGTTCTGTTCTTCCTGCTAATCGGTTCGATTGGAATCCAAAACAGAAACCTGCTGAGGAGGTTGTTGAACTGAATAAACGATTAAAGGCCTATGCTTCAAAAAATGACTTGACTTATATTGATTATTACCCACATATGGTAGATAATGAATTGGGATTGAAAGCAGCATACGGTGAGGATGGTGTGCATCCAAATAAAGTAGGCTACCAGGTAATGGAGCCCTTACTGGAAGAAGGACTGAAGAAAGTCAATAGATAAACTCCAATATATTATACAAAGGTTGATGATGTACAATATTGCCTTAATTAAAACTGTATTGTATATTTGAGGAAATATACGTCAGTATGAAGGCAAAATTAGAAGTTGTACCACATAAAGTTGATAGCTCTATAGCTGCATTTTATTATAACGAAAATCACTTTGATGCCCCTTGGCATTATCATGACGAGTTGGAATTAACCTATATAACTCAGAGTAGTGGGGTGCGTTATGTGGGTAATAGTATCAAGAGTTTTCAGCCGGGTGACATGGTTTTAAACGGACCATTGTTACCACATTCATGGCAAAATGCGCCAAACTATCAGGGTGGAGCCTCCTCTATATATGTGCAATGGCTGGCCGAAGAGTTTACAGAGATAATTACTAAACTTACCGAGTTTCATAGTATAAAAACCATGTTGGATAGAGCCAATTCGGGCATTTTTTTTAAGGCATCTAAAGAGGTACATTTAATTGGGAATAGATTAATGGCTTTACCTGCCTTATCCGGAGCTCAACAAATAATGAACTTTATTGATATTTTACTGGAGCTTTCCTATATCAACAACTATGACCTCTTATCTGAACCTGGAAATCATTTTTTTAGGTATCGAGAAACGGACAATAGGGTGAAAGATATTTTTGCTTTTATTGATGAGAATTATGTAAGAAAAATATCGGTGGATAATATGGCAGATCTTACTTTTATGACTAAATCCTCTTTTTGTAAGTTCTTTAAAAATTACTTTAATAAGACTTTTACACAATACTTAAACGAATATCGTATCCATCGTATTTGTCGAGAATTACAGGAAACCGCAATGCCCGTAAGTCAAATTGCATTAAATTGTGGTTACGAGAATATGTCGTATTTTCATCGGCAGTTTAAAAGCGTTACAGGAATGACTCCAGCTAGTTATAGGTTAAAATATGATGGGAGTTATTAAAGGGAGGAGAATGAAGAAGGGAAGAGGTAGAACGTAATTTCCTTGAAAGTTAATACTACTTTATTTTAATTGCCTAACGACCTAATCTACTAATAACCTATCTCACACTCCACTTTTTCGTTTTCTAAATTCGTTAGGAGATAAACCTGTTGTCGTTTTAAATTTCTGGTTGAAATAAATTATAGAAACATAACCGCATTCAAAACCAATTTCTTTAATCGGTAATTCTGTATTTATCAGGAGTTTTTGAGCAAAATTAATACGGATATAGTGCAAGTATACTGAAAAGGTAACGTTAGTTTGTTTCTTAAAAAAACGGCAAAATGATGAAGGAGTCATTTTTACCAAACTAGCACAACTGTTAATGTCAATTTCTTCCTTAAAATGCTGCATTATATAATTATGAACCTTACTCATCTTTTTCGATTTAAAGCTCACTTTACTCGATAGGTAATTATCAGATGCCAACAATTGATAGTCGGAATACTGAATCATATCCAATACCTTAATTAAGGTTATCAATTGGTCAATGGGTGATTGCAGAATAGTATAATGCACAAGGGCAGAGATTTCAGCTTTTAGATGACCATTAATCTTTAAGCCTCTTTGTGCTTTAGCAAGTATGTTTCTAACGCTGGCCAGTTCGGGTATGTCTATAAATTGGCTACCAAAAATGGTTTTTTTAAACTGAATATAAATTGATTCGCAAGTGTCCTCATTATCCTCGAAAAAGTGTGGTGCCGATATCCAAGCATGAGGTAGGTTTCCTCCCAATAATACAATGTCGCCTTCTTCAAAGGGTTCAAAATGGTCGCCCACCATGCGTGTACCATACCCTTTTGTAATTAAAAGTAGTTCAAATTCAGGATGGTAATGCCAAGGCCTAGTAAAATAATGACTTTGATATTTACCTATTTTAATAGAAGTATTTTGCGATACTTCTATTTTTTCGGGCTCAGCCGAAACTATGTTATTTGCTCCTTTGGATGACATACAGACAATATAACTAAATTATTGGCAATATAGCTTTAAAATATGATTTGTAAGCAAACTAAGTTTGTAATGTGATTAATTGAATAGACTTATTGGCTTGATTTCGATTTAATTATAGAATGCAGCCAGCATAAACAAACAAAACGGTTTACAGGGTTTTATAAATGGCAAATAAAGCTTTGTTCCCAAAAAATGAATACTATGACAAAAAGAGAAGTAGTTAAAATGGTACTGGACGGAAAAAAACCTCCTTATGTGCCTTGGTCGTTTAAATTTACTGAAGAACCTAAGAAAATGCTTGAAGAGCATTATGGGGTAGATGATTTAGATCCCGTATTAGGAAATCATATCTTAAACCTAGGTAGTGATATTGGTTTTTTTGATGAGGTTGAGCCAGACATGTGGCAGGATGTATTTGGTGTAATTTGGGACCGTACTATTGATAAAGATATTGGTGATGCTAGTGCACCTTATGTGATTAGCGAGCCTAGCATGGATGGGGTTAAATTTCCTGATCCGCACGACCCTCGTTTTTTTGCTAATATTGAACCTGAGATAGAGAAAAAACCAGAATTATTCCGTGTTTTTCAAATTGGTTTTAGTTTGTACGAACGTGCCTGGAGTATGAGAGGTATCGAAAATCTATTGATGGATTTTATGATGTACCCTGACTTTGTACACGAGTTATTTACCAAAATTGCAGATTACAACATTGCTCAAATGACAAAAGCCATTGAGTATGATATTGATGCAATATATTTTGGTGATGACTGGGGACAACAGCACGGATTAATTTTTGGATATGATACTTGGAAAGAGTTTGTATACCCTCAGTTAAAACGTATGTATGGCTTTGCCAGAGACAATGGTAAGTATGTGATGATTCACTCCTGTGGAGATGTGGATGAGTTATTTCCAGATTTAGTTGAATGTGGATTAAATTGCTTTAACCCATTCCAACCAGAGGTAATGGACATTAACGAGATTCTACCAATGTACCGAGGTAAATTAGCTTTCCATGGTGGACTTTCAATGCAAAAAACGCTTCCGTTCGGAACGGTTGAAGATGTTGAGAAAGAATCCAAAAACCTTATTGAGTTAGGTAAAGATGGTGGTTATATTTTCTCTCCTTCTCACTCTGTAGAAAGCGATACTACCAAAGAAAATATATTGAAGTTTATTGAAATTGCACAAGCGCAGTTGAAGTAATCCATCCAGATGGATAATGGTAATCGGTAAAAATTATTTTAAGAATAGTTATTGTAGCTTACCAGAATAAACTAAGTATTTTACAAATAAAATCCCGGGGAATGCCTCGGGATTTTTACTTTCACAGAGTATTCAATCAACAACCTTTCTTAAACAGTGATGTTTTTATTACGCTGCCACCATAATGGATAATGCAAGAGTTTAATAGCCATAAAGAGCCTTTGATAAGATGGAATCAAAGAGGAGGCTTAATAAGCTTGCAAATAATAAAGTTGTTAACTAATTATAATAGAAATGAAACGAATATGTATTGGATTGTTTGTTGTTATGTTTGCCCTAACATCAACGTTTGCAAATAGTCCCAGAAAAACCCAGGACTTTAACTTTAATTGGAAGTTCTTTTTAGGAGATGCTCCAGAAGCCAAGAATCCTTCTTTTAACGATGAAGGTTGGCGTGTTTTAAACCTTCCTCACGATTGGAGTATAGAACAAAGCTATACTACCGAAAATACTTCTGGTTCAACAGGCTTTCTGCCTACAGGAATTGGCTGGTACCGAAAATCATTTACCATCGACACAAGTCAAAAAGATAAAATATTTAACATTGAATTTGATGGTGTTTATTGTAATTCAGAAGTATGGATTAATGGACATTATTTAGGAATTCGCCCGTACGGATACAGTGTATTTTCGTACGAACTGACACCACATTTAAAAATAGGTGGTGAAAATACCATAGCTGTTAAAGTAGACCATACCAATTTTGCCGATTCTCGTTGGTATACAGGTTCCGGAATATACAGAAATGTTAGATTAGTGAGCACTTCAAAAAGTTATATTCCGCAATTTGGAGCTTGGATTGAAACACCTCAGGTTTCATCGTCTCAAGCGAATGTTAAGGTTTCTACTGTGGTTAAAGATGTAACTGGCAAAGCGCAAAAGTTAAGCCTAAAAGTATTGGTAAAAGATGCCACGGGGAAACAAGTGGGGAGCATAAGTAAAAAGATTAAATCTTTAAGTCTTGATACCTCTGTTGTTCAGTTATCTATCGCTCATCCTAAATTATGGAGCATAGAAACACCCAATCAATATAAAGCAGAAATTCAGGTTTTTGCGGGTAAAGAATTAAAGGATACTTACGAAATAGATTTTGGTATTCGTTCCATTCGTTTCGATGCCAATAAAGGTTTCTTTTTGAATGAGAAGAATGTAAAACTTAAAGGCGTTTGTTTGCATCATGATGCGGGTGCAGTAGGTGCAGTTTTTATCAAAAGTGTTTGGGAGCGTCGTTTAAACAGGTTGAAAGAAATAGGCGTAAATGCCATTCGTATGTCCCATAATCCTGGCGACCCGGGTTTATTAAAGCTATGTGACGAAATGGGTTTTGTGGTAATGAATGAGGCTCTGGATGAGTGGAGAGAGAATAAAAGCAAGTGGATTACCAGTCGTTTTGCCAAAGATATGCGTCCTGAATTAGAAACGGGTTACGGCGATATTTATGAGGAATGGGCCGAGCGTGATGTGAAAGATATGGTTCGATATTCGCGTAATCATCCATCCATCATTATGTGGAGCATGGGTAACGAGATAGAGTGGACGTATCCCTATTATTGGAAAATGTCTAAAAGTAATCAAGGATTAGGAAATCAGGTTTTAAAGGAAGCTACTGGTGATGGTGTGGATATGTTAAAGGAAACAGCCGTTGAAATAGAGAAGTGGATTAAAGAAGTTGATCAATCTCGTTTTGTAACAACTGGAGGTGTATTGCCTAAGGCTGGTAATATCACCGGATACTTTGATGTACCTGATGTGATGGGCTATAATTATAGAGCTGTTAATTACGACGAGGACCACAAAAATTATCCTAACCGAGTAATTTATGGTTCTGAAAATTGGGGTACCTACCAAGAATGGAAAGATGCAGTGGATAGAGAGTTTATTGCGGGAATATTTATCTGGACCGGTATTGCTTATATGGGTGAGTCAGGACCTTTTCCTTGGAAGGGATTGGAGATTTCGCTGATGGATTTTGCTGGTTTCTATACGCCAAGAGGCCATTTCTTCAGAACGCTTTGGAGTGATCAGCCATATACTTATGTAGCCACCAAACATGCCCGTAAAGCGCAATGGGTTTTACGCGATGGAGAATGGGTAGATTACCGAGTTCGTCATTGGTTAGATAAATGGTTATTTGAAGATGTGGAAGAAACGTGGAATTATGCCAAGGGTGATTCGGTATTTGTAGAAGTGTTTTCTAATTCGCCGCAAGTGGAGCTTTTTATCAACAACAAAAGTTATGGTATAAAAAGTCCTTCCGATTTCTCGGATAATATTGTGAAGTATTTGGTGCCTTATGCCGAAGGCGAAATAAAAGCCGTGGGTATAAATCAGGCAAAGCCAGAAAGTGAGTATGCCATTAAAACAGCTAAGTGGATTTCTAAAGTAGAGCTTAAAGCAGATAAAGAAGAATTAACTGCAGATGGTTATGACTTGGTTCATATAGAAGCATTTTTAACCACAGGTGGGGGAGATATCGTTCCGGATAAAGAAATGCAATTGGTATTTGAAATAGAAGGCGAAGGTGTAAATGTGGGTGTTGATAATGGTTGGGAGCGTAACGTTCAAAATCATAAATCAAACCAAATTGTAACGCACAATGGTAAAGCCTTACTTTTAGTTAAGAGTACACAAAATAGCGGCGAGATTAAGATTACGGCGAAGTCTGGAAAGTTAGTTTCTAATACCATAATAATTCAATCAAAATAGTCATCAAAAAAATATGGGAGTTTGGTCACGTATTCTGCGTATAATCAAGCTCCCACATTGAAAAAAATAGTATTTTTGGAGTTCAATTGTGCTTATGACAAAATATTTTGCTCCTGCCCTGGATAAGGGATTAGATATTCTAGAATACCTCTCTGGTCAATCAATACCGCAATCGCAACAAGAAATAGCTTTGGGTATTGAAAGAACACCCAATGAAATATACAGAATGCTGGTAAGTCTGGAAAACAGAGGTTACATTGCCAAAGATCCCATTTCTAGCAAATACAGTTTAACACTTCGTTTGTTTCAATTGGCACATCATCACTCTCCTGTAGATACCATGGTTAAAGCTGCCGAAATACACATGGAAAATCTGGCGCATAGTATTAATCAGTCGGTGCATTTAAGCGTTTTACATCATAATAAATTAATGATTGTATCTCAGGCGCGAAGTTTAACCCCAGTTTCTTTATCCGTAGAAATAGGTAGTTTATTTCCCTTAGAAAGAACCGTATCCGGAAAGGTGATTCTGGCTAACTTGACTAAAACCAAAAGCAAACAAATACTCGCCAGTAGCGATGGTTACAAAGCCATGACGGCAGATGAAAAAAAGCTTCTTCAATCGGATTTAGTAGATATGAAAGGGCAGTCCTGCGCCAGTAATAAAAGTCTACTAACAGAAGGAGTAACCGATTTTGCAGCTCCAGTTTATAATATGCAAAAAAATGTGGTGGCGGTTTTAGCCGTTTCTGCATTGACCTCTCAAATGCGCAAACTCGTATCCGTAGAAACCATAGAAAAAGAATTGGTTGAAACGGTAGAGAAAATTAGAGTTTCGCTGGGTATAAATTCGTGAAGGAGCAAGAGTTATAGAGATAAAGATTAGATAAGTTTTTAAATAAATCGGATACTTTTAAGTGAATTACTTTTGCATTCTAGTTCATTCTTGATAAGAAAGGTAGATTTAGAAGATTACCTTATTGTTTTTGTACATGCAAAGAGAGTTTCACTTTAGTGAAACATCTATTATCTTTGTGTCATGAATTCTAAAAAGAAATATCGAACCGCAATTTTTTATAAGGATTATTTCGAAAAATTCTTTTTAGAGCAGAATGATAAAGTTAAGTCGAAAATTATCTGGACGATTCAGTTAATTGAAGAAATTGAAAGAGTCCCTGAAAGTTATCTAAAGCATTTAGAGTCTACAGATGTACTATATGAGATACGAGTAAAATTGGGTAATAATATATTTCGAATATTCTGCTTTTTTGATGAAGGAAAACTGATAATAATTGCGAATGGATTTCAAAAGAAAACGCAAAAAACACCTAAGGCAGAAATTGTTAAGTAACTTAAAATAATGGAGGAATATAAGCATGAAAAAGAATAACAAAATGACCATTGAGGATTTTAAGGATAAGCACTTTGGAGTTGAAGGTACAACAGAAAGAGATGAGTTAGAGGCAGGGTATGAAAACTTTAAGCTAGGTACTCTTTTGCATGAAGCTAGGGTGAAAAAAGGTATGACTCAAGCTGAACTAGCTGAAAAAGTAGGAATTACAAAGTCGTATATATCAAAGATAGAAAACAATATAAAAGAGGTGAGACTTTCAACGTTGCAGAAAATTGTTCAGTTAGGGTTAGGGGGGCATCTGGATTTATCTATTCGATTAAAATAAAAAAATTAACCTGTCTTCCTGATTCATCGAATTCGTGAATAAATTTCTCAAAACCCTTGTTTGGTCACATAAGAGAGCACCCGAGGAGCAAAAAAGCGACAACGTGTCATACAAAAGTGCGCTTGAGTGTTGTAGAAGCGCTGCCGAGTGTTACAAAAGGCCTTCCGAGAGGCATAAAAGCGCCACCGTGTCAGGTGAAAATGAATTCTGTTAAATAGAAAAAGGCTATCTAATCAATTAGACAGCCTCTCCACTTAAAAAATGTATTCTTAAAGAGAAAATTCTTTTTCTATGCTATTATTATGCTCTCCTAAAAATGGAGCACCTATTTCAGACGTTAAATATTCGTTGTTAATTTCTATAGGACAACGAGTGGTTTTAGATTTATATCCATCACTCATTTCTACTTCCTGAATCATCTTTAAAATTTTAAATGCTTCAGTGTCAAATAGTGTTTTCCAATCCATGATTTCAGCACACCAAATATCTGCAGGTTCAAGCACGTTAAGCCAATCCTGAGTGTCTTTGGTTTTTAGGTGGTCGCCCAGGATATCCTTAATTTCATCACGCTGCGTAAACCACGATTCAACTTCAGGGTAATTCAACAAAGCATCACAGCTTAACAATTCACCCAAGAAAGGAATCTGTCCCATAGCCAAAGCTATATAACCATTTTTGGTTTGATAAATTCCGTAAGGGGCACCAAGGTAGGCGTGGGCACTGTTACTTTTTGCACGAATGGTAGGCTCTCCACCATCCCTGAAAAAGGCCGTAACCGACTCAAACTGGTATTCTAAAGCAGATTCTAGCATGCTCACTTCAACACGAGCACCTTCGCCTGTATTTAATTTGCGATGTAAACAAGCTAATACTCCCTGGCACAGATGTGCACCTGATAATATATCAATAACAGCCAAGCCAATAGGAACAGGTCCTGCATTTTGGTTTCCGTTTAATTGCGTAAGTCCCGATACAGCCTGCAAAAGCATATCTAAGCCTGGCTTGTTTTTCCAAACACCTTCTTTTCCATAACCCGAAAGCTCGGCATAAATAATATCCGATTTAATGCCTTTGATAGTATCAAAATCAATACCCAATCGTTCCGCCACATCTGGTCGGAAGTTTTGGATAACAATGTCGGCTTGCTTGATCAGTTTGTATACTTTTTCTCGCCCTTCATCCGATTTTAAGTTTACCTGATAGCTCTGTTTGTTTCGGTTGATGGCTTGAAACATAGACGACTGTCCGTTGATAACCAGATTTGAAAAATACAAATCTCTACACAGATCTCCTGTTTCTGGTTGCTCTATTTTAATGACTCTAGCACCTAAATCGGCTAAACGTAAACTAGCCGAAGGAGCCGAAAGGTATTGGCTAAAATCAACTACTAAAATACCGTCAAGAGGTTTATTTATTTTATTCATGTGTTTAAATTTTACTTTCATTTGCCACATGGAACTCTCAAATAAATTTTAATCATGCACAGTGGTTGCGTATGTAGAATTTACTTGGACGTTTCATATCTTTATATGCTACAGTTGGCAGTATTCAGATAGCAGTTAAAAATGATTAACTGTTTACTGAGTGCTGTTTACTGAAGACTATAGATTAAATTCTTGTTCAATAATTGTATTATCCTCACCTGGCTTTGGAGCCGATTTTCTGCTGAAAAGTCGCTCGCCATCTATGCGAATAGGACAGCGCGTTGTTTTCATTTTCAGTCCATCAGAAGTTTCTACCTCTTGGTCCATTTTTAAAGCTTTATATCCTTCATGATTCAATAAATCCTTATAGGTATTTACAGCAGAACAGAACAGGTCTTTCGCTTCAAAAATATCCAGCCAATGTTTAGAGTTTTCCTTTTTCAGGATAGGTGCTAAAAAGGCCATGATATCATCACGTTTATCAAACCAAGTAGCTTTATCTGCAAACTCCGTAGGAAGTTGGATACCCATGGCATCCGTAAGTTCGTTTAAAGGAACTAATGCAATAGCAATGTGGCCGTCCTTGGTTTCGTATATCCCGTAAGGTGCTTTGATGTATGCATGCGCACTTCCTTGTTTTGCACGTTGTGGCAGTTGGTTGCCATCGTTCAAATAAGTAGTGATTACCTCAAACTGAATATCTAAAGTAGACTCTAATAAACTCACTTCTACCTTGGCTCCTTTACCCGTTTTATGACGACCAATTAAGGCGGCTAAAATACCTTGTACTAAATGTACTCCGGTAAAAATATCGGAAGTAGCTAAACCACTTGCTGTAGGATTATCATCAGCATTACCTGTTAAGTGAACCAAACCAGAAAGAGACTGAATTAATAAATCCTGCCCTGGTTTTTTAGCCCATGGTCCTTTGGCACTGTAACCAGAAACTACGCCATAAATAATGCGCGGGTTAATGGCAGAAACCACATCATAATCCAACCCAATTTTTTCCATCACACCAGGACGGAAATTATGGGTCATTACGTCGGCTTGTGCAATGAGCTGCTTTACTTTGGCCAAATCATTTGGGTCTTTAAGATTAGCAGCGTATGATTGTTTGTTTCGATTAGCCGTATGAAAAACCATACTGCTCTCATCGATAAATAAATTTTTAATAGCAATTTGCCTCCCAGCCTCGCCAGTTCCTGGACGCTCAATTTTTATTACACGAGCCCCTAAGTCAGCCATTTTTAATCCCGCTGAAGGCCCCGCCATAAATTGTGCAAATTCTAATACTGTTATTCCCTTTAATGGTAGCATATATATTGAGTATGCAGTAGGCAGTATGCAGTTATTTACAAACCGCACAACAATGCCTACGAATTAAACTTATTTGGATTTTCTATCATATAAAAAAGTAGTTTCCCAACTTCTTCAGATTGTAATTTTAACTCATCGTAGAGTTGTCTATTTATATATTTGCAAGATAATGCAAAATCAAGCCATACTTGCGTTTCTGTATTCTCACTGTCGCAATCCGTCAACTTACTTATAAAATGTTTCGGATATTTTCTTTTTCGATAAGCTTCTCCTATGTTGGCACTTACCGAGCGAGAAGAACGTCGTATTTGATCTGTCAAAGAATACTTTTCATCTGAAGGAAATTGCTTTGTAATTTCAAATATTTTCATCGCCAGATTAAATGATTTTTTGTAAGCCAATAAATCTCTAAATGTCATTTGAGTTTTATTTACAATCTACAAAAATAAACCATTACTTAAAACATCATACAAATACTGCCCACTGCCCACTGTTCACTGAAGACTGCCTACTGGAGACTGCCTACTGGAGACTACCTACTGGAGACTACCTACTGTGGACTGCTTACTGTCAACTGCCTAATGAAAACTGAAAACTACTTAATCTCTTTCGATTTTTTATATAGCTCATTTAAATCAGCCAACAATTTTACTTCGTCGCCACCATTCATCATATATTCTCTGATTGGTGCGCCAGCTCTATCCTGAAAATACATATGGCCATGATATCTTGGTCGTAAGAACGAACGGTCTAATGCTGGTAAGGTGTCTTTGAAAAAGTCCATAGTTTCCGCATTGTTTTGCTCATCTAACCAAGCAGCTCTATGCCCAGGTTGACCTCCGTTAGCAAAGAAAATACCTTTTTGCGTTTCAGGACATCCAACGTAATCTACAAATTTAATAGCCATGTCTTGATGTTTGCATTGCGCAGAAACGGCTAAACCAGTTCCTCCAAGGGTAGAGATTAAACCAGTTCCGTTTATTTCAACCATATCATGAAACTTAAGCAATTTACGAGCATATCCTCTACGCGAATAGTTGGTGTAACCATAAGCAAACGGACTATATAGATACTCATCCGATAAGGTCATTTTTTCGTACACCTTAATTGGGTTGAAATCGTAGTTTTCGCGCTTAATGTTTTTTCCTAAATCGCGTAACATCTGCAAAGCTTTAATACCCACTTCGTCCGAAATTACTTTATCATCGCTTACACAAACATCTTCGCCCAAATTGGAGCAAACCATGTAAAAACTCATTAAGGTATCCTGTGGAATTCCAGGTATAGAAACTTTTCCAGTTTTAGAAAGTTCTACTAAATCGTCCCATGTTTTAGGAAGCTCGAGTCCTTCTTTTTCAAATAAGTCGGGGCGGCTAGCTGCTACAGGTGTAGCTGCATCAATAGGTAATGCCCATTGCTTGCCACTAAAGTTATAGCTTTCGAATGATTTACCTACCGAATTGGCAGCTTGATCATCGATAAATTCTTTGGATAAAAAATCACTTAAAGGAACAATTACATGGGTGCGAGCAGCAAAACCAGTCCATGGGTGATCTATAATTAAGAAATCGTAACGCTCTGCCAGCTTGTCGATAGGCTCATCAGCAAAAGCTTGTAAGGAACGTTTCTCCCAGGTAATTTCTACGTCAGGGTTTAATTCAGAAAAGCGTTGTGCACAAGCTACTATGGATGTAAAACCACGACTGTGATTCCAGGTAATTCCTTTAAGTTGTATGTTTTTGTCAGACATTGTTGTTTATGTTTTTAGTTTAGATTAGGGAGGAGGTAAAGGGTATTCTGTTTTTGTTATTCTGGAATGTAAATCAAGCTCTCCTCCTTACTTTAAGGAGGAGAGCTTGATTGTTATGTTTAATTGTGGTCTATTGACGCCTTACTCAAACCCAATTGCTCTTGGTGTTTGAGTTTCACTTTCGTATTTTTTACCGTTTTGCTCTGTAAATTCTTCAAAGAAATGGTAGTATGAACCGTAACGACCATGTTTGTTTTCTTGGTTTACACGCTCAGTTTTCCACTCTTTAAATTTAGCACTGTCAGCTTCTTGGTCGCCAATTAAAAAGAAGTAATCATTTTTAGAAATCACTTCACCTTTTTTGTTGCTTAGCTCTAGGTTTACAAAGAATTTCTCTTTTACTGTTTTTAATACTTTCTCTTCAATAGCGAATAGTGATTTTGCACTGTTTTCATCAATTTTAGCTACATCAAATTCTTTTGTCGATAAAACGTTACCCGAATCATCTTTAATTTCAAATTTGATTTTACAGTCCTTGTATTCTTTGTATAAATCATTCACTACCCAAATGTTTCCTACAAAAGGCTCTTTGTTAGACCAACGACGCTTTGTAAATTGGAAATTAACCAATAGCGGCTGATAAGCTTTTTGAACAAAGTAATATGAGTTTTTAGGTTTTTGATAGTTATCTACAATACCCCATTTCATATCCGGACAATAAGTGATATAATGACAAAGTGCAATACCACTTAAATTTGGCTTGTCGCGACGGAAATGCTCAATACCATTTTGAAAGATGATACCTTGTGCATCCTGTGTAGCATTCACGAACTCTTCTAAAGATCCTTTCATTTCGCTACCAAATACATCCCAGTTTTGCATGCGTAAACGAGTTAGGTCGGCCCAATGGTGTCCCCAACTTAACCCTGGAGGCCACATTTCATCTTTAGGAATAAACTTCTCTAAGCTCTCCACAGAAGGAACCGAAGTGATGGCAAACTCAGGAACAATAGGATATCCATCGCAATGTGTTTGATACCAATCTTCATGTAACCAACGTCCCATTTCATAGAAGTAACGTAAAGCATGTACTGCTTCTTTAGGCTTAAAACCAGCTTCTTGAGCAACTGGGTCAGTCATTGGTGAATCCGGCACATAAGGTAAGTCGATATGTGCTTGAAGCGAATCTCCTAAACGCTCTAAGAATGCACGTCCAAAATGTGGATCGCGCGTACGGAATAACATTTCCTCTCCACCTTCCATCATAATTAATGAAGGATGATTACGACGTTCTTTCACTACTTTTACACCTTCGTTAAAAATAGCACCTAAGCTCTCTTCGTCTGTAGGAATATTTCCTGTACCTAGCGGAATCATATCTTGCCAAACCGTCATGCCCATTTCATCACAATACTGATAAAATTCTGGAATTTCTGGTGGGTGCCATCCAAAAATACGGATGTTATTCATGTTCATTTCTTTGGCTAAACGAATTAGCTCTTTGTATTCAGCAGGAGAAGTACGACCTACGAAGATATCCGGTGGCCCACCCCAACAAGCAGAACGTATAAAGTGAAATTTACCATTGATATAAGTAGAACGAGGGAATGTTACATCTACATCTTTCTTAAACCCAGGATTCCATTTCATCGTTACCTCACGAATACCAAAAACAGTTTGGTTATAATCGTGATTTGTTTCACCATTTTTAATAGCAATGTCAGCTACATAAAGATTCTGATCACCTAAATCCCAAGGGAACCATAACATTGGTTTTTCAAGGTGAATATTTTTCTCAACTTTGCTAATTCCTGGCTTAACTGTTTGAGTAAATTCAACTTTAATTTCCTTCATCTTAAAGTTTTTACCATTAAGAGAAGCTTCAAAAGTCATTTCTTTAGCCTGGTCGCTGGTGTTCTCAACTTCTAACTCAAGGTTAACATCAGCAGAACCATTTTTATTTAATTTTTGATGCGCATAAACATCGTTAAAACGCACTTTACCTGTTTGAACTAATTTTACAGGACGCCATATTCCAATGGTTGTAAAATCTCTGGTGTAATCGCCAAACCAAGGTGTTTTTTTACCCGCTACTGCAGCATTAACTTGTGGTGGAGGGTCTAATTTCACCATTAACATGTTTCTACCTTTTTGTGCATCCCAAGGGTGGGTACGTAGGTATTTAGTTACATCAAATGAAAATTTAGAGAATACACCTTCGTGCTTTCCTAGGTAATGGCCGTTTAACCATACTTCGCAGCTGTAATCAACTCCTTCAAATAATAATTCTACAATTTCATTTTCAGGAAGTTTCTTCATATCGAATTGGTTGGCATACCACCATTCGTATTGTTGTACCCATTGAGCACGTACACTATTTCTTCCAAAATAAGGGTCGTCGATAACGCCAGCTTTCCAAAGGTCAGTATATACATCACCCGGAACGCGCGCATTGTTCCAAACAAGCGTTTCAATATCCTCTGAAGGAAGCTTGTGTAAGCCCTTTTTAACACCTTGTCCTGGAAGCATCATCTTAAACTTCCACTTCATTCCACTCAAATCACGTACTCTAACATTACCTTCTTGCTTGGCAAAGGTAGTATTGGGTTGTGACCACGCTGTTAAAACAAACAGACCTAACACGAAGGTTAAAATCCATTGTTTAAGATTTGTTTTTTGCATAGCTTTACATTATTAATTTGTCATTAGTTATTAGTCAATAGTCAATGGTAAAAAGTCAATGTGTTTACTAATGTCTAGTGACGAATTGCGAATGACCGTTTATTTATTCGTAATTCATATAAATTGTTTTCTTCTGCAAGTATTGCTCAATACCAAAAACGCCATCTTCACCACCAATACCTGCTTTTTTATGTCCCGAATGGTAACCTTGGATATATCCTACAATTTGCTTGTTGATGAAAATGGTTCCTATCTGAAATTCTTGAATGGAGCGCATGATATTTTTATGATTCTGCGTATATAAATAACACGATAAACTATCATCACGTCCATTAAGTAATTCTTTGGCTTCATCAAAACCAGATACTTTTACAATAGGTAGGATAGGGCCAAACACTTCCTCTTGAACTGTGGCTTGATCTGGTTTTACATCGGTAAGCAAAGTAGGCTCATACCAGTTTCCTTTTTCAAACATGGCACCTTCTGGTCTTTTACCACCCAATACTAGGTTTGCGCCTTGTGCCACATTTTCTTTAACGATGCTATCCATGCGCTCAAGAGCCTTGCCACTTAAGCTAGGCCCCATATCAACAGCTGTCATAGGGTCGCCTACCTTAATTTTTTTGATACGATTGATCAGCTTATCGGTAAATTCATCGGCTACTTTTTCGTGTACAAAAACCATCTCGTTACAGATGCATACCTGCCCGCAGTTTGCATAACGCGAAATAGCTGCTGCCTCTACGGCTTTGTCAATCTCAGCATCATCCATTATCATAAATGGTGCTTTACCACCTAGCTCCAGTACTAGTCCTGCAACATTTTCAGAAGCTGCTTTGTAAATGGCCTGTCCTGCACGGGTACTTCCCGTCATAGAAACAAGCTTAGTAATTGGGCTTTCTACCAAATGAGATCCAACTGTATGGCCATATCCAACTACCATGCTAATCACTCCTTTGGGTAAGCCCGCTTCGTGCACCAAGCGACAAAACTCAGAAGCTGTTACTGGGGTTAATTCCGAAGGCTTTATCACCATGGTATTACCTGTGATTAAAGCAGGCCCAATTTTGCGTCCAATTAAAGCCAATGGATAGTTAAAGGCCATTAAGCCTACCGTAACGCCGTAGGGTACTTTATGAATGGTAAGTTGCTCGTTAGGTAAATCAGATGGGAAAATAGAGCCTTGAATCCTTCTTCCTGCCTCAGCAGAATAATTAACATAACGAATAGTATCCGTTACCTCACCATAGGCTTCGGCCAGTGTTTTACCTTGCTCCATCACCAATAGTTTGGCAAAATGATCCTTCTCTTTGTTAAGCAGTTCAGATATTTTATACAAATACTGAGCACGCTCGTTTGCAGGAAGCATTTGCCAACTAAATTGCGCTTTATCTGCTGCCTCTAAAGCATGTTGCGTTTCGTCAATCGAACTTACATGTATAGATGCGAAAATCTCTCCTGTAGCTGGATTTTCTACCTCAATCTTTTCCCCTTCCGTCTTTTCAATCCATTCACCGTTAATATAACAGTTGTAGTTTTTAATTTCCATGCTGTTTAGTCATTAGTTATTAACTGTAGGTAGTTTGTTAAATGTTTGGGTATATGATTGTTTACTTATTTAAATTGAGGAGCTCTTTTTTCTACAAATGCTAAGCCTCCCTCTTTGGCATCTTCTGAGTCATATAATGGTTCAACCATTTCGCCTTCTAAAGCAAGTCCTTCTTTTAAAGACATTTCTAAACCTTTGTTAACACATACTTTTACTGCTGCCATTGCATCAACTGGGCCTTGTGCTAACTTTTCGGCGTATGCTTCTAGTTTATCGTTAAACTCTTCTTTACTATATAGATGATTAACTAAACCGATGTTGTAGGCTTCTTTTGGCCCAATATTATCACCAGTAATTAATAGTTCCAGTGCTTTACTTTTATCTATTAATCGGATTAGACGTTGTGAGCCTCCGTTACCTGGGATAAGGCCAAGCTTAATTTCAGGTAATCCTAAAAAGTAAGTTCCCTCAGCAGCCAAGCGTAAATCGCAGGCCATGGCTAATTCTAATCCTCCGCCTAAAGCGTGACCACTAATAGCAGCAAGGGTAATTTTTTTACTATCGGCTAATTTATTGGCGGCTAGCTGAGCATGTTCCACCATTAGTTTGTTAGCCTCCACAGTATTGGCCTCAAATACTTTGATGTCGGCACCTGCGCAAAAGAACTTTTCTAAAGCACTCTTTAATACAATTACTTTAATGTCGGCATCATCATTCGCTTTATCAATGCACTCAATCAATTGCTTATGAAAGTTAATTTCGTAGCAATTTGCCTTGGGGCGATTGATGATGATATAACCGACTCTATTCTTTTTTTGTAATGTTATATGTTGTTCCATTTGTTGAAGAATTATACTAGACTTTTAAATACTTAGTAAAAGGTATTAATTATTGTGGTGTAAAACTAATTCATTTCATTTCTATATTGAAATATAAATAGAGAATTCAAATATGAATGTATATACTTGCAAACCTCCCGTTAATTCAGGGATTCAGGCCTAAAAATATAGTCTTGTTCAGTTTAAATATAGGGATGTAAAATTAGCTTACGGGTGTGTATGATCACCTATAAGGTGAGTTTTGATAGCCCCGTTTTCAGAATTTATCAATGAATAAATTAAAACTATTGCAGTGGAATATCATTTAAAGAAACGCCTAATACATCTTTTGAAATTTTACTTAGCGCTTCTTTGTTTCCTTCGAAGTGATATACTGTATGCGAGTGATATAAACTGTCGTTAGGCATGAGCTCTTTGCTGCTGGAGGACGTTTCTAACTCATAAAAAGGCCAATTTCTATCTTCAGCAGGATTTACCTCTCCATTAAAAACGTTAATCACATCTCCTTTATAGGGCTCTTGATGATTCCATAATGAGTTGACGTAAATAGAATCGTCTTCGAAGTTATACTTTACAATCGTCAATAGATTAAACTCAGGCGAGTAGCTTCCGAAGGTGTTAGTGCAGAACTCAGGTTGTATACCAATTTTATTCATGTATTGTGCGTCTGCCTTGTAAAACACCGTTCCGTTTTTAACCTGAATTCTTTCGTCATTAAGATTCGTAAAATAGGTGGTTGCAGCTTTTATGTTGTTTCTGCAAGGTATAATAACCATAGATTTAGGAGAGGGAATAATACACGATATATCCCAAATAGAAAGCAGACCTTTTTCTTTGGTCCATTGTTCCTGATTAAGATTTTTAATCTGGGATTCTATACTAAAAGCTACGTGCGAAATATTCTTATCTAAATTAATAGATAGATCCTTTTTTATAGTATCACGAGTTTTTAGTGTGATTTTTCGCTGGGCATCCAACTTAAAAATAAAATGATTAGCGTTTCTAATCTCCATTTTATTGCCGTAAGTAATGGAGTGTTCTGTTCTCTCTAATTCTAAAAAAGCTTGTGTATTTAATTGTGGTGATATTTTAATATTAGGCACTATTTGTTCCTTATCAGGGTCAAAAAAAATAGCGTACTTACCAATTTCAGGTCCAAACCACATACGGCCTTCACCGCCAATGGCACTAAGCTTGGTTAATGCATTTCCTTCTTTAATGATATCTCTATTAAAATATCCATAACTTAAGCCATCTGTACCTTTTGAGCTACTTGTAAAGACTCTTCCCTGACATAAACCCGAAACGGCTATCATGGCATCACCATCCTGTAAAATGCTTATATCTTCAATGTTATTTAGGATTTTTATATCGCTAGCAAAGTCAGGGTTAGTTTTGTTTTGTGAACAAGAAATAAGGATGATACTAAGTGAAAGTAGACTAACTATTTTTTTATACATAGAACAATGCTTATAGATTATATTTAGGTAAATTTATGTAAATGTATAACTTCTGAATATAGAAGTATCTTATTAGGATGCATTATTGTAAATTTATAAATTACATAAAATCAATGCGTAAGATCTGTTGTCTATTAAATATCTAGTCTAAGTTCTGGTTCTTGTAGAGTTTTTGTAGTGTTTGTAATGCGTATTAAATAAGCGCTTTTAGAATAATAAATATCATATTTGAATCAGTAATTTAAATATGAATGAGTATCACAAAATAAGCAGTTGTTATTGGAATTAAAATCATAGAAATGAAGAAAATTGCATGGTTATTTTTAGTAATGTTACCAACGTTACTATTTGCTCAGCCAGGTACTATTAATTCGCACACGGATAATAGTCAGGTTGTAAGAGATTTGAGCGGG
Organism: Labilibacter marinus; assembly: GCF_001659685.2. Classification (GTDB taxonomy): domain Bacteria; phylum Bacteroidota; class Bacteroidia; order Bacteroidales; family Marinilabiliaceae; genus Saccharicrinis; species Saccharicrinis marinus. Next base: position 134,646 of record NZ_LXYE02000034.1, read on the forward strand.
CATAAGTGGAAATTTAAGATGATGTTGCCTGGTGAAGGAGTTAAGGAAGGTTTGCATCAGGTACCACCAGCCGATATTGAAACTAATTTTTGGAATCCTGCCTACGTGCCAGGCGATGTGTATACCGACCTTTGGAAGTGTGGCGTAATTGATGATCCATACTTTGGAAGAAATAGTGTGCGTGCCCAATGGGTGCAGCAATATGAGTGGTGGTATGCCTATCAGTTTAATATAACAGAGGATATCAGCGATAAGATTGTGCGCCTTGTTTTTGAGGGCGTGGATTATAGTTGTGATGTATACTTAAATGGAACGCTGTTAGGAAGTCATACAGGTGCTTTTTCTTCGTTTTCTTTTGACGTAAACGATGCATTGCGTATTGGGAAGAAAAGAATTCACAGTACTAATATGCTGATGATAAAATTAAATCCGCCTCCCAAAGTAAATGCAAAGGTTGCTGGATTAAAAACACCTTGGTTTGGTGATTATTGGAGAGATTTAATTCCGTTTGGAATTAGTCGTCCTATTAAAATGGTTTCTACAGGTAAAACGCGAATTTTGGATTCTTACGCCAATACTACCCTAAATAAAGATGGTTCGGCCGATGTATTGATGGAAGTAGAAGTAGAGAATACCTCTGATGAAGCTAAAGAAATGACTTTAGTAGCTTCTATTCAAGGTAAAAACTTTGATGGAAAAACGCAAAAGGAGGAGTTAACGCAGCTTGTTGCGCCAGGTGTTCATAAAATTAAAAAGAACATTCATATTAAAAAGCCTCAGTTATGGTGGCCATGGGATCTAGGTCAACCAAACTTATACACGGCTAAGGTTTCGTTAAAAGAAGGAAAGATTAACCACGATTTTAATGAGTTTACTTTTGGAATACGTGAAGTAACTTCTAAGTGGAACCCTGGATTTAAAAAGGACGTAGATGTGAGTTTTCCTCGTTCTACCTATATCAATGGTAAATTCCATTTTATTCGTTCTGCTTGCTGGGGTGGACCGCCAGATATTTTTGTTGGAAGAACAAGTCCTGCTGAGTATAAGGAATTGATTCGTTTGGCTAAAGAGGCTAACTTAAATAATATTAGAATATTTGGATGGCATCCGCCAGAAATCCCTGAGTTCTACGAGTACTGTAACGAGATGGGAATGACGGTTTGGCAAGATATGATTCCGCTGGGAACAGGAAATATTCCGCAGGATAGAGCTGGTATTGATCGTATTATGCAAGAGGCTGCTGCCGTTATTAAGGAACGTAGAAATCATCCATCTTTAATTATGATGGAAGGTGGCGAAGAAATGCTTTTACGTACCGAAGATGCACATTTTGGACGTGCGTTTTTAGAAGAGTTAGGTGATACTTTGCAAAGCTATGTGAACTTGCCTTATGTGCCAGATTCGCCGTTAAATTGTGAAGTGTCGCAAGAAGCGGGTTATAAACCCAAAGAAGCGAAGCACGCTTTGGCCTATTTTTATGGAATGGGGCGTTGGTTAATGGAAGATTGGTTCAGAACACTAGATTATCCAATTATTCCGGAATTTGCTATTACATCCGTTCCTTCTGTGGAAAGTTTAGAGAAGTTTATTCCTGAAAATGAGATGTGGCCTCCAGGATTAAGTTGGGGACATCATTGGGCAGATTTAGACAGACTACGTATGCAAAACTGGGATAGCTTTGGTGATGAAAAATTAGGTTCGTTGGAGGAATTTGTGAATGCTACCCAAGATGCGCAAGGAATGATTTTTCAGTATGGAGTTGAATATTTAAGAAGACACAAACCTAATTTAAGTGGTATTGCTTTATGTCATTGGATAACTTATTGCCCAGATATGAAATGGGGTATCATTGACAATTACCAAAAGCCTAAGCGTTCTTACGAGTTTGTAAAGCGTTCTTACCAACCATTATTAGTAAACCTTAACTTTGAGAAGCGTCGTTGGCATAAAGATGAGGCTTTTGAAGGAGAAATTTGGGTGGTGAATGATTTATATGAGAATTTTGGTAAAAGTACTATTGAGCTAGAAATTAAGGATGATAATGGAAATGTTATTCAAACATCTAAATATGACGTAGCTAAAGTGGCTGAGAATAGCGCCAAGAAATTCTTCGATGTTGATTTTAAGGTCTTAAATAAAGTGGATAAACAATTTACGGTTCATTTAAATATGAGAGACAGTAAAGGGAAATCGATATCTGCCAACGAATACCTGTTTTTAATTGGCGACCAGAAAGAAGCTTCGGCTCAATTTAAAAAGATGGGAGAAGAATCGCGTAAGCGTACTGGAGAATTTACCTATGGTAACTATTTCCGTTTCTTTGAAAATGTAGTTCGTGAAAATGGTAAAGATTATGAAAGTGATGTGGAGCAGCCACGAGCTACGGAGTACGAAAAATAAGCAAAGTACAATAAGCAGTTAGCAATATAACTGCCTTTGTTTGAGCTAATATATATAAAGGGTCATCTGTATATGGTAAAATATATAGATGACCCTTTTTATTAATTTAGTATGATTTATATTTATATATGATAAAAAGAAAAGGGTATTAAATAGATATATTATTTTAATTTTCTAATTTAGGACGCACTAACTAAAATTAGAACTTACATGGAGTCAAAACACATTAGGATAGGCATAAAAGCCATTAAGAAAAAGGGCGAAATTATTCTTCATTTAAAAGACAATGAAGGGCACGAGCATGATAAAACGATTACATCGGATGCTAACCCAGGTAGTAAAATAACTTGGTCATTAGCAGAAGATAGTGATATTATTCAAATAGTTGATATTTATAAAAAAGAAGGAAGTATGAATATTTATTCGGTAAAACCACATGCTGTTGAGGGCTCAACAGATTGGGAAGCCATTGTTTCTAATCAAGCTTTTGAAAAAGCGGGTTATAATATTGATTTTCGATATAAGGATGGAAAGATTTATAGAGATGATCCTGAGGTAGAAGTTAGACCTCCCAAAGGTTAATTTAATTTCTTTAGTCTATTTTTTAAAACAAGCATTTCTTTTGTTCGATAGGAAAATGTTTGTTTTATAAGCATTAATGATACATATGATTGTATTAATTTAAATCCGAAATGGATAAATAAGTTATGAGTGCCAATAGAATGTTTCTTCTTTTTCTTCTTGTTTTATTGGCTCAAATTATTTTAGCGCAGAAATCAAATATTGAATGTTTAATTGAAGACTATAAAAAGGAATATATTTGTAGTAATGACTCTTTATTGTTTGAAATAAGCTATGAGATTTCAATATGTTCAAGACAGCCTAAGATTAAATTGCATTATGCAGAATTAGCGTACAAACATGCTTCATTGTTAAATAATAGCCATTGGAAAGCTGCGGCAAAAATACTTAAATCTTACCCTGAGGTTAAGACGGGTAAGCTAGATGAGGGCATTAATTCTTTGCTTGAAGCAAATGATTTATATAAACAAGTAAACTATTCATTAGGTATAGCGACATGTAATATGTTACTTGCAGGAGTTTATAATAGAAATGAGGAGTTTGATTTATCAGAAATGGCATATAATGAAGCGATTGATAAATTTATCTTATTAAATGATTCTGTTAAGCTTTGTGCAGCCGTTATTAATTTAGGTGAATTTTATAGGAAGTTAGGTAAAAAAAATAGTGCTCTAGCAAGTTTTAGAAAATCTCTTAGTTTGAGTCATGTTGTTGGAGAAGATATTTATATTGCTTATTCAAAAGGGAATATTGGTCTAGTTTATTCTTCGCAAAATAAACTCGATAGTGCTGAATTCTATCTCAACATTGCGATTGAAATTCTTCAACCTTTAGACGATAATTATGCTGTATCATCATATTTAGATGGTCTGGCTGAGGTTTATTTTAAGCAACAAAAGTTTGAAATAGCCAAACAGACTTCATGTAAGAGCCTTAAGCTTGCTCAAGAACATGGTTTAAAAGAACAAATACGAGATGCCAGTCTTCGTTTATCTACCATATACGATCATTTTAAAGATTTTAAAAATGCTTTCTATCATCATAAGCAATATGTAGCCTACCGCGATAGTATAGTAAATGAAGAAACTATACGTAATATCGCTAACCTAACCGCTAAGTATGACGTGGCGCAAAAGCAAAAGGCAGTAGATGCCGAAAAGGCTCAGAAGGAAAGTTATTTAATGATAACCATTGCTTCTGCTCTTATTGTGTTGTTATTGTTGGTGTTGGCTTTTATTGTGTTAAAAGTTAACCGCGAAAGAAGAAAAAGTAATAATCAACTCACTAAACAGCATAAGGCCTTAGAAAAAGCCAGTACTACTAAAAATAAGTTTTTCTCTATTTTATCACATGATTTACGTAGCCCCTTGGCTACATTTCATGGTTATTCCGAGGTTATTAATTTGTTTGTGCAGCATAATGATTTTAAAAAGCTTTCCGTTATTTCTAAGGAAATAAAATCATCATCGGCAAACTTACTCGATTTGTTGGACAATTTATTGCAATGGGGAGTTAACCAAATGGACACGCTTCAATCAGTTTCTTCAAAGGTATCTTTACAGGATGTTGTAATAATGGAAATAAAGCATTTGCAACATGTTTCGGCTAAAAAGGATATTACAATTCATACACTTTTAGACGAGAATATTACTTTGTTTGTTGATCGGGTAAAACTATCTATTGCCATCCGAAACCTTTTAAATAATGCCATTAAGTTTACACCTTCAGGACGTTCTATTACTTTATCATCATATCAAGAAGAATTGAACACTATATTTAAAATTACCGATACAGGTGTTGGTATGACTCCAGTGCAGATAAAGAGTTTATACGATTTTAACCATATAGAAAGTACCTACGGAACGCAAAATGAAAAAGGAATAGGCTTAGGAATGCAATTGATAAAGGAGTTTGTACAACAAAGCAATGCGCAAATTAAAGTAGAAAGTCAACTAGGAGAAGGAACTACGTTTAAGCTGATTTTTAAAGGTGACTGTGAAAATAATTAATTGCATGAGAAATTTATTTGTAATAGAGTTAGGTTTATTGTAGTTGTTTTAGTTGCAGATAATCAGTTGTTTCAATCTTTTATAATCATTTATTGTGTTATTCATTAGATTAATAATATAACATAAAGGAAACTATTTCGTGTAAGATGCGTTGAAGGTGGAGTGTACCAATTATGTATTGTAGATATTGTAGACTTTTGTTTTAGTATTTGAAGTATAAGTTATTGATACATTGTTTATATGAGAATATATTTTGTTTGTTGAGTAAAGTAAATTATTTTTCTTAATTTTGAGCGTTTAAAATTAGGGTGAAGAATTAATTAATCATTCATATTACTAATTATTAAAAATTTAAGACATGAAAGAATTATTAGAAAACAGCGTAGAGATGCATAGAGATTGTCCTGATGTACCAGTTGAACCACCTAAAAAATAAGCTTTAATAAACTTAAAAAAAAGTGTACCTCTTTACTTTAAAAAAGGTAAAGAGGTTTTTTTATATATGAGATTGACTAATCTATCCTTTGTATTATTTTTTTTACTACATTATTTTGTTGTAAACGCTAATGTTAGCGACGTTGATGTCCTATGGCAAAAGTATAGAGATGCAAGTGTTCAAGGAAATGATTCTTTAATGTACGAGCTCTGTTATGAAATAGCCGTTACTTCTAGAGATCCTAAGATTGAGTTACATTTTGCAAAGAAGGCTTATGAAATAGGAAAAATAAATTCTAATATTAATTGGCAAGCAGCGGCCCTATGTTTAAATTCAACCCCTTATGTTAATTTGATGGTGCTTGATAGTGCTATAATTTGTTTGCAAGAATCTATTGAATTATATCGATCGGTTAATAATGAGGAAGGAATAGCTGTTTGTATGTATAGATTAGCAGATGTACATAAACGTAATAAAGAATACCTTAAAGCAGAGATAGGTTATAAAGATGTTATTAAAATTCTACATAAAACAGGATTATATAAAAATTTGGCAGGAGCATATGTAAATTTAGGTGAGTTATATCGCACTACTAATAGGCATCAATTAGCTCTAGATTGTTATCATGCGGCAGATTCCTTATATAGAGTGAATAATGATGATTTTGGCGTAGCTTATGCCACTGGAAATATTGGATTAGTGCAAATTAACTTGAATGAATTAGATAGTGCGGAATTATATTTAAAAGAATCTATAGCTGTATTGGAACCATTGGAAGATTACTATGCTGTTTCATGTTATTTAGATGGGTTAGCTCAAGTATATCTTGAAAGAAACAAGCACTCCAGTGCAAAGTATGTTGCTCAAAAAAGTTTGAAATTAGCTAAGGCGCATGCTCTGAAAGAGCAAATAAGAGATGCTAATTTAAGGTTATCAACTATTTATAATGAGTCTCAGGAGTTTGAAAAAGCATTTTTTCATCACAAACAATATGTGATGTATAGAGATAGTATTAATAATGGTGAAACAATTAGGAAAATAGCCAACTTAAATGCGAAATATAAGGTAGCTAAGAAACAAAAAGAACTTGACCAAGAGAAAGCTGATAAGCAACAATATTTAATTATCTTGATTGCGTTAGTTTCCGTTATAGGACTATTACTTGTATTAGGTTATTTTATGCTAAAAGTTAGTCGGTTACGTATGAAGGCTAATAAAGAATTAGAGTTGCAGCATAAAGAGTTAGAATTAGCCAATGCAACTAAAAATAAATTCTTTTCAATTTTGTCACATGATTTACGTAGTCCATTAGCTTCGTTCCATGGATACTCAGAAGTCATTGATTTATGTGCGCAACATAATGATTTAGATAAGTTGTCAGATATTTCTAAAGAAATGCAATCCTCTTCTGCAAATATGCTGGACTTGTTGGATAATTTATTGCAATGGGGAGTAAATCAAATGGGGACTCAAGAAGTGATTCTTAATGTGGTTAACTTAAGAGAGATAGTGAAAATAGAGGTCAGCCACTTGCTGCATGTATACCAAAAGAAGAATATTGCTATCAATATTAACGTAGAAGAGAGTTGTGCTATTTTTGTGGATCGAGTTAGATTATCTATTGCCATTAGAAACTTGATTAATAATGCTATTAAATTTACACCAGAGGGAGGAAATATTTCTATTGTTGGTAAGAAAAAAAATAAAGCTGTAAAACTTAAGGTAAAAGACAATGGTGTAGGAATGACTGAAGAACAAAAACAATCCTTATTTAATTTTAATGAAATAAATAGTACTTATGGTACTAAAAATGAGAAAGGAGTTGGTTTGGGTATGCAACTTGTTTGTGATTTTATACAAAGCAGTCATGCTAAAATAGATGTGGAAAGTGAAGTTGGTAAAGGGACTACATTTTCAATCCAGTTTTCTTCTAATAGTAAATTAGATGACTAAACTAAGGCATGTAATTGAATCTTTATTGAATGAATTTCAAGCCCTAATTTGCTGCTAATGATAAAGTATATGTGAATAATTGTTAATGAAATATATATAATAAAAATTTACGTAACTATAATTATCTTTTCTAGTATACCTTTTTGAATCTAATTTATATGTAAGCTTGTGCAAAATTTAATGTAAAGCCATTATGTATTAAATTTTTAACTAAAAAATAAAATGAAAAATTTATTGTTCCCGTTATTGGGACTAACTATGATGTTTGTAGCTTGTAAAAAGGAAGCAAGTAATGAATTACAAAATGAAAAGCAACCAACTTCCACAAAGTTACTTTTAAGTGTTGAAGGAAGTAACAAAGATAACCTGAATGTTGTAGGTGGAGATGGTTTAAAATCTAGCGCCCTCGTTTACACTAGTGTTGTTAATAATGGAGATACCATTTTTTGGGAGCTTGCAGAAAATAGCAATATTTCTAGTATTCAAGAAATCATTATTATTGAATCAGAGTCGGAAACGCTATTTGAAGGTGGTATTATTTTTAACGTGGATAGTACTCAGTGTTTTGGTGTTATTGCTTCGGAAGCTGAAGGTGTTGCGAAATATGATATCAAATATAAATACATAGATGGAACTTCTGTGCAAGTCGATCCTGAAGTGGTTATTAGACCCCCAACGAAATAATATACATTAATACAGGCTACTTCTCAGAAGTAGCCTGTGTTGTTTATAAATTAATCACCTTTTCAGGATCAATATGGTTTCCATCTTTTTTCACTTCTAAATGTAGGTGAGGACCTGTTGAAAGACCTGTATTACCTACAAGCCCTATTATATCACCTTTCTTTATGGTTTGCCCTTCTATCACTTTAAAATCATTTAAGTGAGCATATAGCGATGAATAGCCATCTGAGTGATCTAAGATGATATATCTTCCGTATGATTCAGGTTTATCGCTTACGGTGCGAACGGTTGCATCACCCAGTGCTCGGACTGCAGTGTTTAAATCAGCCACAAAATCAACACCATTATGGGTGAATTGCTTTTTAGTAATAGGGTTAACTATAGATTTGTTGTAATGTGCCGAAATCCTTTTTAATTCTTCCTTTTTAATAGGCATTATAAAAGTTTGTTGCTTCGTATTGTTCGGCTTTATATTTTTAGAAGGACTCACAATAATGCGCATAGGTATTAGTTGTTTTATGCTTTCTTGTTGTTGCGTGTTACAATCTTTATAGCTTTTATTAAAATGCTTTGAGGCCCCATCCTCTCTTAATTTATCAATACTATTGCCTACTTCTAAGAGCAATTGATTTGCAGCTTCGGCTGGAGTATTGATATCTTTTTTTAAGAAGATATAAGCATTACTCACTTGTTGTGTTCCTAATAATGGAAGCTCTTGTTTTGTTTTATCAGACGATTGATAAAAGCTAAGTACATGCTTTTCTATTTGATTGATAGATGTTTTGTTGCCATTGGCTAAAATAACACCCTTTAAATTGATAAGGATGGGCATTATATTTCCCTCTTTATCAAGCGAGTTTTCAGTAACCAACTCGTAGGCTTTACTTTCGGAGCTAACATCAGATATTAAAACATTTGTACTTCTATCATCCGAAGGCCAGGTTAAACTTTGCACTTCATCTTTAATGGTGTTAACCTGCTTAATGGTGGTGGAGACTAAAATAATCGCCATAGCCAATCCGATAGGTGCAATAATAAATAGTCTCTTTAATGGATTTGATTTATAATGTGCCATTTTTATTCGTTTTTTAATGAGTTTATAACTAAACGGACTCATCAGAGGCGAATATTTTTGTTGAGCAGATTGTTGCAATACTAAATTAAAATAGTCGTTGGTATTGCCAATGCGTTTTGTAGCATCACTATCTGCCTGAAATTCATGAACCTCTTCTAAAGCCTTTCTGTACATAAAGATAAATGGGTTCATCCAAAAAGCGATTTGTAATAGCTCAACAAAAAGTCTGTCTAAAGAATGTTTATGCCTTAGGTGACTTAATTCGTGATTGACAATACTATTGCTTTCTGACGAACGCCATACATTTGGGGAAATGAATATATAACGAAAGAAAGAAAAGGTAATCGTCTGGTTAAAAAGAACCAGCGTAAATTTAGAATGCTTTATTTTTTCATTAGCATATATGGTTTTTTGTAATTGTATTAAATGTTTTAGAAATCTGAATAACAAAAGGCTGGAAACACTTATAAGCAAAAGGAACCACCAATATTGTAATATAAATGATGAGCTGTTACTTACAACTTGCTGTGTTGTATTTGTTTCTGCAAAATTAAACTGATTGATAGTAGACTGAAAGTCTTGTATAATATAAACAGTACTATCTGGCTTTCCTGCTATTTCTATGTTTATTAAAGGAAATAGATAAGCAAATATTAAACTTAATAATAAGTAAAAGCGATTTAAAGCAAAGAATGATTCTCGTTTTAAACTCAGATGATAGAGCCCTAAAAACACACCGGAAACCAAGGTGCTTTTAATAATGTATGTAATGATAGCTTCCATTATTTCTTTTTATCAGAGATTTGCTGATCAATCATTGCTTTTAGCTCTTCTAATTCAGATAATGATAGGTCGCTTTCTTTTGCAAAGAAAGAGGCGAATTGCTGCTGCGAATTATTGAAAAAGTTTTTCACCAGGGTTTTCATAAACTTTTTGGTATAATCACTTTTCTTTATCAAAGGATAATACTCGTTAACCTTTCCGTAAGTATTAAAACCAATAGCTTGTTTTTTTACCAATACCCTAATTACGGTAGCCACCGTTGTAGTAGCAGGACGCGGATTTGGGTATTGCTCCACAATATCCTTTAAAAAACCTTTTTCAATATTCCACAGGATTTGCATTACCTGTTCTTCTGCTTTCGTTAATACCATCATTTCCCTTAATGTTTGAAACAAATATACGACTATAAAAATAGTTACCAAACTATTTGGGTAGTTTATGGATGGTAAATATAGTTGTAGGAAATATATTTATCGAAATGATAGTGAAATTAAAAAGAACAAAACGCCCAAAGGCCTGTTTAATGGACGTGTTGTAATTATAAATGTAAATCAATGGAAATAAAATATATCTGTCCGTTTTGGGGAAGCGAAGACTTAAGACCCAAAAATTTTATTGAAAAAGCATTGGATGCTGGTTACGATGGGGTTGAAATGAATGCTCCGTCGGATGAGGATGCTGTAAACGAAATAAAAAAGAATATTCAGGAAAAAGGAGCGGTGTTAATTGCTCAGCAATGGTTAGCGCCCGCTGTTGAAACCGTAGATGCATATAGAGATAGAATGCTGGCTCGTTTTAAACAACTTGTAGAGTTAAATCCTGTTTTTATTAATTCGCATACGGGTAAGGATTTTTTTTCGTTCGAAGAAAACAGTAGCTTGCTGAAGCATTGTGAGGCGTTTACGGAGGAAAGCCAAGTACCTATTGTTCACGAAACGCATAGAGGCCGATTCAATTATCATGCTTATACTTTATTACCATATTTAAATGAGTTTAAGGATTTACAGTTGAACGCTGATTTCTCTCACTTTTGTAATGTGTCGGAGAGCTTATTAGAGGATCAGGAGGATATATTGGAAAAGATTATGCCGCATTGTAAGTATATTCATGCAAGGGTTGGCTTTGATCAGAGTGCTCAGGTAAACGACCCGTTTGCACCCGAGTGGAAAGCTAACTTGGATAGATTTGTAGCATGGTGGCAAAAGATTATTGACCTAGCCAAGGAGAGAGGGGAGAAGACGTTTTATGTGTGTCCGGAGTTTGGCCCGTTCCCGTATATGCCACAATTACCTTATACCCGCAGAGATATTAGTGATCAGTGGGGAATCAATAAAAAGATGATGGAGTATTTAAGGAAGACATTACATTAAATCTTATTATAAAAATGAAAAGCCTTGTGGGCTTGAGACAAAAAAAGTTATTTCAATTGAGAACAGTTTTACTGGACTATAGTATTTAAACTCACCTTTCCTAAAAATCAGGTCTGTTTGCTGCAGTCAAGATAGGAAAGTGCTGTGGAGCTCTCTTCATTTTTAAGGAGGAGTACCGTGAAGAATAAGTGGGGAGGTAGTTTTAAAATTCAACCACTTTGTGGTTGTAATAGTACTTGGAATCATAGCCCTGCACTTTGTACAGGGCTATTTATATTTAATCCTTTCGGGATTGTTGTATTAAGAACTACGAATGCGGTTTAATTTGAATAGCCTTAGATGTAATCCTGAGGAGGTTATAAAACAATTCGTTTTTGAATACTGAAGGGATTCAATCTTTAAATGTAATTGCTTTGGTAATCAATAAAACCATAACAACTTATTAAAGTTCGTTCAGTACATTTAAGGAAACTAAGTGTTCAATAACACCCCATTCTTTTAAAAACCAGTGATTACCATCAATGTTAAAGGAGCTGATGGATGAATTGTTAATGGAGAAAGCACGCGGTTTATCCAGACTCATGGCAAAGGTTTTATACATCATCATTTCCAATACAAGTCCGTGCGATACAATAAGTACCTTACTATTGGGGTACTTATGCGCTATGTCTTCTATGGCCGAAGTAACACGCGTATAGAGCTGTTGAATACTTTCGCCTTTGGGGATGACATATTCAGGATCTCTTTTTTTGTAGGCAAGGAATTCATCCGGATACTGTTCTTTCATCTCGGCAAAGGTCATTCCTTCCAGTTTACCAAAGGAGCGCTCTCGCAAGTTTGCATTAAAATGGTGCGGCAAGGACAGCTTTGTATTGATGATTCTGGCTGTTTCGGCAGCTCTTTCTAAATCGCTACTAATTAATACATCAAAAGTACGTTTGGCTAGGGCATTACCCACCAGTTGGGCTTGCAATACACCATTTTCAGTGAGCTTGCTGTTGAGTTGCCCTTGGATACGCTGTTCTGTATTCCAAATTGTTTCACCATGTCTGATCATTGTAATTTCGGTAGCCATTGTCATTCCATTTTGCGCTAAGATGAAGTTTTCTTTTTAAAAATGAATAAACCAGACATAAAAAATATATCATCGTTGCGTTAGGGATGAATGGTGTTATGTTGGGTATGAGTTTAGCGTGAGCTAGTTTGGGAGCTCTGTCTATCTATTTGTTTAGTTTATCTTCATACTTGGGTAAATCTTGTTACTTAGTTGGGATTAATTATTACTTTTTTGAGAAGAACATTAACTCTGTTGGGGAAGATAATTACCAAATTGGGATGAATTCTTACCTTGTTGGGATGAATTTTTACGGGCTTGGGATGGATAATTACGCCTTTGTTTGGAGCTATTACCTATTTGGGAACCATTTTTACCAAGTAATAGAGGGCTACATGTTATTCAATATCTCATACAAAGAAGTCTAAGGCTTTTTCAACAATCACTCTAAACAGCTTAAAACCATTACAAAGAGTACAGAAAAGTAATTCGTTATTAGTTAATTGGTCAATAGTAGATTGGTCAATAGTTGTTACTTACAAAATACTAGATGCAAATTCTTCTGCTGCACGTGTTAAGTATATTTCTGCGTTATTAATGGAGTCTGCAAGACCATGGGCATAATCACTGGTTTGTTTGAGGTAAGAAATTTGTAAGTCGCTGTGCTGGCTAGCTGCTAAATCGCTGATGCCACAAAATACGGCTAGTTTTTGGTCTGTAAGCGAATCCATTACTCCCTTTATCACTTTGCCAGAGAAGGTTTGTTCGTCGAGTTTGCCTTCGCCGGTAATGATCCAATCGGCATCTTTAATTTTGTTATCAAAGTCAGCTTCGTTTTTAATCAATTCAATACCCGAATTAAGTTGGGCATTTAAAAATAACACACATCCGGCACCCAGTCCACCAGCAGCACCTGCACTCGAGATATCTTGAAGATCATGTTTAAAATCGGCCATTACTACCTCATTAAAGTTGATGAGGCCCTTGTTAAGTTGTTCTACCATTTCTGGGTTGGCACCTTTTTGTGGGGCGTATATATGAGCTGCTCCTTGATCCCCAAACAAAGGATTGTCTACATCGCAGGCCACATCAAATTTCATATTTTTAAGTTGCGGATGAACGTTGGAGTCATCGATGTAGGAGAGGAGCGATAAATCATTTCCGCAGCCTTTGAGTTTATTTCCTTTGGCATCGTAGAACTCGTAGCCCAAAGCTATGGCCATACCCATGCCTGCGTCGTTGGTAGCGCTTCCACCAATGCCTAATATAATATGCTGCGCACCTTTGTCCATGGCATCTATTATCAGTTGTCCGGTACCTAGCGTAGTGGTTTGTAAAGGATTGAGTTCTTCTTGTTTTAATAAGCGAATACCAGAAGCTTCGGCCATCTCAATGTAGGCTGTTTTTTTGCTTTCGGAGTATAAGTAGGATGCGTTTATCTTTCTGTACAGCGGATCATTTACCTCAACGGAAATCATTGCTCCATCTAAATAATACTGCAGTACCTCAATGGTTCCGTCACCTCCATCGGCTAAAGGTAATTTTACAATCTCGGCCTCGGGATGGTGTTTTTTAATGCCTTTTTCAACAGCATGGCAAAATGCTAAGCCTGTTAAAGAGCCTTTGAATTTATCGGGAGCAATAACTATTTTTTGCATACACTGGGGTTATAAGGGTAAAGATAATATTTAGAATATAATAGAGGGCACGCAGGATGCTAGGAAAAGGTTTCACGCAAAGGGCGCAAAGGGTGGTTTCACGCAGAGTTCGCAAAGAAAAAAGTTTCACGCGAAGAGCGCAAAGGAAAATTTTACGCAAAGGGCGGAAAAAAAACGCAGAGAACGCGTAGTTTTAAAAAAACTTTGCGTCCTCTGCGTTATAATTTCTCTGCGTTCTTTGCGTGAAAAAAACTTAGCGCTCTTTGCGTGAAATGACCTTAATGGCCTTTGCGTGAAATCTTTTTCTTTACGTGAAACCCTATTCTTTAATTAGTTTACCTGTTGCTACACCTTCGTGATTTTCTAATAGGTAAAAATATAGTCCTTTGTTTAAATCAGCTATATTGATGCTTTGCCCATTGATATTATTAATTTGCTTTACTAAAGCACCGTTGGGTAAAAATAATTTCATCGTGATACTACCACTAAAATCACCTTTGATATATAGCTCATTTTTTGCGGGATTAGGATATAAAGAAAGATCAATCTGTTTCTCGTCTTTAATGCCAATATCCGTTCCACTCACCACTAAATAAACAAAATCAGAATAACGACCATCTTCCGATGTCACCCAAATTTTAACGGCACCTTTACCTACACCTTTTACTTCTCCAGAAGCAGATACTGTGGCAACAGAAGGGTTAGCCGATTTGTATTGGATGGTTCCTGTTAAATCTGGAGCAACTACCTGAAGTTGTAATGTTTCATTTTGATCTATTTCTCCAACTCCTGGAGTTACTGTAATTTTTTTATGGTCGGCACCATCTTGTAAATAGCCTTTTGAAAAACCGCTGGCCATTACAGATAACCAAAGTCTTGATGGATCATGCAAATCAAATTCCACCTGTGTAATTCTATTGGGTGTTCCAATTCTATGGTTGGCTTTGCTCCATGTTATACCCCTGTCTTTACTAATAAATATACCTGGGTTTTTGGCCAATTCTCCCATGGAGAAAACCAATAGGTTATGATCGAATGGAGATATATCGAAGTTATCTACATATTCTGCTTCAAAAATCTGCGTCCAATTCTGACCATAATCATCGCTATAAAATAAACCGCCTGCATTACCTGCAGCAGCACGTCTTCCAGCTGTAGCGTATAATCTACCAGTATGATCAAAGCAAATGTTATTTACGCCTTCAATCTTATCAGAAACAGGAATCTCCGTCCATGAAGTACCGCGGTTAGCAGAATGGAATAAACCACCATCAATATCCTTTTCTTTGTTCCAAGGAGCAGCCACAAAAATAGAAGCCCTGGTATCGTCTCTAGGATCAAACTCAATATCGCGAACCCAAACCCATTGTGGCATTCCGCTATTGCTTGGGTTAAAGCTTTTACCAGCATTACTTGATTTATGGAAACCACCTTCCTTATCCTTATCGGGGCCATCGGTACCGCCGCCACCGCCAGAACCTGAAATTTCCGTAACCCCAAAGTACATATTATCTGGGTTGATAGGGTCGATACGTATATGGTTGGTTCTCATCCATTCGCTGGCTTCGGTCGCTTTACCCCAGTCTACAAAAGTATCACCTCCATCAGTCGAACGAAATATTCTATCCAGATCCTTCTGACGCATAGAAGTAGTATATACCGTATTTTCGTCCCATGGGTGAGTAGCCCCGGCAAATATACTTTCCTGTGTTCCGTTTAAGTATTTCACCGCTTGCTTGCCATTTAAGCCATCGTTGGTAGTTTTCCATAGGTGATGCTCTCCAGAACCACAATATAAAATACCTTCGCCTAAGCGTTTATCTTGCCAAATACATTGTCCCGGAAGGTTACTGTTTCCTGCAGGCATAATGTTTCCATCGTTGGTATAAGTCTCATCTATTTGGATAAAGGTTTCGCCACCATCTGTACTTCTAAAAGTATTGTGCGCATATAGCAACATGATATCACCACGAGAATTAACGGCACAATATCTTAACGAGCGTAATGGATAATTTTGTCCCCATTGCTGGTTAGATATCTGATGTCCTTCTTCCATATTATCGGTATAAGGATTGTTTCTGCTTGACCAGTAAGCTTGATCGGCTTGCCATGCCGGTGCGTAATCGCGTGCTATATTAATCCATGTATCTCCACCATTAGTTGTTTTCCATAAACGACCTGGAGTAATCGATTTTTGAACCTGCGCATCGTAGAAACCAACAAGTAAAGCATCTTCACCACTTGGATCAACATTTAAAGAGTTGAAGTATTGAAGTGCTGCAGTTGGTTTAGCTGGATATGTACTTTGTGCCTCGGCTTTTGTAATACCAAACCATTTGGCAATATACTGATAGTAATTATCGGGTACGCCACCTGATAAACGGTTAATATCTAAGCCTAAATTACCATTGATATTTGTCCAGGTAGCTCCATCATCTTCCGATTTAAAGATACCTCCATCACATGTGGTTGTAGTTCCTGCAGGATGGTAGCGAACCTGATCGGCTACATATAATACAAATCTATTTGATGTTGCATCATAGTAATAATCCATGTTCATGATGGTGTTATTATCTAATTTCCCATCACCAATATCCGTCCAGTTGCTTCCGCCATCTGTAGATTTAAATAAACCATACTGCGAACCAGCAAAAATAACTTGGCTATTTTCAGGATGAACGATAATTCGCGAGAACTGCGCTTTCTCATTTAAACCTGCATTTAGCTCCGTCCATGTTGCACCAGCATCTGTTGTTTTCCATATTTTACCTTGATACTTAATGTTGTCGTATATATTTTCATCTCCACGAGGATTAGCATAGGTTGGGTTAGATACTGTACTCCATAATTGCTGTTGTCCACGACAAAAATTACCAGCTCCCACATACCAAGTGTCATCGTTGTTAGGATCAATGGCTACAGCAGAAACTTTTCTGTACCAAGAACGCCCTTCGCTTCCGTCTACATCTTTGTGGGTGTACCAAGGGCAATTGTTGATAACAGTCCAGCTACGTGCTGTATCATTACTGGTATATAACCTTGAGCTTTCTATAGCGATGGCAAATTTGGCTGTTTTAGTAGAGTAAAACATATCATATAAACGTGCAAAATCGCTTTCTCCATCTACATCTTTTACGGTATTCCAGGTGTCTCCAT
This sequence comes from Labilibacter marinus, assembly GCF_001659685.2. Taxonomy (GTDB): domain Bacteria; phylum Bacteroidota; class Bacteroidia; order Bacteroidales; family Marinilabiliaceae; genus Saccharicrinis; species Saccharicrinis marinus. The sequence goes on from NZ_LXYE02000034.1 coordinate 151,806, forward strand.
TATCTTCCGTTTGGTAGGTATCAAACATATCAGGCGAAGTCAAGCAAACATCTGGTAAAAGTGGGTGATAACGTAAAAAGTTAACAAAACCAGCATTTCCGGGTCCAAATTGTTCCCAGGTAACTTCTTTGTCCGATTCAACTCTTTGCGTTTGGATGATTTCCATATTCTCTTCGTAATATGTTTTTGTCGTAAAACTCCACACATCACCTGTTGTTACAACGTCGGAGCCATCTATTTCATCTACTCTCCAAAAATATTCTGTTTCATTTTCCAGTTTAGGTAGTGTGTGCATGGTACCTGTAATGTCGGTAGCTACTTGTTGTAAATCATTAGAAGCAGTTCCTACATACACATTACGCTTAACGGCATTCACTCCGCCTAACCATTCAAGTTTTGCATTATTTGTACCAAATCCAGTAGCTTCATGAGCAGGACTAGGAGAAGTTGCTTTAACTTCCGTAGATAGCTTAGTTAACTTAACATCATCCATGTAATAATAAGCGCCATCAGTAATGAATGGAACTTTGATGTAGGGGGCAAAAGTGGTGAAGTTTTCATCCGCTTCAAACTCAATCATTAACTGAACAAATCCATCTTTGGCTTCGCTAACAATAGGTACCTGTTGAATACCAATACTTGTAGTTCCTCCTGCTTGGGTTCCGTATTTAATATCAATGCTAAACTGAGAAGCAGAGCGATCAATATCTGTTTTGTAATAAAATGAGAACTGATATGTACCAGGCTCTAACTCAGGATAGGCTTCCGTTCTGAATGTTGGGTCACCTGAACCATAGTTTCTATAAACCACTTTTAGCGATCGAGAACCGCTGTTTGTGTTTTCTGTATCGGTTTCAAAACCAATAAAAGGCCAAGCTCTCCAAAGAACTTTACCATCATAATTGTAATAATCATCATTCCCTCCAGAAATAGTTCCTGATTCGAAACTTGGATCAGGTAGTAGGTTGGTTTGTGCCATTGTATTTACTGCCAAAAATAACAGTAACAGCTTAACTACATTCTTCATCTATCTATATTTAAATTTCTACACTATGGTGATACTATAAAAGTAGACCAAAAGTTGGCTAGAAAAGGGAAAAAATATGCCGTATTTAGGTGGAGAAAAGAGGGGGGAATTATTTGGTAGGATAATATTTAAACTATTCCGATGTTTTTTTGAAGTAATGCGATAATGGTGCGTTCGCAAGAAGTGGTTTTCACGCAAAGGACGCTTAAGGTTTTCACGCAAAGAGCACAGAGAAAAAGTATCACGCAGAGCTCGCAAAGTTTATTATCCTTTGCGCCCTTTGCGTGATTTTCTTGTTTGCGTCCTTTGCGTGATACAGCCTTTGCGGTCTTTGCGTGAAACCTTAAGCGTTATTACTTTTTCTGCCACACTCTTACATAATCCACTCTATATAGTTCGTCAAGTCTATTATCATCAGGTAAGGCTCCAAACCATTTATTGGATTCATTATTTACATTGATTTCTAATTCTTGATGCCAATGGGTGTTTTCTGCTTCGCGGAATAATACGCCATCCAGGTAGAAGCGGATATAATCTTTATCCCATTCTAATCCCCAGGTATGGTAATTTTTCTGTAGTTCAAACGGAATATAAAACTTCTCGTTTCTAGAGAAATGTTTCTTCACATCGCCTTTGTCTTTGGGTGCTCTGAAAACATGAATGTTGGAATTTAAATCGTGGCGATTGTCTTCTACACCAGGACAGTTTTCGCAGATATCAATCTCGGTCCACCAATCTTTACTCACATTCGTCATCCAAAAACCAGTTACCCATGGCGAGTTGTTAGGCTTTAGGCGCGCCTCCATATATCCGTACAATACTTTCTTTTTACTCTTGATAAAACCAGCACTGTGCGTAAATCCATCAGGAAGCTTTTCGTTGCCATGCTGATTGATTTGCATGATTAACTCACCACCTTCTAAACTAACATTTGAACCATGGAAATATGTAGGTGCACGACCTTTCCATCCAGGATTATTAGGATACCATTTTTTAATATCTAACGTATCGTCATCAAACTCATCAGAATAATCCTTAAGCATTTTCCATTTGCCCTTATTCTTCTGGTCGGACAATGGATATTTGTTATTTATTCTTTTGGGCGCAAGGCTAAAGTCCACCGTGTCTTTATAAAACTTTTTGGGTTTAGTTAAGCCCGTGCCTGCTTTCTTTTTGGCAGGAGCCAACTTGTACGAACGCACCCAATCGTAATAAGTGGTATTGTTATTATCATCGGCCAGCTCCTCGGGTGTTGGCGGACTTTCCCAGTTGTACGTTTCCGTAACCAAGTGCATGTACATCGGTCTGCCAAAAGGTTTATCGTTAAACTCAGTACTTGGGTTGATGGTGAATTTATACTCTCCATCTAAATAAAATAGTAGGGTATTGGCATCCTTCCACCAGCAACCGTAAGTATGGTAAGCTTCGTTGGAAGCAGGCACAATAGGACAGTTGCCGCCGACCGATTTACTGCTCTTTTTTCCATCGCAATCAAAATGCTGATAATGTGTGTTAGAGTGTAATACATTGGTAAAGTCGTGGCCTGTTTTACGCTTGCCTACTACTTCTACAATGTCCAACTCCTGACGATTACCAGTGCAACCATCTTTTGCAGGACGATTTTTTAACCAGAAAGTTGACGACATAGAAATACTCGACGCCTTCATTCTACACTCGTAATATCCATAAAGTGCATCCATGGCTTTTGAAGCTACCGCACCACCCGCAATATTGTATTTTTCGTCTCCTTCCAGCACAGAGTTTTTAATTTGCATATTGCCATCCTTTACCGAAACACTGTAATCGCGGAATGTAGCAGGAGGACGACCGTGTTTCCAGTACGGAGAACGGGCGTACCATTTGCTGGTATCTAAACTTGTTCCGTTAAATTCGTCGGAGAACTTTTCGTTTTTAATCCATTGAAGACCTTCAGGGGCAGGAGGAAGTTGGTTATCCACTTCGGGGATATTTATTTTAAGTACCCCTCCTGAGTGAATACCATCAAAGCGTTGCACCGCATTAAAAAGGTATTCGGGATGTCCGTTTCGGAATAATACCTGAACGCGCTCGTAACGGCTTTTTTCAGATACAGGCAGATAATGAGCACCCTTGTGGTGACTGCGTTGATATTCGCCCCATTTTAAACCGTCATCCGACTCCAGGTAGAAACCGCTCAACCAATCGTAATTACCCATATCTCTGATGAGGCAATGGAATTTATCTTTATAGTAGAAAAAGTAAGGATCTTCGGTTTGTCCGCCTCTTTCGGGGAAATCAATCACAGGATTTTTTTCGTACTTGGTATAAGGACCTGTTAGCTTGCTAGCCATGGCCACACCTGTTTTACGGCGGTCGTCGTTTCTACGGTCCCAGCTGCGATAATAAATCCAATACTCGCCGTTAGGATGTTTCAGGAAACCTGGGTTTACCGTACAATATCCGTCCCAAGCCATGCTATCGGCAGCCACGTCAATCACAGGTTTATCAAAGCGTTTCCAAGGGCCATAAGGGTTATCAGCAATGGCCATTCCCACACGCTGTGTATTGGCCGCTTTGGCTCTGTCGCGCCAGTTATCTTGTTTGGTGGTGTCGTTACCAATATATAACATCATATACTTGCCATCTACCCTATAAATAGTAGGGTTGTGAATGGTGTGCGCATCCCACTTGCCTTGGCGACCTTCCATAATAACACCTAGTTTTTTATAGGGACCTTCGGGATGATCGGCTACCGCATGGGCAATCTTGCTATGGGTTAACCAATTTCCATCTTTTTCCCATGTAGAATAATATACATGCACCTTTCCTTCATCGTCGTAGATAGGCGCGCAACCCCATATCACGCTGTCTTTACTTTCGAGGATAAACTTAGCGCTATCGGCCAGTAAGGGTGTTAGCCATGAGTCGGGCGGACTTTGTTTTTTGTTTTTTTGAGCACAAGCCATCATGCTTAGCATAAGGACTAGCAGTGTTGTAGATATAAGCTTCATAATAATTAAATGAACACGGAGACAGAGAGTTCGAGTATTTAGTGATGTTATCGAGCTCTCTGATCTCTTATTAGTTTATAGCAATATTAGTTATTCTTGTTTTTGGGAGATGATTATTTTAGATATGAATAAAGGGGGCATTTTAATATGGGTGAGGTAATACTAATATTATCTTGAAGTGAGCCTTATTCTTTTGTCCTTTTAAGTTTATGCTGTGTTAAAAAATATCGTCGTAGCTATGGCTATGACTCATTTTTTCGCCTTGCCTAAACGTAAAATCCTCAAAACAATTCAAGGCTCATTCCAAAATAAAATTGGTATAAGTTGTTTTTGAATTGTATTTGTGAGTCTAGTTTATGGGATTGTTAGCGGTGAGGAGGTGGTTTTATCAACACTAGGTAAACATTCCGACGCAAATATTGATGGTATAAATTAGTTGGTTGCTGATGCGTCGTATTGGGTGTTGAATGCCTACCCAGGGCTGCGCTGCGCTTCCCCTAGGCTGATCAATGTCATTAAGTTAAAAAATTAAGAATTTAGTATCAGACTGAAGGTCTGTAGTATCGTAGCAAGGGGTGTCGCCCCTTGTACTAGGCACCATGTGAAATTCAAGCTGAAAGTTTGATGCAATATCCAATATGTTTCAGACTTTCAGCCTGAATGTACCTAGCAGACATTCTCTTGGGGCGATGTCCCCAAGTTTTGACATTAAAGGCTTTCAGCCTTAACTTAATACATTGCCTAGGCTGATAGCTTTAGCACCCTTGGTGCTTTCATAAGCTAAAATGTGTTTAGGTTAGAACCGATTTGCCTACTGCTAAATTACAAGGGAGAAATCCATGCCTTCCAGCCTGAGGGTGCATCTTTCCAAGAGGTTCTATCACTATTTCCAACTCAACAGTATGTTCTTCCAGTAAGGTGAGGTATTTCTTCCATACATATAGGGTGTCTTTCCAATGAGGAGAGCTATTTTTCCAACATGATGAGGTGCTTCTTCCAAGTAAAACAGGTGTATTTCCAAGCAAAGCAAGTATATTTCCAAGCAAAATAGGTCTTCTTCCAAGTGTTTTAGCGGCTTCTGGCTAGTTTAGCTTTCGCAAGACAATGAGGAAATTTTCTGATTTATCACTTTTTGTACTCTTACATTTTATACTGTTAAGTTTTTGTGTTGGATAATATTTTGTATCCGTTAAACAATAATGTAGTTTTAGGAGCGGATTTTTAGTGAGAGGTGGATAACACACTTAATAGCTTGAAGAAATAGGACACATATCAGATTTAAAAATATCAATTAATGAAAAAACCAATCTTAATAAAAGATATTAAGTCTTTTATAGGATATGTTAGTAAAGATATATCCAATACTAAAATTAGTATATTTCGAGGACAACAAAATACAACATGGGATCTAAAAGCTGCGGTATTTAGGGATAAATATGACGATAGAAAAGAGAAAAAGATTAATGAAATAATTAAAAAATATAATTTTGATGAGTTTTCGAATCGAAGTGTTTATTTTGATGAATTAATACAGATGCAACATTATGGAATTCCAACTAGGTTGTTAGATTGGTCATACAACCCATTGATATCTTTATATTTTACAGTAGCTTATGAAGATAATAATGATGGGTATGTTTTTCAAAATACAATTCCTAAAAGTGAAATATATACATTTAACTCTACTGTATTTAAAACACTATCAGAGATTTTTCAAGTAGATGCGGAACTGGATGTTCTAACATTTGAAAATGAAAAAGAAGTAAAAAATATTCTTACTAAATCAATTCTTGAAAATCGAAATAATTATTTTATTGATTCTACATTAAGAAATAATAGAATACGAGCTCAACAAGGTTGTTTCTCACTTATTATAGATAAAAAGCAGAAATTCATTGATTATATTTTAGTAGATATTTTTCAATTATTTTGCAGGGAATTTTGTTTAAACCCTTCTTTAAAAGGTGATGTGAAAAAACTAATTAATTATGATTTAGGGGAGGGGGCTGATTTTAAGGATATCGTTGATCGGTTAGCTAGTGTATATCGTAAAAAATTAAGACTGCAGGAATATAAAGCAGTATTTAACGAATACATAAATGGGATAAGATATCAAAACAAAGACTTTTGTGATAAAGAAAATATTACAGATGTCGGTGATGATTTAAGCGTTTATTCTGATGAATTTATGCGCTTTATTGAATCAAAGATTAAAGAGCTTGAAATGAACAGCTATGAGTTAGAGCAAGATGACTTAATTAGGTATAAAATTAGAAAGAGTGACAAAGCAATAATAAAAAAGCAACTGGAAAATATAGGAATAACATCTACATTTGTATATCCAGATATTCAGGGAAGTATAGACCATATCAAAAATATCTTTAAATAATTGAGTTATGCAAGCAAATAAGAGGAATACAAAAGTTAAAATTGCAAAAGCTTTTATTGAGAACAGTTTCATAAAAGATAAGATATTTAGCCGTAGTGATATAGAATCAGTTCTTTTTGTGCGAGAAAAAGAGTTTGAAAGCTTTAAAGAACAATTATTTATCGAAGCAGATAGAGGAGGATATCGTGTTGATCCCGATTTTTTTGAAGAAATATTAAAATGGAAGAAATTTCATAATTCAAGTAAGGAGTCAATTGAAACAGCTAAAGTTGAGTACAAAAAAATGTTTCAAAGTTTTGAGTGTGATTATAATTACCCACCGGTTTTTGATAAAATCACACCACTTTTTAATCAATTACATTGGTATTTCTTACCAGTCTATAAAGATCATATGATTGATAATAGAGGAGTTATTCCTGAAGAAAATATTAATGAGTATTATAATCATTTTCATAGTTTACAAGATTTATATAAAATTATTGACTCTACTTCAAACAATTGGAAATCACTTAAAGGAGATGTAAATCTTAACCAAGTATGTGATTTTCCTGTATATACTAATCGATGGGGACATGAAGATAATTACAAAGTTACGCGTACATTTAATGGTTGGAGCGTTGAAAATCTTGGTATCGGAGGAGCTTGTAGTCCTGAAGGTAAAAGCTTAGATAAAGAAAGTGAGAGCGGTTTTATAGCAAATTTCGAACAAGATTTTGTTGATTATCCTTCAAAGTTCCATTATATAATTGAAAGATTATGGAATCTTGCGGATGAAACTGAAATGGATATTAAAGAATTGCAAAGCAAACTATATGAGGTGGCAAAATTAGTTAGTGAAGTAGAAAAAACAATTTCCAGAAATACTCCAGATTGGTACTGATGTCTAAATCAGCTTGTTATGGTTTGTAATCCGTGCAATATTAAAGCCACAATATCAAAACATCTATGAGAAACATAACCATCATCCTACTTGTCGCAATTTTATTTTCTTGCGATAGCAAAGCGCCACAAAGTCAGCTTTCAATATTAGAGCAAAACTGGAAAAATTACTTGCTTAATGAAGAGGTGAACCCAGAAATACTTCCTTATTTTTTCAATCTTCAGGCTGATGGAACATGGAGTGATTTGGATTATAACAATAGGCAAAAAGGGAATTGGCCCTTGCATGCTCATCTGTGGCGAACCATTGAAATGGCTAAGGCCTACCAACAAAAAGGTCATGAGTATTATAAAAACAAACAGCTGAGCGAAAATATACATACAGCCTATAATTGGTGGGTAAACAAGGATATAGTAAACTCCAATTGGTGGTATCCTCAAATTGGTATTCCGCAGAGTATTGGGGTAATTATGTTGCTGATGCAAGATGAAATAAAAGCGGAGCAGTGGCAAAAGGGAATGACCATTATGAACCGTGTAGAATTTGGAAACAAGACGGGGCAAAATCTGGTTTGGGTTTCATCGAATATTGTTTTGCGCAGTATTCTAAAAAATGATACGAGTCTGCTTAGTGAGGCTACTGAGAAAATACGTAAGGAAATGCAATTGGCAGATAATGATGTGGGTTTACAGGCCGATTATTCGTTTCATCAACATGGCAGACAATTGCAAATGGGCAATTATGGTCTGCACTTTCTCGAAGATCAGGTGAAATGGATGTTTATCCTTAAAGGTTCGGAGTATGATTATACGCAGGAGCAAATTGTTTTAATGCGTAATTATTTTGAACACGGACAGCGCTGGGTCATTTGGAAAGATGTGTATGATATCAATAGCAGTGGTCGCCAGCTTTTCCCGAACGAACAAGTCAAAAAATACAAGCGTGTGTTTAAAGCCGCAGTTGAAATGAAGGGAATAGATCCCGATTTTGCTGATCTGTATCAATCTATAAGTAAAGAAAACGACTTGACTGGGGTAAAACACTTTCCTTTTTCGGAGCTGACCGTTCAGCGAACAAAGCAAAGCTTCACTAGTATTAGGATGTGCTCTAGTCGTATTAAAGGTTCCGAATCGGGCAACGGCGAAAACCTAAGTGGTTACTATCTTGCCGATGGCGCCATGTACCTTATGCAAACAGGTCAGGAGTATCTTAATATTTATCCTTACTGGGATTGGCGTAAAATACCGGGCACTACTTCGGTTCAGGATACGGCTAAACTGCCAGAAATTGGTTGGGGAAGCTATAATATACCCAGCGATTTTGTGGGAGGGTTGACTTTTGATAATTGTGCGCTAACAAGTATGCAATACAAACGCGATGGCGTAAGTGCCAACAAATCATACTTTCTGTTTCCTGATTTTACGGTCTGTTTGGGCTCGGGTATCACAGGGCAAAACAATCAACATATTCAAACTACCATTGAGCAGTGTTTTAGCACAACGCCATTGTATATTAATGATGGCAAAAGTTTAATGAGTGGATTGTCGGGAGCACACATAAAGGGCAATGTTCGTAGTTTTTGGCATCAGGGTGTCGGTTATATTATTAATCAAGGGGATGGAATAGTTGCTGATTTAGATAAGAAGTCTGCCAATTGGAGCAATGTGCTCAACTGGTATAATAAAGAAGAAGAGCCTCAAAATATTTTTACTTTAGGTATCGATCATGGCAAAAATGTAAAGAACGATAAGTATGCGTACGCTGTATTTCCTAACATGGACAAGGAAGATTTGGCCAATACATATCAGCAACAACCGTATCAGATACTTGCGAATACAGAGGAGATACAAGCGGTTCAATTTGATGATTATACCTCTATTGTTTTTCATCAGCCAGGAAGCATAAAAATAAATGATTCTACCGAACTGTCATCTAATGTTCCTGCCATTGTATTGTGTAAAAAAGACCAAAACCAATTAAGTATGGCTATATGCGACCCAACTCAAAAGTTAGCGTCGGGTCAAATTACTGTTTCCAAAAAAGGTCAAACTTCTACACATGAAATCACCTTCCCCGTTGGAAGTGAAAAAGGAAAGGCGGTTATTTTGAGTGAAAATTAGGTGCAAGGTTCAAGGGTTAGAAGGTACAAGGTTTTAAGGTGTAAGGTCTTAAGGTTCAAGGCATAGGGTTCAGAGGTGTAAAGGTTTTGAGTTATAGTATAGATACTCTAAAACCATAAAACAAAAACACCAGATAAGATCATGTCCCATCTGGTGTTTTACAATCTAACGGGCTTATTATTTCGATTCTAACTGAACAGTTGTACTTTCAAGTCCTGCAGATGTAGCAGTAACAGTTATAGCTCCAGCTTCTTTGGTAGACTGAATAATGGCCAAGCATTTACCATTAAATGCAGAATGATTTGTTGCTTTAAATGGCTCTAAACACATGTTATCGCCATTACCAACACCTGCAATTTCGGCTGGTCCTGTAATAGAGAATTCCATCATATTATTGGCCGTAGGAACTTCATTTCCATCTTTATCTAAAATGGTACATTCCACGTAAATTAGATCCTGTGCATTCGCTTTCATGCTTTGGCGACGCGTTTCAATCTTGATTGTAGCAGCTTCGCCAGCTGTCTTAACTATCTTTTCAGAATGAACTTTGCCATTTAAATAAGATACAGCTTTCAGTTCTCCTGGTTGATATACCACATCCCAGCTTTGGTATTCAACACCTTCTCTGTTGTTCGGTTTTTTACCCAAGGATTTACCATCCTGGAATAATTCTACTTCATCACCATTGGTATAACCGTGAACGGTTACTGGCTTTCCTTCCATACCCTTTAAATTCCAATGCGGGAAGATATGAACCATTGGTTCATCACTCCACTGGCTTTGGTAAAAGTAATAACCGTCTTTAGGGAAACCACAAAGGTCGATAGGAGCAAAAGACGAAGAACGAGCTGGCCATCCAAAAGGAATTACTTCTCCCAGATAATCCCAACCTGTCCAGATAAATAGTCCCATTACATAAGGGCGCTTTTTAACTGCACTCCATGTGCCCATACCTCTGTCTCCACCATCATAACGACGTTCTTCAACCCAGGCATACGCATCTGTTTCTTCATACTCCAGTTTATCCCACCATTCTTTTTTTCCTTCTTTAGGATAATATACAACAGGTTTATTTTTTGCCTGTTGTTCAACTTTCTTGTTAGTGTCTCCAAATAAATATGTTCCGCGAGGATAAAACGCTTGCTGCGAAGAACATTCGGTAACAACTACCATCGCATCTGGATTTTTTTCTCTCTCCCTGGTAAAGTCTGCATCCTGAATGTAATTATAGCCGTAAATATCACTGGTTGCTTCTGCCTCAGGAGTTGGATAACTATTCCAGGCATAACCGTTAACTCCATTTGTTAAAGGGCGGTAGTCATATTTATGAATAATATCAGCCAAGCGTTTTCCTATAGGAGCACCCTTCTCATTTTTCATCTCATCAATTTCGTTACCAGTACTCCACATCACAACAGAAGGGTGATTTCTATCTCTCAATAAGAAATCAGTCAGGTCTCTGTCTGACCATTCTTTGAATTCTTTGGCATAGAAATCAACAGGGATTCTTATTTTTTTACCGTTTTGTGTGGTCGCTGGACTTTTGCCATGTTCCCACTCATCAAACATTTCGTTCATCACCAAGAATCCCATGCTATCACATACATTCAGAAATTCTTCAGAGAATGGATTATGAGAGGTACGAACTGCATTACATCCCATTTCTCTCAATTTCTCTAATTGGCGTTCAGTAGTTCTGCGGTAAATAGCTGATCCTAGAGGACCTCCTGCATGGTGAAGACAAACCCCTTTAAGTTTGATGTTTTTTCCGTTTAGGAAGAAGCCATTTTGGTTATCGTAGGCTAGATTTCTAACACCTGTTTTATCTGTTTGAGAGTGAATAATATTACCATCAGTAATAATATCTGTTTTTACAGAATACAGGTGTGGATTCTCAGGATTCCATAAGGTTGGATTTACCAGTACAATTTCTGTTTTAGAAAGTTTCTCTTGTCTAGCCTTAACGCTCTGTTCTGTATCAGCTTTGGCTACTTCAATTCCTTTTTGATTATAAACTGTATAAACCACTTTGTAGTTTGCATCCTTTATATCATCATTTTGTACTTTAGTTTCAATCGATAGCTTAGCTTTCTCTTTGTCTGCGTCATTTGCAACAATATAATTACCCCAAATAGGAATGTAAATTTTATTTGTTGTAATTAAATGTACATGACGATAAATACCGGTTCCGCTATACCAACGAGATCCTGGTTGAGAAGAGTTATCAAGTTTAACGGTGATTACATTTGATCCTCCAAAATTAATATGAGGAGTCATATCGTAATAAAAACTGATATAACCCAATGGTCTTTTCCCAAGTAGGTTTCCATTGATATATACTTCAGAGTTACGATAGGCCCCATCAAAGTAGATGACAAAACGTTGATCCTTTTTACCTGCATCAACATCAAATGATTTACGATATGCACATTTACCAGTAGGTAACCATCCTCCTCTTGAGAAGGACGGATTATCCTTGCTAAAAGAGCCTTGAATACTCCAATCGTGAGGAAGGTTAACCGTTTGCCAATCCTTATCAATAAAGTTTGGGTTTTCACAATCCGCAGCTTCACCTTGGGTAAATTGCCAATCGAAGTCAAAAAGTTGTTTTTGGTTAAGCTTTTCTGGCTGACTACAAGCCAATAAAAGTCCCGCTAAAACAATGACGATACTATGGTTTAATAATTTCATTTTGTAGATGATTAATAATGTGATGACTAAGTTACTTAAGGAAAGTGTAATTGTTAATTAATGTTAGCTAAAACAGTTTTTTAACGGTTAATTATTTTCTTAATTGTATTGGTTTTCAGAAAGATGAAAAAAAAGCTAGGCTGGTTTTATCTTGCCCTCTTTTTTTATAGTTTTGTGGAGCTATGATGAATACCCCCGAAATCACGAAAATAAATCAGACACTTGATAAAGTGTTAAGTCACCATATATTCGTTAAATCGCCAAGAAATGCTCGATTATTGAAGTTTTTAGTCGACCAAGCAATTAATGAAGTAGATATAAAAGAACATGTTATTGGTGTTGAACTTTTTCAGAATAATTACAATCCAGATAAAAATGATGGTAGGGTTAGGGTTTATATGTTTAATCTTAGAAAAAAGCTAGATGAATATTATGCTGAGGTTAATACGGATAATAGTGTTGTTTTTAAAATTGAAAAGGGGCAGTATAATGTTCATTTTGGATTAGCAGAAGAAAACGAAGTAGAGGAGGAAAAGGCAAAGCCTAATCCAGTATTCTCTCAAACTAAGGTTATTGTTTTATCTGCGTTGATATTGGTGGTTAGCACGTTGGTATTTATCTTTTACCCTAAGCATGGAGTTTATTGCTGGCATGATTTCTTCTCGCCTAAAGCCAAGAACCTATGTGTTATTGCGGATCATCTAATGGTGGAGAAAAAGATTGGAGATGGTAGATATTTACCCGTAAGAATCAATGGTATAAATTCGGATTTTGAGCTATCGAGGTATATGAGCGAAAACAATATTACTGACCTTAGGGCTGCTGATTATACTATGATGACTAAGATGGCTCCTTATGCGTTGCACGAATTAAACAACTGGTTTCATGATCATGGCAATAACTTTGATGTGCGTTTGGAATCGGAAATGAGGTTAGAGGATGCCAGAAATCATAATATTGTATACGTAGGGCAGTTCAAAACGATGAATGCTTCTGAGGGGTTATTTCTAAAGGATAGTAAGGTATTTAGTATTTATCGTGATGGTTTTATGTTTGATGATGGAAATAAGACCATTGAGTTCATAACACATACCGTTGAGGATAAAAAGATAGAGCATGCTATGGTTTCGTTTATGGAACTAGAGAATGGTAACGAAGCTTTGTTTCTAACCTCTAATAATGATATAGGTACCTTGGCCACCGTGCGTAATTTTACGGATGAAGCGTGGCTGAAAGAATTCTATAAAAATATCCCTAAAGGCAAAAAATACTTTAATGCTGTGTTTAAAGTTACGGGACTTAAACGTACGGATATGGCTTGCGAGTTGGTTAAGTTGGAAGTGCTGTAATGACACCATAATAATTTGTGCAGGAAATAGTGAGTATTACTCTGCAATTAGATTTTTGGGAATTCGAAAACTAAACTTAGTACCCTTGTTTAATTCTGATTCAACAGTCATTGATCCATCTAATTTTTGAATAAGTTTATCTACTATAGATAGGCCAATTCCTATACCTCGATGAGGGTTTTGTTTAACTTCAAACTTCCTGAAAATCCCAAATATATCGTTTAGTTTTTCAGGAGAAATACCTATGCCATCATCTTCAATAATAAACTCTATTTCATCACCATAATCAAAGGATGATAAATTAACATTTCCTTTAGGAGAAAACTTAATGGCATTATCCAATAAGTTCTTTAAAATACGACAAAGCTTGTTTATATCGGTAGTAATGGTTCCATCAAAATGGGATAGCTCAACGGTAAGCGTTGCTTTTTCTTTAAAAATCTCTGATTTTAAAATACTAACGTAATTGAATATGGCCTGATTAAAATACGTGCTTTCAGTAGTAGTTAAGGATAATTGTTTAATAGATGTTTTAAGTTTTGCTATTTCAACCAAACCTTCAACGGTTTCCAACAGCTCCTCACTATTTTGTATAATTAAGTCGATACTATGTTTAAACTCATTTTCATCTGCAAATTCAAGAAGTTCGGTAAAACCAATGATTGCATTCATTGGTGTACGTATTTCATGAGAGATATTTTCAAGAAATGCATTTTTAAATTGGTTACTTTCTTGTGCCATATTTAAAGCTTCCTTAAGCTCTAAAGTACGCTCTTCTACAAGCTTTTCTAAATTTATTTTATAATCATTTAGATCTTTATTTTTAGCAATTATTTCATTGTTTTGAGAGGAAATTATGTTTTTCTGAGTCAAAATCTTTTTAGACAAAGACTTGTATTTGTTTTTTGCTCTTGATTGAATAATATAGGATATCACAAGAAGAAATATTAAGGCCAACGCTGATAGAAGGATTAGTTTTGACATCTTAAGTTCTACTTCGTGTAGCGTGTTTTCCTTCTCTAATAATTTATTCTTAAAAACGGTAGCTTCATGCTGATGAATTGATTCTGCAACCTTAATCCGTTTTTTATAGTCAATATTGTTCAAGCTATCATTCAAATGTAGGTATTGACTAAGATGTTTATTGGCATTTTTATATTCACCTCTAATTGAATAGATTTCTGCCAGCTCGCTTAGTACCTTTTTTAAGTAAAATTGGTTAGGATGAGAGGATAAGTTAGTAATACATTTATTATAGTATAATATGGCAGAATCGTATTTTTTAAGTTTAGTGTAAATTTTCGCTTGCTCTTGGTTAGATCTAAATTTTATGTAAGGCAAATCATGGATTTCACTCTCTTTATGGGCTAGTTGAGCATATTTTAATGATGATTCAAATCGAAGAAGTTCAGCATTTATTTGGCAAAGGTTTATTTGACAGTATGCTTTCCCAAGAGGGTAGTCAATGCTATCTGCAATAGCAAATGCTTTAAGTGTTGATTGCTCTGCTTTAATATGATGTTTGTACCTGAGATATAAATTTCCTCGGTTTAGAATACTTCTTACAACTGCCTTACTATTGTTCGATTTTAATGCAATGTCTTCTGCTTTTTTGTAGTACGATTCACTTTTTTCAAATTCTTTAATGCCATGATAAGCGTGTGCAATTAAAGTGTAAATGGTAATTAAATCTGAGCTGTTCTCGCTTAGCTTTTCAATAATAGGAATAGCAATATTGTAATGGTATAAAGCTTTGTGATATACATGATCTTGTTTTGTATAAAACTGTATGCGAGCGTAGGAATTGGCCAGTCTAAAATGTATACTATATCTTAGGTAATTATTTTTAGTTGAATCAACAAAATTAAGCGCGGTTAAAAAGTTTTTAACCGCATCGATATCTTCTTCTTTTAAAAAATGTGAATAGGCAATTAGATAGTAGTAGTGTGCAACAATTTCTGGATTCTTTTTATGACCATTATCTTCTATTTTTGATTTTAAATCTTCATTGTAAAAATTGTAAGAGTCACCTATGTCTGAAACAATTTTTTCAGAGGCTTTAACACAAGCTCTGCTTCCAACTTGATGGCTTAAGAAGTTATTAAGAATGCTATCACTTTGTGCTTTTTGTGCCCAACAGTTGTTGGTTAAAAAGATTATAAAGATGAGGAATATATAGTTGAATATTTTATCTGTCACAACACGATTTAAAATGTTAAGTCGTGATACGTGTGAAAGATTAAAAGGTTTGTATTATAATAAAAAATACAATATGTATTATGGAGTAGTTATTCCAAGTGCATAGCGTAGATAAACTTGAGGTAAATTTATCTGTTTGAATAAAAGATCAGGTACAAAAAAAAGTCCCACTAGGGGACTTTTAATCTAATACATCAAACTATAATTTTTCCATTATAAGTCTTGCTCAATTTCTCCACCTATGTCAGCTTCTTTATAACCTTCGCAGATAATTCTGAAAGCATGACTATGTTCTGAAGGGAATGAAGAAGGAGCTTTGATTTCTAAACCTTTAGAAGTTCTTTCCCATTTAATTTCTTCGTCGCTTCCTAAAAGCTCTACTTTTTCAATAGCTACAGGTAATACAGCCATGTCAGTACTTAATGATTTAATAACGATATCCTTTTTAGGCGTATCCATTAAGATAGCAAATAATTCAGTGTCAGACTTCTTTGTGAAACGTATATCAGTTTCTTGATATACAATCTTTTTACGCTCAATTTTATGACCTCCAGAAGGTAAACGAGTTGGGCCTTCACCAAAGGTTACCCAAGGACGAGTTCCGTAAATAGCATCTCCATTAATAGCTAACCAATCTCCCATACCAATTAAAAGATCTTTCATTACTTGAGGAATACTTCCATCTGGATCTGGTGGCACGTTTAATAACATGTTACCATTTTTAGCTACGATATCTACTAAAATATCAACTAACTCGTTAGTCGTAACAAATTTTGCATTTGATCTGTGGAACCAAGCTCCTGGAGAAGTATCGGTAATCCATGCTTGTTCTTTAGCCTGGTTAGGACGACCACGTTCGTAATCTCTAATCGCAGTTTCTTCTGTAAATGTAGTTTCTTTAAAAAGAACAGCTACATCTTTATTCCACTCTTTACCTTTGTTATAGTAGTAAGCTAAAAACTTAGTTCTGCTTTCTTCTTTTAATTCTTCTAACCACCAGTCAAACCATAATACATCTGGCTGATACACGTCGATATATTCTTTTAGCTTAGCCCACCATTGCTCATGAAACTCTTCATCAGGCATTTTGTCATCAAAAGTGTGCGGATTAGTATAAAGATCGTAATCCTTAGGATCTACCTTTCCGTATAGGTGAGCAGGTGCATAATACATCCATGTAAATGCGTGGTGGAATGAAGCTAAAAACTTCATGTCACGTTTCTCTATTTCTGTTTTTAACGCAGCTGAAGGATCAATGCCTCCATAGTTCATAGAGTTCCAACGTGTCGCTTTACTATCCCACATTGCAAAGTTATCGTGGTGCATAGCAACTGGACCTGAAAATTTAGCTCCTGAACGAGCAAATAAATCAGCCCATTCCACTGCATCAAAACCACTTGGGTCAAAGCTTTCAATTAATCCTTTATAACCGAATTTTTCATCGGTAGCAGGATCACCAAATAATTCTTTATGATGAAGATAGTTAGACGTTGGTTTACCAGAGTTTTTACCAGTACTCCAGTTAGGTACTCCATCTTTACCATACATCATCATACCATGCCAACCAGCCATATGTTGTTTCGGTTTCATGTCAACAAAAGCTTGAGAAACTGGTCCCCAGTGAGCATAAATACCAAACTTAGCATCTTTAAACCATTCTGGCACTTGGTTTACTTTGTTCAACGACTCCCAATCCGCGGTGAAAGCTTCTGTCTTTTCATCGCAGCAGCTCTTTTTTTCGCTACTAGATTGCGAACAACTAGCCAATGCCAATGTGGCAAAAGCAGCTATAGCATATAATCCTGTTTTTAATTTCATTTTCGTTATAGATTATAATTAATTGTTTTCACTTGTTATTTAGTCTGTTTCTAATTTTTCAGTATAAAAGTATAATAAGATGCTTGAGGGCGTGGTGAAAAAAAAATATTAAATGGAGGGGTAAACAGTAAATTGGAGGTGTTAGGATAAAAGTGAAGGGTTAATTCTTGATTTGCGTTAAAAATACCCCTTATAATTAACTGTTTTTTTCGATCTGGTATGGAATTTACTTGTACTTTTAGTCGTCCAAAAATAAAACACTACAAAATACAATATAACATGAGTACGAACATTTTTAATTATGTTGTTGGATTAGTATTGGCTGTCTTTGTCTTTACTTCTTGCGATCCAGCAAAAAAAGAAAAAGCGAAGCCTAATATTTTATATATTATGTCCGATGACCATACCACTCAGGGGTTTGGTGTTTATGGTAGTCGCTTAGCTTCATTAAACCCAACACCAACGCTTGATAAGTTGGCTAGCGAAGGAGTTGTTTTTGATAACTGTTATGTAACTAATGCAATATGCACACCTAGTAGGGCTTGTATTATATCAGGGCAGTATAGTAATGTGAATGGCGTTATTGATTTAGAAGGCCATATTGGCGATCAGCAATATTTACCACAAGAAATGGGCAAATTGGGTTATGAAACTGCTATTATTGGAAAATGGCATTTGCATAATGAACCATCTGCTTTTGATTATTATAAAGTTCTAGTAGGTCATGGTGGACAAGGTGAATACTTTAATCCTGTATTTATTGAAAAAGGAATGAAGTATGAGTTTCCTGCTACTAAAAAAACAGAAACCATCAAAACAGAAGGGCATAGCTCGGATGTTATTACCGATATTACTTTAGAATGGTTAAAGAATAGAGATAGCTCAAAACCATTTTTCTTGATGCACCATTACAAGGCGCCGCATGATATGTTTGAGTTTGCACCTCGTTATGCCGATTATTTAGAAGACACTTTTATTCCTGAACCATCTAGTTTATACGATAACGAAAATAACGGTTCTGTGGGTACTAAAGGTTATAACGATGAGTTAATCAATGTAATAGGTTCTTCGGTTTCGCATCGTAATACCATTAGAAACATGGGAATGCACATGAATATAGATCAGGATATTCCTGATCCTGATTATACTAAGGCTACTTACCAAGAGTATATTAAAAGATATTTGCGTTGTGTAAAAGGTGTAGATGATAACTTAAAAAGGTTATTTGCTTACATGGAAGAGGCTGGTTTAATGGAAAATACCATCATTATTTATACAGGTGACCAGGGATTTATGTTAGGAGAGCACGATTACATCGATAAACGTTGGATGTATGAGGAATCTATGAGAATGCCATTTATTGTGCGTTACCCCGAATCAGTAAAAGCAGGTATTAGAACAGATGCTATTATCAATAATACTGATTTTGCACCAACTATGTTAGAGTTAGCAGGTGGTCAGGTGCCAGAATATATGCAAGGTAAAAGTTTTAAGTCTATTCTTGAAACAGGTCAGGAACCTGAAGACTGGAGAGATGCTACTTATTATCGTTACTGGATGCATATGGCGCATCGTCATGCCAATCCAGCGCACTTTGGTGTACGTACCAAAGATTATAAGCTTATTTTCTTCTATGGTAAATATTGGGTAGATACTGATGATCCGAATGCAGATTGGAATAAAAAGTCGTGGGGTAACGATTTTACGCGTCACACTCCGCCAGCATGGGAACTATATGACTTAAAGAAAGATCCTAAAGAGATGAATAATGTGTACGATGATCCCGCTTACGCTGAGGTTAAAGTCATGTTAAAAGAAAAGTTGAAGAATCTACGTACTGAAGTAGGTGATACCGATGAAAACTATGCTCACATCAAGAAAGTAGTTGATGAGTACTGGGATAAGTAATCGTAATAATATAAACCTGTAAAGGATGAAAAAAGGCGTTGAAGTAATTCAATGCCTTTTTTTTATTTTGGTGCTGAGTGTTAGCTGAACGAGTTTGTGGTAAGAAGTGTCGTATTAGTATAAAACTTTGTGTAAAGTATCTGCTATTTTTGTACCTTGAAAGACATACAAATTTATTGAGAATTTAAATATTTGAATCACAATGAAAAACTATCTATTCGTCATTTTAACATTGGCTTTGTTTGCCTGTAACTCCAAACCCAAGGAGGCTGAAAAAGCAATCGCAGAAAAAATTGAATACACTGCAGACTGGGAATCATTAAAACAATATGAAGTGCCAGAGTGGTGGTTAAACACTAAGTTTGGTATTTATTTCCATTGGGGACCATATTCTGTTCCTGCGCACGAAACAGAGTGGTATGCTATACATATGTATACCAAAGATCATCCAATTCGTAAATATCACGAAGAAACATATGGTAACCTAAAAGAGTTCGGTTATAAGGACTTTATCCCCATGTTTACCGCAGAGCATTTTGATGCTGATGAATGGGCTGAGCTATTTAAAAAATCGGGAGCACAATTTGCTGGGCCGGTGGCTGAACATGCAGATGGATTCGCCATGTGGGATAGTGAATTAACAGAATGGGATGCCATGGATATGGGACCTAAGCGTGATGTAGTTGGAGAAATGGAAAAGGCTGTTCGTAAGCAAGGTATGAAGTTTATTGCTACATACCATCGTCATTGGTTGTACGCTTGGTATCCTACTTGGGATGAAACTACAGATGCAGCAGATACAACATATGCCGGGTTATATGGACCCTATGTGCCAGAAGGTTCTTTTGTAATGGCGACTGGTGAGTATCCGAATCCTCCTAAAAAAGAATTTCATCAAGAATGGTTGGATCGTTTAAATGAATTAATGGACAAATATCAGCCAGATATTATTTGGTTTGATAATAAGATGGATATCATCGAAGAGCAGTATCGTAAGCAGTTCTTGGCCAATTATTACAATAAGGCACAAGAGTGGGGTAGAGATGTAGTTTGTACTTACAAATTTACCGATATGGAAGAAGGTACTGCAGTACTAGATCTAGAGCGTTCGCGCATGAGCGAGAAAAAAGACTTCCCATGGTTAACGGATGATTCTATTGATTGGAAAGCTTGGTGTGATATCAGTGATCCGGATTATAAAACTACCAATCGTTTAATCGACTTTTTAGTGGATGTGGTAAGTAAAAACGGTGCGGTATTATTAAATGTTACTCCAAGAGCAGATGGTACTATGCCAGAAGGCGTGAAAGAACGTTTGTTAGGTATGGGAGATTGGTTTAAGGTAAATGGTGAAGCCATTTTTGATACACGTCCATGGAAAATATTTGGAGAAGGACCTCAAGAAATTAAAGAAGGACACCTAAGCGAAGATGAAAACCCAGAAGCCGTTGCTGAGGATATTCGTTTTACCACAAAAGATGGAAATTTATACGCAATTGCCTTAGATTGGCCAGGCGAAAAAATGCTTGTTCGTAGCTTTGCTAAAAAAGAAGGACTTCTTACCTCAAAAATTAAAAATGTAAGTTTGTTAGGTTCTGCTCAAAAGCTTAATTGGCAACTAACAGACGCAGGTTTAGAGGTTGAAATGCCAAAGGATAAACCTTGCGAAGATGCTTTTGCACTGAAGATAGAATTGTAAGAATAAGAGGGGTATATTCACTCCTTTACTTTTGATATTAACCTACTGGGATGTTTTCTCAGTAGGTTTTTTTATGCAAAAATATCCCCCTTTTAACCATAGTTTTTTCAATAGACTAAAGCTATACATATTTTACTTTTGTAGATGAAGTTATATGCTATAAGATCAATAAAATAAAATCGATTGAAATTTTAACTATTATATGATGAAGAATTGCATTCTAATATATGTTTTTGCGCTAGTGCTATTGGCTAGTTGTCAATCAGAGAGTTCAGAAGTAAGAGTTATTGAGGACTTTAATTTTGGATGGAAGTTTAATTTAGGTGATGAAGTTGATGCCTATAAGGTTGACTTTGATGATAAAAGTTGGAGAGAGGTGCAATTGCCACATGATTGGAGTGTAGAGCATAGTTTTACGCAAGAAAAAACAGGAGGAGCAACAGCTTTTTTGCCTGGCGGAATAGGTTGGTATCGTAAAAGTTTCACAATTCCTCAAAGTGCTAAAGATAAAATAGTATGGATTGAGTTCGATGGCGTATATACTAATTCAGAAGTATGGATTAACGGCCAATATCTTGGGGAAAGACCATTTGGTTATGCACCATTTAGTTACGACCTAAGCAAACACTTAAAGTTTGGAGCTGAGAATGTAATTACGGTTAGAGCAGATCGTTCGGCTTATATTGATAGCCGCTGGTATCCAGGTTCAGGAATTTACCGTAATGTAAAACTGATCATGGCCAATAAAGTACATATTCCACAATGGGGAACTTTTGTTACAACACCTGAAGCAAGTACTGAAAAAGCTCAGGTGAATATTAAAACAACCATTCAGAATAGGGTGAGTTACGATCAAAAGGTAGTTGTAAGAAACAGTATTTTTTATCAAGGTGAAAGAATAGAAGTTGGCGAAAATGAAGTTAATATCATCAGTGGGGAACAACAAGAGTTTTCTACGGATGTTAATATTCTTAATCCAAACCTTTGGAGTCCCGAGAGCCCTTCGATGTATAAGTTGGTAACGGAGCTTTTTGTTAATGGTGTAAATATAGACAGATATGAAACTCCCTTTGGTGTTCGTTCCTTTTATTTTGATGCGGAAAAGGGATTCTTTTTAAACGGAAAAAATACCTTGATAAAAGGCGTTTGTTTACATCATGATGGTGGCTTGGTGGGGGCTGCAGTGCCTCGCGGAGTATGGGAACGTAGGTTACAGAAGCTGAAAGACGCAGGTTGTAATGCTATTCGTACTGCCCATAACCCACCATCTGCTGAGTTTTTAGATATCTGTGATGAAATGGGTTTTTTAGTTCAGGACGAGGCTTTTGATGAGTTTCAGAATGCAAAAGATAAAAGACGAAATTATAATCAAGAGTCAGTGGATGATATAACCAAAGGATACGCTGAGCACTTTGATGATTGGTCGGAGAGAGATTTAACCAATATGATATTAAGAGATCGCAATCATCCAAGTATTATTATGTGGAGTATTGGTAACGAGATAGAATGGACCTTTCCTCAGTATGGCAATGCAACTGGTTATTGGGGAGGAAACAAAGTAGGTGATGTAAATTACTATTGGGACGAACCTCCATTCTCTGTTGAAAAAGTAAAAGAATTGTTTTATTCTAATGAGCAGGAGGATATTTGTGCCAAAACAGCAAAACGACTGTCTGCAATTGTTAAAAAGTACGATACTACCAGGCCTGTAACTGCTAACCTTGTTATTCCTACGGTAAGCATGTTTTCTGGCTATGCAGATGCTTTGGATATTGTAGGCTTGAGTTACCGTCGTGCAGTATATGATTATTGCAGAAGAAATTATCCAGATAAGGTTATTCTTGGAACAGAAAATTGGGTCAGATATCAGGAATGGGAACCAGTGCTTGAGCATGATTATATGTCAGGTATTTTTATGTGGACAGGTATTCATTATATGGGCGAATCCAGAAAATGGCCAGTACGAGGCAGCGGTAGTGGAATGCTTGATTTTGCAGGATTCGAGAATCCATCTTACCATATGTTTAAAACACTTTGGAAAGAAGAACCGCATATATATATTACCACACAAGTTGAAGAGAAGTCTCCCTATAAAGCTGGTAAAAACGGAACCGTAAGAGAAAAAGAAGAAGGTTGGGCAGATCATCAGAAATGGGGATGGCAAGATGTTAATAAACATTGGAACTATGCAGAAGGTGATGTAGTGATGGTTGAAGTTTACACCAATCAGCCAGAAGTAGAATTATTCCTAAATAATCAATCCTTAGGCGTCAAAAAGTTAGCTGATGTTCATGATCATATTTTAAAATGGGCAGTGCCATATCAACAAGGAGAACTAAAGGCACTTGCGGTAAATAATAATACAACAGCAGTTATTAAAACAAGCTTAGAGCCTGTATCTTTTTCAGTAAATGTAGATAAGAAAACATTACAAGCGGATGCTTACGATGTGGCACACTTTGAAGTACAATTAAAAGATAAGGATGGTGAGCCCGTTAGAGCAATTGAGAATGAAGTTGTATTTCAAATATCAGGACCTGCTAAGTTATTAGGAGTGGATAATGGTTCGCCAAAGAGTGTGCAAGATTACCAAAATAATAGTGTGGTCACTTCTGAGGGTAAATGTTTGTTAATCATTCAATCAACGCTCGAAAAAGGAGAAATAACAGTTGAGGTTAATTTAAATGATAAATCAGAAAAAGTAATCATAAAATCAATATAGAGCTATGTTAAAAAAAATTCTTAAATGCACAGGAGCAATGGTGTTGGCAATAATACCTTTTACATCATATGCTCAACAACAAATTACAGTTGATGTTTCACCAACTATTTCTAAAAGTATAAAAGGACATAAAGAACTGGATAGAGTTAAATATTTTAATTTGGCAGCATCGTCTACTGAGCTAAAAAAAGATGTAATCGATTATGATCAAACGATGAGCGATTATTATATCGATGAATTAAAGATGAATGTGGGCAGAAGGTTAAGTATGGTAAAATCAGAAACCAACTGGACCAATGCATTAAAAGAAGATGCATCCAGAGAAGGATACACTGATATTGATTATTACATTAGTCAGAAAAATCCCAATGATGATGGTTTAGATATACTGAAGGCGGCTTACGGTGATAATCAGGATCTAGCCTGTCATGAAGGTAGTGATCCTTATCCGGATTATATGGATTTGTATACTGTGGATGGTACTAAAGGTCATAAATTTCCTTCCAATGCGGAGTCGGCAGCCGAATTAATTTCAGCTGTGTTAAAATACAATTTTACTGACTTTCAGCGCCCTGCGTTTTATGAGTTAATGAACGAGCCGCATTGGAAACATATGGACGACCAACGCTTTATTGATTTACATGTTAAAACCAAGCAAAAAGTAACTGCAGATGGGTTA
Organism: Labilibacter marinus; assembly: GCF_001659685.2. Classification (GTDB taxonomy): domain Bacteria; phylum Bacteroidota; class Bacteroidia; order Bacteroidales; family Marinilabiliaceae; genus Saccharicrinis; species Saccharicrinis marinus. The sequence continues at coordinate 176,277 of NZ_LXYE02000034.1, forward strand.
AGTGTAAAAGTTGGAGGACCCTGTTCATCTGTAAGTAATTATCACAAAAATGAATATCAGAATCTGAATTCTATCACCAAGTTTATGACTAGAACCAATTATGAACTTGATTTCTATTCTTTCCACTCATATGACTATATGCGTTGGGATGCTGCAGAAAATGATTTTGTGGGAGCAATTAATTCTGGTTTACCCTTAGAAGGCGTGTTGGATGCATGTGCTACCTATGCATATAACAGACATGGTAAGGATTTTAAATATGTAACCAGTGAGCATGGTGGTTATATTTCAGATACCAATAATAGGGAAGAGGCTTTAGAATATTTGGGACAAAAATATTTTCCAGGCAGTGGTTTCGATTACGAAATGCAGAAACGTAATATCGATAATTTCATCATGGTAAATAGTGCTATTGCCAATACCATGACCTATATGAATCATCCGCATGTTGTGTTGAAATCGGTACCGTTTATTTTACTTCAAAGTGCCAATTGGGATACTAAATATTATTCTAGTTTATTGGTGAAAGAAGACTTTGACAAAACGAGTGATGTTTGGGTAGAATCGAAATTGATTGATTATTATAAGTTTTTTAAAGATGTACAAGGTAGAAGAATTGATTCGTATTGCGATGATACAGATATACAATTTCATTCGTTTGTAGATGGCAAAAAGCTAGTTATGGTTTTTCACAATCAGAGCGATGTGGATGGTGAAATTACAGTTAATGTAAATGATCTCGACACCGCAGTGGAAGATGTGATGATTAGAAGGTTAAAGAGACAAGTGGATTTTAGACCTGAATTAACCGAAGAAACGGTGGCTTCATTATCAACTATTAATATTGGATCACAAGAATCTATCGTGGTATTTGTAAATTACGAGACTGATATCGTGGAAAGTGAAACAGTGCCTGAGAATATTTATTATTCTACGGAGTCGGCTGTGCAGTTTACTGGTTCAAAAGATATCACATTAAGAGTACAAGATTATAGATATGTGGCTGATGCCGAATTAAGAGTGGGTATTAGTAGAAAAGCTGCGTATAGTAAAGAAGTGAAAATATTTTTTAATGGAACAGAATTAACGGTTCCTGTAGAGGATTGTGCGGATAGGATTACAGGTGATTTTTATGCCACAACAAAAGTAGTTAAGGTACCTAGAAATTTAGTTAAGATCTCTAACACAGTAAGGGTTACTTTTCCTGATGGTAAATCAGGAGGTGTAGGTGCTGCTGTTTTAAGAGCCAGAATGGGTGATGATGTATCTGTTAAAGATGGATTAGTGGTGAGAAAAGGAGAGTTGAAAATATTTCCTAACCCAACAAATTCTGATTTTACGGTAGCTTCTGACGCCTTAGGTATGATTGATATTATTGGTATGGATGGTAAAATTGTAAAAAGTATAGAATCATTCGGCGGTAACACAAAAGTAACCAAGAGCGGTTTAAATGAAGGAACGTATATTGTTCAGTTAGTTACAGATAAAGAGGTTTTTACCAATAAGTTATTGATTAAATAATCATTTTTATGAGAGGCATATTTTTAACTCTAGTACTTTTATGCTTAGGTATTTATAATGCAAATGCAGATGTGAAATTACCCTCTGTTTTTGCCAGTAATATGGTGCTGCAACAGCAATCCGAAGTTCCTATCTGGGGATGGGCCGATAAAAAGGAGCAAGTTACCATTAATGCCAGTTGGCTGACTGAAGATATTCAGGTAAAAGCAGATACTGATGGTAAATGGAGAGCAAAAATATCAACACCAAGTTACGGCGGTCCATACACTATAGAATTTAATGCTTCTAATAAAATTATTTTAAACAATGTACTAATTGGAGAAGTCTGGGTGTGTTCAGGCCAATCTAATATGGAGATGCCCGTAAAGGGCTTTAATTCACAACCAGTATATGGTAGTAACGATTTAATTGCTCATGCTAATAATGCCAATATTAGATTATTTAATATTCGTAATGATTATGCTGCCGAGATAAAGAGGGATTGTTCAAGCCAATGGACTGAAGCCAATCCCCAGAGTGTAGCTAACTTTAGTGCTGTAGCTTACAGTTATGCCAGGTATTTAAATGAAGTATTGCAAGTACCTATTGGTGTTATTAATGCTACCTGGGGAGGAACAAGAGTTGAAGCTTGGATGGATAAAGAAGTACTTGAAACAGAATTTAAAGAGGTTTTCTTAGGTGATATAGGAACCGAAAAGATGAAATTTCAAACACCAACAGTATTGTATAATGCTATGGTTCATCCTATACAAGGTTTTGGTATAAAGGGGGTGATTTGGTATCAGGGAGAATCAAACTCTGCACAGCCGAAACAATACGAAGAACTATTTCCTCGTATGATTACCCGTTGGAGAGAGCTATGGGGGCAAGGAGATTTTCCATTTTATTATGTGCAAATATGCCCCTTTCAAAACTATGGAAAAACCCCTGGAAGAAACACCGCCGAGTTAAGAGAAGCGCAACTTAAAGCCATGTCAAAAGTAGTTAATACTGGCATGGTTTCTACTGTAGATATTGGTCATCGTTGGAATATTCATCCGCCTGAAAAGATAACTATAGGTCATCGCCTAGCATATTGGGCTTTAAATAAAGATTACGGTTTTAATCAAGTTATTTGTGGCGGTCCAGTATATAATTCTATGAATGTGAAAGATGGAAAAGCCTACTTAAATTTTAAAAATGCCCCCCTTGGTATTGACAATAAAGGAAAGCATCTGTCTGATTTTTATATTGCTGGTACTGATAGTGTTTTTCATCCAGCGAAAGCGTTAATAAAAGGTATACAATTAGAGGTTTGGAATGATGAGGTAAAGGAGCCTGTGGCTATTCGTTACGGTTGGAGTAACTGGTTTGTAGGTAGTTTGTATAATACAGCAGGCAATCCAGCATCATCTTTTAGAACGGATAATTGGGACGATATTAAATAGAACTTTTTTATAGTTATTTGTATAAGTGTTTAGTTAAAAGGGTATCTCGCAAGGATGCCCTTTTTTAATAATTTCTCTTAGTAATACCCCTTAAAAGTAATATTCTCAGGCTATCTTTTACAGTAACAGCATTTAACGTTCTGGTGCATAGTTAAAAATGTAAAATACACCTTATTATATAATTAAAATTTCACTCAGTCTAAAAGTTCGAAATTGTAATTTGCAGCCGCTTACATAATCACAGAGGAGGAGATAAGTTGAGAGTAAACTAATCAAGTTCATAACATTCTAGGGCTAGCAGGCTGCGATTAAATAATCAAACGGAATAATTATCCAAAATGATTATAAGTAAGAAGGTTGTACATCATTGAAAATTTAAATAATAGATATATGAATTTAATTTCTACAAGGTTATTTTTAGTAACAATCATGATGCATTTGTTTGTCCTGCCATTTAGTGCAGAAAACTATGTGGTGAGTAAACAAGGGGATGATAGTAATACGGGATTGGAGGGTAGTCCATTTTTAACTATTTCTAAGGCTGCTACTGTTGCACAAGCAGGTGACGTTGTTACTATTTCAGAGGGTACTTATGAAGAAACATTAACGCCAGCCAATTCAGGTACAGTTGGAAATCCTATTGTATTTCAGGCGGCTGCAGGAGAAAAGGTGATTGTTACAGCTATGCAGGCTCTTTCCGGTTGGACTTTAGACGACGGAAATATCTATAAAACAACTGTTGATTGGGATTTAGAGCAAGAAAATTTTGTTATGAATGGAGATGTGGCTTGTGATTTAGCTCGTTGGCCAAATAATACAGATGGAGACCCATTTACATTGAATTCTTTAAGGAACTCAGGAGGAAGTGGTAAAGATGATTTAAATGCTTACTTAACAAATTCGAGTATACCAAATTATGCATGGGAAAACGGAGGTTCAATCTTCTTTTATGGAGATATGGGTGGTGGCGGATGGACTGCTTGGAAATCATGGATTACAGCAAGTTCATCTGGTCGTGTTGATTTTAGCTTAGATAAAAATCCATCTTGGATACGTACATTTCATTATCCTTCTGCTAAAGGAGATTTTTACTTAGAAGGAATAAAAGAAGCTTTAGATTATAACAATGAGTGGTATTTTGATGCCGGTAATAATACGCTATATATACAGGTTCCTGGAGGAGCACCAACGGATGAACAAGTTCAAATGCGTAAACGAAACTTAACGGTTAATTTAAATGGCCGAAATTATATCGAGATTAAAAACCTTGCTTTAATGGGCGGTGGTGTTACCATCAATGGTACAGGAAACAAGTTAAGTGGTGTGTCTAGTTTTTACGGTAGTATGGTGCGTGGAATTCAACGAGGATTTTTATCGGGAAAACAAAGTATTCGTGTTCAGGGAAATTATAATACCATTGAAAAATGTGAGGTCGCGTTTGGTGCAGGCTCGGGTATCTATTCTTCAGGCGATAATACTATTATTGAAGATTGTAGAGTTCACGATTTTAATACTAACGGCTGTTATGACGCTCCTATGTTAATAAGAGGAGGTAATAATGCTACGTTAAAAAATAACGAAATATATAGAGGAGGTCGTGATGCTATTCAAATCACTACTAAAAATAGTGAGGTGGCTTATAACGATATTCATCATAGTAACTTAATTGCTGATGATTGTGCTTTGTTATATACTTTAGGAGCAGGATTAAATATGAAGATACATCACAACTGGTTTCATGATGCAGCTGGACGTGGCGATTTGCATAAGGCAGCTGGTATTTATTTAGATAATGATGCAGGAAATGTTGATGTATATAATAATGTAGTTTGGAATACAGAGTGGACCAATGTACAAATTAATTGGAATGGAACTAATCTAAATATCTATAATAATACACTTTGGAATGGTTCTGCTACCATGGGTGCATGGCACAAAGAAGGAACTGCATTTTCTAATGTTAATGTGTGGAATAACTTATCGGATAAAAATGATTGGGAACCTCAGTCTGATAAGCAAAACAATTTAACCCTTTCTTCTGGTAATTCATTTACAGATGTTTCGGCAGGTGATTTTACCTTAAAAGCCAATACCCAGCCTATTAACTATGGTAGAGAAATATCGGGTTTTACGGATGGTTATATAGGTCATTCGCCTGATGCAGGGGCATATGAATATGGGGGTACTGCTTGGGAGCCAGGTATTAGTTGGGATCCTGAATTAGGCCCTGCTGGTGTTGGATGTTATAGTTTACCTGGAGATTACTGTTCGCTTAATCCTGATCCTTCAGAAGTAGATTCTGATAATGATGGTGTGATGGATGATGTGGATGAATGCCCCAATACTGAAACTGGAGCTGAGGTAGATGAAAAGGGTTGTAAAATTGTAGGAGTTAAAGATTTATATGCTGCAGGTATGAAATTATATCCTAACCCAGTTAAAGGCGGTCAGCTCTTTATAGAAGCTGCTGAAATAGATAATGGTTCATTGAAATATACAATTTACACTATTTCAGGAACCGTAGCTCAGTTGGGCTTATTACAAGGTAATAACTCAAAATCTACGGTGGATGTTGATGAACTACCTGCAGGAGCATATTTAATCATTATTTCAAATAACGATACAAGAGTAGGAACTCGATTTATTAAATTATAAAAACTGGTTAAGTCAATCAGTTAACTATTTCCCAAAATTTAAGCAGGGCTGCCATATAGGTGGCCCTGCTTTGTTTTCTGGCATTCTACCATGGTTACTTCAATTACTTTCTGTATTTTTCTCGTAAAATTTAAATTATGTGTTTTTCTGCGGAAGTTAGTTTTGGTGCAAGTGCTGTTATTACAGCAGTTGGAGCATTAGCCATAAAAAAGAGTACAAAAAAAGAGCAAGTATTATTTGCCATGATTCCTTTGCTGTTTGGAGTTCAACAGTTTTTTGAAGGCATATTATGGATAGCACTTGAAAATCCAGAATACGCTCATTGGACTTCGGTGGCTACATTTGGTTTCCTTATTTTTGCTCAATTAATCTGGCCAGTCTGGGTACCATTATCTACTTTTGTTTTAGAGAAGAACAAAAAGCGTAAAAGATGGATAGGTTTTTCTTTAAGTCTTGGCGTATTTCTATTTATTCTGTTAGGCTATAGGATGGCTGTTTATGAGGTAACTGCACAAATAGACCATCAGCATATTTTTTATACCGTAGGTCATTTTAAAAGTACCAATTGGTGGAGCGGTATCTTTTACCTTTTACCTGCAGCTTTTCCTTTTGTCTTTTCGAGTAACAAACACATTAATTATTTAGGTATTTTAATGCTTTTGCTGTTTGTGGTTTCAAAAGTATTTTATCTAAAATACATGATATCAGTATGGTGTATGTTTGCTGCTGTGTTGAGTATTTATATCTTTTTTATCTTGAAAAAGGAGGATACACCAATTAAGGTTTAAGGTTTTTTCTACAGATTTTTTATAAAATCTCGATTATAAAAAAAACTACATATCGGTAAGTTGGTATGAATTTAGGGGGGTATTTAAAAGTACCCCAAATTCTTATAGTATGTTTATTGAAACAGTTCTGATTCTTATTTCTTTACGGTTTAGCTATATATCATTTAGTTAAGTCGTTTTTTTACAGAAAAATAGAAATCAAATATTCAATAACATGCAAAAATCTACTTTTAAAAGAATTACCAACACGCTATTGTTGTTTTGCTTTTGTGCGACTATGCTTATGGCAGGTCCTCCAGATCCTCCCGCAGGAAAAGTATGGGTGTTAAATCATGAGATGAGTGATGAGTTTGATGCCAACAGTCCCAATACAGATAAGTGGCGCTTGTTCGATAAGGCGGACTCATGGGGGCGAACAGCTTCCTTTGATAAAAGAATTTTAGAGCCGGTAAAAGATCCCAATTCGAATAATTATTACATGAGCATGAATCCAATGTGGTATTACGAAGACGAGCGTTTTCCGCGTGGTAATGGTAAAGATTATCATTTTGCTGGCGGAGGTATGGATACCAAAGTATTACAAACGTACGGGTATTTCGAGGTTCGTGTAAAACCGTCTGATTTTCCGATGGGGTCGGGCGTTTTTATGAATTCACGAGGTACAACAACGGATGATTGTAATACTAAATATGCAACGGAACTAGATATTATTGAAAATATGGGTTATACTGGTCCGTTTAACGAGCATGGCAATGGTTCATTTAATAATATTCAGCATGTGAATTCACATACTAAGCCATTTAGTGATGCTGGTGGTTCGTGTCAGCGTTTACCTTATGAATCAACAAATAGTGGAGTGCAAGCGCCTAATCTTGCCGAGCCATTAGGATGGAATACCGTTGGTATGTGGTGGAAAGACGAAAAAACAGCTATGTTTTACAATGACAATAACTATTTCGGGACAATTACTCCTAAACGTGATTTCTTCTTACCAATGCCTGTTATCATTGTAATGGAAACATATAATTGGGGCGACGATGATGAAAAGAATGCGACCAATCCAAAACCAGAAGAGTATATGTTCGAGGATGATTTTCGTACTAAAGAACAGCGTGCTGTGATGTACGATTGGGTGAGAGTTTGGAAACTTGTTGATATCGATGAAACTGAGTTTAATAATACTAGCGATAATGTTAAGGGGCTTGAGGAAACAATAAGCGCATATCCATCGAGTGAGTTTTCTACCACTTTAATCTATTCTGCATCAAGTACACGAACGGTGCTAGCTACTTTATATGATCCATCTAACAATGTGTTGGGAGAAAAATCGTATGATGTGGAACGAGGAGTGAAATCAATATTTACCGAGTTCGATTTGGATGCTGAAATGGCCATTGCCAATGGTTACAAGGTGGTTTTTGAAATTAAAGATGGAAGTTCAGTACTTACGACTAGTACAACAACATTTGATGTGGTGGCAAAGCCTTTACAAAAGAAATTATGGGATGATCACATTCCAACTTCGTTATTACCAGGCGAAACATCTTACGCTATTGATGTGAAATATGAGGCCGATGAGGCTTGTAAAATTAACATTGAAATGAGAAAACCAGATGGAAGTTGGTTTGGAAGCGGAAATACAAATGTTGACGCAGGGAGTGGAGTAGCTAGCATCAATGTAACTACCTCTTCAGCGACAACCATTGCTCCTAATTATTTTTACAAGGTTTATATGCACCGTCAAGGATTTGATTGGAGCGATCCACAAGCGGTATCTATTCAGCCAAATATTTACTTTAATGTAGAAGATGCTATTGTGCCTGCTATAGAAATTTTAACTGTTCCGACTGAAATTGAAGGTGATGCCACCGAAGTTGATGTTGAATTTGAATATGAAACATACGAGAATGGTACCTTAAAAATTCAATTGTTAGATAAGGATGATAATGTGATGGCTAGTGAAATACGTACTGAGCGAATTGGAAAACGTACCTTAACTAGAACAATGAAAATTGATTCGGAAATTCCTGCAGCTGATGATTATAAAATAGTGATAGAGTTTACTCCTGAAAATGGAAGCTTTGAGAAGCTTACTGATATGGTAGAAAATATCACTGTTAAGGAAAGCGATACTAGTGTTAGAGAGATGAGGGCTAGAAATAAGGCACTAAAAGTGTATCCTAATCCTGTAACGGGAACAATGCAAATTGTTTTAGAGGAAAATGGTAATGATGTTCGTAAAGTAGAGGTATTAAGTATGAATGGAAAGCAGTTGAAGTCAATGCCGATGCAAAAAGGCGAAGCTGTACCTTCGGTTGAAGTATCTGATTTACCTTCTGGTATCTATTTGCTTAAACTTACTACAGGCGATAAGGTTTATACAACTCGATTTATAAAACAATAAAGCATAGATTTTTTTTAAAAAACTCACGGGGTGATTATTAGCATCTGGCCAATAGTCACCCCGTGAGTAATTATTTCGCTACGGTAGCTCCGCTAATAAAAATCCCAGAAGTCGTATTGTTCTTTGGTGTTTTTATTGCTATCTCCCAACTCAATCGCTTTTTCTTTCATCTCTTTTTGCATGGTTTTAACCAAGTCAAAATAATCTGGTAAAAAAGCCAGGTTGGTGGTTTCCCAAGGGTCGTTTTTAATGTTGAACAATAAGGTAGTTCTTGATCCTCGCGTTAATTCTCCTAATTTCCAATCCTTATCTGGGGCTTTAACAAATTCTAATAGTTTATAATCACCTTTACGATACGCACGTTGGTGCTGACGATAAGCATGGTAAGTGAAATCTCGTACTTTATCTTTCTCTCCATTAATCACAGGCACTAAACTTTTTCCTGTAACAGAAGCTGGCCTTTCAATTTTGGCTAAATCACAAACAGTAGGAAAGATATCGTGGATATAACAATAGGCATCTAAACGCAAGCCTTGCTCTTTAATGGCACCACCCGAAAGAACAAATGGTACATGAACACCATCTTCATCGTATACGTTTTGCTTGCCTAATAAACCATGATTACCTACGCCTAAGCCACTATCTCCAGCAAAAACAATAATTGTATTTTCATACTGACCAGATTCTTTTAAAGCGGCTATTACTTTACCAATTTGAGCATCTAAATGAGTGATGATGGCATAATAATCGGATAGATGTTTACGTGCTACCTCTGGTGTACGAGGCCACGGACCTAGTTCTTCATCGCGCAAGAATAAATGACCATTATCAAACGGATGTTGTGGCATGTACGATGGCAATAAGCTAATCTCGTCTTCCGGGTACATGTCTTTGTACTTTTTAGGTGCCTGACGAGGATCGTGTGGTGCATGGAATGCCAAGTACATAAAATAAGGATCTTTCTCATCGTACTCATTAATGAATTTAATGGCATTACGAGCGAAAATTTCGGAGGTGTGCGGACCGTCTTTTTCTGTTCCAGTAGGTCCTCTCTTATCGTTTTTAAGATCAACCAATCTTTTAACTTCCTTACCATTTTCGTCGTATTCCAACAACCAGCCTTCTTTCTTTTTGTAGTCGCCATCTTTTTTCCAATCCCATAATGGCATTCTCCAATGGTCAACCAGATAAACACCACGGCTCATTACACAAGCTCCATCATCAAACGAACGTGCAAGCGAAGGATTATCCTGATGCCATTTGCCCACCATATGTGTATTATAACCTGCATTACCAAAGGCTTCTCCAATGGTGGTGTGTTCTTTAGGAATGGAACGACCTACGCCATCCAATTTAAAAAGTTGACGACCAGTTAGCAACATTGCTCTACTAGGTACGCAGGTAGCGCCAGTAAAAGCACCCATTAAATAGGCATTTTCGAATACAATACCTGTATTGGCTAGTTGATCCATGTTAGGCGTACGAACAGCTTGTCCGCCTAAGGCATGAACACCAGAATATCTATGATCATCAGTATAGATAACTAGTACATTGGGCTTTTTTGCCTTTTTAGCAAAAGAGTTGAGTGATACGGTACATAATAGTACCATAAAACTCCATTTTATGAATTGATTTGTTTTCATTTTATTTTGGTTCTTCTTTATTTTTCTATGTTTTGATTCTACTTACTGATAATAGAGCTAATATTTGGTGAAAATAAGTGCCGTTTGATTTAATTTTCCTTAATGCTTTTTCATCCAAGGCGGTAAAATTACTTTATCAGGTGCCTAATAGTTCTCGTTATTTATAAAGGCTTTGGTTTTAATCTTGATTTTTTATAATGGTTCAGCAGTCGTTACTTAACTGTTTCAACATTCCAGTTTTTACTGTTTTTTTCCACGTCAATTAAAATTACATCCTCTCTTTGATCTTTATTTAAGACTTTAAAATTTAATTCATCTGTATCCAGACTTTCGATATGGCGTGCAAACATGGCTTTGGCAGGTAAAACACCGAAGAAACTGAACTCTGGATATCTGGTTTCGTCTTCAGCTACTATGTTTTTAGCTTGTGCTTTAGTGCCATGTCCGGGTAGGCTGATGTCAAAGTTGCGTAAAGTAACTTTACCAATTCGGTGATTGGGTGTGCCGGTTATTAAAACACCCGATGGAGGATTGATACGACAATCTGCTGTATCGCGAACAATTGCTGTAATATTCTCCACAACAATATTATCTATCGAACCAACCTTTTGTTTGGGTGCATTACGGTAAGTTCTTAAGCGTTCGCCTAATCGAATAAACAATGGCATCTCAACATTGGTCATTTTTAAGTTGCGAATGGTAATACTGTCGATGTTAGCGCCATCCATACTTAATATTTTAATGCCACCACCTCTGGTATCGTATATTTCGCAGTCTTCAACAAGTATGTTTTTAAAATCGCCCATCGATTCGGTACCAAACTTAATGGTTCCCCAATCACTTTTAAGTTTACAATTGCTAACGTGCACATCGCGCGTTGGTAGGGGAGAAGTACTTTTAATACAAACCGCATCATCACCACTGTTGATATTACAATTTCTGATAATAGCATCTCTACTTGAATCTAAATCGATACCATCGTTGTTTTTATGGGCGTGCGAATATATATCAATGCCATCTACTAAAATACCTTGGCATTGAAAGATGTGCAAGGTCCATGCGGCAGGATCTTTTAAATGAACACCTTCTACTCTAATGTCCTTTGATTTTACCAAGCGGATTAAGAAGGGACGATTGACAGCAAAGCTATTGAGTTCTTTTTTATCAATTCCCAACTCTTTCATTGTTTTTAATAACTCAGGGCGCTTGAATAATTGTCCGCGACCAATAATTGTTCCTTCACCAGTAATGGCAATGTTAGTAACGTTTTCAGCACCCACTAAGCATTTACCCCGTACCTGATTAACTGCATCGGTAAATGGATCTATGGTAATGTAATCCTGAGGATTTTTACTTCCGATTAGTTGTGCGTCTTTTTCAAGATGCAGCGTAACATTATCTTTTAACAGCACTGTACCAGATATAAAGTTACCAGCAGGAATTACTACTGTTCCGCCGCCTGCAGCGTTGCATTCATCAATGGCTTTTTGAATGGCAGCTGAGTTAACCGTTAAGCTATCTGCAACTGCTCCATAATCTACAATGTTGGCCACCTTTGGTCCTTGATTACATGAGATAAAGAATAAGCAAGTTGCTAATCCTAGGTAAAATAAGTTTTTCATTTTTTATGTTTCTAGTAGATTATTTTAGTTCTATTATTTATTATGACACGATTATTTTGGTAATATCTTCTTTTTTAAACCACACGAAAGATTAATGCGGTAGCAAGTGCTAATTGTTTTTGAATTGACTAGTTTCCGATGCAAATAATAAATGTAAAAGGAAAAACTTGGTGATGCATCGGTTTATAATTAATATATAGCATAACCCAGAGCTTTGCTCTGGGCTATTAGATTATGCCCTTTCAGGGCGTTATTTACATGACTTTTTTAAAGTGTTAATTATTCATTGTTAAAAACCATTCTGTTGCTAAATCTGCCCAGTCGGGTGCAGCTTCTCTGCTTTTGCCCAATCCGTAACCATGACCACCTGTAGGATAGATATGCATCGTTGCCTTTACGTTGTTTTTAAGCAAGGCTTGGTACATTCTGATTGAATTTTCAACCGGTACGGCTTTGTCGTCGCCAGAATGAAGAATAAAAGTAGGAGGTGTTTGCTCCGTTACCTGCAATTCATTTGAGAATTCGCTTACTAAGTCCTCCGAAGGATTTTTACCCAAAAGATTATTGCGCGATCCATTGTGAGTAACACCCTTTTTCATGCTGATAACAGGATAGAATAGCATCATAAAATCAGGTCGGATAATTTCGGTATCAATATCATCTTTAGCTTCATAATATGCCTCTGTAAAGTGAGTGCCCAGCGAAGAAGCTAAATGTCCTCCGGCAGAGAAGCCCATAACACCTATCTTATTCTTATCCAGATTAAACTTCTTCGCATTATGGCGGATGTATCGGATAGCGCGTTGAGCATCCTGTAAAGGCGCTTTGTGCGAAATAACCACAGATTCAGCTTGAGGCATTCTGTATTTTAGTACAAAGGCAGAAATACCTTTACTGTTTAAATATTTACCCACGTCGGTACCTTCCCAATCGTATGCAACACCACCATACCCGCCTCCTGGGCAAATAAGTACAGCCATACCATTGGCACTTTGCTTGGATGGAAGCATGACTTCTACTGTGGGCTCTTGTATGTTTTTAATAAATAGGATATCTCTGGGTGGTACTTCCTCTTTTCCTTTCGATTTCTGATAGTTTGGAATGTCTTTTTTATCCCATAGCGGAACAACTTGTGCATAGAAGTTGCATGAGATAGTAATGAATAGGGATAATAGAATAAGTTGCTTCATATTTTTTCTTTTTAGTATAAAACTAAAGTCTTTATACTTATATCTTAATACTTTATACTGAATAATTATTTCTATAAAACCACCTCCCCACTCATTCTTCGTGGTACTCCTCCTTCAAAAGGAGGAGAGCTATGCTAGAGGCTTAGTAGCTGAAATTTATTAAACTCCAGCAGTTTTACAGGGCTTATCTACAATTTTATCTTATTACCATTAATAAAGGCATTTGAAACTCTACCATTTACTACATCATTCAGAATTATAGGTTTTCTGGCGTCTTCTCCATCAATATAAATATGAAAATTATCTACATACACATTTTTCATGTGGCGTAAAAACATGCCAGATGCTGGTAAAGTACCTACTTTGCTAAATTCGGGCCACCAACCTTCAAGTACATCTAAGGTATATTCGTTATGGTCTTTTTTGTCCGCATCTTCTTTTGTTCCTCCTCCTGAAACAAAGAATTGAATGTCTTTAATGATGATGTTTTCGATATAATTATTGGGCATTCCTGTTAAAAAGAAAGCTGAGTTCTTATCTAGTTCTGTATTGTCGGCAATGATATTCTGAAAAGTGAAATTCTTCATTTCCTTCATAGGATACATTTCTTCTGGCGCATCTACACATGCTTTTTGTTGTGCAAAGGTCATAAATATTGGGCGAGGAACGTTTTTCATCACAAGATTAGAGAATACCATGTTTTTCATGCTTCCTCCCTCGTTCATTTGAATTTTTAATCCACTATCCTGTATGTTTTTAAAGGTGCAATTGGTAACCGTTACCGATTCAAAATCGCCACGCGATAGTAAACCAATTCTCATGCCTCCCCATTTTGTTTCAAATACGCAATTGCTAATAACCACATCCTTACATGGTTTATCGGGCATAGATGCTTGCAGACAAATACAATCGTCGCTATTATCAAATGAACTATTCGAAATACGCACGTTAGTACAGCCGTCAAAATCTAATCCGTCGCCATTACCGTTTGAACGACTATGAATACGAATTCCGTCCACCACAATTTCGTTACAGTATAACCAAGCCGATGTCCATGCTGCAGGGTTGATGAGCGTAATATCACGCATGTGAATCTTATCGCAGTTTTTAAAACGCATCATCATTGGTCGGCCTGTTTTTCGGTTAAAAAACTTGGTGTGACCATTACCATCAATAACCCCATGACCTTCAAAAGCAAATGACTTGGCACCTGCAGCATAAATAAAACACTTATCCATGTGAGGTTCTTTTTTATACATGTTTTTGTGTGTATCATTACCATAGTCGGCAATGTTGTTGCTTCCTTGAAGTGTGGCTCCATTTTCAACTCTTAACGTTACATAGTCTTTCATGTAAAAAGTTCCAGAAACTACAGTTTTACCTGAGGGAATTATTACTGTTCCTCCACCGTTATTGCTTGCTGCATCAATGGCAGATTGCAGGGCTTTTGTGTCAACGGTTTTGCCATCGGCTTTAGCTCCAAAATCTAATACGTTAAAATAAGTTTGCCCCGAAACACTTAAGGAAAATAATAGAAAGCACAGAATACTTCCCAATGTAGATAGTCGCATAAATTTGAATATTTATTGTTTAATCCAAATTTAAGTAAATAGTGGTTTAGTTTTGGGTAAACTGTGGGGTAAAAAGTGGGGTAAATACAATTATTCCCCTAAATTAGATAGAAATAACCGCTATAGTTTAGCACAGTCCTCAATAGTTAAGGAGAATTCTTCGTTGAGCATTTTTTTGTAAGTAGAAGCAAAGTGCGCAAGGTAATTAACGGCTTCTTGCTTTTGGTTATTCTTTAGTGATGCTCCCACTAGGTATTTAATGGCCATTTCATTTAAAGGAGCTAACTCAATCCATAACTTGCTTACATCTATTACCAAGGTGTATTTTTTTTCTTTATACAGATGCACACACAGTTGGTTTAAGTAGGTAATATGTTTCTCTTCGTATAGGTGAATAAGCTGGTCAAAAGTATCTACTCTTACCTGTTTACACAACGAAATAGAAGTGGGCAATGGTTTGTGCTTATTATTTTTAAATAATTGATTGATTGTAACTACATCAATCTGAAAAGTAGATTCAGTTTTAATAAACCATTCTTTATTAAGGTATACTAATTCCACTCCTTTAAAGTTTTCGAAGATCTTACGCAAACGATGTACGTTGGTACTGCGGTTATTTTTTTGTTGCGATGCGCTATCGTTTTCCCACAGAAAATCAGATATCTCAGAAGAAGTAATATTTCTGTTTTTGAGTATGGGAAACAATACTATTAAAGCAAGTAAACGAATTAAAGTGGGAGAGAATAATTGAGTAATATCTTCTCCTTCATGGTTAAAAGCCCTGAATATCCCAGTTAGTTGTATGCTATTTTGTTTCAGAATAAGTTTAGGTTGGTGCTTTGTTTCTTTTTTGTTTTTACCAAAGAATAGTATACTGATGATTAATATAAGGATGATACCTACAATTGTAACAATAAGCCATAGCGGTATGCCCTTGTTAAACTTAAGCGTAGCTAATTGACCATTGTAAACGTTTTTAATTTCGTTTGAATCTAAGGCTCTACTCCAAATAGCAAATTCGCTCATGGAGCCGTTAAAGCTTTGTCCCCACATGCTGCTCCCTATAGAAAGTGATTTGGACTCACCTGTTTTTCCTAATATTTCTTGCGATCCGCTTAATTCACCATTCACATAGAATTCAACCTGATGATTGTATTTTACAGAAATAGCCAGATGAACCCAATCATTCTTGTTTTCTTTCCATAAACGATCGGATTTTACCGTAAATAACATAGGAACCGAAAACCAAAGCTCTTTATTGATAGTAGTAAACCTAAAACTAAAGTCTTTATTACCAGCCAAAGGCATCATCCATTTATTATCGTGCGGATTAACCCATGCAGCTATCGTTAACTGATGGTCGTAATTAAAACCAACAAGCTCAATAAAGGCACTATCGTTACCAAAGCTTGCTACCTGGCCTTTATTTTTATCTGTAGTAAAATGAATGTGGCTACCAATTACATTTGCACTATTGACCTTTACTTTACTTTTAACATTTTTATTCAATGGCAGATAAGCCTTTATATCGTGTGAAAGTGGAGGTGTTATTTTAGATTGCTGATAAAGTAATTTGACTTTTTGTTTAGATAATGCTTGATGATAGATACTCAAGTCATCAATATACCCTTCTGCATTTAAGTTATAGCGGTCGGAGCCTAGTGTATAGTTCTTTCTTGGAGTTTTATGCCACTTAGATTCTATGGTATCGGTTAAAATACACTCACCATCGTAAAATACATTTAATAAACCTTGAGCATTAAGGGTAAAGGCAATGTGTTGCCACTGATTGTTACATAATACAGCCTTTGTATTAATATCCTTTTTGAGGAAATGATTAAACTGCAACTCTCTGTTTGATAAATATCTGAAATTAAATAAAGAATCTTCGCCAAATACAGTACCTGGGTGTAAATGAATGTTTGAAGGCTTTATCCAAAACAACACGGATAGAGCTGAGTCTTGGCCATTATTAGGAATAGTAGAGAAAAAGTTGGCATTATTAAATTGCCCAACCTGCGCTCTAACTTCATCTAAAAAATGATCAATATTAATATTATTATCTGAGATATTGGTAAACTGATTTAGGTATACAGCTCCTCTATTTGCCTTAAGTGAAGTACTTAAAAGCAAACAAACGAGTATCCATATAAAGTGTAGACGATTCAAAGAAATATAGCTCAATTGGTATTATGCAGACAAATATAATTAAACAGCTATTAAATGAAACAGGAATACCCTGTTATTAATGAATATTAAATGACTTGGCCGTGTCTGCTTACGCTTAGAGACTCCGATGAATGACTTGGCGACTCCCCTACGTACTTGTAATCCCCAGCAATGTCTTAGTGGTTAGCGTAAATGACTTGTCGATGCCGATACATGACTTGGCTTCAAAATCGAGAATAAAAAAGCAGTTACCTCAACGAGATAACTGCTTAATTTATTTTTATTAAAACAAGTATTACTGTAAAAGCAACCAGTTTAAGTTAACTGCTTTTGTACTTCCCCAATCCGATTTAAACACAACCACTAAATTGTGTGTGCCAGTAATGGGTTCTTTAACATCCGCTTCAATGGTTTTCCATGAGCTCCACCCTCCTGTATATTCAATCGGAAATTCGGCTACTAACTTGCCCTTAGGGTTATTTAATCTAACCTCAAAACTTCCTGTGCGCTGACCAGAAGCCACGCGAGCCTGAATTTTTATAGCCCCATCAAATTTAACTCTGTTGAAACGTACAAAACCCATCATTTGCGTATTACACACCATCCATCCGTTTGGTTCGTTTTCGCCTCCCACAAAAGCCGTTGAAGCCTTCGATATTTCGTTGTATCTATCCACCTGAATGGTATCTCCCAGTTGAGGCGTTCCAATACCGCGTAAAGTAGGCGTTACTCTTTTAATGGTTCCATCCTTTTTAAAGGTCATGTAATCGGCACGCATCGAACGTAGTTTATTGTACCCACTAATATCCCACGAGTGGTAAAATAAAATCCATTGACCTTGGTATTCAACAATAGAGTGGTGGTTTGTTCCATTATGAATGTTATTCATAATTTTTCCACGGTAAGTATACGGTCCCATAGGGTTTTCGCTGGTTGCATAACCAATCGTATATCCTTCATCCGGAAATACGTGCGCAAAGGTTAAGTAATAAGTGCTATCCTTTTTAATAGGGAAAGAACCCTCTTTGTATCCAGCAGGTAAGCCTTCAATTAATATAGGTTTCTGCGTTATTTCTTTCATGTTATCGGCCAAAGGAGCTACGTATAACTCATGTCCGCCGCCAAAAAACAAATAAGCTTTATTGTCGTCATCTAATAATAAACCCGGATCAATACCCGAAACACCTTCGATAAAACTCTTTTCCCATTTAAATGGTCCGGTAGGATTTTTAGAAACACCTACACCAATTCTACGAAAAGCATTGTCATTTTTCGGTTTAGCAGGATAGTAATAGTAGTACTTTCCATCTTTCTCGATACAATCAGGTGCCCACATGGCATACGTATCTTTTTCGCCCCAAGGCACATCATTTTCCTTTAAAATCCAGCCATGATCTTTCCAGGTAGATCCGTTTTCCAACGAAAAGGCATGATATCCTGGCATACAAAAGCGAGGAAACTCTTTCTCGCGACCAGCAGGCGGGTAAGTATCGCTCGAAGGGAATACATATAACTTACCGTCGAAAACACGTGCTGTTGGATCAGCAGTAAACATATGAGTAACCAAAGGATTTTGGGCATTTATACTTGGCAGACTATGACAAAGTATACCTAAAGCAAAAAGAAACTGTTTAATAGTACGCATGATTTATTTATAGTTTTATTTGATAACAAAATTAAAAGGAAAAGTAGTTTTTGGTGTAAATTAATTGAACAAAAAAGGGTGGTTAATAATTTTTGAGGCCAATTAATAACCGTTATGCACGTACTTGTAGGTTCAGTAAGTGAAATATTGTTGTAATATAAAGGGGGGTATTCTTAAATTATAGTAATCTAACCTTAATTAGGATAAAGGTATAGGGTTGTATGAGGCGCTTAAAACTAGCACGCTTTCAAATATATTATTATCAAACTATACTATTTTATACAAAGATTAAGCTGTTTTTGTTTAGTATCGGCATCACTAGTTTTTTGAGAGAAATGGGTGTAGCCGACGGACTTTTTTCTTACTTTTTTGACTGTAGAAAAAAGTAAGAGCCTCCACGGCTTGAGTGGGAGCTAATTTGGACAAGATTTATGAAAAAATACAAGTATAAAGTAAACGATATAGGATGCATATAGATCTTTATACTTTACACTAAAAAAACTACCTTTCAACAAAACCTACCCTACACATACTCCGATGGGTTAATTCCAAAATGTTCTTTAAACTTTGTTCTGAAATGGGCTGTGCTCTGAAAACCTACTTCGAGGCTTATTTGCTGTATGGTAAGTTGTTTCTTGTGTAATAATTCAGCGGCCTTGTGTAATCGTATTTTGCGAATATAGTCTGCTGCATTTTCACTACTTAAGCCTTTAAATTTACGATAAAAAGTAGAGCGACTCATATTCATTTTTTCACTCAATACCTCGGTGGTAAAATTAGGGTTACTAAAGTTTCGCTGAATGATGGTGTTGGCCTTTTTCCAAAACAGAACTTCGTTTTTGGTAAATTTAGTTTTATCAATTTGAGCTATGGTTTTGGTTTGAACAGGTTCTTGCTCCAGCTTTTCTCTATTACTAATTAAAGCATCTACACGAGCCAATAGTATTTGTTTTTCAAACGGCTTTTCAATATAATCATCAATACCAAGTTTAAAACCTTCAATACGTATTAAAGAATCTGTTTTTGCTGTGAGTAAAATAAAAGGAATCTTAGATGTATTTGTATTCTCTTTTATTTTTTTGCAAAAGGTGATGCCATCCATATGCGGCATGGTAATATCCGATATAATTAGATCAGGAATAAAATCATCTAGTTTTTTAAGTGCTTCTATTCCGTTTTCTGCAGTTATAATCGAATACTTAACAGATAAAATACGCTGCAGAAACTGGTTTAATTCCACATCATCCTCAACTAAAAGTATTTGTTTATCAGATATGGTTTGTGGAGACGCAGGAAAGTGAAGATCTTCCGTATCCTCTGCAATATAGGGTTTAAGCTTATTTGAATCAACAATCTCATGTTCGCCAAAATGATCTTTATTCTTTTTAAAGGTCACTTTAAACTCAGAACCCTTTCCTTTTTCCGAAATTACCGTGAGTGTTCCAAACTGCGATTCAACCAACCCTTTAGCTAAGGCAAGTCCTATTCCGTGACCGGACTGCTGGCTGTTTTTACTTCTGAAAAAGCGGTCGAAGATATGATTTAGCTCCTCTTCTGAAATACCTATTCCATAATCTTTCACTGTTATTGCAAAATGTTCAGCACTTTCGGCAGTAGAAACAAAAATTGGGTTAC
This sequence comes from Labilibacter marinus, assembly GCF_001659685.2. Taxonomy (GTDB): domain Bacteria; phylum Bacteroidota; class Bacteroidia; order Bacteroidales; family Marinilabiliaceae; genus Saccharicrinis; species Saccharicrinis marinus. The sequence goes on from NZ_LXYE02000034.1 coordinate 196,547, forward strand.
CACTAGAAGTGTATTTTATAGCATTGCTAATCAGGTTGAATAGGATCTTTTCTGTCTTGTCAATATCCAGCCAAACTGGAATTCTATTGGTGCAAGGTTCAAAACTTAAAGTAATATCTTTTTGCTGTGCCAGTTGCTGAAATGAAGATGTAATCTCCTGTACAAACTGGTTAAGTTCGAAATGCGAAACCTCAAGTTTTAATTGGTCTTGGTCAAGTTTTCGGAATTCGATAAGTTGGTTTACCAGTCTAAGCAATCGCAAAGCATTACTTTTAATAACCTTTTTTATGCCATGTGATTTGGTATCTTGCAGCTCCTCAAGGTATCCCAAAATTAATGTTAATGGTGTTCTGAATTCGTGAGATATATTGGTGAAAAAACGTAGTTTGGCTTCGTCTGCTTCATGCAGTTTTTCCGATATACTTTTAATTTCGTCACTTTTTCGGATAATATCTTTGGTTTGCTCTTCTACTTTTTGCTTCAATAATTTATTACGTTGCTGTATTCGGTATAATCTCCATCTGTATATAAATAGTAATAGAAGGAAGATGAAAAGTATAAGTGTCAGCTTGAACCATAGTTTTTGCCAAAATGGAGGTTCTATATTAATATGAATAGTTTTGGCTGATGACCAACCTACATTAGAGCTTGCTACAGATAAGTGAAAGATATAATTTCCAGGTGCTACATTAGTGAATGTCACCTTTCTATTATTTCCGTCCTGTTCTGTCCAATTGTTTTGCCAATTCTCTAATTTATACCTGAATTTATTGGAATTAGGAATGTCGAACTGTAACGTATTGACCTCAAAGGAAAAGGTGTTTTCGTTATAAGATAGTTTTATATTATCAGTTTTGTCAATGTGTTGATTTAGAATAACCCGGTTGTTTGTTTTACGATTGGGAATAACTAAATCATTATTCAAGCTAAAGCTCTCGATAAACGGAATTAAAGACGGTTCATTGGCTTTGAAATTTAGAGGGTCAAAGAATGCTACGCCAGTATAACCTCCATAATATATGTTTCCTTGCGCATCCTGAAAAGAGGCATCATCCATAAAAAAGTCACTTTTTAAATAGGAAGTAAATTGCTCTTTTGGAATAAATAGTTTGCTAATACCGCGGTTGGTGCTCATCCAAAGGTTTTTGTTCTTATCTAATTTTAAAGAGTAAACAATATTGTTGGACAAGCCATGTTCTTCGTAATAAACTTTTTCTACTTTTTCAGTTTTTGTATTAAAACGGTTTAGCCCATTGTTTGTGGCAACCCATAGCATATTGCCAAAACCAGTAACGCTATATACCTTAGAATTACTTAGGCCGATAGATTCAGAATCATATGATTTTAAAGTTTTTTTATCCGTGTTTATTTTTGCAATACCCGAATTATCCAATCCCAGCCAAATAATGGAATCTTTAACATACATGTCCCTAACATTGCTACGGATACGATTATTGGGCGTATTATAATTTAAAGACTCCTGTTTTTTATTTTTTAAATCGACTAATTTTATTTGAGTAGCTATGGCTGTTAAAACCCTTGTGGAATCATACTGAAGAATAGAATATGACCTGTTTTTCCAATAACCACTTGCGTATTTTTCTATATGTTCGAGCTGGCCGTTTTGTCTATTATAAATACAAATACCATCGTACAACCCCACCCATATCCTTTTGTCCTTATCTTCAAAAATATTTCTTACGCCTCTGACTGTTTCTCTTGTTCCATCTTTATTTATAAAAGTAGTTTTTAATGTTTGGCTTCCATCTTGGTGAATAATACCAATTCCCATTCTGTCAAAACCTAGCCAATATTCATTTTCCGTCGTAGCGCAAACAGCTCTAACTGGGTCAATTTCAATGTCGTCGTAACTATCATAGTTCCAACTTAAATGTTTAAAGGAGTTTTTGCTTTTACTGAGTATATTAATTCCGTGTTTGGATGTGCCAATCCATATATTATCACTTTTATCTTGTATAATATTACTGATTGAAAATCCACGTAGTGAGTTATAATTTCCTGGGGTATGGCTTAAGGATTGACAAGATATTTCAGAATCGGTAATGGTGTATTTAATTAATGCATTTTTATGCTGTAACCAAATATTAGACGATTCAACAAGTATGGCAGAGGAGGTCATGTTCTGCGGGCTACCTTTAATATCTTTTAAAAGATATTCGTTTGTTGGTTTTGCTAGGTTTTGAGTATAGATGGATATTTTATTGCTATGAATAGCCACCGTTTTAGAGCCGTCATTACCTAGGATGACAATAGAGTCAGTAATTCTTGAAACAGGAATGTATGTAGAATCAATGCTTAAATACATCTCGTGTAAACCTTCACTTCCATAAATGCCTACATTTCCATTAGGTAATATAGAAATCCCATTAATAGTTCCATCTATAACTGGTCTAACTATAGCACTATCACTAGGGTTAAAACCCATTAGTTTATTTGTGTTGGCGATCCAAACCCAGCCTCTTTTATCCACTTTAATAAAAGTATTGCTTTTAGGTATATTCTTATTAAAAAGTGAATCATGGTAATTGATAAATTCCTGTTTCAGGTAATCGTATTTACTTAAGCCTGCATCTTGTGCTATAGTCCAAACATTACCTTCATTATCGCAGGTTAATGAACGAAAGAAGCTTCCCTGGATACTCCCTTTTTTTCCGATGGTGGGTTTAAATATTTCAAATTCGTATCCATTATATCTATTTAAGCCATTTAAAGTACCAATCCAAATAAAACCATTGGCATCTACATCCATGCAAAAAGCACTGTTTTGCGAAAGACCATCCTTAATGTCAAAATGGTCAAAACGAATATTTTGAGCATGACTAATGACACAAAAAAGACCTAGGATAAGTATTGAAAAAGCTTGTGTTTGTTTCATGTATGGCTTTATGTTGATGCAAAAGTATAAAAAACAATTTAAATGCTTAAATGACACAAAAACATTCATTATTGACACAATAATAACTCATCTACTATTGGTCTCAAAGGTAGATTTGCAAAGTAGTATATTAAGGATAGAATTTAAAAATAAATAAATATTGAAAGTTTGAGTGAATAGAGTTTTTTTTTCACCCAATTATAAATTTAAACCTATAAAACTGGCATGGCCAGAGCAAATAAATTAGGCACATAAAAGCATAATGAAATTTGTAATGGTTATCAGGGTTTTGTTAATTTTTAAACAGATGAAAGTTACAATTGTATTGGCGCTATGCCTTGCTTTAATGAGTGGAGTTAGTGCTCAAAAATCGAAATCCTTATTTAATGGTAAAAACCTAAAGGGGTGGAAAACCTTAGTTGGAGAAGCTGAATTTAAAGTAGAGGATGGCGTTATTGTTGGTACGTCAAAATCGGGAACGCCAAGTACTTGGTTAGCGACTAAAAATGATTATACCAATTTTATTTTAGAGTATGAGTTTGTTTTAGGCGAAGGACTTAATTCTGGAGTTCAATTTCGTTCTCAGTATAACGAAGAAAAGAAACATTTCTTTGGCCCTCAGGTTGAGGCAGATGATTCAGAAAGAGCATGGACTGCTGGTATCTATGACCAAGGACGTAAAGGATGGCGTTATCCTTTGGAGTATAATCCAGCTGCAAAGAAAGCTTTAAAAAGAGGTGAGTGGAATAAGGTAAAAGTGATTGCCTATGAAAACCGTATTGTTACCTGGATGAATGGTGTTAATGTGGCCAACTTAATTGAAGAAAGTGTTGAGACTGGTTTTATTGCTTTACAAGTACATGCTGCAGGTAAAAATAAAGATGGTGTTCAAAATAAATGGCGTAATATTTCTATTACTGAATTAGATGAAGAACCTAGTTTTGCTGATACTACAGCACCTGTTGTTAGCTACCTGAAAAATCAGTTGACAGAAGAGCAAAAGAAAGATGGTTGGAAACTTCTTTGGGATGGAAAAACAGCTGAAGGTTGGAGAGGCGCTAAAAAAGATAATTTTCCTGAAAATGGTTGGACCATGGAGGATGGTATTCTAATGGTTCATGCTTCTGGTGGTGGTGAGTCGGCACATGGTGGTGATATTGTAACTACCCGACCTTACAAGAATTTTATTTTAGAAGTTGACTTCAAGTTTGCCAAAGGTGCCAACAGTGGTATCAAATATTTTGTAGATACAGATTTAAATAAAGGTAAGGGTTCTGCTATTGGTTGTGAGTTTCAAATCTTAGACGATAAAAATCATCCAGATGCTAAAAAAGGCGTTGGCAGCAAGAGAACAATTGGTTCATTATACGACCTTATTAAAGCTGATTCAAGACTCTTTGTACATGGCCTAAAACCACTTAAGTATGTAAATAACGGTCAGTGGAATCGTGCCAGAATTGAGGTGACAGGTTCTAAAGTTAAACATGTTTTAAATGGATGTACTGTAGTTGAATACGAAAGAGGTACGCAGCAATGGAAAGCTTTAGTGGCTTATAGTAAATATGCTAAATGGCCAAATTTTGGTGAAGCGGAAGAGGGGTTGATTTTATTGCAAGATCATGGCGATGATGTAGAGTTTAAGAATATCAAAATTAAAGAATTGTAGAAGTATTTTTTTAAGGGTTCAGACATAATAGTATAGATGGCTTATTTCATTGAGTCGATATCTTAGTTATGTCTGAATTCTTTTAACTAAAAAATTAAAATAGTAAGTTATCAAAATCTACAGAAATGGATAAAATGAATCAACGTCGTGCTTTTCTTAAAAAAAGTCTAGTGGCTGCAGGAGGCTTAAGTATTCTTCCTAGTAGTACTATTTTTGCTGGTAAAAAGGTTTGGGATGAGGAATCACATTCAATGAAAAACTCATCATACGTGCCAAGTGAGAAAGTAAATTTGGCTTGTATAGGAATAGGTCATCGTGGAGGTGGTGTTGTAAAAGAATTACATGCGACTGGAATGGCTAATATTGTTGCCTTATGTGATGTTGATTTGGAGGGAAAACATACACAGGAAGTTCAGAATATGTTTCCTGATGTACCTCGATTTACCGATTTTAGAAAGTTGTTTGATAAGATGGGTGATAAGATTGATGCAGTTAGTGTTGGTACACCAGATTTCTCACACTTTCCTATCACGATGCTAGCCATGTCTATGGGAATTCACGTATACGTTGAAAAGCCTATGGCCAGAACCTTTAATGAGGTTGAATTGATGATGGCGGCTGCAAAAAAGTATAATGTTCATACTCAAATGGGTAATCAAGGGCATTCAGGAGCAAACTATTTTCAGTTTAAAGCTTGGAGAGAAGCAGGCATTATTAAGGATGTAACTGCCATAACTGCTCATATGAATAAGTCTCGACGTTGGCATAAATTTGACCCACGTTTAACCGCTTTCCCCGCAAAAGAGAAAATGCCAAGAAAAATGAACTGGGAGGCATGGCTTACGACTTCGCAATATCACGATTATAATAAAGATTACCATCATGGCCAATGGAGATGTTGGTACGACTTTGGAATGGGTGCATTAGGCGATTGGGGGGCACATCTATTAGATACGGCACATGAATTTCTAGATTTGGGATTGCCGACTGAGGTTAATCCAACATTGTTGCAAGGACATAATTCATTCTTTTTCCCATTCTCATCTACCATTAAATTCAAATTTCCAAAGAGGGGTGATATGCCAGCGTGCGATATAGATTGGTACGATGGGTTAGACAATATTCCACCGGTACCTGCTGGTTATGGAGTTACTGAGGTAGATCCAAATATCCCTCCTGCAAGCAATGGCGATGTACAGCCTGCCAAATTAAATCCTGGAAAAATTATATATGGTAAAGATTTAACTTTTAAGGGAGGTTCGCATAGTAGTATATTAAAAATTATTCCTAAAAGTAAAGCTGCGGATATTAAGTCAAGGCTACCTGAAGTACCTAAAAGTCCCTCTAATCATGCGGAAAACTTTCTTTTGGCCTGTAAAGGAGAAGAGAAATGTCGCTCATCGTTTGATGTTGCAGGTCCGTTAAGTCAGGTATTTACTTTGGGAGTATTAGCGCAGCGCTTAAGTACCAGAATAGAGTTTGATAGAGAAACTAAACAAATTACAAATAATAAAATAGCTAATGAGATGCTTGTAGGAACTCCTCCTCGTAAAGGCTGGGAAGAATTTTATAAGTTATAAAATAGGCATATAGTTAAGAGATTTGTATACCATTCATTGGTGTATATTAATTTCTGCTATAAATCTGATAATCTAAATGATATGGAATCTAGAAGAAGTTTTATAAGAAAAGCTGCTATAGGAGCTGCTGGAATTACAATATTAAGTTCAACCAATGCTATGGCTGGTGTGTTAGGAGCAAATGATAAAGTTCGTTTTGCTGTGCTTGGTTGTGGAGGTAGAGCACATGGTTTGGCCAAGGCAGTTGGTTTTGTTGAAAATGCTAGTATTACTTACATCTGCGATGTGGATGCTAAGCGAATGAATAAGTTTGAAGGTTACTGCCTGGAAACGTTAGGTTATAAACCTAAAATGGAAAAGGATTTTAGAAAAGTATTGGAGCAAAAGGATGTGGATGCTATTATAGTGGCTACTCCGGAACACTGGCATGCGCCGATGGCTATTATGGGTATGCAAGCAGGCAAACACGTTTATGTTGAGAAACCATGTAGTCATAATCCATATGAAACAGAATTACTCATTGCAGTTCAAAAGAAAACAGGAATGCAATGTCAAATGGGTAATCAGCAACGCTCATCCTTTACTTCTGCTATGGCAGTAAGAGATATTCAGGATGGTGTTATTGGAGATGTGTATGCAGGGAAGGCGTTTTATGCTAATACTCGTAAGCCTATAGGTATTGGAAAAGAAGTGGCTGTGCCTTCAACACTAGATTGGGATTTATGGCAAGGTCCAGCTCCTCGCGAGTCTTATAGAGATAATGTTCATCCATATAATTGGCATTGGTTTCGTACATGGGGTACTGGCGAAATTCATAATAATGGTACACATGAAATTGACATTTGTCGATGGGCTTTGGGTGTAGACTATCCTACTCGTGTTGTATCAACAGGAGGTCGTTTACATCATAAAGGAGACGATTGGCAGTGGTTTGATACACAACTAGCAAGTTATGAGTTTGAAGGTGGTAAAACATTGGCTTGGGAAGGTCATAGTTGTAATGGATATAAACCTTCAGGTGGTAGAGGTGCACAAATTTTTGGGTCTAAAGGAACTATTCACTTGGATAGGGGGCAATATGTACTTTACGATTTAAAAGGAACTCAGCTTAAAAAGGAATTTGAGGGTAAACATAAGGCCGCTAATGATACAAACGATACGGTTGGGTTTGATATGCTTACCGTTAATCATATGCGTAATTTTTGTGATGGTATCAGAAAAGGTGAAAAATTAAATGCTCCAATTTTTGATGGAGGAATCTCCACTCAACTTTGTCACTTGGGTAATATTGCTCAGGATTTGGAGGAAAGCTTAAATGTAGACCCTAAAACCGGACGCGTGCTTAAAAACAAGGCTGCTGCAAAAATGTGGAAGCGTGAGTACGAAAAAGGTTGGGAGCCAAAACTGTAATTAAAACAGTATATAAAGAATGAACTCAGTAAACCTCTTTCACGATACGATGGCAGCCATGAATTCAAGGATGGATGTGGTTTTATGGAGCAAGTGCCCAAATGCTCCACTAAAATCAGTTTTTGAAGCAATGGATAAGAAAGTGAAAGAGGTTGAGTTGATTTATAGCAAGTTCAATAAAAATGCTGAAGTATTTAAGCTGAATAAAAAAGCATGTGAGCATCCGGTTAAAGTAAGTTTAGAATTATTCAATACCATTGAAAAATGTGTAGAGTTTTATAAGCAAACCCAAGGATATTTTAATATTGCTTACAAAGCAAGTTCTATTTCAGGAATGAGTATAGAAGAGCAGTTGGTTCTGAATAAAGAAGAGCGAACTATTACTTATACCAACAAAGATGTAGAAATAGACTTTGGTGGATTGGGTAAAGGGATTGCTTTGGCTCATGTGGCAGAGCTTTTAAAGGAGGCCAGTCAGGAGAATGCTTTTGTAAGCTTTGGAGGCAGTTCGATTATTACCAGAGGTCGTCATCCTTATGGAGATTTTTGGCCATTGGCTTTGGAGGATGAAAAAAATACAAGTTTAACATTGAATGATGATGCCGTTTCAGTAAGTGGTTTTCATCAAAAAGATGAGAAGGCTAAAGCGCATATTGTTGACCCTTACAAGGGGAAATTAAAGCATCAATATAGGTTGGTTGAAATACAGACTAAGTGCCCCATAGAGGCAGAAGTGCTGTCAACCGCTTTGTCTATTGCTTCGGATGATATAGGTCAGGAGATTATAAAAATATTTAATCCAGAAATTTGTATTCGAATACCTAGCTAATAGATAGTGATGGGTAGTTCGAATTTTTGCATTTAATTATATGGGAGAAAATAGGAGGGAGTTTTTAAAAAAGATGGCCATTGCAGGTGCAGGAATGGCGGCCATGTCAAGTCCTTTGTTTCATAGTGTATCGGCGGCAGGAAATGGTAAAGCCATACGTTTGGGTATAATAGGAACGGGCGGACGTGGAAGATACTTGCAAGAACATCTTTATCGAATAAAAGACGAAGGAAGTAAGGAGTTTGAAATTGTTGCCTTGTGCGACAATTATAAACCTAGTTTAGATATTTCGTTGGAACTTGCGGCTAAATATAAAAATGCACCCAAAGGTTTTAGTGACTATAAAAAACTAATGAAAGATGGAGGCGTAGATGCAGTTATTGTTGCTACTCCTTTATTTCAGCATGCGCATATTACAATTGATTGCTTAAATGCAGGTATTCATGTTTTATGCGAAAAGTCAATGGCACGTACTTTGGATGATACCAAAGCGATGTATGATGCACATATCAATTCAGGAAGTATTCTTTTAATTGGCCATCAGCGTTTATTTAGCGATAAATATAATGATGCGATAGAACGTATCCGTCAAGGCGAGTTGGGTATTATTGGACAAATGCATGCACATTGGCACAGAGGAAATGACTGGCGCCGTGCAGTGCCTGCAGCAAAACCACATTTGGAAAGACAAATTAACTGGAGGTTGTATAAAGAATACTCGGCAGGTTTGTTAACTGAGTTGATGTCGCACCAATTGCAGGTGGCTAACTGGGCTAAGCAAGATATTCCAGTATCCGTAATGGGAACTGGAAGCATTAGGTATTGGAAAGATGGTAGAGAAGTGCCAGATAATATTGCGGCTATCTTTGAGTATGCTGATGGAACACAATTTACCTATGATTCGCAAACTATCAATAAAAGATACGGTTGCGAGGAAGAAATTATTGGCGATAAAGGAACGTTTGAGTTGGAAACCAACAGGTATTATAATGTGATTCCACCCAAACCTAAACCTGCTCCAGGAATTGCTCAATTAATAGGAGATATTCAAAAGGGTATTTTTGAAGAGGCACCAATTGGAGGACCAAGTTGGGCTCCTGAAACTCAGAAAAGGCAAAAAGCAGAGCCTATATATGTAGGTCAAAAAGGAGATGGAACAAAAGAGGAACTTATCAATTTTGTTCGCTTTGTTAAGCAAGGTAAATATCCTGAATGGCTTGTGAAAGAGGGGTATTATGCAAGTATTTGGACTTTGCTAACAGAACAAGCAATTGATTCGGGTGCGAAAATAAGTATGCCAGAAAAATTCAGAATTTAAAAGAATTAATAAAATAAAAGCTTTTGTTATGCAAGATATCATATTAAAAGGGACTTCTGTAAAAAGGGAGATAATCACTTTTTTAATCTCATTTATAGTAGCTTTTGGTATTAACCTATATGCGATAATTGAGTATAAAACACCTTGGGCTGAATTAATTACTTCACTTGGGTTTGTAGCTATTTTAGCAGTTTGTTTTTACTTAATTGTTGCCATAGTCAGGCTAATTACTATTTGGATTAAAATGGGAGTGAAATCTTTTAAGTAAGATTTAATTTATAAATACTAAAGAAAAAGGCGGCCTTGGCTGCCTTTTTTAGTTGGTAATAGTGTCATCATCGTCATAATCTTCTAAAATAATGGTATTACCTATAACAGGTTCATGTTCGAAGGTATTTTGCAATGGACTTTTTCTTTTCCAAATTACTTTATAGAAGTAGATAGGAGTGAAGAAGACTCCTAATAGAAATAGTTTCAGACCAGCACTACTGTAACGGTCATATTTAAAATAGAAATATATACAATAGAACCATAGAATTGCAAATAAGAGTCCAATTATTTGAATTAATAGTAATAAGCTAGTAGCAGAGAAGTTTGGGTGTTTTATTGTCATGAATGCAATTGGAAAAGCAATGATTAATCCAAAGTATAAAAGTGTACAATAGAAACATATTTTCAGAAACTTAAATAGGGTTGAGTTTATTTCAGGGATCTTAATTTGTTCAGTTTCGCTGTCCATGTCTATACTTTCTATATGAGATTGCAATATAAAAGTTAGTATTTAAAATAGTAGTTCCAAAACAACTTTATTTTGATGTACAATATTTGCTTTTCATAATGAGGGTGATATTGATTTGTAACCGTTATAAGTACCGTTAAAGTTGTGTTAAGCTTATCTGTAAAGCAAAAATATACTTCATTTGTATGTAGTTATAATGATTTGAATATTTAACTTGAATAATTAAAGACTAGGAACGAGTAGTGTGTTCTATCTTTATTTAGAAAAATAAAAATTTACATGAAAAACTTAAAATCTACACTTGTAATTCTACTCGCTGTTTTATGCAATGTTGCGTACGCGCAGGAGATAAAGCCTCAGGAAGTAAAACAGCATATGAAACGTGTTGCCGATTGGCAAATTGAACATTTTAATGAATGCTATAGTGGAAGGAAGAACCCACATCATATAGCAGCTTGGACCAATGGTGCTTTATATGTAGGAATGGTAAAATGGGCTGCCATGGCCAATGATGACACCTACAACGATTGGTTAATGAATATTTGTAAAGAACAGGATTGGAAACTTCACCATCGTCAATATCATGCAGATGACCATACAATAGGCCAGCTTTACTGTGATTTATACAGAATACACAAGGATGAAAAAATGATTGAGCCGACTATCAAACAGTTCAACTTTATTATGTATCACCCGTCTCAAAGTAAATTAGATTGGAAAACACCATATCATCAGGATCGTTGGAATTGGTGCGATGCTTTGTTTATGTCCCCACCAGTTTGGGCTAAACTTTATAACATTACAGGAGAAAAGAAGTACCTTGATTTTATGGTAAATGAATTCAAGGCTACTACCGATTTCTTGTTTGATAAAAAGGAAAACCTTTATTATCGCGACCAAAGTTTTATGGGTAAGTTAGATAATGGTACTAAGATATTTTGGTCAAGAGGAAATGGTTGGGTATTTGCTGGTTTGGCTAACATCTTATCTGAGTTAGAACCTAAAACAAAGGAATACAAATACTTTTTAGGTATTTATAAAAAGATGGCTAAAAAGCTGATTGAGATTCAAACGCCAGAAGGACATTGGGCTATGAGTTTGTTAGGGCAAAAATATTATCCAACTCCAGAAACAAGTGGTTCTTCATTTTATACTTTTGGTTTAGCATGGGGAATTAATCAAGGAATTTTGGATAAAGAGACTTACGAGCCAGCTGTTAATAAAGGATGGAATGCCATGGTGAGTCACATTACGAAAGATGGAATGTTAGGATATGTACAGCCAATTGGTGCTGCCCCAGGAAAAGCATGGCCAGATAAAACAGAAGTATATGGTTCTGGTGCATTTTTAGCTGCAGGAAGCGAAGTGTATAAATTGTATAAGTAGAAAAAAAGTAAGTGGGATAAAGGGTGTAAGGTGCGAGTTATAACAACACTTTACACCTTTTTACCTTTATTTCTTTTCACCACTCCTTGATCTTTCCATTTACCGCTGAGGTAATAAATTAGAGAGCCCAGCATACCAGCAGTCCAACCAGCAGGTATAGCCCACCAAATGCCATTTACGCCAAAGTGTTTTGAAAAAACAACGGCTAAGGGAATCCTGATAATCCAAAGCGACATGAGTGTAATAAACATGGGTATTAAGGTTGCTCCAGCGCCACGCATTACGCCGTGTATAACAAACATGGTGGAGAAAATCAGGTAAAATGCACTAACTATCTTTAAATAATTAGTTCCGTGCTCAACTACTTCAGGGTTATCTGAAAATAAATACATGAGTTGCTCGCCAAAAAAGTAGGCGGATAACAATACGACTAAACTAATACTCCAAGCCATGAATAGGGTTGCACGCAGACCTTTTTTAATACGATCTATTTTATTAGCACCTAGGTTTTGACCTACAAAAGCAGATAAAGCTGAGCCTAAGTTCAACGCAGGTAAGGCTGCTAATGAATCTATTTGACCCGCCACGGTATAGGCTGCTAATACGGAGGAGTCAAAATTATTAACAATGCGAATTAGTGCCATTAATCCCAAGGCTACAAAGGTCTGCTGAAACCCAGTTGGTAAACCAATACGCAAACTCTGTTTAAACAATTGCCAATCGAATACCCATTGTTTTAGTTTAAACGATATGATATGTTGTTTCTTTTCTAAGTACCATATGGCTCGTCCAAAAGCGGCAAACTGTGATATTACCGTGGCAAGGGCAGCTGCTTTAATTCCCCATCCGAATACAACCACAAACAGAATATCTAAAATGATATTTAAAACTGTAGAAAAAATAAGGAAACGTAACGGTGTTTTGGAATCGCCTAAACCACGCAGAATAGATGAGGTTCCGTTGAAACCAAAGAAGGCCACCATTCCAGTCATATATACTGTAAAATATTCAATAGACTGCGGTAGTACATCTCCACCAACATTCAGCAGTTCAAAGATATCCCTGCTAAAATAAATGCCAATAAACATGATAACCAAACTGGCAAAAAACATGAAGGTATAAATGGTGGTTATGGTGCGTTTCACCTTTTCCATATCCTTAGCACCAAAATACTGCGAAATAACAATGGTAGCACCACTTCCAATACCAATCATAAAGGAGATGAGCATATAAAAAATAGGAAAGGATGCACCTACTGCAGCTAAGGCAGTGTCATCGATAAAACGCCCCACAATAATCCTGTCAACAACGCTATATAGCTGCTGAAACAAGTTACCGAGTACCATGGGTATCGCAAACTTAAAAATTAGTTTTGCTTCGTTTCCTACTGTTAGGTCTTTCATTCAATAATTTCCACGACTGGTCAAGTAAACTAAAGCAAAAGCAATAGTTGAGCAAAAAGTTCACTTCATTTTTGAGAAGCTACAAAGCAACATAAATAATAAGGATTAATCAAGCGAATAGCCGTATCTACAGTTAAAAAAATAAAACTGTTTTAGTTAAATTTAAAGGAAGGTAGGATGTAAGAAAATAAACCTGTGTTTTTTCTAAAAGCACTAGATTGCACTAAAAGTGATGTAGTAATTTGCTAGAAAATTCCAACCTGTAGTTAGCATGATAGCGATGAATTTAGCCATATAAAAATTCATCTTTTTTTCAAGTAACGATAAGAATAAGTTGTTTATGGCTAGGCCAATAAGAGAAATGATAAAGAAGCTACTATACTCGGTTAAAATATCTTCATTTTGACTTTGAAAGGTGAACCATCTATTTAAATAGTAATTAGAACTTGCTGCCGCAATAAACCCAATAGAGTTTGCCACGAATCGATTAACTTTTAGTTTTTCTTTAAGAAGAAAGGTTAAACCAAAATCGACAGCCAAACCAGAAAAACCTACTATGATGAATTTTATAAGCTTAAGTAGCATTTTAAGATTCTCTTTTTTTTGAGGAAGCAATATAACAAAAAACGCTCCGAAATAACTCGGAGCGTTTTAAAATTTATGATAAATTTCTTTCTACATGAATACAAATTTCATGGCAAATAGAATAGCCAAAATAATGGTTACAATAGAAAGATCTTTGTATTTACCTGTAAATAATTTAAGTACCACATATGCTAACATTCCAAATACAATACCTTCTGCAATAGAAAATGTCAAAGGCATCATAATTAAAGTAAAGAATGCAGGAATAGATTCTGTGTAGTCATCCAAATCAAGTTTTTGAATCGGAGACATCATCATAACACCTACTAATACTAAAGCAGGTGCTGTTGCAGCTGCAGGAATCATTAAGAATAATGGCGATAAAAATAAAGCCAAAATAAATAGTATTGCAGTTGTTAAAGAAGTTAATCCTGTTCTACCTCCTTCGGCAACACCTGCTGCTGACTCTACGTAAGTGGTTACCGTTGATGTACCTAATGCAGCACCGATAGTTGTACCAACAGAATCGGCCATTAGGGCTTGTTTTACGTTAGGAATACGTCCGTCTTCGTTTAACATGTTGGCTTTGGTAGAAACTCCAATTAGCGTTCCTACAGTATCAAACATATCAACAAATAAGAAAGTAAACAATACGGTAATCATGGTAAATATGCCTTCACCAGTTTTAACCCATTCCCAGTCAAATTTCCAAGCAATTGAAGAAATAGAAGGAACAGAGAAATCAAAGCTGGGAAGTTGAGTAATGCCTACTGGGATTCCAACCACTGTTGTTACAATCATACCAATTAATAGTGCACCTCTAACTTTTAAGGCTAATAAAATACCAGTAAGTGAAATGCCAAATAACGCAAGTAGCACACCAGCTGACTTCATATCACCAAGGTGTACAAATGTAGCGTCGTTGGCTACAATAATACCTGAATTTTTCATTCCGATAAAGGCAATAAATAAACCAATACCTACCGAAATAGCATTTTTAATGCTATTTGGAATTGCATTAATAACAACCTCTCGAATATTAAAGATCGTCATCAAAATAAATAAGATACCTTCAAGGAATACAGCTGTTAAAGCAAACTGCCACGACATTCCCATTCCTATACAAACACCAAAGGCAAAAAAGGCATTTAATCCCATTCCTGGAGCTAATGCAAAAGGGAGTTTAGCCCATAAGGCCATCACTAAAGTACCCACCGCAGCTGATAATGCTGTGGCAGTAAAAATTGCACCTTTATCCATTCCTGTTGCAGAAAGAATATCAGGATTAACAGCCAAAATATAGGCCATTGTCATAAACGTAGTAATACCCGCAATTACCTCGGTACGTACGTTTGTTTTATTTTTAGATAATTGAAAAAACTTCTCTAGCATAATTTATATAATTAGAAAGTCCATTTAGCACCTAAGGTTGGGTTTACCATACTTCCTTTGTTACCACCGAAATTGCTACTGATCTCTACTTCACCACCAACAGAAAAAGTTTTATTGATATTATACCAAAGCTGTGGCTCTGTTAAAAATACAAAATCAGTTGTCTCATTCATGAAAATATTTTCTTCTTTCCAGAAATCTGCAAAACCCATAAAAGATAGTTTTCTATCAAAGAAGTGTAATCCCCAGACTCCTGTTATTTGAAAACCAGCATCTTTGTCTCTAATGGTTTTGTAGTTGGCTTGTAGAGTAAACACTTTCGAGAAGTCTTGATTGTTCCATGTGTATTGAGCACCTATTAACCATGCATCGTTAATAGCAAAGGATGCATCAGCAAAATAGCTATCATCGGCAAATCTAAAAAAACCACCATTGTATTCAACTCTTGGCTCCAGCTTTTGAGTTTCATTCCATTTAAAACTACGCGCAATTTCCCAGTAAGAAAGATTAATTCCATCAACCCCACTTCCTTCACTTCCGTAATCCATATCAGCAAAGAAGAATGTGCTACCGTATTTGTCAGGCTTAAACATTTCAAGAGTGGTAGTAACCATTTTTCGTTCTTTACCAAAATCGTAATGTACTTGTAAGTTCTGTGCTTTAGCAATAGAAGCAAAAGCAACAATAAAAGCAATAAATAATACTTTTTTCATGTGTAATAAAAGTTTTTCTAAACAGTAACTTGTCTTTGCAGCAAGGGGATTGGTTTTATGCCTTTAAGCTGAGTTACATGTAGATAAGTGTAATAAATTGAGTATTGAAAATGCAAAAATAAATTAAAATCATCTACTTCAAAAATATATGCAACAAATTACCTAATTAAGAAAGAGTATAATTAAATAATTAACATTAATGGAGTTAAGGAAGGGGAAACAAAATTTGGTTTTCATATATACAAAGAGCTTTTATTCTGTAAGTTTTACAGAAAGTAATTTTTTGGTTTAAATTTTGTGAGGCATTGCGCGTTAAATAGAAAAAACTAGAGCTTGCTCTCGAAACAATTTTTTTATCTTTGCCCACGATGAGTAAAAAATGGATATACTTAGTATTATTAGTGCTTATTTCTGCCAATGCTATGGCACAAAGAGGTCTTGGACCCGAGCAGGAAGGTGGCGAAAGCGAACCAACAACAACTGCTGTTCATCCTAAGGATAGGTTGAGATCTTGGAAACTGGAGGATGACTTTACGTTCGCGGATTCACTTGCGATTGATACGATTACTTCTGGATTTCAACAATATAACCCTATTTTTAAGGAAAGTTTTTCGGCTATACATCTGGGTAATAGTGGTGCCGCTTATCACTCTAACTTATTATCCGCTAAAAAAACATTTAACGAATTTATTTTCATCAATTCTCTGCATACTTATTTTATTAAGCCTGCAGATATTACTTTTTATAACAGTAGAGTACCTTATACTAACCTTAGTTATTATTATACGGCTCCTAAAAGACGCTCAGAAGAAAATGTTTCTGCTTTTTTTACACAAAATATTACTCCTAATTGGAATTTTGGCTTAAAATACCACTTGTTATCATCTATTGGGGCTTACGAAGGGCAGACAGCAGATAATAGGAACTTTAACTTTTTTATGAGTTATAATGGACCTAAGTATTCTATACATGGTGTGTTCGCCTATAATAAGATAACACATCAGCAAAGTGGTGGTATTTATAAGGATAGTACCATATTTATTACGAACCCAGGAGATCAATATGGTAATGCGGAGGATGTTCCCGTAAAATATTCAGATGCCGTAAATACAGTTGAGAATTATAATTTCTTTTTTACACAATCTTTAGGTATTGGTAAAATAAAGTTAGCACCTAAACACAATGTTATTCCTGATAGCTCTACTGTTTCAGATTCTACTTTAATAGGTAGGGAAGAATTAATTTTTGAAGAAGAGGAGGTCGAGCTGCCTGTAAGTACTATATTTCATACTTTTGATTTAAGTACATATAAACGTAAGTATGAAATTCCTAATTTATCAACCTACATGAGTGATGATGATGAACCAGAGCTACCTTTGTATGGAACTAATTATATAAACCCTATCACTACAGAGGACAGTATTAGGTATACTAATATTATAAATACTTTCCAGATAAAGTTTAATGAGGAAGCCAACTCTATATTTAAGTTTGGTGTTAGGGCCTATATAACCAATGAAATAAAACATTATAAATTTCAATCGGATACATTAATAACACCCAATGAAGATGAGGATGAGGATGATTTAATATCTTTTGTTAGAAGTGATACAACTTTGGTAAGTACGCATATTGGAGGTCAGATTTTTAAGAATATAGGAGATAACTTTTGGTGGAATGTAGGGGCGAAATTATACGTGCAAGGATATAAAGCTGGAGATATTCAAGTTGATGGAAATATAAATACGCTATATAAGGTTTTTAAAGATACGGCGGGTATATATGCCAGAGGAAAGATTGATTTAAGAACCGCTGAGTTTCTGGAGGAAAATTATTTCTCTAACCATTTTCAGTGGAGTAAAAACTTTAAACAAGAAAAGATCATCAATATTGAGGGAGGTGTAAATATTCCAAGTAGAAGCATGAAGCTTTCGTTCGAGTCTAAATCTTTTACCGATTATATATATTGGGATTATGATGCATTACCTGCGCAATCCACAGATTTAATTAGTGCATTTCAGATTTCGTTATATAAGAATTTTAAGGTGGGAGCTTTTCATAGTGATAATAAGTTGGCTTATCAGGTTACCTCAGATAAAGAATTGTATCCATTGCCCGACTTTGCAGGATTATCATCTAATTATTTTAATTTTTATTTGGCAAAAAGAGTGTTGAATGTACAAATTGGTATGGATGTAAAATACCATACAGAGTATTATACACCTGCTTACATGCCAGCTACAGGTCAGTTTTATTTACAAGATAAGCAGCTAGTGGGTAATTATCCATTTATGGATGCTTTTATGAACCTTCAATTAAAGCGTGCGCGTATTTTCCTTAAGTTCGATCATTTTAATAAGAGCTTTATGGATAATAATTACTTTTTAACATTGGGTTATCCTAATGCTCCAATGCGTTTTCAATTCGGCCTTTCATGGAATTTCTATGATTAACCAAAAGGTATAAAAATTGTCACTCGTCAAATCATGTTTGTGGCAGTTAATAATTCATTTATCTTTGTTGCTTCAAAGTAAAGTGTTGTGTATGAGATTAATTGTTAAGTTTGGTTTGTTGGTAGCATGCGTAATGGTATCGTGTACTACAAAAACATCAAAAACAGAGCAAGAGGAAGTAAAGCAGGAAATAACTTTTGATTTAGAAGAAATTCAACAGCGTGGTAAACTTAAAGTTATCACCGACTATAATTCCACTAACTATTTTATTTATAAAGGTCGCCCTATGGGTTATCAGCTGGAATTACTGGAGGAACTGTGTAATAACTTGAATATTAAATTAGAGGTTATTGTAAGTAATGATGTGGATGAAAATATTGCCGATCTTCAGTCGGGAAGGATTGATTTAATAGCACAGAATCTTACGGTTACCCGAGAACGAAGCAAGATCATTCAGTTTACAGAACCGCATACTTTCTCACGTCAAGTATTAGTTCAGCGTAAGCATGAAAATAAGAAAGATAAGCGAGATAAGGAACGTTTTAATGAGCTGATTCGTAATCAGCTAGATTTAGCGGGAAAAACTATATATGTACAAAAAGGTTCTTCGTATGTAACGCGCTTGCGTCATTTATCAGATGAAATTGGGGATAGCATTAATGTGGTAGAAATACCCGATTATGAAGCTGAGCAATTAATAGATTTAGTTGCAGAAGGCGAGATTGAATTTACGATATGTGATGAAAATTTAGCCAAGGTAAATTTAAATTATTACGATAATATAGATATAGAAACGGCGATTAGTTTTCCACAGAAAATAGCCTGGGGGTTAAGAAAGACTTCACCAGACTTATTACATGTTATAAATAATTGGTTAGTTCGTTTTCGTAAAACAACCAAGTACCGTTTGATTTATAAAAAATACTTCGAGAA
Organism: Labilibacter marinus; assembly: GCF_001659685.2. Taxonomy (GTDB): domain Bacteria; phylum Bacteroidota; class Bacteroidia; order Bacteroidales; family Marinilabiliaceae; genus Saccharicrinis; species Saccharicrinis marinus. Next base: position 215,850 of record NZ_LXYE02000034.1, read on the forward strand.
TAGAAGATCAACGCATATTGTTGATGCTGGCTTTAATTCATTAAAAGGAGGTTTAGTTTCTAAATTTGATGAGATCATTAAAAAGGAAAGTGAAACCATTGATTGGGACTGGAGATTAGTGGCCGCTTTAATTTATCAGGAATCCCGTTTTTTACCAGAGGTGAAAAGTTGGGCAGGAGCGCAAGGGCTAATGCAGTTGATGCCAGAAACGGCTCAAACATTTGGTGTAAGTGATGTAACTTCTCCAGAGCAGAATATTAGGGGTGGCATTAAATTTATTAAGTGGTTAGATTCTAGATTAACACTGAGGATTGATGATCCTGAAGAGCGTTTGAAATTTATACTGGCCTCATATAATGTTGGTTTAGGGCATGTGTTAGACGCTATGCGACTTGCCGAGAAGAATGGTAAGAATCCTAAGATATGGGAAGATAACGTAGATTATTACCTACTAAATAAGTCGCAACCGGTTTATTTTAACGATCCAGTTGTGCAATTTGGTTATTGCCGAGGGGCAGAACCTTACGCTTACGTTATAGAGATACTTGATCGTTATGAGCATTACAAGAATCTAATGGATTAGAATCGAGTAAGGTGTTGATGATTTCTTTTAGCTCACTAATGATCATGGCTGTGGCACCCCATATTTGATGATTATCAACATTAAAATAAGGCGCTTTAATGTTGTGTCCATTAATTGTTCTAATAAAGATATCTAAGGCTTTAGGAGATATTAAATCATTTAATGGAGCTTCTATAATCTTTTCTACTTCGTAACTGTCTGGTATAAATGTAGGCAGTTCTTTAGTATAGGCAATATACGGGGTTACATTAAAATTACTGTTGGGAATATAGGTTGGCGTTAAACTTCCCAGAATTTGTAGGTTTTCTGAGGTCACGCCTATTTCTTCATGCGTTTCTCGCAAAGCAGTTTCCAATAAATTTTTGTCCTGAGGTTCTACTTTTCCGCCAGGTAAACTAATTTGTCCGCTATGCGCTCCGTTGTATTTGGGGCGCTGAGTAAAAGGAATGTGCAACTGATTATCCTTCATATACAATAATATCAATACGCTACTTTCCCGAATTTCATCACGATTAGGAATAATTTTACCTGTAAAGCGAACATTAGGCGACATTTTATTTTGTGCCTTTTTACCTGGTAATTCTCCTTCGAGTAATTCTTTTAGCTGATTGATAAAATGGTCGTGCATATATACATTGTTTGATTCTATCATTAAGATAGTAAAAAAATGAAATATTAAGAATAGTAGGGTGAAAGTTTTAATAGAATCGAATAATTCAGTTGGGGTAGGAGCAAAAAAAAATGCTGAACGTTTCCAGCATTTTTTCTCATTGTCTTGTCTTTAATTTAAACCTTTTGTATAAATACGTTATATGTAATATAAAAAGCGTGCCATAAATTGTAAGTGATTTGTGCTTCTGTTTTGTGTGGGTTGTAGGTTGCAGATAATGAATGGTTTATAGTGTAATAAAAAATACAGAGTTGTTGTTGTTAGCGCATTTTGTTATTTTTTGTAATTGCCCATTATCGTACAGCTGGTGTTCGTAGTAGAACAAAATTACACAAGAGAGGAATATTCTGTATAATTATACAGTTTTTAGCCTAATTCATTGTTGTAAGCACAAAGAGAGTATCAATCAAATCGAATGGCTTCTACTGGAGTTATTTTAGTGGCTAAATAAGAAGGTGCTATCATCATTAAATACGAAACCAGTATCGTACCAATATTAAGGTATATTAGATGTAATGGGTTTAAATAAATAGGCACTGTGCTTAAATAATAGTTCTCTGGGTCAAGAGATATAATTCCAAAATGCTGTTGCAGTAGACAAATAGAGATGCCAATTATATTTCCTATAATAACGCCCTTGGCAATAATAAACGTAGCTAAATACATAAATACACGCCTGATGTCATGATTCTGCTTACCCAGAGCTTTCAGAATCCCAATCATTGCTGTACGCTCAAGGATTATAATTAATAAGCCTGAAATCATATTAAAACCAGCAACAAGTACAACTAGGGTAAGAATGATGGCTACATTCATATCTAATAAACCAAGCCATCCGAACATTTGCGGCTGTTGTTGCAAAATGGTAGTGGTGCGCAGCAATCCTCCATCGGGCGATATTTTCGAAGCTGCCATTATATCAACTTGATGAGCCAACTCGTTAGTCTGTTCAAACTTATCTAGGGTAATTTCATATCCTGTAATCTGATTATCTTCCCAGTTATTGAGTTTAATAATATGGCGTATATCAGCAAAAATAAAAACCTTATCAAATTCGGGTAAGCTAGAATCGTAAATAGCAGAAATTTTAAAGTTTCGAGCTCTAATTTTATCTTTAAAAAAGTAGGTAGGAACTTTGTCTCCAACTTTTAATCCTAGCAACTGAGAAAGAGTTCTGGATATAATAATATCGTTAGATGTCTTTTTCTGTGTGACATCTGGGTTTTCACCTTCAATAATAATCTGATTAAAAAAGTCCCAGTCAAAGTCGTGGCCAATGCCTTTAATAACTACTCCTTGAATATTGTTCTCGGTTTTTAATAAACCTGGTTTAACTGCAAACTCTTGAATCTTTTTTATGCCAGGAATAGCCTGTAACTGCTCAACAAAGTCCGCATCTCGTTCAATAGGGTTGGTTTCCAGAGAAGAATTGTAATCGTAATTAACGACTTGAATATGAGCCCCAAATCCAATTATTTTGTTTCTGATTTCTCGTTTAAATCCTGTTCCAATAGCCAAAGACAAAATCATAACTGTTACCCCTAAAGCAATGCCAATGGTAGCAACAGTTATAATAGGGCCAGATAATTTTTTACCTGTTATTTCTCCCTTACGTATTTTATTGGCTATATATAAATTTAAATTCAAGGCTCAATGTCGTTAAAGCGTTTATATCGGCCTAAAGATAATGATTCCTCTGAAACCCCATAAGAACCCACAAGGTATAATGCTGCATTGTTTGAATCGACCTTTAACTATCGACTTTCTTACTTTACAAACTTAATACTAGCCTAATAAATTTTATTTTCTTCCAGGATAAACCTCCAAAGCCTTTTCTAATACAACAAGTGCCTTTTTTAAATCCTCCACATTTAACACATAGGCAATACGTACTTCGTCTTTACCTAAATACCTGCTAAAATAAAAGCCAGATCCAGGTGCCATCATAACGGTTTGTCCTTCGTATTCAAAATCACGAAGAATCCATTCGCAAAAATCATCAGAATCTTTTACAGGAAGCTTAGCCATGGTATAAAACGCTCCTTTAGGAAGTAAGGATTTTACACCAGGTATTTTATTCAGACCCTCAACCAACACATTCCTGCGTTCTATGTATTCATCATAAACGCCCTGTGTATAGTCAGGAGCAGCATCTAATGAAGCACATGCAGCAATTTGGCCCAATAAAGGCGGACTTAATCGAGCTTGAGCAAATTTCATAGCAGACGCAATTACCGTTTTGTTTTTGCTCACTAAAGCGCCAATTCTAATACCGCACTCGCTGTAACGCTTACTTACAGAATCAATCAGTACTACGTTTTCTTCAAGCCCTTTCAGGTTTAAAGCTGAAAAATGCTCATAACCATCGTAACAGAATTCCCGATAAACTTCATCCGACAATAAGAATAAATCGTTTTCTAAAACAATACTTCGTAAAGTTTCTAATTCATCTTCAGAGTATAGATAGCCTGTTGGATTATTCGGATTGCAAATAAAAATGCCTTTGGTTTTTGCCGTAATTAGTTTTTGAAACTCCTTAATAGGAGGTAAGGAATAATCGTCACAGTACTTTGATGTAATAGGTTTTATGTTGATACCCATAGCTTCTCCAAAACTACTGTAGTTAGCGTAGAATGGTTCAGGAATAATAATTTCATCACCAGGATTAAAGCAGCAAAAAAAGGCAAATATAAATGCCTCCGAACCTCCTGTGGTAACCAAAATATCTTCCTTGTCAACATCAATGTCAAATCGTCCATAGTATTTGGTAAGCTTTTCGCGATACTCAGGTAAACCAGCCGAATGAGTATATTCTAATACTTCTCTGTCAATATTTTTAATGGCCTGTATAGCTTCCACAGGTGTGTTAATATCTGGTTGACCTATATTTAAATAAAAAACTTCTGTCCCTTTTTCTTTAGCTGCATCTGCAAAAGGTACTAATTTACGTATTGGAGAAGAGGGCATATCATAACCTCTTTTTGAAATAGACGGCATAATTTTTGTTTATGTTGGCAAGCAAAAGTACCTAAAAAGCTGTCATTTGTCATATATTTGAAGATTATTTTTCAAAAAATGATTTCTTTAGTTAATCTTGTGTTAAATAAACCTGTATTTTTATAAGTATATAAATCAACAATTATATTTGTTGTATGTCTGTTATATACAGAGGTAATTTATAACTATAAATGGTTATCATACCAAGTTTACTTTTAAATTAGTTTTATAGAATTAAAATATAAAACTCATTTGAGTGTAATTTTGAATTGTACCATAACCTGGAACTAAAACCTTAAGTAATGTCAAAAACGGAATCGTCAGTAGGTTCATTAACGCTCAATTTTCATCCCAACTTTAAATGGGGTTTAAGCATGGTAATGCTTTTTGTTATACATGCTTCTATTTTTTCTCAATCTATTTCTGGTATAGTTAGGTCCTCCGATGGAGAAACGATACCATTTGCATCAATATATATTCAGGAACTAACCGCTGGTACAACAACTAATTTAGAGGGAGAATACAGTCTGGAGTTACCCAAAGGAATATCGCACATATCTTTTCAGGCTTTAGGTTATACTAAGGTTGAACTTAAGGTAGATATGAAATCGAATGATATTGTTAAGGATATTACTCTGCAACCGCACGACTATCGAATTAAAGAAGTTCGTGTTTTTTCGGGTGATGAAGATCCTGCTTATGCCATTATGCGAAAATCCATTAGTATGGCTCCATATTTTCAACGACAAATAAAGCATTATAAGGCCAATGTGTATATGAAAGGTGGCTTTGATATGAAAAAAGTGCCACGCCTGTTTCGTAAACAAATGAAAGAAGAAGGTATTGAAGAAGGAAAAAGTTATGTAGCGGAAAGTATTAATGAAATTACTTTTGACTCACCCAATAAATATATTCATAAGCAAATTTCAAAGCGTTCTACTATTCCAAACGATAGTGAGGATGATATTATGGGCTTTTTAAATTATAGCTTCTACGATTCGGATAGTGAGTTGGCCATTTCGCCAGTGAGTAGAAAGGCTTTTTCGTTTTATAAGTTCAGATACGAAGGTTTTTTTAAGCAAGGAGATTTTTATGTGAACAAGATTAAAGTAACGCCTAAACGTAAAAATCAAAAGTTATTTGAAGGCTATATATATATTGTTGATAAGCTGTGGAATATTCATTCGGTGGATTTAGTCAATGAGCAGTTTTTTGGAAAGGTAAGAGTAAAGCAGGTGCAAGAGCCCGTTAAAGGCAAAGCATGGTTACCCGTCAGTCATCAGTTTGATGTTGACGTACAGATGATGGGATTTAAGGCCGTGGCGAATTATGGTGGCTCGGTAAAATATGAAAAGGTTGAATTAGATGCTGGCCTACCTGTGCCTACTTCTTTAAAGAAAGCTTACGCGGAAATAGAGGAGGAGCAAGCCTTTTTAGAAGAGTTAGAAAAACAGCAGCAACCTGTATTAAATAAGTCGCAACAAAAAATTGAAGAACTACTGGCTAAGGATGATTTAAATAATCGCGAGATGATGAAGCTTTCGCGTTTGATGGAAAAAGAAAATAAAGCCAAGGAGCAAGGCGATAGAGGTTTGGAATTAGAAAGTAGAGATAGTTTGTATCAAATTGTAAAAGATACAGTGAGTAAAGACTCTATTGACTGGAATAAAATTAGGCCTATCCCTTTAAGTAAAAAAGAGATTGAGAGTTTTGGAATAAAAGATTCCTTAACCTTAGCTATGTCGGGAGTGGAGGTAGATAGTGTAAAGCAAGAAAAGGAGAAATCAAAATTTAGTAAAGGACTGGATACTGCTTTAGGCGGAGGGAAAAAGTATTGGAATCCGACTGAGGAAAGACAAATTAGGTTTAAATATTATGGGCTGCTTGACCCTAATAACTTTGGTTTTAACTCAGTGGATGGCTTTACCTTTTCGCAAGGTTTTGATATTAAAACGCGTTATAAAAAAAGAGATAAGTTAAGTATTTGGGGAGGCTTGAAGTATGCTTTTGGAAGAGAAGATTTAATGTGGCGTATGAAAAGTGATTATAGGTTAGAATTTATTAATCATACCAAATTTTTCTTTGACGCTGGGCAATGGAGCCAAGATTTTAACCCCAATGGTATTTCTCCTTTCGTTAATATGGTTTCGTCCTTATTCTTGAAGGAAAACTATATGAAACTTTATAAGGATAACTATGCTTCTGTTGGTGCGCAGAGGTTTCTTGCCAATGGTTTAATGTTAACTATAGGAGCTAAGTATCAGCACATGAATCGTCTGGAAAATAGTACTTCTTATTCGTGGGGATACCCAAATAGAAAGTATTGGGATAATAACGAAATAAACACACATCCTGATATGGGGCAGTTTGATGACAGTAAGGCCTTTAGTTTAAGTGCTAAACTAGAATATACACCCAAGTATTACTATCGAATTGATAAAGGCTTTAAACGTATGATTAAATCAGATTATCCAACATTTATTTTAAGTTATAAAGGAGGTTTTGATGGAATTATGGAGTCCGATTCTCGTTTTGATATGATGGAATTACGTATCAAACAAAAGCTGGAATGGAGTTATATGTACAACATCAATTACGATGTTCGAGGAGGTTATTATTTTAATAATCAGAATATGCATTTCTCTAATTACACGCATTTTAATACCAGCCAAATTCCTATTTCGTTTAAAGATTGGAAAAATAACTTTAACCTACTGAATGATTATGAGTACAGCACCAATGATTGGTATTTAGAAGGTCATTTTAGTTATTCAACACCGTACCTTTTAATTAAGAATATTCCATTTTTACAAGATAAATTGTGGAATGAAAACTTGTATTACAGTCATTTAACACAAGCCAGCTTTAAAAATTATAATGAAGTAGGGTATGGAATTACGCAAATATTCCTGTTTGCTAATGTAGGTGTTTTTGCAGGATTTGAGGAAATGGAGTTTTCGAGATGGGGTGTAAGGTTAAGCTTAAATTTAGGTGATTTGGATTAAATGATAATGAGTTCAGAAAGTAATATAGTCGAAAGTTAAAAGTCAGGACACACCAAACAATACTAGAAAGAAAATCCTGTAGGACGTAATGTTCTACGGGATTTTTATTTTCTTGGTCATACTGTAAATTGGACTGCTGACAAAAAGTACTAATTGGTTGTTGTGGGCAGTCCGATTATGCTTTAAGTTTGTAGTATGATTTTAATTCAGCTAGATAAAAGCAAGAAAAAACTGTATCAGCAAATTTACAATCAAATTGTAGAACTGATTAAAAGTGGTAGTCTTCATGTAGGAGAAACGCTGCCGTCAACCCGAAAGTTGGCGGAATTAACAGGAGTTAATCGTACTACTGTTTATAGAGCTTATCAGGAATTATGGGCAGCTGGTTATATAGAATCTACAGAAGGGGGATACTCTAAAGTTAGACAAGCGGTAGAAAGAACTGAAGGTATAAAGGAAGAGAGTTCGGAAATACTGAATTGGAATAATCAATTTTCAGATTTAGCGAGTTCTTTACTTGAGGACAGCGATTTTTCTTCTGAGGCTAAACTTAATTTTAGATTGTTAAGTCCAGACCATATGTTGATGCCTGTTCAGGCTTTTAGACAGAGTATAAACCGTGTATTACAGGAAAAAGGAAGCGAAGTGTTGGATTATAATCAGTCCGAAGGTTATTATCCACTGCGTGAGTATATCGCTAGACAGATGCAGCAGCATGGTATTCATTGCGAATCGGAGCAGATAATGATGACCAATGGAATGCAAAATGGCTTAGAGTTATTAACCAGAACTTTGGCCAACCCTAGAGATATTATTCTTTGTGAAAATCCAACCTATGGAATAATGCTTCAATTGGCAAAGCATTTAGGTATTCGTGTTCATGGTGTGAGCATGATAAGAGAAGGCATGGATTTATCCGAATTAGAAAGCAAGATTATTGAGTATAAACCTAAATTTATTTATACCATACCTACTTTTCATAATCCTACAGGAATCACCACTTCTTATAGTCATCGAGAAAAGTTTTACGCCATTTGTAAAAAATACAAAGTTCCCATTTTAGAAGATGGTTTTGAAGAGGATATGAAATATTTTGGAAAAGCGATTGTTCCCATAAAATCTATGGATAAAAACAACTTGGTCATTTATCTGGGCACCTTTTCAAAGGTTCTATTTCCTGGAATTAGAGTAGGGTGGTTTGTGGCTCCAAAGGAAGTGGTGGCAAAAGCAGCCAACCTAAAACGAATATTTGAATTATCATCCGTCACTTTAACGCAAGCAGCCATATTGGATTTTTGCAAAAATGGAAACTATGATTTGCACAAAAAACGATTGCACAGGTCATATAAAAAAAGAATGCAAGTTGCTTTACAGGCGTGCCGTAAATACTTGCCATTAGATAAGGTAAGCTATACTAAACCCAATGGCGGATACTTAATTTGGTTTTCGCTGAAAATAGAAAGTTGTAACGAAGAAGGTTTCATCGGGATTCTTCTAAAAAATGGTGTAGCAGTATCACCAGGAAGAAGGTTTTTCGTTTCCGATACAAATCAGGTATGCTTCCGATTATCTATCTCCAGTAGAAGTGAGGAAGAAATTGAAGAAGGTATTAAAGTCATCGGCAACACAGTAAATAGTTTATAAACCTTTTTTAGAATGATAAAATTGAATCCTAGCGCTTATAGTGCGATTGAAAACCTCCTAAAGAGCGTAAATATAAATCACCTATTTGCCTTAGCTGTTGTTGAAAATAAAGTGAAAGGAGAGGTGTTTATAGATGATGTAAAGAATCCTCAAAGCTTTTATTTCAGGCATCCGTATGGAATGTCTCTGTTATTTGGGTCTACCAAAAATGAATCTTTTAATAAGTGCTTAAAGTCCTATTTACTTAATGCAGATAAACAGAGGTCACAGCCAGAATGGTTACAGGTTTACCCTATGTTATGGAATGAGAAATTGGCAGATTTACTACAAGCTGAGCTCACAACTGAGATAAGTGACGATAAAAAGGTTGTACTGGATTCACGAATTAACTTTAAGTTTAAAAAGGTTGATTTTATATCGCTGATAAAAGTTGAAGAGCCAAGCATTGTTATTAAACGTACGACAGAAGAAAATTATAATTTAATAACGGGACAAGTTGTTCCGCAGTATTTTTATAATAATTCAGCACATTTTATAAAGGACGGAGTTGGGTTTTCTGTCATGTATAATGGAATGCCCGTAGCTACTGCATTTGCCGCTTTTATTATCAAAAATAAGCTAGAAATAGGAATTGAAACTCTTTCTGGCTACAGAGGCAAGGGACTAGCTAAAAGAGTTTGTTCCGCATTAATTGAGTATTGTTCACAAAATAATTTAGAACCAGTCTGGTCGTGCAAGGGAAGCAATGTAGCTTCCATTAAGCTAGCAGAGAGTTTAGGGTTCAAACAAATATTAACCTTCCCATATTATAAATTACCATGCAATTAAACAATCAATTAACTATCTCATGTAGTAAGGAAAAACTGGATATCCCTATGATATACGATTTCTTGAGTAATAGATCGTATTGGGGAAAAGGTAGGACGCTGGAGCAAGTGGAATCTTCTATTTCTAACTCCATTTGTTTCGGCATTTATTTAAAAGATAAACAAGTTGCTTTTGCCAGAGTTGTAAGCGATAAAGTGGTTTTTGCCTGGGTAATGGATGTTTTTGTACTGGAGGAATACAGAGGGCAAGGTATCGGAAAGACTCTTATGAAATCGATTATAGAATACCCTGAATTAAAACAAGTAAGAAAAATTGGACTGGCAACAGATGATGCCCATGGCTTATATCAACAGTATGGTTTTACATCATTAATAAAACCGGAAAACTTAATGGAGAGGGTAATGAGTTAGCAATTCATTTTAAAGAAAGTGTAGTTTTTAGAATTACAGATTTTAAAATTGAAGATGATCAATATAAAGTCGAGAATTATTAAAACAAGGGTAATTTGTTAATTCTGATTTAATAGGTATAAATGAATTGTTATCCCTTGGTCCTCGCTCCTTAGGTTCAATGTTTAACTCGCTATGCTAACCAGAGTGTTGCTCTGGGCTAATGATTTAAATCCGTAGGACTTTTGATTCGAGAAATGGTCATTATCTCAATTATATGAACGACAGACTTAAGATAAATGCCCCATTGGGGCAAAAGCGAAAGCATTGGGCAACGCCCAATGAAAACAATTAACCTGCAGCTAGCTCTAAAAGAGCTAAAGCCAAACCTGTCCATCATCATTCATTTTGGGAGTCTTTTCTATGCTTTGGGTAATCTTAAAAGGATTATTCATAGTATTTGTCTTGAAAACCTCTCCATCTATATACCTAAGTCTTTCTAATTTTTATATTTTTGCAGCTTAATTCAAAAAGTAAATAAAACTAGGTGATAAGTTAATTGATTAAAAGATGAATAACCTTAAATGAAGTTCATCGTCTTTTGTCTTTTGTCTTTTGTCTATAATCTATAAATAAACATGGAATTAGCAAGTACGTACAATCCCGCCGAAACGGAGGACAAGTGGTATAAGTATTGGATGGATCAAAAATATTTTCATTCAGAACCGGATGAAAGAGAGCCATACACCGTCGTCATTCCACCGCCAAACGTAACGGGAATGCTACATATGGGGCACATGTTAAACAATACCATTCAGGATATTTTGGTGCGACGTGCTCGTATGATGGGCAAAAATGCTTGTTGGGTTCCAGGTACCGACCATGCTTCTATTGCTACGGAAGCTAAGGTGGTAAATAAATTAAAAGGAGAAGGTATTGATAAAGCTGACCTTTCGCGTGATGAATTTTTAGGTCATGCTTGGGATTGGACTGAGAAACACGGTGGAATCATTCTGGAGCAATTAAAGAAACTTGGTGCTTCATGCGATTGGGACAGAACTTGTTTTACTTTAGATGAAACCAGAAGCGAAGCTGTACTAGATACTTTTGTTGAGTTATATAACAAAGGATTAATTTACCGTGGTGTTCGTATGGTAAACTGGGATCCTGCTGCTTTAACTGCTGTTTCTGATGAGGAAGTGGTTTATAAAGAAGTTCATTCAAAATTATATTATCTACTATATAAAATTGAGGGTGAAGATGGCCATGTAACCATTGCAACTACGCGTCCAGAAACCATTTTAGGAGATACCGCAGTTTGTATCAATCCTAACGATGAGCGTTTTAAACATCTTAAAGGAAAAAGAGTGATCGTGCCTTTGATCAATCGTTCTATTCCAATTATTGAGGATGATTATGTAGATATGGAGTTTGGTACAGGGTGTTTGAAAATTACCCCTGCGCACGACTTAAATGACTACGAAATGGGAATGCGTCATAACTTAGAGAGCATCGATATTTTAAACGACGATGGTACTTTAAGTGAGGCAGCTCAGCTGTTTGTGGGTAAAGATCGTTTTGTGGTTCGCGAGGAAATTATCCCAGAATTACAAAAAGAAGGAAACGTACTAAAAATTGAAGATTACGATAATAAAGTAGGTTGTTCAGAGAGAACTGGAGCTGTTATTGAGCCTAAGCTTAGTACGCAGTGGTTCTTAAAAATGACTGAAATGGCTAAGGTGGCTTTGGACGCTGTAGAGACTGATGAGGTTCAGTTTCACCCTGCCAAGTTTAAAAACGTTTACCGTCACTGGATGGAAAACGTAAAAGACTGGTGTATCTCGCGTCAGTTGTATTGGGGACACAGAATACCGGTTTATTATTTAGATAACGGTGATTTTGTTGTAGCTAAAAATGATGAAGAAGCCCTTAAGTTAGCACAAGAGAAGAGTGGTAATGCTGCTTTAACTATTGCTGATTTAAAGCAAGAAGATGATGTGTTAGATACTTGGGCATCGTCGTGGTTATGGCCTATTTCTGTGTTTGATGGATTTAATCCGGATAAAAGAGAGATTGATTATTACTACCCAACCAGCGATTTGGTAACGGGTCACGATATCATCTTTTTCTGGGTGGCGCGTATGATTATGGCGGGGTACCAGTTTAAAGGAACCTTCCCATTTAAAAATGTGTATTTTACCGGTATGGTGCGCGATCAACAAGGTCGTAAAATGAGTAAGCAGTTGGGTAACTCGCCCGATCCATTGGATTTAATTGCCAAGTATGGTGCCGATGGGGTTCGTGTGGGTATGTTACTTTGTTCTCCTGCTGGTGGCGACTTGTTATTCGATGATAGCTTAACGGAGCAAGGACGTAACTTCTCCAACAAAATATGGAACGCCTTCCGATTAGTTAAAGGGTGGGAAGTAGATGAGGCCTTAGCTCAGCCAGAGAGTGCTGCTAAAGGTATTGAGTGGTTTAGTCATAAGCTTGATCAGACGATTAACTTAGTGGATGATCACTTTAGCAAGTTCCGTATTTCGGATGCATTGATGTCGGTTTATACTTTATTCCGTGATGATTTTTCGTCGTGGTATTTAGAGATTGTGAAGCCAGGATATCAGCAACCTATTGATGGAGCTACTTACAAAGCGACTATCGAAAATTTTGATAAGTTATTAAGATTACTGCACCCATTTATGCCATTTATCTCTGAGGAAATTTGGCAAATACTAGGCGACAGAAAAGAAGGCGAGAGCATCATGGTTTCGGATATGCCTGTGCCTAGCGAAGTGGATGAAAAGTTATTAGCAAGCTTTAGCTTAACGCAAGAAGCCATTGCTGGTGTACGTAACATTCGTAAGCAAAAAAATATTCCTAATAAGGATAGCATTGCTTTAAGTATATTAGATAATTCAGGATACGATAAAAGTTTTGATGCTGTATTGGTTAAGTTGGCTAATGCCGAGGAATTAAATTTTGTGACCGAAAAAGTAAACGGTGCTTTATCGTTTATGGTTAAGGCCAACGAGTACTTTATTCCTTTAGGAGATTTAATTGATGTAGATGCAGAAATTAAACGTTTAGAAGAGGAATTAAAATACAATAAAGGATTCCTTATTTCGGTGAGTAAAAAGCTAAGCAACGAACGTTTTGTAAACAACGCACCAGAAAAGGTAGTTGCCATTGAAAAACAAAAACAAGCTGATGCCGAAGCTAAAATTAAAGCTTTGGAAGAAAGCATCGCTAATATGAAAGGGTAGTTTTGTGATTGGTTGTTAGTCATTGGTCATTAGTTGATGTACAAGCCATTTAAATCATACAGAGTAAATAATAACAAGCGCCGCAATTTGCGGCGTTTGTTGCTTCAAGCTCAGAGTACCTTCCCGTCAGTAGGTGACCAAAGGTCATACAGCAACAGTCCAGTGTGTAACGCTGGGTATAAAGTATAATCATTATAAGGAGCCTGAAGGACGCACAGCCTTAATCTTTTAAATCCTGTCTTTTAGATACAATTTCATCATGTAATTTCCGTTTTAATATTGCCTATACGAGGTGAAATATGCACCTTTAAGCTTGTGACTTATTGCAAACACTTCTCATTAATAAAATAGTAGCACAAATGTCAAATATCAATTTTTCTATTTTCCAACCTAGACCATTAAAGATATTAATGGTGCTTTTAGTTATCTGTAATACCCTTTTTAGTCAAGATAAAGTAGAAAAGGAAACCGTTGAAATTCCAGAACCACTCATGTTTGACTTGGTTAGAGGTCTAGGTGCCAAGCAAGGAGAATTAGAAATAAATGCCTTAGCAGATTTACCCTTAAATGACGGTCCTGTAAGAGGTGTAGAGTGGGCTCCTGAAATAGAATATGCCTTGTTTGATGGTTTTGCCGTGGAATTGGAATTTCCGATGCATGATTTCGAATTAGAAGCTTATAAACTGGCTTTTCAATGGACAATGGGTGCATCTAAGAATAACAAATTCATTCATGGTATTCAGGTGATAGGCGAACAATATATACACGATGATATTTTAGAACTCAACTTTTTATATGTTCCGGCTTACAGGTTTAATGAGGTTTGGAGTACAATTGGATTATTTGGTGTAATGTTAGAATCGGGCGCGGATAGTCCTGAGAAAGATTATACTATTTTATTGAACGCTTCTGTTTTTGCCAACCTTAATAAGCATATGGTAGTAGGATTAGAAATGAATAATACCGACCCTACCTTTCAAAAAGTAGATAGCAACGAAATGGAATTACTTATTCTTCCTCAAATGCATTACGAATGGGAAAATGGGTTTTCATTTCAATTTGGAGCAGGTTCTTCTTTTTATAAAGGGAATGCCGATTTTTCGGCTGTTATGAGAGTCATTAAAACATTTTAAACCTTTCTCGAAAAGAATAATGAATGTTAACTATAATTAGAATAAAAGTAACTCATCATTATAAATGCAAATAACTATTTCGGAAACTAAGTTTATTAAAACAGAACAGATTATAGCGCTCTATGCTGCTAATGAATAGAGTTCTGCAGATAAACCTATTGCTTTGGAAGGTAAAAATATTAAATTTATAGCCAAACTATATAAGCTTTGGTTTAGTGCAAATATGATAGTCCGTTGCCTTTAAACCGTTTGCTTTATATATGCAATAAGTTTTATTTAATTTTAATAGAGTTTTATAGCCTATATTTTTGTCAGAATTAAAAGCAAACAAGCAACAGAGAAACAAATAACATTTAGATAAATAATATCATGGGAAAAGGACAAGACGCAAAGAAAAACGTAAAAAAAGAACCTGCTAAAACTCCAAAAGAAAAAAAAGCAGAAAAGAGAGAAAAAAAATCTAAGAAAAACTAATTATTTATTAGAAAAGCTGAGCTCAAATAAAGAGATTAATCGCAAGTATATATAGTATACTTGTGATTATCCTTTTGTTTTAGTGCGGTTGGACAGTCTGGCTAATTGGTGTTTGTAAAATGTGTAACTTCAATATTTTTTACTAAAAGTAATTATTTTTGTAGAATGAGAAGTATTGACCCTCCTTTAAAATATAGCAATAAAGAATACTTTAAAATTAATAAAGATGCCATTATACGGCTGTTTAATGTTGTAGGATTCTAGCTACGTCATTTAGCATTATCGTTTATTATAAGCTCTTTCTATGCCCATATGATTTAGATTACCTGTAGTAGAACGTAAACCATTACTAATATCTCGTACAGATTGACTTTTGATAAATTAACAAAATAACATCGACACTAGATGCGTCCAGTAATCATATCCTTTTTGATGCTTATCTATAAACTTTTTCGAAACGATCTTTTTAAAACTTGTATAATCTAATTTTGATATGATTTGAGAGAAAGTGGTTTTTTGTTGTGTAATTAATAGATACTTAAATTCTTTCTCTCTTTTTTATTTGCTTAGAACAGGATTGTTAAGATTCCTATTAAAATATTATTTTAGCAGTTAAAACTCTTATATCTTTAAAAACCACCCTATGCAAAAACACATTTTACTTCTATTTCTATTTGTCTCAAGCATTGTATTGGCGCAGCAAAATTCAAATATGGCCTTGGTGCCAGGCGGCGAGTTTATCATGGGAAATGATATGAAGAACAGTCTTGGTTTTAGTCCTGCTCATCTGGTAAAGGTCGATTCCTTTTATATCGATAAATACGAAGTCACCAACAAAGACTACCTAAAATTTTGCCAAGAAACCAAGCACCGACTACCGGAATTTTGGAATACCGATATCTTTAGATGTGGCGATAAGTATTTAAACTATCCCGTGGTTGGCATAAGCTTTGGCGATGCAATGGCCTATGCCAAATGGGCTGGTAAAAGATTGCCCACAGAAGCCGAATGGGAATATGCCGCAAGGGGAGAATTAGAGGGCAAGAACTTTCCGCATGGAGATACTTGGCATCAGGAAAGAGCCAAACAGGACAGCACAGGCTGGAAAAACTTAATAGAACCTGTGGGGCAATACGAGGTAAATGCATATGGCTTGTACGATATGAGCGGCAATGTTTGGGAGTGGGTAGCCGACAGACATTCAGAAAGCTATTACCAACAGCGCGTTTACGATAACCCTAAAGGTCCCGCCCAAGGTACTAACCGTGTCATCCGAGGAGGAAGCTGGCATTCGGGCAAAATGTGCAAAAAAGTATTTTACCGAAAAGGTTTAATAGCCAACTGGAGCGACTTTGCTGTAGGATTTAGATGCGCTAAGGATGTAGAGTAAGAATTAAGCTGTGACCAATGAATAATTATCAATGGGCCATTGCAAATAATTAATAGCAGTAATAACCATAAAACAAAACTCTATGAATATGGAAATGAATAAGATTGTGCAAATCGCACTGTACACAATACCGCTAGCTCTGCTATGGTGGTTGTTTCATACATTAGGCAATATCTTAAAATATTTAAAGTTGATATATGAAATCCTCAAAGAAAAAGAAGATAAGGGTAGTTGATAACTTCGTAAGTTAACTAATGAGGAGTGACTAAAAACGAATAAACCAATTTTTATAATAAAAGCATATGTACCCAACAGAAATTAAAACAGAACCTAATTTATT
>NZ_LXYE02000035.1 GCF_001659685.2 Labilibacter marinus
TTACCAAGCAAACGTTTTTCAAGCTTTTTTGTATCTTCAGAACCCCAATTAAGAAGCAATTAAACTTTAATACCAAACCTATACATCACCAACAATGAATTTCAAGTTTCACATTATCAAAAACCCTTTGCACCTAGTATTAGCCATTATAATATGTATATTCTTATACCTATTTTTAATCATCCTATTCGGTAATATTCACTACCCTGCTTTACTAACTACCTTATTTATTTTCCTCCTATATTTAGTTCGAAAGCCTCTTTTTTGGAAACTATTGGATATTGAAATAAATACAGAAACCAGCACCATACAAATTAACGAACAGCTATTTAGCTTTAAAGAAATTAAATATTACCAACATTCGATTGGTCAATTCATGAGCAATGGAATAGGAAGACAAGTGATGATTTTATATTTGAATACTGGGAGAAAAATACAAATTACACCATGCAAGTCATCTGAATTTATTGCTGAATACGATAGTTTTTTCGGTGAGATGACTAAATGCCTTAAAGCAGAAAGCATCTCTACTTATACAATAACACTAGCTAAGTTTGGTCGTATGCTTCTGAAAATACTTTTGATAACCACATTAGCTTGCGTGGCAATATGGCTCCTACTCTCCTTAATATAATCGTGCAAAAAGCTATTTAAACAATATCATCTTCTTCATACCATCATATCATATACAGCTTCAATAAGTACATGTATTGCTAAACTGTAAGTGTAGCTATCTAACATTCTTAAATAATCGGCCTCTAAAGCCAACACATCTTCTTCGTAAAACTCAACCAGTATTTCTTTTGCTTTATCGTGCAATTCTTTTTTAAACCGTTGATGTTTTATTTCTTCCTCATAATCTTCCCAATGTATTTCTTCAGCATAAGCTATGTCTGCTTCAAAGTCGCCTTTAATTTCGTTTATTTGAGCTATAAAGGCCTGAAGCTCCTTTTCGCTTTCTGCTCTTGTTTTTACCTTGGGCGCTCTACTACCCTCCTTAAAAGGCGTATTGTCCTTTTGACTAGAAATAACGTTTGAAAGCATATCTAACATGCGAGCAGAGCAATATGCACACTTATCCTTTAACTCAGCCGATACCTTAGTACGATAAACTTCAAATTCTGGATAATACTCAAATACAAACCTAAAGAGCTCCTCCGAAAGCTTTTTCTTAAAAGCCTTTTCTATGGCCATCGCTTCTTTTAATTCGCGATCGGATTTCTTGATGAAATTTAAAAATTCTTCTGGATCCATAAGTTAGTTGTAATGGTTAAATTACTGTATCATTTGATATAGTCGTGCGATAGCTGAGTATTAGCTTTTATTTGCAACTGTAGTTTTTAACTTACCCATTCATTAAATGTCTTTATTAAAATCCATTTTTTATTTTCCTGTCGATAAATACGACATGAACCCACCCCACTAAGAGGTCCTGCTAGCGCATATTCATAAACGAAAGCATATTCAAAATTGTCTGTAAATATTGGAATAGAATATCCTTTCATGCAACCATACTTTTCCGCCAATTCATTCCAGAAAGAAAGGTCTTTGCTTTTCAATTCCTTCTTAAAATTATTGAACTCACTAATTGCTACCTGATTCCTAAAAACTTCAATGTCATTTTCGAACGACTTACTGAGATCACGCTGTACTTTTATTCGTGTCCATACATTATCTCCAAAGTATGGTGCCAAATCTTTTTCTAGTTGTTCTGCAGTCACCATTGGAGTCGAGAATGCACCATATGAGTGTGTCATAAAAGTACACGAACTGTCACTTAATTCGCCAACAACCTGTTTTAAAAATTTCTTAGATTCAAACATGTAGTTCCCATTATTCTTGCAAGAGAATAAACAAGTCAAGGCTATTACTATAATTATTACATTCTTCATTCTATAGTTACTAACGTTTGGCTAGATGAAGCGTTTGGCGATTTAACGAACCAAACATTCCAATCTGCACTGAGCCAAATCTTTTATTTGTTTTTATCTTTTCATTTCTAAAGCCAAATCAAAGATTTGGCGGTGTTCAATTCGAGAACTACACTTCCTAAAAGCTACGAACGCCATATGCTTTATACTAGCGTGTTGGCAACTGCTATTTTCTATTCATTTATTATTAGCTTCCCAGATTTGTTTACCAGCAATGGAAGAGTCTTCTTTAGTTCTCTATATTCTTTAGCGGTCGGACTTATCGAAACTATAATTTTTCCTTCTGTTTGGTCCAGTTCTAAGCATTGTTTTGACAATGTAATTTCATAATCAACGAGTTCACCAGCAAAATTCCCATCGTGAGTTTCATAATAAACATATTCGTTTTCATCTTCATAGTCTGCATATGACCTTTGAATTAACAAATACTTACCTGTTGAATCAATGATTTCTTGAACCGACATATTAGCAGCCTTTTCTCCTAAGCTCCTTTTTTCAGAGAAAGTTACTTGACAGCCTAACTCTTCATTGTTTATTGAGATTTCAATACAGTTTAGTTTCATGCTATGTCATTTTTCAAAATTTATTCTACTGTACTCAGGATTCTTTGATGAGTACTCAACGAAAACACTATCTCCAATATTAATTCTATGCTTTCCTAAAGCTTCATGATTCTGGTATTTAATTCCTTTAATGTTAATTTCATAAACACATGTTTCACCTCGTGAGCTTTGGGAATACACATCAATAACAACTCCTTTCATTGTCTTCAGATTGTTATCAATTTCTTTATTTTCTTTTCTGCTAAGATAAAATCCAGTCCCCATTGCTGAAAATAAACAAATTGCCAAGATTATTGTAAATACCTTCTTGGTTGTGCTAACTTCCTCTTTTTGCATTTTTATATTATCATTTTTTCTTGCGTAATGCATTTATAGTTGTTGCCAACTCCCCAGTAAATACACCTAAGGTGTTGTTATTTCTCTTTTATCGCTCCTAAAAATAATATTTTACACTACTAATCATATAGATTATTTCATATCAATAAATATTCTAAATAAGCCTTTTTTGTTTTTATTTACCCGGGCACAAAACCGGCTAACCTGTCACCTAAACCAGCCAACCCGTCATATTTACCAACTAAAACACCAGTTAAACCGGTTAACCTGTCATGTTTACCATTAAAAACACCTCCAAAACCGCTGTATTACTAGCTTCCAGTTATTTATCCTGCACTTATTATAGATATTAACCCATAATTGATAAAACCCACTAAACAAAACAAGGGTTGAATAGCTTCAACCCTTGTTTTAAATTATATATGTGAGCGACTTTATTATAAGGTCGCTTTTTTGTTCGCAAAAGACGCTATTACTTTTCCGTGGTATGTAGTTTTAAGCTAGCTGCTTTTAGTCCTTTTCCTGAAACTTTAAGCGTTATTTCGCCCGCCTCGTTTAACGATTGCACCAACACCACTAGCTTTCCGCTAAAGGCTTTCATGGTGGGTTGGTGAAACATTTCTAAGGATGATGCATCGCCATTACAAGCTGCTTTATATGTTCCTTGCCCCGATACTTTAAAGTTTAACTGATGGTCTGCATTCGGACATACATTACCGTCTTTATCCACTACCGTAACCGTTACGTAACTTAAATCTTCGCCATCGGCTTGTATGGTTTCTCTATCTGCCGATAACTTTAATTGGTACGGTGCACTGGCTGTATGCACTTCTTTTTCGGCCACTGCTTTTCCTTCTTTATCAAAGGCCACCACTTTAATGCTACCCGGCTCGTATTTTACATCCATCCACATTAAACGATAACGATGCTGATTGCTTTGGTGGCTTTTCTTTTGTACCCCTTGACTTTTTCCATTGACAAAAAGCTCGGCACTATCGTAATTGGTATATACAAAAACTGGTGTTGTTTCCCCTTCGCGGCCTTCCCAATTCCAGTGGGGCAAAATATGTAAAGTTTCATCTTCGGTATTCCAACGACTTCTGTACAGATAGAATCTATCCTTAGGCAAGCCCGCTAAGTCGCAAATACCAAAATACGAGCTACGGCTTGGCCATTGACGATCGTACGGCGTTGGCTCGCCCAGATAATCAAAACCTGTCCAAACAAATTCGCCAATCACCCAATCCTTATCATCTTGCAAAACAAAATCATCGTCTGGCACATTACTCCAATTACAACGGCCAAAATCGTACGAACAACATTGGTTATCCGCATAACGCTTCATATTTGTAAACTCAACAGGGAATTTATATTTACCTCTGGAGGATATGGTTGAAGCCGTTTCGGAACCCAATAAAAACCCTTGCGGAAATTTGTCGTAGGCCTCTTCGTACAGGTGCACTCGGTAATTTAAGCCCGGCACATCGGTGATAGAACCAAATCCGCTTTCCATAACCGCTTTAACCTGATCCATACCCACTGTAACAGGTCGCGTAGGATCTTCTCTATGAAAAATATCCTGCAGCCACTTGGCTCTCTTTACCCCTACACTTCCGTGCTGATCGGGCACTTCATTACCCGAACTCCACATAACAATACTCGGATGATTACGCGTAGCCCTAACCAAACTAACCACATCCTTTTCTGCCCACTCCTCAAAATACAGGTTATAACCATTTTCAACTTTTGGTTTAGCCCATTCATCAAAGCTCTCCGCCAAAAACAAAAAGCCCATTTCATCGGCCAGTTCCAATTGCTCAAACGATGGCATATTATGCGCCGAGCGGATGGCATTACAGCCCATATCTTTCATAATAGTAAGCTGACGACGCAAAGCTGCCACATTAACCGCAGCACCTAATGGACCCAAATCGTGATGCAAACACACACCTTTAAACTTGGTGGTTTTGCCATTTAACTGAAAACCTTTTTCGGCCGAATAAGAGATAGAACGGATTCCAAATCGAATGCTTTGAGCATCCACTAACTTTTTATTCTGATAAAGATTTAATTCAGCCGTATATAACACAGGCGTTTCTGTACTCCACAGCTGCGGGTTTTTAACGGCGATATTTTGCTCTAACGCATCACCAAAACGCTGGCTAGATGAATGCTTTGCCACCACTTTACCCTGCATGTTTTTAATGATGGTTTCTACCTCTACATCCTCACCTGTCACTTCCGTTTTAATATTTACTTGCGCTTGCTCGGCATCTATAAAAGGCGTGGTAATAAAAGTCCCCCACTTGGTAAAGCAAAACTGATTTTTCACCTCCAGTTGCACCTTACGATACAAACCTGCACCAGGATACCAGCGCGATGCTTTAGAAGGATTTTCGAGTCGGACGGCTAAGGTATTTTTCCCCTCAGTATTTAAGTGATCCGTGATATCAAAGTAAAAATAGCTATAACCATATGGGTTGTATCCTACTTTTGTACCATTAACAAACACTTGCGCATTGCTCATGGCGCCATCAAACGACAACAGCACTTTTTTACCTTGCTCATATTCCGAAACCGTAAAATCAGTGCGATACCAGGCCACTCCAACATGCGGTAAAGCTCCTGTTCTACCGTATTTTTCGGTCGCTTTTTTCTCTTGGTTCTGAACTATTCTAACGGTTTGTTTATCTACTTCTTTATCAAAAGGGCCATAAATAGCCCAATCGTGAGGCACAGAAACTGTTGACCATTTTTTATCTTCGAAATCCACTTCCTCTGCTCCTTTTACATCTCCTTTATAAAATTTCCAGTTATCCGATAAAGTGATGACAGAACGCGTTTGTGCACCCACCAAAGTCGTTAATGCAACAAATAACCCTAAGCATACTTTTT
Source organism: Labilibacter marinus (assembly GCF_001659685.2). GTDB lineage: Bacteria > Bacteroidota > Bacteroidia > Bacteroidales > Marinilabiliaceae > Saccharicrinis > Saccharicrinis marinus. The sequence goes on from NZ_LXYE02000035.1 coordinate 5,726, forward strand.
TTACCATATCCTTATTTTAAATTAATCCTATAAACAACAGAAGAGTTTCCATCCCGAAAACCCTTTCTGCTTAAAACATATTTATTAGTGCCGCCAAACGGTTTAATACCTCTAGGCTTGCCCTGAGGTGGCTCACTTAGCTATATAGCCCAATTTATTTAATTTTTACTAAAACCACACCATGAGGTGGTACATTGGCAGAAAAGCTATCGGTAAATGTGCCCATATCTTGATGACGCCAGATATCACGTAATTGCTTCTCACCTTCTAATCCCGCTATCTTCCAATCTAAAGTAATCACCTGGTCCTCATCTTTAATATTAAACAAACCAATGGCTTTGCTTCCGTCTGCCAGATCCTTCATAAATATCTCATATAAATCTGAACGTAAGATGGATTTGGCAGGGATTGCTTTTTCGTCTTGTTGAATAGCCAACACCTCGCTATTGGTTAATAATTTAACCGTAAACTCATCCATTAACTCAATGGGAGCTCCTATAAGTAAGGGCGCCGACCATAAACTCCATAAGGAGATATGACTATATTGCTCATCGGCCGTTAAGCGGGATGACTTGGGCTCAATATCTTTACCTACTGGTGCTACGTGGCCCACTACCAACATGTCAGGATCGGGAAAATGACCCGGTCCGCCTCTAAAACCAGACTCCATCCAATTGCGATGCAACACCCATTGCTCACGAATATTTAAATGTGGTCCGTCCTGATTCCAACGATCTTTTAAGTCACCCGCTGTACGAAAACAATTTACATGCTGCCCAAATAACTTGGCATGTGGAAGCGGCGCCGTATTTGAAAGCGAATACACAATATCACGACCGCTTGCCTTAAGTGCATCTGCCATACGTATGGTACTTGCTGGCTCATTGGGGTTCCAGTCGTACTTTAGGTAATCAATACCCCATTCTGCCCATTGCTTGGCATCTTCCGTATCAAAAGTATATTCAGCAATTCGCTGGTTCGCTTGCTTTGTTTTTTTATCAGCTACCATAGCTTTAGTCCAACAGCCATCTTTATAATCGCTCGAACCGCCTATATAACCGCCATAACTCACTACCCAAGGTGTTGAGTAAATACCTACTTTTAATCCCATGGCATGAATCTCATCACACATCTCTTTCATATTCGGAAAGGTTTCTGGATTAGCCTGAATGGCATTATATTCTCCTCCACGCTCTCCTTGCCACACATCATCAATATTCATGTAGGTCCAGCCATAATCTTTTAGGCCTTTATCTACCATGGCTTTCGCCGATGCCAGTACATTTTTTTGACTCACGTTATGCGACCAACAATTCCACGAGTTCCAACCCAATGGAGGTGTTAAACATATTTCATCTCCTACCTTAATTTTAAAGCTTCTCTCTGCTTGCCCTAGGGCATTGCTCACCTTAAAAAGAATGCTATAATCCTTCTTTTCTGCAGCTGTTATCTTTCCCGAAATAACTCCTGTTTTTTCGTTTACCGAGATACCTTCGGGCAAACCTTCCGCCATAAACTTTAAAGGCTTTTCTCCAGTAGCTGGTATGGTATATAAAAACGGAGAATTAGGTCGAACACCAAACACGGAAGCTCCATGAATTTTAGGTTCTTTTTTCTCTTTAGGGGTCAACACATACATCCCTTCTCCTCTGCTTGGGTTGTATATTTTTGTTGTCTTGGTACATCCAGCAAATAGTAGTGTAATAACTATTAGCGATGCGATGGCTCTTAGTTGGTTCATATTATATTTTTTATTATCCTGCAAAATACCATCCAGGCCGTTCCTGTACTTATTCGTCCGTAAATTTTTAATGCCTCTGCGTTATTTCAAACAAAATATTTACTGCTCACAACTTATTAAAGCAAAGCCTAAGCAATTTTCTTATCGCCTTACTTCTTCAGCCGACTTCTTAGCTCCATCACCTCCTGCTCTTTACCAACAATATCTAATCGCAACTGCTTAACTTCCTTTTGAAGTTCCTGCACATCCATCGGCAAATCGCTACGTTCTTTTTGAATAATTACAGAGGTTTCGGCAGATGGCTTCATAGATGTTTCGGCATACCTTTTATCCAACAATACTTTATCCTTACATGCGAATGAACTAAAAATAACTTCTCCAGATTTTAAGCCATTACTATGGGCTGTCACCTTTATTTCACCCGCCTCGCCGGTAGCCCGAATAAGAGCGGTAGCTACACCAAATTCAGTTTTTATTGGATTACCCTGATTGGCATTCCCTCCTATTATTTCTGCCGGCCCCTCCACTTGAAATAATACATACTCCGAGGCCAATACTTTTTTATTTCCTTTTCCATCAACCACCGTTGCTCGTACTGGTATAAAATCAGATCCACCTGCCGTTAAGGACATGCCTTCATCCGAAACGCTCAAAGCTAAACCCACAGATTGCTCAGGATAATCTCTTTCTTCTCTTAAAACAACCTGACCGTCTATTAAACCTTCAACAATCATTTTTACCTCAGGTATTTTATTACGCCATTCCGTTTTAATAACACCAAAATCAAACACATTTTTAAAAATAAATGGAGGATGAGGTAAACTACTATATTTAGAATCGGTACTTGGCTTTTGGGTGCTTAGCACTTCATCTAACCAGGTAATACGTATTTCGTCGCAATTACTAAAAACTACTACATCCGATGGCGAAACTTGTGTTAGTTCGTGGCATACATACATCATAGGCCCCGTTTTAATTCCGGAAACCTTATAATTGATATCGTATTGACTTTTATACAGGTGATACACATACTTTGGAATGCGTAAGCCATTTAAAAAACCACCCCAAAACGGATCGGGATGATAACCACGCTGATGGTCGATACCAGCCCACTTTGCTCCTCCAATACGAAAGGTAGGCGTAGGATAACGGTTATTCAGCACTTCTGCCTGAATCAAAGCTTGCTCAAGCATAGCTTTTTCGCCCCATTCAATTTTAACACGTGTGGTAGCATTTTGCGAGTGCCAGTTATCCACCTCACCTCCATCGCCATATTCCCTATTAAAAGAACACACGGTTGAATCATGACCATGATAGTGCATATCCAAACCACCCTTTACAGCTTCGTGATAATCGGTAACGGTATACATTCCCGGAAAAGGAAACTCTTCGTGTGCGGCTTTGTGCATATTATTCATAGCATGCCCCGGCTGATATGGCGTTTCGTTCAAAGCTGTTTCCCACATTAAAATAGATGCATAATTTCTTCCTGCACGCACAAGGTTGCGCGTATCCTCATATAAACGCTGCTCAAAAATTGGCTGTTCATTATTATAAAAGTGCCAACCAGGATTGGCTGTGGTGGTAAACATACCCAACTCATCGCAAGCATCATAAAAAGCTGGATCCTGCGGATAATGACCTACTCTAATGATTCTACTTCCACCCTCGCGCAAAAGCTTTACATCGCGCCACTGTCCTGAATTGGGCAAAGCATTTCCAACAAAAGTATAATCCTGATGGCGGTTACAGCCAATGATTTTTTCCTTGTAAGGCTCCTTATTGACAAAAAGCCCTTTTGAACCCCTCATCTGAAACAAACGAATACCAACACGAGTACGTAGTTCATCTACCACTTTGCCATTTACGATAATTTCAGTTTTCAGATAATGAAGATAAGGATCATCGGGATGCCATAGGTGAACATTTTTAGCTTCAAACTTTTTCTCTAACTGAAACGAAGCTCCTGCTTTTACTTTTGCTTTTTGAGTGAATGATTGTAATGCTTTTTGCTCAGCGTTTTCTAAGGTGGATTTTACCACGATATTTTGCGTTGTTGAAGCATTGTTTTTTATCTCTGTGCGTGCAATCATCTTTGCGTTTTTACCATCCACATCAAGCGTAGCTACAAAAACACCTCCACCAGCAACCCTTGAACTTAATTCTGGTAGCGTTACACACACATTCGATGTTTGAATTAAAAAAGCATCGCGATAAATACCTCCAAAATAGGTAAAATCCAGACCTCCTTGTATCTTCCCAGGCGGATATAGTTTACTATCGCTATTATCTGCTTTTACCGCCACAAAATTAGCTCCTTCCTTATTTATTAATTCAGTAATATCTGCCGCAAAAGGAAGGTAACCTCCAAAATGCTCTGTTACCTTTTTACCATTTACCCACAGTTCCGCTTTTCCCATTACGCCCTCAAAATACATCAGCGTTCGTTGATCTATATTCGGCACTTCAAACTTTTTTCGATACCAGGCAATCCCCTGATAATTTCTACCCCCACTAGCATTTTCAGGTAATATCTCCAGACCATGAGGTAGGTTTGCAGCCTCCCACTGGCTGTCGTCAAATTCAAACGCCTCAGCCCCTTTTGCGTCTCCTTTATAAAAACGCCATCCCTGATTAAAGTTGTACACTTTTCGAGCACCATCTTTTACTTCGTAAAAACCAGCAGTTGAAAAGTTTTGTGAGTTTAATTTATTTTCCTGTATTGCCCACATTACTAATAGGGCAATAACCATCTTAAATGATAATTGTACGTTGTGTTTCATAGCTTAATTTTTTATTCCAATGGCCATATAGAGCTCTTAAAAAAATCTAATCATCCTAGTTTGTGCAAAAATTGGATGCCGATTTTTCATGCCAGTTTTATCTTATTATTATATCTTTTTTACGGTTTGCTGGAAACTCGTCCATGTCTTCAACTTTTCCTTTTGTTATTTTTCCTTTAACAACTGTACCCTTGGGAGCATGTAGTTTAAAAACACAAGAATATGGACGACTCCTTTTTTACCCTTTTTTTTTATCGATATTTCATTAAAAAATAAATGCACGGGAATGGATATATTCCTCGTGCATCATCAAATAAACCTTATTGTGGTTGACTCCCTCTGGAGCCAAACCAATAATCTTAGTCGTTTATTTAAGCGATGGTATACTTTCTTTAAATGTCATTTTTATAGGATAGGCGTATCCATAGTTTGGTTTCTTAGGCAATTGAAGTTGCAGCCCATTGTCCGTTTTTTTATAACTTACTTTACCCTTTCCTCCTACTAACTTCATCGATTTTAAATCCTTTAGATCGATATCAGATAAGGACTCTATCACTACTTTTCCATCTTGTGGCCATTTTAAAATTGTGGCATATAAAACGGTATTTTCTTTATTTCTGGTAAAACGGACATCTTCACTTGTGGCCGTATACATCTTATGACCTGTTTCATTTTTCTCACCCCACTTATCTCCTACCTGACCAAATATTTCATACGGACGAGTTGCATACACTGCTTCTCCACACACTTTTAACCAAGCACCTAACTCGTACATCATTGTTTTTTGCTCCTCAGGAAAAGTTCCATCTGCCTTAGGCGCAAAAGAGAGCATCAACACCCCTCGTTTACTAATAATATCCATTAGCTGATCCACAATTAAATTAGTTGGTTTAATAGGCGTACCTTCTACAAATCCCCAATTATGATCATCGTAAACACAATCATCGGTTTGCCATACCATCGGAGCAATATCTTTCATTCCGCCACGCTCAAAATCACGCACGGCTGCACCTTCTTTCCATGTAGCCCAACCCTTATAGTTTAAAACCACGTTAGGATTCCCCACCTCTCCTTTTCCTGCTTCGATGGCATTATTATAATAAAACGAACCAAACTCTTGCTTGCGCGACTCCCATATTTTTGGGTTAAAACCCCAATCGAAATAATACAAATCGGGTTTATACATATCGGCCAACTCTTTGGTACGGGCTAACCAACGATCCATATCCCTTTGGGAGGGCTGCACTGCGCCACGTGAGCGAGGAATCCACGTTTTACGTTCTTCTCCCTGATAGATTCTAATGGTATCGGCACTGGGTTGAACGATTGGATTGCCATACAAATCCTGATACTCTGGATTAATCGCATCGTAACGGTTAATATGATTCCACTGAAAAAAGCTGTAATTCCAGGCCGTGTGATTGGAGACTCCAAACTTTAATCCTTTGGTTCGAGCTGCTTTGGCCATTTCTCCAACTAAATCACGCTTGGGCCCCATATTAACCGAATTCCATTTGCTTAATTTGGTATCCCACAAGCAAAAAGCATCGTGATGAGCTCCCATCATGGTAAAAAACTTTGCTCCACCTTTTACGCATAAATCAGCCCACTCGTCGGCATTAAAATTCTCTGCCTTAAACATGGGAATAAAATCTTTATACCCAAATTGATCTGGCGCTCCGTACTTTTTATTGTGGTGCAGATGAGTTGCCAATCCTTGGTTATCTCTGCTACTCTGGCCTTTTTGACAATACATCCAGCGCCCATACCATTCTGCAGCATGACTGCCTTTAAAGGCTGGAACCGAATATACTCCCCAGTGTACCCAAAAGCCAAGCTTGGCATCTTCGTACCATTCTGGTGCTTCGTAATTTTGTAAGGATTCCCAATCGCTTGTGTATTTTTGTTGCGCTTTTAATTGAAGTGTTAGCATTAATATGAATGCTAATAATGTAAATTTTGCCATCATTTATTATAGGTTAAAAATCTATTTATAATTAGGATAATCCTGTCAAAAATTAAATAACCAACACTTTACAACTTCACTATTTTAGTTTTCACCCCTTCGGCAGAAACGATCAACTTACATTCTGATTCAGGCTGATTTATTTTAATAAGTACCGCACATTTTCCTTGATGGGTAATTCTATTTTCATGATTTTTAAAAGGAGTAATACAAGCCATATCTCCATTATGGATACCTATTATTTCGCAAGGCCCTTCTAGCGCAAAACCCAACTCCTTTTCAATATGAATCACACTAGTGCCTTTTTTATCTGAAAGCTGAAGTTCAACTCGCACAATATCATTATTATGGATTACCTTTTCTTTTATTTTTTTAGTTTCTCCAGCTGTTTTTAAACTATGCTCGCAAACTTCTTTACCATCTACAACCCCTTTGGCAGTTAAAGTACCAGCTTTAAAAGCTACTTGCTTCCACTTCATAATCCAATTATTGAACTCAGCTAGTTTTTTATTTCCTAGTAATTTTCCGTTGAGGTAAAGATTAACCGATTCACAATTTGTATAGGTTACCAAATCTAATTGAGTTCCTGCATTATGATTCCAATTGGTGCTCATTGGCGGCCATCCCCATCGTCCAGAAGTTGAAAAGTCATCCGCATCTCCATCATACACCTCCATATGTACCATAGGCTTTTCGCTCCAAAAAGCTTCGTACAAGTACGAACTATTCTTACGAAATCCTCCCATATCAATTAAACCAGCATTGGTTCCTGTTTTAGGAAAAGTGCGTGACTCGCCCAAGTAATCTAAACCAACCCACAAGAACAGTCCCATGTTGCTTTCATTGTCCATTACATCAAGCCAAGGACTGCGCTCAATATTGGCAAAGCGCTTTTCTAGTTCGCTATTAAAATAGGTATAACTCTCGGTACTCACATAAGGCATTCCTGGTTTTTGTTCGCTAATTAATTTACACCATTGCTCGCCATAATTAAGCGCAATTACATCCATGTATTTACACGTTTCTATAATCGCATTTACTTTATCCTGCACTGGCATATCCTTCCCTCTCTCCATACCAGAAATAACTGGACGTGTTGGATCTAAATCACGCACAAAAGATGCATACCTGCGTAATCCATTTTTTTGCTCACCTGTACCTGGAGAAAAGTTCTCGTTACCAACACTCCAGAAAATAACTGATGGATGGTTTCTATCTCTTTTGATAGTAGTTTCGAAATTTCGTTGCCATTCCACATCATAATTTGGATCGGCAAAAGGCTCTTTATAATATGCAAAAGCTTGATCGGTGCTTGATCGATATTGATTCGTCCATTTATCTACAAACTCATTCATCACTAAAAAACCCATCTCATCACATAAGTCTAAAAATTCAGGAGATACTGGATTATGCGCCGTACGAATGGCATTACAGCCCATATCTTTTAACAAGCTCAAACGATTTTCCCAAACTTCAATAGGTACAGCTCCTCCTAAAGGGCCTGCATCATGGTGTAAACAAACACCTTTCATCTTTACACCCTTACCATTTAAGAAAAATCCCTTTTCTGCATCAAACTTTAATGTTCTTATTCCAAATTTTGACTCATACACATCTGTATACTCACCATTACATTTAAGTTTCGTAATAAGTTTATACTGATTAGCTGTTGTTAAATCCCATAACATGGGCGTTTCTATCTCAAATTCTTGAAGCACCTCAACCGAACGATAACGTAGTGCTTTAACCACACTCTTCTCCATGGCTACTATATTATCTGAGGCATCATAAACTGTAGCCTCCACCTCAATCTCTTTGGCCTCATCAAAGTTCTCAATACTGGTAGCTACCTTCACTAAAGCCTTTTCTTTACTTACTTCTGGTGTTGTGATGTACGTACCCCAGTTAGCTACGTGCGTATTTTCGGTAATTGTTAGCCAAACATTTCGGTATATTCCAGAACCAGTATACCATCTACAATTAGGTTGAATGAAATTATCAACTCGAACTGCCAAGGTGTTTTCTCCTACTATTAATAACTCAGAGATATCGTAATAGAAACTGGTAAATCCATCTCTTTGCGTTCCTACATGATGATTATTCAACCAAATGCTTGCATTTTTATATATGCCATCAAACTGGAGTTCAACATGCTTGCTGGAAAGATCTTCTTTTACCTCAAAGGTTTTACGATACCAAGCTATTCCTCCTGGTAAAAAAGCATTTCTACCAGAATGGTCCTTATTGAATTCGGCCTCCACACTCCAGTCGTGAGGCAAAGTAAGCGCTCGCCATTCCTCATCATTAAATGCCTTATCGCAATAATCACGATGATCGTCGAGCTTAAATTTCCATCCTTCGTTAAAATTCTTTTTAATTCTAACTTCTTGTTCTGTATTTTGAGCCTGAAGAGCTAAACTGCTTAAAAGAATTATTACTATAAAACTGACAGATAATTTCATCTTCATCATTTATTTTTTTGTAGATATTTTCCCTATGCAAATAGGGAAATAATTACAATTTATTTTTACCTCTGAGTCATTTAAAGGAACCTGAGCGTACATTAAAAGAATAGGAAAAATTAAAAAGGAGGCGATTTCGCCTCCCTTACAGGTAACTTTGGAAATAGACTATATAAACTATAGTTTGCTATGCATAAAACTTTGATAGAGTTCTCCGGAAAATACTTTCACTAAATAATTCCCTTTCGGAAAGTCTCCCATGTCAACTCGCACTGTATCCACGCTCTTGTATTCTTTGTTTAATACCGTTTGCCCTGACATATTAAAAACGCTTAATTCTATTGCATTCTGAAATTCATAAAACTTAATATTAAACCTTCCGTTAGATGGATTTGGAAATAACGAAGCCATATCAGTCTGAAGACCAGCGGAAGGTCCAAAAATCCCTAAACCTTCTTCATCCTTAATTTCTATAAAATAAACCTCGTTAGGTTTAAGTGTAGGCTGGTTACTCACTTTAACTCCATTGAGTAAATCAAAACAAGCTGTACCAACAAAAGCATCCTTTAATACAATATTTAGTTTAGCATCGGTTTTACCTAGATTAACAATAGACAATACATCATTACCGTCCTGGTTTTTAATACATTTCCATGCGCATCCTTTTTTATAAATGCCATTTGTTTCCGTTACACTTACCGCTGGCATTAATCCTTTAGCCTCTACTAACTCAAAGGCTTTTTTATGCATCTCCTCTAATGTATTGGCATTAATAATTGTTCCTACTCCAGCTGTTAAACTTCCTAAAGATTGACTGTATTCATTCTTTGCCAGACTTGCATTATCAGTTATTACAGTACCTCCTCCATTTAAATACGACTGTAAGGCATCCAGTTCATCCTGGGTAACAAATTGTGTTTTATATACCAAAATAACATCCCAAGTATCATACTGCTGGTTTGTAATAATGTTTTTTGTAGCAAAACCTATAGGCACTCCTTCAAAATTTAAGTGCTCATATAATTCAAACACGTCATCCATGTGCTTAGCCTTATTAATGGCCGATGTTTCTGAATGAAAAATTCTGATAGGTTTTCGCTGACGTTGCATTGCCGTAATCTCTTCGGAATATGAGTTTAAGTCCATATGAACAGAGTGCACCTCATTGATAATACGTGGCTGTTGATTGTTAGATCCAGCATAACCATTTCCAACGTTGTTTTTAATTGAACCATCCTCTAATCTTCCCCAAACCCAAATTTGATTGGCATTTAAGCCATGCGTAGCTGCTGCCCAAAAGGTAGCCCTTGCATATAAAGGGTCTTGAAATAAATCACGTGATCTTCCTGTAGACAAATAATGTGTTTCTGTATTATATGAAATCTTTTCGGGGCTTACCGATTTATAAAAATCAAATCCCATATATAACTCTCTCCAATCAAAGGCATAATGTTCTTGCCACTCATGCGGCTCTCCCCACATAGGTGCATTTTCCGAACCAGAATCATTTCCTATTATCTCGCTCAATTCGGTTAACGCCTCCATATCAATTCCGTGACCTCGTTTATTATCTGTCCAAAGGTTAGGCATTATTTTAAGATGAACTTTAGCATCGGCATCATATTTTTGAATGGTATCTTTTACATCACTATACCATTGTGTTACTCTAACTCTATTAAACTTAACCCAATCGTACCACTTCGGAGATCCTATTAAACCCGTATAAATTGGGATATCAATACTTACGTCATCAAATGAAGCAAAACTGGTTCCCCAATGCGAATTTAATTCGGCTATATCCCCATGCTTATCTTTTAGCCAAATTTTAAACTTATCAATTGTATAATCTGAAACTGGACCGCTTGCCCAATCCCAGTCATCTTCATTATCGGTATCTTTACTTTTAGTGGTGTAAAAATGAGGCTCGTTACATAACATATACCCTAACTCGCTATATTTTTTGCCAGCAGCAACTGGAACTATTTTTCTTAATAGTTTACCTTGAATATCTCTTGCTCCAGGATTATCAATATCATACCCAGTATATGTATTCTCTCTCATTCTAAAACCTGGACCATACTCATCTTCTGCCCATTGCGGTACATTTTTATTTCCGATAAAAATAAAACCAACGGTTCCTGATGGCTTTGCATTTATCGCATTCCAGGTTCCTGCATTAATATCACCATTAACATTACTTACTTTGTTTTGGTCAATATAAAATCCATCCTCATTTCCATGGAATTCGGTTAACTTAGCCGTTGCTGGTTTCCAGGTATAATCAGCCGTAAAACAAGGCCTACCATTAAATGTTAACTGATCACCTTCATGTGAAACCTGCGACCAATCTAAATTCGGAATTACTTTTCTTGTATAAATGCCTTCCTTTAATTTTGTTAGGTAAGCTATTGCATCATCTAACATAACGATGACTTCTCGTCTTTCAAAGTCTGGCAAAAACTCTGCTGCCTTGGCTGCTGTATCTTTATATATTTTAACGAGCTTAAACGCATCAATATTCTCCGTTTGATGAGACTCATCCCAGTCTGCAAAATCTAAAAACACCTCCGCTGTTCTAACGGTCATTTTTTCTTTTAATGCATCAATACCTTGCAACTCACACTCTGTTATTAGGGTTTCAAGAGTATTGATTTTTGCTTGAGCTTTTTCCTTTAGTGTTTGTCCCTGTAATATTAAAGAGCAGGTAACAAAAACTACTAACATTGTTATTCGTAGATTATTCATTCCAGATATATTTAGTTTTAATTATCGAATGGCAATTAATTAAAAAGCCACAATAATGAATTGTATCAGAATAAATAAAAAGTACCGCAGGATAATTTATCCTATTTCAAATGTCCTCAACAGTCTTTTCTTTATTTCAGGAGTCCTATCACATTAATTTCATTACCTAACAATGCTCAAAACAAAAACACACTAACCCTTAACTTACAACACAATAGGAACACCTTAGTAAACGAAAAACAATTATTTTACAAATACCTTTTTAAACCCAGCATGCATGTGTTCGCTATCGTGAAAATGCATTTGCACCGCCTTTATTACAAACCAATAGCTATGCTTTGGATTAAGTGGCTTACCTGCATCATATACCAACTTCTGTTTACCACTTTTCCAATAACGTTTGCGCAAAACTTTATATTTTTCACCGTTTTGTACACATTCTAATTCTACCCACACATCAGCAGTACGAACGGACTCAATTTCCGCTTCAAATTCTATTATCCCTGATGAAGGAATAGTGTCAGGGAAGGTATGCATCACAATGCCATCTTTTGCAGGATGGCCATAATTGTGCGCGTCTGCATTTTTAAATCGGGCTAAACTTTTGTTGGGTGCTCCATTGGAGGTGGAAGCCATTCCAACATAAAATTCATCTCCCAAATCAAGTTCAGTTTCTCCCATAAAATCCCAGTTCATACGATTACTGGTAGACGTATAGCAAGTAATAGTATTGGCTTTTTTATCCAAACGAACCCAATAGGGTGTTTGAAGGTTTGCTGTTTTTAACTTGGAAACCTTTTCTCCAAGATTAGCCCGCTGTTTATAGGTAAACTTTCCATTTTTGGTAAATGATGCCAAAACAAAGGGTGCACCTGCATCTAAACTTTTGCGCATCATCAAACCCGACTGGATATCTCCTCCTGAAATTTCGTCGGAAAGCAAAAACACTTTTGTAGATACATCGCCACTCATCTTTTGGTAAGTAAAATGAAAAGCATCCGTTTTTTCATCCAACCGATTACCTGTGGCTTTAATGCGTATGGTGTTCACTACTTCATCGTATCCAGCATTTCCTTTTGAATGAACCGTTCCGATATCCACCGATTGCCAGGAAGTAGGGGGCGGCGTGGCGTCTGCCGTTTTATGCTCAGTATCTACCAAATTTCGCATATGCCTACCAAAAGCAGCTCCATCAAAAGGCACCACCATTACTTTGCTTCCATTTTCATCGTTTCCTGCATCATCGCCTTTATGCACATCAATAACAGAAAAATTAAAAGCTTTTACTTCATTATTCTCGGTATAAACGGTTGGGCGCTGTACCGTAAACCACTTCTCCTGTGTTCCATCTTTATGACGAAAAACACCATGGTCATTACTATAGGCCAAACCTCTATTTTTCCAATTGTGCATCCCATCTTCCGATGTTAGATGGTAGGTTCTGTCATGTTGGTAATGGTTCACCACAATATGATAAAGGCTGTCGCTATACCATACTGTTGGATCTTCGTTTTTAAATTGTGGCATATCTTTTACACCCAACCAGGCTTTGTCCGACATCATTTTGTATGGCCCTAAAATTCCATCATCGGAAATTATGGCCACACAATGGCGCGCAATCATCATATACCTACCATCAGGACGAAGTATTATCATTACATTAGCTAAATTTCCAACACCGCCACCTCTTAAAGCTCCATCATCCAACTCGTTGTATCGACCCCAACCTGGATAATACCCATTGGGGTCTATTTTAAACTCGCCCAACAATTCGAAGGGGCCATACGGAGAATCGGATACAAAAACCTGACCTGGAACTACCTCACTGGCCACTAAAGCATACCGACCATCGTGCATGCGCAAACCAATTACATTATGACCTTTGCTATTGTTCCATTGCGGCCAAGCTTCGCCTAAATCATTGTATGGTCCATATAGATGATCACTCACGGAATGCATAGCCTTTGAACCTTTGGTCCAGCCTTGCCCATGGTGCCACGATTGCTCCCAACGGCTGGCATACATATGATATTTACCTTCGTCATCTTTAACAATACTTCCATCCCAATAGCACCAGTTTGCAGGGCGGTTTTTTCCCAATTTCTCATCGAAAACAGACTTATCTTCCAATCCATTTGCTGTATCGCGAGGTAACACATCTTCGTGCCCCCAAACTCCAACAGAAACTAAAGGTGCTTGCTGTTCGAAGGGTTGAAAAAAATCTATCAGCGTTTTTGCTTGCTCATCTTGATTGGTTTCTACGTTTATTTGGCATGCCGTAAAAAACATCAATATGGCACAAATGAAAAAAGTCTGTTTCATATTAGTTCTTGTTTTTGAATTGATCCTGATTACTTCTTTGATCTTGCTGCCTTTTCTTGGTCAACAATTTTCTGCATATCTCTATCAAACGCTTCTCCATCAAAAGGAACTACCACAATTTTACTTCCGTGTTTGTCATTACCTTGATCGCCACCTTTACCTACATCAATTACCGAGAAGTTAAAGTGAGTAACATGCCCTGTTTCTGCATCTACATGCGCTGTTGGTCGTTCAACAAACTCCCACATATTTACCGTGCCATCAGTATATTTAAATATTTTAGATTCTCCTTTTTTATAGGCTATACCGCGGTAAGTCCAATCGTTTATGCCATCCTCGGAAGAGAAAAAGTGACAGGTTTTGGAAGGCCAGTGGTTATACATGATATAATATCGTCCACCACTGTACCAAACAGTTGGATCTTCGTTATTGTGTTTATGTAAGTCTGGTCGATTATGGAAAACTGGGCCAGCAACTATTTTATACGGGCCTTGAATGCCATCTTCGCTAATCATTACGGATGTATAGCGAGGAACTAACATAAAAATCAGTAAAGCACACCTTCCGATGCCAGTTTATCTAGAAATGGAGTTTTAATTAATTTTTGACCATAACAACCTAATTCTCCATAGCCCATATCATCGGCCAAAAGAATAATGATGTTTGGTTTTGCCAAATTCTTTTTTGCAGGTTTATTTTCTGATGTGCTTGTGCAAGCATTTAAGCACATGCACAAAACTATTACAACGCTTGTGATTACTTTATTCATGGTTTTTTTCGGTTAATGTGTAAATGCAAAAAAGTCTATCTTTTATTAGATAAGCATATATATGAGTAATATTATTTTGCTTTAGAGTACATTTAGTGATTACTTCTATTCTACATCGGTATTACTTAAGCAGAATGTATAGATTATGAATATTATTGAAGAATGTGGTACCGAATTATTGTTACACCCAAATGGTATTATCAGATACCTTTAAGTAATATATGATTAGAAAACATCAAGGATATAGAAACTTGGTAATCGATATTTATCTAGCGATACAAAAGAAAGCATAAGCAGTAAAATAAAAATATCCCCGAGGTCATAATTAATACGAACTCGGGGATAACAGTTTTGACTTACTTAAGAACAGTCAATTACAAATGTGATTTTTCTGTTTTAATTGTAAGGAGGATACTGTTCTAAATTTGCATTTAAAAGAATTTCTCCTGCCGGAATTGGCATATAATAACGCCCTTTATCTATTGAATTTAGAGGAGGCAAATCAAATAATCTGCGCGCAGGATAAGGTTCATCAGTATTTGTTCCATCATTATTGAAAGTTAAATCAGAACCATCTTCATTATACATAAAATCAGCTTTTCTGGCATTTGCCCATTCTACCTTCTCGGTTCGTTGCAAATCAAACCAACGTTTATTTCCATCACCTCCAATTTCAAAAGATACTTCTTCCAAAACAGCATCTCTAAATGCTTCAGCTGATAATCCGGCCTCTAAGTGAAAACTTATAGGATCTGCACCTGCATCAATTTTAGATTTATTTGCTCTCTCACGTACCGAGTTAATGGCAGCATATGCATCTGCACTAACGTCGTTATCTACCATGGCATCAGCTTCGGCAAACATCAACAATACCTCGGTATAACGGTATACATCAAAATTCCGATAATTATCCCTAAACCACTCAAATGGAATCAACCAGTTATACTGCAACCTCTTAAAAGTTGGATGTCCTGAATTAAATTGTTGCCATGGTACAGTTTCATTTGGATTTGGTTCGTTATCCGTAGGGCGCTGATGACCAAACTCATTAAATGTAAACGCAAAACGATCATCGCGTGGGAAACGTTGAAAATACCCAATCTCAACAACAATATCGTTCCAACCACCAAATCTACTATCTACATATGAAACCCCCATATTGGTCGCATAACCATACCCTTGCACTGTTCTATAAATTCCTATTAGCTGAAAAATAAATTCATTATTATATTCTGCTTCTTTAACGTAGTTCTTTCCTTCATCAAAATGATAGGTATACAAGGTAGCATAATCTGGCTCAAGCGAAGCTCCAGATTTATCTTTTACATCAGTCAGTAAAGTAAGTGCTTTACCATAATATTCCGCACCCATTTTCAAAGGCCATCCTGCCATGGTCATATAAACATCGGCCAATAAGGTTTTTGCAGCCCAAACTGTTGGATATGCTCTATTAGAACCTTGCTGATTAGGTAACCATTTTATAGCCTCTTCCAAGTCATTTGCTACAAGATTAAAAACATCAGCAGCAGGACTTCTTGCTAATTTTGTATCTACAACGGATGAAGTAGGCATAGGAATATCTCCCCAACCTCTTACCAATTCAAAATAATACAAAGCCCTATAAAAACGCGCAATTGAAACCATAGCCTCAACCTCAGTTAAGTTTGATTCTGTTATAGCACTTTCATAATTACCCAACACTGCATTTGCCTGATTGATTACCTCATATGAACCATTCCATGCATCGTTTAACTGACTATTTCCTACCGAAACATTAAATTGGTCTATTTCTCTTTGTTGAGCTTTATTCTCACCATGATTAGTCGTCATGATATCATCGCCATACGCTATGGCAGAAAAACCTCGACTACCCATTGTACCACTACCGCTAAGCGCTCTTTCAACAGTACCATTTACAGCAAGGGTAATATCATTCATATCTTTATAAAAAGATTCGACGGCCAAATTTGCCTTAGGCTCTTCTTCTAAGAAATCTTCACATGAAGAAAACAAGCCCAATAAAACTAATCCAAATAATAAATATATTGCTTTCATATTCAATTCTTTCTTATGATTTAAAAGGATAAATTAACACCAAGACTAAATGTGCGCGGAATTGGGTAGGCTCCCCATGCAACACCTTGCTTTAAATCTTCGGTACCAGTAGATGTTACACTTGGATCAAGACCTGAGAAACCTGTAATAGTAAATAAGTTTTGACCATTAGCATATACTCTACAATTGCTCAATCCAATTTTTTGTATTACACTCTCGGGAAGCGTATAACCTAATGTCAGGTTATTTAATCGAAGGTAATCTCCTTTTTCTAGATAGTCTGTAGACGATGCTGTTACGAAACTGTCATAATGCGACCATATATCAGATTCGTTTTGCGAAGTATATCGGTTATCCATTCTTTTAGATATCATATAATTCTGCGTCATGAATTTATCAATATACAGAATGTCGAAATCCAACGCACCTTGAAATAAAGCTGACAGATCGAAGTTTTTGTAAACCATGTTAACACTAAATCCAACATTATACTTTGGCAATCCATTACCAAGTACCCTCGCATCGTCATTACTATACTTATAATCCACGCTACCATCTTCTCCTGGCACATCTAGATACTTAGGATGCCCAGGTAAAGCATTGTATAATGCTGCTTGAGACGCTTCACTTTGCTTCCAGGTACCTAAATAGTCCAAACCATGAATATCACCTAACGAATGCCCCGGAGTTAGATAAAAAACCTGAATACCATTCATTGAACTACCCGCCTGACTATTAGACAATGCAATTCTTTCTTCATCAGCCAACACGCCACTGAATCCAACAAAAGTATTGTTGTTATACGACATATTTGCACCTAATTCAAGCATAAAATCTTTTGAGCTGAAGATTATTCCTCTTAAATCAACCGTATACCCCTTATTTTCCATTTCTCCAACATTCATCAATTGCTCTGCAGGTTGATTCCAGCTTTTTCGCGGCACTCCGGCAAAACGAGGAAATGGCACTCCATATAATAGGTCTGTTGTGTTTTTATGGTAATAATCAAAATCTAATGTTAATCTACCCTCAAAAAAAGAAGAATTGAACCCAACATTAGTTTGCGTGGTCGTTTCCCACTTTAAATCAGGATTCGCAGGAGCACCTAATTGTGCAGCATTCGAAAGCGTTTTGCTATCCAGAGCTATTGTCTTTGGAATTAAACTTGACATAGTAGCATAACTATCTATAGCCTGACTACCAACCTGACCGTGACTAAACCTCACTTTAAAGGAATTTACTGTCTCTCGCAAGGATTCAAAAAATGGTTCTTTATGCATATGCCAAGCAATTGCACCAGAAGGGTAATAAGCCCATTGGTTGCCTGGAGCAAACTTTGATGAACCATCGGCACGCATTGAAAGACTCAATAAATATTTATTGGCAAATGAGTAATTAGCTCTACCCAAAAAAGAAGCCAATTGACTGTTTACATAACCAGAACCAACACTTGGAGTAGATCCCACTCCAATATTATAATACCCTAATGAATTGGTAAGCAAAGTACTATTTGAAGCATTATCATTCAAGCCTTCACTTTTTGCAGCTTCCTGTACCAGTACTAAATTCAGGTTATGATCTCCTGACTCCACCTGATATGTCAGCTGGTTATTTATCTGCCAAGAATAACTGGTAGTACTATTGTTATTAACAGATGATGAACTAGGAGATTCACCTGCTTTATATCGGCTAAATCCTCTACCATTGCTATTATAAAAAACAGAACCCAAGTAAAAACTATACTTTAGTCCTTTAAGTATTTCGTAATCTAAACCAAAATTTGCCTGAAACTTATTTGAGATAGACACATTATCCTTAATTTCTACTGTCTGCACTGGATTTTCGGCAGTTGAAGAACCATAAGGCCCTGCCAGAGAATAATCTCCAGTTTCTGGATCAATAACCGGAATATTTGGGGAGAAGGTATAAACATCCTGCATCCTGTCTGGATAATAATACCCTTGACTACCTTCTTTTCGCATAAAATTAACATTTAAAGTAGTAGTTACTTTTTCATTAATTTTATGCTCATAATTTGATCGAAATGTGATGCGCTGAAACTCATCATTTAGCATAATTCCGGCCATCTCTGAATAACCAATACTATTAAAGAATTTACTCTTATCATTTCCTCCAGAGAATGAAACCTGATGTTCCTGTTTAAATCCTGTTCTAAAAACAGCATCTTGCCAGTCTGTACCTTGCTTGCTTCCATTGCGGTAAGCATCAATCTCAGCATCAGAGAACCATTTGTTATTAATTCCAGACTCTTCAAAACCAATCTGATTATGTAGCTCCATATAATCAACAGCTCCATAAAGATCCATCTTATTATAAATCTTATCCCATCCTACATTGCCATTATAGGAAACTTTCACTTTTCCGGCTTTACCTTTTTTGGTGGTAACCAGAATAACACCATTAGAACCTCTCGAACCATAAATAGATGTAGCAGAAGCATCACTCAATACCTCCATCGATGCAACATCCTGTGGATTAATCTCGCCGAGGTTGCCACCTAAAAAACCATCAACAACAATTAGTGGTTGGTTGTTTCCTGTTATAGAGTTCGTTCCTCTAATTCGAATTTTCATATCGTCTCGCGCCACATTTCCGCCTGAACGCTGAACTACAACACCGGGAGAACGCCCCTGAAGCGCATGTTCGATACGAGCAGTAGGCTGCTCTTCCAGCACGTCATTCGAAATGGTAGAGACCGCCCCTGTAAGGTCACTTTTCTTAACTGTACCATAACCAATTGCTACAACCTCATCTAACCCAATTGATGAAGTTTCTAAGGCCACATCTACTGTTGTTTTGCCAGTAATATCAACCTCCTTGATTTCAAAACCGATAAAAGAGAATACCAATGTGCTAGCATCAGAAGAAACCGATAAATTAAACTTACCATTAACATCCGTTGCCGTACCTATGCTAGTACCTTTAACAACTGCAGAAACACCTGGTAAGGGCAAACCATCATCTTTGGATATTACCTTTCCGGTAATCTGTTTTTGTTGGCCATATGAAAATACGGACCATGTCATCAGTACAAGAAGTACTAATTTAAATTTGTTTAGTTTTTCCATAAAAAAAAATTTAGATTTTTGATGCTTTCAAAAGTATCCGCACAAGCCCCCTTTATTCATGTCTTAGAGTAAATATTTGCAGTCTATCAGTCTATTTTCCCTAGTGCATTCTAGGCAATACATGGCGGAACAATTTCATATAATAAAGACGCACCAAACAACGCACTAAACACTCACAGAGTGCCACTTACAAAACTCCACCCAACCAATAGTATCAACTCATATTTTGGTCAATGTCAGTCTTATTTCGTTTACCGCTAGCACCCTTTCACCGAGAGTTGGGATTTTATATATAAAAGGGGTATATTTTCGTAGTTTTTGCATCATAAAAACACTTCATGACTCTCTTTTTCTTCATCTAAGCATTATTTTTTCTCCTCACAAACAAGAAAAATACACTGCTACCATGATTTTTATTAATGCAATAATTAATTTAGGAAGTCTTGTGGGATTTATTTATCAAATAGAGTTTCTCATCACTTCTCCTGTTAAGGTAACTCTAATTATATAATAGTAATTGGCAATACTATAAAATGAGTATTTTGACTAAACACATTACTAATCATTCTTCTTTTTCTTAAGTTTTCCTGCAGATGTACACGGACCAGACATTTGGCCTTGCCAAGTTTCATAAATCCGAGTCATTTCTTGTACTTTATTGGGGTATTCATGTGCCAGATTGATAGTTTCTCCAATATCCTCATTAAGATTAAAAAGTTGTTTTCCTCCTGGGTAAGTATAATCCTCGGCTCTTATACACTGTCCATTCTCAATACTAAAACCACTGTGCTGCCAATCTCCATTATTAATGAGTTTCCAGTTACCTTGTCGTACCACCCAAGTATCGTCCTGACCTTTTGCCCAACAAAGGGATGCGTGATGATGAGCCTTTTTTGTACCCAATACATTCAATAGGCTTTTCCCATCAAGATCGACAGGTTTACTTGTTTCGGTTAAATCCAGCAGAGTTGGAAAAATATCCATTGCAGAAACTAAGCAATTATTAGTTTGTCCTTTAGGTAGGCTTTTAGGGTAAGAAACTATCATTGGAATACGAATTCCTCCTTCCCCAAACATATACTTATAGCCTCGTAATGGAGCATTATTTGCAAAAGTATTTATGGTTCCTCCATTATCCGAAAGAAATACAAGAATGGTATTCTCCAGCTTTTTGGCCTTTTTTAAGCTTTTATATAATTCTCCTATATTATCGTCAAGGGCTTTTAGTTGTGCTAAATATGCTTTTCGTCCATAAGGATCTACTTCCCCCATATGCCCCCACTTTTTATGAAATTCAGTGTGCGGCTCGTCGGTCGGTTCCCAGTAAGGATACTCCCATTTCTCTGCATTTCTATCAAAGGGTTTAAATGGAATACCAAATTGATTCGCATATTTTTCAGGAACAACATAGGTAGGCTGATGCACTGCGTTGTATTCTAACTGAATATAAAACGGCGTATCTCCTCTTTCTCTCTGAATGTATTCTATCGCTTCTTGGGTAAATATTTCCGTTGTAAAACCATTTTCATATGATACCTTTTCTTTGTTTGCATTTTTTACCAAAGGTCCTATTACCTGACATCCTAAATCCGTGGCTCCTTTTTTGCGGTAAGCTTCTACATCTTTCTCACTCAAACGAATGTAATCCCAACTATGGTGCAAAAAACCTAAAAATTCATCGAATCCATGGTCGGTAGGATATTCTACAGGTCCGCCATTAAGGTGTGTTTTTCCTATTTTTTTGGTAGCATATCCTGCTGTTTTTAAAACTTGTGGTAAAGTAAATTCATCAGCTGGTAATCCACCTTCGTTATACCAATAATTTCCCCAACGCTGCTGATATTTCCCTGTAATTAAACCTGTACGAGATGGACTGCAAATAGGAGCTGTTGCATAGGCATTGCTAAAGTAAGTTCCACTTTTTGCAATTTTGTCTATCGCAGGTGTTTTTACTTTTTTCACATCAGCAGGAGCCTGAGGTAAAAAGCTTAAATCTGCATAACCAAGGTCATCTACCACAATCACAATAATGTTTGGCCTTTGGGACGCCTCAGCACCTAGCCAACTACACGCAAAAAATGAGACAAAAAATAGGACTTTAGAAATCGGTTTCATATTTTTTCATTTCTGTAACTACAAAACACCTTCACCTCCGAAATAATTCATTAATATAAATGGTTTAATAATTACTTCGGCGATGTAGGTTCTGCATCTATTATTTAAACAATAAGGCTAATTGCTCCAATGGTAGCTCTTGCTTAGGCGCAAAATTCTCACTTCCCATATATGATAGAATTGAATTACGCATTTGAATTGCCTCGGGTCTGTTGCCTAGATTCCTTTCAATATCCATACTGCAAATCATCAAACTTCCTTTCCCAACTTTCACTTCTAGCAAACTTGCCAATTTGTGGTTTCTTCCGTAATTATCAATAACACGAATGATAGGTTCGATATTTGTTTGTAGCGTATCAAGTACAATAGTATTTGAGTTTTTCTTAAGACTCCACCATTGCCAATTACTGTGCTGTTCGGTTGGAAAACTCTTAAATACTGGATGAGCAGGATTACATAAAACACTCATCGTAGTATTGCCTCCTCGCGGTTTTGTAAACCACCAAGTAGGGCTCCAGAATACTGATTTAGGATTACCTTTTAAACTGTTTTTCAGATTTTCTTCAGCGGGCAATAACAATACTTTTTTACCTTGAGCAAGTGCTTTTTTTACACTGTTATCCAATGTTCTTCGCACAACAATATCACTAGGCCACACTTTTGCCTTTTCTGCAGTATAACACCATACATCCCAACTATTTTCACAATCAACTCCTTCCAGGCCAACTGTTATACTAAGTTTTGAAGCAGATTGAACAAAGGATAAGTCCACTTCAATTTCACCCAATGCAACACGTTCTCCTTGAGGAATATCTTTTACGTCAAATTTTCCATTTTTTAATACCTCCCCTGTTTCATTTGTAATCTTCCAAAATGGTTGAGCCTGATTTAGTTTGCCTGGTCCATAATTTAAAATTTCAGCACTTGCCTTAAATGGTTCATTATTAGAATATGTTCTTTTAGGCATGCGTAACAAAGCAACGGTTGGCGCATTAAACTTGCGAAATTCCTCAGGCGTAATGCCGCCTTTGTTATCCCAAAATGCATCGAACAAACCTACATGTGCGGTTCCTTGCCCAGGATAATCGTGCAACGAAAGCAACTGAAAACCCGCATGCCCTTCTGTCCGCATCAAAATCTCAATTTCTTCTTTATACATTATAGCTGCATGCCTTGCTGTAGCATCCAAAAAGGCAGGTGCTAGGTCTAACATTCCTTTCGCTTTTAAATCATTTTTTATAGCCTCAAGATTTACAGGTTTTAAAACTCCAGTATATTTAGAAATCTCATCCATGTTTGGATAAACCCCATGCTGCCCAACTTCATGCGTTAAAGATGCCCATGGACATTTTGTGTAATACTCTCTATGATCACCCGCTGTACCAGGCTTGTAAAAACCTCGTGCTCCACCCACTCGATACTGATCAATATTCGATCTACTTTGTTTATGATCCATCCCTCTTCCTCCTGAAGTGGTAGTGTATAAATGTCGATTATCATCTTTCATTGCTGTAGCAATCATATGTACATTTACAGGATCTTCCTCTTCATCTTCCGACAGCTCATTTCCTCCAGACATAAACATAAAAGAAGGGTTATTACCATAGGCCTTATTGATTAGCAATAATTCATTCTGGATAAATTTGTCGCGTATAGGTTCATTATTCACATTGGCACGAGGTGCTTCTGCCTGAATATACATTCCCACTATATCGGCAGCATCAAAAGCAGCTTTTGGCGGACACCATGAATGAAAGCGAACATGGTTCATACCTATTTCTTTTTGCGTTCTTAGAATCTTCACCCAACTCTTTGTATCCATCGAAGGATATCCCGTTAAGGGAAAAATACAGCATTCCAAATTACCACGCATGTAAGTACGCTTGCCATTTATGGTAAAAATGGTGTTATCTACCCCAACTTCACGCATTCCAAAGTTGGTGGTATATTCATCTATGAAATCATTAGATTTTAAGCTTGCTGTAATGTTATATAAGGTAGGTGTAAATTCGTCCCACAACTCAACATCTTCGCCCATATCAATAAGAGCTCCAACAATTTGCTTTCCTTTTTTTAGAGATACATTAATGGTTTGAGATGCAACTTCTGCAGTCTCTCCTTTTTTACAAACCAACAAATCAATAATAGCATCGCCTGAAACTCCTGACGTATTTTTGATATTAACAACAACTTTTGCTTGCTTCTTGTTAACATCGGGATAAATACGTAAGTCTTCCATCCAAACTTTATCTTTAACCTGCAGCTCTATTCGTCCTACAATACCATTCCAATTACTTTGTGTATGTTCCGATACCGAAGATGCAAATCCTCCTAATGTAAAAGGATATTTATTGTTTACACAAATAGTTAAGGTGTGCTTCCCTGGGTATAGAAAAGAAGACAAATCGTATTCATGAGCAGCACACAGACTATTTTGAGTACCTACATACTGATTGTTCACCCAAACCTTTGTAATCCAATGACAACGTTCAAGCAACAAAATAAAGTTCTTCTCCTCCCAGTTTTGAGGAATTTCTATTTCGCGTTGATACCAGGCTTTTCCCACATAATAATGCGGACGAACAAGTGCATTATATGGGTCTTTAACTATTTCTGGCTGACCAAGCTTAGCCTCATCGGTAGTACCAGGAAGCTGCATAGGGGTTTTAAAAGTTGTATTATACCATTCTTGCTTTTCGCCTTTATTATCTGGATCGAGTTGTACAGACCAAGTGCCAGCTAGGTTTAGCACATTGTTCTGCTGAGTATTTGTACATCCACTGGAAAAGAGAAGTAAACTAAGGCAAGCAAATATTGATACTATATTTTTGCGTTTCATGCGATTTATTTTTTTGAAGATTCTTCCTTATTTACATTGATGACTTTTGTAACTGAAGGGATAGTTAAATATTTGATTTATTATTTTATCAATTTACTATGAACAAGTGCTCCTATGTGGTAATTATCAGCCACCTTTACAACATCAAATGCCTGAATAGCTTTATTCCGGTTCTCTAATCCTAGGTGTCCTAAACCCATTAGGTAATGACAGTAGTTTTCATGTCGTTTCTGCAAGTCCTCTTCAAAAATGAGCAAATCAGGTAAGGATACTGCAAAATAATCCATCTTAAAGGGTATAAACAATTGCTTTTCACCAAACTTTAAGAGCTTATTAAAACGACTACGAGCTTCTTCTTCCCTATTTAACTTTTGCAATGCCAAGCCCTGATAGAATATTTTATCTGGTTGCTGATCATTGTAATACATTGCAGGTGCAGGCTCCGATAAACCTACCGATGCTTTTTGCCAAAAATGAATGGCCTTTTGCTCGTCTTCAATGCCTTTGTATGCACAACCTAACCAATAGTGAATATCATTTTCCTGCGTTCCAAATAATTTACCTTCACCTAAATTATGTGGATATGTTTCACAAGCTTCTAAATGTTGAATTGCCAACTTAAATTCTTTTTTCAAGATGCATTTTTTAGCTATCTCGGTATGACTATACAGAAACTGGCCAATTACTTTTCCTTCGCCACCTTCCCATGGATGAAACTGACGTTGCATTAATAATTCTAAGGCTCGTTCTTCCTCTCCTTGGAGGTTTAAAAGCGTGATTCGTTCTAAATACAAATCATCACGGGCATCTACTTCCCTAGAATGATTATTTAGAAGTGCCAGACGTTCCTGTGCCGAAATATTTAGCTTTTTATAGAGTTGATCCAGTTCCATAAGCACTCTAGCGTCTGATTCATCAAGCGAAAAAGCTTTCTCCAAAGACTGTTTGGCTGCATCAGAATTCTGTTCCTTATTGTAGTACGCAAGTGCTAAATTTCTATGAACCGTTGGTAAGGAATCATCTAATTTACGTGATGTTTCCCAACATTGTACAGCTTCTTTATATTGGCGAGCCCCGTACCAAAAGTTTCCCATGTAATAAAATGCTTTGGCATCTTTAGAGTTAATATTGGTAGCTGTTTGCAAAACCACTAACTCCTCTAAACGGTGAGGAAAGCAATAGTTTGATGACTGTTGCATGGCAATTTCAAAAGATTTTTTTGCTGATTCTGCATCATTATCCATTAGAAGATAATACCCTCTAAAATACCATGCCATTGGATAAGCAGATACTTTTTCTTCAAGATGTAAAGCTAAAAATTCTATAGCCTCCTGATAGAAACCAGCATCGGCATAATCGAGTGAAAAATCGATGTAATTATGTACATTATCTCGCATTAAGTCTTTTAATTGCGTAAGCACAACATCCTCTTTTGCAAGAGCATACTTCTCAAAAAGCACAGCAAAATTAAACTGATCCATTTCAAGACTTTCGTTAATCAGTTGCATGGCTTTTTTATACTGCGCTGTTTTATTGAGCAATACAATTTTTAGATGACGTACCTTTTGATTAAGCCAATTGCGGTGTAATGAACGGTCGCACATTTCTAATGCGCGAACATAATCACCTCGTTTAGCATCTAACTGTGCACACTGAAAAAATCCACTATCCTGCCAAGCTCCATTCCATGTAGACTTAAAGAAATTATCATATGCCTCTTCATCTTTTCCTTGAAATTTTAAACAAAGCCCTAAATTAAACAAAGGCTCTCCATCATAAGGGTTTGGATTGCGTTCTGTTAAGGTTTCAATGGCTTTTGAGAAATAAGTTTCAGCTTTTGAAAATTGTCCACGTTTCATGAGCCATAGCCCCATAGCATTATTGTTACGCACATCGCTAGGTTCACGTTTTAATGCCTCAAAGTAATATTCTGTGGGCTTGTAGGTGGCATGGCGATATTGCTCTAAATGTAAGCCTCGTAAATATAATTGCTCTACTGAGTTAATTTCTTCAGGAGATTTTGCAGCTTTTGCTGGATCAGGGATCGGCTTTATAGTTTCCTTCTCTGATTGCCATTCTACCAATACTTTGGCTGCACTACTTTTTACGCAAATGCTGGTATCTTCAATATCAATACTACCCTCTATAATTTTACTAAAGCTCATTTCTGGCGAAAGATCCGCAGTGCAATCTACCAAGATTTCACCCTTAGAATTAAGGGTAATTTGAGCATTGGTATATTCGGCAGTAGCAAAAACCTTAAGCACCATTTTGCCTTCCTCCTCCTCAATATTTACCATCGCATCTTTCGAAGCATTTTTAACCACGCCTAAATCGCGGTAAGGCATAAAATATTGAGTAAAACTTTTTTCTTCGTATGGCTGTAACCATGTAAAATCAGGTTGATTGTCGGTATACACTCCACACATCAATTCAATATATGGTCCATCCTGATCCGTTAAGTTTCTATCCCAAGCTTGTCCAAAATCACTGTTTCCCCAGGTCCATTGCTTCTTACCTGGACTTTGATGATGATCTGCAACGTGCAATAAACCACCCATACTATCGTTTTCGAATCCCCCAACAAAATTGTATTTAGATTTGATAGCCATATACGATGTAGGAACCGGTATATTTTTATAACGCGAAATATCTACTCCAGAAGAATAATCGACCTTATAATATTCACCCGTTGCAATTGGAAAGCTAGATACATCGCGCTTTCCATGATCGAAAACCGCATTTACATCAGGCGGAAAAACCGACTGGTAATGATCGTTTACAGCCACCGCCGGATTAGCCCACCATAAAAAGCTTTGCGGGTGCGGAGTTCGATTATACAACTTCACTTTAATCTCTAAATAAGCCTTATCGGAGTGAAGGGTGAACCCTGCCATACCTCTAGTACGAAACATGCGTTCAACCTCGCTACACCACACAGTTATACTTCCATCCTCATTCTCTTCTATTAAAGAATCTACAGGATCGTATGTAGATGGACGATGGTGCTGTGGCCAATTGAATTCAATTCCTCCAGAAATCCACGGACCAGTTAAACCCACCAAAGCTGGCTTTATTACTTGGTTGTAATACACAAAATGGCGCTCTTTAATTTTATCATAGGCCATTTGCACCCTACCTCCTAACTCGGGCAACAGCATTATTTTTATGTATTTGTTTTCAATGTAAATTGCATTCCAAGTTTTATCTACTTTTTCGTCGCTGATTTTTTCAATTACAGGAAGCGGGTACACCGAACCACTGCTACCTTGATAAACACGATTTTCTAGGAAAATAGGATTTTTCTCTGGTTCTCCTACCTCATATGTTGGAATTACAACCTGCTCGCGCCAAGCTTTTACCTTATCCATATTTATATGTATTTTTTATTTCTATTTTTTTATTTTTTAGGCATAACTCCCCCATTTCAAATGCTAATACAATTGATTAAGTGGGCATTATGATTTTCTTCTTTTAAATTATCTTACTCTAACGGCAGACCTTGTAGGTTTAATTTTTGAGTTGCTTTTGTTTGATCAAATAAAGCTTCAATAATTTCATCTCCTACACTATGAGTTGGATTAAATTTCGCTGACATTATATATTGATTTAATGACATCCTAAACTGCTTTGCTACTGGGCGTTTATCTAAATTACTTTCAATATCCATGGAACAAACAAGTAGCTTCCCTTTTCTGACTTTAGCTTCTACAACTAAAGCTAATTTGCGGTTTGACTTCCACGAATCAATTGCCTGAATAATTGGGATGTACTCTTTTGGCCAAGGGTGAGATTCTTCAAATTGATCTAAAATCATTGGTTGGCACTGTGTAAGCAAATCCCACCATTGCCAATTGGCGTGAGTCTCAGTAGGAAAGCTTTCGAATAAAGGATGTTTATTATCCATCATTATACCACAAGCCGATGATTGTCCACCTTTTTCCCCAAAGCTAGTCCAGTAAAAAGTTGTAAAACATTGAGGAAGGTTCCCCTTTAAAGATCCAATCTTAGGCAATAAAAGCACGGTTTCGCCATTTTCCAGAGCATCCTTAGCTTTAGAATCCCATTCATGACACACATTTATCTTTGGAGAAAAGGGAGTAAGTTCTTTGTTCGATGGATACAACCAGAAGTCGTAATTATTATGAACTTTACCATTATGAGAACTAATTTTTATATTGTATTTAGCTGGAGCAGAAAACTGCTTGAGTGATATTACTAAATTTCCTATTGCAGTGTTACCATTTACACATGATTTCATGTTAAAGACTTCCTTTTTTAATATCTTCTGCTCGCTATTTGTGATGGTAACGATATACTCTGAAGGACTTAGATTTTTTCTCCCGTGATGAAATACTTCAAAACTCACCTTTAGATTTTCATCGTTTGTAAACACCCGTTTTGGCAAACGAGCCAACAAAACCGTACTATCGCAAAACTGTTTCATATCATTACCCGACACATATGGCTTATCATTATAAAAAGCATCTGTAAAACCAACTGGCGCTGTATTTTGTCCTGTAAAATCATTTAAGGCAAGCCACTGAAATCCTGCATATGAGTTTGTACGCAGCGATGCTTCAATTTCTTCTCGCGTTAGTAACACTTGCCACCTTCCAGAGTTTTCTACAAAATCTTGCAACTGATGCGTCATTCCACGCTCTTCCAATTGATCTGCCGCAATTTCTAGGTAAGTTGGACGAAGGTAACCTGTATATTTTTTCATTTCGTTAAACACATCGGGGTATGCACAAAACTGAGCCGTCTCGTGTGCTAAGAGTGCACGTTGTTTAAACTTTTTGTTGTAAAATTCAATTCCTTCGTTCCAGTCAACAGAAGTTTGTGGCGCTTTAGCGGTGAATTCTGAATGTTTAGGTATTGGAGGCCAAAAAGCTTGATAGCGGGTACGAATACGGTCTCTTTCATCATCCGTTCCCACATTGCTTAGCACCTCAAAATCCATCTCTTCGGGCATACCTGCATTCCACCCTGCACTTGCTTTTATAGTATAAAGTCGTCTATTATCTATACTCTTCCATTGGTTGAGAATATCTGTGCTATATTCAACAGATATACCAGATTCATTACCTAAACCCATTAATACGAACGATGCGTGGTTTCCGAACTCTTCCAATATCTTAGCTGATTCTTTTTTAAGATAAGCCAATTGCTCAGATTTAGCTACAGCGCTCCATTCGTGTACTTCAGGTGCTAAATACATTCCTAGCTCATCAGCCGCTTCAAATGCAGCCTTTGGCGGACACCAACTATGGTATCGCACATGGTTTAATCCGTACTGCTTGTGTATCTTAAATACACGTCGCCAAGCATCTACATCCATTGGTGCATAGCCTGTTTTTGGATATACAGCACAATCTACATTTCCTCTAAAATACCTCTTTACACCGTTTACATAAAAGGAGCCATTCTCTTGTTTGATTTCTCGCAAGCCAAAAGTCGTTTTTGCACTGTGCGAAAATGCACCATTTTTTATTGTAAGCTGCAACTTATAAAGGTTTGGTTCAAACTCATCCCAAAGCTTTGCATCATTTCCCAGCTCATATGTAAATTGTATGGTCTGCAAAGTATCTCCATTGAGCTTTGCATCAAAACTATGAGCGTTTGGAACATGCGTATTGTTATTATTATATCCAGTAGCATTGGCTTCTATTTTTAATATACCAAGATAATTACTCGCATTTGAAAGGTTAACCTTCACTAAAACCGATTTATTGTGTATGTTAGGATATGTAGTGATCTTTTTTATATAAACGTCATCTTTTGCTTCAATAAATATATCACCTACAATGCCATTCCATGATCCAGCCGTTTGATCGGATACACTATGCGGCATATTGCCAAGATTTACAATTTTTCCATTATCAATTCTTATTGACAACAAATGCCTTCCTGGCTTTAACTGGCTTAAATTATATATATGTGCGGCAGCTAAGGACGCATTTTTACCAAGATAAATCCCGTCTACCCATACTTGCGATTCCCAATGGCAACGTTCTAGATTTAAGAACAACTGTTTTCCTTCAAATGATGTTGGTATTTCAATTTCTTTTTGATACCATGCTGCACCGATATAATGATGGCGAGGCATTAAAAACTGAACCAACTTAAAACAAGTATCTGCTTGTGCATATTTTTTAAGTGATGGATGACGCAACTTTAAATCTAACAAACTCCACCATTGCGTTGATGGGCCAGGTTTCTCTCCATAACCATAAGCTTGTAAACATCCAGGTAACTGCAAAGTACTTTCCGCTTTATTTAAAAACCATTTGTTAGCAACTCCAATATTTTCAGCATCAAGACGTACACTCCATTCGCCAGATAAATCAATTTTCGTTGGATGATCTACTGCGCATGAAGCAAGAATAAAGCACACCGACACAATAATGCTCCTCTCCAATAAAGATTTTATTTTTTTATAATTCATTACCTTATTTTGTAAGTTGTTGTTCTAATTCTTCTAATGATTTACCTTTTGTTTCTGGTAGTTTTCGGTACACAAAAAGCCATCCCGCAAAACATATTCCTCCATACATCCAGAAAGTTCCCGAAGTACCAAGCGAACTGTTCAATAACGGGAAAGTATATGTTAGAATAAAACATGCTGTCCATAACGAGAAGGTAGAAATTGCCATAGCTGCACCCCGAATCTTGTTTGGAAATATTTCGGAAATAATTACCCAAGTAACAGGCGCTAAAGACATAGCATATATCGAAATTGCTAATAAAACAAAGAGCATAAGTATCCACCCAGATATTTGAAAATAATAAGCACCTCCAATAAGTATATAAATAAAAGATAGCCCTGCTGATCCAACTAGCATAAGTTTACGTCTTCCGAATTTATCAACAGTGTAAATGGCTATAAAGGTGAACACTAAATTAATTACTCCAGTAATAACAATATTAAAAAGCATATCAGACACAGAAAAACCTGCAGCTGTAAATACCTCTTCGGCATAATTGTAAATTACGTTAATCCCACACCATTGTTGAAAGATGGCCAAAACAACACCAAGCACTAATACTGGGCGAACCTTTCTATTTTTGAGCTGCGAGAAACTGAATTTTTCAGCTTTAGTTTGTAGGTTTTTTTGAATCTGAGCATATTCTTTTTGCGCATACGCTTTCCCTCCAACTTTTTCAAGGGTGAGTAGCACATCTGCCTTACTTCCAGACTGTGCTAACCAACGAGGGCTCTCAGGTACGAAAAACATTAATAAGAAAAATAAACCTGCAGGAATGGTTTCTGCCCAAAACATATAGCGCCACCCCATTTGTCCGTTCCAAGAGTTGAGTATATCTGCGTTGGTAAAACTGTCGGGAATTACTTCCGCTATTTGCCAATTAGCTATTTGAGCTAGTAAAATTCCAACAACAATGGTAAGTTGATTTAACGATACTAAACGCCCTCGTAAATGACTAGGAGCTAACTCGGCAATATACATTGGAGACAAGTTAGATGCTAGGCCGATACCAACCCCACCCAACAAGCGGTAAATTATAAAGGTGGAAAAAACACTAGTTGCACCTGTGCCAACTGCTGACAACGTGAATAGAAATGCCGAAAATATTAAAAGACGTTTTCTCCCATATTTATCACTAAGAAGTCCTGAGAGCATAGCTCCAAACAAACACCCTATTAAGGCACTGCTCATAGCCCAGCCTTGCAGAGCTTCTTGGTTAGCAATTCCGAAGAATTGTTCATAAAAAGGTTTTGCTCCTCCAATCACCACCCAGTCGTAACCAAACAGTAATCCACCAAGCGCACTAACTGCAGAAAGGGCGGTTATATATTTGATGTTAAAATTGTGTTTTTCCATACTAATATTTGTGATATAAAAGTAATGCTACTAAGGTTGAATTCAAATGGAGAATGTTTTTATTAAAATGGATTATTTTCTTATTTTTGAGACATGTCAAAAAGAATAGATTTTGAAGGTCAGAAAATGTTAGTATTTCCTCCAAAAATAAGAGAAATACTACAAACCAACATAATAACTAAAGATTTATATCTTACTGACATTGGATATTACCCTACAGCAAAAAATCACTTTCGCGCACGTAACAAAGGGTGCCAAGAGAATATTCTTATACTTTGCACCAATGGAAGAGGATGGATAGAACTAAATGGTTCTCATTATACACTTAAGGAAAATCAATATTTCATCATTCCCAAAAACACCATACATAAATATGCTTCGGAAAACCAAGAACCATGGACTATCTACTGGATTCACTTTGCAGGCACCGAAGATATTCGATTTAAGGAAATCTATGGGAAGGTACACAACTTAAGTGATTCACAATTTGCAAGACATGAAGATAGAATTCAAATGTTTGATGAACTTCTGATTGTTCTAGAAGAAGACACCTCGGTGGCTAGTGTAGAGTATGCTAGCATATTACTGACTCACCTTCTGGGAACGCTGAAATATGTATCTCAATTCAGAAAAATAAAGGAGGTAAATCAAAAGGATGAGATATATCGCTCTATTGATTTTATGAAAAATAACCTGAATAAAAAAATCGCTTTAAATGAGTTGGCAAAAATAAGCGGTCTTTCAGTATCACACTATTGCCTTCGCTTTAAGAAACAAACTTCGAAAGCCCCAATGGATTATTTGATTATGCTAAAAATTCAGCGAGCATGTCATTTACTCATCTTTAGCACACATAAGATAAAAGGTATAGCTGAAGAATTAGGCTATGATGATCCGTATTATTTCTCCAGACTATTTAGCAATTATATTGGAAAATCACCTCGACAGTACCGTAAGGAAGAAACAGGTGGTTAAGTAATTTTTTAATGGATATGTTCCATAGCTTTGAACTCACATGTGTAAAAGTATCGCCATTGTAGGTAAGCGCATCGTGTTTCGATGGCATACACACCGGCAGCAATCTCCGTTGCCGAGTGGTATTTGTCCGATTTCGTTGATTGATGGAGTATGCCAAATAACATTGTAGATACTAAAATAAGGTTACACCTGTACGGCAATCATTAATATAGCAAAACAGACAACTAATGACAGTTTAACCGATTTCATATTCATTTTATTAATCTTATTAATTAAAATTTATACGTATGTGTAACTCGGCTAATCAATAAAAACCACATATTCGAGTATTAGGCATTCCCTACAATCCTGAAATTATAACATCACTTTCTCGCTCTTTAGGCATTACGTTTAGTTTAGTGATTTCCCCATTTTTTAGCACCACTTCAACAGTTGTATTCTGAGGTGCATGTAACTTAAAATCAACATCCCATTCTTTAGGCCATGCAGGGAATAGCAAAATTTTATCTCCTGCGGTTTGCAAAAGCATCTCCTGAAGCCCAATCATTCCAGAACCGCCCCAATTATGGTCAGGCACCCAATCGTGGCCGGGCCCCCAAAAGGTTGGGAAACGACGTTTGCTACTTTTTAGTTTGGCAGTGTTAAAAGATTTTGCATCTTCGGTCATTCCCATACGGGCATAAAAAATACCATTCTGATGCCAGCTTACCACATTGCCTTTTGAGAAAGTCCCGTGTTTCCAAGTGTTTTTGAAAATTTCAATTGTGTCATTATCGGCTCCAAGTTCAAATAGATTAAAAGGAAACAGCGGATAAAACTGAGGGCATTCGCTGTTGCCATAGTGCGACCATGTTTTTGCGGGGTTAATAATTTTGTCGCCTTTAACTTCATCATAAGTTAATGGAGGAATGCGTGTTTGCAGCTTTTTGAAATACTGTTTTTCAGTTGCACTCACATATTTTTCGGGAAGTTGAAGCAAACTATTTACGCAGCTCATTAAACCAGAGCATGCATCAACGGGGTTGGTTGCACCTTTGTAACTCTCACAAGCGGTTGATGGGTATATGACCAATTTGCCATTTTCATCCAAGGTATTTCCAGAAGTGTTTTTGTAACGCATTTGGTAATGCTCATCATAAAAACGAATGGAGTTTTTGATGAAATCCATGTATTTAGAGATGTCATTTCCAGTAAAACGATGGTATTCTAAAATCATGAAAGAAAACTCTAACTGACTTTCGTAATGAAATTTTATGGAATTATTAACCATTGTACCATGTGGTGTATCTTTTCCCCTTCTTCTCCCTTTTGCGTTGGGTTCTGTCCAACCCCAGCCAGCTGCTATGGGTAAGCCAAAGTTTTCCATTTGCTCGGTAAAACAACATCCACCGTGCCCCCAATATTCTTTTACACGTGTTTTGGCAGATGGCAGGGCACGATGATAAAAATCGAATTGCGGTAGCATTCCTTCAAAATCGCCCGATTTTAACATAGGCCAGTAAACCAAACGTTGATTTTGTGCGGTAAAACTACCACCGCCCCACGAACGCCAATCGGGAGTACCACAAGGAGAAAAGAAATCTCCAGGTTTCCAGTTTTTGAATACGAGAATTGGGTCGAATGTAAAATTTCCGCCGTTAAACTTTGTAGGATAATCGCCGTAGTAATTACACCCTAATTGATATCTGAATAACTGATAATTGCGCGCAATTTCCCAGCCTTTTGGGTCTTTATCTTTATTTGCAGGGTTTATCCTTATCCTACTTTTATCCCAAAACTTTAACCACCATGCTTTGGTTTGTTTTTTAGCTACTTTATTTGAAACCGAATTGTTTACAGATGATAGCAGTTCGTTTTCCCATTGGTCTGCAGTATTTGTTTGGTTTATGTGGGTATATATTTTAATTGTGTGCTTTTTCTTAGGCTTTTTCGATTTAATGTGCCATGCCTTAAAGTCACCATTTGCGTAATTGCCACCAGACATTCCATTTGTAACATAACCGTCGCCGCACATAAATCCACCAAAAGTTCTACCCTTTTGTGTATTTACAATATCCTCTTCCACATTAGTTAAACCCTGCTGTTTTATCATGTAATCAAAAAGCAACTTGTCATCGGGGTTACGGTGGTAAAACATAACTCCATTTTTTTGGAAATCAACAACATCTTTGTGTCTGTAAATTGAATCGGGGTAACACATCCAGCTAAAACAGCCAAATGCAGGACCATAGTTTTGTTCGGTATTTAAGTGCTTGGTTTCCATTCTCCAATTCTCATAAGAAACTTGCGCATCTATTTTCATTGTGCTTTCAATATCGAGATGCACTATTGGGTTGAGTGCATCTACCCAAAGGGTCAGCAATACAGGTTCTTCGTTTACCTTTCCTCTAATTTCTACATGTCCTTCTTTTAGATTGAGTTCTTGCTCAAAAAAATCGGTTTGCTCAAAAGGATTGGGCGTCATTTTTAATCGGAACCTACCGAGTTTAAAATATTCATTATTTTCGCTAAAGCTTCCACTACGTTGTGCATAAAAAAGCACTTCTCCATTTTCAACCCATATATTACAGCCAATGCTATGTCCACCGAACGGCATAGATTCGGAGGAATTTTTGCTCGGCGTTTTCCACAAAATATTATAGTCATCTAACCAATGATTCTCATTAATTTCCAACTGCTTGTTACAAGAAACGAATAGGATTATGCTTATAGTTAGAAGAATTTTACCGGTCATTTTTGTTTGTTTTTATAGTTTAAATGGCATCAAGTATCAATAGTTTACTCTTGTTTAATTATAACTATTAATTGGATGAAGTAGAATAGCTGCAACCCATTATCCTCTTATTAAGTTAATTTTGTATTGGTTTAATCACACATTCTGGCGCCTTATTGCCTGTCCAAAGAATCGCTTCTTCTCCTTTTTTTAGCTTAAGCTCGAATACTCCTATTTCTATCTCCTTTGGTTTTATAGCGCTATTAGAATATACTTTTGTATCACTTTTAAAGCCTGGACGTATTTTGCAGGGAGCACCAGCTAAACTTTTAATTCGTACAAACTCTGTTGTTCCATATTTACGAGTAGCACTTACAAGAAAAGCACCTTCGCCTCTGTAATTATGGAATGTAAAATCTTTCCATTCATCGGGCATGGCAGGAAAAACACGTATTACATCTCCCCAACTTTGTAAGGCCATTTCTTGTACGGTAGTAACTCCACCCAACGATGCCTCAAGACAAATTGTATTCGGATGCCAAAGTCCGCTTGGGTGCAAATCTGGAATTAAATCGTTTATTTCCTTTAAAGCCCAATCTCCTCTTTCAAGAGCAGCTGCCATGGGACCAGCATGCGAAGTAACCATCGCGGGTAGCCTTTCGTCTAGGTTGCGAAAATGGTCAACGGACTTCTCCAGCAACTCACGCTTTTGTTCATCTTCGGTTGTAACTAAGCGTAGGGGATATATCATGAGCAAATGTGATGCATGACGGTGGTTTGAAGGACCAATTACTTTACCATCTTTTTTCCCGTAGGCATATCCATTTTTTTTACTAATTGGGTATTCTTCTAAACGGTTCAGAATATCTTGCCACTTTGGAGCTAAAGGGTCATTTGCTTCAAGTATTTTGTTTATTTCCAACAAGGTATGGCAGCTCCACTTAATTAAAGCCAAATCGAAATTTGAATCTTTATACACCCCTGTTTCTGGCGAATAGCCTTTGGGAAGGTGCAATACGCCCTTTTCATCAACCAGTAATTTGCTATAAAGGTTTAATGACCTACGAAGCAAGGGATATACCGTTTCTCTTAATATACTTTCATCCATTGAGTATCGGTACTGTAGCCAACAATTGCTTAGCACCCAAGGCAGGCATCCGTAAAGTTGAGAATAACGGGCATCCTGGTCCATTTCGCCAATCATATCTAATGCAGTTGTGATATGCAGAAATGCACAATCCTCACGCCATTCGGCCGGTTTTACATTGTTGATAAGTGTTTGTGTATTTTTATGTAAATACTCGACCAGGGGTTTACCTAAATCCAATCGGTTGGCGGTATAAACAGGCCATAATACAGCTTCAGTATTCCAATCGTTAGTTGCATAAGGCCATCCATTATTAAAATACCACAATCCTTGTGTAGAGGTGAAAACACGTCCAGAACGCGAGTTGCATCCCAACGTGTATATCATGTGCCAATAATAGTTTTCGATTGTTCGGTCAGGAATGCTTACAAAGCTTTGTTTGTAATATTTATGCCACCAGTTAGCATGCAACTCGTCTGATTGAGTCTTTTCTCTTTTGGCAAACTGTTGCACATTTTGTATTGCTTTTTCTGTTGCTTCTGCTTCAGGGTATGTATTTTCGATGGATACGATTAACCTTCTGGTATTATTGTATTTAATTTCTTTCCAAGCAGTAGCAAATTGCCCTCCTCCAAAAAGGTTTTGGGTAGCGGTATTAATGCCCTGTGAACGCTTAGTTTTGGGCCTTGGATTTTTAGGGGGAACTTTTACATTGGCAAATACATCCCCATACATTTGTATGAATTTAGCTTTTCGTTCTTCATTAGAGGGAGAGCCACCACGACCACTTTTTGCTTCTGCTGGTGTCCATTTCCATTCACAATTTCCCTCTTCACCTTTTCCTGTTATGTCCGTAACAATAATCATGTCATCGGCATGGACATAATGTCTGATTTCTACAGCACCTTTGTTAGTTGTTATGGTGCCTTTAAGTTCTGCATTCCATAAGTCTTGCGTCCAATCAATAGACTGGATGGTTCCTTTAAGCTCTAAATCAAAATCGCCAATTTCGAAACGGTTCCTGGAGTGCGCCGTCCAACCATACTCGTATGTTGGTAAATGGCCATGCACATCGGCTCTACTCACGTGCAGACGTAAACGTTTACTTTCTTGCGCTTTTGGATTATTAGCACGCTTTTGGGGTTTAACATAGAGCATTGAACCCAACATGGCATTTCCAAAGTACGGGGCATCTTTCCATCCTGATGGGATGTATTTTATTTCTCGCCTGTTCTTTTTCATAAACTCAGGCCAATCAACCTGAACATCTAACTTTGTTGTTTTAGGTAAGTTATTGCATGAGAATAGAAGTACTACAGAAACAATTAAGATGTTTTTAATAGTATGCATTACATGTATTCGTTTAAATAGCATCATTTCTGATTATGTTTTTTATATATTGCTTCATGCAATCCAAAAATAGATTAGCAAAACTGGCATGTTTTTATCGGCTCTTTCAAAATTGATTGTTTCACTACTGTAGTTCAAGTTTTTGTATTGCATACCCTTTATCAGACTTAAACTGCAAAATATATAGCCCTGATTGTAAGTCTGAAACTTGAACTGTATGTTTTTTTGACTTTTGCTCTTTTTGTTTACAAATTCTACCCTGAATATCAAACAGTTTATAAGTGCCAGCCTCTTTTGATTTTATGGTAAATTGATGTTTAGCCGGGTTTGGGAATACCTTTAAAGAATTATCAGCTTCAATTACATTTACATTTGTGTTTGACGCTACACTAATATAAATGCTTGTATCGGCTCTCAATCCGAGAGCGTTTTCAGCAACTGCTTTTAGCGTATAGTTTCCTGTTGGTAAATTTTGCAACAATGGTTCTTTTTCTCCCCATGAGAATGGAGGTAATATTTTTTGCCCAAGCAATGTTTCGTTTACATATAATTTTACGTTTGCAATACCAAAGTTACTAAATGCATCTATTGTTATATTTAAATCAGAACCTTGATAAAATTCTGAATTATGCAATGGTGTTTGGAAAGATACTGTAGGTTTTTGTGCTGCTGCAACAGAGACTTGCAGGCTTGTTTCGTTGGTAATTCCGGCAAAATCTTTAGCTATGGCTTTTAATGTGTAAACTCCTTCTTTCATGTTTTGCATGAGCAAATTGTCTTTTCCCCACTGAAATGGCGCGACTTCTTTTTGCCCTACTAATTCGTTGTTTAAGAATAGTTGTACATGCGCAATCCCTGTTTCGCTTTGTGCGCCAATTTTTACAAACAAATTAGAATCGGCCACTGCATAGCTGTTTTTTATGGGTGACATAAAATAAACCTTGGGTTTTGGCTTGTCCATATTGCTATTAAACAGGCTTATCCCAAAATGATATGTGCGCTTTAAAGTTGTGATGGCAGATTCTCCAGGTGTGGGTTCAGCATTAAGCAATACACTGCCAGAGGTGCTTCCTTCTTTTCCCCCTGTATACCATATTTCATCGGCTTCAGCTTCTTGGTCAAAAGAAATAACAGAACTTGAGCCTCCTCCTGTGCCATCGGCATTTGCATCAAGAAAGCCAATGGCTATGGTATCCCCATCGGCCAAAGCTAATTTTGTTGGAGATGCACTAAATTTGACGGAATTGCTACCAACAACATAGTCCGAGTTTGTGCGAGTAGTACCTATTGCTAGCACAGTAAAATCATTATCTCCATTTACTTTTACCACAAATGGTGTGATTGGATCGCTTTTGCGAAGTGCGTAAAAATTGAAATTATCCAGGGTAAAGTTTTGTTCGGCTCCTGTAGTATTAATGTAAGTATCGGTTTCGTTTATTACCATGTTGGAACTCCAACCATCGACGGTTTCGCCATTCGAAAAATCATTACCAACTTCGAAAGATGTTACCATACACTCTGCTGTTGTAACAGAAACAGATGAAGAAATATCGGATTGGTTTTCATCATTATCAAGTGCAATTACCGAAAAGCTGTAGTTTGTATTACAGGCCAAGTCGCTTATTTGGGCATAAGTACTCGTTACGGTTTGAAGGTAAACGCCGTCTTGTTTCACAATATATCCAGCCACACCATCTTTGTCTTTTGATGCACTCCAACGCAATACACATCCGTTTTTTGAAATATTTGAAACGTTGAGATTTTGTGGAGTTGTAGGGGTTTCTGGCAGCGCTTTGTATGGCGAAATTTTGTAAAACAATACGCCAAATTTTGGAATGGTAACCGTGTCGTTTACTGTGGTTCCATTAAGCATATCAGTAATTACAAAAGGAGCTATGTTTTTAGGTTTAATTACAAGCTCTACTGCCGATTTACCTAAATTTACAATGGATAAAACAGGATTGCCGTTTTCATCTTCAACACATTTCCAGGCACAGGTTTTCTTCCCTATATTACTTTTTTCACTTATTTTAACTGCTGGGCTATGTTCGCTCTGTTCGATTAATGCGAAGGTTTCATTATACATTTGGTCTAGCGAGCTTACTTTAATTAAGTTCCCGTCTCCTTTGGTTAAAGGAGTGATCGGCCTTCCATATTCATCTTTTAATAAACTTACATTATCGATAATAACCGTTCCACCATTATTTAAGTACGACTGAAGTGCATCAAGCTCACTTGGGGTGACAAATTCTGTTTTATGAACAAGTACCACATCCCAGCTGCTGTTGTCTTGCTTTTGTATAATATTTTTGGTCACAAAACCCACAGGAACCCCTTCGAAGTTACAACGTTCGTATACTTCATACACATCTTCCATGTGTTCGGCTTTATTGGTTGCCGATGTCTCGGAGTGAAAAATACGAATGGGTTTACGTTGCCTTTGCATAGCCATGATAACATCGGCATGGGTATTTAAATCCATGTGAACAGATGCAATTTCGTTGACAATACGTGGTTGGTGATTGTTTGAACCTGCGTAACCATTGCCAGGATTCGATTTAACCGAGCCGTCGGCCAAACGTGCCCAAAACCAAATTTGGTTGGCGCTTATACCTTGCGTTGCCGATGCCCAGAAACATGCCCTTGCATATTCTGGTTTTTGATATAAGTCTCTAGACCTTCCGCCTGATAAATAATGTGTTTCGGAATTGAAAGACAATTTTTCAGGACTCACTGATTTTAAGAAATCCATGCTCATAAAAATATCGCGCCATTCGAATCCATAATATTCTTGCCATTCGTGTTCTCCCCACATTGGAGCATCTTGTGCTCCTGCATCATGTCCAATAATGTCGCTCAACTCAGTTAATGCTTCTACATCAATCCCTTGACCACGATAACTACCTGCCCAATGGTTTGGTATAATTTTTAGATGCACTTTTCCATTAGGGTCATATTTCCTTACAATTCCTTTCAGGTTGGTATACCATTGTGTAACCCTAAAGCAATTAAATGTAATCCA
This sequence comes from Labilibacter marinus, assembly GCF_001659685.2. GTDB lineage: Bacteria > Bacteroidota > Bacteroidia > Bacteroidales > Marinilabiliaceae > Saccharicrinis > Saccharicrinis marinus. The sequence continues at coordinate 47,606 of NZ_LXYE02000035.1, forward strand.
ATCGTACCATTTTGGAGTTCCAATTAAACTTCTGTCTATAGGAATCTCTATTGTAACATCGTCAAAACTGGCAAAACTGCTTCCCCATAAAGTGTTTAGTGCTTGGATGGAGGCATGTTTATCCTTAAGCCACAATTTAAACTTTTCTTTTGTATGTGAAGTTACTTCGCCACTTGCCCAATCCACTTTATCGCCCGTTTTTGTGGTGTAAAAGTGAGGCTCGTTACATAACATATAGCCTAATTCGCTATTTTTTTTACCAGCAGTAAGGGGCACAGTACTTTTTAGTAATAACTCATTTAGTTCTAAGGCACCGGTATTATCAATATCATAAACCGTATACCGTTCGATAGGAAGCCTAAAATCAGCTCCATATTCTTCCAAAGTCCAATCTAATACACCTTTATTTCCCAAAAAAACATACCCTATCGAATTGCTTTCCCTTTCGTTCAGGTTTTTCATCGTCCAATAGTTAATATCACCATCGGCATTTGTCACTTTACTTTGGTCCAAATACACCCCATCGAAATTACCATAATATTCGCTCAATTCGCTTGTGCTGGGTTTCCAAATATAATCTTCGATAAATACCGGCTTGCCATTATGGGTTAATTGGTCTCCTTCATGCTTTATGTTATTCCAATCCAGTTTTTGAATTGGTTTTCTTAAATAGTCTCCACTTTTTAATTTATGCAAAAAATCAATGGCATCATCGAGCATAATAATTATTTCATCCCTTTCGAATTTTGGCAATATTGTGGCCATCTCTTCTGCATTGTCTTTATAGCGAGAAACCATTTTAAAATGCCCTGTGTTTTCAGCGATATTTTCTTCATCCCATTCTGCATATTTTAAAAAAACTTCTGCTGTTCGGATGGTCATTTTTTCTTTGGTCGCATCTAAGCCCATGCCTTCTACCTCAACAATTAAACTGTTCAGGGTGTCTATCTTTTGTCGTGCTAATGTTTCTTCGGGCGAAACAGAAAAAGCTTGCTGTAAGCCTAGTACTAAACTAATTATAAGTAAATATATTTTTTGATGCATGTTTGTATTGTTTACGGTTCTGTCTACTTAATTATTGAAAATTTCGGATAACCTCCATTTTTCCAATCGCCATCGCACTCTTTCAACAGTATCGATTTTAACGCTTCCATTTTTTCGGGAAATCGCGCATTCAATACTTTCTCTTCCCTGTAATCATCTTTTAGATTATACAATTGAAAAACTTTTTTGCGGGTGTAATATCTTAGCTTCCAACCATCATTGGTAACAATGGCTGGTCCCATTACCGAAGCGAAAACGGTATATTTATGCTCCTCGCTTTTGTTGCCCAATAAGGTTTGGGCATACGATTTACTGTCTTTTCCTTTTACAATTTCACCGCCTGTGAGTTCAGCAATGGTGTTTAGCAAATCATAGTTGGCCACCAGTTGGTCCGACTGAGTTCCAGGTTTTATTTTTCCTTTCCAATACCAAATAAGAGGCACACGCACACCACCTTCCCAGTTGGAACGTTTAAGTCCGGCCATGCCATCGTTTCCATCAAAAACATCTCCGTTTATTTCGCTATAAAACTTCGTATGGATATCATCAAATTTACCTCCATCTAATGTGGCACGCCCATGTTCTGTTTTTCCTGCTTGACGGGTGTACACCTCATGCCCATTATCGCCCGTAAAAATGATAATGGTATTTTCTAAAATGCCCAGTTCTTTGCATTTTGCATAGATTTTACCCACATCTTCATCCAGAATTTTCACCATGGTTCCGTATTCTTTTTCAAATTCTGTAAGTGCTTTATTGTTCTTTAATTCAGGATGCACTTCAGGTACAGATATTGGGCCATGAGGCAACTGTGATGGAAGATGTATGAAAAATGGCTGACCTGTTTTTTGAGGATTGTTGTTTTCCATAAAAGCCAATAGTTTGTCCATAATTATTTTGTCGGAATAAACTGCTTTCCCCGTCATATCCCAGCGCTTTTTATATTCTTCGGGAGATTCGAACGAAGCCGTTTTTCCACAGTCAGCATGGGTGTTCCCTTCAATGGATACAACCTCTCCGTTTTCAAATAAAAAGGGTGGATAAAATCCATGGCAGCGCACATGGTCGTAGAAACCAAAATGGTAATCCCAACCATGACTTTTAACTCTTTCGGCCGTAGTTGCAAACCCCCATTCTAATTTGCCAAATTCGGCCGTTATGTAGCCTTGCCTTTTGGCCACATCGGCTAAAAATACTTCACCTTCGTTTTCGGGTGGAGCCAGTTTATGTATCTTCTCTTCAATTTGGTTATATGTTAAACTTTTTCCCAATTCTTTGTAAATACCAGCATCGGTAAGGCTCCATATTTGTTTGTGGCAATCGTGCATTCCGTTGAGCAAACTAGCACGGGCAGGTGCACAAAACATACATCCATACACATTTGAAAAGCGCATTCCTTCATTGGCCAGTTTATCAATATTTGGTGTTGTTAAATGCTTTTGGCCATAAGAGCTTAACATGCCACGCCCTAAATCATCGGCATAAATGAGGATAATATTGGGGTTTTGTTGTGTTGTTTTGCTTTTGGGATTACATGCGAGCAAAGCTGTAAACATGCAGTAGAGCAGTATTTTTAGTGGTTTCATATTTTTTATTTAGAATCAAAACACAGAAATCAAGGCACAGGGCACCGAAATTAATCATACCCTTGTGCACTAAAATTCCATATTCATTGAAGTTTCAATTTATAATAGTCATAAAATTTAAGGTGTATTTATGGCTTTATAATTTCTACAAAACCTACATCCAATACGCCACCTTTTTCGGGCGTATTGGCAATTATCGAAATGGTATGTTTTCCTGGTTTTAGTTCGCCAAGTCGCTCTTTTACTGGAATGAGACGATAATCTTCAAAACCTTCTTCAAGGGTTAGAATCGCTTTCTCATCTATGGCAATTGAAATTCTTCCGGCATTTTCTTTAGACAATGCGGCTGTTTGTTTTAAGTAGATATGAGGATTAATAATGGAAGAACCTGTAACTTCAAATGTTTTTGTAAGATATACCATTTTACCCGGCCAATTTCCACTCGATGTTTGCGTTTTGGTAGATAATGGCAGCTGTACTTCATCCCAAGTAGAACTTGAACTCCAAACATCTAATGAGGCATTAAAAGTTGCATTTATTTCTTCGCCTGGAATTCCTGAGCCTCGCTTCTTTTTGGTTTCCTCTTGTTCTTCCCTAAACAGCGCATTCCACTTATCGCTGTACTTTACCAGTTCTTTTACCCGTTTGTTAGTATGCATATCTTCTACAAAGGTCCAAGTAGCGCTTTCTTGATACGATTTGCCATCTTGATTTGAACTTACAACAATGTTATTGTTACCTGCTTTTAAGGGAATATTGTTCCACCTAAAAACACCGTTTTCTGCATTTTTAAGTGTTCCATAATCTACCCCGTCTACCGCTAATTTTACCGCATCTAAATTTGAGTATACGGTAACTTCCGCTTCATCATTCAGACGTATATCAAATTGTTTATAGGCTAAATGAAAAACAGGTTCTTTTTTCCAGTTGGCTTTATAAAAGTAATAGGCATCTTTTTTGTCGGTGTGGTTTTCTCCCACCAAAGCTTTGTCATGCAAGTAGGTAGCACTTCCCTGGTCGTAACCTGGAACAAGAAACTCTGTTAAAGTCCATATAAAGGTACCCCACAGCCATGGTCGTTTTTGTATTGCTTTCCAGTGCTCCTCGTGACTATAGTTATAAAAATCGACAGGGTGGAATTGGTCTTGATTATAAGGTGCTGCTTTTCGGTTTTCATCAAAATGATGAACAGTTCCGCCACCGCCATATTCTGTAATGCCGTATTTACGGTTGGGGAATTCTTTGCGCATGTTATCCAACCAGGTAAAGTCACCAGGGCTACCGGGGTATGCATTCCAATACCAACCCTGATAGCGATTCCAACCCGAAAGGTCGGCAACATCATTACGCTCACCGGCTTTCCAGCTTACCCCACAAGTAAGACGTGAAGGATCAATTTCTTTGGCAATGCCATTCAGTTCGTTTACTAAAGGGATACAACTAAAGCCCCTCTTAACGTCACTTGTAATTTCGTTAAACAAGCCCCAAATGGCCACAGAAGGATGATTGATTTGCTGATACACCATTTCATGAATTTGCTGCTTGCAATTATCTGTAAAAGCTTCTGTTTCATTAAACCAACCAATAAATGCTATTTCTGAAAAAGCTATAATACCGTGTTTATCGCATAAATCTAACCTGTATTTACTGTGCGGATAATGAGAGAAACGCATGGCATTCAATCCGATATCAAGCATAAGTTCCAAATCTTCATCAAAGTGCTCGGGGCGCATAGCCGAACCAACTCCCGGGTAATATTGATGCTGGGCAGCTCCATAAAGTGGATAAGCATTCCCATTTAAAAAGAAACCTTTATCCCTGTCTACATGTACATTTTTGAAGCCCGTAGTTTCTGTAATTTCATCGAGCAAATGGTTATTGTTGTACAGCTCTACTTTTACAGTATAAAGGGCCGGATTCTCCAAGCCATTCCATAGTTCAGGGTTTTCAACAGTAATGGGTATGTTTATGTGCCACTGTCCTTGCTCTTTACGTTTAACCTTAAAAGTTTCTTTGGCAACAAGCTTTTTGTTCTCATTATAAATCGCACAAACCACTTTTGATTTTCCACTTAAATTCTGGGAACTATTTAAAACGGTTTCGATTTCTAATTCTGCTTTTTCTTTAGTTATGTTCTTTGGTTTACAGTACACACCTGTTGTCGCATAATGTACAGGGCTGATACAAAATTTTTCTTTAACAATAAGTGAAACGGGGCGCGTGATGCCTCCGAACTTGATATATCCACCACTTAAAGGTGTAATTTCGGGGTTGTATTTATTGGATACACTTACCGAAATAAGATTTTCAGAACCATACTTTACCTTATCGGTAATTTCAAAGGCGAAAGCAGAGTAGCCTCCTTTATGATTCCCAATTCTCTCGCCATTTATATACACATTGGCATCGATGTACACCGCATCAAAATGTAAAAAGAGCCTTTTGCCTTTTAGTTTATTATCCACCATTAGACTTTTTCGGTACCAAGCTTGGCCGGTATAACTCACATCCACTTTTTGCTCGCGATAAACCTCTGCAGACCCAGATGGGTTATAGGTGTGTGGCAATTCAACTTCTTTCCATTCTTTTAAATCGACTGTTTTATCCAAAGCGTTTTCAGCTTCTCCTTTTTTAAAAAACCAATTGCTGTTTATGTTTTGTTGTGCCTTTATAGAAAGCCCCAAAACAAATAGCGCGATAAATATTCGTGTTTTCATGTTGTTTTTATTCCTTTGATTTGTCTGTTACTCGTAATTTTGTTGTTGATATTCGCATCAAACGTTGAAAGAATAACACCGTTCCTACGGAACTTTTTATGAGATTAATAAGAATTTACTACCATAACATCGTGCCTCTAGCACTTTTCAGCACCATGGTGCAGGTAGTTATGGTAATAAAATCATAAATCTTGAATGCTATTCTTTGAGCTATGGTACTTTGCTTTTAAACTCCAGTTTTACAGGATACGCGAACTTATAATCTGGCTCATTGGGCATTGTAATCTCCAGCCCTTTTGGCGTTTGTTTCCATTTTAATTTCTTTTTTGAGCCCATAAGCGAAACTTTTTCAAGTTGGGATAAATCAGCTGTAGCCAAGGTTTTTATGCGCATCGTTTCGCCGGGCCATTCCAAAGCTGTTGCGTATAAAATGGTATTGGCCTTATTGCGTGTAAAACGAATGTCTTCTGCAGTGGTTTCGTATTTTTTATGTCCGTGCTCATCTTTTTCGAGCCAATGTTCGCCTAACTCTCCAAAAACCTCATACGGACGAGTTGCGTACACTGCTTCGCCACACACTTTTAACCAAGCTCCCATTTCGCGGATAAACTGCTTTTGGTCTTCGGGAAATGTACCATCTCCTTTTGGCGCAATGGCAAGCATCAAAACTCCACGTTTGCTTATTATGTCCATAAACTGGTCAATTACCATATTTACGGGTTTTATCTCAATTCCCTCAGCATAGCCCCAATTGTGACCAAAATAAATGCTTTCGTCGGTTTGCCATACCATGTTGTGGATGTGGTCAAATGCACCATGTTCAAAATCGCGCACGGCACTTCCTTCTGCATACATTTTGCTTTTATAATTTATAACCACGTTGGGCTTCCCAAATTCTCCATTATTCCACTTTACAGCTTGGTTGTAATAATGCGCCCCAAATGCCAATCGGTAAGGTTCCCAATGTGTAGTTTTAAAGCCCCAATCAAAATAATGGAGGTCGGGTTGATAGAGGTCGGTGACTTCTTTGGTGCGTTGAAGCCAACGTTCTAAATCTCGTTTACTTGGCTGTATGGTTGTTCCCCAGCGTGTACGCGCTAAAAAATGATTACGCTCTTCTCCTTTAAAAATACGAACCGTATCCATGCTGCGCGGAAAAATTGGATTACCGTATAAATCCTGATTAGCCGTATCTACAGCATCATAACGGTTGACGTGGTTCCACTGAAAAAAACAGTAATTCCATGCCGAGTGATTTGATACACCAAACTTAAGCCCTTGCTTGCGTGCTTCAGTTGCTAGTTCGCCTACTATATCACGCTTTGGCCCCATGTTTACCGAATTCCATTTTGTGGATGGAGAATTCCACATACAAAAGGCATCGTGAAACACGGCAAGTGTTGTAAAATACTTTGCTCCACCATCTTTACATATGGAAATCCATTCTGCAGCATCAAATTTTTTTGCGGTAAATAGGGGTATTAAATCTTTGTATCCGAAATCCTCAGGTGGTCCGTAAGTTTCGTGATGATGAAGGTGTGTTGCCAAACCTTGATTATTTCTTGAACTTTGTCCTTTTTGGCAATACATCCATCGGCCATACCATTCGGCCGCATGGTCACCCTTGAATGCAGGAACTGAGTATACACCCCAAATTGGCCAAAAACCAAGTTTGGCATCTTCATACCATTCGGGGGCTTCATAATTTTGAAGCGATTCCCAATTGGGCGTATAAGTGTTTTGAGCGCTGCAAAAAACAGACAAGAAGAAAAACACTGCAACACTGTATATTATCTTATTCATAAATAGATTTTTTAATATTTTCAATTTAATAAGCCTGTTAAGAGTTTGTACAACTACTTCGTTATTGCTTATTTTCTAATTCCTCAATTTTAATATTCATGATTTTGACCGGAAATAAGTTCGTATAGTCAAATATGCCACATTCCATTTTTAAACACGAAGAAATTGGCTGTTCAACGGTAGGTGAAACGGTTATCACAAACATATTCAACTCATATGCTAACACATACAAAGCTTTTTTGACAAATCGAAACCCTATTAAAATGTGGTGAATTAAACGGTAAATCAACAGTTAAATAGCTTGTTTTTACTTATGAATAATGTTAATTTCGATGAATTAATATTACAGCGTATTCAACGAATTACACATGCTCAATCCTGAAAAGAAAAAAGAACTACTTCAACAAATATTAGACAGCGATATCTTTAAAAAATCACCTTCAAGTTCGGCCTTGTTACGTTATCTGGTTGAAAAGAATATTGAGGGCGCTCATTTAAAAGAAAATGTGATAGAAGTAGAGCTTTATGGAGACAGGCAAGATTCTGACGTCATAAACCCCAGGGTACGCGTAAATATATATCACCTCAGGAAAAAGCTAACAGCTTATTACCAAGGTGAGGGAAAAAATAACGAGTATGAAGCAATAATTAAAAAGGGGCAATATAATTTAAAGTTTAAACAAAGGTTTTCGAAAAAAGAAGAACGAAAGTCGAGGCCAAAATTTGATGCTAAATTCGTACCCTATTTTGTTATTGTTCTCTTGATTGCAATGCTTGTATTCCAAAATTTACCAAAAAAACCTTTGACGTTATGGGGAGGGCTTATTTCAAACAATTACAAAACAACACTTTATGTTTCTGACATTTATGGGTTAATAGGACGGACGGACGAAAATAAGCCATATTTTATAAAATACTTTCACTACAACTCAAAAGAAGAATACCAGGAACATGTACAAAAGCAGGACAGCAGTAAAAACCTTCGACTATCTAATTATTCATACATTACAGGTGATGGGGCACTTGCCTGTAAAAATATTATGCGACTTTTTGGACAGTACAATTCCGACTTTAACATAGAGTTTTCGAGCAGGGCACAATATAGCCGAATAAAGGAAGAGGATTTTATTTACGTAGGTGTCCTTACAAATCCTATGTTTACAGGTTTATTTAATTCATCAAATCCATATTGTAAAATAACAGAAAAGAATAATTTAGAAATAAAATCTCACTCCCTTATAAACGATACAACTATTAATATTTTATCGTCAGGATTAGGCGACTTTGATTATGCGATTGTTTCTCTCGTTCCGGGGCCTCACAATACAACGCAGTTCTACTTTTTTTCACAACATGAGATTGGAAACAGGGCAATGATTGAGCATTTTACCAATTTGAATTCAATTTCTGAGTTTAGTAAACACCACTTAAAAGCGAATAAATACTTTACTGCTGTTTACAAGGTGTATGGCAAAGAACGTATTGACCTTACATTTAAAGAGATTGCAGTACTTCCTTTCTAACAGAGCTTATTAATACTGATTTTAGGAGTGTTTATCCTGAAACTTATATTGGATAAATTTCAATGGCCGTAATTTTTAATTCTCCAGCATCATATTGTAAATAAAGCTTATTGCAATTGTTGCATTTAAACTTAATTTTTGTTGGAGTATTTCCGTTCGATTGCACTGTAGCAATTTCTTTGTTATTGGAAAGAATTCGAATATTACCTTTTGAGGTTCCCTGGGTGCAAAGGCTTAGTTCATATTCTCCCGGAACCAAATTTTGTCCGTGCATGGTACGTAGTTTATAAGTACTTGTATCGCCTAAAAGAAGTGCCTCTTCTTCATTATTCACAAATTTATTGTTCGGAAGCTCGTGTTCCCATTTACATATCCACCATTTTCCGTTATCGTCAATAGTGTAAGTATTATTGCCCTTGCCTTGTGCCAGAGGGTCGTGTTTGGTGTTTGAAAAACGGATACGGACAGGTTCAAGTGCCACGCGTTGTTTTAAATTAAGGTAATCAACCAACCAACGGGTGTTTAAGGATAGCACTAAAGCTTCTTCTCCCGCAGTGAAACCAATGATTTTGGTGGCATCCACAAATTTTTGAATGGTTTCGTATGGATGGGTTCCTTTCATTAATTCAGCAGCTTCTATCATTTTTCCATCTTCGGCCAATTTGTAAGCTTCGGTGAAAGCAGACTGGTTCTTGAAAAATGAAATATAGAACTGCTCCATACCTCTTTGATATTTCCAGTAATCGTTTTGCTGTTGGAGCGGAACAGCATCGAGCATTTTTATTCGGGCTTCGGCCTCAGGAATAAGTTCGGGCCAAGATTTAACTATATACTTCCAATGTAGCTTGCCCAAATCGATAAAATTATCGGATGTTTCACGACCAAAAATGGGGCCTTTGCTTATCCACTCGTAATAGTATTTTGAGAGTTGAGGTGATGATGTTCCAAATCGTGCAAACACATAATTATCCACCGTAGTATGTAAGGGTTCATTGGCCGATGCCTCCCAAAGTTGTTTGGCAATACCCGTAAAATACAAATCGAGCGGATGTGTGGTCCAATGGATGATACCCACACCCTGAATTTTGCGCTCTTGTGCCTTAGTTGTAAAATTCTGATTTGGTGTAAATGGGCGTCCTATATAGGCAAAATCGTCATGATGTGCCCAAATTATAGGATACACCTGTCGTTTTTCATCAACAGAGGTGAAATATTTTATTGATTTTTTCGAATCGAAATCTACATCCAAAGGTCTGAATGGTACTCCCTCAGGCATTAACACATCGGCCATATCGAGCCAGTTGGAACCCCATGAGCCATAGCCCAGTTTTAATTCAGGTTTTACTTCGCCTGCTGCTTTTAATAATGCCTTCACAATTTTCGAAAAGGTAAACATTCCTTGCGAATACAGTTCGTGCTTTAGAGCGTGATTTTCCTTCACAAGCTGGTCGTATTCCTTCTTCCACTGCTCAGGAAATTCCTCATACGGAAACTCCATCCAGATAGACCCTAAAACTGATATTTTTTTGTTTTTTGGAGAGCGCGACCACACCGTTAGTTCATCAATCTGCGGGTATTTTTTCACCAACTCCTGTACCTGATGTTTATAATATTTATATCCTTCCGGATGTTCCGGGTTCGGTGTCAGGTAACCATTTATATTTAATAGGGCTTCCTTTGGTAACTTCTTCACAATGTTTTGGGGATGCGACATCCACGTATCAAAATCTAGCGCAAAAATTACTTTGGTGCCACACGCTTCGGCATATTCAAAAACATCGTGCATCATGCGGGAGGCTACTTCAACCTTTTTACCTTCATCTGCCAACGATGGCTTGGCTCCATAAACCGGAGCATCGAAAATATCGCCTGCTACCATTCGGCGTACATCGTTAATGTGCTGGTTACCCCAGTCGCGACCGTTGATTGAGCTATTAAAAGACCCGGTGGTTTTGGTTTCGCCCAAATACTCATAGCTGAACATTGGGTTATTGCCATAAGCATGCACCATAATGCCATTGTAACGCATTTTATTGGCCTGGTCAATGTATGCCTTCCAATCCTCTAAATCCCATCCGGTACAACCGCTTAAAAAATTGTGCCAGTTAAATAGCGACCTGTCCTGTAAGACAGGGTTATCCTTCATACTCCAATCTGAAAATCCGTCCCAGTCTTTTGGGGCAGGAACTACATCGCCACCAATAAAGAAGCCACAGCCCTGTTTTTCCAAAAGTGCGTAAACGGCGTTTAACAATCCTCTTTCATCGGAGGCAATAATGTATACCTTATCATCTTTACAGGAGATTAAAAAGCTTTCTTTTTTAATAGGTAAGTTTGATATTCCCAAATCTCCTGCCTGAGAAGCTAGCATAAGTTGGATGTCGGCATTTGTTTCCAAAACTTCAAACTCTGTATCTATATAGATTTCATTCAAATATTTATGAAGTTCTTCTGTTGCATGCTGACCCACTTTTGTGTTGGAAAGGTTCGCTATTTGTACGGTTTGTTTCTCGCAAGAAATAAATACAATAGCTATGAAGAGGATATAAATATTTTTCATTTGATTAATTTTTACTTTTCAATAAAGCATTCTTTTTGTGAGAAGAATTTACCATAACATCGTGCCTCTGGCACCTTTAATCACCACGATAACAGGTAGCTATAGTGGTAAAATCATAAATATTGAATACTATTCTTTGGACGATGGCACTTTTCTTTTAAACTCCAATTTTACAGGATACGCGAACTTATAATCTGGCTCATTGGGCATTGTAATCTCCAGCCCTTTAGGGGTTTGTTTCCATTTTAATTTCTTTTTTGAGCCTATAAGCGACACGTTTTCTAGTTGGGACAAATCAGCTGTAGCCAAGGTTTTTATGAGCATAGTTTCGCCGGGCCACTCCAAAGCGGTTGCGTATAAAATGGTATTGGCCTTATTGCGTGTAAAACGAATGTCTTCAGGTGTAGTTTCGTATTTTTTCTGATTGTGGTGATCACGTTCGTTCCAACGATCTCCGAGTTCCCCAAAAACCTCATACGGGCGGGTGGCGTACACGGCTTCGCCGCATATTTTAAGCCAGGCACCCATTTGGCGAATAAACTGTTTTTGGTCTTCAGGAAATGTTCCATCGGCTTTTGGGGCAATGGCCAACATGAGTACACCTCGTTTACTGATAACATCCATAAACTGATCAATAACCATATTGACAGGCTTAATCTCAATGCCTTCTGCATAGCCCCAATTATGGCCAAAATAAATGCTCTCGTCAGTTTGCCACACCATGTTGTGGATGTCGTCAAATGCTCCATGCTCAAAATCGCGAACTGCAGCGCCCTCTTTCCATGTAGACCATCCTTTGTAATTGATTACTACGTTGGGCTTCCCATATTCACCCTTCCCGGCTTCAATGGCATTATTGTAATAAAAGGCACCAAACTGTTGGCGGTAAGGCTCCCAAACTGTTGGATTAAATCCCCAATCAAAATAGTGGAGGTCGGGTTTGTAGAGGTCACTTACTTCTTTGGTACGTTCCAACCAGCGGTCAAAATCGCGTTGGCTAGGCTGTACCAAACCTCGCGAACGTGGAATCCATGTTTTACGCCCCTCTCCTTTGGCTATGCGCACCGTATCAGCACTTTTTGCCACTATCGGGGTGCCGTATAAATCCTGGTTGTCGGCGTTTATAGCATCGTAACGGTTTATATGGTTCCATTGAAAAAAGGCGTAGTTCCATGCCGAGTGGTTAGACACTCCAAACTTTAAACCCTGTTTACGCGTTTCGGATGCCAATTCCGCAACAATATCACGTTTAGGCCCCATTTCTACAGAGTTCCATTTTGAGGTTGGAGAATTCCACATGCAAAACGCATCATGAAAAACGGCAAGCGTCGTAAAATATTTGGCACCACCTTCTTTGCAAAGGGATATCCATTCTTTAGCATTAAATTTTTCGGCTGTAAACATAGGAATAAAATCCTTGTACCCGAATTCTTCTGGTGGGCCGTAGGTTTTGTTATGATACAGATGGGTTGCAAGCGCCTGATTATTGCGAGAGCTTTGGTCTTTCTGGCAATACATCCAACGGCCATACCACTCTGCCGCATGGTCGCCTTTAAATGCGGGAACTGAATATACTCCCCAAATGGGCCAGAAACCAAGTTTGGCATCTTCATACCACTCCGGGGCTTCGTAATTTTGAAGCGATTCCCAACTGTCCGTATAGATGTCTTGTGCATTGCAGCACACAGACATTAGAAAAAACAGTACAATACTGAACATTATCTTACTCATAATTAAAAGTTTAAAAATACTATATTAAATAGGCATAAAACGAAACTCCCCGGATCCTGTTTTAGAATCCACTTTAATTACACATTCCTCTTTATTTTCACCAATTTGAACCAAAAGGGTAGCCACCCCGGCTTCCATTTTTTTATTGTCAACATTTAATATGGAAATATTTTTGGTATCCAGCACATTTATTTCATCCATACAGGATGGAACAATTGTACCGTTTTCATCCGTGGCTGCCACATAAACGAACAATACATCGTTGCACGCATGTTCAGGTTTCTTTCCACTTTCATCCAGCCAAATTTTAAGTTTATGGGCTTTCTTAGGACTTTGAATAATACTTCGAGTTATTTCTTTTCCATCCACAGACCCTATTGCTTCTAGTTTTCCCTCCTCATACCTATCTAATTTAAAGGTAAACGGCGGATGACTGAGCTTAAAGCTATTTTCATCCATATCGGGCTTTTGCTGGCCGAGTGATTTCCCATTTAGTACCATCTCAACTTCCTCACAATTGGAATATACTTTTACATCTAGTGTCGATTCTGGCGTCCAGTAGCTGGCAATATGTAACACAGTATCCTCATCCAAACTCCTTTGACTTTGATAAAACCAGCTGGAGAATTTTCGAAGCCTATTCATATCCATCACACCAGAACAACAATGCTCTGAATGTATGCCACTGTTATAGTCGTACATTACCCAAAAGCCATCACCAAAAGCCAATGTGTTTGCAAGGTTGTCCGTGTATGCTTCCTGAAGATTATAGCACTGCTGTAGCATTCTGCCCTCTCCATATTTTCGCAACTGACGACTACTTTTTTCAATGCGTAAATTTTTAGGTAAATTATGCTGATTCAATCCTGCATTACGTGAATAATACTCCCAATCGCCATACTCCGAAACTATATAGGGTTGGTTTATTGATTCGTTTAGATGTAATAATCGATGCTGGCGGGCTTGCAAATAGATATCGTATGCCCCAGGCTTCCATCCAGCTGAATATGCATTGGGCTGTGGATATTCTTCATGAACAATTTCATGGAGTTTTTGCATAAAAAAACTTGGCATATGGGTTTCGTTTAAAGAAACCTCCCAGGCCAAAACACATGGATGATTACGATCGCGACGAATAAGTTGCCTTGCTGAATTATAACAGTAGTCACGAAAATGTCCATCATTCAAATAATACTGCCATCCTAAAATGGCATCGAGCACTACCAAGCCCAATTCGTCACATGCATCCATAAATGCTTTTGAGTGTGGATAATGCGACAATCTAACGTAATCAAAACCAGATTTTTTAATTTTGTAAGCATCGCGATATTGGGCATTGTCTGACAAAGCATAACCTATGTAAGGATATTCCTGATGTCGATTAGTTCCACGCAGGTATGTTTTTTTGCCATTAATGTAAAGTTGATTATCCACAAACTTAAACTCACGGATTCCCACGTTGGTTGTTGTTACTTCTGTTTCCAAACCATTCACTAAAAGCTTAGTTTCTAGGGTGTACAAATTGGGGTGCTTTGGCGACCAAAGTTGGGTGTTTTGTACGTTTATTTGCTGAATTAACTCTTTATCATTTTTTTTATCTAAATGTATAATTTCAGATGCTATATTTTCAATAACTTGATTCTTGTACTTTAGAGTGTGCACTACTTGTATGTTTGCAGGTTCACTGTGCTCGTTGGAAATATGCGTTTTCACTTCTACAATCGATATTGCTTTCGATACTTTTGGAGTATGCACAAATATGCCACCTCCAGCAATTTTATTAGCAATGACAGGGTGAGAAATATGCACTTTATCCTTCACGATAAGATGTGCATTGCGATATAGTCCCCCGTAAAAACAGAAGTCGAGTTTCTTAAGAGGTTTGGGTCCGGTTAACGGATTGTCGGTATTATTTAGCTTAACGGCAATCGTATTTTCTTTTCCATATGTTACGTAATCAGAGATATCAAAAACAACAGGGAGATATCCACCTTGATGTTTCTTTACTTTTATACCGTTAATCCAAAACTCCGACCTTCCCATAGCTCCTTCAAATTCAAGAATAAGCTTCTTCCCTTTAAATGCCAATGGGATATTAAAGATTTTACGGTACCAACAGGTACCTTGCCACATATCATTGCAAACATATTTTTCGAGCTTGGCAGAATGTGGCAAGCATACGCTTGCCCAGGATTCAGCATTATATGTTACCATTTCATATTGTTGAGATTCATTTTGATTATCCACCAAAAGAAAACTCCAACCATCATTAAAGTTTATTTTCCCATTTCGGATATCTTGCTTGCAGGATATAGAAGTCATGATGAGTACAATGAAAAATATAGTGTTTATTGGATTCTTCATTATTTCCACTCAATTTTAAAAACAGGTATTACTGTACAGGCCGAAAGGTTTGGTAACTTAATGACAAGTGCTTTACTGCTTTGTTTCCATTTTATTTTTTGATTTGAACCTAAGAGCGTGACCGATGATACTTTTCCTGCTTCTTTCGT
This sequence comes from Labilibacter marinus, assembly GCF_001659685.2. Lineage (GTDB taxonomy): Bacteria > Bacteroidota > Bacteroidia > Bacteroidales > Marinilabiliaceae > Saccharicrinis > Saccharicrinis marinus. Next base: position 63,083 of record NZ_LXYE02000035.1, read on the forward strand.
AACTTCTTTTAGTACTATATCTTCGGTTGGCATGCCCATTGTTGCTGCATATAGAAATGTATTCTCTTTATTTTGGGTATAACGGATATCTTTTGGGGTGTAATCAAAATCTTCTTTCCAATCGGCTGCTCCTTCTCGTTCCTGAGGACCTTCGCCATATACTGTCCAGGGGCGTGATCCGAAAATCGATTCGCCATTTGCATCCATCCATGCTGCAAGCGTTTCTAGCAATTCAACCACTTCTTTATCTACGGTTCCATCGGGGCGTTGCAATACATTTAGTAGCATGTTCCCGTTTTTACTTACTACATCAATTAAGGTGCTTAACACCCAAAATGGAGAGCGGTACATGGTTCCAGTATCATCGTTTTTCCAGTTTACGTTGTAAAACCAATCACCAATAGACGTATCGGTTTGCCATGGTTCAGGGCTAATATCAGCCAAGCCACCACGTTCGCGGTCTTCAACGCAGGTTTCGCCATCAAACACATTCCAGCCTTTATTGTGACGAGCAGGTTTTGCCAGATACACGGCTTCTAACTGACCCTTGTTTTTCTCTATATCCGCATTGTAAAAATTGGCTAACATTTCTTCGCCGTAAGTTCCAAAGGGTAAAGCGCCATCAGAGTACAATAAGTCGGGCTCATAATTCTCGAGCAAATCAGTCATTCGGGCAAACCATAATTGAGCAAACATACCGTTGTTGGTAACCCAGCTTTCGTGTTTTGCGGTAGATTTACTGTAGTATAAGTCCCATAGTTTTGGATCAGCACCATCGTATGGTACTCCTGCTTTAGGGCCATCGATATCGGCTCCTTTATTGGCTTGCCACCAACCGTAACCAGCCGAAAGGTGCTCCGATACACCAAACTTTAAACCATGCTTTTTTGCCGCTTTCGACCATGCTCCTACAATGTCGCGTTTTGGGCCCATATCTACCGCATTCCATCGGTTAAATTTTGAATCCCAAAGGTCAAAATTATCATGATGCACACCCATGCTTACAAAGTATTTGGCCCCAGCCTTTTTGTATAATTTCATCAATTCTTCAGGATTAAACTTTTCGGCTTTCCATAGAGGAATAAGGTCTTTGTATCCAAATTCTGATGGATGTCCATAGGTTTTAACATGATGAGCGTAAGTTGTTTTTCTATTTTTATTCCTTGTGTGCTGCTCGTACATCACACGTGCATACCAATCGCCATGCATGGGTACCGATTGTGGCCCCCAATGCGCCCAAATTCCAAACTTGGCATCGCGAAACCATTCAGGACATTCGTACTGTCTCAATGATTCCATGTTTGCCTCGAATTTCTTATTTGTGGGTGTTTGTGCCCATATGTTTGTTGCAATTAGCAAAGACAAACTGATAGTACTTAATAGAGTATTGTATTTCATCTGTTTAAACTTTCTTTCAATGAATATTTGTATCTCGCAAATAAATCCAATCTCCGAATCAAGTTCAGAGTAGGCTATCCCTTTGTATGATAATTACATGATTTGAAATATATGCGATTTTATGATAGTATTACTTTATTTTAACAAGAACAACCCCATGCGAAGGGACTAAAGCTTTAAACTCATTCTCATATGTCCCTATATCTTTCTGACGCCATACATCACGAATACTTTTAGCCCCAGTTAATCCTGCGATTCTCCAATCCAAAGTAAGAACTGCTTCTTCATCCTTTAAGTTAAAAATACCTACAGCTTTGCTGCCATCAGCCAACTCTTTTACAAAAATCTCGAAATTAGGGGTACACATTGCAGATTGTGCTGGCCTACATAATTCATCTTGCTGTAAGGCCAACACTTCATGATTGGTTAACAGTTTTACGGTAAACTCATCCATCATTTCAATAGGGCAACCTATTAAAAGCGGAGCCGACCATAAACTCCACAACGAAATATGACTGTATTGTTCATCGGCCGTAAGTTTAGATGGTTTTAATTCTACTCCTTTAGTTCCCCAACTTTGATGTCCTACAACTAACATATCGGGATCTGGATAATGCCCTGGTGCTCCATCAAACCCTGCTTCTAGCCATGCTTTGTGCAAAACCCACTCTTCGCGAATATTCAAGTGTGCTCCTCCTTGATCCCAACGATCTTTTAAGTCTCCTCCTGTACGGATTACATTGGCTATTTTCCCGATTTTTTCGGCCAAATGCACAGGACAAGTATTAGAAGTAGAAAATACAATATCACGTCCTGAGTTTATAAGTGCATCTGACATACGTTCTGTACTTTCGTAATCATTAGTATACCAATCGTATTTCAAATAATCAATTCCCCAAGCAGCCCACTGTTTGGCATCATTTTCCTCAAATTTATATCGTCCAACTATCCAATTTTCGTTACCATTATCGGCTAAAGATTTATCCCATTTCCCTTTTTTATTATTACTGGTACTTCCTGCATAACCAGCATAACTGGTTATCCAAGGCGTAGAATAAATCCCAGCTTTAAGCCCCATATTATGAATCTCATCGCACATCCTTTTCATATCAGGAAAGGTTTCTGGATTCGACTGAATACCATTAAATTTACCACCTCTAACACCTTGCCAAACATCATCAATATTGATATAACTCCAACCATAGTCTTTCAGGCCTTTATTTACCATCGCTTTTGCCGAAGCCAGCACGCGCTCCTGCGTTACATTATGCCCCCAACAATTCCAGGAATTCCAGCCAAGTGGTGGAGTTAAACAAATTTCATCACCTACTTTAATTTTTAGTTTCTTTTCATCGCTTCCCAAATTATTTTTAGCAATGAGCATAATAATATATTCTCTTTTCTCTTTAGAAATAATGTTTCCTGAAATAACTCCAGTTTGAGCATTAACAGTAAGTCCTTCTGGCAAATTTTGTGCAACATATTCTAAAGTCCCTTTTCCGGTTGCCGGAATGGTATAAAGGAATGGAGAACCCGGTCTTACACCAAAAACCGATGCTCCATGAATTTGAGGCGTATCGGGAATACTAGGTGTTAGTATGTATTTCCCCTCTCCTCTTTCAGGATTATAAACCTTTACTTTTTCAGATGTAAAACTTAAAACACTTATGCTTAACACCGCTAAAGCAATCAATTTAATTTTTTTAGATATCATGATATTTATTTTTTGAAATCAACTTTAAAAAGCAAAAGCTGCCTGACAAGGATTTTTGCCTTGAACTTGAATACTTATGCCTTCCGTCGTTTGTATCCATTGAATTTTGTTTTTAACGCATATGAATTTTACCGTTGGATCGGCAATATAAATATGTGTGAACAGAGGGTTATTGGCTTTAGCAATAATATTAAAAGCCATTAGAGTCATAAATAGTAAAAAGGTATTCTTCATCAGTTTAAAATTAGCATTAAGATATCAGTACAGAGACAAAAGATTGAACTAAAGCTTTGTAAGGCTTAAATGCGGTTTAAAGGGATGAGTTATAAAAACTAGTTCTAAAGAAGGCTTATGAGGCTCAACTAATTACTTAATTGAGTAATACCTTCTTTGGATGGAGTTACAGTTTGAATGGTTCCATCTTTATTGAAAAACAATTTATCTACACACACCGAACGTTTGTGGTTACTTCCTGAAATATCTTTGGTGTGATAAAAAACATACCATTGCCCTTTGTATTCCACCACCGAACCATGGGTAGTATTAGAACTTACTGTTTCTAACACTTTTCCTTTATAAATAAAAGGGCCAAGTGGGTTATCAGACATGGCATAAACCATAGCCCCATCATTACACCAACCGTTGGCATAAACTAAATAGTATTTGCCCTCTTTTTTAAAAACCCAAGGACCTTCGCCATATGCACCATCCCCTCCGTGATATTTAACTTCATTGGGTTCTCCATCCTTTCTTTCTTTCCATAATTGGCGATTACCAGCATCATCAAATATTTCAATCTCTTTCAACTTCCCTTTGCGCTCAATCATGTTTTTTTTGAGTTTAGTAACTCTGGCATTTCTACAACCAAAATACAAATAGGCCTGACCATCATCGTCAATTAAAATACCTGGATCTATGGGTTCTTTTCCTGCAAATGGCTCTGTGGCATTATCCACTAAGGGTTTGTTTAAAGGATCTTTGAATGGCCCCACTGGCGAATCTGCCACAGCAACGCCAATTTTATTTCTTTCTACAGGATAATAAAAATAATACTTACCATTACGCTCAACACAATCGGGAGCCCAAGCCCATTTACTTGCCCATTTGATATCTTCTAAACTAAATATTTTTCCATGGTCCGTCCAATTAAACATATCAGTTGTTGAAAATAATGCCCAGTCTTCCATATCGTAATACTTAGCATCATTTTTATCGTGCGAAGTATACACATATAAGGTATCATTGAATACTCTGGCAGAAGGATCAGCAGTATACTTGTGTTTGATGATTGGGTTTTGAGCACCTATTGTTGGTGCAATAAGAAAAGTAAGAACTATAAAAGCTAGTTTATTAAGCATGATATTATTTTTCATTAAAAAAAGTAAAGCCGTGAAGCCATTAAAATGCTACACGGCTTTGTATACAATAATTTACTGTCGTTTTAACAATTTAAATACCTGTTGTTGGCTGCCCGAGACTAGCCGAACCACATAGTTACCTTGAGGCAGCTCTGCAATAGAATCCGATATTACCTGAACATTTGAATATGATTTCGTTTTAATTTGCTGACCATTCATGTTATAAATGCTCATAGAAATACTTTCAGTGCTGAAATTCATCTTAATATTAAAATCTCCATTGGTGGGATTAGGATACAAGATTCCCATATCCACTGATTTTAATTTCTTAATACTTGAATCTACATTGGGTGCTTCATCCACAATTTCCACAAAATAAACTTCGAAAGGCTTTAATTTGGTTTTTGCAGATACCTCATTACCCGTTAATAAATCAACACACTTAGTTCCATTTGAGGCGCCCGATAATTCAATAGTAATGGCAGCATCACTATTTCCTAAATTAACGATGGACAAAACATGGTTTCCTTTCTCATTTTTAACACATTTCCAAGTACAAGCCTTTAGTCCAGTACTATTCGTTTCAGACACTAGCACATCCGACTTTAACCCTTTAGAATCCATCAACTTTTGTGCTTCAGCTTGCACTTCTTCAATAGAATTTGCAGAAATAATTGTACCCGCTCCTGCTGTAAGAGCAGCCAAAGCACGTCCATACTCATCTTTCTTTAAACTCTTTGAATCCAGCACTACAGTTCCTCCATTATTAAGATAAGTTTGAATTGCATCCAGTTCAGCTTGTGTTACAAACTCTGTGTTATTGATAATGACAAATTCCCAGTCGACACCTTTTTTAAATATATCTTCCGTCACGAATCCGATGGGCACTCCTTCAAAAAATACGGACTCATAAGTCGCAAAAACCTTATCCATATATACTTCATCATTCAACGAAGATGTTTTTGAATAAAACACTCTCACAGGCTTTTTTAACTCCTGCATTTTCAATAATTCTTCACTATGGGCATTCATATCCATGTAAGTAGAAGTAATATTAAATAATGCTTGTGGCTGATGCGAAATATCCGTCATATTACTTTGCCCAGGAGCTCTTTTCATTGATCCATCGGCATTACGAGTCCATACCCATGTAGAAGCAGAGGTTAAACCATGCATGGTACCCAACCAATATGCCATTCGCACGTAATCCTGATTTAATTCTTGCTCGGTGAAACCGGTATTCATTAAAAAGTGATTCTCCGTATCCGTAATCAAATGCGTAGGCTGAACAGATTTAAAGAAATCAAAGGTCATGATAGCATCGCGCCAGTATAATGAATAGCGCGATTTCCAAGGCGTGGCTTTCCAGCTGTGCAAATACTGCATGCCCGCATCACAGCCACTCATACCACTCAATTCGGTTAAGGCCTCAAAATCTAAACCATGGTCTTTAGCATTTTCTCCAAAACACCATGGCATTAATTTAATATGCACTCTGGCTTCTGGATCATATTTCTGAATTTCGTCGCGCATAAAAGTAAACCAACGCGTAATTCGATAATTATTAAAAGTCATCCAATCATACCAAATAGGTTTACCCTGATTGGCATTGGGCATAGGTAAAGTAATTTTTACATCATCAAAACTGGCAAAGCTGGTTCCCCAAAGTTGATTTAAATCAGAGATTGATTGATGCTTTTTACTTAACCATTCTCTAAAATGTTTTTTAGTAGAATCCGAAACACAGACGCCATCACCATCCGCATTATTCCATGAGTCTGCAGCCGTAAAAAAACTTGGTTCATTCCATAATTGATAACCTAGTTTTGTTACTGGTTTCCCAGCCAATAAGGGCACATAGTTCTCATACAACAAGGCATACATTTTTTGTGAACCAGCATGGTCTACATCAAACTTACCGTAATGACGACCGCCTATTTGAATATCTGGCCATTTTGTTTTAGCCCACTCTGCCACATTATTTTGGTCGGTCCAAATGGTACCAATGCCTTCATTCTGTTTATTAGACCAATCATTGTAAGTCCAGGTTTCATGCGCTCCAAATTCATCCATTGTATAGACAACCCTTAAGCCCTCCGAGTCGGTTGCTCCATAATATTTGCTTAGTTCATCCTCATTTGATTTCCAGGTATAGTCCGCCAAAAACACAGGCTTACCATCCATGGTAATTTTATTGTCTTCAACCACCAATTGTTTCCAATCAATTTCAGGCGCAGATTGACGAACAATTTCACCATCAATGACCAATCGAATGGTGATTATACAAGTTTTTAATAAGTTGATGATTTCTTGTCGTTCAAAATCGGGTAATTCCTCTGCCTTTTGCTGGGCATTGGTTTTAAACTCACTTTTTGCATGCGCTTCAAAATGCAACTTATTGGTGGCTACATTGGCCTCATCCCAATCTGCATAACGCATAAATAAAACTGCTGTATGCAAGCCCATTTCTTCTCTTTCAACATCCAGTCCTTTTCCTCTGGCCTCGGCAATTAACGCTTCTAACAAAGCTATCTTTTCGTTAGCCTGTTCCTTTAATGTTTGCGCTAACACCTGCCCTGATATGGCAAGAAAAATCAACATGAATACTTGTATCTTTTTAAACATAAGCTATAAATTTTACATTGGATAATTAGAGATATAAACAACTACAATCCATCCACTTGCCATCATTCCTTTACCCTCGATTCTTTAACGCTCTTTAAATTAAAACCCAGACAACACAATACATAAATTACACAACTGCCCTTTGTGCTCCTTATTTTCAGATACTCTATTGCCGGGTTTTAATAAAAAAAATATTCACAAAATGATGTTTTTTTAATGTATAACGATTCACAACAATCGTCTTGATTAGACAGCATTAGAAAAAGCAATACTATTCAAAAACCTTATTCAATATTCATTATTATTTAATTGGAAACTATTACTGTTAATAAATTTATTTTATAACACAGTTAATGTATGGATGGATACGAACTACGAACGGACAGGCAAAACACTTTTATCAGTTAAAACACTCAGTATGTTTAATTAAACCTTATATACGATCACTATTTCATATATCTTTTTAGATAGCAATTGACTCACCTATTTGATCGAGTATCGGGATAATTCAGAAATATGAAATGATATATATAAACTAATTATTTCAAAATTATGGATAGTAATTATACTGACCAGCGTATTGTATTCTCTTTTCAGCATTGAAACGCTTTAACTAGAAGATGAATCTACCTACATTAAACTAAGCACTAAATTCAATGTAAAATTAGCGCTTAGTTCTTCTAAAATCTACATGCATTGAATATCCAATTATTGTTGTGCGGTATATTTACTTGGAGAACATCCATATTTCTCTTTAAAAGCTCTACTAAAATGAGAAGTACTCTTAAACCCAATCCTTGCCGTAACTTCTGCCAGTGGCAACTGTTTATGTCTTAGGAATTCTGCAGCTTTTCTTAATCTGTACGACTTAATTAATTCAAATGGTGTTTCGTTTGTAAGAGCCTTAACTTTTTGGTAGAAATGCGTACGATTTAAGCCAAGTTCCTTTGCTATGTTATCTAGTTCTAATTCTGAGTTATCTAAATTTTCAGACAACAGCTTATAAAGCTTCTCAAGAAAAATATTATCACTTGAGTTTCCAGGTTTCTTCTCTAAACCAATAGAGAAATCACCCATATAACGTTCTCTTAACAACTTTCTGTTTTGTAAAACATTTTCTATACAGGTAATTAAATGCTGTAATTCGAACGGCTTTTTAATATAAAGGTCAGCCCCAGTTTTAAGTCCCTTTAATTGATATTCAGCAGATGTACATGCAGTAAGCAATACTACAGGAATATGTCCTGTTTTAATATCGCTTTTTACCTGACTACATAAATCAAATCCATTCATTTCTGGCATTAACACATCGCTAATAATAATATCAGGCCACTCTTCCTCCATCCTATCTATTAACTTCTTGCCATTTTCAAATGCGGTAACTTTAAAGTGCCTTTCCAAGGAACTCTTAATGAACAATCGCATGTCATCATTATCTTCCGCTAAGAATATAGTAGTATCTGCAAAATCACCACTTGACACTATTTTTGCTTCGTCCGATGTTTTGAGTTGTAATTGTTTTTGCAATTCTGCCTCTTCAACTTTTATAATATCACTAATTACAGCGTCATACTCTTGCTTATCAACTACAATTGGCAATTCAATTTTCACAATCGTACCATGCCCCAACTCACTCTCTATTGCAATTGAACCATAATGCATTTCAACCAAACGTTTAGTAAAAGCCAACCCAATACCTGAGCCACCTGTATAAGCTCTGTCATTTAGTTTAGACTGAAAAAAACGCTCAAACACATGAGGCAAATCTACTTTATCGATACCTCTGCCACTATCCATTATCTGAATAAACAGCTTGTTGCCATTAACCGAGACATTCAGTCTAATAAAATCACCCTCCGTTGTAAACTTAAACGCGTTATTAAATACGTTGTTAAATACTTTCTCAAGATTATCCTTGTCTGCCCGAATATATACATTGGGAATACTGCATTTCACACCCACTTCTTTTCCTGTATCATTAGCCATCAACTTAAAATCGACTAATATTTCTTTGAGAAATGCTTGAAAGTTAAAAACTGAGAAATTCAATCGTAACATATTCTTGTCAGACTTTCTAAAATCATGAACCTGATCCACCAGTTGAGACATTTTCTTTGATTGTCTTTTTACTAAGTTTAATTTAGTCCACGATTCTTTATCATTTTTATGCTTGTCCATTAACATCTCTATAGGTCCTGATATTAATGTTAGTGGAGTCTTAAACTCATGAGATATATTGGAGAAAAACTTAAACTTAGCTTCATCCACTTCTTTAATTTTATTTTTCTCCAGTTGCTCTATTTCCCAATTATACTTCAGCTGCAACACTCGTCCTCTTACCTTAATTACAGATATCACTATTAATGCCAAAAATATTATATAAATCGCAATGGCCCAGGGGGTTTTCCAAAATGGAGGGTGAATGATTATAGTAATTTTGTATGGGTCACTCCATTGGTTTAATGAATTCGAAACCATTACCTGTAATTCATATTTTCCAGAAGAAAGCCCGTTAAAATCAATATAACGTTGTGTAGTAGGTATCAGCACCCAGTTCTTATTTAAGGGGGACAGTTTATAAATTATACTATAATTGTCTGGATTCGAATAATGTAAAGAATTTAGCTCCAGTGAAAGTACATTTTCATGATGCTTTAACTCAAGTGTATTTACTTCATTTAATCGTTTATTTAACAATACTCTTCCATTAATGGTATCGCCAATTGAAATTATTTTGTTATGTATTTTTATATTTCCAAACTGAAACGGTGGAAGATCATCTGATGTTTCTATATCTTCTGGTTTAAAGTAGCAAAATCCTCTTTGTCCAGCTAATACCATATATCCATTCTTAAGTTTTTGAGCAGCAAATTCAAACTCTTCAAATGGTAATCCATCTTGTTTTCTAATCCGTTGAAACCACAAATCTTCAGTATTAAATCTGTTTAGACCCATATTGGTAGTAATCCATAGATTTTTATTATCATCACACAATATGTTCTTTACTACGTTATTAGATAGGCCATCTTTTTCAGAAAAACTTACAAAAGTTGGCTGTTGATCACTATTGAGTACTTTATTGATTCCTCCACGTTCGGTTCCTATCCATAAGTCTTTTCCAGGCACTCGAATAATTGAAGTAACAAAATTACTAGAAATGGAGCTTGAATTATTTCCATCTGTTCTATAATTATTGATTTTCATGGTGCACAAATCATCATCTCCTCCATTCAATAGAATACGGTATAATCCATCGTATTCAGTACCAATCCATAAAAAATCATAGTCAGGGTCATCGTATATAAATCGAATATTCTTTATTTTTTTCTTTTTAAACTCTGAACAATCGTTCACACTCTCTAGCTTACCTCTTTTTCCATCCTTTGCAACTTGTAATCTGAATAAGTTTTTGTTTCCTCCAAACCAGATATTACCTTCTTTATCTTCTTGAATAACACGGGTAGCTGACAAATCAAATACATCAGCTTCATTTAAAACGGATTTTAATTGATTTTGATGATACTTATATCGAAACAAATTTTTATTAAAGCCGCCACTTAACCAAATATCTCCTCTAGAATCTTTATAAATTGGCCCTGAACTGAATGGTCGTTGAGTGGAGTAACCAAATGGTAGTTTCTCATATTCATGAGTTATCGTATTAAAAAAAGCCTCTCCTCCTTGATTAGCAGTAACCGAAACGACATCATCACTCATCATATTTAAACTTAAAATACTGTTGGTTGTAACACCATATGGTAGATTCTTTTCTGCAGTGATGTGATTAAATGGGTTTTCTGACAATGGAAACTGGAAAATTCCTTCGTTAAAAGATCCCACCCAACATCCAGAAGATGTATTCGATAACACACAACTAGTTCTAAGAATATTATTTTCTAAATTAAAACCTGATTTCTCTACTTCTAATCCACCTAAAAACTTATCTAAATTATTGACGTGAAGAACACCATCATTCGATGTTCCTAACCATAAATTTTTAAATTTATCAATGGACAAAGAGTTAAAACTCTCTCCTTTCATGAGCCTAGGTCTAGGCTTGAACTCAAAAGACTCATTCCTCTTTTTTACATCTAAAACTAAGAGTCCATATGATTCTACTAGTATAAAGGTACTGTCGTTTGACTTTTTTATTGAGTTACTTACTCTATAGCCTTGATTTAAAATTGATTTAAAATTTTTATTTGTAATGTTAAAATGAAACAAACCTTTATTAGTGGTGAATAGCCAATTACTCTCATCCAGTTCTGCAAGGTCTAGAAACTGTAACTGCTGATTTGAGTATGTTGCAGGGTAATACTTAGATAAAAGGTTGTAATTACGATCAAATATAAAAATACCTTCTCTTTCAGTTAAACAAACTGCTTGACCTGTACTCGTAAAAACTATTTTTCTTATTATAGGATTTTGATTAAAACTACTCTCGTCACTGTTGTAAATGCTTATAAAGCTTTCTGTTGAGTAGTCGTATATGTCAATGCCTTCTTCAGTCCCAATCCATATATTACCATTTTCATCTTCAACCAAGCAACGAATTCTATTACTAGAAATTTGCTTATTTACTAATGTGTTTTTAAATACCTTAAATTCATAACCATTGTAACGATTTAAACCATCAAAAGTAGCCACCCATAAATACCCTTTGGAATCTTCCAGAATATCCGTAACTCCATTGTGTGATAAGCCATCAGACAAGGTAAGGTTCTGAAGGTACTCCAGTTTATTATTCTGTGCATGTAATACAGTGAAACATTGATTAGTTATAAAAATAATCAGTAGCGATAAATATGAAATTTTAGACATAAAATAAACTTTATTTAACGTTTGGGATTTTCGGCTAATAATATTTTCTTTTCAAAATATCAATTACAGATCTAGTTGAGGTCATTTTTCTCGTACAATAATAGTCAATTATTATTATTGTAGTATATTCATTATTGAACGCTAAACCTTTAAAATAATTTTTAGATAACTTCAAGCAAAAATTGGTTTAACTCAAAAAAGAGGATATCCATATTTAGGACATCCTCTTGAATTTTGCAAACCCGTTTTTAAAGGTAACGTTCTTCTTGCATAACAGTAGCGTTACTTTCTATTAGTAATGTTTCTTGATCACCAACAACAGGATCGTTCTCCGTCATCACCCATTCGCCATTCTCTTGTAAAACATACTCTCTTGTTGTATAGGTTTTTTGAGAAGTAGATTCAATTTCTAAAGAACCTTCACCTGTAACAACATCGCCAATTATGGTATATACTTTAATAACATCTGTTACGGTAACATATTCCTTTTTAATCGTTTCTGATATGATCTCCTCTTCTATTGTAGTTGTTTGAACATCCGTAATGAAACCTACACTATAATCAGTCTCATTGCTCGTATCGGAATATTCTCTAGTAACAAAAGAAGTTAACTTAGGTAACTTACTTGAACTGTTTTCTATCATTAAGTTCTGTTGACGATAAACTTCTATTTCAAATGGAGTTTCCCCTTCCATTTCTGACAATAAATAAATGGGTACTTTACTAATACTAGGTTCTTTCCAATCTCCTTCTTCACAACTAATGCAAAACAAAGTTATAATTAGAAAACTTGTAAGTAATATATTTTTTTTCATCTCTTATATTTTTAGTTTAATATGTGCTCATAGAAATAATACACAACGGTAACTCTATTATTCATGGCTTAAATTATGGGCGAACCTGTAAAGGAATAAAAGTTATATCATCTACATAAAATAGCTGATCACCAGTTACCCCTGTATTGTCACCAGGTTTTACCTGTATGTTAAATTTCACGTTTGGCACGGCATTAAAACTTACATCTTGAGTCATAGTTACCCATTTTCCTTTTGGCAAGGATGAGAAATTCCAATATAATATGGTCCATGGACTAGCAACAGTCGTTCTAAAAGTGCTCATAGTAGTGGCTGGATCAACAAATACCTTTAATGAAACACGATATAAACCAGCTTCGGTTAATTGTCCGGCAAAAGCACCTCCTTGAAGCGTTTTATCAACAACGCCTCCTCTTCCAGTATAGCTCATGCTAGCCACACCCGAAAAGAACTTATCCGTAGTACGAGCAAAGATAGGCTCGGATTCACTACCATTGGCACCTACCCAATACTTATTACAGAAACCTGTTTTCCAGTTACCATTATATATTTCGTAGCCAGCCCAATCAGAATCTAAGTGGTTGCCCGGAAAGTAATTAATTACGGTAATAGCATCAAATGACTCTAATTGTCGCTCATCAACAGAAATAATTTCACTACCTGTATTATCGTAAGCCACCGTAACAACATCTGTATTATAAATAGGCTCATCTAATGTAAGATTAATAACATTACTTACTGAACCACGCTTTGCCAGAGAAACATTTATCTTTTTATCTACAACCCCAGCTTCAGTATTATTTACAGTAACGGTAAAAAAGGCTTCCTGATCGGAGAAAGGCTGCACCGCTCCTGAGATAGTTATATCAATAGATTCATCCATTAAAGTTTTTGGGCTATTTACTGCTACCAGCGGTTTAGTTGACTGTATAACCTCGATAATAACAGGCATTTGAACTAAGGTTTCTGCATCAGGATAATCTCCTTTACGTATTCCTCTAATTTGTCCGCTAAATTCACCCATATTATAATATGAAGGTATACGAACTGAATCAGAAGCAGCAGTACCATCGGCAAACGAAGCACCTTCTAATGTCCACCATCTATCCGAAGGTCGTCCAGCAGTCGTTATATCCACAAAAGATAATGCTTCTCCAGATTCAATAATAATTTTATTCCACAGTGCAGTATCCGTAGGAATATCATCTCCTGAATTAAACCTGAACAATTCCTGTTCTAATCCATTTTCATCAATTTTCTTAATGATATAAGAAGGTTCAATATCTGCATACACATCTATCACAAAAGTAGTATCAATAACCCACTTATCTCCTTCTTTTTGTGCCTCCAAAGGAAAGGTTCCTTTATAAGAAACTTTCTCGTTAAAGGTATTATATAACCTTACCTTGTTAAGTCCTGCATTATTAAACAGAACATGAATAGTAGGTTCTGTAACACTCAATCCTACTTCTTTATTTATATAAAGAGGTAATAAGCTATCTTCCTTTTCTGAAACACTAAAACCGGGATTTAGGAAGTTATTTCCTTCTTCAATAGTCCAAGAGTGACTAGTAGCATTAACGGAAGCATCAATAAAAGACATATAATAACCTTGATTAACTGCCTGTATCTCTGACGACTTAATGCTTGAGTACCATGATACATCAGATAAACTATCTGGTGCAGCATACTCATCTTCCTGGCAAGCTGCAAAAAAGAGTAATGCAAATATCGCCATTATATTAAATGTATTTTTCATTTTATTTAAATTTAGCATGTTACTTAGTCAATATCCGAGTTACCTGTTTGCTCTGCTAATGGTAACGGGAAATAATCGTGTAATTCCGAATTGAAATTATCCGCAGTAATGTCATATTCATAGTCAATTACTCTAGCTGCCGAACCAGAATATCCTGGATCAACATCTTTAACAATAGAAGCTGACTTTTTTGTAACTTCCTTATCTGCAGAGTTCTTAAATGTATAATCTATTGCATAATAAGTTTGCTCTGATAGCTCTTTAAAACGATCAGCTGTAATACCCCATCTTCTTAAATCAAACCAACGCGTAGAAAAGCCTTCCATATAGGTTTCTAATGGTTTTTCCACGTACATGATATGATCCATTAGTAAGGAAGGGGCGGCCGCATAGTCAACTCCATCAAAAGTATTACTTGGGTTTGAGCTAATACCTAACTGAACTAACCCCCAACGAGCTCTCACTTTATTTATAAGAGACAATGCATTATCCACATTTCCATTATGTAACTCACATTCTGCTAAATTGATATACACTTCCGACAAACGATTTACCGTTACATTTAATCCTGACATCCAGCCTTCTGATTCTGCTAAATTATGATCGGTATACTTCCTACAGCGCCCAAATCCCCATCCAGTAGGAGTAAAGCCTTCTGATTCAGCCACTGATTTTTCTCCACCATACCAAGGTGTTCTAGTATCTTCTACACAAGTTATCATAGCCGATGAACGCATAGAAACATTCCTAAGAGAGCGGCCAGAAGGTACAGAAGGATCATCATAATAATTTCGGTTATCTAAAGGATCTAGTGCCTCCGACTTAAAAGCATATACCACCCAAGCAGGACAGAGAGGACCTCCACTACCAGCAGTTTTAACAGCCCATCTATTATGCATACTTTCTTCGGCCCATACGCTAAGCTCTGGGTTATGTACTAAATTATAACTGATTTCAAATATAGATTCTGAATCATTTTCTCCATAAATAGAAAACATTTTACAGCTTGCACCAGGTTCTACTGCAGTTTCAAGTTTATATTCATATTTTTTGTTCTCAATCACATCTGCATAATACACAGATGCAGAATCGTAATTAGCTTCATATAAATAATGATTACCTAATATAGTAGCAGCAGCTCCCGCGGTAGCTTTACCAATTTTTGCGGAAGTTTCCCCTTTATAAATAGCGGGTAGATTATCATAGGCGAAATATAAATCCTGAATAAAGAAATTTCTGACCGTTTTTGCGGGAGAAAGACCTTTATTATAAGTTGTTAAATCTATAGGTAATTCATCACGAATAATAACTTCTCCATTATTAAACGACCAATAAAGGTAATAATGAAATAAACCTCTTAAAAATCTAGCTTCAGCCATCTGATCATTCCACAATTCCTCATTATCCTCTGTACTTCCAATCTCCTTTAATGCAGCTATTACTTGGTTGGCTCTAAATATTCCCTGATAACATGCATTCCATTTTCTACCTATATTTAGGTCGCTACTGTTATAGGTTTTATAGTACCAATCTATAACCCCACCGCTATTAGGTGCAGGTCTTCCATATCCTGGCCAGCCCTCATCCGAACGGCAAGCTTCGACGTCAAGATTCATAATAAAATGATTTAACAAGGTAGAGTAAGTAGCTGTTAATCCACTTTCAGTATCTCTTAAATTTCTCCAATAACTATCTGTTGTTAATCTATTAGGGTCTTCTTCAGTCAGATAATCTTTACACGATGTTAATCCTCCTATAAATAGGAAAATTAGAATATATTTAAACATATTTTGCTTCATAATAATCAATATTAAAAGTTAAGATTCACACCTAATGAGTAGGTTGAGGTAACCGGGTAGTTTCCTTTATCTAAGCCTTTTGAGTTAATATTTCCTCCAATTTCGGGATCGTACCCTTCATAATTGGTAAACGTAAATGGATTTTGCGCGTTTATATATATACGAGCTCTACTGATTCCAACTCTAGATAAAATTGATTTTGGGAAACTATATCCTAAGGTAATGTTTCTAAATCGAAGGTATGAACCATCTTCTAACCATAAATCAGTGTAACCTTTATAATTACCACTAGCGCTTTTTACATCGCCAATGTAAGCCGGAATAGAAGTAACTAAATTAGACTCAGAATACTGATAAATAAGATCTTTATGTCGTCCCCATCCAAAAGCTGTGGCTTTAGAACCATTCATAATTTCGTGTCCTATAGCTGCATACATCTGAACGCTTAAGTCAAAACCCTTATAATCAGCCGTTACGTTAAATCCTACTTCGTACTCTGGCAATCCGCTACCTCTGTATGTTCTATCGGCACTTCCAATCTCACCATCATTATTCATGTCTTTATAAATAAGATCTCCCATTTGTGCATTAGGGTTAAGCTTTTGATAATCTGCTAACTTTTTATGAGTGTCAATAATACCATCTGTAGAGTAAATAAAGAAAGCACCAGCTTCGTACCCTTCTGCCAGAGCTGTTATCTGTGAACTCGATTTAGCTCCCGAAATCAAACCTCCATCACTCGTTAATTCATAAGCGTTATTAGTAATCATTTTGGTTATCTTATTTTCATTGGTCGTAAATGTTCCACTAAAACCATAGTTTAACTTACCCACACGATTACGATAACTTGCAGCAAATTCAAACCCACTATTAACCATATTTCCAACATTAAGTACTACACGTGAATCGGATACACCACTTGCAGAACCAGGAACTGTAATTGGAAATAACATATCTTGCTTTTGGGTATCGTAATATTCTGCCGAGAATGTTAATTTATTACTCATGAATGCTAAATCAATACCAGCATTCCACATTACAGATGTTTCCCACTGTACACCTTTATTCGCAAACTCGGTTTGTGTCATTCCTTGAGATAAAGAAGATGTTTCTGGTCCATAAGCATAATTTATAGACGACAATCCTGCGGAATACGAATATCTGGAGAAATTTTGATTTCCTACAGTACCTCTACTGATTCTTATCTTAGCATCATTGGCAAAGCCGCTTATTGGCGACCAAAATGCCTCATCAGAAATATTCCAAGCAGCAGATACTGATGGAAATAGTCCCCAACGATTTTCTTCAGCAAACCTGGATGATGCATCGTATCTAGCACTTACGTTAAGCGAATATTTTTCTCGATAGTTATACAATACACGACCTAGGGTACCAATCATTTTATCTGTCCAATCATTTCCCGAACCTAATTCAGGATTAATTGATGTACCGTTCAATACTCTAATATCGTTATCTAACACACCTTCTCTTCTAGCGTAAAACGATTCATAATTACGTTCCTCAACGGTAAAAATACCTTGCACAGTAAATTTATGCTTTCCAAAAGTGTTGTTATATCTTAACCCTGTTTCGGATACAATAGCCTTGGATTTACTAGCATCATTTTGTACAGAACTATTTTCATTACTTCCAATATTGTTATCCCAAATATCAATCACTTCTTGATATGGAGAAAAACGCTTTCTGTACGAGTTAGTAACATTAAACCCTAAACGAGTCGTTAGATTAAGTCCTTTAATAACTTCGAAGTCTAAACTAAGATTTGCTAAGGCTTTTGTTAGGCTAGACTCATCAGTATTTTGAAAACTTTTTTGTACCCAACCCAAACGATTAGCATCATCTCCTCCTATAGTTACAAGGGGAACATTGGGATCTTGAGTGATGGGGTCTTGCGTTGGCTTATATTTAATGGTTTGAGTTATTATTCCACCAGGTGCACCACTTCTTTCTTCTTGCGTTACCCCAATACTTGCTCTAATTTTCCACTTCCCATTAACATAGGTTGTATTTGCTCGCGTATTAAAACGATCAAAATCTGAATTTACGATAGATCCAACTTTTCCATAATATCCAGCAACAACACTATAGGTAATATCTTTAGTACCTCCAGAAATATTAATGTTATAATCCTGAACTGGTGCATTGTTTACAAATACATCGTTTCTAATATCAGTATCATTCTGAAAGCCTTTAGGCGCTTTAAGCAATCCTAATTCTACTTCATCATCAACCGTACCTGGATTTCTATTCTTAGTGGTAATAATATTAAAATAAGTATCTTCAACTGTATTCATAAGTGGCGTACTAGACCTAATATCTTGTATACCATAGCTACCATTAATCGACACTTTAAGTGACCCCTCTTTACCTTGCTTAGTAGTTATTAGAATTACACCTGCGGCACCACGCGTACCATAAATAGCACAAGAAGCTGCATCCTTTAGAATATCAAGTGACTCGATTTCACTAGGACTAATACCTGGATCTCCATCTTGAGGTACACCATCAACCACAAATAATGGTGTATTACCATTTAATGAGCTAATACCTCTAATCAAAATCTCCGACTGTGCTCCTGGTGCTCCTGAGCTAGCAACAACATTAACCCCAGCAACAAGACCTTGCAGCGCAGAACCTAAATCGGATGTAATGGTTTTTGTTATTTCCTCAGATGATACGTGAGCCACAGCACCCGTTATCTCCTTCTTTTTCTGAGTACCATAACCTATGGCTATCACCTCATCAAGGCTAACCACATCCGGCTCCATAGCCACATTGATGGTTGCAGAGCTAATTTGCACATCTTTATCGGCCATACCAATAAAGCTAAAATGAAGGGTTTGACCTCGCTCGGCCTTAATATTATATTTACCGTCCATATCGGTAATGGTACCAATAGAGGTACCTTTAATCACCACACTTACTCCTGGAATTGGATACCCATCATCAGCTCCGCTAACAACCCCAGATACATTCATTACTTGTGCCTGAGCTATTGCACTCACAAATAATAGGGTAAATAAAGTCATGAACAGATATTTGCTCATCGCTTTACTTTCATTAAAAAAATTGTTCTTATTCTTCATAGACTAAATAGATTAAAAAAACTGTTCCATTATTATTGTGTTTTGGATTATTATTTGAACTCAAGCATAGACATATCGCCTTCGGTTTCTATCATTTCTGTTGCATCACCCTGGTATTTATTATGCTCAAAAACAATATCCTCGGAGCTTTTAATATGAATGGCTGGATGATTTGGATATAACTTAGGAAAGGTGCCAGAACAGGTGATTACATTGTTTTTAAAAACCAAACCTTTGGTGTTAGATATTTCTAAAAACAAGTTGTCGTAATGATTAATTTCGTTGTTGCTAATCTCAACGTTTTTAAAGGCTATGTTTTGGTTGTCGTCATCTGTTTCAAATCGAATCATACCACGATCATATCCGCTGTGGTTGCAATCCTGAAACTTATTATTGGTAATGGTTAAGTCAATGGCACTGCCTGATTCGTACCAATGACCACTTTCTACAGGTATTAGCAGGGCCTCCATTTCGGTACTAAAAAAGTTGTTTTTAATCACGGTTTTCTTAGGTGTAGAAAGCAATAAGCCGCGTGCTCTATTTCGGCTGATATTACAATTCTCCACTAAAAACTCTGGGTAAGCATCCAGGTTCTCAATTAAATCGCCTTGTTGTATCGATGCCGGAATTTTTTCGTTGAAGGTTAATATTTGGTATCTGCTATTGATTTTTTGAACCGACTTTAGGGTGAGCTTTTCGTACGGAAAGAAAGACTTACTTAATCGAACTAAACCAATGGAATCGCCCACACGACCAATAACAAAGCCTTGTTGCTGAAAATGCCCCATGCGAATACCTAAGGTGTTTTCGCCTAAAACATCTACTATTTTCTGATATGTACCATGTACATTTGAAGCATCATCTAACTGATTATTGAAGGTGCAGTTTTTTAATTCCACCTTTCCTCTACAGCCCACAAAGTGAGTAGCATCGGCAGTAGTAGAAACCATACGGCCATGCGATGGTGTTACATTAAAGCTATCCAGTATTAGATCTGAGCTATTTTCGGCAATGATACCCATACCACCAGCATGGTGTACATTTACATTGTTGGCATAAAAACCATCGGTAAAGGTTACTCTAAAAGCGGGTGCTAAACGATTGGCTCCTTGGTCGCCTTTCATCACCAAAACCATTCCTTTGCGCGGAAGTTTTTTACGGTGGTTATAAAAGCGAACCAAACCGGGTTCAATTTCCTCTACTCGTAAACTATTTTCAAGGGTATTAATCGACTCTATCGGATCGCGCGGATCTATTTCGTATTTAGGCTTTATCTCATCGGTAAAAGTTTGAACCTTTACCCCATGGATGCTAGTGAGGGGCGTATGCAACTCTGTACCAAAAGCAATGGCTTTTCGTTCTGGGTTATACATAATGGCCTGACCAGCATTATGCTCGTAATATTCCTTTATAAAAATGATTTGCTCATTACGGATAACGTAAGGGTATTCTTTAGATATCTGTAAATCGAAGGTTTTATTTTTTTCATCCACAGCTACGATTAGTCCTTCGCTATGAAATGGTGTAGCCCAATCTACCGAAAGGTTTTTTACCGATATATTTTTACAGTGATCAATCAAGAAGGGAATCATCCTTCCATGAAAAATAAACTCAGAGCCCTGCCCATCAATCACTAAATTTTCCAAATTGGATAAAGGAAAAGCGGTTCTTATAACTTCATCGTTATGATTGGATATATGTACAAAAAACTCCAAGCCTTTATCTGGATAAAAATGGTAAGTTCCCTTTTCAAATTTTATCTCCGAAATGGAATTTTTGCCAGCTGCCATAATTCGTTTTAATACAGCAGGCGTAGCATCTTCGCTTATTTCGGTATTAAACAACACCGACTCTCCATCATCCACCTTAGCAGCACATCCCCAAAGGGATAGTAAAACAATGGAAGCAGCAATTAGTAATCTTGAAACACTTTTTGACATTATATACAATGTTTAGTTCTTAACCTTCCGATGCCCTTTAAATAGACCACCGAATCAACATTGCAAAAATCCGTTCAAAATGTTAAAGTATGTTTACTCTTAATAAATCAATCCTTACTTAAGGTAAGTAAAATGAAATGTACGCTCCGTAAAACAAATGCAATAAACACCTATACTTGTGCACATTACAAAACACCCAAAGGCATATATAATGCAAATAGGCCATTTTTAACTCCTCGTTATTATTAAAATGAGTGATAAATATTGGGGCAGTAAAAGGACTGAAATAAGATATCGTTTCAGTCTGTTATAATACATTGAATATGGTGCGAGAGAGTGAAACTAAAAGATGTAAATGGTTTAGGAGCTGATGCTTCTTTTAATTCCGATATAAATAGTTTAGAAATTACACTGGGTTTATAAGTAACAAGCTTTAAACTGACAATGCTGCTTTATTTTAGCTTGTTGGATGTTGTTTGTTCAACCGAAACGCACAGCTGGGTTGTGCCGACCACTCATAGTTCTATTTATTGGCAGTTGGCTTTAATCCAAACAAGTACTGATATTCAACAACCTTATCATTTTCATCAACAGTTTTTCCAACCAAATAATTTTCAATCATTGTGAGTTGATAATCAGTGCATATCCAATGAAGAAGATTATCTGAATTGTCAGGAATTAGTTGAATCATGTTATTATTCTGTTTCCACCTTCCGCTTGTCGAATGTCTGTCCATATCAGAGCTAGTACTGAATCTAAATGTTAAATCTGCTCGAAATGTCAGTTTGAAATGAACATGACCATCATTTTGCATATATTCTCTAATAATCATTGAATCCCTTTGCATTGTTCTGGAAGGTATTGCCAAATCACGATATGCTATTGGAAACAACAAGGAATCTTTGATTATAAATCTTGAAAGTCCTTTTTTAACAAACGCCTTATCATTTTCCGATAAATTGTATTCTGTCTCAATAAAGTCGAAGCCTATCAGTTCAAGTGTATCACCATTTATTTTGTAATCACCTTTTACGTATCTATCAAGATACATTCCGACTTTCAACGAATAACGCGAATCAGGCATAATATCAAGATAGTAATAATCTCGAATCAGCTCATAAATATGTCTATTCTGAAAATCAGACTGAGATTTTAAGTCAACCAGAAATCCTTGTATAAAAACTAATATTATTAAGATTCTAATCATTTGCTTATATATGTCATGGTGCTCCTAAGCTTGCTGCCTACGGTGAAAATATGCGTAGTGTCCTGTGTTGCAACTGCGGCAAGATATGACTTATGACCACGTATTGTCAGTTGGGCTTTCTTTGATTATTTTAATTTCTGAACACATTTATCTTTTCTACTATCTCGGCAATTATTTATGAGCCTTTGTGTGTACTCTGTTTATTTTCTAGGACTAAATGCTTCAAATATTACATCGTTTTCATCTGAAACAGATAATTCAAATCCAATTTCTGTATCCCAAGTCCATTATAACCAACCATCAATATGGTAATTCGAAATGGCTTCATTTTTCCAATCAAGTAATATATCGGTTACTTTGTTTATTGAGACATTCTTATTCTCAATATAGCCAAACTCCCCCATAATTATTAGTTTGCTTTTATTAGCCACTAAATCAAAATAATTTGCGTATTCACCCAAAAGAGCATGCTCCGGGTACATATGAATATCAATAAAATCTAATTCAGATTGAGTAATTGCCTTATTTGAAGGCTTACCTAATGGTTCTGGTGCGTAAAATCCAACTGTTACTAATGCTTTCGAATCCTTTTCCCTAATTGCATTTCTAACGGTACTGGTCCAATGTAAAAAACTTACATCCAAAAGTGCATTTCGCTCAGACTCTACACTCATATTATATGAGATTCCATTTGGATGTTCTACAATGCCTGAATCTTGATTGAAAGGCGGATAATCAGGATGAAAAAAGAATTCATTTCTAATTTCATAAGCTAAGATGGCTTCTAACGGAACTGTATTGTTTTTTAATTCGTCAATAAAAGTCTGCCAAAAGTTAATTTCTAAATCAATCTCCGCCTTATATATGAATTGTGTATTCCACCACCAAATATCCTTTTCAGATTTAATTTCCGTATTGTAATAAGCTATTGGAATCATATCTGTTGTAATTATTACTGATATTTCATGTTGATCAGCTTTAGTAATGAAATCTACAATATTTTGAAAATAATCCTGATTTAATTCAGTTTTATTTGTTGCAAGTAAAAGAGGATTAAGAAAAATTCTAATAGTATTATATCCTGCTTCCTGCAATTGCGCTAACAAAGAATTAGTAACTTCAGCATTGTAATATTCATGGTTAAAAGTAGCGTGTCCAGTCAGTGTAGTATCATTGTATGTGAACTCCAATAGGTGAGTGTAATTATAACCCATTGGGGTAAATTTTACATTATTCTTGGTATCGAAAAACTCCATTATTCCATTATTCGAACGAACTCCAACTTGCCCTCTCCGAGAAGGATTTATGTTGGAAGGATTTGCTTCTTCTTTTTTACAAGAACCCAAAAGTGCAATGAATAATATTAAGCTAAATAATTGTAATCCTATCATGTCTTAATTAATTCTAATAATGGTAAACTTATAAAGTTTTAGTTAATATCAGTTAATGCTTTATAATTAGCCATTGGCAAACCAAAGTTAATGTATCCGGCAAAGGGGGAATTGAGTACAACAACGGTGGCACAAGAGTAGTACGGAATTGATTAGGATTTCGTGTCGGTTTACTCATGAGCCAAGCGCTTGTCTTGACACCAACTTTAACAAAATAATTGACTCCGTTAAGACGAACGTCTTGGCGGCGATAACAAGTAGAACAGATGCTTGATTACCCACGGAACCCGTATTACTTTTGTACATTGGCGGTAGTTTTTTATTCAATTTGTCCAATGGATATAAAAATCAAAATACCTATAATAATTCTCATTAGTGATGCTTGTTTAACGTTTCGCGTATAAGTAGTGCGAAGATCCGAAGAACCGTTCTTTCCAAACTTACGCATAGCCAAATTTACGTTTTAAAATTTCACCTTAAACTTAATAAATTTTCGGAACGAAAATTTGGCGCCACCAAACAGCCTGCAAACTCACAAAAACACAGCTGACTCCGCATTACGTATTAGCTTTTGTTGGGTGGTCGTTATTTTTTATAAAGATATTATCCGCCTATGAAATTCAATTCCATTATTAAAGGTATAGTAGCATTGTTCGCCACCTACACTGCCCTTTATGAAATGAAAAACTATTCTTTGTTCAAACCCTTTTGCTTCTTTATTAAAAACTTCAGCTTTACCTTTAAGTAACAATTTTTGTAATATCCATTGGTCTAGATAACCTGCAAAATTATAGTCATATAAACTGAAATTACTAGATTTCGAAAGCCAATGCTTAAAAATTATTTCTTCCTGTACCTCTTTTAAAGAGTCTAAATTCAATCTTAGGTCTTCAATTATTATTTTGTCAAATCTTGGGTCGTATTTGTTACTAGAAAGTATCTTCTCTGTTAACTTCAATGCATCCTTTTTTCCAACATAAATAATTGCGTTTTCCGTTTCATACCCAATTTTCACTTGATTAGTTATTGAAGCTAACTTAATTCTCTTCTTTTGATGTCGGTCACCAATTAATGTTCCAATAGCTGAACAGGAGTTAAAGAATAATATTCCAATAATTATGTATGTTATTTTATATCTCATGTTAAAAAGATGTTCAGTTCGTAGTGGGTTATAATGCCACCCAACGTTTGGCTAGATGAAGCGTATGGCATATTAACGAATCAAACGCCCAAAACTTCACGGAGCCAAATCTTTTATTTGTTTTTATCTTTTCATTCATTTCAAAAGCCAAATTAAAGATTTGGCGGTGGTCAATTATCGCACTCAACATCTTAATATTACGAACGCCATATGCTTTATACTAGCGTGTTATGGGCTGGTTTTATTATAGCACAGATATTTTCAAAATTGGTGGGGAGTGGGGACTCGAACCCCGCCCTCTACATTGAATTCAAGTTAAATCTACTACTGCAGCAATGCCTAATAGTCTAGAGCTTGGAACCATTCTCCCCGCGAGGGCTACTCCCGTTACTGATTGAATGAGTTTTTTCATCATAGTCGAATATATTTGAAATGCTTTTTTAAAAAAAGAAAGAATTTTCCAAGTTCCAACTATGGGCATTGTCGAATCAGCAGTACAAGTAACTTTTAAACTCAATTTTATATATGAACCTTATTATCCTAACCGATATAATTTAGTGCGTTTGTATTAAATAAAACAAATTACTAAATAGTCCTATTGCTAAGAACAGAAACAAAAAGAATTTACCAATAGCAGAGTCTAAATCAACATTCTTTTGGAAATAGATTGCCCAAAAAATTAAAAGAATATAAAACCCTGTGTATATTAAAGACATCCAGTAAATTACACCTTCGAAACTTGCAAAAGCATTATTTTGAAATTCTGTTTTTGGTTTAACAACTTCATTCATTTCTAAGCTTTTAATATGACCACCAACTATTCTAGAGTTTATTGATGGTAATAGTATATTTTGAGAAGAAGAAACATAAAAACTAATTTCAATATTGTCATTAGGATTTAGTAAATCTGGCTGAATCTGCAAAATATTTGGAGATTCGAGTACTCTGGTAATGCTAATGTTATTAGGAATACTTTTAATAGAGTATTTTAAAATTGTGACAGAATCAGGAAATTCAATTTTTAAACCATCAATATATTCTGATTGAGTGATAGGTATATTACCACTATTACTGATTAAACATGAAATAGAATATAAATTAAAAACTTGCTGTTTATCAAAAAAGACTTGAATTGATTCGTCAGAAATATTTTGTTCTGAAACAAGCTCAGTCATTGCAACATTCTTAAATGAAATTTCTTTGACATTTTTAGATAGAATAAAAATGACGATTGGTAGAATTATACCACTTAATGCAATTAAAGTCTTAAAGTCAAATATTTTCTTCATTGTATAGTTTTATCGGTTTCTGAAATTAACTTGCCCATAACGTTTATGTAAGGCTATGTGCGTATTTGAAAGAAAAAAACTCTCGGTTGGCACAGAGCTAATTGATTTTGAACACAATTTAGCAATTTTAGTTCTTCTGTGAAGAATTAATTTGCGGAGCTTATTACTTGCAACCGGATTCGTATAACTAATTGGCAGCATTAGCTTTACATGTTGTTGTAGTGCGTTTTTAATATTGTAATTCAAAGTCGATTATTTTTAAAACTCCGTTTTCTAGGATTATTTATTATCCTATTCAGATTTTGATTTGAAATTCTTGTCTTATGCTCAAGAATGATGTTTCTAATGTTAGGAATATATTTATAAATTAAATCGTCAAATCCATTGTCATTATGGACTTTAATGAATTCTTGACGAGAAAAAGATATTAAATATGCTTTATCCTTTATCCCCAAGGGTAAAAGAAACCAAAGAATCGATTGATTTAATTCATAAAAGTCGAAAAACACAGGTGCTTCACAATTCATCCATTCTTTTAATAGTCGAGATTCCTCTGGAAAATTTATTTTTCGAATATTTACATTTCCAACAGGTGCTTGTGAACTTTCTTGTAATACTTTCTGAAATTGTTTTTTGTCCGTTTTTCTTCTTAAACCATCTATGACCCAAACCAATTTGGAGTAAAATCTATTTCTGGAATTTCGTTCTTCAGGCTTGATAAATGAATGCTGAAATTCTAAAACCCAATCTTTTTTTGTTTTCACATCGGCAATATGTTTTTCTCCAGTGTTGTCATGATGAATAATTTCCTGCCATTCCTTTGGGAAATTATTTTTCCAGTTTCTATGCCATTCTGTTTCGTTTTCCCACCAAATATCGCAATTCCGTGTTCCTTTATGCGCCCAGTGATTAATATTTACATCTCCACATTTTGCGATTAGTTCTGAATTGCAATTAGGACAAATACCTTTTCCACCTTTAAAGGCTTCTGTTTTATTTTCTCCTATAAACGCATATTTCATTTTGTTCCTAAGTTTCTATGTATGGTTAAATGCACTACAACTCCCAAGCATAATCACCTAGGTGCGTTTATTTTTCTTTTATATTAACTAAAGGTGTACAATACATGCCTTATGGGCATAGATAACACACCTAAATATGTTTGATTAATTTATTTAAATCTCTTAGCTCACAAAATTCCCAGAGCAAAATATACCCACTCTGAGGAAATATCTCCACGCAATTTAGCATTATATACTATTAATCATATAGATTATTTCATATCGATAAATATTCTAAATAAGCCTTTGTGTTTTATATTTACCCGAGCACAAAACCAGCCAACCTGTCACCTAAACCAGCCAACCCGTCATATTTACGGGCAAAAACATAAGCTAAACCAGCCAACCCGTCATATTTACCAACTAAAACACCAGTTAAACCGGTCAACCTGTCATATTTACCATTGAAAACACCTCTAAAACCGCTGCATTACTAGCTTCCAGTTGTAAAACCTATTAAACAAAACAAGGGTTGAATAGCTTCAACCCTTGTTTTAAATTCTCTATTATCTCGTAAAACTATTCTCAATTGAAATAACTTCTTTTGTCTCAAGCCGACAGGCTTTTCCTTTCTTCCTTCAGTCGAAGAAAGGAAACAAAGAAGACCGCCACTGCTGATAAAATGGCTAAAAATCAAATCATTTCACTAAAATCAAAGAACTCGCTTCGCTCAAACAGCTTTGATTTTTACGTTACATTTTTCGATTTTCTTAACGCACTTTATCAGAGGTGGAAAAGCAACTTCTCTTTGTGTGAAACAAACTATAGACCTTATAATAAAGCATAAAGATTACTAAAACATTTATTCGCTCAGTAATGAAGTTTTATAGGCCTTGGGCGTTACGCCTTTTATTTCTTTAAACCTGCGATTAAAATAAGCCAGGTTCTCATACCCCACCTCATACGCAATTTCCGAAACGCTTTTTTTAGAAGTCACCAATAACTCACAGGCCTTACTCACGCGCAATTGATTCAGGTAATGCGAAAAAGTAACACCCGTTTGTGCCTTAAAAAAATTACAAAAGCCCGAACGGCTCATTCCAACATGTTCCGATAAAGTAGAAATTCCAATATTATTCAGGTAATGAACGGCCAGATAATCTAACACATGTTTAGTTTTATCATTATACACTTTTTTATTATCGTACTTTACGGTAGACAAGCGTTTATAGGTGCTATCCTCTTGCGCCAGCACTTCTAGTATTTTAAAAAGCGATAAATAATTGCTTAAGCTGGGCGTAATCGTCATACGCTCCAATATTTCACGAACAGCTATATTTGTATCTCCCACTAACTCTATTCCATATTTTATTTGCTCCAATACCAAACCAAGCTGAGCAAATTCAGGAAACTGACTATTACTTTCGAATATGGAGTTTGAAAACAGAACTGCAATGGTTTCAATGGGATATTCCTCATCGGCATCCACCCCGCCTAATTCGTGGTAATGCGGCAATCCAGGGCCTAAAATAACTATTTCACCCGCCTGATAGTTATTAATGTGATTACCAATAACCCGCAAACCAAAACTCTTTTTTATATAAATAATCTCGTAATCGGGATGGTAATGATGCGGCGCATAAAAACTCTTTAGCTTATCGTTTTTCACCAATACACTCTGACCTTCTGATTTTACTACTGGTTTTAATTTTGCTCGCATATCATAATTTCATTTTACAAATACAAATGTAGTCATTTATAAAATATAGTATCAGTCAATATAAATATAGTACTTGAGCCCATCTTAAATAGCCCATACATTTGTAGGGTAATTTTTACGCTTTTAAGGCGAGTTATAAACTATAAACAAACTAAGTAGCAATAAATATGGATAACGCTAGTCAATTACCACAACTAAACAGGACTACCTATAACACATCAAAACAATATCCTGTAAAGGTTTTACAGTTTGGCGAGGGTAACTTTTTACGTGCCTTTGTTGACTGGATGATACACAAAGCCAATAACAGCATTAACTTAAATGCAGGTGTAGTGGTTGTTCAGCCACTCGAAAGAGGTATGGTTGATTTACTTCAAAAACAGGATAACCTATACCATGTTGCTTTAGAAGGAATAAAGGATGGCCAGCCTGTTAAGGAATCTGAATTAATTGACTGTATTATTGACGCCATAAATCCTTATGCTGAGTATGAAAAATACCTCAATTATATCCTTCATCCAGAACTAGAATTAGTTGTATCTAATACTACCGAGGCAGGAATTTCCAGAATAGATAATGAAGATATTAATGCGGCGCCACCAAAGTCGTTTCCGGGTAAGGTTTGTCAGCTTTTGTATAAACGTTTTCAGCA
Organism: Labilibacter marinus; assembly: GCF_001659685.2. Lineage (GTDB taxonomy): Bacteria > Bacteroidota > Bacteroidia > Bacteroidales > Marinilabiliaceae > Saccharicrinis > Saccharicrinis marinus. The sequence goes on from NZ_LXYE02000035.1 coordinate 92,820, forward strand.
TTTTAATGGCGCATCCGATAAAGGATTAACTTTTTTCTGTTGCGAGCTAATTGAACACAATGGCAGTAAATTAAAAGAGATTGTGTTAGAATTAGCGGCTTCTAATCAGCTAGAACCAGCATTTATTACTTGGTTAAACCAAAGCTGTTCGTTTTGCAATACACTGGTGGATAGAATTGTTCCTGGTTTTCCAAAAGACAATATTAAAAGCTTTCAGCAAGCCGTAGGATACGAGGATAACTTGATTGTTGTAGGAGAATATTTTCACCTTTGGGCCATTGAAGCACCCCAAGCGGTTCAGGCTAAATTCCCGTTCGACCAGGCTGGTTTAAATGTTGTTTGGTTAGATGATATGACGGCATTCCGCGATAAAAAAGTGAGGATTTTAAATGGATCGCACACCGCCCTTGTGCCTGTAGGTTTATTAAGCGGCCATCAAACAGTAAAAGAGGCTTTTGATGATAAAGTATTAGCAGACTTTATACAACAGATGGTGAGCCAGGAGGTTATTCCATGCATTAAAGGAGACCAGGATGCTTTAAAAGTATTTGCCGATGAAATATTAGAGCGTTTTTACAATCCTTATGTGAAACACTTTATGAAAGATATTTCGCTGAATTCTATTTCGAAATGGATTACCAGAGACTACCCTTCTGTACAAGATTATCATCAGTTAAACGGGGCCATTCCTAAGCGACTTTCGTTTTCTTTAGCGGCCTTATTGGTTTTATATAGCCCGCATAATAACATTGATTTTACACCCAATGACACTGCTGAGCATCTTGAGTTCATCAAAAGTGTTTGGGATTCCGATGCATCGAATGCCGAAAAAGTAAAGCAAATATTATCGAACGAAGGTGTGTGGAACGAAAACTTGTGCGCGCTTCCTGGTTTATGCGAATCGGTGACATCTTACCTCGAATCCATTTTAAAGCAAGGCATTAAAACCGCCATTCAATCTCTTTAGGCCTACGAGTATAATGCCTATAAAACATACCATATGATAGAATATATAAAAATACATAAAGACGATAATGCTATCGTTGCCCTAAAAGATTTAACCCAAGGAACCGTGCTTGATGTGGAAGGGACTAAAATTACCTTAATACAAGATGTTCCTGCAGCTCATAAAGTAGCCCTCCAGGATATACCAAGCGGAGAAATAGTTCGAAAATACGGTTTTCCTATAGGTCACGCTAAGGCGGATATAAAACAAGGTGAGCATATTCATACCCAAAATTTAAAAACTGGCTTAAGCGATAACCTTGAATATAGTTATTCGCCTACCCAAACTAAATTAGAAAGCGAAAAGAGCCCCAAAACTTTTCTGGGTTACCCCAGAAAAAATGGGGATGTTGGTATTCGTAACGAGCTTTGGATTATCCCCACTGTAGGTTGTGTAAATGGGCAAGCCAAAAGAATTATTGAGCTGCTCAAGGCCGAAACAGATACTTCGCATATCGATGATATAATGGTATTAAGCCATCAGTATGGCTGTTCGCAATTAGGAGATGACCATAGTAATACGCGCAAAGCTTTAGCGGCAGCGGCTAATCATCCCAACGCAGGGGCCGTATTGGTGTTAGGCCTGGGTTGCGAAAACAATCAGATAAAAGAGCTGAAGGAAGAAATAGGTGAGTGCGATCAAGAGCGTGTTCGTTTTTTAGTTTCGCAAGACGTAGAGGATGAAGTAGAAACAGGTTTGCAGATAGTAAAAGAACTGGCCGCCATAATGAAAAACGACGAGCGCAGCCAAGTTCCTGTTGCTAAACTTAAAATAGGTTTAAAATGTGGCGGTAGTGATGCTTTTTCAGGTATTACGGCTAATCCTCTTCTGGGTGCTTTTTCCGATTGGTTAATTGCACAGGGAGGCAGCACCATTTTAACCGAAGTACCCGAAATGTTTGGTGCTGAAACTACCTTAATGGATCGCGCTAAAGACGCCGTTGTTTTCGAGGATATTGTTACGCTCATTAACGACTTTAAGGATTATTTTAGAAGAAACAATCAGGTGATTTACGAAAATCCCTCGCCTGGAAATAAAGCGGGCGGCATAACAACGCTCGAAGAAAAATCATTAGGCTGTGTACAAAAAGGCGGCGGCAGCACAGTTATTGATGTATTAAATTATGGTGATGCCATTAAAAAACCGGGTTTAAGTTTATTATGGTCGCCAGGAAACGATTTAGTAGCTAGCTCTGCTCTTGCTCTATCCGGCTGTCAGATGGTGTTGTTTACCACAGGTAGAGGCACACCTTTCGGAAGTTTTGTTCCTACCATGAAAATATCGTCGAACTCATCCTTATTTAATCGCAAAAAAAATTGGATGGATTTTAATGCAGGAAGTCTACTCGAATCAAAATCGATGAAAGAATTGTGCGTTGAGCTTACCGACTTTATTATTGACATAGCCAGCGGACAAGAATTAAAGCACGAAATTTCAAATTTTAAAGAGTTAGCCATCTTTAAAAGTGGCGTAACATTATAAAATGTTCGTTTGTAGTTGTTGGTTATTGGTATAATATCCTTTAACCAATGACTATTAACTTATGACTTGATTTAAAACGGCACTACCATTATGGTTTCTAACTTAAGGTTGGTTCGTTCTTTTCCTTTGGCTTTAAATAAAGCGGTAAAGCTCGTTTTATCTTTTAAATACATTTGCGTAAAAGCCTTCAAGGAATCTGTGTTGGTAAAGAACTCCACCGTTGCCATCACACCAATATCATGATCGGAGAAAAATAAGAATTGCTCCGTATTATTGGCTCCCGTAAATCTAGAAACAATCGTAAAATCAGAACTTTTATAATCACTTTTAACCACAATATTAGTGTCTTTAATGGATGGGTGATGACTAAACTCAACCATCATATCTTCAATTTTAAAATACGGATTCGCTTCATTAAACAAATACACAAAATTGGTTTGGTCTTTTAGTCGCCCAACGTATATGGTATTCCCGTCTTTAATATCTAAAAAGGAAGTTTGCGTGGCATATTTTATTTCAAAATCCTTACCCCACTGCGTTAAAAAACGAGATAAGTGATGCGTGGCATTCTCTGCCATTCGGGTGGAGTAGTTGAAATCCGCTAAAGTGGTCATATCTTTTAAGGCAGGATTTTCTTCAATCATTTTATAGTACTCCTCCGGACTGTTCACACTAAAATCCCGAGTCCATCCTTTAAGGCCAGAAATGGTTTGTCCTCCATAACCAAAAGCATCACCAATAAACAAGTTTGTGTTATGCTCATTTTTTATAAACCCCTTCCAAATGCGAGGTGCAGAATCAGGAAGTTTTGAAAAAACAAAAGCCGCCAAGGTTACCACAAGTAAAAAATACGGTAGCACTTGCTTATATCTACTGGTTGAAATCTGTTTACGATTAATCTGCTGTTTCTCAAATTCTAAACTATACTGCCCTTTTTCTATTTTAAGATGCCACAATTCGCCAGCACCCTCAGCACCATAATATTTCGTCAGCTTATTTCGTAAATTATAAATATTTACCCTCACCCTAGGGTTGCTTTTATCCGAATCGGCTTTAGCGCCAAAAAACTCAATATCTATTATACCTTCTTTTAATTCGCGCTCTTCAATATTAGCTTGTACCAGATACCTTAAAATAGCTATACTCGTAGGCGCATTTTTAAACGTATCGCTCTTTACAATTCGCTCTGTTATTTCCAGTTTCTTTTCCTCGGAAAGCATATTACTTAATCACTAAAGTGCCAATTAATTGTTAATTTATGTATCTTATGCTATAACTCTGATATACTATTAAATACAACAGCGTTAACAACCGTTATAGCTACCGTTAAAGCGACGTTAAAGGTAGTCAAATAATTGATTTTAGAGTAGATTTGGTAGAGGAAATAAAAAATCCAGATGCATTCACAATCTGACAAATTAAAATCTATGTATATGCTTAAAATTTCTATGGCAGTTATTGTACCATTCATGTTGATACAACTGTTTATTCCAGTACAACTAAAGGCTCAAAACCTTACAGAAATTAAATACTTAACAGGAACCGATAAAGACCACCAAGTAGAATGGGATTTTTATTGTTCCGAAGGCCGTAAAAGCGGTGAATGGACTAAAATTGCCGTACCATCCTGTTGGGAGCAACAAGGCTTTGGCGATTATAACTATGGTAGCGACGACGAAGATAATAGAGCCAAAGAGTATGGCTTATACAAACATCGTTTTATGGTTCCTGCCGATTGGAAAAACAAAGACGTTAAAATCATCTTTGAAGGTGTAATGACTGATGCTGAAGTAAAGATTAATGGCAAGTTGGCGGGCGAAATTCACCAAGGTGCTTTTTACGAGTTTAACTATACCATTACAGATTTACTAAAATATGGAGTAGAAAATTTACTTGAAGTAAAAGTGAATAAAATATCGGCCAATGAATCAATTAACCATGCCGAGCGTGTGGCGGACTTCTGGATTTTTGGAGGAATATACCGTCCTGTATATTTATCTATCTCGCCTAAGGATAACATAGACCGATTAGCCATTGATGCCAAAGCAGATGGGAAAATATCGGCTGATGTATTTATTGAATCAAAAAAAGGAGACCATATAAGTCTGGCTCTTTATGATTTACAAGGAAATAAAGTACAAGATTTAAAGGTAGATCAACTGATCAAGGGAAATAATAAGTGGAATATATCGGCCCAAGCAAGCAACATTCAAACCTGGAATCCAGAAAAACCTCACTTATACAGTTTACAGGTAAACCTTTTAAATAAAAAAGGGAATACACTTCATCAAGTTAATCAGCGTATAGGCTTCAGAACTGTTGAGGTATTAGAGGGAGACGGAATTTACGTAAACGGAGAACGCATTAAGTTTAAAGGAGTAAATCGTCATTCTTTTCACCCTTCATCTGGCCGTACTACTTCAAAAGCCATTAGCATAGAACATGTTGAAATGATGAAAGACATGAATATGAATGCGGTTCGTATGGCACATTATCCTCCTGACATTCACTTTTTAGATGTTTGCGACTCCTTGGGTTTATTTGTGATAGACGAAATTTGCACCTGGCATAATCCTATGTTAGATACTGAAGTCGCTCGTAAAATTGTGAAAGAAACGGTGGTTAGAGATGTGAATCATCCTTCCATTTTACTTTGGGCTAACGGGAACGAACAAGGTTGGAATCCTGAAGTGGATGATGACTACGCTAAATGGGATATTCAAAACCGTGAGGTGATACACCCGTGGAGCATCTATAAAAAAACAAATACGATCCATTACAGCCATTATCATTCATTAATAAATGATTCTTATTCAAAGGATAAAATACTTTTTCCTACAGAATTTTTACACGGATTATATGACGGCGGACATGGTGCCGGTTTGCAGGATTACTGGCAACAAATGTGGAATTTACCTTTAAGTGCAGGAGGCTTTTTGTGGGATTTTGCAGATGAAGGCATAGAGCGCACAGACAGAAACGGAGAAATTGATTTGCAAGGTAACAAAGCACCAGATGGTATTGTAGGCCCATACCTAGAAAAAGAAGCCAGTTACTTTACCATCAAAGAAATTTGGTCTCCTATTTATATAGAGGATAGATTTATCAGAAATGATTTTAATGGCATTTTTAGAATAGAAAACCGCTACCATTACACCAATCTTTCAAGCTGTAAAATGACCGCTCAATGGCTTAAGTTTGATGGCCCCAAAGGAGACAAGAAGTCCCAGGTACTATCTGAAAGCATAGTGGAACTACCATCATTATCCCCTTTAAGCAAAGGCGTTTTTAAGGTTGATAAACCCCAGCATTGGGAATCAGCAGACGCTTTACACCTAACAGCTACCGACCAACACGGCAAAGAAATATTCACCTGGAGTTATCCCGTATCAACACCCAAAAATGCCAATAACAAACTGATTGACTATGCCAGTACAGGAGTTGTTAAAACCGAAACCGTAGATAAAACTATTCGAGTTGAGGCCAATGGAATAACTTATCTTTTCTCTAAAGAAACAGGTTTATTAAGTGAGGTGAAGAAAGACCAAAAAATTATTCCCCTAAATAATGGCCCAATTATTTTAAATCAGAAGGATGAAATCATTGATATAAAAGTAAATGCCGCTGACGACAAAACAGAGATAGAGGTTGTATTTGAAGAAACTAAATGGATGCCGGCATGGTCAACCATTAAAGAAAAACGCTCCGACATTATAAAATGGACGGTACATGCCAATGGACTATTGGATTTAAAAGTTGAGTTTAAAGGTTTTAGAAACCTAAAAGGATTTAGAGGTATTACATTCTCCTTTCCTGAAGAAGAAGTGGCTGGCATGAAATGGTTAGGTGATGGTCCGTATCGTGTGTGGCGAAACCGTATGAAAGGAACCCGTTTCCAAGTGTGGGAAAATGATTATAACAATACCATTACCGGAGAATCTGGATTTGTATATCCTGAGTTTAAAGGCTTTTTCTCTAGCTTATATTGGTCGGAGCTTAAAGGAAATAACAACAACGGATTTACGGTTTATTGTCGTACGCCTCATACTTATTTGCGCATGCTAACACCCGATTCTCCCGCAGATAATAAGAGGGATAAAGTGATTCCAAAATTCCCGCAAGGAGACATTTCATTTGTGATGAATATACCTGGAATTGGAACAAAATTTCAGTATTCAGACAGTACAGGCCCTCACGGGAGCCAAGAGCATTATTTTGGAAACGATGATGAGCCAATTGTATTGGACTTAACCTTTGAGTTTTAATAATAAATATTCCTCGCAAAGGCCGCAAACATAATAAACGCAGAGAACGCAAAGAGTTTAGATAAGTATTTATTCTTTGCGCCCTTTGCGCTAACCTTCGCGTCCTTTGCATGAAACACCTTAATGTACAGCTTTTAAAAATAACTCTCATGAAGCAAATATTATCTACAATTATCCTTTTTGCGACTATACTATTCAGTAATCCTGAGGTATTACAAGCGCAAACCAAAACACAAATTCAATACCTCTCAGGAACGGATAAAGACAATACCGTTGATTGGGACTTCTTTGTTTCCGACGGAATGCAAAGTGGAGAGTGGAAAAAAATTGGCGTTCCATCGTGCTGGGAATTACAAGGCTTTGGAAACTACAATTATGGTAGAGATTACAAAGCGAAGAAAGAATACCACAAGGAACATGGTTTGTACAAACATCAATTCAACGTACCTGCCGATTGGAAAAGTAAGGGAGTAAAAATAGTGTTTGAAGGTGTAATGACCGATTGCGAAGTAAAAATCAACGGCAAGTTGGCTGGAGAAATTCACCAAGGTGCTTTCTACGAGTTCAAGTATAACATCAGTAAATTACTAAAATATGGTAAAGAAAATGTATTGGAAGTAAAGGTTGATAAATGGTCGTCGAATGAATCCATCAACTTTGCCGAACGCAATACCGACTTCTGGATTTTTGGAGGAATTTATCGTCCTGTTTACCTAGAGGTATTACCTAAGGAAAACATTACGCGTGTAGCCATTGATGCACAAGCCAATGGGGAAATAACAGCAGATGTTTTCACTCAATCAAAAAAAGCAGAAAGTGCTTCAGCCAAACTGCTTGACTTAGATGGTAGAGTTGTTCAGGAATTCAATAACCTTAAAACAAAGAAATCCCAGGGTAAAATTACTGTTTCTGCCAAAGCAACTGATATCCTTACCTGGAATCCAGAATCTCCAAACCTTTATCAACTTGAAATTAGTTTAAACGATAAAAATGGGAATGAGCTTCATACCATCTCACAACGTATCGGTTTCCGAACCGTGGAAATTAGAGAGAGTGACGGTATTTATGTAAACGGTGTACAAATCAAGTTTAAAGGAGTAAATCGTCATAGTTTTCATCCCGAATCAGGTCGTACTACATCAAAAGCGCTAAGCATTGAGCATGTTAAAATGATGAAGGATATGAATATGAACGCCGTTCGTATGTCACATTATCCACCAGATGTTCACTTTTTAGATGTGTGTGATTCGCTAGGTCTGTTTGTGTTGGATGAAGTTTGTACCTGGCACGTTCCTTACCTGGATACCGAAGTAGGTAAAAAGATTGTAAAAGAAACCGTCATTCGCGATGTGAACCACCCCAGTATTGTAATTTGGGACAATGGTAACGAAACAGGATGGAACCCTGAATTAGATGGCGAATATGCCAAATGGGATATTCAAAAACGTGAAGTGATTCATCCCTGGGGTATTTTCGGAAAAACCAATACTTTCCATTATTTACCTCATCATGGTTTAGCTTATGATGGATATGCAAAAGATAAGATATCCTTCCCTACTGAGTTTATGCACGGTCTTTACGATGGCGGACATGGTGCCGGACTGGATGAGTACTGGAAAGTAATGTGGAATATGCCCTTATCGGCAGGTGGTTTTTTATGGGACTTTGCTGATGAAGGCGTAGTTAGAACAGATAAAAACGGAGAAATTGATGTAGATGGGAATCATGCTCCGGATGGCATTGTAGGTCCTTATGGAGAAAAAGAAGGAAGCTACTTCACCATTAAAGAAGTATGGTCACCTATTTTTATTTACGACAGATATATCAGAGAAAGCTTTAACGGAGTTTTTAAAGTGGAGAACCGTTACCACTATACCAAGCTAAATGCTTGTTCGATGAAAGCTACATGGGTAAAATTCGATGGTCCTTCTGGTTCTGCTACGGAAAAAGTAATTAATGAAAGTACGGTTAAGTTGCCTGCAATAGAGCCCAGTCAAAAAGGTTCTTTCAAGGTTGATTTACCACAAAACTGGCAAAATGCCGATGCACTTTATTTAACGGCAACAGATGCGCACGGAATGGAAATTTTCACTTGGTCGTATCCTGTAAAACTTCCAGCTAACTACAATAAAAACAAAGTAAACTATACCAACAACGGTGAAGTAACAGCTCAAGCCTTCAATGCAGGTATTAAAGTATCCAGCAAAGGATTAGATTTTACTTTTTCATCTGCAACTGGTATGCTTAAAAAAGTGGTTAAAAATGGTACTACTATTCCTTTAGCAAATGGGCCAATCATGTTAGGCAATAAGTCAAAACTGGATACGGTGTATTATTCGGTTTCAAAAGATAAAGTAGAAGTATTTGCACTGTATGAGAAAAAGAGGCTGCATTGGGACTGGCATGAAAGCCCTGAGATGACGCAGGATTTTATTAAATGGACCATTCATGCAAATGGACTAGTAGACCTGAAAGTAAGCATTAAAGGAACCCGTAAAACAAAAGATTTTTATGGAATCACTTTCTCCTTTCCTGAAGAAGAGGTGGCTGGTATGAAATGGTTAGGCGATGGACCTTATAGAGTGTGGCGTAATCGCATGAAAGGAACTCAATTGAAGGTGTGGGAAAACGATTACAACAATACGGTAACCGGAAAATCAGGTTGGGTATACCCAGAGTTTAAAGGTTACTTCTCCAGCTTATATTGGGCGCAGGTACGAGGTAATAACAACAACGGATTTAATGTGTATTGTCATAGCAAGTATACTTTTTTAAGAATGCTAACACCCGAACAGCCTGAAGATGCGCTAAAAGGTTCTGCAGTTCACAAATGGCCAGTAGGCGACATTTCGTTTGTTACAAACGTTCCTCCAATAGGATCTAAGTTTAAGGAAATTGGAGAACAAGGACCTACAAGTAATGAAGAAATGATTTTTGGTAATGATGATAAACCTATTGTTATTGATTTAACGTTTGAGTTTTAATGCTTGATTGTTTTGAATATCACCTTCTGCGTTATGCTTGTTCTCAAGCCTTGAATATGAACATTCAAACTCATCAATAAAACTAAGAATGGAATTTTTAAAATTACCCCAATGGGGTACTACATAAATAGCCCGGGGTTTTAACCCAGGGGAAACAATTAAGTAAAACCGATGAATCACAAACTAGATCATATATCGATAGCAAATTTGCGTCGGAACATCTCAATCCATTATTTGAAATAAATTAAGACGAAAAAACATATAGTTATGAAAAGAATATTTTTCCTTTTAACAGCAAGTTTATTTCTTTTTTCTTGCCAGCAAAATAAAACAACAGAAGCTGTTGAAGCCACAGAAACAACTACGAATGAAGAATTCCCGTTCTTTATTCCTTCAGAGAAACCAAACAGGCCTTTGAGTGCCGCGGTGGAACGAAACTATGATGCATATGAGAATATTCGTCCGGAGCAGAGTGAATTATACACACAGTTTAAATACACCAAACTAAAAGGTTTCGATTACAACGGTGGAGATGGAACGATAACTCGTCGTGATCCTTCAAAAGTGATCTACGAAAACGGTAAGTACTATGTGTATTATACAGGACGTAAATCACCTGTAAGACCCGTAGGCATGTCAAGAGCTAAAGAAGCAACTGATGTCATCCCTTCAGCAGACTGGGATTTATCAGACATTTGGTACGCCACTTCCGAAGACGGATTTACATGGAAAGAGGAAGGTATTGCCGTTCCTCGTCCTCCAAAACCTGAACCAGGTTGGCGTTCAGTAACAACTACCGACATTCTAAAATTCAATGGTAAATATTATTTGTATTTCCAGGCATTTATGGAAGCAAGTGGTTTACGTGGTGACTTCTGTCCTGTTTCTGTTGCATGGGCTGATTCTCCTGATGGACCGTGGCATCATACGGGTAAAATTGTTATTCCAAACGGACCGGATGGTTCTTGGGATCAATTCTCCATCCACGATCCATATCCATTAGTTCATGATGGCAAGATCTATTTATACTATAAAGGTGACTTTGATAAACGCCCTGAATTAAAACCATCAAAAATTCGTATGCAAGGCTTAGCTATTGCTGAAGATCCACTTGGGCCATTTGTAAAGCATCCTTTAAACCCTGTTATCAATTCAGGTCACGAAACTACTTTATTTCCATTTAAAGAAGGTGTTGCAGCCATTGTTCAACGAGATGGACAAGAGCATAATACTATTCAGTATGCAAAGGACTGGGTAAACTTTGAAATTGCATCCATTACCGAATTATTACCTGTGGCAGGTGGTCCTTTTGTACCTGATGCCTTTACCGACACCAAAGATGGTCGTGGTATTACTTGGGGAATTTCTCATATTATAAATGCCGATGGCAACTGGAACCATACGATGCTGGTACGCTTCGATTGTGACTTAAGCCAAGATATTCATGACGATGATATGAAACATCACCATTACAACTACAGTCCTGAATTTCATTTTTCGCACCGTTTAAACGGGAAGCAAAAGGATAGAATTAAAAAACAAACAGAAGCGCTTAAGCATCAAGAATAATCATCTACAATTTTATTATATCACCTCTGTTCCCCGGATAGTTTAAACAGAACCAGAGGTGTAACGCTTACAGATGAAAAAAGCTCATTATAAAAAATTTGTTAACGATTAAATCACAAGGTATGAAATCTAAAATATCGTATTTATTAACTGTTGCTGTTGTGTTTATGGTTTCTTGCAATTCTTCTGAGAAGAAAACCACCAACATAAAAAATTTTGAACCAACCTGGGAATCGTTAAAGCAATACGAATGCCCTACCTGGTTTCAAGATGCCAAGTTTGGAATTTACACGCATTGGGGCGTTTATTCCGTACCACAAAGTCCTGGCCATACCGATTGGTACGGAACCAATATGTACAAAAGCTGGAGTGGTAGTCATAAGTTCCATGTAAAAAAATATGGAGCATTAGATGAATTTGGTTACAAGGACTTCATCCCCATGTTTACCGCTGAGAAGTTTAATGCCGATGAATGGGCTGATTTATTTGTTGAAGCAGGTGCTCAGTTTGCAGGGCCCGCAGGTGAACATGCTGATGGATTTTCTTTGTGGGATTCTAAAGTAAACCCTTGGAATTCGGTAGATATGGGGCCTAAACTAGATGTGGTTGCAGAAATGGAGAGAGCGATCCGTAAACGTGGAATGAAATACGTTGTTAGCTTGCATCATTCTTGGTTGTGGGGATGGTTTCCAACATGGATGGAAGGAACAGATTGCTACAACGATCCTGAAGAAGGTTCGCTTTATGGCGAAAAACTACCCGAATCGGCCTGGAGAGTAAAAGCTGCTAAAGGATACTATAATGTAGACCCCATGCCAAGCAAACAATTCGAACACGTTTGGTTAGAAAAAGTAAAAGAAATTGTTGATAACTACAAGCCTGATTTGCTTTGGTTTGATAATCGTATTCAAATTCTTTCAGAAGATGTGCGTCGTCAAATGATGGCTTATGCATATAACAATGCAGCCAAAAACAAACAGGATTTTGTACTTACCTTCAAACGTCCTGATTTTCCATTGGGTACAGGAACCGTTGATCTTGAACGATCAAGAATGCCCGAAATATATCCGGAACCATGGTTAACCGATAATTCTATTTCGCAAAAAACCTGGAGTTGGGCTACTGACATTAAGCTATACTCCACCAATCGCTTAATTGATGATTTGGTTGACATTGTAAGTAAAAATGGCTGTTTACTGTTAAATGTTGCGCCTCATCCTGATGGCAGTATTCCTGAAGATCAAAAACAAAGCTTACGCGAAATGGGCAAATGGTTAAAGCTAAACGGAGAAGCCATTTACAAAAGTCGACCATGGATAAAATATGGTGAAGGTCCAACTGAAACATTAACAGGTCATTTAGCCGACCAAAAATTTGATGGTTTTAGCGATAAGGATATTCGTTTTACAACGCGAGATGGTCAGTTATATGCTATCGCTTTAGGTTGGCCCGCAAATGGAATCATCTCTATCAAGTCATTGAGTTCAACTCTTTATAATCAAAAGATAAAAAGCGTTGAGTTACTTGGAAGCAACGAAGATATTGCCTGGGAAAGATCCAAAGAAAGCTTTAACATTTTTCTTCCAGACGATAAACCCTGCGAAAATGCTTTTGTGTTTAAAATCAATCGATAATATAAAGAACTAAAAAATGCGCATATTTTCATTCATCTTATTAATCCTATTTACATCGCTCAACGCGCTAACGGCACAAGAGCAACCCAATATTGTTTGGATAACCACCGAAGATAATTCGGCCAGGTGGTTACGTTTGTACGATGCCGAAAACGGAGTGCCTATGCCCAACGTTGAAAAACTGGCAAACCACGGATTGGTATTTAACCATGCTTTTTCAAATGGTGCGGTTTGTTCAGTAGCCCGAAGCACACTCCTAAGTGGTTGCTATGCCACTCGCACCGGAAGTCAGTTTCATAGGCATGCATTTGCGGTTCCTTTTCCAGAGGGCTTAAAAAGTTATCCTGAGTATTTTAAGGAAGCGGGATATTACACGGCCAACTGTGCTAAAACCGACTACAATTACAATGTTGACATTCATGAAATATGGGATGCCTGCTCTAAAAAAGCATCTTATCGAGATAGAAAACCAGGTCAGCCATTCTTTCAAGTGTATAGTTTACAAGATACGCACGAAAGTCGCATGCATAAACTCTGCGATGAACGAGATGAAGCTACCTTAATCACAAAACCAAATACCGTAAAACTTTATCCTTATCATCCTAATACATCCACTTTTAAAACGTCGTACGCCCATTATTACGACAAACATAGAGACGATGACAAGCGCATTGGAGCTATCCTTAAAAAGCTGGAAGATGATAACTTAATGGACAACACCATTATATTCTATTATGGCGATCATGGTGGAACATTACCTCGATCAAAAGGATACATTTATGAAAGTGGATTACAAGTTCCGTTTGTGGTTTATATTCCCGAGAAATGGAAACATCTTTTTCCTGCAGAACCAGGATCTAGGGTGGATGGTTTTGTTAGTTTTATAGACTTTGCTCCTACCGTTTTGCATTTAGCAGGTATTGATATCCCTAAACAAATGGATGGCAAAGCATTTTTAGGAAAAGGAATTTCTCTGAATAAACTCAACAAAAGAAACGAGACTTTTGGACATGCTGATCGTTTTGACGAGAAATACGATTTAGTGCGTAGCTACCGCAAAGGAAAGTTTAAATACATGCGAAGCTATCAACCATTTAATATAGATGGTTTGTATAACAATTACAGGTACAAGCAGACTGCTTACCGCGAATGGAAAGAACTATACGATGCAGAGAAACTGAATGATATTCAATCGGCATTTTTTGAAAAAAGAGCACCCGAGGCTTTGTATGATATCGAAAACGATCCGCACGAAACGGTTAATTTGGCAGGTCATCCTGAATATGCCAAAGCATTAAAAAATATGCGAGGCGAGCTTAATAAAATAGTGAGTTCTAATAATGACTTAAGTTTTTATCCCGAAGCATATTTAGAAAAAGAGGCTGGTAAAAATCCCGTTAGTTTCGGTGTTAATCATCAAGCAGAAATTAAAACGCTTATTGCAATTGCTGACCTACAACTAAAACCATATGGAGAAGTTAAAGGCAAAATCCAACAGGCCTTAGAATCTACAAATCCTTGGAAACGTTACTGGGCTTTAATAGTGTGTAGCACTTTTGATAAAGAAGCTGCTGAATTTATTCCTCTAATTAAAAAGATAGAGAAAGAAGATACTGAAGTTTTAGTTAGGATGCGGGCATTAGAGTTTTTGGCTCTAACTAAAAATATTGATCCGCAGCTTCCGCTACAAAAGCTGGTAAGCTCAACGCAAAATCCTTTAGAAATACTATTAATTCTAAACTCAGCTACACTTTTAAAGACATTGGAGCCTGATTTAGAATTTACATTGAATAGAGAAGCCATCATAGAAACTGCAAATGAGGATCGTTATAAAAAGGATTGGTTAACCAGAAGAGTCGATTTTCTTCAAAAACAGTAAATCTCAAAAATCTAATATTAAGAAGAATAAAAATGAAGACAAATATAATTTTCGGTTTGATAGCAGCTGCACTTACTTTCTGCTCTTGCAGCAATAATTCAAGTAAAATTGTTGATTCAATCAAAACAAAAGAATATCAGCCTAATTTCGAATCATTAAGTCAACACGAGGCTGCTCCAGAGTGGTTTCAAGATGCTAAATTAGGCATGTACTTTCACTGGGGACCGTATAGTGTTCCGGCCTATGGTTCGGCATGGTACCCTGCCAACATGTATTTAAAAGGCAATAGAGTAAACGAATTTCATGAAAAGAATTTTGGCCCCATTGATGAGTTCGGTTATGAAGACTTTATTCCAATGTTTACTGCGGAGCATTTTGATGCTGAAGATTGGGCAGACCTTTTTCAGATGACAGGAGCTAAATTTGCTGGTCCAGTAGCCCAACATCATGATGGTTTTGCCATGTGGGATAGTGAAATTAATCCATGGAATTCGGTTGACATGGGTCCTAAACGAGATATCACAGGCGAAATGTTTCAAGCACTACGTAAAAGAGATATTAAAACCATAGCTACACTACACCATGCTCGTAACGGTCAGCGTAATGCAAATACACCTGAGTATTGGGGCAAAAACGGCTTTAACAGTCATTACCCATATCATCCCGATCTACCCACAGCAACAACAGATCCTAAACTTCGTAAGCTATTCGGAAACTGGGAAAATATCGACGATTTTAACCAATATTGGTTAGATCAGGTGATTGAGGTGGTAGACAAATATCAACCAGATATTCTTTGGTACGACTCATGGCTAAACATGATTCCTGAACAGAAGATAAATGAGATGGTGGCTTATCATTTTAATAGCGGACTAAAAAACAAGCAAGAAGTGGTGGTTTGTAGCAAACATCAGGATATCCCTTGGGAATATGGCATTGATGATATGGAACAAGGTGGTCGCAGAGATATCTATCCATTGCCTTGGATGACTGATATAACGCTAGGTAACAGCCGTTGGATGTACGTTGAAGGAGAAAAATATAAAGACGCTGCTTTGGTGGTGCGCAATATGATTGATGTATGGAGTAAAAATGGTACAGTTTTATTGAATGTTTCACCTCGTGCTGATGGTGTGATTAATCAGCAACAGCGTGATATACTAAAAGACATTGGAGCATGGATGAAAGTACACGGCGAAGCGGTTTATGGTACTCGTCCGTTTCATATTTTTGGGTACGGTACAGCCAATGCTTCAGATGCATCTCACGATGGTCAGTCGGCTAAAATAAAATACTCAGCTAAAGATGTTCGTTACACTATAGCCAAGGATAAAAAGTCGATGTACGTATTCTTTTTAGGCGTACCTGAAAGCGGAAAACCAATTAAAATGAGAGCTATTGGTGGATTCCATCGCAATCAACCACCTTCTCCAATTAAGAATATAAAATTAATGGGTTCTGACGCAAAAGTAGAATGGAAACTCACTCCACAAACTTTGTTGATTAATATGCCAGAGGTAGAATACAACCCTATCGCTACAGTTCTAAAATTAGAACTAGAGTAGATTGCGATTAGCAGTTAAGGCTTTATTTGTAGTTGGAGTGTGGCATTTGTTTGGTGCATATAGCCACACTCTAACATTGTAAAACATAAAAAACACCCTACCACCAATACTCCTTGTGCAATATTTACTACCTCTTGTGCAACTTTAATTAATTCTTGTGCTATTTAAAGTAGTCCTTGTGCAGTTTTTTACACTCCTTGTGTCGTTAATAGTCGTCCTTGTGCAATTTTTATTAGTCCTTGTGCAGTTTTCTCACCCGTTTTTAACTTTTATCCTCTTTTAAGAGTTTAACAGAAAACCATCCTAACAAGGCAATTACAACTAACATAATAGCCCAAAGCCAATATTTAGAAATTATATTTTTAGCTGGCTCTACTTCAACTGATTTTGTTAAGGTGTGCTTACCCAGCGTAACAAAGTAACTATCCTGAGGAATTCGATTTATAAAGCGCTGAATATCATAAACAGGTTTACGCGCTGTTTCATTGCCATAGCAAAGTATGTATTTTCCTGGTTTTGCAAAACGAATAGTCATTACATTGGTATAACCCGTTACTTCAATTAAGCCAATATTTAAAGGCTCATTTTCTTTGTTTTCGATGCGCAATCTTAGGTTATTGATTGTTCTACTTTTTATGGCAAACTCATTCTTACCTAAAGAATTTAGAGTACCAAAAGCTAAATTCTCGTAGTTATAAATCCATCCTGTTTCAGTTTTCACACTATCTTTTAAATAAGATAAAGTTACAGGGCGATAATAATCGAACTCATCTTTTACCTTTATTTTAATTTTAGATATGCGTACACTTTTATCCAATTGAGCAAATACTTCTGTAGTGTGGTTTTTATCATTTTCAACAAGGCGAGTATTTTTAATGGTAAACTTTCTCTCTTCACCTTCCTTAACCACTGCATGAACCAGTTTAGCATTCTTTAGTCGTGGATTTTTATTGCTTGGTATTTTCAAACGAAAAAACTCAAAATTAGCATTTGGAAAACTCAACTTTGAAAAGTGATAATCGGTCATTTCATTTTTAATAGAAACAATGCGATAATCGCTTAAAACCGTAAACCACTCTTTCTGGTTATGACTTCCTTCTAACTGCACATTCCAATCATAGTTGTCCTTCTTAAAATCGAGTTTAATTTCATTAATCGCCATCTCTTTACTTAGCTGAAAAGTATAATAGTAGGCCGATTTATTGCGTGTTTTATTTATAATAGCAAATTCCACTTCTTCATAATCATAAGCCGTTGCCTTTTCTGATAAAACATATGGCGCTTCAATGGTATCTTCCCTGCCGGTAACCCCAATTACTCTCAGGTCACTTAAGTCTTGATTTATGAATGGGTATATATCATCCGGCAATGTCAATTGATGCCAAAGACTATCCACTCCAACAATCTCTCGTTGGTATTTATAATCTGACTGTTGAGCAAAAATATGGCTCGTAATAAAACTCAGAATAAATATATAAATGACTCTTTTATTCATTGGATACAGGTTTGTACTTGTTATACAAAAACGATATAATAAGCAATAGAAGACCTAAGGCTACAAAAACAATAATTTTTTCAATGGTGCGTAAATTCACTAAATCGTAGAAAAATAATTTTAATAAAGTCAAGCCTAGCAAAGCAATAGCCGATATCCTTAAATGTGCTTTATTCTGACGAATACCTACAACAATTAAAAACAATGCATAAACACCCAATAAAATACTCAAGGCTGTTTTGTAGGCCGATTCCACTTCATAAATAGACAACCAAGTTATTAGTTCATTAGCCAACAAAACTAAGATAGTAGCATGAATAAACAGTTCGAATCCAATTTTTATGTGCTTTGCAACCTGTACATTTTTAAAGTTTAAATATCCAGTGTAAATAGTTAGTCCAACCAATAAAATACTCACATAACGTACTGCCACATGAAAGAAACTTATTTTATAGTATTGTGCGTTTTCTTGACTTACAAAGCTATCTCTTAACTCACCTAAAGTATAAATACCGTTAGTTATAAACAGAAACATAGTAAGGCTGGCTATAATAACCATAGCATAGGTAAATGTTGTATTCTTTATTTTTTTAACATTGACAATAAAGCCCAACGCAGCAAATAAAAAGGTGTAGTTAAAAAGCCACATCGTTTTAAATTTATTGATGTCGAAGTTTTTAACAAAACCATCATAAGTAGATTCATCTTTCTTTATATCAATCCAGGATTCTACAAACTTTGTATCCCAATACAAACTAATTTCAAGATGTAAAGCATAGTAAATTACAAATACCAGAACGGCTGGAAGCGCATAATATATAAATGAAGATGACTTTGGGTAATCCTTTAGCGAAGCAGCATATTTGCCCGATAAATATTGCATATAACCATAAGCAGCTATTGCTACAATGGAGGTTAAAAAGTAAATATTTATCACATTCGATTCAATAGTTTCTTTAGCGTAATAACTCACTTGATAACCTTCAGCCCAATCGTGCAATAAACTTCCGAAAGCAATTAACATCAAAGGATAAGCCATTACCTCGTACAAAGAAACTTGTTTTGTTTTCCCTATCCAATACAACAAAACTGCCTGACATAACCAAAGTAAAGTAACCCAGTTTCCATCCAATTGTACAGGAATGGCTATAGTAACAAATACCAGCACCAAGCCAACTACAAAATAAAATAAGTTTCTATCTGCCAATTTCTTCTTATGAATAAATAATCCGACCATTAAATGAATCATTCCATTGACCAAAGTATATAGCCCAAGAAACTGATCATAAACTTCGTTGGTACTTAAAAGAGCATAGCCAATTCCATAAAAAATAAATGAATTGGAAAGCAACGGTATTAAATCAAATTTTTTGAACGTTTCGTTTTGGTTTATTTTATAGGCTAAAAAAGTAATGTAGAACGAAATAAAGAATATGCTAGCAAAAACTAAGGCAAGCGAAAACTGCATATCAAAATCAAAACTAGAGAAGTACCAGGAAAAATATATTAACCAGGTTAAACCAAAGGATACATAGTACAAGGGTTTCCAATATTGTTTAAAGGAAACAACTAAAATACCAATGTTAATAATGGCCATATACGTAAACAAAACTAAGGCATTACCACTTTCGTTACTCAATAAAAACGGCACTGCATACGCTCCAACCATACCTATGTGAGCAATAACCTGCCGTTTATACGACAAGGCAGCAATTACCGTAAAGATGGTAAATACCACCATCAAAGCAAAGGTTAAAAACTGAGGTATTAATCCAAAGAAGCTATAAGCTGCATAGGTGATAAAATACATGGTAGTCATCGCTCCACTCACCAAAACAGCACTATAATTTTCGTACTTAGCGCGTAATTTCATACCCACTAATAACAAACCAATACCACTTAGGTAACCTAGTATAATTCTTCCTAAAGGACTGATTAGATTGTTATCGATAGAATATTTAGTACCGATAGCAATACCAATAACCAATATGGCAATACCAACTTTATTCAATAAATTTTCGCCAATAAATTTCTCTAAGCTAATTGAGTTTCTGCTCTTTTTATAATCAGCCAAAAGTTTTTCACTATCTATGGCTTGAGTGGGTTTCGAAACAGGAATCTCCTGAACTGAAATATTGTCATCAGGCAATTCCAATTTACTAACCTTAGGAGTTTCTGTATCATCAATCATTTCTTTTACAGATGAAACCTCCTCTTCTTTTTTGAGTTCTCTAAGCTGCTTTCTAAGTTCAGCTACATCCCTCGAAAACTCAATTTGCTGGTTCACTAGTAAGTCTAGTTTATGCTCCAACTGGTTAATCTTTTCACTTGAGTTATTCATATATAGATTATCTGGTTCTTGGTTTTCTTAGCGCAAAGTACAAATTTTGGATAACATCGTTTTTTAACACAAAATAATCTTAAACGATTAGCGTTTTTATAGCAAACTATTTTACACTATTTTTACGGCTCATTCTATAATCTGACATGAAGAAGTTTAAACTACATATATTACTTATTGAAATCATCATTTCCATTTTAATTCTAAGCTGTTCGGGAGGCAAGAAAGTTTCTCAGGCGCAAAAGGCATTTGAAATTGGAGAATACAATAAAGCAGCAGCTTTGTATAAAAAAGCTTACTCAGGAGAAAAAAATAAATATAACAAAGGTGAGTATGCTTATTTTATGGGCGAATGTTATCGCATCACCAACCTGCCAACAAAAGCATCGTCCGCTTATTCAAAAGCAGTTCGTTATAACTACCCCATACGAGAAGCCCGTTTATATATGGCAGAAAGCTACCGTAAAGCAGGAAAGTTAGAAAAAGCTATACCTGAATATGAAGCCTATCTGGAAGAAGTTCCTGCTGACATACGAGCGCAAAAAGGTTTAGCCTCATGTATGATGTTGCAAAAAGGCCCTAAAGAAAATAGGTACATCGTTGAAAAAATCAAGAAGTTAAGTAGCAAACACAGCGACTATTCACCTGCTTATGCAGGTAAAGAATATGATTATGTCGTATTCTCATCCATGCGAACGGAAGCCAAACAAAGAAGGAAAAACCGAATTACGGGTCAAGGTGTTTCAACTATTTATTATTCTAAAATTGATAGTAAAGGTGAATGGACCGATCCGGAAGCTTTTGATGAGCCTATCAATAACAAAGCTTTTGATGATGGTGCACCCAATGTAAGTGCCGATAACAAAACTTTATATTATACCCGTTGCAGGTTTGATAACGAAAAACCTATGGGTTCTGAAATTGTTTTTTGTAGTAGAAGTGGTGGTAAATGGTCTGAACCAACGGCTATATCTATTGGTGACGACAGCTTAGTTGTCGCACACCCTGCCATCCATCCAGACGGTGAAATACTTTATTTTGTGAGCGATAGAGAAGGTGGTTTTGGAGGAAAAGACATCTGGAAAACCAAAAAAATGGGTGATGGTAAATGGGGTGAACCTAGTAATATGGGTTCTGCTATCAATACCAAAGGGGATGAAATGTTTCCATACGTAAGAGAAAATGGCATATTCTATTTTAGTTCAGATACACACGTTGGATATGGAGGCTTGGATATTTTTAAAGCAGTGCCAGATGAAGAAAAAGAGTGGATTGTTTCTAACATGGGCGCTCCATTAAATTCCAATGGCGACGATTTTGGAATGACCTTTAAGGGAAAACAAGAGGAAGGTTTATTCTCCAGTTCTAGAGGTAGTTCTAAAGGAATAGACAACATTTATAGTTTTCTACTTCCCAAATTGCACTTTACCCTTAACGGCTCCATTAAAAATGTAAATGATGAGTTTGTTGAAGGTGCTTACCTAAGGCTAATTGGTAGCGATGGAACTACCATGAAGATTAACGCCCCAACAGATGGTTCGTTTAAAGTAAAACTAAAACCAGAAACCGATTACGTTTTTTTAGTAGCCGCTCAAGGTTACCTCAACGAAAAAGTAAAGTTTAGCACTTCAGGCGAAGTAGATGATAAGGATTATGGCTTTGATGTGATTTTAAAGAAACCCAAAGTTAAAATTGAAAATTAGGATGAGTGTGTTATATTTTTGTAATTGAGAATGGACTCAATCACTTTTACGGGCTTTGCTAAATTATTATAATAATCTTGCGCAAGATGTTCTAAACCATGTCTATATTCATCATCTTTCAATATAAAACTTAGCTCTTTTTCTAGTACTTCCTCATCTTTTACCACATGTAAGGGAAATTTAACCATATCAGTAGTTGGTAAAAAATTGCTCAAGGGTGTAGAAACGATTGCCTTACCCATTGCCAAATACTCACCTAGTTTCCAACCATGACAATCGTGAACAGCAGGCGTATTAAAAGCAATAGCCGACTTTTTAGTTTTTTGCAAATAAGTATTTACATCCATCTTTTTAGTAAAAACGAAGCTTTTATAAGTTTCAAAATCAGGATGAGATGTTTTAGCAAAAAAACCACCTTCAAAATTTACATTTAACTTTTTACAAGCTTGGACAAATTTTAATCGCATGGGGTTTGTAGTTTTTAGGCAATTTTTATGTGGCCATAAGCGACCAATCATAAACACATACGACTCTTCATCTTTATCCAACTGATCCTTTTTATACTCGTAGGATGCGATTAAAGGACGTTCAAATTGATCCATATAATCTTCGTAATGCCTTTTAAACTTAATATGCGGGGTTCTGTTACTTTTTAAAAAGTTAAGAATACAATATTTTAAGGTATCTATCTTATTCCAAATCTTTATCCCAAACCCTGGAGGTATAGATATTAACTTGCTTTTATCTTTTACAAAATCTTTGTGAATATTAATTTTAGCATAAACATCACACCAATCATATGCATATTCATCTACTATCGTTTTATCCCAGAAATCAACTATATACTTAGAATACTCAACCCCATCATAAATAACAAAGGCCAGATAATGATCGTAGATTTCATGATCGTTTCTTTTTTTTAACGATTTAAAAGCTTGGGCTGAAAAACGCACGCTATCCTTACCAAAATAATCATACAAACCTTGAATATAATATGAGGCATATAAAACTTTTACGGTCGGATCAATGTAAATTGTATATCTCGATTTCATAGGATTTGCAACAGTAATTTTATCTAAAACTAATAGAAATTATTGATCTGAAAATAAATGTAAATGCAAATAAATTTATATTTTCAACAAACTCATGGCTAAACGTATGACATGATGTGGAATTTGCTTTTTGGCGGTTTCATATATTTCTTGCAAAGAAGCATTGGGTTGATGATTCAAGATTTCCTTTACCTCCATCAATTCGTAAGGCATTACATATTGCTCAATATCAACAGCCACTCCTTTTTCGAATAGAGTTGCTAAATGCGAATACACTGTAATTACATTTATGCCTTGCTGCGAAGCGATTATCTCGGGAGACAATCCTTTTTTATATAACTCATAGGTCTTTTGAAAGGCAGGTTTAGCCTTATTACTTTTTTCACCTAAAAAGGCTTTAATTTCATCTACAAAAGCTTGCCCATATCTATCCCACTTGGTATTTCCAACTCCAGAAATATCTTTCATCTCCCATTCGTTCGTTGGTCGTTCCTCCACCATCTCTGCCAAGGTAGCATCCGAAAATAAAATATATGGAGGCACACCTTGCTGAACAGCCATCGTTCGTCGTAACTGACGTAGGCGTTCGAACAAACCTTTTTCTTGCTGGAAAGCTGGTGCCACAACACGCTTTTTAGGTTCAGGTTTTTTCTCCCGTTTTATTTTCTCATCTAAACGATGGAGCATTACTTTTCCACCCTCAAACAAAACCTCATTACTCAAAGGTGTTAAGGCCAAAATACTTCCTAACTGATAATCGATCTTCAGGTAACCTAAACTCACCAATTGATTAACTATACGCTGCCAATCATCTGTAGAAACATCAGCTCCTGCACCAAATGTTTTTATACTATCCAATTTACCTGCAACCACATCGGGCGTTCTATTACCCGTCATTACATGTGGTAAAATATTTTGAGGTAGTTTGTTTTGCAATCTGGCTACAGCCGATAATGCTTTTTGAGCCAATAAGGTGCCATCAAATAAAGATTGACTTCCTTTACAATTATCGCACTCGCCACAATTATCTTGGGTCCATTCTCCAAAATAATTGAGCAGAAGTTTTCGTCTGCAATGGTTCGATTCTGCCAAATGCAGCATTCTATCTAAACGCGCATTTAATATTACTTTTCGCTCTGACTCATCGTTAAATCCAGCCAGTATATTATAGTCCTTACCACCATAAAACAGCAAGGCATGGGCTGGCATTCCGTCTCTACCACTACGACCTATCTCTTGATAATATCCTTCTATATTTTTGGGTAAATTATGATGCACTACCCATCTAACATTAGATTTGTCAATACCCATTCCAAAGGCAATGGTAGCGCAAACCACACGAATTCTATCATTAATAAAATCATTTTGAACTCGATTTCTAATCTCTGCAGGCATACCCGCATGGTAAAAACCTGCGGCAATACCGTTGCTTTTTAAGTAGCGCGATAAGTCTTCTGTATTCTTTTTACTCAAACAATAGATAATTCCTGATTCTTCTTCTCTTCGTTGAATAAAGTTTAAGATTACCTCCTTACGTTTATAGGCAGGTCGTGCCTCAATAAAAATATTTGGCCGACTAAACGAATCTTTAAATATGGCAGGTTTATGCAGCTTTAACTGAACTACAATATCGTTTTGTGTTAAAGGGTCAGCTGTTGCAGTTAGCGCCATTATTGGCACCTCTTTAAATTGTTTTTTTAAATAGCCCAGTTTTTTATAATCAGGTCTGAAATCGTGCCCCCACGAGGAGATACAATGCGCCTCATCAATGGCAATTAAATTCAAATTAAGCTGCAACAGGGTGTAATAAAAACTCTCTGAGTTCATTTTTTCAGGTGATACATAGAGCAATTTTATTTTTCCATCAAGCGCTCTTTTTATCACATCTGCCTGTTCCGATTCCGTTAATGAGCTATTGATAAACTCAGCAGCCACACCGTTTACCTTAAGTGCTTCCACCTGATCTTTCATTAAAGCGATCAATGGAGAAACCACAACGGTAACTCCCGGTAAAGTAAGTGCTGGTATTTGAAAACAAATAGACTTCCCTCCTCCTGTTGGCATTAGTACCAAACTATCCTGTTTGTTTAAAACAGCTTCCACCACCTTTTCTTGAGTAGGTCGGAAACTGCTATAACCAAAAACATCTTTTAATATTTGCTTTGCTTGTGAAATAGCCATGGCGCAAAAATATCTAAAATTTAAAAGCTTTTTAATAAAAGTTGTAACCACTTAAAAATAGTGGTAGTCTAAATAAATAGAAACAGATAATTTAAAAATTAAAAACATCTATATTATGGTAGAAATTATAGTTCCCGTTACGTTATTTGGTGGTGTATTTACAATGATAATCATGCTTTCTTATTTTAAGAATAGACGCATGGAAAGAACCTCCTTAATTGCTGCTGGCAAAGAAGCATCCATATTTAATGAAGGTGATAAAAAACCTCTAATTAGCCAAGCTCTTAAATTTGGTATTTTGTTTATTGGTGTTGGATTGGGTTTATTAGTAGGTGATTACTTAGCTAATAGTACAAACATGGAGGAAACCATTGCTTATTTAGCACCTGTTTGTATTTCTGGCGGAATAAGCCTTTTGGTTTATTACCTGATTCAAAACAAACTTGATCAGAAAAACAAAGAGGAAATCTAATGATTTATCCATTAAGGTAATAATTAAAAATGGCACCCTATTTATAAGATAAGGTGCCATTTTTAATATCTAAGTATTTTTCTTATTTCTTAAATCTATAAAGCTTAAGCATTTTATCAAACAATGCCGTATTTTCATAGATACCCATAAACTCATTAGCTCCAGGTCCAAAAGCAAAAACAGGAACCATTACTCCGCTATGACCTCCTGTTGCATATTTGGCTTTTACAAAACCCTCTGAAATATCACTTTTCATAAGCGCCATTCCTCCTGTTTCATGATCTGCAGTTACAATAACTAAAGTCTCTCTATCCTTTACTGCAAACTCCAACATTTGACCAATCACCTTGTCAAAATCTAACATTTCGCCAACTACATACGAGGTATTGTTTTGATGACCACCCCAATCAATCTGCGAACCTTCAATCATCAAGAAAAAACCTTCTTTATCTTTAGCTAATATCTCTATGGCCTTATCAGAAGCCTCTTGTAACATCTCTCCTCGTTCTGAGAATTTTGCATTATGCTCAGGTGCAGTAAGTACAGCTAATTTGCCAGAATTAATATTTTTAGCATCATCGAGCTTATTAAAAACTTGATAATTTTTGTCCTCAAGTTCCTTTGTTAAATCTCTTCCATCCTTACGCTCTTTAAAGAAACTTTCTCCTCCTCCTATAAAAACATTGATATCTGTATTCAAAAAGTCAGCCGCAATCTCTTCGTACATTTCGCGCTTAGGCTGGTGTGCTATAAAACTTGCTGGCGTGGCATGCGTGATGGCCGATGTTGACACCAATCCTGTTGCTTTGTTATTTGTTTCTGCAATTTCTAAAATAGTTTCCAGGGGATTGCCATCAGCATCCACACCAATAGCTCCATTATAAGTCTTCTTTCCGGACGATATGGCTGTACCACCTGCTGCAGAATCGGTAATATAATGCGAACTACTTTGTGTTTTTGAAAAACCAATGGCTTTCATATTTTGCAAGTGGAGTTTTCCTTTATTGGCAGTAATACCAGAAAACACATGGCTAACTCCCATTCCATCACCTATCAATAAAATAATATTCTTTGGATGTTTCTTAAATTTCAGTTCGTCTTCTGCATAAATTTTTACATCATAAAAATCTTCATTCTGATATTCAAATTTTGCATCAACCGTTTTATAGTTCTCTTGAGCAACAATTCCTGTTGCAGGTAATATTAAAAACAATAAAACAAATTGTAATATCCTATTTTTCATCGTGTTCTAAATTGATCTATTTTAAAAAAATGCGTTGCAATCTAATAATAATTCTCACTTGAATAACTATCAAATGACATACTTAGTTCATGTATATAGAAAATATTTTTTACCCACCCTTTTCGATACAGAAAATTAACAATATAGCAATTCAACCCCGAATAAAAAGACTAATCGCCTATAGAAAATAGCAATATTTGAAACTACACCCCTCCGCAATATACATTCCTTGAATAAAAACCCATTTTTAACTATTCTTAACGGAAGTAATCGAATTATATCCGCATATATTCTACATATTTGCAGTAGGGATTTTTCATAAAACTTGGATTTAGTTAGCTGAGTTAAGGGTAAAGGACGGATTTTTTAATCTGTCCTTTTTTTATGCTTTGATTTCTTATGAGTTTTATCTTCAAAAAATAGTATTTCAATAAAGCCTGTACTAATTACAACACCAGCAATAAGGCTTCCCCACAATGCTCCAAACGTCACATCCAAAGGCGTATGTACACCAATCACAACCCTAGAATAGGCCATAATAACTGCCCATAAAAACAATAGACAGACTACCCAAACATGCTTACGTTTAAAATATTTAAGAAAGATATATGATAATAAACTCATCATTAAAAAAACAGTTACCGTATGCCCTGATGGAAAAGAATAACCTGCTTCTTTAATCCATACCTTTTTTATTAAGTTACTAATGGACTGATGTTGATCGTTTTTAATATCAATACCTTCTGTTTTTAAATAATCTTGCACATAAGCTCTTCTTAATTCTTTTCCTTCTTGCTGATAAAACTCGTTAGCATTAAAGCCATATTCTTTCTGCAGTAATTCAATACTTGGTCGGTGTACGCACAATTGCTCTTTTATTAAATGTTCGTTTAAAAAAGCTGTAGCGCCAATAACCGCGCCTAAAAAAACGATCAGCATAAAAGCCTTAAGTAATCTTTTGAGCGTCCCTTGATAAGTAAACGACCAAACTATGGCAATTATTAATATAGTAATACCTACTCCAACTGTACCGCCTATATTGGTTAACCCAATCCAAAATGCAGCCCAAAATTCATTAAATACAACTAAATTAGATACTGGCAACACAAATGTTAATGCTACTAATGTAACTGCACATAAGCTGAATAACAAAACCAGATTTAAACCTTTTCTTTTTTTTATAATACGCATTAGATGTCTTTCTTGGTGAATAAAAAGTGATAGCCCAACTATCACTTTCATGAAAAACAAAAGTAAGTTTTAATTAGTTGAATAGCGAATACCACTAACAAACTTGATTATTAAGCCAAATTTTACGACATTATAAATGAAGTTAAAAATCATTGATAATTCGGTACTCTAAATACCAGATTCTAACCGTGATGTTAACTATGTTTTATCTTATTGTTATCGCGTAGTTTTATAAATCGTATTAAATATATTATATTGTGCACGGTACTTAAAACCTAAACAAAAATTTGCAATGGCAGAATTAAAAGAAAAAATTGAACTTGAATACGTTATTAAAACCTCTCCTTCTATTTTGTATAACCGCTTATCTAGCCCTAGCGGACTTTCAGAGTGGTTTTCTGACGATGTGAATGTCAAAGGTGATGTTTATTCATTTATTTGGGAAGGTTCAGGGCAAGAAGCTAAGTTACTCTCTAAAAAAGATAACAAGTATGTGCGTTTTCATTGGTTAGATGATGAAGAGGAGGATACTTTTTTTGAATTTACAATTGATGTAGATGAGCTAACTGGAGATACTGCGTTGGTTGTGACTGACTTTGCAGAGGCAGATGATAAAGAAGACGCTATTGAGTTATGGAATCAACAAGTTGATCAACTAAAACATGGCTTAGGCTCGGTTTAAAATCTTGCTAAACATTAAAATATTAGTATAACTTTGCATTCTCAGAATCCACGATTCTTTGAATGCATTTTTTTTGGCATTATTCATGCATGCCAACGGCAAAAAACCTAAATATTTATCATGAAGCGACTGCATATTTTCATCTTAAAAAGCTATTTGAATCCGTTAATAATGACGTTTTTAATTTCGCTTTTTATATTGGTCATGCAATTTTTATGGCGTTATGTTGACGACCTTGTAGGAAAAGGATTAGAAATAAGCATTTTGGTTGAGCTTATTTTTTACGCTTCACTAATGGTAGTTCCTATGGCATTGCCTTTGGCCATATTATTGGCCTCCTTAATGTCGTTCGGTAATTTAGGTGAAAACTACGAACTCACTGCGCTTAAGTCAGCAGGCATTTCCTTACCTCGAATAATGTCACCCTTAATTATATTTTTGGTTTTTGTTTGCTTTGGAGCCTTTAAGTTTTCAAATAACATTTTACCTGTAGCTAACTTAAAACTATATAGTCTATTATGGTCTGTACGCCAAGCTAGCCCAGAGTTTGACATTAAAGAGAAAATATTTTACAATGGGCTAACGGATTTTATTATTAAAATAGACAAGAAATCACAGACTGATGATATGCTTTATGGTATCATGATTTATGACCATAGAAATAAACTAGCCAAAAATAGTAATGTTACCATTGCCGATTCAGGTAAACTTCAATTTTCAGATGATAAAACATCGCTGAAGCTTACCTTATGGGATGGTGTTACTTACGACGAAAAAGCTGACCAGAAGAAAAGGACCATCAGGTCAAAAGATAAGCAACAGTTTAGGATAGATAATTTCAAAAAGCAGATTGCTTTAATTCCTATGCAAGGGATGGATTTTCAGCGGCATGACGAAGGTTTATTTAAGAACCACAACAGGATGAAGAACCTCGAGCAATTAAGTCATGATTCTGATTCGTTACAAACAGAAAGAGATATACATATTCAACGTTTAAAACCTAGAGTTGAGCAGAACTACTTTGTTTTAAACAAAACACATAATCGAAAACTCAGACGAGAGCTAGAAGATGACCCTGATATTGATTCTGCGCTGATAAAAGCCTTTAAACCTAGAGCTATAGAATCTTACGGCATTGCCGACATAGATAGCGTATTTGAGAGCTTTGATGCTGGCACTAAAGTAATGGTATTAGAAAATGCACTACGAAGAGCAAGAGATACCAAAAGCCAAATTGATGAAGGCATGGTAAATGTAGACAAAGTCGATTATCAACTTGTTAGGCATAAAATTGAGTGGCATCGCAAGTTTACTTTATCCTTTGCCTGCTTTAT
Organism: Labilibacter marinus; assembly: GCF_001659685.2. Taxonomy (GTDB): domain Bacteria; phylum Bacteroidota; class Bacteroidia; order Bacteroidales; family Marinilabiliaceae; genus Saccharicrinis; species Saccharicrinis marinus. The sequence continues at coordinate 122,898 of NZ_LXYE02000035.1, forward strand.
TTTCTTTTTTATTGGAGCTCCTTTAGGCGCCATTATCAGAAAAGGAGGATTAGGTATGCCCGTGGTTATTTCTATCATCTTTTTTATAGTCTACTATATCATTGATACGTTTGGTCTTAAAGTAAGTAAGGAAGGCGTATGGCCTCCTCATATAGGTATGTGGTTATCATCATTTGTTCTATTTCCAATTGGTGTATTTTTAACCTATAAAGCAGCTACCGATTCTGCCATACTAAATGCAGATGCTTACATTATTTTCTTTCAAAAATTGTTTGCACGACTTAAAAAGAGAATAAAAGGCAATAAATAACTCCCGTATTTTTCGTATCTTATTTTTGCCTTTTAACATTGGCAACAAACTTGTTACGAAACTATTTAAACCTATCTCAAACCAAGTTTTACACATTGACATACAAGGCTTAAACATGCATTGAATTATTTCATTGTTGAGCGTAAATATTTAATTACCTTTGCAAGCCTAAAAAAACAACTTTTCCGTAAAAATTAATTGTTGCCATGAGCGATAACAAATATCAATTAAATACTATTGAAGAGGCTATTGAAGCCATTAAACAAGGGGAGCTTATCATTGTAATTGATGATGAAGACAGAGAGAACGAGGGTGATTTTATTGCTGCTGGAGAGTTAATGACTCCGGAAAAGGTAAACTTTATGGCCACGCATGGTAGAGGTTTAATTTGTACGCCTATTACCGAAGAACGATGCGAAGAGCTTGAACTTGATTTAATGGTAGGTAAAAATACCGCTTTACATGCCACTCCATTTACTGTTTCTGTTGATTTAAATGGTCATGGTTGTACCACAGGTATTTCTGCATCGGACAGAGCTAAAACCATTTTAGCTTTATGCGACAAACGCACCGAACCTGAAGATTTAGGAAGACCGGGTCATATCTTTCCGCTTAAAGCGAAAAACAAAGGTGTACTAAGAAGAGCTGGACATACCGAAGCTGCTGTTGACTTAGCTCGTTTAGCTGGTTTATCACCAGTGGGTGTTTTAGTGGAGATTATGAACGAGGATGGTACCATGGCTCGCTTACCAGAATTAATTGAAATCGCTAAAAAGTTCGACCTTAAACTAATTACCATTAAGGATTTAATTGCTTACAGGTTAAAGCAAGAAAGCTTAGTAATTAAAGGTGTTCAGGTGAATATGCCTACCGATCATGGTAATTTCCAATTTATTCCTTTTAAACAAAAATCGAACGGGTTAGAGCACATGGCCTTAATTAAAGGTGAATGGACAGAAGACGAACCTATCTTAGTTCGAGTTCACTCATCTTGTGCTACAGGAGACATTTTTCACTCCAAAAGATGTGAATGTGGAGAGCAGCTTCATAAAGCTATGGAGACGATTGAAAAAGAAGGTAAAGGTGTTATTGTTTACATGAACCAAGAAGGTAGAGGAATTGGTTTAATGAATAAAATTGCGGCCTATAAATTACAAGAAGAAGGTATGGATACGGTAGACGCCAACGTTGAATTAGGTTTTAATGCCGATGAACGTGACTACGGTGTTGGCGCTCAGATATTACGAGAACTAGGAGTGTGTAAAATGAAACTAATGACCAATAATCCAGTTAAAAGAATTGGTTTAGAAGGCTATGGACTTGAGATAGTTGACAATATTGGTTTAGAAGTTAAACCAAACGCACACAACGAATTTTACATGAAGACGAAAAAGGAAAAGATGGGTCACAACCTTGATTTCTTTAAATATGAAAAATAGCAAAGCTAATTTTTAAGCTTTTACAATATTATAGAGAGTGGTTTTATAGCCACTCTTTTTTTATGCCAAATAAATACTTCCGCCTATATTATTTTCACTTGCTCCTGTCACTGAAGAAAGGCAATTGACCCGCTCTTCAACTCTCAGCACTCCCAAAAAAGCAAATATTAAAGCTTCCTTAAAATCTATAATTTCTGGTGCAGGAATAATAATCTCAGCGCTTGAATACTCAGATACTAACTTCATAAAGAAGTCATTAAATGTTCCTCCTCCAGTAAACAATACTTTATGCAGTTGATGTACATTTAAAACATTACCTATTTGCTGAGAAAAATGATGATAACAGGTTGTGAGGATATCTTTTTTATCCGCTGAACTTTGCTTGAGTAATGGAAGAATATTTAACTCAACCCATTCCCGGGCTAAAGACTTAGGTCCTTTTTCTTGGTAAAAACTAAGATGATTTAATTGCTCTAATAATTCCTGATCTACAGTTCCTGATGCACCAACTTCACCTCCTTTATCAAAATCAATTTCAAAATATTGCTGCACAATTTCGTTTAAAACAATATTAACAGGACAAATATCAAAAGCTATTCTACCCCCATCACCCCCAAAGGAAATATTGGCAAAACCTCCTAAATTTACGCAAGCATCATATTTACTAAATAAAAGCTCATCGCCAATAGGAACCAAAGGAGCACCATGTCCACCCATAGCAATGTCAAGCGTTCTAAAGTCGGATATGGTTTTTATACCACAATGTGCTGCAATAGCTGCCCCACACCCAATTTGAAAAGTCACTTGATTATCTGGTTCATGAAAAACGGTATGCCCATGAGAGGCCACAAAATCAATCTCTTCGTTAAAATTACTAATGAATTTAGAAAGCTCTTCGCCTATAAACCTACCAAACCTGCGATGTAACTCAACGAAATCATACGCACTCAAAGTTTGGGCATTACCTAACTCCAATTTCATTTTTTGGTTATAGGTTATTGTATCTCCCTTTACAATATGACAGTCCCAGTTTTCTCCCTTCCTACAAAACTCACACAAAGCTAAATCTAAACCATCCAAGGATGTTCCACTCATCACACCAACTACCCTATAAAAATCTTTTTGTATCATCAATTACAATCTTTCTGCTTACATAAAAATAGATGACTTAAGTCTTACTTGGTATCTAAAATAATCCTTAAATTACCGTATCGTTTTTTTTTAATACTTTTCAAATATACGATTATGCCTGATTTATCAACCTCGTATTTAGGACTACAACTTAAAAGTCCGATTATAGCTGCAGCTTCTGGATTGACAAATTCTTTACAAGATATTATTGAACTTGAAAAACATGGTGCTGGTGCAGTAGTTCTTAAATCTCTGTTTGAAGAAGAAATTGTAACTGAGATGGATCATGAACTTAACAAAATGCATTCAGAAAACTACTTGTATCCTGAAACCATGGAGTTTTATGAGGATTACGATGTAGAAGATACTTTAAGTCGCTATTTAAAGCTGATTAATGATTGTAAGGAAAATGTGCAAATACCAATTATTGCGAGTATTAATTGCTTAACTGCACATAATTGGCCATACTTTGCTAAATCACTGGAGGATGCAGGAGCAAGTGCTTTGGAATTAAATATCTCGGTATTGCCATCTGACTCAGAATTAACGAGTGCTGAAAATGAAAAAGTATATTTTGATATTATTAGTGCGGTTAAAAATGAAGTTACTATACCTGTTTCTATAAAGATTAGCAACTACTTTTCTAATTTGGCAGGTATGCTTAAACGCTTTTCAAATGCAGGTGTCGAAGGCATCGTATTGTTCAACCGTTTCTATTCGCCCGATTTTGATATTGACTCTTTTGATATTGTTCCTGCCAACAAATTTAGTTCGTCAGATGATTATATTATGCCGCTAAGATGGATTGCCATAATGAGCGATCGCATAGAATGCGACTTATCTGCATCTACCGGAGTACATGATGGAACTACATTAATAAAAATGATTTTAGCAGGAGCTTCTTCTGTTCAGGTTGCCTCTACGCTATACAAAAATGGTTTTGCCCACATTCAAATTATGCTGCAAGAGCTTTCAACTTGGATGACCAGCAAAGATTTTAGTAACATAAACCAAGTTAAAGGACTTCTAAGTCAATCAAAATCTATTAATCCTGCTGGATATTTAAGAATACAGTTTATGAAACACTTTGCTGAAAAATAAAACCTTTTTTAACTGTAGGTTTTGATTCCGTATAGTGCCAAAAACTAGGCACTGCTTATAGTTAACTGTTGGTCGTATTTTTTATCTTTGCAAAAAAACTGAATGGATTATATTGACGATTACTATCCTCAGAAACCACTTAAGGAAGGTGAAGATTTTACAATGGACCCAAGAGGTTATAGAGTGATGACTAAAAAGTACCTAACAGAGAGGGGATACTGTTGTGGTAACGGCTGTAAAAACTGCCCATATTTCCCGAAACATCAGAAAGGAAATACCACTTTACGTTAGAATAGTCTACCATTAATTATTGAATAGAAAGTACTAAGCATATATGTCGATAAGCAAAAATGATTTAAGAATAGTATTTATGGGTACGCCCGAGTTTGCGGTAGAAAGCCTTAAAGTTCTTGTTGAAAACGATTATAACGTAGTTGGTGTAGTAACAGTAGCTGATAAACCTGCAGGTAGAGGTCGAAAAATAAAAACCTCTCCAGTAAAAGATTATGCCATTGAGCAAGGCATTAAGGTCCTGCAACCAGAAAAGCTTAAGGCGGAATCATTTATTTCTGAATTAAGAGAATTAAAAGCGGATCTTCAGGTGATTGTTGCTTTTAGAATGCTACCCGAAATAGTGTGGAACATGCCTCGTTTAGGTTCATTTAATTTGCATGGATCGTTATTACCACAATATAGAGGAGCAGCTCCTATTAACTGGGCTGTTATCAATGGTGATAAAGAAACTGGTGTAACTACCTTCTTTTTGCAACACGAAATTGATACGGGTAATATCATAGACCAAAAGAGAATGCCTATTGCTCCCAATGACAATGCGGGCTCAGTACATGATAAAATGATGGTACTTGGAGCTAGTTTGGTACTGGAAACTGTTAGTAATATATGCGCTGGAACTATTGCTACTAAAAAGCAAGATGAGTTTATTGCCGAAGGAACCGTTTTAAACCCTGCTCCTAAAATTTTTAAAGAAGATTGTAAAATCAATTGGAATGACCCTATTGATAAAATACATAATAAAATAAGAGGCTTAAGTCCCTACCCTGCTGCCTGGACGGAGCTTGTTGATGCAGATGGTGAAAAAGTTGGCCTAAAGATATTTGAAACCGAGATTATTGAAGAAAATTCTACCCTGGGTAAAATTGAGTCGGATGGTAAATCAACCATTACAATATCAGCCAATGGTGGTTCTTTAAAAATTCAATCTCTACAATTAGCAGGAAAAAAACGAATGACTACTAAAGAGTTTTTAAATGGGTTTAAAACACTTTCTAATTTTTCAATTAAATTAGATTAAGTCAACCTTTGCTAATTTATCAGCAACTCCATCAATGTATTGGATGAACAATACATTACTATACTTATATATAAATACTTCCCTTTGCTTGCTAAGAGCTAAGGGAATATTTTAATTAAATCGTTTTATAAACTCATCTAAAAACCACCCACTTTCACTGCTTTATTTAATGGAACAACCAGAATACTTTCTTTATCAAAAGATTCATCTAATATAGTTTCAAGTTCTTTTACTACTTCGATAATTCTTAGCGCACTTAAAGCAGTATTTAAAGATTGCTCTTTTGATTTAAATGGTTGCCAATTCTTCTTATTGACTGGAGTCACTGTTGAAAGTTGTGTTCTTCCTGCATCTGCGTATCCTGTAATTTTAACTATACAGGAATCATTCGTCTCCACTAACTGCATTTGAACTCGTCGGGCATTTATGTAGTTAACTTTATTCTTATTTACCGAATAGTTCGCTTGGTCTCCTATAAAATCGTCATGATTTAAAGCATCCACTCCCATTGCTTTTAAATCAAATACAAATGTTTTTTGTTGTGCTGTACTGCTCTTCCAATCTCCTAACTTCTTTCTTTGTTCTGATGTAAAAAAGGATGAAGCAATATATTCATCCGGTTCAAAATAATAAACGGAATTAACCAGCGTATCAGATACAAAGCTAGGCTCTTTATTTCTCTCCAACTCCTTAAGATAATCTTTAACTCCACCCGTAGCATTAACATACAACTGCACCTCATCTTTACTATCTCGATAAACGGAGTAGGTAGCAGCCAGCAGCTTTACCCTTATATCATGGTGTTTATTGCTATCCTGAAAAAGAAATAAATCTTGCGTGTTGACATCAAAAAAAGAACCATCCTCAAACACATAAACAGAATCCCTATTTTCCCAATTTTGAGGCTGTTCGCCTAAGGCTATTTTCATTTTATTTAACTCCTGCTCAGCATGACTAATCTTTTTATATTCGGCACTTATTTTGCGTTGCACATCGGCAAGTCGCCTTTCTTTATCCCTCAGATTGGTTAAGTTAACCTCGTTTTTAAACTTTCTATTATCAATGGCAGCCGCACTAACATAATCGAGTTTTCGCAATGAATCTATTTCTAAATTAATTGAATCAATCTGGTTTAGGATGATTTCTTTAATGCTATTTTCTCTCTCATATACCGCCAACAATCCACCTTCCTTATTTAACTCAGTAACTACATTGTCAATCTTTCGCTTTTTGTAATCTACTAGCCTATCAAAATAAGATGTCCCTTCCACTCTATTGGGGTCTGGTGAGAATTGTGGCGTACCGATTAAAACATAACTCTTTTGTCCCTTCTCAACCACCACTGTTGGGTATTTATCCCAATCCATCCCCCATAAGGTTAAATGAATTAAAATAGGTTCTTTCTGTAGCGTTTTTACTTCAACTTCAGATAGATAATCTGGGCTTAATTCTCCTTTGCGCACCTTCATTTTATAAGTAAACAAACCAATGCCCTTACCTGTGCCTGTATTTATTTCAGGTCCTTCTTCACCATCTTCGCGTTCTCCCAACAATCCCGACGAACCGCTACCATCGCCCACGGCTAATAAACTTCCTTTAAAATAAACCTCGTTTCCTAGTAAGCTATTAAAATACTGCTCTGATGTTTCAGCCACATGCGAAGTAACTAATTGATGCCACCTGTCAAATACCTTCTTTTTTTCCTGAACCGTCACTTTCCCTACGTTATCAAAGGATTCAAACTTACGATTGATACTAAGGCTCGGATTGATGATATCGTAAAATACAGGTAAATATTTCTCTTTTACCATAGCTCCTTTTTTCATGCGTAAGGGCAAAGACTCCACCATTTCCTGATAAATAATCTTCACATCACCACCCTCATAAAAAGATGTATTTTGGACATATCCAGCCTTTATGTTGGAATACAACTCCCATAAAGAAAGCTTTACAGAAGCATCTGCCATCAAACCAGGCGAAGTTTTTCTGATAGCATTCCAATCTACGCGTAGCAACTCAGGGTGCAGAACGATGCTATGTATAATAGAATCCCACATATCAACATAGTAGGTGTGCGTTCTTCCATTTACTATTTCAACTACCTTTTTGGTTTCTGGAATACCTCCTGTGTACAAAAAATGATGATTCCAATTTTGCCTTAAGCAAGATGTACCACGAACTATTTTATACAGATAGGCTTGTTGTTGCGGAGTAAATTCCTGCGCAAGCATGCCTGTTGGGACAATAACTAGAAGTAATAATAAAAGTATGTTTAGGCGCATGTGAGTTCTAGGAAACTATTAAAAACAACAAAAGATACTTGAATTATCTCAAATATCTTTTGTTTAAACTTAGTTCTTTAATATTTTATTTCTTCTTTTTACGTAATTGAATAGCCTGTCCCTCTTTTACTTTATCCCCTTCTTTCAGGTTATTATATCTGTATAAACGATTTATCTTAACGCCATACTTTTGCGATACGTAATGTAACGATTCACCAGTTTTAATGCGGTGCGAAGAATGTTTACGGTGTGCTTTATTTCGCTTAGGCTGAACGTATACATATTTAAATTCAGAAATATCTGCATTCTCTTCCATATCGTTATAACTAAAAAGCTCCCAACTCTTCAGCCCATATTCACGACTAATATTATCAAACGAATCGCCTTCCTGCACTTTTACATACTTAACGCCATTATTATGCTGAATCTTATGTGCTCCAAAAGCATTTATAGTAAAATTATCATTACCTGAATTTTTAGCTACTGAATTACTTTTTGATTTACTACTGCTCTTTTTATACTTGCCTCCTTTATCAAATCGGTCCAGATTATTTGCTTCAATAATATCAATTAAACGATGTGCATATTTGGGGTCGGTTGCATAACCAGCTTTTTTCAAGCCTTTAGCCCAGCCTTTATAATCAGTTAATTTTAAGTCGAATAAAGAAGCATATCGCTGCTTACCTGTTAAAAAATCGGAGTGGTCGATATACGATTGATATGGGTTTTTATACTTTCTAAAGCATTCGCCTTTTTTATCATCATCGTGATAAACACGTTTTCCTTTCCAGTCGTTATGGCATTTTATACCAAAGTGATTGTTTGATTTTTGCGCTAAGGTTGAATTTCCATTACCCGATTCTAACATTCCTTGCGCTAAAGTTATACTTGCCGGAATACCTACCCTATTCATTTCCTTAATGGCTAACTCATGATATTTTTCAATATACATATCTCTGCTTAAGCCACTTCCGCCTTTTGCAAAAAGCATTCCTCCTGCATATAAAGCAATGGCTAACAATAAAAACCTTAAACTATGTCTCATTCCTTAAGTATATTAATGTGCTGACAAATATAATTATTTCGGCGAACTGAGGTGGTGTTTAAACCGAACAGTCCATCACCAATTAACCAACAATCATTCCAATTTCTGTACTTTACAAAATTGGCTTTATCATGTGTAAACGTTACTTTTGACTGAAATCGTATAATACTGTCACTGGTAAAGAGTTTATAAGATAATAAAGTCGAAAATTTAAAGTCGATTAAACAGATTACCACCTGCAGCATTGCATGAAGACAACATACATTTGCTGACTAGTTTTACGATGCCAACAATAAAAAACAAACACATGAAGTTTCTTGAAATAAAAACACAAATAAAGCAGTTCGATAATATAGATGAATTACCACAGGCGGACACAGAATTGGTTATGATGGCTAGAGCTGCCGCAGAAAAGTCGTATTCTCCTTATTCTAATTTTAAAGTTGGTACTGCCCTATTACTCGAAAACGGAGAAATTGTTACTGGTAATAATCAAGAGAATGCAGCATACCCTTCTGGATTATGCGCAGAACGTACAGCCATTTTCTGGGCCAATTCGCAATACCCTGATGTTCCTGTTATAAAAATGGCCATTACCGCCATAAAAAATGGAAAAATATTACCTTCGCCTGTTGCTCCATGCGGTTCTTGCCGTCAGGTTATGATTGAAACAGAAAACAGATTTAATACAGAAATAGAAACCATTTTAGATAGCAGTGGTGAAATTTGGGTAGCAGATAAAGCCAAAGATTTTTTACCGCTATTTTTTGAAGGGAAGGATTTGGAGTAAGTTCTTTATTAGGCAGTCAGCAGTATTCAAAAAAAACAGTATTCAGTATAACAGTAAACAAAACTGTTCACTGCATACTGCCAACTGCTTATTACAATTACATCACATTCTGAAACTCATTCCATAGGTTATCTTCCTTAGGAACTGGTGCTAAAATAGAAATAAACTCCTTTGTTACTGGATGCGTAAACTCAATCTTTCGAGCATGTAAATTAACTCCTCCTCCTTTATTTGAACGAGCAGCACCATATTTTAAATCGCCTCTGATAGGACATCCAATTTTTGCCAGCTGACATCGAATTTGATGGTGTCTTCCGGTTTCTAATTCAATTTCTAACAGATGGTAGTTAGCCGAACTCGAAACCAACTTATAGGTTAGTACTGCTTCCTTCGACTTTTTACGTGGCGTATCATAAGCACTCGAACGGTTTTTCTCCTGATTCTTAATCATGTGATGCACCAATCTTCCTGAATCAGACTCTGGAAGTTGCTTTACTATTGCCCAATATGTTTTTTTTATCTCTTTTTCTAGAAACATTTTGCTCAACCGTGTGGCTGCTTTACTGGTGCGGGCAAATATTACTACTCCACTTACAGGCCGATCAATACGATGTACAACACCTAAATAAACATCACCTGGCTTTTTATATTTTTTTTTGATATAAGCTTTTACTGTATCAGATAAAGCTTCATCTCCAGTTTTATCTCCCTGAACGATTTCAGAGTTAGATTTATTTACCGCGATGATATGATTGTCTTCAAATAATATATTCATTTCTTCAATTATCAATTTACAGTTAACAACAATCAGCTAGCAATAAAAAGTCATCCCTAAATTTGATAACTGATCATTGTTACTTGTTCATTGCCTAATATTGTTCCCTGTCATTAGGGAAATCTACCGATTTTACATCGTCAATATAATTACCTACGGCACCGCCTATTTCTGCAAATAAGTTATGGTAACGACGTAAAAATCTTGGTGAGAACTCTTGATTAATACCCAGCATATCGTGTAAAACAAGTACCTGCCCATCTACGCCACTTCCCGCACCAATACCAATTATTGGAATAGTTAACTCATCCGCAACGCGTTTCGCTAACTCAGCAGGTATCTTTTCTAGCACTATAGCAAAGCATCCTGCTTCTTGAAGTAAATGAGCATCTTTAATTAACTTCTCAGCTTCTTCTTCTTGCTTAGCCCTTACGGTATAAGTACCAAATTTATGAATAGATTGTGGTGTTAAGCCTAAATGCCCCATTACAGGAATACCTGCAGACAAAATTCTGGAAATACACTCTACCACTTCTTCTCCACCCTCTAGCTTAACAGAATCCGCAGCAGTTTCTTTCATTATTCTAATGGCCGAAGAAAGCGCCTCTTTTGAGTTACCTTGGTAGGTACCAAAAGGCATATCTACAACAACCAGTGCTCTATTGACGGCACGTACAACCGACGCACCATGATATATCATTTGATCTAAGGTAATAGGCAAAGTGGTTTCAAAACCAGCCATCACATTAGAAGCAGAGTCTCCTACCAATATTACATCAATACCAGATTGATCTACTATTTTAGCCAATGAGTAATCATAGGCTGTCAACATGGCAATTTTCTCTTTATTATGCTTCATCTCACTCAAAACATGAGTGGTCACCTTCTTCTGACGATTCATTGCTACCGACATAATTTATAAAGTGTTTTTGTGTTTGATGGGCGCAAAGTTAATAAATTGTTATATGGAGATGGCAATAATAATGAAAAGCTTCATATCTAAATTTAATATTTTATAATTTCGTGCGTTTCTAATAACAACACAACACTTAAAACACAACAATAATGAAACATTCTTTAATTATTATCGGCCTATTAATAATGGGATTAAGCCAGTTAGTAGCCCAACCTTTAACTTTTGAACAACAAAGCATTGGTTTTGCTGTGGGTATACCTGCTATTAACCAAAATAATGTCACCTCTCGCAATCCATCTATTACAGCTCAATACGAATATGGAATAAGTGATAAAATAGGTATTGGTTATATTGGTGTAGGCGGTTTACTTTCATTTGCTGGTGCAGAATACAACGATCAAATAATGAATACTAAATATTCTAACAAATACAACTACACACTTATTGGACCAAGAGCTGCTTACCATTTTGACATGGTAGACTTAACTGGAAGTACTGCATGGAGTAATATAGATGTTTATGGAGGTGCATTTTTAGGCCTTAAGTTTGAATCTTTCAAATATGATTCGCCTGTTACCAATAAGCAGGAAAAAGAAAACAACACTAAACTGGCCACCGACTTATTTGCTGGTATTAGATATGGCTTTAACGATAACATTGGTGCTTTTGCAGAAATGGGGTTTGGCGTAAGTTATTTTAGTGTGGGGGTAAACTGGAGGTTCTAATTTAAAACGATACTTTATTAAGCATATCAAGTCATATTTGCATTGTTAATTGTATACAAATTATATTTTTGTAACAATTAAACTATTACCCTATGACTACTAAGCATTATATTGTACTATTTGCACTTACCCTATTTATTAATTTGGCTTTTTGCCAATACGATGATGAGTTTAACTATAGCTCAAACGATACTTTTACAAAGCACGAAGCTGAATTAAAAGACTATTTCTGGAATCAATGCGATTCAACTTTTAGGATTTCCGAAGTTCCCAATAAATGGGAAAACGAATCGGCAGTAATCCTTTCCAAAAGAATTGAGTACACAGTAAAGAAAAAAGGCTTTTCGAATAAGCTACTTGAACATTATTATTATCATATAAGGGTAAAACTTCTAGATAATAATGCTGTTGATGAGTTTTCGGAATACACTTTTAAAAATAGCAAAAGACAATATCGAGGAGCATTTAGTTATGAAACGATTAACCTTTATACAGGAGTAAAAGTTGAAAAAGAAAATGGTGAAATAATTGAAGTTGATTTAAGTGATGCAGTTGAAAAAGAAATTTCGAGTGGTTATAGAAGAAAAGCCTATAATAAGTTAGCTATTCCTAATACTCAGATAGGTGATATTATAGACATATATTATTGTATTGAAAGGAAATTTCCAATTTCTGGTTTCCATGAATTTTCGCCCGTTTACTTCGAATTACAAGGTGAGTATCCCATTTTAAATCAAACATTACATTTTAACATCCTTAGAAATTGTTATTTAAATGCAAAATCAATCAATGGAGCTCCTGATTTGAAATGTGTTGATGTAAATGTAAACGAAGGAATTGACTCTTTTGAACTAACGGATAAAGACAGAGAAAAATTTATTGACGAAGAATGGAGTAATTCCATCTTTGAAGTTCCTGCTCTTAAATTTCAAGCTTATTTTGCAGGAAGTGCTAACGGATATCTTAACTCTGGGTACGAATCTTTTTTTGCGCCTATAAGTAAACTAAAATCAAAGCCAAATACGGCCGCCCTGGCCGATTTTTCCATTTCAATGAAAACTAATATAATGAATGCATATAATCCCTATCGTCCATTATATATCAATACTTATCGTTATTTAAAACGCATTAGCAAAACTAAAGAGTTTAGTACAGAAGAGTTAACTGAGGAAGCTTATTACTTTATTAGAGAGTTTTGGTACCAGCAAAACTTTCATCTTACGCCCCAGTTTTTCAGTTATCAAAACAGGCAGCTAGATATTATTAACACAACATTTGCTATTAGTGCTGCCTTAATCCGATTAAAACGACCTCACAAGATAATATACCTAATCCCTAAAAATATAAGTACAAAAGAGGAACTATTGTTTTTAGCTGAACTAACTCCTGGCATTAAAACATCTTCAACACAAGCTCCAATTTACATCACCGACATTGGGCCAACTACAAATTGCGGAGAGATACCTAGCACTCATCGAGCAACCACGGCATTTAGTACAAGCATTTCGAATCTTGGAGCCAGTAAAATAACAACAATAGAAACTCCTGAGCAGAAAGCCAATTACAACACATGCCATATAGAAAGCGAAGCTGCATTCTTTTCTGATTATGATTCTCTATTGGTTAAATCAAAAATTAGCCTGCTGGGCGCTGAGAAACTAAGCTGGGATTCTGTAGTTTTCGTATCCAAAACCATTCAGGAAGAGTTTAATAAAGAAAAATACAGTAAATACATTTTTGACAAGACCTTGACAGAAACGGCAGCTAGTAAAGAAAGAAAACAGGAGCTATTGTTACTTTTTGAAGAAGAAGAACAGGAACGTTTAGAAAGTATAAAGGAGAAAATAAAACAATCCTTTTCTGTTGAGGATGTTTCCTTAAAGCACTTTAATTTAATAAACTCTGGGAGGTGGAAACAAAATCCGAATTTAATATTTGAAATAGAATATGCCATTAAAGCAAATACTACAAATATTGGCAGCAATATTATATTTTCCACTAATAATTTAACAAGCCATTTGGGTTCTATATTAGAATCTGAAAGAAAATACGACATCTACCTTCCCTATAAGAAGGAGGTTATGCATAGTATTCGCTTAACAGGTTTTAATGTGAGCAATAGTTCAGGGTTTGAGAAGTTAACAAAATCCTTCGAATCAGATGAAATATCCTTTTCGAGCCAATACAAGATAGAAGAGAATTCATTAGTTATTAACTCAAAAGAAACAATTAATGAAATTGAACTTAAAAAAACAGAATGGCTTAAATTTATGGATTTTAAAAAATCTATGTACGACTTTAAGAACACTAAACTAAAACTAAGCATTGAATAAATACTATGAGAAGAGTTCTTTTAATCCTTATGTCACTGTTTATATTGTTGTGTTGCGCTATTGCGGATAACACGCCATACTCAAAACAAGAATTAAAAAAGAAATGGCCCAAAGCTGAAACTATAATAAGTAATTACACCACTGTAATTACTTTTGCAATAAACTCTAACAGTGGTAAAATAGAAGTATTTCAGAATGATACAATTGATATTGTTCCTATCTTGAATAAACCATTCGAAAGGCTGTATTACTATAACAATTATGCTTCGGTAAATAAATGTACTCTGAAGGAGAATAATGAATATAAAAAAAGAATGAGCATCATTGATGGTAATGAGGATTCTGAAAATATATTTCATTCAGATTTAAAATTTAGGCATTTCTCGTATAGCCCAGATATTAATTCTAAGTTTTATCGTTTTACAGGGATGCAAACAATAAATGACATTCGCTATTGGGGTGCAGAATTTTTAAATGATCCTATATATCCCGTTAAAACCAGAAAGTACATTATTAAAATTCCTAAATGGTTAAAACTGAAAATTCAAGATTTTAATTTTAAACACTTTGACATTAGTAAAACTGAAAAGAATGGATCAGACGGTTCAACCCTTATTGAATACACGGCGAAAAACCTAAATAAAAATCCTTCAAAAAAAAATAAAGACAGCTTCCTTAGTCCTTTTCATTCATACCCCAACCTATTATTCCTTCCTGAAAAATACACAAATGAAAATGGTAATGATAAAAATATCCATTCGAATGTAGATGATTTATATAAATGGTATACTGAACTTGCTGGTAATCTAGATTATGATACTGTTTTTTTTGAACCTATTGTGACAGATATTGTAACAGAGGCTAAAAGCTCTACCGATTCCATAAAAGCCATTTACTATTGGGTGCAAGACAACATTCGTTATGTAGCTTTTGAAGAAGGGCTTGCTGGCTTTAGGCCAGACCGTGCTAAAAGTGTATATGAAAAAAAATATGGAGATTGTAAAGGCATGTCGAACCTTCTTTCTGCCATGCTAAATCAGGCTGGCTTTAATGCTAAAATTGCCTGGATGGGAACACAGCATTTAATCTATGATTATTCGACGCCTTCCATTGCAACAGACAATCATATGATTTGCTATTTAAATCATAACAATCAAGATTACTATTTAGATGCCACATATAATAAGCTAGCCTTGGGCAACAATAGTCCTGCTATTCAGGGCAAGCAAGTATTAATTGAAAACGGTTCTAATTATATCATTAAAACAATTCCTAAAAAAGATGTTAAGTGCAATATTGCTAAACAAACCTCAAACTATACAATACACAACAACCAATTAATTGGCAACACAACATTAAGCTATTCTGGAGATGCTAAAATTGTTTTAAACTCTGCACTAACCAGCATTAAGCAAAACGATAAAGAAAAATTTATACAAGAAGTAGTTTGGAAACACAAGGATATACAAATTAGTGATATTGAGATAACAAACATCAATCAAAGAGATTCAGCATTAATAGTAAACTTCCAAGAAAAAAACACTAATTGTTTGGTAAAATTTGATCAGGAAGTGTTTCTGAATGTAAACAAATTCAACTCAACAACTGCAGCAAGAGTTGATACCGTTGATCGTTATCACATTTACCTCACTCGAAAAATTAATTCTCAGAGTGAAATGAGTATAGAATTACCATCTACAATGCAACTTATTAAACTGCCTAAATCCGAAAGCTATTCTGATAGCATATTCTCCTTTAAGGTTGATTACATGCAGGTAGATAACAAAATTATTTTTTCAAAAGAGTTAAAAATAGACCATCAGATTATTTACAAAGATTTGTTTAATAAATACTACACATTTTTAGATAAATACAAAAAATGCTTAAACAAAACTATTGAGCTCACCATAAAACAACCCTAATTATATTATCAATATAATTACACCGTTCTATTAATGTCTGTTACAAACATTAACTTACTATATCAATGGAACAAATAGTACTTAAAGTGGATTAAGAAATAATTACTGGTCCGCTTCAATAGGAATGAAAATTTAACCAAGTCTATGCATACCAATAACCATCAAAAATACCTTCATCACACATCAGAACCGGATGCCTTTCATCAACAAACGTATAACGACCTTAATTTGGAAGAGGTATATGAGCAAATAGATGAAACACAATCTGCCTATGGCAAACAGTTTTTCTATAAGTATCTATTTGATGATTCATTTACTATCTCGAATAAAAATATTAAAGATGATATTGATGAAATAAATATATCTACAAAACAAAAAAAGCGTATTCAAAAACATCTAACAAAGGCTAATCAATTTAAAGATTATTTTTTGGTGGATTTATTCTTTGATTCATTTTCGATTCATAAATATCTCAAATGGCTTTCTGCATTACCTCCTATTCTTTACCTCATTGGAACGATAGGAATCATCTTGCAGAACCCGTTGCTTATTGCCTCTATAATTGCTTTTTGTATAAATATTTACTTTTACGCCTGGAGCAAACGTCAAATATTATATAGTATATATGGCTTATCGGCATTAAAACGATTCCTAAATATTTCCAAACTGGTAAATGGAAAAGAATCATTCAAACTTAAGGGTATTTCATTTAACCTTACGCTAAAACCCATTAGAATAAAAGCTTACTTATCTGTGCTTAATCTTCAGTTTGGTAAAGACGGGCTTGATATTATTGTCTCCACAATTACCGAACTATTTAAATGTGCTTTTAATCTTGAGTTTTTTGCCTACTGGATATGTAGTCGTAAAATACTTAAACACAAAAAGCAATTATTACAAGCATATGAAAAAGTTGCGTATATCGATATGCTTATTGCATTAGATAAATTAAAGCAAAGTCCACACGTTTGTAGCCCAACTATTACAGCTGATTTTAACCAACTGCAAATTGTAGATGGCTGGCATCCTCTGGTTAACCATTGTGTACCAAATAACTTTTCTCCAAAACAAAAAAACACACTTATTACAGGTGCCAATATGAGTGGCAAATCCATATTCATAAAACAAATAGCCTTAAATGTTTATTTGGGCCAGAAAATTGATATTTGTTTTGCACAAATAGCTATTATTCCTCAATGCCCAGTTTATACTTACCTGACTATATCTGATGATATTTTAAATGGCAAAAGTTATTACTATCGGGAACTTGAACGGGTAAAAGAAATCTTATTTCATGCACAAGCAAGTAATGGTTTGGTAGTAATCGATGAGATTTTTAAAGGAACCAACCGCAACGAACAGATTGCTATGGGGTATAGTGTATTAAATGGCATTAGCGAAACTGGCTCAATAGTAATAGCTTCTACGCACGATATTAATCTGCTAAACATGCTAAACGGTTTTAACAATTACTTTTTTGAGATGGTGAAAACAAACGAAGAATACGTATTTAACTATCAAATTCAAGAAGGTAAAAATATGCCTATTAATGCCATTACTCTGGCAAAACACATTGGCTTACCTAATAGTATTGTTGAAAATGCAGAAAGAGCTTTTAAAGAAATTAATAATTAAATATCCTCTAAAACCTTACAATTATGAACACCCAATGGTATAACAACAAAACGTTAATGTGTCAGTTAATTATTCTTCCGCCTGCATTTTTGTACGGCTTATATTTTTCTGATGTATTTAAGAAATCGCATAAAATAATTTTCGCTTTGGCGTACGCCGTATTGTTTTTCCTTGTCGTATTTCTTTTGTTGGCTTAATGACATATCTCCAAAAATGTCTTTTTGTCACAAAAACATGACACGATTTATTCGATTTTTAATTTTCCTGTGTCATTATTTCATCAAACTGACACATTTTTATGATGGCACAGCATTTGAAATAATGGAAACCGAGTTCATAAATAGACAAATTAAAAATCTTATATAAATTAAATTAAAATGGGAAAAATAATTGGAATCGATTTAGGTACGACCAACTCTTGTGTTTCTGTAATGGAAGGAAGCGAGCCGGTTGTAATTCCAAATAGCGAAGGTAAAAGAACAACTCCTTCTATTGTGGCGTTTGTTGAAGGTGGTGAAAGAAAAGTAGGTGACCCTGCAAAACGTCAGGCTATTACTAACCCTACCAAAACGATTTATTCTATTAAGCGTTTCATCGGTGATAACTTTGATGAGATTCCTAACGAAGTAACTCGTGTTCCTTATCAAGTAATTAAAGGTGATAACAACACACCTCGTGTACTTATCGACGATAGAAAATATTCTCCTCAGGAAATTTCAGCAATGACACTTCAAAAAATGAAGAAGACAGCTGAGGATTACTTAGGACAAGAAGTGACTGAAGCTGTAATTACAGTTCCTGCTTACTTTAACGATGCACAACGTCAAGCTACTAAAGAAGCAGGTGAAATTGCTGGTTTAGCTGTAAAACGTATCATCAATGAGCCTACTGCTGCTTCGTTAGCGTATGGTTTAGACAAGATGGACAGAGACATGAAAATTGCTGTGTTCGACCTTGGTGGTGGTACTTTTGATATCTCAGTTCTTGAGTTAGGAGATGGTGTATTCGAAGTAAAATCTACTAACGGTGATACTCACCTTGGTGGTGATGACTTTGATGATGTAATCATTAACTGGTTAGCTGACGAGTTTTTAAAAGACGAAGGTATTGATTTACGTAAAGATCCAATGGCTCACCAGCGTTTAAAAGATGCTGCTGAAAAAGCTAAAATTGAGCTTTCAAGTGGTAACTCTACTGAAATCAACTTACCATATATTATGCCTGTTGATGGTATTCCAAAGCACTTGGTAAAAAGTTTAAGTCGTGCACAATTCGAGCAATTGGCTGACAAATTAATCCAAGCTACTTTAGAGCCTTGTAAAGCTGCTCTTTCTGATGCTGGAATGTCGCCATCTGATATTGACGAAGTAATTTTAGTAGGTGGTTCTACTCGTATCCCTGCTATCCAAGAGATTGTTAAAAACTTCTTTGGTAAAGAAGCTTCTAAAGGTGTAAACCCTGATGAGGTTGTAGCTGTAGGTGCTGCTATCCAAGGTGGTGTATTAACTGGTGAAGTTAAAGATGTATTGTTATTAGATGTTACTCCACTTTCATTAGGTATTGAAACTATGGGTGGTGTAATGACTAAGCTGATTGAAGCAAACACTACTATCCCAACCAAAAAGTCGGAAACATTTACAA
The DNA here is from genome assembly GCF_001659685.2 of Labilibacter marinus. Taxonomy (GTDB): domain Bacteria; phylum Bacteroidota; class Bacteroidia; order Bacteroidales; family Marinilabiliaceae; genus Saccharicrinis; species Saccharicrinis marinus. Next base: position 142,255 of record NZ_LXYE02000035.1, read on the forward strand.
CTGCTGCTGACAACCAGCCTTCAGTTGAGATTCATATTGTACAAGGTGAGCGTCCGATGGCTGCTCAAAACAAAACAATTGGTCGTTTCCACTTAGATGGAATTTCTCCAGCACAGCGTGGTGTACCACAAATTGAAGTATCTTTTGATATTGATGCAAATGGTATCCTTCACGTAACGGCTAAAGATAAAGCAACAGGTAAAGAGCAAAGTATTCGTATTGAGGCTTCTTCTGGTTTAAGCGATAACGAAATCAAGCGCATGAAGGATGAAGCGGCTGCTAATGCAGATGCGGACAACCAAGCGAAAGAGAAGATTGACAAAATGAACGGTGCTGACAGCCTTATCTTCCAAACTGAAAAACAATTAAAAGAGTTTGGTGATAAATTACCAGCTGACAAAAAAGGACCTATTGAAGCTGCTTTAGAGAAGTTAAAAGAAGCGCATAAAGCGGAAGATTTAGCTGCTATTGATGCTGCAACTACTGAGTTGAATACAGTATTCCAAGCTGCTTCTCAGGAGATGTATAACGCTACTCAAGCTGAAGGTGGACAAGCAGGTGGAGCTCAACCAGGACCAGATGCTGGTGCACAAGGTGGACAAGCTAAAGGTGACGACGAAGTTACTGATGTAGACTTTGAAGAAGTGAAGTAATTCGCTTACTACATATAGAATGATTTAAAGCCCTCAGTAATGAGGGCTTTTTTTATGCTCTTTCATATAGAGTATTCTGACATGATTTACAAGATTTACATGGCTTTACATTTTTTCATCATGTAAAGCCAGTCTAAAATTTGCAGTTTCCTTCTCTTAATACAGTTTAAACTCAACACTTATTTGTTTATTCTAAACTGTTCTAATTCTGGGGGTGCTAACAAGAAGCTTTAGCGGCAGATACTTATTATAAGATTTGAGGCCTATTATTTTATTCAATCAACTCTTCAAATGAAGCTTCAAGAACCTGCTTCCTTTCAAAATCAAACAGAGCCAATTTTCTAATACTATAATACCTTTGCCAATATTCTGCTAAAAAGCACCGTCGAATTGAGTCAATATCTGCAAAGTATTCATATCCATAAATTTATAAAACTTTAGCTAATACATATACTCAATAAAAAAATCCCAACACAGAAACTGCATTGGGATTAACATCATAACTTTCGTCTTTTTACTTTCAACCATTGGTCTACGACCAATGACCGTAACTTATCACTTTTTCGCTACCATTATCTGGATAGATTTAATAGAAGTATTTCCAATATTGTCCACTGCTTCAACGGTAATAGTATACACTTCTGATTCTTTAAAGCTTTTTAGTTCGTTACCTATGGCCGATGAGTATAGTTTTTTAGTTCCATCATTAATTTGATAATGGATTGTTTTATTTCCACACTCGTTATCGGTGGCTGCCAAATACATTTTCGCGAACGGCGAATACACATTAACTGGCTTACCATCCACCTGCTCTGTACGAATAGGTTTAATACTAAAGTTGATGAAAATATCAGGCCCGCTTTTATCTACATAAAACTGACTTTCTTTTATCTCTTCCTTATTATTGACATTATCGAGCGCATAATACTTTAACGAATGAAATCCTTCATCCGCCACTTTAAGCTCCGATGCCAAAACCTCTTCTGCCCCATCTAAATTATAAGCTATGTGTTTTAATCCTGAAGCCTCATCTTCTGATAATAACTGAATGCTGGTGTTCTCTGAAATAAACAAGGTATCCTTAGCAAAAAACTGTGCCCCTTTGTAATCTACCCCTGAGTACGGCGTTTCCATATCTACATAAACTTGCAGTTGTTCAATATTCGAAACATTGGAAACCAAATCGTTGGCCTGATAATACAAGGTATGCACGCCATCCTCTTGTGGAAAAGGAATCGGTTCGGCCCAATCGGTATTCACCATCACATCAAAACAAGTTTTATCTAAACTTTTTGAATTAAAGCTGTATAGTATTTTAAAGATTCCCACCAAGTCGTCTTTACCTTGAATTTGTGCTTTACTACGCCCCGATACATATTGGTATTTACCTTTATAAAAATCGCCCTTAATTTCGCACCCTACCGTTGGTGCTACATCATCTACCACAAACGAAAACATCTCATTATTAACACCTGCTACCGAGCCATTAGAATCTCCTGCTACATCGGAAATATTACCTACATTATCCTCGGCCCAAAACACCAGTTGGTGCGTACCCGTTTTTAAAAATGAAGTACTGATAGGTTTGTAATACGTTTTTTCAGCTCCATCATCAATGCGGTATTTAATGCTTTTAATACCTGTTGTTTCGTCCATAGCCAACAACTTAATGGTAGAGTTACCTGATATGGTATTACCAGAAACCTCTCCATGAAAAGCCCAATTAACCGTTGGCTTTTTATTATCTATAGTAAATGTCTTTTCTTTTTCTTCTTCCACGTTACCCACATGGTCAACGGCGTAATATTTTAGCATATATTCACCTGCTGTCTCAAAACTAAGTGTATCCTGATACTTGCTATATGCTGAACCATTTAAACTATAATACACATCCTCTACTCCTGAAACTTTATCCTTAGCTTTTAATACAATTTTCAGATTCTGATTATAGAAGATAGCACCCTCGTTGACATATGATTTTGCTTGCAGAAAATGAGATGAAGTAGCAGGTGCCAAACCATCGGCGTACACTTCAAAAACAATATCTGCCTCTGGGTAAACTATTTTCTTGGTTACTGTATCAACCTGCGACGGCGTTCTAACCGTATTTAGTCCTTCTGAATCGAAATAAAAAGGGCTGGCATATTGAGGGGTGCTATGACTTTTAAGTTCCTCAACACCACTAGCTGGATTAGGCGAAGTTCCTAAAAACAAATACATGGGTTGATGTTTGTTGGCATAAACCTTCCCTTCGGCCGATTTATACATTTTTTTTGGGTGATTTAAAGGCTGTTGAGCCACCAACATAGAAGATAAGTAAAGACAAGCAAATAGCGCTTTCAGTTTAATTCCCATAACAGTACAAAAGTTTAAGTGTCCCCCAAAAAATCATACGGCAATTATTTAAAAAAGGTTGTCATCTTTAGACAAAAGAATTCAACATTTTTATAACATCTATTGAGATAACAATACTTAGTTACTAGCGGTTAATTGTTAGCGTTAAAAGGGTAGCTTATAAACATACAAACTGAAAGCATACGAACTTATAAATCCCCGTACCAACACTCTCTGGCGGTGTACTTCCGCATACTCTCAAGAGTAAAAGAAAGAGCTTAATACATGAAGCTGGTAATTTGTAAACCATGCCAAAACCAATAGAACTATTGCTAGCTAATGATTATTAATCAATAACTGTAGGCCGCCTACTGGCAACTGAATACTAGGTACTCTCAACTTTCTTAAATATATTTGTGCCTATGGATCATAGAGATAATGTATTTTTGGCTGTGGCCGAAAACTTGAGTTTTTCCAAAGCAGCGGAAGAGCTTTTTATTAGTCAGCCTGCCGTTACCAAACACATCAAGGAGTTGGAAAGCAAACTAAACAGCACTCTGTTTGAGCGAAAAGGCAATAGAATATACCTGACTAAGGCTGGTAAAATAAACTATGAATATCTGAAAAAAATAAAACACCAATACGAAGAATTAGAGTTCGAATTGGGTCAGTTAAACGATACTTTCAAAGGAACCTTGCGGGTTGGTGCTAGTTCAACCATTTCAAATTACGTTATTCCCGAAGCTATCGCCTCGTTCTACAAACGATATCCCAACATCGATTTACACCTGTATAGTGGCAACTCGGTTGAAATACAGAAAAAACTAGTTTCCAACGAAATTGATATTGCCCTGGTTGAAAACAACTCTTCGCTGTCAGACCTAAAGTACATTGATTTATTAGAAGACGAACTTGTGGTGGTTACGGGTAGCAATAGCGTTTATGCCAAGCGCAAGCAGGTAAGCTTAGCCGACTTAAAAGAGATTCCTATTGTGTTGCGCGAAAAGGGTTCGGGTACTTTAGAGGTGATACAGCAATCTTTAAAAAAGCACAATCTACGCCTCGACGACCTCAACATAATTATTCATCTGGGCAGTACCGAAGCCATTAAAAACTTCCTCACAAACTTTAATGGTATTGCCATATTATCGGAGAAGTCAGTAAAAAAAGAGTTTCAACTAAAAAGCATAGTAAAACTAAGCGTTAAAGGGCTTCAATTCCAACGAAAGTTACGAATTGCCCTGAAGCAAGGTAATGTGGGTCATAGTACACAAACATTTATTAACCTACTCTCTAAATATAACTTTTAGTTATACATTATAAACATTTTGTATTTGCTTTAGATATACGACGCATCTATATTTGTATCGTAATGAAAGCAAAACTAAATATCAGTCAGAAACAGGTACAACTTATTTATTGTACAATTGCAGCGCTTTGCTTCACGCCGATTCTGTCGCCTGCAATAGCCCTATTACTAGGTATTGGCTTATCATTACTCGGCATAAAATACACGCCCAAAACTTTTAATACTTCTATTATTCTACAAGCATCAATTGTATTGATGGGCTTTGGCATGAACCTGGGTAAAGTGATTGAAACTTCGCAAAGCGCATTCTTTGAAACGGCAATTTCGGTAGTAGCTGTCATGAGTATAGGTATACTACTGGGTAAGTTATTAAAGGTAGATAGTAAGGTAAGTATTTTAATAGCTGCTGGCACTGCTATCTGTGGAGGTAGCGCTATTGCAGCAGTATCTAACGTACTCAACCCTAAAAATCACCAGGTATCATTTTCTTTAATCGTTATATTTATACTAAACGCTTTGGCCTTATTTATCTTTCCATATGTGGGTCACCATTTAAATTTATCGCAAGCTACTTTTGGGCATTGGGCTGCTATTGCTATACACGATACCAGCTCGGTTGTTGGTGCCGGTGCCATATACGGACAAGAAGCTTTGGACATTGCCACAACCGTTAAATTGGTTAGGGCACTTTGGATTATTCCCTTGTCTATAGTTATTTCGTTTAGTCAGAAGAAAGAAGAAAAAGGCAAAGTAAAAGTTCCTTATTTTATTTTCCTTTTTGTAGGAGCCATATTAGTAGCACACCTTTTACCTGATTGGCAAGGAACATATACTCATTTTAATTGGCTAGGTAAAAAAGGAATGGTGTTGGCCTTATTTTTTATCGGAACAAATATTTCTGTTGCCGACACTAAAAAAGCGGGTATAAAAAGCTTTGTTTTAGGCGTTTCTCTTTGGCTTGTAATTGCTGTAGGTTCTTTATTGGTTCTGAACATTTAAAATATCATCAACTATATTTTTTATTGAGGGGTGACTTTAGTTCTTAACTTAAAGTTACCTCTTTGATAATTTAAACAAACGTCACATACAAGGACATAGCCAACGCGATCAATAACAAAAATGAATACATAAAAAAGATAGCTACTAACTTAAAAATTATGTTACTCCATTTTCGCTGATACAGTTTTCGAGCTCCTATTATCGAGTAAATCGGAATTAAAAAGAATAGGTAGTTTTCAATCGAACTTTCCTTATTGGGAAAAATAAGCTTGATTCCCATCATGAGAATAAAAATTACAAATAGGAAGGAATGTTGGTTGATGGCAAATATGAGATGCCCCAAGTAATACTTATATTTTTTATGGAAGAACAACCACAAAAAAGCGCCATACAAAGGCATTAATAAAAATAAAAACCACGATAAATATTTTATAAATTGAGGGAAATAATACTCTGGATGTTTTAATATATCTTTTAATTTTTTCTCATCCTTACTATCTAATTTTTCATCTGGCGTACTAATTATTTCATTGTAAACATCTTTAAACTCACCACCTGGGCCAATTTCTCCTTTATCAATAGATTGTTTTATTTTCTTAAGCTCCTTTCGCTCGTCCTCAGACATAGTATTATTCACTATAACTGAATCAATAACTTCACCAACCTCCTCTTTAACCGAATCATGAATGCTTATTCCATTTTTACCAAGGTTGATTTTGCTTCCATCATAATTTTTAAATGTGGTGTAATTCAACATCATAAAAAAGATAAAGCTCACAAACACATAAAACCTAAATGGTGGCATGTAACGTACGCGATGCCCCAATATAAATTCGTGTGCCATTTTACCAGGCAGAAATAAAACAGCTTTTAGGGTTTTCCATAGGCGGGTATCAAAGGCAAACATATTTCCTGCCAAATCATAAATTAACATGCCAAATGGCTGGTTGTACTCTCTGATATTTTGCCCGCAATTAGGACAAAAATTTCCTATAAATTCGGTTGAACAGTTTTTACAGGTAATATTATCGGAAGTATTTGTTTGATCACTCATAGCTGGATAATTCGGTATTTCACATTATCTAACCCAAGAACTTTGCACATTTTACTTCTTCTTTTTAAGCGTTGAAAGCTTATACGAGAATGAGACGTATACATATTGCATTACTGGGTTAAAGTAGGAGTTATTAATTTGATCTTCTCGTTGATTAATTAGTTTTCGGTAATTATAAGAGTCAAATATATCATTCAACTTCAAACTAAGCAAACCTTTTCCTTTTAAGAGTTTGTACTTGGCGGATAAATTTACCGTATAATATTGGTAGCGCTTACCCTGCACTGAAATATCCGTTCCATTATAATTGGCCATCATCTGACAACTAAGCTTTTTATTTACGCTGTAATTGGCTGATAATTTTAGCATAGTATACCATTGTTCTTTATCCAAAGAACTTGAGAGCTTTTCCCCTTCTAAAGTTTTGTAGTAGGAAGTAATTGAAGGCCTAAATACCAACTTACCCCAAGGTAGAGATCCAGAAACTTCAAAACCCATATTTTGCATACTTCCTAAATTATCCGCTTGCGATTTAGTGATGAGCTTACCATCCTCTTCAACCAAGGAATAATATGTACCTATTAAATCATCGATATGTGTATAAAAGATTGCTCCATTTAAGCTTATTTTATTCATCATTAAGTGATGATGAAAATCTAAAGTTTGCGTTTGCTGACTCTTTAAGTTCGGATTTCCAGTATTTTTATAATACCCACCAAAGGACAAAGAAATAGGACTTAACTGCCTGTAATTTGGCATCTTATTACGTAAAGAATAACTAATACCCCAAGTGTAACGCTCATTAACTTCTTTTTCGAGTAAAAAAGATGGTGCCCAAGCCGTTAAATTAGATATAGTGGTACTATCCAACGAGGGCACTTCTTGCGTAATTTGCGTTTGCTCATACCTTAAACCACCCGAGAAATCATACTTCCCCATGCTTCCATTCATAACCGCATAAAGGCCAGGTTTAATTTCATCCAAATTAAAACCAACATCTCTCACTTCTTCTTTCTTTATCTCATCAACATTGATGTAATTTATTTTCTTCGATATCTTTTCCTGCTCAAAACGTCGGTAATTAATCTGTGTTCCCAGCTCTAAATGCCAATTCTTATGCACGGGTAATTCGTAATCTACTTTTAGCATTGCCGAGTTATTATCATCACTACCAGTTCTAATCTCCTTGGATGAACTAGGCAAAGGTTCCTCTGTTTCAATATCCAATGGCTGCGATGTTCTTATATAATCTAACGTAGCTCCTGCTTTAGCATATTTTAGCTGAGCCCTTAGTTTGTGCTTCTTCGAATTCTTAAATGTCTTTCGATAAATACCCGAAAACTCCAACAAGGCATTGGTATTTTCCTCCTCCCTATTATTATTAGATAAACTGGTTAATATCGTATCTGCATCATAAGATTCTGTTAGATAATTAGATGTTAACGGAGCATCCTTCTCTTGATACAAGGTCTGAAAAGTAAGATTGGATAATTTTGAAAATCGATATCTGGCATTAGCCCGAATAAAAAGTGCTTGTTGTACGCGATGATTATGTAATTTTTGCTTTAAATGCTTATCCCCTTTCTCTGAGAATATACTTCTGGAAACATCTCTATAATCTTCCTTGGGGTCTTCCTTTACACTAGCATTTAATCCAAAATTCCAGTCTTTATAGGTAATATTTACTCCTGCATTTACATTGTATCGCTTAGGCCATCCATAACCCACGCTATACTTCTGGTTAAATCCAGATAACTGATTATCTTTTAATTTAATATTAATAATGCCGCCCCCATTTTTAGAATCGTATTTTGCGGAAGGATTAGAAATGACCTCAATACTTGAAATAACATCACTAGGTAATTGGCCCAACATATCTGCCAAATCACTCTCAACTCCATCTATTAATATTGTCGCTTTAGCTCCCTTTAAGGTCACATTGTCATCCATATCCATACCCAAGGATGGGATATTCTTAAAAACATCTAAGGCATTCTCTCCTGCATTTGATCCACTCCCCACATTATAAACCAACATACCAGGATGATTCTCTACCAAGGCCTTTTCCGAAACAATGGTGATTTCTTCGAGCTGGGTCGCTTTTCTTCGCATCTTTAAAGTATCCATACGATTATTCCCTTTCTTTACCCAAATACTATCCTTTGTCAAAGGCTCATAACCTAAGTAATACGATTGAATAGAATAATATCCTTCTGATAAATCACCGAAAGTAAATACTCCTAAATCATCTGAAACAGTACCTTGAAGAATTTGAGAATTACCTAGTTCTCGAATAGTAATATTAGCAAATGGAATTTCTTGACCATTTTTGGTTGACAACACGCCTTGTAGAGAAGTCGTATTTTGGCCAATAACAATAGAACTTAAGAATGATAAATATAAAATGATAAGAATATAACGCATAACCATAAATTAATGGTTAGCAATATATTCATAACACGAAACAAGCTACCTCGCAGCAGTATTTATCCACTTCATAATTTGTCTCTGTCAATATATAAATAGATGAAATGTGGGTCTAATACTTTTTAAACTTCCTAATATGTCTCTCATCATCCAATATAAATTCGATGATATAAACTCCTGAAGTCAATTCGGAAACATCTATATAATCAGCACCTAAGTTAAAATCATTAATCACTTGAATTACTAGACCTTTTGTATTCAGTATTTTTACAGTCTTAGCCTTTTGCACTAAATCTATCTTTACATTTAGTACATCAATCACTGGGTTAGGATAAATGATCAATGTGTTTTCGCCAAATAAATTATTTACATCTGTACTGGTATCACTTATGTATACCTTAAACGTGAATGCTCCAACTCCACCTTTTCCATCATTAGCAGTAACTGTCACCTCAGTTTCGCCTATATTCAATGCACTTAAACTTAGCTGACCTGTAACCAGTTCATGATTTATAATGCTTTCACTAGATACTTCATAACTATACGACATCAAGTCATTATCTACATCATTAAAGTGAGCATCTAGATTTATATTAAATGAAGGGTCGTTTAACTGTAAATACACATCATTGACATCAATAAAACAAATAGGATTACTATTGGCTAAAACTCTTAACGTAAACGAATGCACTATCGTAGCATCAAAGGAATTTGTAGCTGTCACAGCTATCTGCATACTTCCTACAGACGAAGGATTAAAGCTTAAAATATTTTCATTAATTATACTAGGAGTTGCAATACTTCTATCCGAACTGATAGAATACGACAGAACACTACCGCTGTTTGGTTCACTAAATACTTGATTTAAATCAATCTGACCATTAGAAGTCAAATAAACGCTTCTATCTCCTATAGGGTCAATTACACTTGGTGGTAATATCGTTGTACCTAGTAATGATACTTGAATACTTGGTTTATCTGGATCTGACGACTGAATTTGAAGTGTGCCGGAATAATCCTGATTTAAGGTAGGTGCAAATTTTACATCTACCCAAAGTATTTCACTTGGCATAACAACTTGGCTACTAAACATGGCTGTAAAGGCCTCATTTGTGAACTCCAATGCATTCACATCTAATTTTCTTGATCCAGTATTTTTAATACCAATTTTGCTCCATCGTGCCTCGTTAATCAGTACGTTTGTAAAATCTAATTGTGATAAGTCAGCTTCAATATTCTCTATTCCAGAAACATTCAATAAAATAGGCACTTGAAGGTCACTTGAAGATATATCGTTATTATTCACTTTTATGTCAACCACATATTCACCCTCAGCCATTCTTCGGGTATCGATGGTATATTTTATACTGTCTGATTTTTGGCCAGAAATAAAAACATTTTTACTCTGCACCTGACAAGCTTTAGGGTTTAGTTCTTTTACGCCATATTTAAATGAGTTTATTAATAAATCCTCGTGCCCTTTTTTACTCATATATTGAAAGGACTCATCCCCCATCGTTATAACCTTACCATCTCCCAGTTGACTTGTTGCTGCATAACAATTCCCATTCATATCGTTAATTAAACGAGAAGCAGGAGTTTCAACTAATAAAGTGCTTTCGGCATGTGTTCCTATTTCGTAACCTGATATCGAATTTGTAATATTGTGCGAAACAACTATTCCATTTCCTCCAATAGCGGGAACACTTGTAAATGAGATTCCTGTGCCTGATAAAAACTCATTATAAGCACTTAATATTCCATCTCCTTGAATTATTAACAGACCACCATTTTTGATCCAAGATTTTAATTCATCACCTTTACTATCTAATAAATCAACTGAATCATCTATAATCAGAACATTTAAACTATTGATATTCTCATCAAAATTAGTTGAGGTAATCCTCATAAAAGAACAACCATTAGCACTTAAAACATCTTTTAAACTATTATAGTAATACACATTTTTTACCAGCCCCACTTCAACATCAGATAAATCCTGAACCAATGAATGGTATTCAATTGGATTTTTACTTTCTCCTTTTTCATATGCAGAAAGCAATTCACCTTGATATGCCAGTATACCTGTATTTATATTATTCACCACGATAAAACTATCTATCGTTTCTCCACTCCATAAATCTATTCTAACCGTATCTGCATTTACAGAAATATCCGGAGAAGATTCAACCTGAATTTGTCTCGTTATCTGATTATTCGAAAAACAGTTATCTGCTAACAGCGCTACTTCATAAGTTCCTGATTCTCGATATTTATGTTTTGGATTTTGATCACTAGATTCTTCTCCATCTCCGAAGCTCCAGCTCCAAGATTTTGGAGTATTAGATGACTGGTCATTGAACTGAATATTGTAATTAACGGGTAATAGCTCTTCCGATATAGTAAAGTCAGCTATGGTCTGCTCACCTGTGGTAAAATCCGTTTTGGTCCAACTCGCTTTAAAACCATCTTCATTAACCGAACCATCCGATGTAAATATCAACAACATCTTACCTGAGGTAGCTTGTACTGATGTTCCTTCGGCTATAGTACCTTTTAAATGGGCTAATAAAGGATCTGAAGTTTCGCTACCATCATATACTTTTAGTCCATCACAACAAGCTTCTGTACTAAATGATTCAATATTTAAAATAATCTCATAAGCACAATCAGGAGCTATTAAAAAGGAAAAGTTTTCTTCTCTATTATACGTTCCAGTTTCGCCACCCGAATCAAGTATAAAGCCATCGCTTAAAGAAGATTCGGTATCTTCTCCCATAATAAACTCATTCGTTACAGTTAACTGTTTTACCAATTTATTTGAACCAAACTCATTTGTCACTGTCAGCTCTACATCATAAACCCCATTAACATCATATACAACCTCTGGAGAACTATCTGTAGAGTATTCTGGTGAACCACCCTCAAAATACCAAATACGATCAGTTGGAAAGTTTTGGCTTTGATCTTCAAAAGTAACAGATTGATTTTTACTAATCTTCTCTTTACTCATTGAAAATAATGCTTGTGGTGCATCCGTATTCTCACTTAATACAACAGCGTAATCCTCATATTGCCCATACTTAGAATCATCTTTTGCATTTAAACCTGAACTATACTCAACCTTATCAGAACCAACTCTCATTCTTAGTGGTAAATCGAAATAGGTTCCTTTTGGAATTTCAACGAATCCAGAGTGAATACCAAGTCCTTCAGAATAAAACACTAGTTCATTGGCATCTGAAAAACCTCCATCATTATTAAAGTCAATCCAAGCTTTTACAGCTTCAGGATATGTTTCTCCAGTTCTTATTTCTATCGGATAGCTTTTTCCTTCAATTAAATTTGCTCTTATTGGACAAGTGTAGTCAACATATCCATCACTTACTCCCAATGATCGATTAACAATATCTTCAAACAAGAAACTATAAATTCCACCATCTTCAGCATTCTCGCTTTCTGGCATAAAATCCGCAACTACAAGAGCTCCATCTTCTGACACCGAAAAATAGTTTTCAACTTCAATGAAATCGGAAGATTGACAAGAAGAGGTTCCTTCCACCTCTAACCTTAGTGCATAATCCCCAGAACTTTCTAGCGTAACTAAAGGATTTTCCTCATTACTGAACTCTACGCCATTTAAATACCAAGTATAAACATTGGCATTAGTGCTTATATTTTGAATCTCAACAGTTACAGGAGAACTGCAAAACTTTGTTTGACTTGAAGTAAAAGCTGCATTAACAGCATCTTGATAGGCTTGCCCAACACCCACTGCATACCAAGCATTAGTAACCTGAATAACCTCATTTGAACAAGCTCCATACAAATCTATGGCCGCTTGAATAGAATAGAATCTAGCATCCTCATAATCGCTATATTGCCCTAAGTATACGGTTAAATTCCGGTAAGATATGGCAGCTGCAGCATCCATACCAATGGCTTCTACCATAAACTTATCACCGTTATCGTTGATACCATTACCTCCCTCACAAAGTAAATAAAACCAATAATTTTGAACCATCGAATTGGTATGAACTCCTCCATGATCATGGCTTTCTGTAACCCAATATGTTCCTTTATAAGTGGTTGGTTGAAATGCGCTTTTAGGGTCAGCTATATTTCTCATAAAAGAAACACCATCTAAAAAAACCTGCTCTCCTATGATATAATTTGCTGAACTTGGTTTTGCATAAAAATCAACAGCTATCCCAAAAATATCAGAAAAGGATTCGTTTAAAGCTCCTGACTCATTTAAGTATTCCAAATTAGCTGTATGATCGGTTAAACCATGAGCTATTTCGTGAGCCACAATATCTAAGGAAGCTAATGCCGTTTTATTGACTCCATCACCGTCTCCATAAGTCATTCTGTCTCCATCCCAAAAAGCATTACCATAATTCTCTCCAAAATGAACGTATGACTTTAACACCTTACCTTGATCATCAATTGAGTTTCTACCAAAGTTATGCCAGAAATAGTCGTATGTTTTTTCAGCTCCATAATGTGCATCATAGGCTACTTGATCATATACGTTATCCCAATAATTATCATCATCAACAAAGGGTACCGCTTCATGATAAAATTGACCATTATTCAAATTATACGTCTCAACGCCATTTCCTCTATTACTTTCTTTTAGCTGATAAGCACCATCGGTTTCTGTAGTTGTAATATTTACATTCCCATTATAAAAAGTAACAGCATTTCCTTCTACATCACCTAAATGAATCCTAGAAATTCGTTTGAGCACACCCCCAGTTTGAGCATTTACATAAACATACTCTCTTTTTAAAGGTATTAATGAATAAACATCGATTTTATAACACAATTGAAGAACCTGATTGTTGGGAACATAAACTAATTCAGCTTTAGGATATAACTCTGTATCATTATCCCATACAAACCTTTTAGAATCGAATGATGAAATGGCTATCTCTATTGCTCTACTATCAGATATACTTACTGCTTGATAAACAGTTTGCGTTTTTGTGATCTTTCCACTGGCACTACTGGGGCTCCCATTATTATAATGTACTGCAAAACCCATTCCTTCCACAGGAATATCTTTATACTGTAATTGATATTTTATATGAAACTCACCTCGACTGTCAACTTCATTCTTTAGGTGATTGAGGTCATAATTGTTAGGAAGAGCTAGATTAGCTTTTAATTCTTTCTCGCTTAATCTATTACCTGATTTTAATTTTAGTGCAGATAACTCAAAAAACTCAATATTTCCAGAAACGCTATCAACCCTCACTTTTTGAGTTCCAGAAAGGATGGCATCACTCTTTTCTCCCAAATAAGATTGAGCATTTACCGTACAGGTAAGTAATCCAAAAAATAATATTAGAGCAATTCCTTTCAATGTGTTGATGCCTGTTAAATTTTTATCATCCAAAATAGGACAACAAACAAATTTACGCAAAAAACGGATGGAACTTTACAAAACTTTGACAAATGAATCAAATAACTAGTTCTAGCTTATATTTTTAACACTAAAGAAATGGAATTGTTGAAGCTCACAGTTATAATGCAGTTATAGCATTTATTGTTAATGATTAACCTTTCAAAAAAATTACACTTCAGAAACCATTGAACTAGTATCATCGAGCTCTTCATTAGGAGCCTTATTTAAAACAAATCGTTTATAATAGGAGAACATAAGAGTAGTCAACGGTAATGCAACTAGCATTCCTAACAGACCTAATAGACTTCCCCAAATAGATAGTGATAAAAGAATGATGGCAGGATGAAGACCATAGACACGACCCATGATTTTAGGTACTAAAATAGTTTCTTGAATCAACTGAACCACACCCATTACTATAGCCGCTAGTAAAACCACTTGCCAAAAGCTTTGATTTGTTTCCATTGCTCGTAATAACGACAGCAAAAAAACAGGGATAAAACCAACCACTTGAAGGTAAGGCACAATATTCAAAGCTCCTATGAATAGGCCAATGATAATAGCCATTGGTAAACCAATAATCTTAAAACCTATGGACAATAAAACACCTACTATCAATGCAATTAAGCCTTGAGCTCTAAAGTAAATCTGCATCCCTTCTGTCAAGTCGTTAAATAATTCTGACACTGGCCCTCTAAATTTTGGAGGAATTAATCCTTGCCAGCCTTCAGATATTTGCCTAAAGTCAATTAAAAGAAATACCAGATATACCAAAATAATCAACAGACTTACTAATCCAAAAACAAAATTCATTGAACCTGAAAATACTTTCCAAGCTTGACCAAAAAGATTTTTCACAGAAGTTGCTACACTCTTCGCATCCAAGACTTGAGTAAAATCTGTATTATTAATATATTCTCGTACATAAACAATCACCTCTTTAGGTAAAATATCAGTTACCGAACCATGTTCAATATATTTTCTAATCAACTGAACCATTTTAGCCATCTCTGCAAAAAAGAGAGGTACAAGCCATGTGAATAAAAAATAAAGACCACCTAGAACAATGACTAAACTAGTAGCAACTGCCAATCCCCTATACTTAAACCTGCACTTATATTGAAAGAAGCCTACCAACGGATTAATAAGATAAGCCATTAAAACAGCTATAAAAAAGGGCACTAACGCACCACTTAAGCGTTTTAATAGAAAGTAAAATGCAAGTAAAAATGCTATAGAAAGAACCATTCGAACTACTCGATCGAATGTATATGGTTTGGATTCAGGTGAAATCATATTTTCAATTTTGCAGCAATATATTAAAAAATTAGCATACTGTTATTTTTGCAAAAATAAATAGGTCCAATCTTCGTTTCTCTGTAGAAGCAATTAATTAAGCATTGTGAATATTTGTTAATTAATGTAATTAATTATAAACAATTTAATAGGAATTAAAAAGATTATTACTTAATTTACAGTTCATTTTTTAATAAAAAAAGAAACAACAACATACTCTAAATATCAACAGATTAGCATTATTAATTCTATGGGGAAATTGGAAAAATATCTATTACTACTGCTTATACCTCTGAGCTTTTTCTCTTGCGAAAGGGAATTTGTTTTTTTGAGCGGTTCAGATGGACTAAATTTTTCCGTAGATACCTTAATGTTTGATACCATTTTCACCTCTGTTGGTTCTGCTACTAAAAACTTTAGAATTTATAATCCTTACGATGAAGATATCATTATCAACTCAGTAGAATTATCTGGAGGAGAAACAAGTAGCTTTAGGTTAAATATAAATGGCCAAGCAGAAGAAAGAGTTGAAAACTTAAAAATTAATGCAAAGGATAGTTTATATATTTTTGTAGATATAACAATAGAACCTGACGATACAACAAACCCTTTTGTTGTAAACGATTCGGTCATTTTTCATTCAGGCGAAAGATTTCAGAAAGTAAACTTAGTAGCTTATGGGCAAAATGTCGTTCTTTTAAAAAAGACTAATATTAAAACAAGCACCTTTACTGCGGAAAAACCATACTTAATATACGACTTTTTAGTTGTAGACAGTGCAGAAACCTTGACAATCGATCCAGGAGCACGTCTTCATTTTCATAACGAAGCAAGCCTAATTGTTTTTGGCAGTATGCAGGTTAAAGGAACCACCGAAGAACCCGTTTCATTTTTAGGGGATAGACTAGAAGATTGGTATCAAGATAAACCTGGACAATGGGGTTATATTCATTTTATGCCAGGTAGCTCGAACAATGTTATTGACAATGCCATTATTAAAAATGGACTTATGGGTATTTTTGTGGACTCGGTAGGTATAGGTTCGAATCCACCTCTTACCATTAGTAATACAACTATTAATCATGTTTCGCAATTTGGCATATTAACTCAAAATTCAGAAGTTGACGTATATAACAGCATAATTGGAGATTGTGGCTATCACTCAGTAGCCCTAACTTTAGGTGGAACATACAACTTTTATCACACCACCATTGCCAACTATTTCCCTAGCTATGTTAAGTCACGAAATACACCTGCTTTATTTTTGAATAATTATTATAAAGATGATGAGGGTGAAGAAACCATTAATCCATTGATTGAAGCCAATTTTTATAATTCTATAGTGCATGGCGATAGATACATGGAATTAGGTTTTGATTTTAAGGAATCTGAAAAATATGCCAATAAAGGATATAGCTATCAGTTTGTAAACTGCCTTTTAAAGTCGGGTGATATGGATCTTTCTGATGAAGATAAATTTGTTAGTGTATGGGCTAATGAAGATCCAAATTTTATCGATCCACTAAAATTCAATTATCAACTTGATACCTTATCATTCTGCAAAGACATTGGTGATTTGGAAATTGGAAGTTTATTCCCCAAAGATATACTTAACCAAAGCCGAATAGATGATAAAGGACCTGACTTGGGTGCATACGAAAGGATTGAAAAAGAATAACCTTTACTTTATTTTAATCATCCTTCTCCTTCCCACTTACCTCACTTCTCAAAATCAACATGAAATTGGTGTCATGTTTTACAATGTCGAAAATCTTTTCGATATTAAAAACGATAGCATTAAATTGGATGATGAATATACACCCGATGGTGATAGAAACTGGAACTATTTTAGGTACGCTCAAAAATTAAAAAATATTTCCCGCGTTATATACGAATCTGGAAAATGGAACCCTCCAGCATTAATTGGACTTTGCGAAATTGAAAATAAGGAAGTGCTCCAAGATTTAATCTGGCAGACAGGATTGAAAAACCTAGGCTACGACATCATTCACTACCAATCTCCTGACCAAAGAGGTATAGACGTTGCTCTTCTTTATAAAGAAGATGAATTCACTGTTCTTGAGTCTATTCCAATAAAGGTAGGGTTTGGCAAAAACACAAGACCCACTAGAGATATCTTATATGTGTTTGGATACCTTAAAGACACTATCCCTGTAAATATATTTGTAGCACATTTCCCTTCCAGATATGGAGGCGTTCAAGACACCAAACCATTAAGATTTAAAGCCGCACAAATTCTTAGTGATACCGTCAAACATATAATGGTTCAAAATCCTGATGCAAACATTCTTGCCATGGGCGATTTTAACGATGAACCTGATGATGAAAGTATGCATTATCTTGCTGCGAATTCTAAACTTATAAACATGGCCTCAAAACTTCAAACCATAAATAACTCTGCAGGTACCTTAAAGCATCAATTCGAGTGGAATACTTTTGATCACTTTTTAGTCTCGAAAAATCTATTAGATAAAAAACAATCTATTTATATTAATGATGCTATGAAAGTAATGGATTTTAACTTTCTATTGGAGGATGATAAAATATATACAGGGTTAAAGCCGTACAGAACATATATTGGCTACAAATATAATAATGGATTTAGCGATCACTTCCCCATTTGGTTAACCCTAAAGGTTCAACCATAATTATTGTTCTACCTTATGAAATTGCTTAACCCATTCGTATAGCGCAACACTACAAGCATGCGATACATTCATTGATTTTATAGCTCCAATCATAGGAATATGATAACACTGCTGACAATGAGATAATACCTCTTCTGAGAGTCCCTTTATTTCATTCCCCATAACCAAAGCTAGTTTTTTGGGTAGTTGACTATTTGCAATATTTAAAGAATCCTCGGTTGTTTCAATAGCTGCAATAGTATAGTCCTGAGGAACCTGATTCATCCAATCCTCCTTCGTGCAAAATATCCAATCTACTTGTCCTGCTGCAGCTCCAGCAACACGTTTTATCTTGCTATGTCTAACACTTTGCTCCTCTCCAATAAAAATAACTTTAATCGCGCCAAAATTACTCGCCAGCCTAATTAAATGCCCCATGTTTTCAGGAGATTTAAAACCATCAGCAACTACAATAGGACCATCAACTTCTATCTTATATTTTATAGATGAAAACAAAGGTGCACTTTGTGTTATGGTTTTATTCGTCATCCTTTTTTAACGTTAATCCCATATCCTTACCTAATTTTAACATGAGCTCGTAAGCTTGCTCTTTATCGTTATTAATTTCGCCATCCAAAATAGCCTCCTTAATAGCCGACTTAATATCTCCAATCTCACGACAAGGTTTGATACCATAAGCTTCCATAATATCTTCACCCGAAACTGGTGGTTGAAAGTTTCTTACTTTATCCTTTTCTTCAATCTCCTTTAACTTTCGCCTAACAACTTTAAAATTCTTCATGTACTTTCTGACCTTATCTTCATTTTTAGAAGTAATATCAGCTTCACATAAAGTCATTAAAGAATCGATATCATCACCTGCATCGAATAACAATCTACGTACAGCAGAATCTGTGACGATATCCTCTGAAAGAACAATAGGTCGCATATGCAGATAAACCATCTTTTGAATGAATTTCATTTTATCATTCATAGGGAATTTCATCCGTTTAAAAATCTTCGGAATCATCTTTTGACCAACATGATTATGCGCATGAAAAGTCCACCCAAGTTTATTATCATATCTTTTCGTTACGGGCTTGGCGATGTCATGAAAAATAGCAGACCATCGCAACCAAACATCATCTGTAAAAGGAACAATTCGATCTAGAACTTCTAACGTGTGATAAAAGTTGTCTTTATGTTTTTTTCCATTCTTCTCATCTACGCCCTTCATATCCTGCAATTCTGGCAGAATTATTTGCAAAAGTCCCGTAACCTCTAATAGCTTGAAAGCCATCGAAGGTTTATCTGCCATAATCATTTTATTGAGCTCATCTACAATGCGCTCTCCCGAAACTATTTCAATACGCTCTTTATTAGCCTTTATACCTTCAAAGGTTTCTGCTTCAATTTTAAATCCAAATCGCGATGCAAAACGTATGGCTCTTAGCATACGTAATGGATCATCCGAAAAAGTAATACCAGGTTCTAACGGAGTACGAATAATTCCATTTTCTAAATCTTTTCTCCCATTAAATGGGTCTACCAACTCTCCTAATGTTTCCTTATTTAAGGATAGTGCCAAAGCATTAATAGTAAAATCACGTCTATTTTGATCATCCTGTAAGCTTCCATCTTCCACAATTGGCTTACGCGAATTCCTTTGATACGATTCCTTTCGCGCACCTACAAATTCAACCTCTAAATCGCGATATTTAAACATGGCTGTGCCAAAATTTTTAAATACCGAAACCTTTAATCCGCCTAATTTAGCGGCGACTTTTTCCGCCATGGCAATTCCACCACCTCTAACAACAATATCAATATCTTTGGAAGGTTTATTCAAAAGCAAATCGCGCACATATCCGCCAATCACATAGGTTTCAATCTTATCCACATCTGCCACATGTCTAATCGCGTTAAAAACCGTACCTGTTAGATGCTTTATTATATCTTCTTTTGTCATCTTTTTTATTTAGGGTGACAAAATTACAACTATTTTGTTGGATTACGCAATAGTTAAATTCCATCTTACTATAGTTTCTTTGCCAATAGCTATGGCATCTATCTCATTAATATCATGCATAATAAAATACACAATCATCTTACTTTCAAATTTTATTTATAAATTTATTATAGGATATTTTGTCAGGTTTTTAACGAAAAACAGACCCATTTATTGACAAATGCAATTTGGCACACATATTGATATTGACATATCGATATTTTTAGATATCTTTATATTTAAAAAATAAACTGAATATTAATTTTAAAAAACTATAGCTATGTTAGAGCATTTAACAAAAGAGACATTTAAAGAAAAAGTATTTGATTTTGAAGCAAATAAAGAATGGAAATTCGCAGGTAACAAGCCATGTTTAATTGACTTTTATGCCGATTGGTGTGGACCTTGCAAAGCCATTGCTCCTGTATTAGAAGAATTATCGAAAGATTATGATGGAAAAATTGACATCTATAAAGTAGATACCGAAGCTGAAAGAGAATTATCAGGAATGTTTGGAGTACAAAGTATTCCATCCTTATTATTTATACCGAGCGAAGGGCAGCCGCAAATGGCACAAGGTGCTTTACCAAAGGAATCTCTTCAAAAAGCATTTAAAGATGTATTAAAAGTTAGTTTAGACTAATTGAAACATCTTAAGCAGGATTAAGTAAGAAAGACAAGACATTTGATAGCTAAAAAACAAAAAGATATGAAGGCATTAATTATTACAGGATTATTATCCGTTTTTATTTTCGCTAGTGTTTCATGCTCCAACAAAGCAGAGGCTAAATCTGCGGACGCAAAAACAGAAGAAGGTGGGGTTATATACTTAAACAAAGATACGTTTAAGAAAGAGGTGTTTGATTATGAAGCAAACAAGGAGTGGAAATACAATGGTAAAGTTCCAGCCATTCTTGATTTTTATGCAGACTGGTGTGGACCTTGTCGTCAACTTGCACCTGTACTAGATAAAATGCAAAAAGAATACAAAGGTAAAATTCAAGTATTTAAGGTTGATACTGAAAAAGAAAAAGAGTTAGCTGGCATATTCGGAATTAGAAGTTTACCTACCATTGTTTTTATACCTGTTGATGGTGAACCGCAAGCTGCTATGGGTTTTAGGCCGCAAGCAGACTTAGAAAAAATGGTTAAAGAGATATTAAAAGTTGAGAAAGAATAGTTAAGATTTATCCAATCAATAAAAGGCTGTTGTAAAAGTTAATTACTTTTGCAGCAGCTTTTTTATTTAAAATAAATGGAATACTATATTATATCCAACCCCACTCCTATAACAAAGGAATACGAGATTGTAAATTATATCTTAGAAAACTTCAACTTAACTTTTCATTTACGGAAGCCTGACTTTAAAAAAAGTCAGATGTCAGAGTACTTAAGTAAAATCTCAAATTCATTACACCATAAGATTGTTTTACACAGTCATCATGAGCTTATTAATCACTTTGAAATAAAAGGAGTTCATTTTACACATCACAACAAGAAAAATATTCCTGATCTAGCACACATAAATTGTTCAAAAAGTATATCCACACATAGTTATGATGAAATACTCTCGTATAAAACATACTTCAATTACTACTTTTTAAGCCCTATTTTTCAAAGTATTTCTAAACCCAACTACGGAGGTGACAGCTTTAATAAGCAAGAGTTAAAAACATTTATTCAATCAAATAATGATAAAAAAATAGTAGCCTTGGGAGGAATAGACAAGCATACAATAGGCCTTGCAGCTGATCTCGGTTTTAACGGTGTAGCTCTTTTAGGGACATTATGGCAGTATTGCTGCAGTATACATAACTTAAGTAATGTGAATAATATTTTCGAATCTTTAAAAATTCCTAAAGAGGATTGTTAAGTACCACGAAATAACTATGTTTGTTTTAAACTTACACACACACAACACAACAAAATACAATGGATAAAATTATCAGCCGACTTCAATTCATTACTTATCAAGGAGTTGAAAAGTCTGCCTCACAACAAACACTAGAGTTCTGCGCTGGAGGCGGAGATTGGGTTCAATTAAGGATAAAGAACAAAACTCAAGAAGAAATACTTTCTGAAGCACAAAAGTGCGTTAATATATGCCAGACTTATGGTGCAACACTCATCATAAACGACAATCCAGAACTTGCTCGAAGTATTGATGCCGACGGGGTTCATTTAGGTTTAAATGACATGAGCATTGCAGAAGCAAGAAACATTTTAGGGGAGCATAAAATTATTGGAGGTACTGCCAATACTATTGAGGACGTAGAACGACTTGTATCTGAAGGCGTTGATTATATCGGTTTAGGTCCTTATAAATACACTGACACGAAAAAGAACCTAAGTCCGATACTTGGTCTAGAAGGATATTCGAAAATTATTTCGGCCTGCAATTTAAAAAATATTGATATTCCTATTATTGCGATAGGAGGAATTGTAAATGATGAATTTGAGGCTTTGTTTAAAACTGGTATTCATGGTATTGCCCTATCATCCTACATTGCTAAAAAGGACAATATTGGTGAAACTACCCTGAATGCTTTAACCGAGGTTGGTAAAGCATATTCCTTTAGCTATGTAAATCAACAATAAGGCATTATAGATTTTATTACAACCTGCTACACAAGACTTGAAGATAATACAAAGATTCTCTAACTTTAAGAATGATTTGTTTATAAGATTTAAAGGTCTTAATTTCGCATCCGTTTTCCTACAATGGGGTGCCTGAAACGTAGCAGGCTGAGATTACACCCTTCGAACCTGGGCAGGTAATGCTGTCAAGGGAAAGAGTTCTTCTCCTATTTTCCTCATTGCAGTATTTAATTAATAAAAACTGTAATAATGAAAAAATTAATTTTATTTATCTTTTTAAGCCTGGTCGCAGTATCAACTGCTTGGTCGCAACATACACTAAGCGGCACAGTTGTGGATGATCAGAAAAACCTACTTATTGGAGCCAATGTAATTATTGAAGGCTTAAATAAGGGAACCGTAACAGATGCAGATGGTAAATTTACCTTTTACGATGTAAAGTCAGGCGAGTATAACATTAAAGCAACTTATCTTGGTTATAACCCAATATCATTGCTTTTTAAGATTAATGAGGATACCAAAATCACCCTTCAACTTAATGAGAAGTCATTTATGAAAGGTGAAGTAATTGTATCATCTATTAAGGCTGGAAATAAAACACCAGTGGCTAAAACAAACCTAACTAAAGAACAGTTACAATCCTTAAATGCGGCAGATGACATTCCTTTATTACTGAGTTTAACACCTTCGGTAGTATCAACCACCGAATCAGGTATAGGAGTAGGTTATAGCAGTATGCGCATTAGAGGTACGGATGCTACCCGAACCAATGTCACTATCAATGGTATTCCATTAAACGACCCAGAGAGTCAAGGCGTTTTTTGGGTTAATATGCCTGACTTTTCTTCCTCTGTAGATGAAGTTCAAATTCAAAGAGGAGTGGGAACTTCAACAAATGGAGGTGCAGCATTTGGGGCAAGCATCAATTTTAACACAACCACTTTTAACGCAAAACCTCATGCTGAAATCAGTTCGACTGCTGGATCTTTCAACACTTTTAAAAACTCATTTAGTGGTAGTACTGGCTTAATTAAGGATAAATTTTCGTTTGATTTTAGATATAGTGATTTACAATCTGATGGATACGTAGATTATGCATTTTCTGATCATCAATCTCTATATCTGAGCGGAACACTCCATATGAACAATAGCTTTTTAAAAGCTAACATCATACATGGTGATCAGAAAACAGGGATCAGCTGGTGGGGTATTGATGCTGACAAACTAAAAGAAGACCGCAAGTACAATCCAGCAGGTCAATATACAGATGAGTTTGGCAATCCTCGATATTACGAAGATCAAACTGATAATTATAAGCAAACACATTATCAAATATTCTATAGCCATAATCTAACCAATAACTGGCTATTAAATACAGCTCTTCATTATACCAGAGGTGATGGCTATTACGAACAATATAAAGAGAATGAAAGTTACAAAGAATATGGATGGGAACCTTATGAAATTTCTCCTGGAGAATTTGTTGACCAAACGGATTTAATACGTCAAAAGTGGCTTACTAACGACTTTTACGGATTCACTAGCTCATTAAATTACGACAATGGAGATTTAAGTGTAAATATTGGTGGAGGTTGGAACAAGTATGACGGCGACCATTTTGGACAAGTCATTTGGGCTCGATTTGCAGGTACATCTGAAAAAGAAGATCAATGGTATTTTAACAATGGTGTTAAAACTGATTATAATATTTACGCCAAAGTAAACTACTCCTTAACCAGTAAATTAAATGTATTTGGCGACCTACAACACAGGGGAATTAAATACACCATGGAAGGGATTGATGATGACTTAAGTAAAGATGAGGGTATTTATATTTTAGATCAGGAACATCAATTCAATTTTATAAATCCTAAAGCTGGGGTGTTTTATACAGTTAATAAGCACCACCAGATTTACAGCTCATTTGCCGTTGCTAACAGAGAGCCAACGCGTACCGATTTTAAAGATGCTAACGGAGATTCTGAGTCAACTCCTCGTTCGGAACGTTTAAATGATTTAGAAATTGGCTATCATTATAAATCGAGTAAGGTAGCTGCTAATATCAACTTTTATTACATGTACTACAAAGACCAATTAATACCAACAGGTGAGAAAAGCAATGTAGGTAGCCCTATTATGACCAATGTAGATAAAAGCTATAGAACAGGTATTGAACTAGATTTAGGAGTGAAAATTCTAAATAACCTTTCTTGGAGTGGAAATGCTACTTTCAGTAAAAATATAATTAAGGATTACGTAGAAACTTACGATCCGGACTACAACCCCGCAACAAAAAACGATATCCATATTAAACATGGCGATAATCAAATAGCCTATTCTCCTTCATATATTGCAAGTAGTATATTTACATATAAAGCATTTAAAGGAAACTCTATAAGTTTTATTACAAAGCATGTTGGAGAGCAGTATTTTGACAACACTCAAAGCGAGGATAGAAAACTAAGTGCATATACTGTCTCAAACGCTATATTCACTCAAGAATTTACACCTTCTTGGATGAAAAAAATAGAACTACAATTAAGCATTAACAACCTATTTAATAAAGAATATGTAAGTAATGCTTATGGCGGAAACTGGTACGAAGGTGGTGTTGAAAACTCTTGGGCTGCCTATTACCCTCAAGCAGGAACACATGCATTTTTTAGAGCTCGATTTATTTTCTAATTAAAACTATAAAGCACAAAAACGGGAGAGTTGAATTTATCGACTCTCCCGTTTCTTTTCCTTCAGAATAAAAAATAGCGCAACTACTCCTCTATTTCTTTTAAAATATTTTCTACTTCCGATTCTGTTTTGTGTAGTTTATCCTTACACACTTTTAATAAAACCGAAACTCTTTTTACCTTCTCCGATAACTCATCAACATCTAGCTCATTATCTTCTATCTTAGTCAAGATATCTTCTATTTCTGTAATGGCATCAACGTAGCCAATTTTCTTTTTTGTCATGCTAATTAACTATAAATATTGCTTAAAGGTACAGTAAATTTAAATGTACTACCTTTCTCTAACCTACTTTCAGCAGAAATTGTTCCCTTATTTATCTCCACAAACTCTTTACAAAGCACTAAGCCAAGTCCAGTTCCTTTTTCATTCAGCGTTCCTGCAGTGCTTATATTGGTATCTACTCTAAATATTTTTTGCAGATTCTCCTTACTTATTCCCACCCCAGTATCGGTTACTGATATCTCTATATTTTTACCTTTAGTTTTTCCTGCCACAGTAATTACACTGCCCACACGCGAAAACTTAATAGCATTACTAACTAAATTTCTCAATACCGCACTAAACAAATCCTTATCTGCCCAAGCAATCATCTCATTTCCTACATTTACCGAAATTACAATATCCTTTTCTTCAGCATTAATCTTTAAAATGGAAACAATGTTAATCGCCAATATTTTAACATCAATTTTCTCTGGCTTATATTCTGTAGTTCCTAATTGAGTTCTTGACCATTGTAATAATGTTTCAACCAATGAGTATAATTTTCGGGTAGAATTATGTATCGATCTACTGTATTCCATAATCTCCCTTTGACTTTTACTTTCAACCTGCAAGGATAATACTTCAGAGAATCCCATCAAGGAATTAAACGGACTTTTAAGATCGTGCGCTATAATAGAAAAGAACTTATCCTTGGTTGCATTTAAGCGCTCTAGTTCCTCATTTTTACTTTTTAAGGTTTTGCTTAAGATTACTTTAGATCTGAATAAAATAAAAAATACCAATGCAAAAAGAAACAATAACGAAAGGCTAATTATATACACCGTTTTATTTTCGTCTTCCACTCCTGTCAATAAATCTAAGCTTGATACTTCTGTGATTTCTATTGGCTCTTCTACCACATCCTTTGTTTTTTTGTTAACAGAAGTTTGAATGCTTAATAATTGTAAGGTTTGACTTTTAAGCAAAGAATCTTGAATGTGAGCACTCTTATTTTTATAATATAAAGCCGACTTATAATCACCCATTTTTTCGTACAACGCCGATAACACACAAAAACATCTAACTTTTAATTCTTCAGAATGAATATTAGATGAAATAGCCAGTGCCTTTTTGGCATACGATTTTGCCTCAGAAAAACTTTTTGTTTCCAAACCAACCTCGGCCAACACAATAAAAGCGTTTGCTTTTAACTCGTTATCCACATCGTGAGGCATTTCATTTAAGGCCTGAAAAACAGTTGTAGTGGCATTCGAAAAATCCTTTTGGTGATAATAATATTTACCCAAAGCAATATCAGCCTCTACAATTCCAACCGAATCGCCATGACTCGCTTTAAACTTTTTGAATTTATTTAAATAAGGAATTGCCCTGTCGAACTGACCATCGCGCATGTAAACTATACCTATTTTATAATTAAGATACGATTGCATGACTGAATCTTTGCACAACTTTAATTGATCTTGCAATAATTCCAGAGCCTTGGGATTATTATTAAGGTGAGAATACAATTCGGCATTTTCAATTACCTTATTGCAATTATGAGATGCTGAACTAATTTTTCCTTCTCCACTTGCAATATGTGGAAGAAGTAATAATAGAGCTACTGCTAATCCTTTGACAATTTGATGCATGTGTTTTTTGTATCTAGGCGATGATTGCCATAAAGATAGAAAAAGGATTTAAATACAAAAATGATATGCCAATTCAACTCTATTTTATTATTTCATAGCTAGGTTAGGTTGGTAACATTTATTTTATCACTAATACTCAGTTAGTTTATGTGATGGCGTAAAATTTATACAAACTTTTAAAACAGTAATCAGTAGTCAAACTTATTATACCAACTACAACAAGGGAATGTTTACAAATTAACTTTTAATGTACTAAGGTAATTACCAACCTTAGTTTACACAGTCGGAAACTCTTCTGTATTAAAACTATCTTCAATTAACCAAGTGCTATCATCTAACATCCAAGCTTCAAGATTTAAAGCATCCTCATTTAAATGTTCACTAAACTCATATATGTCAATGTCGGCAAATTTTTCAGGAATCCATGTACAGCAATTCAACATCCATGCGTGTAACTCAAGGCTTTCCTCCTCTACAGTATTATAATTAACTAACTGCTCATTGGTAACAACAGGAACATCCCAATCGTTTAATTCAAGCATCCAAGATTTTACCTCTAATTCTTCCTCTAAAGGCTCAGTGGTAATAGCAGATTCCTCTTCAATCCATCCTTCATCACTTAACATCCACCCTTCGAGTTCCAAGCTAGGCTCAGACTCCTCGAACATGTCACTTGCTACTGTTGATGATTCAAGTCCCCAACTATCCATATTAGTCATCCATCCCTCTAAAACCAAAGGTTGCTCATATTCCATTTCAATAGTTGAAGCCGAAACTGCCATAGTTGGTTCCGAAACCCACTCTGAATAATCTGTCATCCAAGATTCCAGCACTAAAGGTGTTTCCACAAACTCTTCTGAATATGTATGTGAATATATCGCTTCTGGTAAAGTAGAACTAACAACAAGGTCAGATCCCAAAACTCGCTCCGAATAAGTATAGCTATTAGTGTTGTGATTAAACTCAATTACTTTATAAACTCCAAAACTTAATAATAAGATAGAAACAACTACTAAAGCAACTAATACTCTAAATTGATAATCGTTATGACTTACATGTGTTTTCATGACTAAACCCTCCGTTTAATGTTTGTACAAGGGTATAATCAGCAACCGTACCAAAAACCACAACTAACTACATTACTGCAACTTAATCGCACACAACGCTAAAAATGAAGATTTAAAATTGAACGCTTACGAATAAAAACGCGTTCAGTATCGGACAGTGGTAAGGAGTTTATTATACAATAAACGTGTTGGGCAAAAAAAAGGACTCTAATCGAGTCCTTTATATTTTTGTTTTAATTTATTCAATTCACGTGCTAAGGTTTGTTCTCGTTCCAACGCCCACTTTCTGTGTTTATCAAACTCTTCCTGTTTTTCTTCGAGCGATTGTTTTGTTTTAACCGTTACACTATTACTTCGCTTAAATAAAAATATCATAACCAATAAAGCCACAACCAATACAAAAATGATTGTCCAAACCATGGTACTATAAACACTTTTAGTTAAAAGTGCACCTAAAAACCTAAAGCTATCTCTTTCTTGAGTGGCTACTTCTAATTTATCGTTCGTTTCTTTTAAGTTTGATTTTAGAACGTTAACCTCCTTTTGCTGCTCTTGAACCTGACCTTCTAAAGTTGATACACTTTCTTGTAATACTTTAATAGAATCAAGCGCATTTGACTTTAGTTTTCTCAACCATGTTAATCGAATTACTTTAAATTCGTTATGGCTACTTGCCTTTTGTATCGCATAATCAAATTGTGCTCCTAATGGTCCTTCTTCCAGACCAGCTCCCTTATTATCCTGCGCAAAAATCGTTCCTGCACAAAATAAAGCAATCATTAATGTTGTTGTAAATAGCTTTCTCACTTGTTAAATATTTATTTGTTGTGTTGTACTTGATAAAGTAAATATAACGCAAAAAAAAGAAAAATATTAAACAATCTCGCGGTTTTACTCGCCACATCTCGTATTTGGTATGGATTTGCTTCATTTATACTCCAATGATGATTTAATTAGATTCAATCTATTTAATATTTAATACAGAAATATTTCTTTTTTTGCTTGCATATTTCATATTCTCCACTTATTTTCGCAACGTTAGAAAGTATATGATGAAACACCCAAAAGGAAGCGCAGAATACATCAATCGTTTGAATAAGATTAAGGTTTTAAACCTGATCCGAGAGAGCGGTGAAATATCTCGCGCCGAAATTGTTAAACAAACAGGATTAAGTGCACCTACTATTACACGTATAGTGGATAGTTTGATTAATACCGAAAAGCTAGCCGTACAGGTGGGCATTGGTGAGTCAAAAGGTGGTCGTCCTCCTGTTATCGTTAAGTTTAACGGTGCCGACAGCTATGTAATTGGTATCGATTGGGGACGTACACATATATATAGTGTATTATCTAACCTTAACGGAGACGCACTTGCAGAGGTGGATACTGGCACTGAAGCCAGCGATAGTTTCGAATCTGACTTAGAACGTGTTATCGACTTAATAGAACAGCTTTTTAATAAATCTGGAATTGATAAACGCAAGTTACATGGTATTGGTGTAGCTGCTGCAGGATTTA
Organism: Labilibacter marinus; assembly: GCF_001659685.2. Taxonomy (GTDB): domain Bacteria; phylum Bacteroidota; class Bacteroidia; order Bacteroidales; family Marinilabiliaceae; genus Saccharicrinis; species Saccharicrinis marinus. The sequence goes on from NZ_LXYE02000035.1 coordinate 172,179, forward strand.
TCAATAAACGAACGGATAACATTGAATATTCGCCCAACTTTAAATGGGAAAATGTTGATATCAAAAAGCCTTTGATTGACCACTTTAAAGTTCCTGTTCTGGTTGACAATGTTTCGCGTGTGATGGCACAGGGCGAGTTAATGTATGGCATTGGCGACAAATTCAAAGATTTTATTTTTATTAATATAGGATATGGTATAGGTGCTGGTTTTATTGTAAACGGGCAGCCTTTCTTTGGTTTCGACGGTATGGCTGGCGAAATTGGACACAACAAAATAATAGGTGCTGCACCTGTTGGATTAAAGTGTTCTTGTGGTAAAATGGATTGTTTAGAATGTTACTCTTCTGGTAGAGGAATTACTGAGATTGCCATCAGACAAAAAGACTTATATCCAGATTCTAGCTTGAATAAACTAGAAAAACTATCTACGGAAAAGATTGCCGCAGAAGCTAAGAATGGCGACCAGTTTGCTTTACATCTGTTTAATCAAGCTGCTGAATATTTAGGACAGGCTATTGCTGCAACGGCCAACTTATTTAATCCTGCTGCTATTGTTTTAGGCGGAAGGGTAATGAATTCGGGAGCTTTCTTTACCGAGAAAATTAAAACTGTATTTAAAAGGGAGGTTATACAGCAACCCAACCGAAATATAGATTTATTGCAAAGTAAATTAGGAAACCAAGCTGCTGTAAAAGGAGCTACCTCTCTTATTTTGCACGAAGTGTTGAATTTTAGAGTGTAAAAAATATAAGATCGGTTAAAGGGAAACTGGTAACCGAATTTTTTGAAAGAACTTAATTTCTTAACGTTAAGAAGTTACTAAAATATATAGATCATGTTAAAAGGAATATCACCACTTATTAGCCCTGAACTGTTAGAAGTTTTAGCCCGTATGGGACATGGCGATGAAATTATTTTAGCAGATGCTCACTTCCCAGGAGAGTCTTTCAACGGAAGAGTATTAAGAGCTGATGGATTAAGAATTCCAGACTTATTGGAAGCCATCTTGCCATTATTCGAGTTGGACTCATACGTTCCTGCCCCATTAACTATGATGGCAGCAGTAGAAGGTGATGAATTAGATCCTGCAGTTGAAGAAGCTTATTTAGGCGCTATCCATAAATCAAACCCTAACGTTGCTCCTATTGAGCGTATCGGTCGTTTCGATTTTTATGATAAAGCACGTGGTGCATTTGCCGTATTAATGACCGGCGAAACTGCTAAGTATGGTAATATCCTACTTAAAAAAGGCGTTACACCAAGCATGTAATTTTAAACAGAAAAAATCTACAAATAATTAAAATATGAATAAAGTAGCAGCAAAAGTGGTAGAGAAGAAATATCTTTTACCATTTATATTACTGACCAGTTTGTTTTTTCTTTGGGGTATTGCCAATGATTTAACAAACCCAATGGTGTCTGCATTTAAAAAGGTAATGCCAGAGCTTTCTAATATGGAAGCCGCTTTAGTACAGTTAGCCTTTTATGGAGGATATGCAACTATGGCTATACCCGCAGCATTATTTATTCGTAAATTTTCATATAAATCAGGAATTTTACTTGGATTAGCTTTATACGCAACGGGTGCATTATTATTTATTCCAGCTGCAAAATTTGAGGTGTTTGGCTTTTTCTTAGCCTCTCTTTACATCTTAACATTTGGATTAGCGTTTTTAGAAACAACATCAAATCCTTATGTTCTTTCAATGGGAGCTACTGAAACAGCTACTCGCCGATTAAATTTAGCACAAACATTTAACCCATTAGGTTCTTTATTAGGAATGCTTGGGGCGCAAATCCTTGTGATAAAAGCATTAACATCTGATGATTACACAGAAGAAGCTTACGCTGCACTTTCTACAGCAGAACAAGCTACAATTAGAACGAATGATTTGGGTATAATCAGTACTCCTTACATTGCACTAGGTCTTTTTGTATTGGTGATGTTAGTACTTATTGCGGTTGTTAAGATGCCTAAGAAAACGGATGATGGTGATGCATTAGACCTTGGAGCAACTTTTAGTAAGCTGTTTAAAAATAAAAGATATTACGAAGGCGTTATTACGCAAATGTTTTATGTGGCAGCACAAATTATGTGTTGGACCTTTATCTATCAATATGTAGATAACATTAATGCTTCAAGACCTGCAGATGCACAGTTAACTGCCACATGGTATAATATGGCTGCCATGATTGCTTTCCTTGTAGGGCGTAGTGCAGGTACATACTTATTAAAATTCTACCGTCCAGGACAATTAATGTTTGCTTTTGCTTTAGCAGGAATTGGTTTTACATTCGGAGCTATTTTTATTGAAGGTGTAATTGGATTATACTCTCTTGTTGGTATCTCTATTGCTATGTCTATCATGTTCCCAACTATTTATGGTATTGCACTTAAAGGCATGGGTGATGAAGCTAAGTTAGGATCTGCAGGATTGGTAATGGCAATCGTAGGTGGAGCTTTAATGCCTCCTGTGCAAGGTTGGATTCTTGACCTTGGTGGACCTGGTTTTTCTGATATTAGCATCCTTGGTGTTTCTGAAGTTAACTTCTCATTTATTTTACCACTGATCTGTTTAGTTGTTGTAGCTATATACAGCCACAGAGCTGAAAAAGTACACCTTAAGTAATTATAGAGATGGACTTTAATATAGGAGCATTTGACATCATCATCATCATTGCCTATTTGGTAGGGATTGTTCTTTTGGGGGTATTTGCCATCAAAAAGAAAATGTCTGACCAAACATCTGATGATTACTTTTTAGCGAGTCGATCGTTAAAGTGGGGAGTTATAGGAGCTGCATTATTCGCAGCCAACATTTCTACCATTCACTTAATTGGTTTTGCAGAATCTGGATTTAAACACGGATTAGTAGATGGCCTTTTCGAATGGTTAGCTATTCCTTTTCTTGTGTTTTTAGGATTCTTTATTGCGCCTTACTTTTTCAGAAATAGAATTTCTACTATTCCTGAATGGTACGAGCGAAGATTTAACGGAGCTTCAAGAACCTGGATGGTTGTATTTGCCATCTTAACAGCATTATTAATTCATATTGGAATTAGTTTATATGCTGGTGCCGAGTTGGCCAAACAATTCTTTGGTTTAGATGAAATTTACGGAATCATATTTATTGCTGTTTTAACAGGAATTTATACCGTAGTTGGAGGATTAAAAGCGGTAGCCATTACCGAAACAGTGCAAACTGTATTGTTAATTGGTGGTGCTATCATTTTAACCATGTTTGGTATTTTTGCTTTACCCGATGCAGGTGTTCATACCTTTGCCGAGTTTAAAGCAAAATTAGTACCCGATACATTAAGCATCCTACGTCCACCCAATAGTCCGGCTAATCCGCCAGAAGGAGGCATATCGTGGTATGCAGCTATATTGGGTTATTTTGTACTAGGGGCTTGGTATTGGTTTTCTGATCAGACCATTGTACAACGTGCTTTAGGTGCTAAAACAGAATACGATGCTAAAGTGGGCCCAATGTTTACGGCTATCTTAAAAGTGTTACCAGTGTTGTTCTTTTTACTTCCTGGTGTACTAGCATTCGTAATTTTTAGTACAGAAATTGGTGATGACACTAAAAATGTGTTGCCATTTATGATTGACCGTTTGGTTCCTGTTGGACTTAAAGGATTAATTATCGCTGCCCTATTAGCAGCATTAATGAGTTCTGTTGCCGCAGCTATCAACAGTGCCTCTACCCTATTCTCTATCGACATTGTTCAGAGAATTAAACCTGAAACTGATGATAAAAAATTAGTATTGATTGGTAGATACACCGCTGTTGTTATCATGGTTTTAGCCATTGCATGGAGTACACAAGCCGATAAGTTTGGAGACACCATTATACATACAGTGAATTCGTTAGGAGCTATGATTGCCCCTCCTATTGCAGCTGTATTTATGTTTGGAATGTTCTGGAAAAGAGGAACAGCCAAGGCAGCCAACATTACTTTTGCCATAGGTTTAATCACAGGGATATTTGTATTCTTATTAGATTTTCCATATGAGAACCTTATGCCTGGTTTTAAAGGCTTAGCAGAATCAATTGCAGCTTCAAATGGAGTTACCATTACTGCAGAAACAAAAGCAGTTACTGGTTCTATGGGTATCGTATTTATGATGCAAGCTTGGTGGAAATTTGTTCTTTGCTCGATAATTATGGTTGGTGTTAGTTTCATGACACCAAAACCAAACGAAACGCAGGTGGCCACTTGTATCAATTTGAAAGAATACTGGCCAGAGAAATATAACGGTCTTAAGGACTTCAGAATAATCGGATTATTAATTATTGTAATACTTGTAGCTATATGGGCCATTCTAGAAATGGTAGCATAAGTTATATGAGACATAATATCGGCTCCTTAACGGGGGCCGATATAAAACAGCAGTTTAACTGCAAATTGATTTAAAAATTTTTATTTACTTATTTTCTTAAAGTTAGAAAGATGAAAACAATGTTAGCAGCTTACCTTCCAGGTAACAGTACTGTAGAGATGAAAGAAATACCAGTTCCAACTCCAGGTCCAGGTCAAGTATTAGTTAAAACTAAAGCTTCTACTATTTGTGGTAGTGACATCCGTGCTATCTACAGAGAACACCTAGGTAAAGGTCCTGAGGCTTACCAAAACAAAGTTGCTGGTCACGAGCCATGTGGTCAGATTGTAGAGTGTGGTGAGAACATGGTGAGATTTAAAGAAGGTGACCGTGTTATTTTATATCACATTTCTGGTTGTGGTATTTGTAACGACTGTCGTCGTGGTTACATGATTTCATGTACTTCTGAAAAAAGAGCAGCTTACGGATGGCAGCGCGATGGTGGTATGGCTGAGTACATGCTAGTAGATGAAAAAGACTGTGTTTTACTTCCAGACGAATTATCATATGTAGATGGAGCTCAAGTTGCTTGTGGTTTCGGTACAGTGTTCGAAGGAATTGAAAAAGCAGGAATCTCAGGTAAAGATGCTGTATTGGTTGTAGGTTTAGGCCCTGTTGGTTTAGCTACTATGATGTTGGCTAAAGCTTTAGGTGCAAATAAAATTGTTGGTGTTGATACAGTACAAGAGCGTTGCGATATTGCTAAAAATTTAGGTTTAGCTGATGCTGTATTCTTATCAGGACCTGATACTTTAGAAAAAGTATTGGCTGAGAGTCATACAGGTGAAGGTTTTGAAAAAACACTAGACTGTTCTGGTCATACTTTAGGTCGTCAGTTGTGTATTCGTGCTACTCGTAAATGGGGTCACATGACAATGATTGGTGAAGGCGGAACTGTTGAGTTCAACCCATCTCCAGACATTATTCACGATCAAATTACAATTCACGGTTCTTGGGTAACTTCTACTTCTCGTATGGAAGAGTTAGTTGAATTATTAGTTCGTTGGAACATTCACCCAGAAGACTTAGTTGAGAAGCGTTTTGAATTAAAAGATTGTGCTGAAGCTTATACTATGATGGACGGCGGAAAATGTGGTAAAATTGCCGTAGTATACGACGAGGAAATCAAGTAATTAATAGTATTAGGTATAAAGTATTAAGACATAAGACTAATAATGCTTTACGCAATGTAAGTCATCTTTATACTTTATACTTTAATCTTTATACTATTTAAAAATGAGAACAGTAAAAGTAGAACAACTATCGTTGGAAGCTTATAAACCATTTGGTACGTATGCTAACTTAATTAATCCTACGGATGAAAAGTTAGGTGCTCCACCAGTTGAGTTTTTCCGCGATCAGTTACAATTAGATGTACGTGGCGATGTTTCTTTCAGCTACTCTTGTTGTAGAGTTGAGAAGAGAGAAAACATTATCGACGTATTGGAATATCACAGTGCATGTGGCGAAGTAGTGCTTCCTTTAGATAATGATATCTTATTACAGGTGGCTCCTGCTACGGCTAGCGAAAATGATATTCCTTTGGATAAGATGCGTGTATTCTTTGTTCCTAAAGGTACTGCTATCACTATTAAGCCAGGCGTTTGGCATTGGGGTCCTTTTACTCCAAACGATGAGCCGGCTAATATTCTTATTAATCTTCCGGAAAGAACTTATGCGAACGACTGTATCGTAAAAGAACTAAAAGAAGAGGATTTTATTAAAATTGAATTATAATTACTAGTATAAAGCTATAAGACAAAAGTATAAAGACGCGATTTACAAATCTTTATACTTTATACTTTATACTTTATACTTTAATCTTATTTAAGATGTCAGATATAACAAAACAATTTGATGCTATCAACCCAGCTGATGTACCTGCAAAAGTACTTCGTTCGGGCGATAAGCTTCCTACTGTAGGTTTAGGAACTTTTGGTTCTGACCGTTTTACTCACGACGAAATTGCTGCTGCTGTTAAAGATGCTATCCGTTTAGGATACCGTCATATTGACTGTGCTGCTGTTTACGGTAATGAGAAAGAAATTGGTCAAGCAATCAAAGAAGTAATTGCTGAAGGTGTATGTACACGTGAGGAGCTTTTCATTACTGGAAAAGTTTGGAACGACCGTCACCGTGAGGTAGAAAAAGCTTGCCAGGAAACTTTAGACGATCTTCAAATGGATTATGTGGATATGTATTTAATCCACTGGCCATTCCCTAATTACCATGCACCTGGTTGTGATGGTGATTCTCGTAACCCAGATTCTAGACCATTTAGCGTGGAAGAATTCATGGATACTTGGAAACAATGTGAGGCATTAGTTGAGGCTGGAAAAGTACGTAACATTGGTACTTCTAACATGACTATCGCTAAATTCGATGCTGTTTGGGACTTAATGAAAATTTACCCAGCAGTTAACGAAATGGAGATGCACCCATGTTTCCAACAACAAGAGTTATTCGACTACTGTATGAGCAAGCAAATCCAACCAATTGGATTTATGCCTATCGGTTCACCTACTCGTCCAGATCGTGACGTTGCAGAAGGTGATGCTGTAGATATCGAAACTCCAGCAATTCAAGCTATCGCAAAAGCACGTGGTGTACACCCTGCTGTTATTTGTATCAAATGGGCTATCAAGAACGGACAGGTAACTATTCCTTTCTCGGTTCACCCTGCTGAGTACTTGAGTAACTTAAAATCATCTTTCGACAATCCTTTAACTGACGAAGAGTTTGCTTCAATCAAAAGTTGTGATTGTGGTTCTCGTTTAGTAAAAGGTCAGGTTTTCTTATGGGAAGGTGCTGCGCACTGGAAAGACCTTTGGGACGAAGATGGTGTGATAGCTCAATAGAGTATTGCATTAATTACACGCTTTAAGATTTATAGAACCATCCCTCTTGAACACGGGGATGGTCTTTTTATTATAAGCAAACGGAGAAGGGAGAACGAAAAAGGGAGAACGGAGATTGGAGACAGGAAACCGAAAAAATACACCCCTTTTACCTTTTACCCATACACCTTTAACCTTAAACCTTGTACCTTTAAACCTTATACCTTGAACCTTTAAACCCCTTTTTCAACTTTATACTATAAATACGATGGGCTTCGATTTAATACCTTTTTTATCCTTTGCTATTCCTACTTCCATTTCGCCTGGACCAAACAATATTTCGGCCATGGCCTTTAGCATGAATAGAGGTTATTTAAAGACCTTACCTTATATTTTAGGGGTAACACTTGGTGTATTTATCATGATGCTTGTGTGTGCAGGTTTATCGTACGGATTGGCTTCTATCGTTCCCGAAATTACCACTTACACTAAATATGTGGGAGCGGCTTACATCTTTTACCTGGCCTATAAAACTTTAAAGTTAAATATATCTAACAAAGCCAAAGAAGGCGTTGAAGCACGTTTTTACGATGGCGCCATACTACAACTTGTCAACCCTAAGGGCATCTTTTATGGCATGACGGTTTACTCCACTTTTTTCAGCGGTATCATCGAAGATAAAATACTACTTACCTTATCGGCATTAGCGATAGCCGTTTTTACTTTTACCGTAGTTTCTACCTGGGCATTCTTTGGTGCAATCATCAATAATTACCTCAAAAACATCATCATCAAACGTATATTTACTATTGTGATGGCTGGCGGTTTGGTGTATGCAGCTATTGATATTTTGCTTAAGTAGATACGGAGGCAGTATTCAGTTGGCAGTTTTCAGTAGGCAACCTAAAGGAAAAAGAGCTGAGAACGGATGCAATAAACTGTTAACCAATACTTAAATTATCAGATACTCATTATAATCAATAGCGAAATCACAACAAAACGAAACACCCTAGTAATAAACCCTCATCCCTACTTAATAATAACCAAGGGAAAATCCTGTCCGAAACCATAGCCAGTAGGGTATTGAGGAGTAAGCATATATTCCTCGGTTAGCTCAGGAACGCGGTCTTCTACATAGCTTCGTAATTCGTTGGCGGTGATTTTATCATCCGATGAGGCACCATCTGCTTTACCTTCTAGCCCTTCTAAAATGGCGTAGGTGAAAATGCCGTGCCCTAACTCCTTTGCTTCAGATGCGTATTGAACAGCTCCACTGGCCAAAAGAAAATAGGTGCCTGTACTTCGTGCTAACTGAGCAATGGCCTTTTCGCGATTTCCACCTCGTGTTTGAAAAGATGATAAAGCCCCTCCTGATTGACAAGCATCCAGGATAAACATTTGCTTACCTGCTGATATTTCCTTGGAGAGTTCTATCATTTCATGGGCCGACAATGCCTTTTCGCTTAGCATTTCTTTATCGCCATACATTTGGGTAACATCATACGGAATGATATAAAATTCCTCCTTGCTATCCTTGGATAAATCCATCACGCCATGGCCAGCATAATAAAAAACAAAAACATCTTGCGGCTCCGCTTTTAAGGCGATATCTGCAAAAGCATCCTTTATATTGGTTTTATTAACCTCATCATTATTCAAAATAATCTCTTCTACCCCACTAAAAATTGCTTGTGCATTTTTACGAATTGTTTTAGTGTAGGCCTTGGCATCTTTAACGGCATAGGATAAATGATAACTCGGATTTTTATAATCATCCACCGCCACGGATAAAACAAACAGTTTGGCATCTGTTTCTAAACCATCATAATGCACTTTTACAGATACAGGATCCGATTCGGTACGTTCCTTACTAAAAGCAACGGCCCTAATGTTGTTTTCGCCAGGAGCTACTTTAATACTGATATTTTGCTTTAATTTTTTACCGCTACGAATACCCGATTTAGCCATTTGCTGGGTATAAACCAGCTTCTTATTATTATAAACCCTAATTTCATCCACTCCTGCTCCTTCATCCACCACAGACAAAGCCATATTAATCTGTTCTTTAAACCACACCACAGAATCAGTAAGAGATAAATCATGGTGAAAATTCTCTTCCTGAATGCTTAATTGAATGGATGGAGCAGTTTTAATTTGCGCCTCAATATCCACTTGAGTGTTATTAAACCCCTCTCCTTTACTGATTCGTTCAATCAGGTTTGGTGTATAGAATTTCTCGAACAAGCTACCCACTGGAATCACTTCTAAACCCGATACGTAATTGATATTTTTCAGCGCAGATGGGGAGCCATCGAAATACCCACTCGGCGTTTTAGCTAACCAATTGTTTTTATCCATTTGAATGTAGGTATAGAGTTCTGTATAATCCTCCATATCCCACACTATGATTTCTCCATCAACACTACACGACACCATTCGTTTACAAGATTCATCTATCTGAATAGAGGAAACCGCTCCTGAATGTCCTTTCAGCGTTTTTATAATTTTGCCATCTTGCGGATTCCAAATGATAATACTTCTATCGTTACTTCCGGATGCGATAAACTTTCCATTAGCCGCAAATGCTACCGAATAAACACCAGAACGATGTCCGCTAAACTTGTTAACCAGCATACCCGAAAGCAAATCCCACATCTTCACCTTACCATCTAAACTAGCCGTTAGCATGTTCTTACCATCTGGACTATAAGAAATATCCATCACCAATTGAGTATGCCCAATAATACTTCTGAACTGTTTGCCAGCATCCACTTCCCACATCCGCAATTCTTCTCCTAAATCGCTGCTGGCCACATATAAATCCTTAGGCGTAAAAGAGACACTATAAGGTGAAGCCTTATCCAAAAATACAGAACTATACAACTTCCCTGTTTCAACATCCCATATTCGCAAACTAGAATCCCAGCTTCCACTAACTATCTTGCTTCCATCTCGACTAAATTTGGCATCAAAAACGATATCACTATGTCCTTTATAAGTCCGTTTAAGTTTACCTGTTTCTATATCCCATATTTTTAAGGTTTTATCGGCACTAGCGGTAAGCATTAATTTACCATCAGGACTAATATCTATACTTAATACTTTTTTACTGTGTCCAGGATACCACTTTTCTACTTTCCCGTTTTCCAGGTTTAGCTTAAAAGTCAGTGAATCGGCACTGGCCTTTAACACATACTTGCCATCTTTACTCAAGGCCACATCCGATTTCATGCCTACATACCTTAGTATATTGGTATGATACCAATCGCCCTGTTTATAAGGGATACCATCTTCCTTTTTATGGGTAAGATAACCGCCTAAGACTTTTATTTTTTTACCTGAAGACAAATTCCATAAGGCCGCTTGGTTATTTACATCTGTAGTTAAAACGTTTTTATTATCGGGACTAAATACGGGCGTACAGGCCAAACCATCGAATGATAATTTTATAACCTCCTGCCCACTTTTCATATTCCACACCCACATTTCGTCATCAGCTGATAGCATTAAATACGAACCATCGGCACTAAATTTTAACTCGCTAAACCAATCAGCCTCCTGCTCGAATTGAACAAGCACCTTCCCCGTTCTTGCATCCCAAACTGTTACGGGAGCATATTTTGAAGCAGTAGCCAACAGCTTACCATCATTGCTCATGGCCATATAGCTTTTGCAACCATCGCAAGGCTTATCCACGGTAGCATTAAAATCCCTGATTTTTTCTCCAGTTTCCAGATGACACAGGCCGACTTCTTTTTTTTCTGTGCCAATAACTACAAACTTGTTATTCGGACTAATGATATAATCGTAAGGTTTGTCGACTTTAAAAGAAACCACACGACTTGAATCAGCAAGATTAACACTTTGCATCTCTTCATAATTAACATATTGAAGAAAGGTGTTTCCATCCTGGGTAAAGTTATGATGAGAAATACTCGCGGAATAATGCTTTTTATAATTACCTATAAGCTCCCCTGTTTTTATATCCCAAACGCTAAATAAATGACGATCATCTATAAGCACTATCTTCTCCCCTTCAGGACTAAAACTGGCCTTCATCAACTTTTCATCCAATTGAATTTCTGCCAACACATCGCCCGTCACTATGTCATATACAATGGCCTTATTATCTTTAGCCGCACTCACTATTTGCGTTCCTTGTGCATTAAAAAACACAGAACGAATAGCGCCTGTATGCATCGAAAAAGTTCTGATTTCTTTACCACTCTTCAGGTTCCAAAGCTTTAGGGTATTGTCGGCACTGCCTGATATAGCATATTTTCCATCAGGACTAATATCTACACAGGAAACGTAACGTGCATGTCCTTTCTGAAGAACTGTTTCTATGGGCTTTTGCGCACCAAGCCATTGCGTAAAGGCGAATAAGAGAATGTATAATAAAGTTTTATTCATATATGTTATACAATTATTATCATCGTTTAAAATATCTTTTATCACTCTGGGATTTCATCCATGGTAAACGCATTTAAAATATCATGAACTTAAAATAACCCATTTCAAGTAAAAACACTCTCCTCTGCTTAAGCCGCAGGGGCTCCTTCTTTTTTCTACAGTCAAAAAAGAAGGAAAAAAGACCGCCGACTGCAACACTCGCTTACCCACTACATTCTTTATTTTTAGATAGAAAGAACTCCCTTCGGTCAAACAGCTTTCTATCTGTTCAAAACTAAAGAAAAGTGGGACCCAAGCTGCGTTATTGATGTCGGTTGCTCAACTTGGAATTTTAGCTTGGTTCATGTATTGTTAACCACCCAACTTAAAACCAACCACTAATACGTCGTCAATTTGCTCGTCATTCTGTATCCAATTATTTAAAGTGGTATCCAGTGTTTCACGCTGCTTGTTCATGGTTTGCTGATAGATATCTAACAACAATTGCTGAAAACGTTTCACCATAAATTTCTTTCCTTTCGGGCCGCCAAACTGGTCGACATAACCATCCGAAAACATATAAAAATAAGTTTCCTCGGTAATATCGATGGTATGTTTTACAAATTTTTCCGACTCATATCGACTAATACCTATGGGCTTTTTGTTAGCCTTAATACGTTCTGCCACTCCATTTTTAATGATGATAAGCGGATTTTTAGCGCCCGAATACGATACGGTATTAGCACTTTGATCGATGACACACATGGCCATATCCATCCCATCCTGGTTTTGCGTTTCCTCTTGCTTTAGCGCCAATTGCACCTCTTCACTTAATCGCTCCAATATCATTTCGGGCGAAGTAATGCCTTCGCGAAGCACAATTTGGTTTAAAAGCGTATTGCCTAACATGCTCATAAAAGCCCCAGGAACACCATGCCCCGTACAGTCGACAGCAGCCACAATCACTTTATCTTGTACCTGAGTAAACCAGTAAAAATCGCCGCTCACAATATCTTTGGGTTTCAACAGTATAAAAGCATCCTGCACCACTTTATTCAACTGCTCCATATTTACCAGCATAGCTTCCTGAATACGCAAGGCATATTCTATGCTATCGGTTAAATCTTTACGCTTGGCTTCAATCTCGGTGTTTTGCTGGGCTATTTGAGTATTCTGCTCTCCCAATAATCTATTTTTATGCGAGATAATACGGTTCGTTTTTTGCTTCGATCGAAACAGCACAATCAGCACCAATACAATAATGAGTACCAAAAAGATTACGCCTATTAAGTAACGCGTATAGGTCTTTTGTTTTAGGATAGTTAAAGTATGAATTTCATTATCGCGTAGTAACAACTGATTTTCTTTCTCCTTCTTCTCCGTTTCAAAACGCACACTCATCTCCTCTATCAACTTAAGCGCATTTTCATGCTTTAGAGAATCGGAATAAACTTGATGCAACTCCAGGCTTTTTAATGCTAAGGTATTTTTTTGCTGCTGCGAATAAATCTTATACAAAACCTGATAATTTTCGAGCATCAACTCGTAATGATTAATGCCCTGAGCTGATTTTATACTCCGATTAATAAAACGCTCAGCATCCGTATAATTACGTTGAACAAAATAAAGATTTCCAATTCTAAAATAAACCATCGCTACCCCTTCCTTATCCTGCGCACGCAGTTTAAAACTCAAGGCAGTAAACAAGTTTTTAAAACTTTCGTCGAACTTACCTTGCAATGAAAGCGCTAGGCCAATCTGGTCGTAACAGCTCCCCAGACCTTTATCATCATTAATGATTTGTTTTAAACCCGCAGCTTCCTGAAATAATTCAATGGCCTGTTCATATTGCTTTTCTACCAGCTTTACATTCCCCATAGAATAAATACATTCCGATAGAGGATGTGCCATTTCATTCTCCTTATCTTGTATCTGGGTCTTCTTTAATAACTTTTGCGATAAGATGAGATACTCCCAAGCTTGTTCATGCTTATTCAGCTTTAAATACAAACTACCCAAATTATAATTCGCGATGGCCATATCAACACTTTCCTCATCGCTAATTTGCTTGATAGATTGCAAGCGGTATTCAAGGGCTTTGTCATAAATGCCCATGGCCTGATAAGCCAAAGCAACATTATTCAATGAAGCTACTATCGCCTTTTTATCAGCTAACTCTTTATCCAAACTTAAGGATTGAAGGCTATATTCTAAGGCCTTTTTATGCTTGCCTTGTTGGTAAAAAACCAATCCCTTATTATATATCAAAGAAGCGTAAATGGAATCATTTTTATCTGCACTGATTAGTTGCTCGCCCAAACTATAATAATATAATGCACTATCTAGCAAACCCTCCTTTTGAAAAGTTGAGCCAAGCTCCTTGTATAAAGACAATAACAGCTTAGGAGCATTTACATCTTCCTCATGAACATTCTGAATAACCGCTTTAACAGAATCAACATACTCCTTCGATTCACGATTTTCAGCATCGATTGGCGCAGCATAAACATGCGTAACTGCACTTAAAAAGCATATGATTAAAATGAATTTCATGCGTTTATAATTTTCATTTGTTGCATGGAACTCCCAAGAAAATTTAATCATTCTCCATGGTGAAAAATTGAAGAATTAATTATTACAAGGTCGTTTCATATTTATTACAATAAATCAAGTATCCATACTAGGGCAACTCCATTAACATTTTAAAACCACCTCCCCACTCATTCTTCGCGGTACTCCTCCTTAAAAAAAGGAGGAGAACTCCGCAGCACTTTCCCCTCCTGAATCTTAGGAGGGGTGCCGAAGGCGGGGTGGTATATTAGATATTTGTCTAAATGCGAATACCGTGATATCCATACAATACAATACAATACAATACAATACAATACAATACAAAAGTGGGCTTACTTTTATAACCAATA
>NZ_LXYE02000036.1 GCF_001659685.2 Labilibacter marinus
GACACTATACAAAACTTTCATAACATTAAAATGAATCGTTTAGGACGCTGCTTAGCCAGTTTGAAGTTTGCAAGATAAAATTTTAGATAGAGATTTAAGCGCACGAAAAAATAAAACTGTATTTTGCTGCTTTAATTGAAGAAACAGCTATGCTAAAGACATCATTTATTACTATTCTGCTTTGTATTTCAGTCTTTGTTTCAGGGCAAAGTAAACCCAATTACTCGGCTATGATACTATCCTTAAAGGGGAAAGGTGTGCTTTTACGAGATGGAAAAGAAATTGATTTAAAGATGCTTCAGCGTTTTTCGTCAGGAGAACAATTAAAAGTAAAAGATGGGCAAGCTACCGTGATGTTATTTTCGGGAGAAGAGGTGGTAGTCGCTGCAGTTTCTGATTATACCATTCCTGAGAAGAAGAATGGCAATGATAACAATATAAGCGAAATGGCCAATAGGGCTGAAGGAGAAATGAGCCTAATCAATCAATCTGGCTCAGCATCACGAATTAGAGGTAAAGGGCAAATATTTCCTTTAAAATCTAAAATACATTACCCCGAGAATGTTATTCTTCGTCTTCAGGGCGCTAAAATGGACTCCTTAAATATGTCGTTTGTTTTAAAAGATTCTAAAACGCAAAAAGTAGTTTTTGAAATAAAAGAAGTTAAGGATACAATTATTGACTTAAGCCAAGTTAGTTTTGTTGAAGGCAAATCGTATTATTGGACCATGAGTAATACCCCACAAGGCAGACCGGCTAATGGCACCATTGTGTGCAAAAAGGCGAAATCGTGTGATTCAGTTTTTAATGTGTCAGACAGTCACTACACCAACCTGAATCATATTTTTGAGCTGTACAATCAGCAACACTACTTTGATGCCTATGAAGCCATTAATGCTTGTATCGCAGCTTATCCTCATCAGGATATTTATAGTGTTTTATTGAAGAATACGCTAAAACATTAAGAATATGTAACGATTAAATATTTTATAACAATATTCACTCATTCTACTATATGAGTTATATAATTCGCACTACCCGTTATATATTCTACATTAAGCACAATATATTTTGCCATATCAGTAATATATTCTGAGTTAAGTGCAATAGTATTCACAATTAGAGTAATATCTTTTATGTGCGAATTAATTCTATTATATGCGGATTAGTTAAGATGATGTGCGGATTCATTTCTTTTATGTGCAGATTTAATAAAACGACATGAGGGTTGACGCATCTTTTACTCGGACTAACGCACGCCATATTTATAATTACTAATTTATTACTAAAACAACTATAAGATGAATAATATTAATCTCTCTAACTATTATATCATCTAATTACCTATTATATTGCTTTTTGTATAACTTTGGGTTAACTGAAACTAAAGTAAACTCATTATGACAGAACAAAAACTTCCATTGGCATGCCCCAGTTGTTCCAACAACTTACACGTAACACATATGCATTGCAATAATTGCGAAACAAAAATTGAAGGTAATTACGCCTTACCTTCCTTATTAAAACTTACACCCGAAGAGCAATCGCTAATGATAGCATTCATTAAGAGTAACGGCAGTCCTAAACGCTTAGGTGCTATGATTGATGCAAGCTACCCCGTGGTTCGACAGAAGTTAGATGACCTGATAAAGAGACTGGAGGAGATATAATTCCAAAACCTCCCAAGCTTCAGAAACTTGGGAGGTGTATATTTAAATAACAAACTAAGTAGTCTTTAATCCAACACCTTCTTGGTCATTTTAACAAGCCACTTTGTATAAATAAGAACATGCACTACAAAAAGCACCACCAATACAATACCTAACTTGTTATGTAAGCCAAGCAATAGGCCAGCAATATCAGAATCTGGAAAAACTAACCATCCCAAAAGAGAAGTTACCACACACAAAACAAAAAATATAAACAAGCTAATATTAATACCCTTGTTCTTATTTTTAAGTTTAAAGGTAAATAGTTTCTTCAGCCAATTAGCGTGTAATACCAAATGCAACACCACCAAGGGCAAAGCTATTATGGTGAGCGCCTTATGCACATTAGTCCAAACATAGCCACTTAAACCCATTGCTGTAGATTCATAGGGAGCTCCAGCATGATATTTAAGCATAACAATACCAGAAATTAATAAAAGTAAGAATGGTATAAATGCAATAACATCTACATAATAGTTTCGTTTAGCTTTGGAGTTAATATTGCCGTCCTTCATGTAATTAAATTTTAAATAGTGAAGCAGAAGGTATATTTCAACCTCCCACTTCATCACCTTTTTTTATATACTTACTTTGCGGATACTTGTTTGATGGCCGTTGCCCAATCTTCTACATGGTTTACTTTAGCAATTTTACCATTCTCTATTGTATGAATATCGATAGACATTGTAATAAATGACTTGGTACCATTAGTTGGAACGCCAAAGAATTTTCCTTCAGGAGAATTAGGCGTACCTGAAACTTTACTTCGTACAATAACTTGATTTCCGTTTACAATCACCTCTTGCGGTTCCCAAACTAAATCAGGAATCATCTTCCAGAAAAAACCTACCTGACCAATAAGTTGTTCCTTATTTTTATTAGCCGCTTCAATAGTACCATACGATATAAAATCGTCTGCTAATAGTTGACTTAAAACTTCAGCAGGATTACTTTCTTTATTTACTGTTAAAGCTTTTTGATAAAATGGCATTACTATTTCTTTCATATTATTTTGCTTTTTTTCTTTTGAGGATTGCGCATACACAGTTCCCATAGTTAATGCAAATGCTAGGAACCCTAAAATTATTTTCTTCGTTATCATGATTTACTTTTTTTTTGTTTTTAGTTTGATATGGCTACTTTATGAATGGCAAACTCGTGGCATTGCTTCATGCATTTACCGCACGAGGTACAATTACCTTCATTTATACTAGCCTTGTATTTTCCCTTCAACATTGCTTTTAATCGGCCTTTAAAAGGAAGTTGCTTCACCTCCTTATCCGACAGTAAAACAATTTCAATAGCATCTTGTGGACATACCGATACACAACTTTCGCATCCATCACATGACGAATGGTCTACCCTTACAATGCCTTCCTTTATGCTTAACTCTTGCTCTAATTTTTGAGCAATAAGGCTTTGTTTAAACTTGTTCATATCTTCTTATTTTAAATAAGATAAACCGTTATTATCTCTCGTAGATATCAAAATCTTCCGAAAGCTGTTTCATCAAATCTGCATTCGCAAAATCTTCATCCGTCATCTTCGATAGTTTTTCCAGATAGACATCAAAACGACCTCTTCCGCTAAAGATAGAGAGCATTTTTCCACCTTTTTCGCATTTGGCAGCATGCCAAACTTTAGGAGGAACTGTTAAGGTATCACCAGCTTTACAAACAATAGTTTCATCATCAAAAATTAATTCTACCTCACCCTCTAGTATGTAAAATATTTCGGTCATAATTTTATGATGATGGCGTGCCAAGTAGAATCCTGGCTTAAGTGTATCTTCTACAAAACTGAGTTCTCCACTTGTATGGTGCGAAGACAGCTTAATAAAACAATGGTCTTGCGAGTAGTTGTAGTTCTCACCTTCCCCATTTCGTACTAGAATTTTGTCTTTCGTTGCTTTCATTACTTAAGGTGTAAAATATGATTTTGAATATTCGGGTTAATTCAACAAAACAAAATTAGCGATTGATACATAGCCTGTAAAGGTTATTCTTTTACTAATAATGATAAAAGTTGAACCAGCCCTTGTCCTTAATTAATTCAAAGAAAGCGTAAATGAAGCACCTGGTTTAAAATCAAATCCTTCACCAATTTCAACCACGAGTATTTTATCAGAATCGATTCTTAAATTAACCGCTTCGTTCGAGGAGGTAAATGAACTTACACCATGTGGGTTCTCAAATGTTAAGTAATACCTATCGAAAACACCTTCTTCAAGTACTCGGTAGTTGTTACTCCAAAATGGATCACCAGCCACTGGTAATAAAGTATAAGTAATTGTATTCTCAGTAAAGTTAATGGCATACAGTCCATTAATTAAAAAAGCTCCGTTAGCCGTTAAATCCGCTTTTAAAGCTTCAGGAAACTCGGTAGACGAATAACTTAAATCAGCGGTTAAATCTAAACCAGCCTCACCCAAGGCTACTCCTTCGTAAACTACATTTGCAGTTACATCTAAGCCAGCTTCACCCAAAGAAGTTCCCATGGCAAAATCAACATAAGAGGCAAAAGACACTTCTGGCACATCTGAATCATTATAAGTATTTCGCATGGTAATAGCAGCACCTTGAGGTATGGCAGGACTAGCCTCATCAATTGCGTTTAATGAAATGGAGAACGCTGCACCAGGTTGAAACACGAAGCCTTCGCCTACTTCTACTACCAAAACATTGTTCGCATCTATTCTTAAATTAATAGCTGGGTTACTCGCCGTAAAGTCGCTTACATTATGATTTTCGGAAAAAGTAAGGTAATATCTGTCTTTTACACCCGCCTCTAAAGTGCGATAATTAGTTTTCCAAAATTCATCCTCTGCAGATGGTAAAAGTTTATACGTTATGGAATTTTCGCTAAGATCAATCGCATATAATCCATTAATCATCGGACTCTCACTATCTGGCAATTGTACTTTTAGAGCTTCTGGAAACTCAACTTCTGAACCAGCAAATGCAAAATCAAGATAAGAAGAAAAAGATATCTCAGGCACATGAGAATCGTTATAGGTATTTCTCATGGTAACTGTATTCCCTTCCTCCACAGTAAAAATGGTAACATCATCGTCGTTGTCACACGAGATGAAAAAAGTAATTGCCATAACAGCAACTAGTAAAATCTGTAATTTAATAAGTTTCATGCTTAATCGGTTTAATAGTTTATGAATACCACAAAAGTCTGGGTATTTACCGAACTAAGCGTTATAAAAGCATTTACAAAAATGATAAAAGTGTAACCTTACTCAGAATCTTTTCTGAATAGAAGTGGAGTTATATCCGTATTTTTCTTGAAAAACTTAACCAAATTAGAAGGTTCTTCAAAACCAGTTTTATAACCGATTTCCTTTACCGACAAGGAGGATGACACTAGGTAACGTTTTATCTCGGTTGTAACAAAGTCATCGATGAAGGCCTTGATGGTTTTCTGGGTTAATTTTTTAACCACATCATTTAAAAACTTATACGAAACATTTAATTGCGAAGCATAATAAGCTGAACTTCTGGTTTGCACATATTCTTTTTCGAGTTTATTTTTAAATGTAGTAAAAACCTCGAACCAGTATGGCTGAGCGGAACTCTTTGACCGACTTTCTTTAACTCTTTCCGATTTTAATAGGATGATATGTACCAGCGCCCTTAATATCTCTCTTTTTGCATATGAATCAGGAAAATGATACTCTTCATACAGCTTTTGTACTACACCCATAAAGCTATCCTCTCCCATTTCGTGCTGATGAAGAATAGGCTCCTCTAAATGGTAATTGTATAACCGATTGAATTTTATATTATCAGGTATAAAATAGTGGTCCTCTAAAAAAGCACTGTTTAAAATAATGCAATACCCTTTAGCCGTTTTAAATGAATCGGTAAAATGATGTAACTGATTTTTGGCAACAAACAATACACTTCCTTTATGTAGAGTGTAAAACTTAAAATCTACAAAGTGTTTCATCTCACCCTCTGTCACAACCATAATCAGATAAAAAGCTATCTTATGAGGAGCGTAAGGGTCGTGGCCTTTGGGAGACTTTACTTTAGAACTAACCTCTTCGAAAGTCATGACCTCAATCTGAAGGTCATCATTTTTTTGTTTATATATTACACTTGGAAATACCTCGCCCATAAAATGTACATTAACAGGAAAGAAAGATAAAAAAAATTAATGATTTCATGGGTATGACACACGCTAGCTTATATACAGCCCCATATCAATAAGCATTAATGACCATAAAAAAGGAGAACCTATAACAAGCTCTCCTACAACATATTTTTCCGCAGTCTCCTATTTAGACTACAAACTGCTTAGTGAATTATCAAACCTTAAGTAAAACACTAGGTGTATTTCTGAATATATATGCCATTGGGAAATAACAACAAGGCCCTGAAGTTCAAAACACCCTACTTAAAAGTATTTATCTTAACACCCCTCATCCATACATGCCGTTTATTTATTCGTAATACACCCCAAATAAAATAATATGACAAATTACAGATTTAAACCTCATTTTTCTCACCCTACAATCTTTTCAATTGTCTCAACGTTGAGACTTCATTTAAAACTGTATAATTATGATTGTAGGTATTCCGAAAGAAATTAAAAATACATATTCATCGCAAACTCCATTTCAAATTCAGGATGTTCAGCCAAGGCTATTAACGATGATTTCTGGATGATTTGATGGGTGTATTCTTCAAATTTAGTGCTGATGGTATTTAACATGGCTCCCGTTCCTGAAGTATTTCCAACGGTAATAATCTTTCCTGAAACTTCTGCTGGTAGTAAACCAATTTTAATAGCACTTTCTGGATTCATATAATTACCAAAACCGCCTGCTAAAAAAACGGCATCTAGTTCGTCCATTTTAACGCCTGCTTCTTGCACCAATATTTTAACGCCTGTAACAATAGCGCTTTTGGCTAACTGCACTTCTCTAATATCTTGCGGAGTTAACACGATGGCTTCTCCATTAGCTGATTCTTCTTTACTAACCAAAGTATAATCCTCAGGCAACTCTCCTTCCATTCCTACGATATTCTTTTCTAATAAAAAAGCTACAATATCCAGCAATCCAGAGCCACATATTCCTCGTGGTTTTTCATCGGAGATAGTCCGCACACCATCAACGCCAAAAGCTGAAATAGCTCCATCAAAGGCACCCATACCATATTTTATGTTAGCCCCTTCAAAAGCTGGTCCTGCGGCGGTAGCGCAACAATATATCTTTTCAGGGGTGACCACAGCCATCTCACCGTTGGTACCAATATCAATAAATAGGTAATTCTTTATATTTTCATCCGCCTTAAGCGAAGCCAAGCCCGATACAATATCAGCGCCGACATAAGAAGAAATGGAAGGCATTAAATGAATCTCGGCTTCTGCATTTGCAACAATACCCAACTCACAACTCTTTATTTTCTTAGCTTCCAGAAACTGCGCTTTAAAGGGAACCAAAGCAATAGAAGTAGGGTCAATACCCGCCAACAAATGCAGCATAGTTGTATTAGCCGAAACAGAAATTTTAACCAAAAAATCAGGCGTCAAACCTTCCATTTCAACAAATGTGTTTATCTGCGTATTGATAACATCAACTAACTCCTTCTGTAGCGTTAATAAATTCTCTTTACTATTACAGTAATTGATGCGACTTATCACATCAGCTCCGTATTTTACTTGCGGATTACCCACTCCTACGCTTCGAATAATACTACCCGTAATCAAACTAATCCAGTAAAATACTATACTGGTTGTACCAATATCTATACCTAATCCAATTGGATATGCGGATTGCTGCCCTAGTTCATCTAGCTGAACGGGAAGTTGTAAGGTATAATCGTTTTGATGCGTAAGTATTTTAGCTTCTCTTTCGTTAGGCAAAACCACCTCAATATTGTCGTTAGGGAAGTGTGTGCACGAGTTTACCAGACCTAAGCCCTTTACTTTAACTTTGCATTTTCCGCAGGTTCCGTTGCCTCCGCAAGGTGCTGGAATATTAACATTTTGCTGTTGAATAATCTGAAGCAAAGACTCACCTTGTTCAAATTCACAATGGATGATTTGTTGCTTACTATGAAGTTTTAAGGAAGGCATATATTACTTATTATTCTCGTTTCGATAAAGGCAATTAACACTACTACATGCGTGGCAAACATGCTTATGGAATTTCACATTCTCGCCAACTCCTATAATACCACTGACTGTTTTTACAGGGTTCATTAAGCACGATTCACTTAAACTCACCTTACAGAACTGTTCCGGAAAGAAAGAAAACAATTCTTTTTGCTCATTTACGTTCCAATCACAATAACCAGGACTATATCTATTGGTGATTTTAAGTCCCTGCTCAGCCATGTCATTTTGCAAGGCATCTTGAATAATATCCATAGCCTTTTCTACCATCACCGAACCTAACACATCCAATAAATACCCTTCAACAAGTTCTCCCTGCTCAGTTAAGGCTTTTGAACGATTTGAAATTTCCTCGCCTGCCGTACAAATAAATACCACTGCCCGATTCATATTTCTATAATGATGACTCACTGCCTTGCCTGTTATAAACTCAACTTCTCCAACTAGTAAATGATCACCTTTAACGCAAGCATCCTCTATACTATAACCACCTTGCACCGAAGCCACACCCTCGAGCTGCTTTAACTCTTCATCTAAAAATGCTTGATATGAAGGCATATCATCACCCATATGAGCAATTTCTTCTACATCACTCATCGAGATATCTAAATCCCTAATAGGTATTTGATAATGCTTTATTTTTTCCTTTTGCATGAACTTATTAATTTGTGCAGCACACTTTTTTCTTGTTAGAGCCAAACCTCGTGGCTACTAATATAACAAAACACTAACTATTTAATATCGTATTCTTATTTCCTTACTCAAGTATTTAATTCCGATGCAAAGACCTTTTGCTTCATTCATTTAGTTAGTGATGTATCGATGCATGGGCGACTTCGTTAGCCAGGATGGCAATGCTACTGCACAGTCATTTACCTTGGGCTGATAGTTTTATACCTATTATTTTACAAACTGATTAAAGACTCCTCTTAACTTCCCTATCGTTAAATCCTTTCCAAAAGCTATTAATTCCGAACGCCCTGTATAATTACTTACTTCTTTTATTTCCACTTCGTCAAAAACGGTATGAACCGATACCACTCGGCCATCATCTAAATTCAAAAATCCTTTTATCCTAGGGCAATCCTGTTTAAGATGATGTAAAAATGCTTTTAAATTACACTCGCATAATTTCTCGTGGCTTCTTAAAACACAAGCCACTGTGTCAGGTCTGCCCTCTGATTGTTGACCTTCAAAACGTTTAGCTGCCTCTCCTTGTGTTGTATTTCCCGAGCAAAGGGCTAACCAATTTACTTTTGAATAGCTTGTCTCCGTAATCTGAGCATAACTATTTAACTCCTGAATAGAATCTTTAATCTCTTTTAAATCGCCTTTAAAAATATCAACCTTATTAATGATGATATGGTCGGCCACCATGAGCTGGTGTTTAAAACGCTGAACCACAGAAAGTCCTTTGAAATAATTTGGAGCATCTACCAAGCAGATATTCATATCCAAGGTAACTTTATCCTTTAACTCATCCGTTTGTAATAGTTCCACCACACTAATTGGGTCCGCTAAACCAGAAGCTTCCAGAAATATTATTTCGGGTTTATATTCTTCAATTAGCTTTTGCATATTGCTCACAAAGTTGGTCAGCTGACATACGCAAAACACAGAACCATTGTTAATCTCCACCAATTTAAAATCGGTATTCGATTGTTGTAATTCTTTGCCATCAACACCTGTAGGTGCAAATTCGTTTTGAATTACAGCAATACGTTTTTCTTGAGACAGTTCTTTTAAAAGATGACTCAATAAGGTAGTTTTTCCGCTACCTAAAAAACCTGTGATTAAATTAAACCGGCACGGCCGGAGCGAATTATTTAAACTCATATCCTGTTAACGTGATTGCTATTAAATAAAGGATAAAAAACCTTGTGCGTCAAAGTTTTCTTTAAAAAACAAAACCCGATTACAACTGACTGTAACCGGGCTTTATCAGTTGTTTTCCAAACTAGTTTTTTGCCGCTAAATAGCCGTCTATTTTAGCTTTAATATCATCGATAGGAGGAATTTGAGAAATAAAATCAATATTTCCATCCATTACAATTGTAGGTAGGTTTTTAACACCTAACGAAGCCATCATCTGAACACCTTCTTTTTCTTTGATACGGTGCTCTTTAAAGATTACTTTATCACCATAAGGTTCTGATGCACGAGATACGGCATCAACCATATACTGACATGGAGCACATGATGAAGAATCTAAAGTAATGATATCAATAATTACTTTTTCTTTATCCCAGTGATTCGTTAGGTCAAGTAATTCAATATCCATACCTGCTGCTTCAGAAGCTCTAAGTTCTCCTTGTAGAACCTCATCGTATACTAACTCTGAAACGGCAATCAGGTTTTCTTTTGGTGTATCCATGGCCAAATCACAACCTGGAGCAAGAATAAAACCTTTTTTACCACCAATATCCATACACTCAAGAGCATCTCTACGTGAAGCTTCTTCATCACCCATTAATAGCACTACGGTAAGTTTAATGTTACCTCCGAATGATACATTGTGCTTTAAAGCCATATCACGAACAAAGTCCAAAGGAATATTCTCATCAATAGAGATATTATCAGGATTTGTTTTGCACATCTCTTCTATATTTTGTTGTGCATTACCACAAACGAAGAATGAACTTAGCGCTCCTGCTTCACGAATGAAATCATTGATTTCTGTGATGTATGGAGTAACAAATGTTTCAAAACTCATTGGATCAATCTGGCTAGTCATTGGATCAACAATAGCTACCACATCAGCTCCAGCTTCAATATAATTACCAGCCATCATTTTTGCCACATCTGTAGCAAAACGCATTAACTCGTGAGTTTTGTCTGGCTCCATCATCATTTGCATAAAGATGTCGGTGCCTAAAAGGTGAAGTGCTAATGTAAAAGGACCAGTAATTAAACCGTATAGCGCTAGGTCAGGGTGCTTTTCTCTTAAAACACGTGTAGCATCCATCACCAAAGGAATACGACCCGCACAAGGACAAGGAACTTTTAAATCTGCTAAAGTTTTGCCGTTCATTAATGGATGCGAAATTACTGCCGGTGGGTTATCATCTGCCCATGCTAACGTACAGCCTAATGCTTCCGCCTCTATTTGCAAATCGAATGCTACAGGAATTCCATCGGGATTATAAAGCTCAACGGCCTTATTAACACCCTCAACAATTTTATCACTCGATTTTAAAAACTCAGTAGCTGTTAAACCCAATAAGTTTCCTGCGTGTGCTCCTACAAATGGTACCCAAGGAATTCTCTCAACTTCCTCAAGCTTCATCGCCTTTTTAATTAATTCTAAACCCTTCATTTTATTTTCTTTATTAGTCATTAGTATTAGTCATCGATATTAAACACTAATGACTATTAACCAATTATCTATTGACTATTAATTTATGATGCTAATGCATTTAAGAACTCAACCACTCCTTGTGGATCTGGATTGTAGCTATCCGCACCAATCTTTTCACAGAAGTCTTGATTTACAGGAGCTCCTCCAATACATACTTTTAAGTCTGCGTTTTTCTCTTTGATAGTAGCAACAATTTTTTCCATGTTACCCATTGTTGTTGTTAAAAGAGCTGATAATCCGATTACACTTCCTGGATTTTTCTCAGCTGTTTCAATAAACTGCTCAGCTTTAACATCAGTACCTAGGTCAATTACTTCGTAACCATTACCTTCAACCATCATAGCTACAAGGTTTTTACCTATATCATGTAAGTCACCCTCTACGGTTCCAATGATGAAGATTCCTTTACGCTCAGCCTCTCCCGATTGGAAATATGGACGAAGGTGATCTAATGCTGCACTCATTGATTTTGCACTCATCAATACTTGAGGAACAAATACTTTATTTTCGCGAAATTTAACACCTACTTTTTCCATTCCAGGCATTAACCCTTTCATCAAGATATCGGTAGCAGGAACTCCCCCATCTAACAATTGCTTAGCAATTTCATCTGCTCCATCCTGATCCTTCATATTTGGAGGGAATGGTGATACTTTGTTGATTTTACCGAACTCTACACAATACGCCAATTTCTCCAGTAATTCATTCATAATTCTTAGATTTAATCTTGTTTGTTTTTGTTTGTTTAAACTTTGCCTTATTTAAGTCTGTATTTTAAAATAACCAGTTTAGATATTATCCAAGGACTGCCATCCCTTTTATTTCATTCTGCCAATGAAAAGCTATCAATACGGTTACCTCATTTTTCTTCTTACTTCATTAATTAACACACTTTTAATAATGCCAAAGTCAATGATTTATTGAATAATAGCAAAACTACGTGCTTTCATGATTATATTTTAAAGTTATATTACCCATATTTAAGTAATATTGTCTTTGGGGTTCGCTAATGCATAAATAGCATTAGTTAGGTATTCCTAACAATCAGCTCTGGCTGAATAACTATTTGCTCGTTGTTAACCTTTTCATTGCAAATAAGCTTCTGTATTCTATCTGCCATTACATCATATTTCGAATCAATTACTGTAATAGACGGAGCAAACAATTTGGTTAACTCTGTATTTCCGTATGATACCACAGCAACTTCCTCTGGAATTGAAATTCCCCAATTCTTCATTCTGCCTATTAAGCGAATAGTAATCGAATCTTGAACAGACAATACGCCTTTAATATTATTTGCTCTAAAATAATCCTCGGTCAATTCGTTAATGTTGGAACAATGAAACAATTTGTTATTTCCACTTTTCAGCTGCAAGAGCATTTCAAAAGTATCCTCCATCATACTAAACACCATGTTTTTCCCTTGCCATCTTTCATGACTCAACAACAAGTAATTTCCATCATGCTGCTCAAATAAATAATCCACTGCTCTTTTCACGCCTAAATCGTAACTTTGAATGGCATATTTAAAATATGATCCAGTCATGGTATAATCAGCTAAAACAATTTTGGTATTACCCGAATTTAATCGAATATAAAACTCACCTGTAACCGTTTCGTCGTAATTAGGAACCACCACAACTGCTTCGTAGCCTTTTCGAATCAACTCTCCTATAATCCGCATTTCCTCTTCAGGATTATTGTAATGCAGAAAGTAGTCCATCTTACGACCAGCTGCTTGAGCCTTTAGATTTATTTCAGATATCAGCTGCTCAATATTATTTGAATAAAAGGGAATGACCACTCCCCAAACTTTTATAAGCTCCGTTGTGCTATTTACAAAAGTGCCACGCCCTACCTGAGAAACAACTAGTTTCTCCTCAATTAAAGCCTTGATAACCCTTTTTGCAGTTTCTCTAGAAACCTGATGACGACTCATCATTTTATTGATAGAGTCTATCCTTGAGCCTGGCTTTAACTCTTGGGTTACAATTTTTTTACTATAAAAATCAATCAGCTTTTTATAGATTGGTACGTGTCCTTCAAACTTAAGCATGCGATTATTTGAGATGTTAAAATTAGTTTATAAATATACTTAAACATCACATACCATCACACTAAATCACAAACAAGCACACCTCAATCACCTCCTTACTACCAATAACTTATACACAAAACACCTCCTAAAATAATAACACACCTACCTAATAAGTATGTTAATATTTATTATACATCGCGCTTTCTCACGATGGCTAACTATTTAAATTATAACAGATATAATTCGGCAATTGAATTCCGAAATATGGCGCAAAAAAAAGGCCACCCAAATTGGGCAGCCTTATGCTATGACTTACAAATATTTTATTGAGCTAATGTTGTAAATGAGGTTTCATCTTGTGCAATCATCACCCCACCTTCACCTGCAATATTTCTTGTTCCTTTCACTTTTACCGTATAATCACTTGAAGCATCAAGCCCTGTGAATGCGTCTAAAGTAGCCACTCCATCAACCACCTCATCATCAGGCAACAATCCTGTTCCAACTATCTCTTGATCCACAGCTTCACCTTTGGCATTAAACAATTCTATGGTATAAATATGAGAATCTTCTAACACAGGGAAAGTTACCACGGCCGAACTTGCCGTTAAATCTTTTATAGTAATGGCAATCTTTGCCACTTCATCATCGTCATTTTTGATATCATCATCACCTTCATCCTCCGAACATGATGAAAGCACCACCATTATCATTGCCAATATCCAAACTAACTTGTTTAAATTCTTCATCTGCGTGTGTAATTAATATTGTTTATACTCGACTGTTTACTCCAACAATTAAAAATAGGTTACACAGAAAAATAAATTCAAATACTCAATCAAAGCTACCGATTACTCATCCATTCCAATTATTTTAGCTTTGATGTATCATATTTGTTTTAATAAAAAATAAGAAAACAAAAACAAACAAAATGAAACCTATACTAAGCACGCTATTAATACTTCTACTATCACTCATTAACGCAAAAGCTGAAGACAAACCATTAAGATATAATTTTCAGGTTGGGGATAAGTTTGATATTACTATAGATAATTCAGGAAAAGCTTATCAAATTGCAGTAACCTCTTCTTCAAAAAAGAACACCAATATTGAAACGAACTTTCCAGATTTAACTATGAGATTTCAGGTAATCTCTAAGAATGACTCCATTACAACCATTAAGGCATCATTACTTTCTTTTGTGAGACAAGAAGGCAATTATACATTTAACAGTAACTCCGGACTGCCTGCTATGAACGGAAATGATTTGTCGTGGCTAGACCTAATGAAAACTCCCTTAACTTTCCAGATCAACCCTTATGGAGAAATAATTAAAGTAAATAATGTAGCTGACGCCACAGAATATCAATATTATACCGAATTCCGTCGTAACCATAAACATTTAGGCAAATATATTCTTATAGGGAGAAACCTGTGGGGAGCAAAAAGAATATTGCAAAAGTTTTTCCCTACTACATATACAATTGATGAATATAAACAAAAACTTAAAAAACTTCCAAGGCCTTACCACCTCTCATTAGGAAACCTAACTAATAGTAAAATTCCCTCAATATGTTTATATCAAGAATTTAAGTTTGTTTCTTATCGTGATACATCATCAATACCATACAAGTATTCTACTGATTATAATGTAAACATTGAAAATGAACCAGACACATTAATATTTGACCACAGCAAAGGCAGAATAAAACAAGGCCAAATCAACAGTTCTGCTCATTTTAAAGGAAGGTTTAAAGCAACTTACCATCCATCTTTGATTTCATTTAAGAAAGATACAAAGGTTCATCTTTCAGGAAGCATTAAGAACCTGAAGGATAAAACACTGAAACTTTATCTATGGAAAAAATATAGCGATAGCGAACTCCTTAATATTGGTGACATCAAAGTTAATAAAGATGGTAATTTTAATCATTCTTTTAATTTAAAGAGGCCATATGAACTTATATTAAAAGTGAGCGACTCAAGTGGAGCAGGTCCGTCGAAATACTTATTTATTGAACCGGGCGATTCTATACAACTTAATATTGATGCAAACACCAACACAAAGCATTGGAAAATAGAATGTACAAATAGCCAGAAGTTCAAAATTTCAGATAAACTATTATCGCACACTCTAACCAAAGACGCTATTTCAAAAACCAAGTCTACTGATGAATTAATTTCTAAAATTCAGACGAACTCCGAAAAACTTATTAACCAACTTGATAAAAAAGATATTTCTATATGGGCCAAAAGAAACTTGATGGCAAGTATCTATTTCAATAATTTTACGGCCGGAATAAATCACATTAATCATCATATTGAAAATAAAAAGAAATGGAAAAATGCACTTTACAATGCCGTTGAACTGGATAAATTTTCGTGCTATACTTCTATCGAAATGCGTGAGTTTGTTTATCGCTATTTCAATCACCAAACCATTCAGCAGTTTAAAAGAAGTTATAGAAATTTAATCAATATAGAAGACCAGTTCTCTTACGCGAAAGTAATTACCAGCAATGAGTCTCAATATTTTTTAATGAGCTATATAATTAGCGAGACTTTAAGAAAAGGAGCTATTGAGGAAAGCATCAACTTAACTAACATGTTTTCAGAACTATTCCCAGAGACTGAACTCGCAAATTATTTTAATTCACAGATGGGAGACATTTCGAAAATGCAGATTGGTAAAACTATTCCATCATTTGAATTAAAAACACTAGATGGTAAATCATTTCAATCAACTTCGTTAAAAGAGAAATGGACTTACCTGAGTTTCCAAAATACAAAAAATGATATTGATTGGCTTCAAATTAAATCTCTGGGCTTAATTAACGATAGTATAAATGACAAGCGATTCAAAACTATACTTGTGCTTACCGACCCGGAAATTTCCAAAGAAGTAATGGACAGTTTAAAGAATTATTATAAAGGAACTATATTAATAAACCCTATGTGGGAAAATGCTTCAACACAACCATATCGTGCTGCACAACGGCATTCTGGATTTTTAATCAGTCCACATCTACAATTTGAAGCACTATGGTATCCATTACCAACAAAACCAATATCGGAATATGAGAAAACTAAATACTACATAAAAGAAATTGAAAATTTAAAAGAATACATGAACCTATGGGAAGAAAAAAACAACTACTCTTCCTTTGATTGGAGAACCTTTTATTGGATAATTAGTAGCACCTTGGTGTTGTTAATGCTTATTATAATGACCTTTCTTTATCGTCAGAAACGAATTAAAAAACTGGCTAACGAGAAGAAAGAACGTTTGCAATTAGAACTTAAATCAATCCGTTCGCAACTGAACCCTCATTTTATATTTAATTCCATGAATTCTATTCAGCATTTGGTTGCTGATGGAAAAAACAAGGATGCTTCTAAGTACTTATCCGAGTTTTCTTCCTTAATGCGACAAGTATTGATGAATGCAGAAAAACAATTAATTCCCTTGGAAGAGGAATTAAGTGCGATAAAGAAATACTTAGAGCTTGAAACACTACGTTTTGGTTTTAATTACAAATTAAATATTAGCGACGAGCTAGATATTTTTAACATTGAAGTTCCGTCCTTATTCCTACAACCCTTTGTCGAAAATGCGGTTATTCATGGTATTTCTGGTTTGATGGATCAAGGCTCCATTATCATTACCTTAAATAAACAAGGACAACATTTGGTTTGCCAAATAGAAGACAACGGAGCAGGTTACCTAGCCAACAACGAAAACAGTAATGGTCATGGAATTTCACTAAGCAGAAAAAGATTTGCCATGATAAAAGATTCTATCCATGTAAATATTGATTTAAACATTACCAATAAATCAAGCTTAAACCCAAATGAAAACGGTACTTTAGTTGAACTTACATACGAACTGGAAAGTGAATAAATTGAGTAAAATAAAAGCTGTTATAATAGATGACGAGGTAAATAATTGCAATTACCTCTCATCTTTATTAAACGAATATTGTCCTAAAATAAGTATTGAGGGTACCGCGCACAATGCTTCCTCAGGTATTCAACTAATAAATGAGATCAAACCTAGGCTTGTGTTTTTAGATATTAAAATGCCTGGCGGTAGTGGTTTTGATATGCTGAAAGCCATTCCTCATCGCGACTTTGAGGTTATTTTTGTTACAGCTTTTGATCAATACGCCATTAAAGCCATTCGTTTTTGCGCTTTCGATTATTTACTTAAACCCATAAACTTATTAGAACTACAAGAAGCTGTAGCTAGAGTATCTGATAAAATTATGGATGCACATAATGGCATTAACGAGAAGTGGCAAATGTTAGAAGCCAACCAAAAGGGAGAAGATAAATCTATTGCTTTGCCTTCGCAGGAAAGGGTGTTATTCGTAAAAACCAAAGAAATTACACGTTGCCAAGGAGAAAGCAATTACACCTTCGTTTTTTTAAGCAATGGCGAAAAAGTTTTGGTTTCGCGAACACTCAAAGATTTTGAGGAGCTTCTAAATGATGAAGGTTTTATTCGTGTTCACCAATCTCATTTGGTAAATAAACATCATGTAAAATCATTTGAAAAAGGAGATGGCGGCTACTTAAAAATGCTCAATAACGATTCCGTTCCTGTATCGAGAATGCGAAAAGAAAATGTATTAAAAACTTTAAGTTCGAAGTAACTCAACCTTATACTTAAGCAGTAAATACAGGCTTTCACACCCTCAAATACATTTACGCAGACCATTAGATACATTTCAAAAAAAAGGGACAAAACCCCACCTAATTGAGCTTAGAATTTAGAACCATATTCTACAAGCTTGCGTAATTTTGTCATGCGTAAGAAAAGAAAGACTATGAATTTTAAAGGCAACATGAGTATTCGGTTTCCATACCTAGCGGAAACTATTTTAGTAATATTACTAGGCATCATTTTTGGATGTCAACCCAAACCAACAAAACTAATAGAGGGCGAATTTGAATCCTACACTATCGACAAAGGAAATATAGAAACTTTTGAACTTTGCCAGGGAATGGTGGAGCCAGCTAACGAAGTCATTTTATTGAGCCCTGCCTCCAGTGTACTGACTAAAATTATTAAAGGGCCAGGACAGCGCGTTTCTAAAGGTGATGTGGTTTTGCAATTAGATCCAAAATCGATTAAGGATAAGATAGAGCAAATAAACGATCAACTGGATGTAAAAAATAACAACCTGGAAAAAACTAGGTTAAATGCCCGAAGTGCCAAGGCTGATTTATCGTATAACGAAGAAACCAAGAAACTAAAAATTGCTTCTATCAAATCAACTCTTGCAGATCAAGAGCAACTATTTGAGGTTGGTGGTATATCGCAAGCTAAAGTTGACAAAACCAAACAAGAACTTACATTAGCTGAAAAAGATTTAAAACTAGTTAAGCAAAAAAACTGGATTAAGCTGGCACAATTAGCAACAGATGAAAAAGGTTTGCTTTTACAAATTGAAATGCAAAAGAAAGATTTAAAACAGCAGATGTTTTTATTAACTCAAATGGATGTTAAAGCTCCTTCCGATGGTATTATCTTAAGTGTACATGCTCAGGAAGGAGAGAAGATTCAGGGAGAAAAAACGCTTGCTCGTTTATCGGACCTAACGCGTTTAAAAGTGGAAGCTTCTATTGATGAAAAGTTTAGAAACTTGATAAAGATTGGCAGAAAAGCCTATGTTAGTTCAGGCAAAAATCGCTTACAAGGTAGAGTAAGTTCGGTTATGCCTCAGCTTGATAATGGCAAGCTCCATTTTTCGGTAGTACTTACCGAAGATGATCAGTCTAAACTTATTCCTAACCAAAAGGTTGAACTGCAAATTGTAAAACGTGCTAAATATGGTGTTTTACGCGTTAAACGAGGAGACCAAATTAATTGGAAGAAGAAACAAAACCTGTATTTAATTAGTGGCGACAGTGCTGTGAAAAAAGAGATTGAATTCGGCCTAATTACAGAGGAGTACGCAGAAGTATTAAACGGTGGAGAAACAGGTGATGAAGTCGTTATTTCGAGTATTGCTTCCCTAAGTAAACTGAACTCCTTTAAAATTGAAAAAGCCAACTAATAATGAAAAATAGATTCATCTTAATATTACTTGGCCTTTTTGTTTATAGTATTTCAAATGGTCAAACCAATAACAACTTAAAACTTAGCTTACGTAACGTAGTTGACTTAGCGATAAGTCAGTCTTCATCGGTTAAATACGAACAAAACCGTTACGAAAACTACTTTTGGCGATGGAAGAATTTTCAAGCTCAATTTAGGCCACAGCTAGTATTAAGTGGTGATTTACCCAATTACGAAGAAGGTACTAAACCAATTACTCAGAACGATGGTAGTGTACAATTTAGGGAGATTGGCTATTTTAAAAACAGTGCACAACTTGCCGTTAATCAATCCATACCCCAAACAGGAACTCAAATATATGCAAAAAGTACTTTATTTAGGTATGAGGATTTGGTTCATGACTACGTAAACTTTCAAGGAAACCCTTATCTGGTTGGGATAACTCAGCCTATTTTTGCCTATAACTGGATGAAGTGGTCGCGAAAAACAGAACCATTGGTTTATACTGAAGCACAAAAAAACTATGTAGAATCCATTGAAGAGATTTCTAGAAAAGCGACCTATCGTTTTTTTAAATACTTAGCGGTTCAAACCAATTACAAACTAGCTGATAACAATTTAAAAAACAGTAAGGACAATCTGCGTATAGCCGAAACAAAAATAAAACTGGGTATCATTAGCGAAAATGATTATTCTAGAATTAAGCTTTCTGTATTAACCGCAAAAAAAGCACTTACACAGGCTAACATGGATTTGCGTAACGCTGATTTTGAACTGAAAAAATATATCGGCTTAGAGCAAGGTAGCAACATAGAGTTAATCATGCCTTTAAATATGGTCTTGTTTCAAGTTAATCCAGACAAAGCTCTTGTGCAAGCGTTGGAGAACAGAAAAGAAGCTACTCAATACGAAAGAAGACTTATTGAGGCAGATAGAGACTTAACCAGAGCAAAACGCAATAATGGATTAGGGGCAACACTGAGAGGCACCTACGGAACCACCAACATTGCAGACGAAGTTCCCGGTGTTTATTCTAACACTGTTAATCAGCGATCTCTAAGGCTCTCTTTAGCGATTCCTATTTTAGATTGGGGTAAATCTACCTCTAATGTTAAACTAGCAGAAAGTCGTCGTGATTTGGTTATTTTTGATGTGGAGCAAGACCGAGAAAATTTTGAACGAACTGTAATTGTGCAAGTAGAGCAATTTAGCTTGTTAAAGGAACAGTTGGAGATTGCACAAGAAGCTGATAAAGTGGCTGGTAATGGCTATCTGATTGCACTAAAGAAATTCCAAAATGGTGAAATCAGTATTACCGATTTAAATATATCCCTATCGGATAGAGATAAAGCAAAGCGCGATTACATTAAGTCTTTGGAGACCTATTGGGTTTCCTTTTACAGATTAAGAGAATTAACCCTTTACGACTTTGAGAAAGATCAAAAGATATTGTATGAAAACCCTCTTTTAGTCGGGCTAAAGAAGTAACCTACAACATCGCATTAAACAACAAAGGCTGTTCGAGTTTCGAACAGCCTTTGTTATATATTATTGTATTAAGATTATTTATTATCCAATACTTTCATTACATCAAGAACGTGAGTACGGCTTGTTTGTAACAATGCTTTTTCATCATCATTTAAGTCAAGCTCAATTACTTTTTCGATACCGTTTTTACCTAAAATAACAGGTACTCCTAAGTAACAATCATCAATACCGTATTCTCCTTCTAGTTTAATACAAACTGGAAATACTCTTCTTTGGTCTCTAACAATAGCCTCAACCATTTGAGCAGCTGCCGAACCTGGTGCATACCAAGCCGAAGTACCCATTAGTTTAACTAACTCACCACCACCAAATTTAGTACGCTCAATAATAGCGTCTAATTTGTCAGCATCAATTAATTCAGTTACTGGAATACCGCCTACAGTAGTATAACGAGGAAGTGGCACCATAGTATCACCATGACCACCCATTAATACAGCCTGAATATCTTTAGGAGAAACATTTAATTCTTCCGCTAAGAAAGCTCTGTAACGAGCAGTATCTAAAATACCAGCCATTCCCATTACTCTTGCACGTGGGAATTTAGATGTGATATGAGCTTGGTAAGTCATCACATCAAGTGGGTTAGATACGATGATAATAATCGCTTCTGGAGAATGCTTAACAACATTTTCAGTTACCGTTTTAACGATACCTGCATTAATAGAAATTAAGTCATCACGAGTCATCCCTGGTTTACGAGGAAGACCTGAAGTAATTACAACAACTTCAGAACCTGCTGTTTTTTCATAATCATTAGTAGAACCAACAGTACGAGTATCATATAAGTTGATTGGTGCTTTTTGCCAAATATCTAAGGCTTTACCTTCAGCTACACCTTCTTTAATATCAAGTAAAACTACTTCATTAGCAATCTCACGATATGCTAATACATCTGCACAGGTAGCTCCAACGTTTCCTGCTCCAACTACGGTTACTTTCATAATTGTATTGCTTTAAATTTTGCTATATTATATTTTTAAACTATTCTATTTTCTTTTTGAGAGTGACAAATATATACAGTTGATTTTAATTGCAGATATTTTTCTTCATTAATTAATCGATGTTTAACAACATCTTTAATCAAACAACAAATAGGGTAAAAAGTTGACTACATAAGTGTTTCTTCCTGAAATGATTTCGGGCGAGATAACAATACCTGATCACCATTCTGTAATCCACTTACAATACGGATGTGAGTTTCATTTTCACCACCCGTCTGTATCACTTGTTTTACCACCGAAGTACCCTTTTTCTTAAATACGATTTGCGTATCTCCTTCGGTAAAAACGGCCATACGAGGCACCACTAATTCTTTTTCGAAACTGGCTATTACAATATTATTTGTGGTAGTCATACTAGGCAAAATCTTTTTCCCCTTGGTCTCTAATTCTACAATCACCTTAAAACCATTCATCCCAGCTCCTTTTATAGGCTGACCAATGTTGGCTATATTTTTAATTTCCCCATCAAAAAGATCATCAGGAAAAGCATCAATCACTATTCTTACTTTTTGGCCTATTTGCACTTTGGCGATATCAATTTCCTTCACAATAACTTCCGAGACTAAGGAATTTAAATCAGGAATAGTAGCAATCAAAGGCATCCAAGGGCCTACATGGTCATTCACCTTTATTTTATTACCTCTCCAGCTCTTACCATACACCACCATACCCGACGAAGGTGAAACCACTCTTAACTGTTTTTTTAAGGCTTGTAGTAATCCCTGAACCTCGCGCTCGCTATTTAACCTTTTATTTGCTCTTGAAATTTTAACCTTTTGTCTTTGTGTTTCCTTTTCGTAATTTCTTTTTTTAGTATTGATATCTAACTGTGCTTTTTCAAGAGCAATATTGGCTTGGCGCTGCGTTGCCCTCGACTCATACTTTGATTGTTCTACTCTAATTTTGCATTCTTCCAGATTATCCAAGGTATTAACAATGTCTTCCCTCTTTTCCATTAAAACAATGGTACTATCCAAAATGGCAGACTCCAAAGTATTTTCATACTCATCAATCTTTTCCAGACTCTTTCTAATTCTATCCTCCACTCCAGAAGGGTCGAGACTAGCCACAAAATCACCCTTTTTAACCTTAGTCCCTTCACCAATAAGATTGGTAATTTTCACATCCCAAATACGTAATTCTCTTCGCTTCAATAATTCGGGAATTAATATTTGCTCATACTTTAAAGCCTGTACTTCCCCTTCTCCAATCACTTCCATATTAAAAGGAATAGATTCTACTTCGGCAGTATCGTAGGTTAGCGTGCTTGGCCAAAACACAAAAGCAATGATTAACACAAGTACTCCCAGGCCTGCAAAGCCATATACTTTGGGTATTTTATTTATTTTAATCATCGTGTTTTATTTCTGTAAAAGATCATCCAATTCTTCTATTAAACTCTCATTACTTTCAAAATCGAATAAAGTAATCCTACGAATATTAAAATAACTGTACCAATATTCCTGAATACTCTGAATATAATTTCTCTTTGCAGCATCCAACGAATTACGTGCAGCATTTAGTTTAATAACATCTACTTTATCAATTAAAAACCGTTGTTTTGTCACTTCATATCCCATCAAAGCTGTAGTGTCTGCCTTTGCAGCAATTCTAACTTGCTCCTCTTGCATATTAAACTCCATAATACGAATAAAAACATCTTGCTCAAAGTCAATTTTAGCTTGCCTTACTTCTGCCTCAGTTACCTCTTTTTCCGATCTGGCCATTTGTATCTTACCTCTTCTTAATCCCCAATCTATAATAGGTACAGAAAGAGATAAGCGTAGGTTCTGCTCATCTCCAAAAGGTATTTTATATACATCATTCAATTCATTTGAACTCTTATTATATCCATAATTACCATAAACACTAGCATTAATCCCATTCTCTGTTCTAGCCTGCGCTATTTCGCGGTTAGCTTCAATCAATTGCTGTTCATACTTTATTAAATCGGGATTATTAATAAATGCCTGATCTAAGGCTTTGTCTGCATCTATTTTTAAAGCAGGTATTTTATTGGGTACAGTGCACTTAATAAGCACATTATCTTCAAATCCTAAAAAAGAATTTAATGATACACGTGCCTGGTATAAATCAATTTTAGATCTAGACAAGGACATATTTGAATTTAAATAACTCAGCTCTAAATCCAATAATTCATCCTGTGTAACCGTACCAATTTCAAAC
Source organism: Labilibacter marinus (assembly GCF_001659685.2). Lineage (GTDB taxonomy): Bacteria > Bacteroidota > Bacteroidia > Bacteroidales > Marinilabiliaceae > Saccharicrinis > Saccharicrinis marinus. The sequence continues at coordinate 24,038 of NZ_LXYE02000036.1, forward strand.
CTTCCTTTTCCAATTCTATATAAGGTATCGGCATTCGATACATTTGTTTCCGAAATACTGTAATTTATTTCGGCTTTAAGCACATTAAAAAATGCATTGGTAGTTCTCATCCCCAACTCCTGCAGACTCTGCAAGTATTCTCGTTTAGCCTGTTCAAACTTTAATGGTTCAATTCGTGATTGCCATTTAAACTGGTTATAACCATTTAAAGGTTGCGTAATACCAATGGTAATTGGTGTTGAATAGTATGATAGGTTACCCGATTCTAAGTTTTGGATTCGTTGCAGATCGGTTGATGCAGTTATTCTACCACCTGTTGCTGTAATATTCTGAGTGACATTTAAGGAGGCATCCGAAATCAACCTTTCTGTTGGCACAAATTCATCCTCGTTGGTATCTTGATTATAACGAGACACAATGGAGCGTTGATAATTTACTGGGGTTGAGGTCAATCCAAATAATGGCAACTTAGCTGCCTTATAACTTCTAAACTGCCAATACCTGGCCAAGTACATGTTTTTCTGCCTAAAGCTAAATATCGATTGCGTATAGGCTACATCAATAGCCTGGTCGAGGGTGAGGTTTAAAGTCACCTCTTCCTTTTGAGCATACGCAAACTGAAAAGCACTAAAAAGTACAAAAAGGGATAGCGTTAATTGTTTGATTTTTATCTTCATTTTTAATGTCTTAAAGATTCTACAGGGTCTTGAGAAGCTGCTCTTCGAGCTGGGATGTAACCAAACACCACACCTACAGTAGCCGACACTCCAAAAGCAATAAACACCGACCAAAAGGATACGATGGTTTTAATGTCAGCAGCCATCTCAATAACGTAAGCCATACTCACACCAATGATAATACCGATTAATCCTCCACCTATACTTATTAAGGTAGATTCAGATAAAAATTGCACAATAATATCCTTGCGAGAAGCACCAATAGCCTGACGAGTTCCAATCTCGCGTATGCGCTCCCAAACCGAGGCAAGCATAATATTCATAATTCCAATACCTCCTACCAATAAAGAGATACCAGCAATTGCTCCAAGAACTATATTAAAGATGTCGTTGGTTTTTTGCTGCTGCTTTAATAATAACTCAGGCACTGTTACCTGAAAATCGTAAATATTGGAATGGCGACGCATTAGCATTCGCTTGATGACATCTGCCGTAACGCTTAATTGTTCAGTTTCTTCCACCTGAACTACAATTTTATCTAGTTGATTTTGAATGACAGTCTTTACTACCTCTTCTGTCCTACCTCGATGCCCTCCCCTACTCATTCTTTCTAAATCGGCTGGGTTAATTCGTGAGCGATCTTTATATCGAATCAACAATGATTTTGAAGGAATAAATACTTTATTATCAGAAGAACTAATACCCATTTCGTCAGATGCAGAGGTGGTAAAATCTCTTTTTTCAGCGACTCCAATTACCTGAAGCCAATTTTCACCTACTTTAATATATTTACCAATAGGGTTATCCTGATTAAAAAACTTATTTTTTACATTATCACCAATAATACAAACGGGCAAACCTTTTTCATCTTGTTCTTTACTAAAGGTTTTACCCTGATCAATGGTAATATTTAAAAGCGAAAAATAATCAGAAGAAACTCCTTCCAATAAAATGGGGTAGCTCTTGCCACTTTTAACCGCATAATAGTTCATGCTAATTACTGGGCTCACTTTAGCTACCGACGGGATGGCATCCATAATGGAATAAGCATCTTGCAACGTTAGGCCTTTCGATTTTCTTTTTCCTTTCTGATCCTCATCCTCTTCACCACCACTACTTTCTCCATCAATAGCCTTCTCTACTGGTGTTACAATAATATTATTAACTCCAACCAGTTTAATTTGCTCTAAAACTTCTTGCTGAGCACCTTTACCTATGGCCAACATACTAATAACAGCGGCCACTCCAAACATGATACCTAATGCGGTTAACAAAGACTTAACGGTATTGGCCATGATGGCTTCAATAGCAATAATCACATTATGGATATACCGCCTATAAAGTTGTTTTAAATCGTGCATATCTATTACAGATTGGAGGTTAATGATAATGAATCTGCTCCAGCAACATCAAGAGAATCTTGCTTTATCATTTGCTCATAAATTTCTACACCAGCATAAGGCACTTCCGATTCGCTAACAGGTTCATTCATCAATACGACTTGTCCTGATTTTAATCCATCCTCTATCACCACATGATTTTCATTCTCCGCTCCTATCTTCACTATTTGTTTTCTATCCGGTTTATCTTCTAGATATACATACGACAAAGAATCATTCTGAAAGACAGCCTCCAAAGGAATATACAACACATCACTTAATGTATTGGTGGTAATTTCGTTCACCGTAGTCATAGCTGGCCTTAGGTCTTTATCATAGCCATTTACTTTAATAGAAACCTCAAAAACTTTTGAATCACCTCCAGGAATAACCTGACCAATATTGGCCACTTCAATCACTTCTCCATCAAATTCTTTTTCAGGGAAGGCATCAACACCAACCTTAACCATCTGGCCTACTTGTATTTTACTAATATCAACCTCATTAATAAAGGTTTTTGAAATCATAGAAGTTAAATCTGGAAGCTCAGCAATTTTAGGATCCCAGCGGTTTACCATGCTTCCTACCCTAATTTTATTACCCGTTCTGTCGAAACTATAAATTAACATTCCTGGAGCGGGAGCTTTAATATCAATAGCTTCAAACAGATCCTCAATATCCTTAATTCGTTCCTGAACTTTCTCAACTGTTTTATATGCCCTATTTACCTTTATAACATCCTGCTTTTTCTTAAGGTCGTAATTTCTACGTTCCTGATCTAGTTTTCGCTTAGCTTTATCCAAATCTAAAGTAGCTTGTCGAATAACAGAAGGCGACTCGTAAATTGACTGCTTCAGTACCAAATCCTTTTCTTCAACATCAATTTTTGCACTTACTAAATTATCTCTCAGGTTACTTAAATTAATGTTGGTATCAATTTTAGCATCTTCGTAAGATTCTAATCGTTCAGTAAGAGAAGTCAAAGCGTCGCTCATTTTTTCTTCCACAGCACTATGATCTAAAGAGGCTACATAATCGCCAGAATCTACCACAGTTCCTTCTTCAATCAGTTTAGAAACTTTTATTTCGTATATATTAATATGGCGAGAACCCAATTCGTTGGGGACATTAATAGAAACCGAATTTTCGGCTTGTAGCTGACCTGTACTATACACCAAAGACTTAAATTCGCCCTTGTTTACTTTAGTTATTATTGTGGATTCAGTGTAAGCATTAGGTTTAAATACTTGATAGATAATGATGATTACTATCACAGAAGCAATTGCAATAGTTAACCTGATTAGTTTTGTATTTTTCCTCATTAGATTTTAGCCTTTATAATTCTAGGGATAAGTGCTTTTCATTACAAAAATAGTGCCTACACATCACTCAATCGAAAGTATTTGTAGTACCACACCACTAATATAACGCCCTTAACCGAGAAAAAATTATTCTTACAACATAATTATAATAATTGTATGATATTTATTTCATTTACTAACATAAAAAAAGCGCCACTATGAATAAGAATCATAGGGCGCTTTTTATTTAAAAAATTAAGCTAGATTATATTCCAGCTATTTCTTTTATATCCGCAATTATTTTTTGTGCTAAATCATCAGCTTCTTTATCTGTAGGAGCTTCAGAGTATATTCTAATGATAGGTTCTGTATTCGATTTTCTTAGATGAACCCAACGATCAGGAAAATCAATTTTAACACCATCAATATCATTCACATTTTCGTGGCTATACTTGGCTTTCATATCCAATAAAATCTTATCAACATCTAATTCTGGTGTTAATTCAATTTTATTTTTTGAAATAAAATACTCAGGAAATGTAGCTCGTAACTCTGAGCACGTTTTACCTGACTTGGCCAATTGTGTAAGGAATAATCCAATACCTACTAAAGCATCTCTACCATAATGAGAAGCTGGATAGATGATTCCACCATTACCTTCGCCACCAATAACAGCATTGGTTTCCTTCATCTTATTCACCACATTCACTTCACCAACGGCAGCTGCTGCATAGCTTCCTCCGTTCTTTTCGGTTACATCGCGCAAAGCTCTTGTCGAAGAAAGGTTAGAAACGGTATTCCCTTTGGTTTGACCTAACACATAATCGGAAACAGCGACTAAGGTATACTCCTCGCCAAACATAGTTCCGTCCTCGTTAACAATGGCCAAACGATCTACATCTGGGTCAACCACAAATCCAACATCCGCCTTTTTATCTTTAATTAAAGCTGATATTTCAGTTAAGTTTTCAGGAAGTGGTTCTGGGTTATGCGGAAACTCCCCATTAGGTTCGCAATATAATTCAATCACATTATCGACACCTAAAGCTTTTAATAAAGGTGGTAAATGTGTTCCTCCAGTTGAATTTACACAATCTAAAGCCACGGTAAAATTAGCTGCTTTTATAGCGTCCACATCCACCAACTCTAATGCACAAACATGGTCAATATGCTTTTGAAGATAACTATCATCCTCTTTAACTGTTCCCAAATCATCTACCTCAGTAAATGAGAATTGCTCCGAATCGGCAATTTCTAATATTTTCTCACCATCAGCAGCACTTAAAAACTCCCCTTTATTGTTTAGTAACTTAAGTGCATTCCATTGTTTTGGATTATGACTTGCTGTAAGAATAATTCCACCATCGGCCTTTTCCATCGCTACAGCCAACTCTGTTGTTGGAGTAGTTGAAAGACCTAGATTAATAACATCTACTCCAGAACCCATCAAAGTTCCCACAACAATTTTATCCACCATGGGTCCTGAGATACGAGCATCTCTACCAACCACCACAGTTATTTTATCTTTTCCAGCATTTTCCTTAGCCCAAACGGCATATGCTGCTGTAAATTTTACAATATCTAAAGGACTCAAACCCTCTCCTGGATTTCCTCCAATAGTACCTCTAATTCCTGAAATGGATTTTATTAAGGTCATAGTTTTATAATTATTTGATTGATTTCTTATTTGTTGCAAAGATGTAAAATAATATAGGAGCTAAATATAAAACTTTATAGCATTCCCGTTTTATCTGATAAACGATTCCGATACATAGTTTTTTCTCCCACTCCTGACAAATAAGAACTTATTTCATAATTCCTGCTTTTAAGAAAGTGACTTCTTTCTTTGTAAGCATTCTCCATTTTCCACGAGGAACATCCTTTTTGGTTAGTCCCGAGAAATAAACTCTATCAAGCTTGACAACCTCATAGCCTAAGTGGGCAAATATTCGACGTACAATACGGTTTTTACCCGAGTGTATTTCAATACCTACCTCCATAGCATTTCCTTGTACCAAGCTTATTTTATCCGACTTAATAAAGCCATCTTCTAACTCAAATCCTTCTGCAATTTTATCTAAATCTTCCTGCGTAATTTCTTTATCTAAGAAAGCATGATATATTTTACGATGTTCGTGACTTGGATGAGTCAGCTGCTTAGCTAAATCGCCATCATTTGTTAGTAGCAACACACCTGTTGTCATTTTATCTAAACGACCAACGGGGTAAATTCTTTCCGTACAAGCATGCTTTACCAAATCAATAACTTTATGCGTAGCATGTGGATCGCTTAATGTGGTTACAAAATTTTTGGGTTTGTTCAAGAGAACATAAACCAGTTTCTCAGCATTCAGTTCTCTCCCTTCGTAAACCACCTTATCGCTTAGTTTAACTTTTGTACCTACCGAGATTATTACCTCATCATTTACTTGAATTAAACCCTCAGCAATTAACTTATCAGCTTCGCGACGGCTACAAACTCCTGCGTTGGCAATGAATTTATTTAATCTGATTTCTTCCTTTGGCGAAGATGATTGAGTCTTACCTCCTAGCTCTTCTTTATTCTTATTTGCTTTTCTTTTATCTCTAAAATGTCTCTCAGCCATGTTCTTGTAAAATTTGTGCAAAGGTCATAAATAAATTTGAGTTTACAGAAGAATAATGAGTTGAAATAAACCTATAGTTGAATTAATGAAACCAAATAGGAGAACTATTGATTGCAATATAAGATATGAGCTTGTTTTAAATATTTTTTTCAAAAAATTAGATTAAATAGAAAAATCTAACTACCTATTTAATAATCAAAATATCAAAGCAGACTGTTAGTCTCAACAATATTATCTATGTATTCCTTTAATTCTTGCTGTTTTTCTGAAGCATCAAAAAACTTATATAGAGGAATCAAACCTTCTTCTCCTATCTTCATCAATTGATATGTTGTTTCGTCGTGTTTTGCGTTATATATATCTATATGGATACTATCTGCATTGTTATTGGTAATATTTAAAATCCCAAATGAGTTATTTTTAGTACCTATTGCATTAAAAATCAATTCCTCCTCATCGGGAATTTTATAGATTTTGTTTGAGTGAGCAATAGTAAATGGAACAAATCCAAAATATTCCTTCATTCGCTTATATAACATTCCTTTCGTAGAATAAGAATTACATTTATAAAGAATTTCCCATCGCGAGCCAGCACAAGCTTCTTTTATAGCATGCGTGCCATATTTTTCCACTATTTCTTCAATATTCAACTCTTTAAAATCTTTTTTACATTCATCCGTCACTTGCTCTTTTGTTTCATCCCTCCAAAGATAATAGCGATAACGCTTAAAAACTCTTTCTGTAGAGAAATATGCATATCCACAGCTATCGGCAACAAAGTTTTCATTTAACCCATAGTTTAATAAAGATTTGATATGTGCTGCCAGCGCTAAAGTATCTTGATAATCAACCCAATCACCCCACGGACTTTCGCTCTCTATAATTTCATATACATTATTACAACCATACCCGCTAACTGATACACCAATATGACTTGAAAATGGCCAGGCTATCATGATATAATTCTCTTTTAGGTCAAAAACTTTGTTTCTAACAGATAATGTATCACATAAACCTGTACAATCATATCCATACCCCAAAACACCTGTTGACATATCACCAGAACTCCCCTTACCAGATGGATAATTTAACTGTGTTAAAACACTCTTAGGCTCTTCTACATCTGGTTTATCAATTGATTTTTGAAGTTCATCTTTATCACAAGCTAATATGCAGATTGTGATTATTAAAAAGTAGAAAATTTTCGAATTGAAATTCATAATTTAAATTAATTAGAGTTTGTTAAAAATATTTTTTTCAAACGAGCTACATCGAATAATAAAAAACACATTACTGTGGCTCTTATATGTAACTTCCTTTAGATACCAACAAAAATAGTACCTAATTTTAATAATCATATAATTATATTTGAAAAAAACACATAATAACACACTTTGTAATAATTATGAAAGATTAATCAACGAAACCACATTAGAAAATTCCTGATTATAATATAGGATATGAGCTTGTTTGAGATGACTCATTATTTCTTTTAATCGGTCTGAATTCATATTTAATGCAGTAATCGTTTCCTTATGCTGAAGCTCTTCAAAAGTTAGCACCTTGTGCTGAGCTGCTTTAAGCACTGCCCCATACTCTGGTTCTTCAAAAACAATATTTTCAATTTCCTCGTTATTGCAATACTCTGTATAATACACAACACCCGCATGCTCCTGAACTTTATACGTAAAGCAATTCTCCTTATAATAATCCTCAATCTCAAGCAACTTATCCCACTCTTTATTATTCGTAGGAATATTTTTTTCATACCTGAAAAGATGAAAACGATTTTCGTCTTCTGTAAAAAAATCTGGCAGCAAATAAGTCATCACATCATAATCGTAATGCTTACGTTCCTTTTCATCGATTAAACGATAATACTTACTCATGGACGACAATACCAGATTAACGTAATTATGCAAAAAGGATACAACTGCATCGTTATAAAAGAATCGTGTATAATGAAGATTACTGATACACTCCTGCACATCATCTTCGGTTTCATCAACAATATGTTTGATTACATTTACATAGGGATAAATACCATTTTTTAGGCTCTCTTTTACAAAAAACAGGTTGTTAGAAAAGTTATTTCGCTTATTCATTTTGGCCAACATGGAATCCGATAAACCATCGTAACCAATAAATATATTTTTAAATCCGGCAATAGCCATGCGCTCAATCATTTCTGATGTTAGCTCTGTATTAGGAATAATTTCTGACCAAAACTCCAAATCTTCGGATGTAGATAATTTTAACTCAATAATTAAGTCCAGGAGTCGATTAAAATGGTCTAGGTTGCCAAAAGTATCGCTATCTACAAACGAGAAAGTACGTAAGCCATATTGCTGATTGATATGGGCTATCTCCTCCACAACACTCTCTGGCGTTCGCATTCTAAGGCGATAACCTTGGTTAAAATCGCAGAATTTACACTTACCCCAACTACACGAACGCATGGTATTAATAGGAATACTCACTTCGTCCATCTCATCCGGATTTGGAAAGCTATTGATATAATCGCTATAATCAGGAAATGGATAATGTTGAAAATCGAGGTAATCACTTTTATTGGTATTGGACTTTATTATCTCACCACCTTCTCGAAACATAAAACGAGGGACTGATGATAAATCAGGTTGGTCATTCTTTAACTCCTCATGCAACTTTAACAGCGGATATTCACCCTCGCCCCAAGTTGCCATATCAAAATGAGGGCACACCTTCATGGCTTCTTGCGCCACATTACCATTACAAAAACCACCTACCAATACTTTTACATGCGGTGCAAGCTCTTTTACATATTCCGCCAATAACATGCCTGGAATCCACTGATTATACTTCGCTGTTATGCCAAATATTTTAATATCGCTAAAATCAAATTTCTGAAGTTCTTCTTCCATGGTCTGCAAAATCTCGGCCTTGGCACTTTCTAAAAATTCGGCATAATAATGAGAACCATGTGTTTTATATTCAGGCTGCAGCTTTTGAAGAAAAGATAAAATACGCTTATTTCCTTTCTCGCTCTTATTTCTATCATTTAAAATAGATAAGAACAACAGCAACCTGACTTCTGTATCTTCGCTATCATCAAACTCCAACATAGGTGATAGCAGAAAATTCCAATACTTTACTTCGGCTTCTACCCCATTTTGACTCATAAACTTTTTTAAGATAGAAAGTGATATGGATGGCGTTTTAATATCAGCCGGAGGAAGACAGTTAAGTAGTATCATATTGTTATTGTGAAAACAGGCTTAAATTTAAAGCGACTACAAAAGTAGGGAATTAATCTGGTGATTATAAAAATCACTTTAAAACATGCTACTTATTCACACCACCTCAACAATCAGAAGTGTTGCTATGCATCGTTTTGACAAAAGTCTGTTTTATAGAATTTAATGCTTATATTGAACCATTACAGAAATAAAGCTATATTATTCCTTACTCATTGCCTTCAACACTCCCACCGCCTTTGCTGCATCGTTTTTATCTACAAAAATATGATCGTGATAATAGCCGGCAATTACATTACAACTTATGTTATACTTGGCAAGTTCAGCAGAAAATGCTGCAGTTAGTCCAACCGCATCCAAGGAGGAATGAATTTCGAGCGTAATCCAAGAAGCAATATATTCGTACGGTAAATTGAGCTCGTCGGCCTTCTTTTGTTCAATTACTATGGTTGTACCTTCATCTTCGTTAAATTCACAAATAGTGTCATTCCTATTTATATGACGAATATCTTTTACGGTAGTAAAAACATAATCCCCTTTGTGCAATTTAGGACTCATATTTTTAATCAACTCTTGTAAATTGGTTTCTCCGGCCATAGCTTAAATTAATTAACTGTACTATTTACTTCACCATCGCTTAACCTAGTAGTAATAACATCGCCTGATTTTATCGCTTTGGTATCTTTAACCGCTTTCCCGTTAAGGTAAGTAATTGAATAGCCTTTTTTAAGAATATTTTCAGGATTTAAAAGGTCGTTGGTCTTCTCAAGAAGGTTTAACTGCGATTGCTGATGAGACAAAAGATGATTGACTCTAGTTGCTAATCGGGCAGGAATTCTCTCTAAGTCGTTTTGCTGATAACGGATAGAGCGTTCCGAAAAGTTCTTTAAATTCTGCGTAGCCAATCGAAGTCTGTTCTTTCGTGATTCTAAAAAACGATCGGATGAATTACCCAGGCTCCTAATTAGCTTATCCATTTTATTTTTTTGCACCAACAAGGCATTATTCACCAAGGGTTTAAAACGACCGGAAGCCATATCAAAAGCAGCTCTACTCTCTGCAATTATATCTCTTGTATTGGCAATTACAGCATCTTTGCAAAAGCTTAATCTATTATCGAATTCAGCTACCAGCTCTATTAAATGTTCGGCCACAGCTGTTGGTGTTTTTAGGCGAGTATGCGCTACATAATCCACCACCGTTTCGTCACGTTCATGACCAATACCAGAAAATACCGGCAAGGGAAACTGGGCTATATTATAGGCAATCCAGTAATTATCAAAACACATTAAATCGGATGTAGAACCTCCTCCACGAATAATCACCACCACATCAAATACTTCCTCGTACTCATATATTCTATCCAAAGCAGCAATCACCGATTCTTCGGTTTTGTCACCTTGCATAATGGCAGAGAAAAGCTTGGTGTAGAACTTATATCTTGCCGCATTATTATTTAACTGATTACAAAAATCCTCGTATCCTGCAGCAGTTGGCGATGAAATGACAGCAATTTTTTGTGGAACCAAGGAAACCTGTAATTCCTTGTTCATATCAATTACACCTTCCTCGCTCAATTTATTTAGTATGGCTTGCTTTTTTTGCGCCATATCGCCCAATGTATAGGTCGGATCAATATCTCTTACATTTAAACTAAACCCATATACTTCCTGAAAATCGATGCTCACTCGTAACATCACCTTCATGCCCGACTCCAGACTCTGACCTGTGGCCGACAAAAAATAAGGTTTTATAACGCGATAAGTATATGCCCAAATATTAGCACGAGATTTAGCTACTATTTGTTCGGTACTTTCGTTTTTTTCAATCAGCTCAATGTAACAATGCCCATTTCGCACCTCTCTAATCTCACTTATTTCAGCTACCACCCAATAAGTATCTGCAAACTCCGCATGTATCGTTTCTTTGACTTTTTGGTTGAGCTGCAAAAGAGATAGAGAAGTATCTGACATCAGTTATTTTTTTATGATACGTTGGGTGAAAATTCCTTGAATGCTTTTTATCTGAATCAGGTAAATCCCTTTGGGTAAATTAGTCAGACCATTAATAGTGGCTGGCAACACCAGGTTATTTTGCTGATAAACGGCCTTTCCTGTCAAATCAAAAATGCTCACTTGTTCTAGCATTTGAATTCCACTTTTACTTTGCAAGTACAATTCGTTGATAAATGGATTTGGATAGATTCGGAACTCTTCTTTAGTAATATCGCCTATAGAACTATCTATTCCTAACGCTTCTTGGAAGTTTGGAATTCCATAACCGTATGAGTTGTTGGGCTCGTTAAACAAATGACTATTCTCTTTTACAAGGTCTATTATTTCTACATTTGTTAAATCAGGAAATGCTTGCCACAAGCAGGCGGTAAACCCCGCAATAATGGGCGACGAAAAACTCGTACCATTACTATAACCTAAACTACCATCAGTCAATTGCAAAGCTACTCCTTGTCCTATGGCTGTTACATCAGGTTTCACTCTTCCATCAAACGAATAACCATAACTACTAAAGTCGGCCATTATGCTATCTGGTTTCATGGCACCAACGGCTAAAACATGCTCTCCATCTGCCGGCGAAATAATTTTACCCCAAGAATTTCGGCCTTCATTTCCAGCGCTATTAACCACAACCATACCTTTTGAAAATGCGGCCTCTGCACCTTGAACAACAATGGTGCTTTGCCCATCCATATCTTCGTAAATATAATCTTTAAAGTCGCCATCGAAAAAATAATACCCCAAGGACGAATTAATAATATCAGCTCCAATACTGTCGGCGTATTCAGCACCAATTACCCAATTATACTCTTCAATTGGATATTCCGATGCTCCATCTTCAGTTCGAACTAAATGATACGAAGCCTGTGGCGCAGCTCCTTTAAACGCTCCATCAATAAAACCTCCCATTGTAGACAGAACCATAGAGCCATGATCATTCTGCGCATAAAAGTCACTATTGACATCCACAATATCTCTTGTACTTAATATTCTATTAGCATCCCACAAATGTGTAAACGAAGACAAATCATCTGCATTTTTAAATCCAGCATCCAACACGGCAATTACCATACCTTGTCCTTCAAAATTATTTTTGTGTAGATTATGCCCTCTTAAGGTTTTTGTTTGATTCCAAGCCGTACCATATATACTCGTATATTTTAAAGAAGAGTTTTGTATAGGAACAATGGGTTCAGTAAACTTTTGAATACCTGGCTTTGTTGGCTCTACCCAAATTAACTTCGCCTCATCTACAAATGAAACACGTGCTAGGGTATCCATTAATTCCTGATTGGAAGATTCAAAAATAATGCCATTCAGCCATTTTGAAGACCATAGCACAGCACCGTCCAACTTGTTTATGCTGTCTGAATATAATGTAGTAACAGGCAAATCATGTTCTGTTATAACGATGGATTGTTTATTTCTTCTGTCAATAGCGCGATCACTTAAAAAATCTTCTGGGGCAGTAAGAGTATAGTTGTTATTGTTTTTATCGGAGAATGACACAAAGTATTTTTGTGCTATGGAGGGCGATAATACCATGCATAAAATGAATATTATATGTATTTTCTTCATCATAAAATGAATTCATTAATCCCATTTACAGAAAACTGCCCACTATTAACTATTTACTAACGATTGTTGATTTCTAATTATTAACTGCAAATTACATTCCTCTCATGTATTGATCAGGATCGTGTTTAAACTCTTCAGGGTCTTTAATATTACCTTTGTTCTTTTCGAATTCATCGAATAACTTTTGTTGCTTTTCATCGAATTCGTCCTCGTTTAATATTTTTCCTTCTTTGTAGTCAATTTTGTAGGCCACCATTCCTGATGGATTAAAAATGACCCAAGTACCTTCTTCTAATCCATTTTCGAATTTACCTTGCACCTCTAATTTTCCATCTGGAAAGAAAACAATATACTCACCTTCAATTTTTCCATCCACATAAGACGAGGTCATTTTTAACTGACCATTCTCATGATACTTTTTCCAAACACCATGCTTTATATCTTCTTTCCATTCTATTTCCTCAGCTACATTACCGCGTTTAAAAAAGTGAGAAGTTATACCATTCTTCTTTCCATCTATATAAAATTCGGTGGTATATAAAGCACCTTCTGGAGAATAAAACTGCCAAACACTATCTTTTTGAGTTTCCTTATAAAAACCTTTGGCACTCAGTTTTCCTTTCTCATCAAAGAGATCTGCTTTACCATATTGGTTTTCATCATAAATTACCACTACGCGCTTATTTCCATTAAAATAAAAACGCGTCATCTCTCCAATAGGTTTATCATCCTTAAATGTAACCGTATAAGCTGGCTTACCATTACTATACCTTCTTACCCAATATCCTTGCTTACGCCCTTGTTCATCTTTTTGGTTATGATGAGCAGGTGCTTTTTTAACTTTAGAACTTTGCTGCGATGGCACACTATTGCCAAAAACATCTGTCCCTTGCGCTTGAGCACATGTAATGGAAAAGAAAAATGATAAAACAAATAATACGAACCTCATAACGATTTTATTGATGATAATGAATGCGAGAAGCTGCTTATTTATGCTTCATTTTAATCATGAAGAATCAAAAAATAATATTAAAAACAGCTACTTGGCAAATTTAAAAGTTATCGCGACAAATCAGCATAATAATTATCAACTTTTAAATTTTAATCGAATCTTAGATAATTATACTACAGAATACTTGCCGCAGCTTTATCCATTAACCAAATCGGATTTTTTACTAGGGCTGCAGGATATTGTTTATAACCTTCTTTGGCATTAATTATTTCATCTAGCTTTTCAGCTTTGCCCTCGCCAGTAACCAAAAAGAAAATATTCTTAGCGTGGTTAATAATTCTTCCTGTTAAAGAAACACGTTTTTGTCCTGAGTCAGGATGAGTTGCCACAACACAATTGCTTGAGGCATCCCATAAATCAATCTCATAAGGAAAAACAGAAGCCGTATGTCCATCATCTCCCATACCTAAAAGCATAATGTCAAATTGAGGAATTCCATCAACCACATTTAGTTTTTGCGACAATAAATCCTCATAATGAGCACAGGCCTCTTCGGATGATAACTCACCTTTGACACGAAATACATTTTCTTCAGGGATATTAACCTTGGAAAGTAAATGGTCTACCGTCATTTTATAATTGCTTTGCTCATCGGTAGGGGGAACAATTCGCTCATCTCCCCAAAACAATAACACATTAGACCAGTTTATGATCTCAGCATATTTTGCGGCTAGCTCATCAAAGATAGCTTTGGGTGTACTTCCTCCCGAAAGAGCAATACTAACTTTATTATTCTGCTCTGTTCTTTTTTTGAGTAATTTTCCAAAATATGAAGCAAGTTCTTGTTTGGAGTTAAATATTTCAATGTTCATGTTGTTTATTATTATTTGGTGGGATTTCAGCACAAAATTCAATTATCATTGCGCCGATTTATATCTCAGTATACCTAGGGCGATGCACTAGGTTCTTTCTTTTGCCCCTTTAGGGCCTTTATTTATTATCGGAATACCCTTATCTTTTGTACTTTTTACAACTCACAGTAATTGCCATCATTGGCCAAATTCTTACAAGGGTAACGCCAAGTTAGGTGTGGTTCTTCAATTAAATCATCTGCCACATCGGGTCCCCAAGTACCTGCTGGGTAGCCATGCACTTTAATTTGGTCATTATTCTTCCAGGCTTCTTGAATGGGTTTCACAAACTCCCAAGCAGCCTTAACCGCATCTCCCCTTGAGTACAAGGTAGAATCACCCAACATACAATCGTGTAATAAGCGCTCGTATGCACTTGGTAAGTAGGTATCTGCTAATTCAGAATAATGGAAATCCATATTTACATTCTGCACGTTAAAACCCGCTCCTGGAACTTTCATACCAAACTTAAGCAACAAACCTTCATCAGGTTGAATTCGAATAACCAGCTGATTTTGCTGCTGAGCAATGGCCGAATTACTGGCAAACAAGTGATGTGGCGTTGGTTTAAAGTGAATAACCACTTCGGTTACTCGGGTAGGCAACATTTTACCTGTACGAATATAAAATGGCACTCCGCCCCATCGCATATTATCAATAAAAAACTTCATGGCTACGTAGGTTTCTGTGCGTGATTCTGGATTTACTCCATTCTCTTCGCGATAACCATTTACAGCTTGTCCTTTTACAGTAGAGCCTACATACTGGCCCCTTATCACATATTTTTCCACATCCTCTTCTTTAATAGGACGAAGAGACTGAAGCACCTTAACTATTTCGTTACGAATGCTGTTTGAATTTATCAATGCAGGAGGCTCCATACCCACTAACCCTGCCAATAACAATAAGTGATTCTGAACCATATCGCGCAAAGCACCTGATCCTTCGTAGTATCCACCTCGATTACCCACGCCAATGCTTTCAGAAGAAGTTATCTCTACATGACTCACATAATTACGATTCCAAAGTGGTTCGTAAATGGCATTAGAAAAACGAGTAACCAATAAGTTTTGAACCGTTTCTTTACCTAAGTAATGGTCAATTCGATACAGCTGCTCTTCATCAAAATCCTTCAACAAACTCTCGTTAAGCTTATTGGCCGTTTCTAAATCGTAACCAAAAGGTTTTTCAACAATTAATCTTCTAAAACCATCTTCTTCACTACTCAAACCATGCTTGGCCAAATGACAAGGAATAACCGTATACATACTTGGCGGTGTGGCCAAATAAAAGATAAAGTTTTTGTCGGTTCCTAATTGACTATCTAAAGTAAATAGCTTGTCTTTTAAACCCGCATACTCCTCTTCGGCTTTGGTATTAAACGCGTGATAATATAGTTTGTCTAAAAACTGATTTACCTTTTCTGTTACTGAAGCATCCTTTTTATTTAAAGCAAACTTCTCGATGCCCTCCTTCATCTTTTCTCTAAAGGCCTCATCCGATAAGGCTGTTCTTCCCAAACCCAGAATAGCAAACTTCTCTGGTAAAACATTCTGGTCGTATAGGTCAAAAACTGCTGGCACAAGCTTGCGATAGGTTAAATCGCCTGATGCGCCAAAAATAACAAGTATATGGTTCTTAGGTATCTTCATGATTCTATCTTTCTATCAGGATAATATAAACTCAGGGTTTTAATAGTTTAAACCCTTAAAACATTCCTTTTCTAACAAACCAATGGCTGAAAGGTTGAACAAAAAGCTATCATTATTCAAGGAATTAAGGGCTAAAGTTAAGCAACTATACCCGAACTATAAGATGTAATAGTAGTAAATACCCTACTTAATTAAAAGGTTAATAAAGTATTATTTATTTCTATTGGCAAAATGCTTGGAATCACCCCATTCGCCCAAGCCTACTTCTCTATCTGCTAATTCAATGCGCATACTCAAGCAGTTACCGCAATCCTCAGCACCCTCATCTGTACAAGGTTTATTTTCGTACAGCTGATAATCTTTACGATGAAGCGTAGGTGTTATATTAGGCATAATTACATTGGCTCCAATTCGTAAAGCTTTTTCCCGCCCCATAGGATCAATGGCTTGTAAAGCTGTTGCTGCTGCAATATTAATATCTTTCATTACAATACGTAAAATAGCAATCATATTTAAAGTCACAGAAAACCTTGTTTTAATAGGCCACAAAACATTACGGTGCTCATACAATGGCGTATCCTGATGCTCTATATAAGGCCCCATGCCGCACATATCAATATCAAAATCCTTCATAAATAAGATATCTCTGGCAAGGTCCTCAAAAGTTTGCCAAGGCAATCCAACCATCACACCTGTTCCCGTTTGATACCCTACTTTCTTGAGGTTTTTCAGACAACTCAGACGGCTTTCAAAATCATGTTCGTCGTTATTTGGATGTATTTGGTTATACAATACTTTATTAGAAGATTCAATTCGCAACAAATACCTGTGTGCTCCACTCTCAAACCATTTTTTATAGGTTTCTTCACTTTGTTCACCTAAGGAGATAGTGATGCCCAACTCACCATTGGTTTCCTTTTTAATTCTTTTTAGTAGCAGGTCTACTCTTTCGATAAAATGCTCATCGCTTCGCTCACCCGCTTGCAAAACCATAGAGGCATAGTTATTTTCGTGCGCAAATTTAGCCGCCTCAATAACATGTTCGTCTTCCAGATTATATCGTTCAACATCCTTATTATCTTTACGGATACCGCAGTACAAACAATTCTTAGAACACACATTAGAAAACTCCACCAAACCTCTATAAAACACTTTCTTTCCAACATAATTCAATTGAATATCCTGCGCTTTTTTAAACAACATTTTTTGCTCTTCGCCTTCTGTTTTAAGCAAAATAACAATATCGTTAAATTCTAATGTCTCTTTATCAAGTATAGTTTGAATGTCTTGCATTATCCCTGTTTGTTATATCCTCTTTTAAGTATTCTGATGCAAAAATAGAAAAATACACCCGAATATAAACTGCTATTTCTCCATACCTATCAATTTCAACCATATCATTACCATATTCAAGTCTAGCTTCCTTATTTGTAGTCCTGACTTATTTCATTGTTATCCCCCATTAAAATGATGAATTTTGAACATCAATCGTATATGTAAATAAATATCCTGATATGATTAACGAACAGTTGATTAATCCACAAAGTATTGTAGTTGTTGGTGGCTCTGATGATTTACAAAAACCTGGAGGTAAAATACTTCATAATATTTTAGAGTGCTATAGAGGCGAAATCTTTGTATCTAACCCTAAACAAGAAATGGTTCAGGGCGTTAAATCATATCACACCATTAGTGATTTACCTATAGATATTGATTTAGCTGTTATTGCGATAGCTGCAAAGCTTTGTCCTGCCGTTGTTAAGTCATTAGCTAAAGAAAAAAATACCAAAGCATTTATTATTATCTCAGCTGGTTTTGGAGAGGAAAATGAAGCAGGTGCTCAATACGAAAAAGAGATTGTAGAAACGATTGATGAAGTTGGTGGATGCTTAATTGGTCCTAATTGCGTTGGACTTATTAACGCTAACCATCATAGTATCTTTACGGAACCCATTCCAATGCTCGACCCCAATGGTGCCGATTTTATTTCTGGCTCTGGGGCAACCGCTGTATTTATTTTAGAAACGGGAGTAGCTTTAGGTTTAAAGTTTAATAGTATATTTTCTGTTGGTAATAGTGCACAAACAGGTGTAGAGGAAGTTTTGGCATATTTAGATGAAACTTACGACCCAGATAAAAGCTCCAAAATTAAGCTACTTTATATAGAAAGCATTAAAGATCCTGACAAACTATTGCATCATGCTAATTCTTTGGTTAATAAAGGATGTAAAATAGCTGCCATTAAATCAGGAACTTCGGAGGCTGGTATGAGAGCAGCTTCTAGCCACACAGGTGCTATGGCTAGTTCTAATACGGCTGTAAATGCCCTGTTTAAAAAGGCTGGTATTATACGTTGCTACGGCAGATTAGAGTTAGCCACCGTAGCTGCTGTGTTTATGGCCAAAGAGCTTAAGGGTGATAATATGGCCGTTATTACTCATGCAGGTGGGCCAGCCGTTATGCTTACTGATTCACTTTCGCAGGGAGGCATTAATATACCTACCATAGAAGGAACGAAAGCTCAAGTACTACAAAGTAAATTATTTGAAGGCTCTAGTGTTGCTAACCCAATTGATTTTTTGGCTACAGGAACAGCTGAACAATTAGGTGACATTATTGATGCATGCGAAAAAGACTTTGATCACATTGATGCGATGGCCGTTATCTTTGGAAGTCCTGGTTTGTTTCCTGTGCGTGAGGTTTATGATGTACTTCACGAAAAAATGAGAACTTGTAAAAAACCCATATATCCTATATTACCCTCTGTGGTAAATGCCGATGATGATATTAAATATTTTTTATCGCGAGGCAACATTAATTTTCCTGATGAAGTAATGCTGGGTCATGCTTTAACTAAAGTGCACAACGCCATACAGCCTGCAAAGGAATCCATTCAAATGAAAGGGGTGGATATTCCCGCTATTAGAAAAATGATTGCAGGTTTTGGAGATGGTTATTTAAAACCAAATCAAGTTCAAGAGCTTTTTGCCGCTGCCAACATTCCTATGGTTTCGGAACTATTGATAAAAACTGAAAAAGAACTTACGGCCCCTATTGAATCAATAGATTTCCCTGTTGTTATGAAGGTAGTAGGGCCTATTCACAAGTCTGATGTTGGTGGAGTATCACTTAATATTAACGGACCAATATTTCTGAAAAGCGAGTTCAAGCGAATGAGCAAGATAGAAGGTTTTGAAGGGGTTATCATTCAGCCAATGCTTAGTGGAACAGAATTGTTTATTGGAGCTAAGTACGAACCTAAATTTGGACATGTTATTTTATGTGGTTTGGGTGGTATTTTTGTGGAAGTATTGAAAGATGTATCTGCAGGCTTGGCTCCATTATCGCAAGAAGAGGCCTTAAATATGATATCGGAACTAAATGGAAAGAAAATTTTGGAAGGCATCCGTGGTCAAGAAGGTGTTGACATAGATACTTTTGCTTCTATCATTGTTCGTTTATCTACTATGTTGCGTTTTGCGGTTGAAATAAAAGAGCTCGACATTAATCCTTTACTCGGTGCCAAAGACAAAATTATTGCCGTTGATGCTAGAGTTCGTATAGAGAAGTAACAGTAAAGAGGTTGTTCTGCCTTTGGAAGACAACGCGCAGCAGGGAGTTTTAAATATTGGAATTAATGGAGCATCCTCTATCAATCCGCCGAAAATAACTTGTTAAACTTTTTAGGAGGATTGACTTCTACCTTCAAGGTTTTGTTGGTAAATGGATGAGTAAATTCCAGCGAATGGGAATGAAGATAAAGGCCTTTTCCTTGCAGCACCTGTCCTTCTTTACCGTATTCAGCATCTCCTAAAATAGGATTACCTATGGATTGCATATGAATGCGCAATTGGTGTCTTCTACCCGTAAAAAGAGTTAACTCTACTAAATTTAAAAATCCAAATCGTTCGGACGTAACCGCATTAAGCAAACGATAAGATGATTTCGCATTTTTTCCATCAACATCTAATTCCACCATACCACTTTCTTCCTGCTTCCCAACTGTTATCGCTACATATTTTTTGGTAATAGAACGTTCTTCAAATACTTTATTTAAAGCTAAAACTGCTTGTTTAGTTTTTCCTATCAATAAAGCTCCACTTGTTGGATAATCCAATCTATGTATAGGCTCTGGCCGTTGCAATGCATCAGTCTCTTGACTAAGCAGCAGATTGCTTGATAATGCATTTTCTAATGTTCTATGCTTATTACCACTCACCAATAAGCCTGCAGGTTTATTTACAACCGCTAAATATTCATCCTCATAACACACTTCAATCTCTAAATTTAATTGAGGTACATTTTTCTTTTCTTCACCTTGCATCAACTCGATATGTTCTCCTCCAGCAATATAATCTCCACTATATCCTCGTTGGCCATTCACCCAAACCAAACCGTTCTTCACTGCTTTTTTAGTCGATTTATTTGAAACGAGAGATACAAAGCGTCCCAGAACAAAATCCGAAAGTCTAACTTTATTCTCTTGTTTTTCTGCAACGATACTTTCTAACACTTTGTGCTTTTCCAACATATTTTACCTTATACCATAAAGCTCAAAGTTATTGTTATTCCTTAATATGATACCACAAAACCTTATTCTAAAAACAAAAAACAACTAAGTTTGTCCCTATTAAAATGGTCTCTATAAAAAACAGAGGATAAAATATGAATGACAATTTATCTAAAACAGTTTCCATATTAGGTTGTGGATGGCTAGGTCTTGCTTTGGCAGAATCCCTTGTAAAAAAAGGACATAACGTAAAAGGTTCTGCTCATACTCCTGAACATTTAGAACCTATTTTGAACCTTGGAGCTAAACCTTATCAGATTGGTTTTACTCCTGAATTAAATAAGGATGCGGACATTTCATTTTTTGAAAGTGAAATCTTAATTTCGTGCATACCTCCGCGAAGAAGAAATGACATAGCTACTTATTACCCCCAACAAATAGAAGCATTAGCAAAAGCGGCCATTACAAATGGTGTAAAAAAAATAATATTTATCAGTAGCACATCGGTTTACCCCAACACCCAATCTTCTGTAAACGAAGAAAATACACTTCCTCCTGAAAAAGAAAGTGGGAAAGCCCTTATTTTAGCTGAAAACCTACTGTTACAAAATAACTCGTTTGAAACTACAGTAATTCGGTTTGGAGGATTAATTGGTTACGATCGTCATCCAGGTAGATTTTTAGCAGGCGGAAAGGCTTTAAAAAATGGAAATGTACCAGTGAATTTAATTCATAGAGATGATTGTATTGGCATTATCGAGTCCATTATAAGCAAAGATATTTGGCAAGAAACCTTTAATGCTTGCGCTCCTGAACATCCCACCCGTAAAGAGTTTTATACACTGGCTGCTCAAAAAGCAGGATTATCGGAACCTGAATTTATTTCATCCACCGAAAATAATTACAAACTAATTGACATACAGAAACTAAAGAACAAGCTACAGTATCAGTTTATATATAACAACCCATTGGAAACTATTTAAAACTATTGCTAGCTAAAGTAAAACAACTACTTTTGCCGCATCTTAATCCTAAAATTTCCGAATAAATGCAAAAGCACAGATTATATGTAGTTGGTGCTGGACCTGGAGATCCAGACCTATTAACAGTAAAAGCTCATAGAGTTTTACTGCAAGCCGATGTTGTGTTGCACGATGCTTTATTGGGACAGGAAATTTTAGATATGCTACCTAAAAGGTGCGAGTTAGTCTACGTTGGAAAAACGTACAAAGACAAACAAAGTCAGGAAGAGCGAATGGTTAGAATAAACCATTTAATGAGAGACTTGTACGAAAAAGGAAAGAAAGTGGTGCGATTAAAAACAGGTGACCCTTTAATTTTTGGACGTGGCATTGAAGAGATTCGTTTTTTAAGAGAAACTAAAATTGATTATGAGCTAGTACCTGGCATCACGGCAGGCTTGGCAGCAGCTAACAATTGTCAAATACCTATTACAGAGCGTTCCATCAACCGAACTTTATTATTCTGCACAGGCACAACTTTAGATGGAGACTTAAAACAGTTCGATGCCATATCTACGATGATTACCTTAGGAACTCCTGTAATGATTTATATGGGTTTAAACAATCTGGATGTAATTATCGAAAAGATGATTAACAATGGGGTTTCTCCTCAAACATCTATTTGTGCAGTATCAAAAGTGTCGTATCCTGATGAGAAAATGCTATTTGGCAACTTAGAAAACTTTTCCACTAAGCTAAAAGAAACTCCTTTAGCTATGCCTACTGTTATTATAATTGGACAGAATATTGACCCAGTTATTGAGGATATAGATCAATTAGCGAATCATGACATATCATAATTCGCTAAATCACTAAAGATTATTGGATTTATTTATGCTTCAACAAATACAAACTCTGAATCAATTAAGGCACTAAAATCTTCTCCAGCTTCAAGCATATCTAAATCATCTTTATCGTAAACCCATTTAACACTTAGTTTTTTATCTTTTGACAGGTGCTCATTCATTCGTTTCAGCATTTGAAACAAATATTTTGAAGCTCGTGTATTCATATACTCAAGCTTAAGCGCCAGTTTAGTAACCAAAGCTGGTTTAGACATATACGCCTCTAACCATTTTAACAAAGGATTAAAAAAAGCATCACAATCTAATGGCAATAATACACCATTCATTTCAAGCTCTCCATTACCACAATTAAATTTAACTTCAGGAGTAGTTTCTGTAGAGTTGAGCACTAAATTGTCAGTTAAAGTCATGGGTTCTAGTTTTTATTTAATCAGATGCAAAAGTACTGCACTATAAACATAAAACATATCAAATAAATCTATTTTAACTTTTTGTTTAGTTTATTATAATATAACTAATAGTTAAAACAACAATTAATTCGCTTTCATATCAGTATATACACGAAAGAAGAGGGATTTCATCTTACTATACGTAAGATGTTAAATAAGGTTTAAATAAACCCCTTAGACATGAGATATATCAGTAACATTACCAGTACAATATTAGTTATTAACCGACTACCTTGATTCAACAAAACAATCCTCACAGCTTCTTTTGCAGGAAAAATACTCATTGCAGCAGGTAAGCTTCGTCGTATACTTCGGATAGGAAGAGAAATGGCATTACCTGTTAGCAAAGCCAACAAAACCTGAGAATTTTGTAGCTCTCCACTTCTTATGAAACCAGCACCCACAGTTGCCGCACTAAGTATTCCTCCCAACATTGTTCCTACAACAGCCAAAGCCTGGCTAGGGTAATAAGAGCGATATGACTCAAAAGGAATAAGATTATCAGAAATTTCTAAAACACCTACCTTACTTAAAAAAGAAAAATATAAAAACATAGGTATCGACACAATCGTAATTCTCTTTGATATTCTGATGGTTTTCTTAGTCACCTTCTTTAAACTCTTCTTCCAAGTCTCTTTTTCTTTGACTTCTTGCTCCATAGATTTAACTTCGGCATACTCTCTTTTTTTTCCATTGAACCTAGCTATCAATAAAGCTATAATCACCACTAATAAACCAATCCCAATTAATAAGCCAAAATACCAAACAGCTACAATTCCTAAAGCAGCCAATGTTGGATAAATAATTTTAAGATTATGATATATGTAGGTCATAAATGAAGTACACATAGCACTTACTCTAAGCTGAAGGCTATTTAATCTACCATCCTCAAAAGCAGAAACAAGCATACTATTGGCACTCACCATAGAGAAAAATGAGGTCAATAATGCTGCTGCGGAAACAGCTGGTAGATGTGCCCACCGAGTAACGGGTAACGCAAATATCTTCACTAAGCCCGTCCAATTACGTTCTTCTATTAAATTCCCCAGAAAACTAGCAATAATAGTAGTTACAATAATCTGCAAAGCTAAATTCATTTGAGACATTAGCCACTCTACCGAAGGAAGGTAAATGTACATGGTAACTGCCATTACAATTAAAATAGCGTACCATATATAAGACTTGGTTTTTGATTTCTTCTTTTTTACTCTGCTCATTTGCTCGCAAAATAAGTTAATTAGAACTCACCATCCAACAATATTTTCTTTTAAATAGGAAGAGAAACTTTAGTTATGAGAAATGTTATTGTTTTTGTGCAGATAAAGTTGGAATTTTGATTGTATCAGACAGAAACTTTCGCAAATCAAAAATCTTATCAATGAATAAAATCGGAATTTTTTACGGCCCTAAAAAAGGAAGTGTAAGTAAAATAGCCCAAATAATGCATAACGAATTAGGTGAATCCAGAGCCGACCTTCATGCTATAAAAGATTGCCCTGTGCAAACACTTAATAATTACGACAAATTAATATTTGGAATCTCTACGCTGGGAAGAACAACCTGGGATTCGGAACATGATGACGATGATTGGGATGTGTTTTTTCCAAATTTAGATAAGGTTAATTGGACAGGCAAAAAAGTGGCTATCTACGGACTTGGAGACCAAATTAATTACTCCGACCATTTTGTGGATGCCATTGGCTGGTTATTCGAAAAACTCATTACGCTAAAAGTTGAGGTAGTCGGCTTTGTTTCTCCAGATGAATTTGATTTTAATGATTCTGAGGCATTTATCGATGGTAACTTTGTTGGCCTTCCTTTAGATGAAGATAACGAACCAGAGAAATCAGAACAACGTGTAAAAAAATGGCTAGTGGAACTCGAAAAGGAAGGGTTTTAAGCTAAAGAGGATAATCCTCACCAACAACACGCCTCTTTCCTTTATTGTTGAACCTTATAATCTTAATTGTCATGAAAACAACGGCCAACACCATTATCAGCGAGACAATCGTAAAACAAGCAATTAAGGAACAAAGCATCAATGATTTGGGAAAAGCGACTATTCGAGAGGTGGTTAATATTGTCAATAAAATTGAGGAACGCAGCAAAACGAAGTTCATCAGAATGGAAATGGGCGTTCCGAGTTTACCACCATCACAAGTGGGTGTTCAAGGCGAAATAGAAGCTCTAAAAAAAGGAGTGGCTTCAAAATACCCTATGCTCGAAGGTGTAAAACCTTTTAAGCAGGAAGCCAGTCGTTTTGTAAAAGCTTTTATGGATATTGATATAGCCCCAGCTGGATGTATACCAACGGTAGGCTCTATGCAAGGAGGCTATGCAGCCTTTATGGCCATCAAAAACATCAACCCCGATAAGGATACCTTTCTTTTTATTGACCCAGGCTTTCCGGTGCAAAAACAGCAACTTAATGTTTTAGGGTATAAATACGAAACATTTGATGTTTATCATCACAGAGGGGAAGCTTTAAGGGAGAAGCTGGAAAGTTATCTTTGGAACAATAATATTTGTGGCATTATATATTCGAACCCCAATAATCCTACCTGGATTTGCTTTCATGAGGACGAACTACAAATTATTGGAGAGCTCGCCGCCAAGTACGAAGCTACAGTAATAGAGGATTTGGCATACTTTGCTATGGATTTTAGAACCGACCTATCTGTTCCGTTCAAAGCCCCATTTCAGCCAACTGTTGCTAAATACACCAACAACTATATTCTTTTAATATCTAGCTCAAAGACTTTTAGCTATGCAGGACAACGTATTGGAACCATGTGTATTTCCAACGAACTATTCAACCGTTATTTTGAATCGTTAAAATTAAGGTTTGGCAAAGGAAAATTTGGCCATGTTATTATTGGAAGAATATTATATTCATTATCTTCGGGCTCCAGTCACTCGGCTCAGTATGCTATTGCAGCAATTTACAAAGCGGCATGTGAAGGGAAATATCATTTTTTAGAAGAGGTAAAAGAATACGGTACTAGGGCAAAATTAATGAAGAGCTTATTTGTAAAATATGGCTTTTCAATTGTTTACGACAAAGATATTGATGAACCCATAGCCGACGGTTTTTATTTTACAATAGCTTATCCAGGTTTATCTGGAGGACAATTACTCGAAAAGTTATTACATTACGGAGTAAGTGCTATTGCATTAAAAAATACAGGTAGCGAAATAGAAGGGTTAAGGGCTTGTGTTTCGCAAACAGAACAAAGCAGATTTGCTGAGTTGGAAGATCGATTAAAAAGATTTCAGCAAAGTTGCTAACTGCACTGCGCAAAAAGGGAAAAATAGTAGTAAATGTATTGAAAAAATGCCATACAATTGGAGATGTACAATGTTGCACAGCACCTGTTTGTGCCCTGCAATAAATCAGGATTTTTGTATGATCACCATCATAAGTATAAATGGCATATTTGTATAAATTGCGATTAAATTATAAAAACGTTCAAGATTATGGCTAGAGCTAAAGGAGCGATTGTTGTTGATACTGTACAATGCAAAGGATGTGGCGTTTGCGTATCAGCTTGTCCTACGCAGGTAATTAAATTAGCAGATGCAGTTAATGGTAAAGGTTACCATTATGCGTACATGGAAAATCCAGATGCTTGCATTGGTTGTACGAGTTGTGGAATTGTTTGTCCTGACACATGTATTACTGTTTATAGAGCTAAGCCGGTTACTGTTTAGTGAATAATTAATTAAAGAATTTTATTGCATCAACCTCTAACACAAGACTCTCGTCGTTCACTGGTTAAGCAATAATACAAAGAATAAATTTTAGCAAATGAGAGAACTAAAATTAATGAAAGGTAATGAGGCAATTGCCCATGCTGCTATCCGTTGTGGTGCGGATGGTTACTTTGGCTATCCTATTACTCCCCAATCAGAAGTAATGGAAACCCTCATGGCTGAGAGACCTTGGGAATCGACCGGCATGGTCGTTCTACAAGCCGAAAGCGAAATAGCATCTATTAACATGGTGTATGGTGGTGCAGGATGTGGAAAAAGAGTATTAACCTCTTCATCTAGCCCCGGAGTAAGTTTAATGCAGGAAGGATTAACTTATTTAGCAGGTTCTGAACTTCCTTGTGTTATTGTTAATGTTGTAAGAGGTGGTCCAGGACTTGGCACCATACAACCGGCTCAATCCGATTACTTTCAATCAGTAAAAGGTGGTGGACATGGCGATTACAAATTAATTACTCTTGCTCCTGCCTCTGTTCAAGAAATGGCTGACTTTGTTGAGTTGTCTTTCGACTTAGCCTTTAAATACAGAAATCCAGTTATGATACTCTCAGATGGTGCTATTGGCCAGATGATGGAAAAAGTAGAGTTGGACGAATTTAAGCCACGCTGGACAGATGAATATATAGAGCAGAATCACAAGTGGGCAACCATGGGAAAGAAGAAAGGCGACGAAAGAAGCGTAATCACTTCCGTTCAGCTTGATGCTAGTGTGCAAGAAGATTTCAATCATAAATTACAAGCAAAATATCGTGAGGTTGAGGAAAATGAAGTGAGATTTGAAAAAATCATGTGTGACGATGCAGACTATATTTTTGTTGCCTATGGCTCAAGTGCCCGTATATGTCAAAAATCTATTGAAATAGCGCGCGCCAAAGGCATCAAAGTCGGTATGCTTCGCCCTATCACACTATATCCTTTCCCTGTAAAGGAATTACAAGAACTTGCTAAACAGGTAAAAGGTATGTTATCTGTTGAATTAAGTGCAGGCCAAATGGTTGAAGACGTAAGATTAGCGGTTAACGGTAAAGTTCCTGTTGAGCATTACGGTCGTTTTGGTGGCATTATGCACTCACCTGGAGAAGTTGTTGAGGCGTTGGAACAAAAAATTATAGGAGAATAAGCAATGGCAGATACAAATACAATCATATCACCCGAAAATCTTGTTTATAAAAAAACAGATGTTCTTTTAGATAATGTAATGCACTATTGCCCTGGTTGTACCCACGGAACTGTGCACAAATTAATTGCTGAAGTTATTGATGAAATGGGTATTCAGGAAACTACCATTGGTATTGCTCCTGTAGGATGTGCTGTTTTAGCATACAACTACCTAGACATCGATTGGCAAGAAGCTGCGCATGGCAGAGCACCTGCATTAGCTACAGCTGTTAAAAGATTATTACCTAATAAAAACGTATTCTCATACCAAGGTGACGGTGACTTAGCCGCCATTGGAACGGCTGAAACAATACACGCATGTAACAGAGGCGAAAACATTGTAATGGTATTTATCAATAATGGCATATATGGTATGACTGGAGGTCAGATGGCTCCAACTACCTTACCTGGAATGCCTGCATCTACCTGTCCTGCAGGGCGTGATACAAGCCATGATGGAATGCCAATTAAGATCTCTGAATTATTAGCGCAACTACCAGGAACTTGTTATGTTACTCGTCAATCTGCTCACACAGCAGCAAATGTTCGCAAAACTAAAAAAGCCCTACGTAAAGCTTTCGAGAATCAACAAGCCAACAAAGGAACATCTTTGGTTGAAGTTGTTTCTACTTGTAGTTCGGGATGGAAAATGTCACCCGTACAAGCCAACAAATGGATGGAGGAGCATATGTTTGCTTATTATCCACTTGGCGATATGAAAGATGAATAGTTTTCGTAGAAACCTTAAATGATTTAAAAATGACGGAAGAAATAATTATAGCTGGTTTTGGTGGTCAAGGCGTACTTTCAATGGGTAAAATTTTAGCTTACTCAGGTGTAATGCAAGAAATGGAGGTTAGTTGGATGCCATCATACGGACCTGAAATGCGAGGAGGCACTGCCAATGTAACTGTTATCCTTAGTGACAAGAGGATTAGTTCTCCTATCTTACACGAATTTGACACTGCCATCATACTTAACCAACAATCTATGGATAAGTTTGAGGAGCAAGTTAAACCAGGTGGCACATTAATATATGATGGCAATGGGATTAGTCATCATCCAACCCGCAAGGATATCACTATTTTTAGAGTTGATGCTACGGAAGAAGCAGCACGAATGAGATCTATAAAAACTTTTAATATGATTGTATTAGGAGGACTCTTAAAAGTTAAGCCAGTGGTAAAAATGGAAAATGTAATTGAAGGACTTAAAAAATCCCTACCTGAACGACATCATCATTTAATTCCGATGAACGAAAAAGCAATTACTAGAGGTATGGAAATTGTAAATACTGTAGAGGTATAAAAACACCAAATATTTTTATAAGCCAGTTTTCTTTTTTGAAGACTGGCTTTTTTATGCCTCCAAGTGAGCCATACTTTAGTAAACTTCTATTTTCGAAGCAAATACACCTGTCTACAAAAACCATCATCAATCCCAATAAACATAGGCCATAAAGACTTGCTAAAATAAACTTACAATAGATTTAAATTATTTTTTACTTTTCTATTGCAGGAAACATTTTTTTTCTATCTTTGCATCGCTTTTAACAAAAAGCACTAAGGATGGTCCCGTAGCTCAGCTGGATAGAGCATCTCCCTTCTAAGGAGAGGGTCTCAGGTTCGAATCCTGACGGGATCACTTTAAAGCCGATAAACAACTGATTTATCGGCTTTCTAATTTCTATTACTTTCCTAGTTTCATGGAAAAGCTAAAGGTATAAGGTTTTACTGGAACCAAATATGCCTGTAGCGGTGGCGGACCACAGCTGGCGTTTCCTAAGCCCAGCATTTGAGCGTCAATACATAAAATGGTTTCTTTACGCTTTTTAAGGTATTCTGGACGGATGGCTTTGTCTAAGTCGCTAGCATCATAATGCAATGCAGAGAAAACAAAAGAAGAATCCGATTCAATTTTAATGGACGGCTTTTTACTGTTCTTAAAACCAAGCTCAAGCCATCGAATATCGGAACGTGCACCATTTTCCTGAGGCATTAAATAAGGCGTAAATAAATCGTTGGCATTGGACTGATAAATTCCCAAGAAGGCCGACTCATTTCTATCGGGATAGTTTTCGTGTGGACCACGACCATACCAA
The DNA here is from genome assembly GCF_001659685.2 of Labilibacter marinus. Taxonomy (GTDB): domain Bacteria; phylum Bacteroidota; class Bacteroidia; order Bacteroidales; family Marinilabiliaceae; genus Saccharicrinis; species Saccharicrinis marinus. The sequence continues at coordinate 54,162 of NZ_LXYE02000036.1, forward strand.
CTCACCTCTTCTAATCCTTCCTTAAGCCCTAATTTAAGACCAACACGTGGTAGTGAAGTTATATCATCAAAGCCAGTTGGCGTAACTACATTATCCATTTTAACACTTCCATTCCCACTAATTTCATACACACATTCATGTTTAAAACTTCCTGAATCGGAACTGAATTCCTTGATGGTTTTAATGCGCACAAGAGTCTGCTCTATTTGCTTTGCCTCTACCAAAACGGTTTTTTCCGTTAATTGATTTAATGCTCCCGCTCTCCAACTTTTGCTATAAAACTTTTTATCATTTTCTATTGGCGAACGATATACATTGAGCGATGGCCCGGATATATCGCCAAGCTGTGCCAGTAACTCTTTTTTATTGGATAACATGGATGTGATAATACCTGTTGATTTATCCATACTCAATTTAAAACCTTTTCCTGCTACAGTAATGGTATTGGTAGATTCCAATAAATCTACTTTGCCACTCGCTTTAGCCTTGGGAGCTACCCAGTTTTGCAATACAATTTCCTCTTTAGCTACCTCATGGCCTGCCTTAGCCCAAATATTAGCTTCTTTCAGCTTATAACTGAAATGAAGGGCATATTCTGCCGTAGCATCTAATTGCGGTAAGGCTAACTCAAACTTTCCCGTTTTTCCAGGCTGTAGCTGAAGAACAGGAATACTCCCCTCCTTCATTTCCTTTCCATTTTTAAGTAAGCTCCACGTTCCTTCTAACTCACTTAAATTTATAAAGCTGTATTTGTTTTTAATATGAAATAGATTACTCTGCTTTTCATCGGCATCAATACTTATATACTGTTGTGCTTTTTTCACCTCAAACATAGATGGCTTAATGCTTCTATCAGCAAAAATAACCCCTTTGGCACACGCTGCTCCAGGGCGCTCCATATTAGAAAAATCCGAATCAATTTGAAGACTATCGATGGGGTGATAATCTATGCGATGGCTTTCTCTTTGGCTACCATCAGGCATTTCTTCATAATATGTTTGGTTAACCCAATCCCAAATATAACCACCCACAAACGATGGATTATCTTCAACAACTCTCCAGTATTCGGCAAAATTACCTAGCGAATTTCCCTGAGCATGGGCGTACTCAATCATGATGTATGGCTTTTTGTATTTTGGCTCGGCCCAAAAGCTCAACAATTTCCAATGTTTTTGACTGGCCTCGTCCTCAATATATGGGTACATCGAACTGTTTAAATCGAAATAGTCCTTCACATCCCAACAATCGGTTTCTCTGCCATCATACGATATCAGGCGCGTAGGGTCGAAACGGCGAATATAATCACTCATTAAAGCAAAATTTTTCCCATAACCCGACTCGTTGCCCAAAGACCAAAATATGATGGAAGGGTGATTCTTTGAACGTTCTACCATAGCCACCGCTCTATCTAAAGCTGCAGCCATCCAGCCAATATCACTACCTGGCAAACCATTATTACGAATAAAATAATCAGGCGACTCCAAAGCCTCATCCATCACGTAAAGTCCATACTTATCGCACAAAGCATACCATCGTGGGTCGTTGGGGTGATGACTGGAACGTACCGCATTATAATTGTTTTGCTTCATCAATAAAATATCCTGAATCATGGATTCTTCAGATAAGGTCTTTCCTGTTTCAGGATGAGATTCTCCACGATTAGCACCTTTAAACTTAATAGGCTTTCCATTCACGTGCACCTGTAAGTCTTTCATTTCAATTTCGCGGAAACCGAAAGGACTTTGGGTTACTTCTATCACATTGTTTTTGGCATCGCGTAAGGTTAATACCACTGTGTATAAGTTAGGATATTCTGCAGACCACAGTTTTGGAGATTCTAGTGTAGTTGTATATTCCAAAATACTCTCCGCACCCAAGTTGCCCATTCTCCATCCTAGTTTTGGGCTTTTAGCTCCAGACTCCGAAACAAGTTTTCCGGCCTCATCGTAAACATCAACATTTACCTTATAGCCCTTAGGAACAGAATCGCTATTGTTATAAATTTTGATTTCCGCCTTTAGTTCAGCGTCTTTATAATCCTCATCTAAATTAGATGTTAAAAAGAAATCTTTGATTTGTACATTCGGACGACTTTGTAAAAATACATCCCTAAAGATACCACTGAACGTCCATGTATCGCCCGACTCAAAATAACTCCCGGTTGTCCAACGATATACTTGAACCGCCATGGTATTCTTACCATCTTTTAAGTAAGAAGTAATATCAAAAACAGAGCTGGTCATAGCATCTTCGTCGTAGCCCACCATCTCTCCATTAATCCAAAGGTAAAAAGCACTTGATACCCCATTAAAATGAAGCAGTGTTTGACGATCTTTCCAATCGGTAGGAACTTCAAAAGTAGTTCTATAACTTCCTACATGGTTATCATCTTGGGGCACTGCAGGTATCTTAATTTTTTCGGCCTTAACCAGCATACCAAGTCCACGATGCGAAGGAACACCATAGCCATGTCGTTCCCAACATGCTGGCACAGGAATCGTTTCCCAGCCATCCACACTAAACGACGGTTCATGAAAACCTTCGGGCTTATCGACAACTGTTTCTGCCCAATTAAATTTCCAATCACCATTTAGGCTTTTAAAATAAGGCGACTCCTTATAATCCCCCTCTAAAGCAGAAGCTTTATCTGCAAAGATATGATGAGTACAAGCATGTGGCTCTGTACCTACGGTGTATACTTGCTTGTCTTTCCAAAACTCTTGCGCAGAAGTATTTTGTATTATCAGCACCATCTGCAATGAGACAATAATAAAACTTAAAATATTTTTTTTATACATGATAAAATGTTTCTCTGTGTTATAAATTTAGTAATGAGATACAGCGTTTAAAAAGGAGCTTTTAATTGTCAGATTCCGCTAACTTATACGTGCGCACCCAATCTACATACATGGTATTTTTTGAGTTATCGTTGAGCTTTTCGGGCAGAGGAAGTCCAATTTTGGCTACCCCTGCGGTCGCAAATGGAAAAACCTCTGTATCAAAAATCATTTTCAGGTTTTCCGTTAATGGAACCCTTGGAATAACCTCCATCACTTTTTCATTGTTATGGTAAAATTCCAGCTTTTTACCATCGGCATGCCACATTAAGCCATAGGTATGAAATTCGTCTCGGCCGCGCGTAGGCATTTGCCATCCTTTACCCAATCGCTTTATGCCTTTATGTTTTCCGTAATAATGGGTATTTACATGATATTCATAAGGCAAATCAGCATCTCTTTTGTCGTTAGATGGATCACCAATATGTTCTATTACATCAATTTCGCTATAATCTCCCACTCTAAACCAAAATGATGAAGTCATAGATAGGGAAGAAGCCTTAAACCTTGCTTCGTAATAATAACCCGGTTTGGCACTTCTTTCTTTTGAAACACAAGCCGCAGAGTTTACCCAAATATCCTTGAACTTATCATCTACAGTATTTGGATCCTTCTTTAATGTTGAACGCAATAATAGTTGGTTGTTCTCAACAAAAGCATTTCCTTTTTTAAACTGGCTTGGAGCACGTCCATCCCAATTGGGGTGATAATCGTACCACTTTGAAGCATCTAAAGAGTCGCCATCAAATTCATCGGTCAGCTCTTCAACAGCTACCCATTTAAAACCCTTAGGCGGATCAGGTGGCCCAGCTAACAATTGCGTACTACAAAATAAAGTTGTGCTTAACACTGCCAGCACTACTCTGTGAATTAAAAAATTACTATTCATATTTCTATTTTTATTCTTCTTTAGGATGTTGACTATCATGCCAGAAAATTTATGACCAGCTACCTCACATCGTGAATCCAAAACTCCTTGATATTTTTAAAACTATTACGCTCTTCCTGTAAGGTTTTTAAGTAGGCATGGTAATCCAAATCCTCTTTAAATACATAAGGGGTATGCTGCTTATTAAAGCGTTCTTTCAGTTCAATAATCATACTCCAATGTGCGATGGAGATATCTAAATGCTCTTTAATAGTTTCTTCCGAAAGCTCCTCACCTATTAATAGGTGCTCGGCCAATAGTACTGTAGCGTTGATGCGTTCCGCAAAAAACTTCTGCAAATAAGCTAACACTTCTATATCACAAAGTTCTATTTCTAATTCAGTGCTGTGTTCTTTATTTCGATACACCTTTAAATCGGCTAATATTTTATCCGCATTTTGCTGTAAGATATTAACCAGCTCAACTGGTGTAATCATATCCTCAGGTATGGTAGCTTTTTGTTGCACGTAATCTGCAATATTTACATAGCGCGTAGTATCCAGCACAGGACGATTACCCAATGCTTGCATGGTTACAATATCGATTTTATTCTTCTCGATATTTGGCCCTCTCATAATGGAAGTAAAAGCTTCGGAATACAAGGTTGCATCCCATGTTCCTTTATAAAAAGAAGAGAAAAGGTGGTAATAAGCACTGGCATTTTTCCATGTACCTAACAAGTCAGCACCATAATCAACATCAAACTTTTTATTGAGCTGCTGTGCAAATAATTGGTCGTCTGCTTGTGAATCGTATAGTAGTCTACCCCATATAGAATACCATAACCACTGTCTCTCGAAAGCATAGTTAAAATGCTGCTGCCCCGCTTCGTTCGAAAAATAATCTTTAGCAGGAATATAACACTCGGAACCAATAATACAGCCCGACATATATGATTGACTAAGATTATTTTTTATAAAGCTTCTTACAAAATCAGGTTCAGCCCATCGGTGTACAAAAAAATCTTCGTTTCTAACCGTCCATAAAATTGAATAATTATCCGGAACAGGATTCCAGTAGGTGTCCGTTAGTTTGCCGCCATGCACAATAAAAAGCTTATCGGAAGAATGGCCATGCGACCAGTTGTATTTAAAACTGATAATCGTTTCAATGGGTGTTTGCAGTGTATCTAAGGTTTCGCGTGTGATTACCTCGGTTATTTTATCCGCGGTGCCATGACTAGATAAACCTGCTGATAGAGGTGCCCGATAAAGCAGTTTAGCTTTACGGTTGGCCATTCGCATGCCTTCAATAATGGTACGGTCGGCCCAATCTCTGCGTTCCACATTGGTCATACCGCCCATTCTTTCTCCAAGCGTAAGACCAATACCTGTTAAGTTTGGATATTCATTGATGACTTGTTTTACACATTCTCGCGTGTAATCCTCAATTAACTCGGAGTTGTAACCCTCGCCCCAAAACGAACCCGTTTTATTATAACCAGGCAATTTATGTGCAGTTGCAAATTCCTTAGAAACAAAGATATTCCAATTGACAATATAGGTCTGAACACCTCTCTCTTTGGCCATAGAAAATAGTGTTTTCCAGAACTTTTTGCGTTCAGATAATTCCTCATCACTTAACGACGATGCCTCAGGGTATTTTTCTAGCTTAACCATATCCATAAAAGGATGCATATTCCATAGGGATAATACGTTTAGCCTGTTTTTAGCCATCATATCCAAAAATGATTTCCAATAAACCGTATCTCTGCACGTTTCCTCATGCAGCGATAAAGCTTCTCCCGTTCGGTATGAACTCCAAGGCAAATTAAACTTTACAAATCTATTTTTAAGAGATGGATTTACTGCTTTATCTTTTAGTTCAACCAGCTTTTTTCCAAAGGACAATTGCTCTGCAATTTCAAAAATACCATACATAGCACCAACGGGGTCTTTACTCTTGACATCCCATTTTCCATCATTTGTTTTCTGTAATATAAATCCTTCTTCTTTTATGTTGAGGGACTCATGAAGCTCATCAACCGAAACTATTACATCTGATTCCTCTTTATTATTAACGCGTAGTAAAGCATCTGTTCCAAACAACTCCTGAGCGTTTGAAATAGCAAATTCTGTTTGTAGGTGCTTAGATTCAATAAATACACGAACTTTTTCTGGCTTTGAGTTACATGCCACAAATAAAGTGGATAATAAAAGGAGATACAGTAATGGTTTCATAAGATGACTATTTAATGGTGATGCTTATTATTTTTTCTACTCTAACACCATGAATGTCGGTGGCGTGTACTTTAAGTTCGTATATGCCGGTATTCATGTTTTTAAAAGAAGGAGTTGTTTCCGAGTCCCACAGGTAGGGAGGACTTTTCTTAACTCCAATATATTCTCCGTTTGGTACCAGGCCAACCAATACAACGGGAAGAGTTGAGTTTATAGATAGCTCAACTTTTAAGTCGGTGCCTACCGGATATACCGCTCCATCCTTTACATGCTCAAACACAATATCTATTTGCGATTTCTCAAAGTTCTTGGCCATTTCTATATCGTGTTCAACATCCTTTGTAAGTTGATTCCAGTCAAACTTTCCGGTACGAGCTAATACTTTTGGTGTGTATTCCGCGTCTAATCTTTCGGCATATTTTTTCCAATGCATCAAGGCTTTTTTCAGATGAGACACGGCATTGTTTTGATGTTTTTGTTTTGAAGTATGCATGAATAAAGCCAATTCGGTTGCTCCCCTTATTTTCTCAGAATAGTAATTCCCAAGATGAGCAAAAGCAGTAATATCGTTAATAATAAGTTTTAATTCAGTATTACCATTCGGTTTTATACCTGAAGTTAATGACAATGCTTCACTGGCATAATTTTCCAGATTATTGGCTACGTCAAATGGAGTAATCTCAGTAATGGTTTCATTATTGAGTTTTTTCTGACAATAATCCTCAATATTTACAATGCCACTTCCTTGCATGGTTTGGCCAACCATAAATCCCTTCACGTTGATAAATTTTCCGCTTTTGCATCCTTCGGGATACCAATTGCCATCCCAATCTTTCCATGAGAAACGTGTGGTTTGAGGTATGATTTCAGAAGCGGCTTTCCATGCTAAATACAAATCATTGATTGGAGCTTCTGGGAATTTGAGTTTAAGGTGATTTTTAAAAACGTCATTGGGTAAATCAGGATTGTAGCCCAGTCTTCCCCACATTAAAAAATTGTACCAATGTTTAGTGATTTCGTTCTTTCCCTTAACTGTTGGGTCTTTGTCGGAATAAACCCGTCCCCATGTATAACCATCCGAGCCCATCAGGTAGCCTGCAGTTTTATCTTTATGGAAGCCTAGTAGGAAATTACGCGCATATTCCGGGTTACCCCAGCGTAATTGAAAAATATCGTCGTTACGAACATTCCACCAACACTTGGTTCCATCGGGCATTTCTTCTAATAAAAAATCTTCAAATTCGATATTAGTACTAGAATACATGTGTGCTCGCGCATATTTAAAGCTGAACTCAAAAGCATCGGGATATTCCTCGAAATGACTCATTATATCACTTACTGCCGTATTCCAATGTCGATGTATAAAACGAATTTTACGATTTTCCTGAACTTTCTTAGCATCCAGAATGCCCATAACATAAGTATCCCAAAGCCATTTTTCGCGTTCATCAAAACTTAAATCGCGCATACGCTCTCCAGCAGTAACACCAATGCCATCAACATGCGGATAGGTTAACAAAAACTCCTTAACGCTCTTACGCATGTATTCTTTCGATATTTCGTTGGATCCTTTGTGCGTTATACCATACTTACCTTCGGCAGTGCCCAAGAAAATGTTCCAGGTAAAATAGAAAATATCAATACTGCGATTGTCTGCGTACTCCATCACCTCCTGCCAAAAGGCAATTTTCTCATCGATGGTCATTTTCTTGACCAGATTACCATAACCATCTGTTACATCTTGAATTGCCACATCAGGATATTCCTCTAGCTTAATCATGCTCGTGAATGGATGCAAAGTCCAAAATGATAAGGTATTGTAACGATAACGAGCCAAATCATCGAGGTAAGATTTCCAGAAACTCATATCCCAGACATCTTTTATGTTACTCTTATCCTGATCACCATCACTATCGAAACTCGACGAGTTTTGATCGAAAGCAATATTGAATTTAATGCCTCTTTTTTTCAGATAAGGTGCATCTTCTTCATTGTATGTTCCTACTAAAGCATTAAAAGTAATATTTTCGGCCAGTTGGAGGCCTCCATACATGGCACCTGTAATATCGCCTCCAATAGCCCAATAGTTCAGCTGGTTTCCATTGGTGGTGCGCAATGCATAAGCCTGTTCACCCAATCTACTAAATTTAGCTGTGTCGACTCCTTTATATGCCAGTAAACCTACAGCATTAACATCTGACTTTAAAGCCATAACCACATTACAACTCAGCTTGCTTTTAGTAAGTTCATCAATCGGTTTCAATACGACTTTAAAACCATGACTATTGAGTGCCTTTTTAATATCCGATGCGGCAAATTCGAACTGCGGAATTTTTTCATCATAAAAAACGCCGACTTTTTGTGCAAACACATGATTTACCCAAAATATAAAAAGCAGTATTATTTTAAACTTTATAGCCATTTTGTATTTATTTAGCCAGCATCAAGCATGATGATTAAAGTTAGTTTATTTATTCAATGGCTCTAGGCCTCTAATAATAATAACTGCATCCGCTTCGTATCTAAAAGGTCTTGGTTGCTCTTTATTCCATGCGGTAGGTTTACCTTTTTTATAGGGCTGAAGTTCGGTAAACTCTCCTGTAATAGTATTGAACCATTGTATGGTGGCATTATCGGTATTGAATTTCCTCATGGCAATTCGGGTGGCTGTATAATGACACTCTTTGGGCACAAACATTAAATAAATACCATCTTTAGTATTGGCAAGACTATACCCACTCGAATTAAACTCCGGCCAGGTTTCACAATTTTCGAAATGCACCGAATCCATCAACGTTCGCATATGTTTAAAATATTCGAAGTGCGGTTTTATAAAATCTTCAGGCTGTTGGTAGGGGTTATGAATAATCGCATTCCACGAAGTTCCTTGCCAATAATAAGTAGAGTAGCCACCAGCAAATACACATTTATAATTTCGTCTCAGGCAAGTTTCAGCATTGATATATGCTCCTGGAAACACCCAATATGGAGATTCTTCATATCCCCCATGTTCAATATTGAATATGGGTTTATCCGAGAATTTCTTCTTTGCTTCGTGCATGATATTATACAGTGCATAATCCCAGTTTTGCAGTGAAATAAAATCTACCTTCTCCGAATTTTTTTTGCAGAAACCATAATCGTGAACAGATACTAATCGATTATAAGAATCTAGTTTTCTTGTTCTTTCAATTCGCTCAAGAATATATTCTTCGGTTGCTCTTCCGTAACTTAACGCCTCTTTGGATACATCCCAAACTATATTTGGAAACGCCTGGTATCTTTTAATCACATAATCATAGTACATATTGTCAGCGTCCGACTGCATCTCTGGCCAATTCACCATTTTGTTCCACACATATATCATCAAGTGGCTCACAATTTCCTTATCGTGCATATTAGCAAGCACCTTATCCAGATGATTAAAAAACGAAAAGTTAAGAGAACTATAATCAGGTTTTGAATTAGAACCTAAAAACGGAAATATATCCTCTCTGCCACCATACTCATGCTCTGGATGGTCTTTAAGTTTCTTGTCTTTTTGCCAATTTACATCATAAGAATAGGCATTCATCACCACCTGATTAAAACCATTATCCTCAATTAAAGAAAGCAAGTGATCTGTTTTAACCAGCTCCTCTTCGCCATAATCCAACGCAAATAACCAATCACACTCAAAGGCCAAATTAAAATAATGCGAGCCATCTTGATAAAAGAAATGTTGCGGATTATCCTCCTTTAAAACTATTCCTCCATGCCTATTAGCTTTGGTATTTTTAGCGACGGCTATTTTCCCTTTTTTACCATCCAGCTCTTTTATATCCGATTCTATCTCAAAAGTTTTATTACCTACTATGGCACTAGAATATCGAAAAACCCATTGATTATCTCCATTATAAAACAAAGGTATTTTCTGCACATGGTCAGTTGACTTTACGATGGCAAAAACCTGCTTTTTTAGAGGAGCCTCAATCTTATTTTTAAGTTGATAAATTAAATCTCCTATTTCCCATTGAGAGAGTTCAACGACTTTATTGCTCTTGGGGGAATGCCAAGATTTTACTTGCCCTATTGAGAGCTGAACCATTAAAATCAGGCATATTGCTGATGTTATTCTTTTATCCATATTTACAAGTGCTTTTCTTTTAGTATAGCGAAATAAACACCCTAAAATTGAGCTATTCTTGCTGAAATAAGCAAAATAAGACCTTAACAAAAACTTTACTATTCAAACTTCCGCTATAAAAAGCCTCTACATGCTTATCTATCCACAGTTTTCCATGTTCTTACCCACTCATATTTAGAAGAACGGTCTTCAACTGCTTTATCTTTACCATCAGCCGTTTTAAAACCATCCAAAACAGGATCGTCACTAGGCATGTTAAAATCGTAGGTTTCTGAGGCCAAAACAATTCTCATTCCATGCTCAAACGGAATAGAAGGTTTGATAGAAAACTCATATTTGCCATCGAAATAAAAATGCAACTTTTCGGGACCTTCCCAATAAAATCCGTAAGTATGAAAACCTTCCGAAGGATCAATATCCCTTCTTGCTTTACCGGGCATGTTTTTAGTATCTAAACATTCGGTTTTACGTTGTCTGGCATTGGCATTTATACCCTTTTCAAATTGGTAGGAAGTCTTTTCGTACCAAGCAGGTGCTTCAGCTCCATCTTTTTGTTTTTTATATACGCCGTTTCTAACTCCGATACTTTCTGTTACATCCAGTTCCTTTTTAGGAATATCTTCACAATCGGCAGGTTCGGTTACTAACCAAAATGTTCCTGACATAATGGTGCTTGTAGTTTGCATACTGCATTCCAAAAACATTCCTGGTTGTACAACTGCTCGAGATCTAACAATAGCTCCACCATGCGTCCATTCAGTCGTATTTATCTTTTTAGGCTTTTCGAATATTTCATTTTCCAGCAATAAAAGGCCTTTTTGTTGATGCACATTATCCTCTTCAAATAAACCAGGCCATCTGCCATACCATCCATAATCATCATTAAAAGGGTCCTTTGTCCACTTTAATCCATTAAAAGAGGATGCCTCAAACTCATCGGACAAATCCTCTACCAATTCCCATTTTTTATTTTTCACCAAGATATCAAGGTCATCTTCACCCGTTACGCTTGGCTGATTTTCTGTTTTTGTACATGAAGCGAACGCAGCAACTAGTAAACCAACAAAAATGAAAAATAATTTACCTCTTTCTTTCATACTCTCTCCTTTTAACTATTCTGATTTATTATAATTTCAATTTATAATCGTGTGAACCTGGTGCAAAATTGCTATTGAAATACTCCGTTCCACTTCCCCATTTTTCCCAGTTTACCTCTACGCGGTTATCGCCTAAAACAATGTTCAGTAATTTATCCTTCATCGCATTTGCTATCTCTTTGTATTCTTCATCAAATGCTACATTAATTACTTCTTGCGGGTCCTTACTAATATCATACAACGCAGGATCTAAATCTTTATAATCAGCGTTTAATGCCCATTTCATATCGCCTCCATGATTACGGTTAGGACGCGTTTGCACAGAAAATACATAGTCTTTAGTACGAATAAATGCACGCGGCCCAGTTACAGCATGACTTTCGCCAATAACATAATCTCGAACAGGCGCTTTACCCTTAGCGACTTTGGCTAAATCTAAACCATCCAAATATCCATACTCACTATTATTTAACTTGGCACCTGCAGCAGACAAAGCAGTTGGGGCAACATCGACAAACTCGGTAAACTCATCGACAACCTTACCTGCAGGAAATTTCTTTTTATCCGAAGAAACTACTACAATTGGATTATGGCTATCGATATCCCAAGGAGTAAATTTAGAAATGGCTCCATGCTCATTTAGTTTCCAGCCATGGTCGCCATGCACATATATAATCATCCACTCTTGCTTTTGAGCCTCGCTATATTGTATAAATTCATCTACCGCATCCCCAATAAGTTTATCGCCATAAGCACAAAACGCAAAATAATCTTGAATCATAGTTTGCTTATCCATATCTGAATAATTATCGGTAAAGTTTCTGTCAACCACGTTTTTCATTTGCTTTGCCATAGTTTTATATTCCTCATCGCTAAGCTCAGGTACTTTATAAGCATGTTGCTTGAAGCGCGCTCTATAGTCGGCAGGTGGAAGAACAGGTGTGTGTGGAAAATCGTAACCTATATGGCAAAATAAAGGTTTAGTAGTATCTACTCCCTTATAAGTTAGCGAACCAACAGCAAATGGCTGGTTGGGATTTTTAAGGTAATCCTGAAATACAGAAGTATAATAGCCATCGCGTGTTTTTCCGGCCTCACGAGAACTCACTCCTCCTATAATCATCCCAATATCAAATGTTTCTTTTTTCTTTCCTTTTATTTTTCGCAACAAATCGTATTTTTCAACGCTACCCTCAGCAATTCCTTTCTTTTGGAAACCTAAATCTTCAATTTCTGTAGCTAAATACTCTCTTTCACCATCGGCATTTACAAAAAAGTTAATATTGGGCAAGGGCTTATCTAACTTCACTCCATCAATTTCTCTAATCCAATCTTTACCCCATGCCGTTAAGTTTTCACGTGCTAAAGTTCTAAAATCAATATCTGTTTGGTAAATAGGATATGCTTTTGCCTTTCCATCCTCCAAGGTTTTAATGCGCACCCCAAGTTTACCTACATGAAAGGTTTGATAACCTAACTTTGCCATCTGCTCAGGCAAGGTTGGACGAGAATGTTCTAAGGTATTATTGTGATACTCGAACTCGTAAATTCCAGAGCGGAATGGATAACGCCCATAATGCATAGAAGCACGCGATGGAGCACATCCCTGTGCCTGACAATAGGTATTAATAAAAGTAGTACCCATTTCAGTCAACCTGTCTATTTGGGGAGATTCCACATAGCCTAGCTGACTCATCTCTTCTCCTGTTAGCATCTTATTAAAAGCTCTAACTGCATCGTAACGATGGTCATCGGTTAATATCCACAATACATTAGGTTGGTTTTGAGCGTTGATTGTTTTTTGAACCAACAATAGGCTTATACATGCCAGTAGAAAAATTTTCATATTTTAATTATCTAAATTTATACAAACTGAAAAATAGAATGCTCTTTTAGGTTAAAAACCTTACCACTTAGAAAGAAAATTCTACCGTTCAAAAGTCTTAATAAAAAGTAAAAAAACTAAGGGAGCTATCCTTAATTAAGGAGTGGTTTTTTCCAAATCATTCGGTTTTAAAACTTTTCAAGTCGATCTGTAGGAAATCACATTTGCATTATTGATTTTCGTATTAATGATTTTATTTCGTCAATTCTACCTTAAAATCCGTAATCAATTCGTGGTAGTTAAACTCTCTATCATACGTTTCTTCATGGTACTCTTTCCATCCCGAGCACCAACCGTCTTTTCTATAAGTGTACATCCAACGCGGATACCATACGCAGGAACAGTATATGCTCCCCAGTGAAAGTTAATTCCCAACTTGGCATCTTTAACCGATTCGGGAACTTTTTTATGTGTATTCAAACTTTCCTCTGTTGTTTGAAACTCTTCAGGATACGAGGTTGGTGTATATTTTTGCGCAATAACAGGTAGCATAACCCACAGTATAATACAACCTAATAATAAGCTTTTCATATTTTACTTTATTTCAGTTTATGGGTATCACATTAACGTTTAATGTGTACAATTACATAAGGCATTTCTTTATCAAAATCTGGCATTCTAATTCCTCCACCCTCTGAATCAATAATTTCTACGAAATACATTAAATCCCATCTTTGCTCAATAAAAGCTCCTGGTATGCTTGCCTCAAATATATTTTCAGCTAAACCTTGAAGCATATCTACAGATTTGTAATCTTCGAATTGAGTAAGATGACGATAGCGTAGTCGAATTTTATCTACCTTATTTGCTTCTGTCACTTTAATCTGAATTTTGTAATCCTTACCCGGAACTGCCGATTTTGATTTAACGACTTCAGCTACTAATGAAGAACGTGGCCTCGCTTCCATACCTGCAATCAGCTTTTGGTGTGTCGCTTTATTTAATGAGTTTTCTCCTTTTAGTTTCTTTAGTTCCGCCAAACCTTCTTGTAGTTTGGTAAGTTCCTCGGCCCAATTTTCCGGAAAAGAACGTGGATGAATTTCCCAATATGGCTTTCCTTTCTCAGCTTCGTACAATGCAGCTCCTTCAGTACTCATAGCCTTTGACCCAAAACGCAAATTCTCGCCATAAACACCATCAGCCACTTTAACAATCTTTTCCCAAGCACCAATGGCCTTACCTTCTGCCTCTATGGCTTTATCTATGGCAAACTCATCGTTTGTTTCTTTATAAATATTGTACCAGATGGCTGCAGGAATACGTTCAGCATGATACTGCGAAAGAAATGCAAGTATCTGAAAATCTACCAACGAAGTTTCTAATTCTAATTTTCTCTTCTGGTTTCGAGGCATTTTTCCATTACTAATTTCATTTACCTTTTTGAGTAAAAAATCAGCAGTCTGTTCAAACCAGACTTTATTCTGATAAGGAGTAAGCATACTCGTTTCGCCGCCATGTAATAACTGCTTTGCTGCATCATAATAACTTTGAAATTGTTCAGTATCCGTACCCGAATCTTTCGCATAAATATCCAAATCTCCCATACGCATCATGGTAGCCCATCCTCGCGTTACAGGAAAATATAAATAGTTTGTACTGGATGCTACAATACGAGGTAATACCTCACTGGCCTGATGTAAAGTGTTCATCACCTGAAGGCCAGTATCGTCTCCAAATCGCTGAGTAAACTCTCTCTCCCATATAGAAGGATTGGCTTCTGGATTATACGAAAGACGCCCCCACAATTGGTAATAATGCCAATAGCGCTCCATCTCGTAATCGTAATATTGATATTTAGAAGTATGAATTTGATGTGGTTTAGTATCATGTTTAACGCTCAACATTTTTGTGGCCAACATCTCATTTATCTCAAAACTATTCCCCCCATATACAGGCACACTTTCAGTCACAAAACGTCTGACAAAGTTAGGGTCACCCCATAATAATAGACGCAAAGTTCCACCGCTCCAAACACGCCAATGAACATCGTACTCTTTAGGGTAACGGATTAAATTTGCATAGCCGTGTCGTTTTCCTTTTTGGTTTTGTGGATGTACATGTGTTGGATGAAAAGGCATCCCGATTTGTTCCATCCAGAATTTAGTAGCAATCCTAAATGGTAATTCAGTATCAATGGCATTCTGGATAACTTCCTCAGGAAGTCCCTTTGCTCGTAAATCAAAGGTAAGGCTTGGTTTCAGTTCCCTGAGCATAGAGAACACATCCTCCCAAAACACGGGTATTTCTTCAACTTTTAAACCCGATTCATTGTGCATACGAAACTGCAAGGCATCAATATCTGGAAAAACGCTCAACAGTTCCCTTAAAGCAGCTTTTGTGTATGGAGCCAGATTTTCGGTAGTAACACCCGAAACCACATTAGGCGTTTCTGGGGTAATGGTTCTGGGTGCCCATTCAATACGCCCTGCCTGCACTGCTCCGCGATAAATATGATCCCATAAACCAAAGGTAATTCTGATACCTCTTTCATGAGCCAGGTTAATAACCGTTTGCATGGCTTCTCTGTTTAGAGCTTGCTCTTTTTTTGACAGACCATTAAACTGCACCTGAGGATATGCTTCTACATCGAAAAAATAAGGAAACATAGGCGCCATAAATCCTGCACATTCATAGCCAAAAATAAATACATAACTATTGATACGATTCGTGGCTAGCATATCGAAATAAGTAGTCCAGTATTGCTTATCGAAAAGTCTTTGTTCAAAAAGGCTCCGATTCATCGTATAGGTGGACACACTTCTATCTGTTATAAAAGGTGACTCGTTTATATCCTCGATCGTGGAAAAAAAATCTTGCACAGATGGAGCATGTTTGATTTGCTCCGCTATATCCAGTGCTGCATACATAATACCTACAGCATCTGCCCCAGCAATAATTAAGCGCGTTTGATTATTATCTAAAATAACATGAACAGCCAACGCTTCGGGAGTATCCGAAATAGTAATATTTTTCTCTTGTAGAGACTTTGAAATATATGGATGACTTGCTAAACCTGCACAGATAACATACTTCTCTTTAGTATCTGCACCCAACTCACCTATGCTTAGTTTTAAATGACGACTTTCAAAAGCCTCTGTTAGCTTTTGTATACCATGATTAGCTGTTGCCTCCAGCTTTTGCTGAACTTGTATTTCGATAGCTTTTGTACTTATTGGCATAAATAATAAACTCCCTATAAATGCTATTAGAACTGCTGTAGTTTTTTTCATTTCTTTAATCATATTTTTAATTACGAACGCATTGGTACTACCTTATTTTTTCCTTCAAGCACACGCTGTTTTAGTTTTCCTTTTACTTTTATCTTAAAAGACAAAGCCCAATTGTTGGGCAAGTTTTCTGGTAAGTCAATCACCAATTGATTATTTGATCGAACAAAATTTACCTTGTCGTGCCCAATCAGCTCAATAGATTCAATAATATTTTTATCCGAAATTTCAGTTTTCATGCCTAAGGACTTTATCACTGTTTCCCTATCGTTAGGAACTTCTAACTGAATGGCATAAAGTATATTTCCCTTTGCTGTAAAACGAATATCCGACACATCAAACTTTTTGGTGTCAGGCTGAATAGGACGAGCTTCTTTGCCAAAGGCATGTTCTTTAATCGGACTAGATAGATCTT
Source organism: Labilibacter marinus (assembly GCF_001659685.2). Lineage (GTDB taxonomy): Bacteria > Bacteroidota > Bacteroidia > Bacteroidales > Marinilabiliaceae > Saccharicrinis > Saccharicrinis marinus. Next base: position 70,857 of record NZ_LXYE02000036.1, read on the forward strand.
GATAAAACAATGGTTCCACATGTCCTTCAGCGTATATAATCCATGGTCGCGTTTCGTAAATAGCTTCGCCATTCTGGCTCAACCAACCTCCAATACCTTCCAACAAATCTATTTGCCCTTTATCAAAAGAACCATCAGGACGAGGATTTAAGGATAGTAACAAACCTCCGTTACGAGCTACTAAATCAGCTAAGCGAACTACCACATCTCGCGGTTTCTTATACTCAATGCCATACCACCAAGGCCAGTCGCACCATGCTACTGCCGAAGGTGTATCATCTTCCCATGGCCAATCGACAAAACCGGGTCGGTGCGCTCCATTTTCGTAGGAATAAATTCCAAAGTTGGTACCAAAATTACCTTTATTATGTACACATACTTCTTTGTTTTCTTCAATTCCCATATTAAAAAAGTGAGCTAAAATTTCCTCTGTTCCAAAATCATCTCCTCCTGAGAACCCATCAAACCATAATATATCTGGTTTATATCTATCAATCACTTCGTAAGTTAAGGCTTTTCTATTCTTAACAAAACGTTCTTTCCCACCTAAAAACCAATAATAATCCTCCATCTCTGGATCCAACAAGTCGGCTCCATACATACCTGCTTTTCGTAGGTTATTCTGAATATCAGTAAATTGATGATAGGTGCGGGCATGATGAAAGGTCGTGATTGTTTTTAACCCCTGTTTTTTAAACTCAGTAAGTATTTCTCCCAGAACATCGCGCTTTGGTCCAGTTGTTCCTACACTATGTGGTGTTACATCTGAATCCCACATGGCATAACCATCATGATGAATAGTGCAAATACCTGCGTATTTAGCTCCTGATCGCTTTACTAAGGCTGCCCATGCAACAGGATCGAAACCTGCAGTAGAAAAATTGTCACAGAGGTGCTTATAACCATTGCCTTCAGCAACGGAACCATATCGCTTTTCGAAGGCTGTGCGACGGGGATCGTCAGAATTACTTCTGTAAAATCCTGCATAAGGCGTAATATAATAGTTTCCCCAATTTATGTTATTGATATCTTTCCAAGTGCCCACTTGCGAATAAGCACCCCAATGTGCATAAACACCAAATTTGGCATCTAATGCCCATCGTGGTATTTCGTGTTGTTTTAACGATTGCCAATTGGCTTCGTACTTTTTTATTGGTTGTTGATTTTTATTATTCGGTTTTTTCAATGAACAAGCACCAAATAATACTCCCATAAAAAGAATAACAAGGCAATATTTAAGGTAATACATATTTTTATACTGTAGTTTTTTCAAGCCTTATAAAAGTACAATTGCCCAACTAATAAATTAGCCAAAAAGAAACCATTACGGTATCTATTATTGACATTTACCGTTAATTAACGTTAATGATTCGACATTAAAACAGAGCCTACTTCGCTGATTGACTGACAATATCACAACCAAAATCAAAAAACCGAAAACATTTGTAAATTTGCTGCTCTATGAATCAGGAAATCGATGCAAAAAAAATAAAAGAGCAGTTAGTTAGAATTACGGAAAACCGACTGTTTAATAAATCTCCTCGTTATGTCAACCTTATCTCTTTCCTTGTTGAAGAATCATTAAAAGGCAACAACCTTAAGGAAGACGTTATTGGCACAGAAGTATTTCACGACAACTATACCGCTGCTAAAAATGATGGACTTGTACGCGTATACATGTATAACCTGCGTAAAAAGTTAAACACCTATTATTCAGACGAAGGCAAATTGGATGATATAAAATTCGTACTAAATAAAGGCAGTTACAAAATAGGTTTTATTGAGAACAAAGGCATAAAAGAACCAATCACAAACGAGCGATCTATTAAGAAACAAATCAATAAAAAAAGCTTAGCCCTTATCTTAACTATTATCGTGGCAACAGCTGCTATTACCTACTATTACACTACCAAAGAAAAACTATACTTATGGGAATCCTTTTTTACAAAGGATGTCTCTAATGTATGTGTATTGGCCGACCAAGTTGTTCTTTCTAAGAAAGGAGGTAACCCAGGAGAATTCCTAATTCATGGTGAAATAAATAGTTCGGAGGATTTTATTTCTTACATTAAAAAGAATGACATTGACACCTTGCAAAAAAAGGGATATACCTATTTTACCAAGTCAATTACTCATTCTATATACAATTTATCACGATGGTTTTTTCAGCATAATGCTGAGTTTTTAAGAATTTCAGAAAGTGAATTCAGGTACGAAGAAACCAAAAGAAACAACATTGTATATATTGGACAACATAAAACCATGAGTGTTTCAAAGGAGGTGTTTTTGAGAGACAGTAAGGTTTTTCAAGTTGAAGCAAACGATAACCGAACCCATTTAGCAACGCATTTTACAACCATCAAAGAAGGCCAGAAAAAACATTACAGAGCACGGTTTAATAACAGCATTAGTTCGGAGTATGCTATGGTTTCTTTTATGCCGCTTAATGAAAATAATAAAGCCTTGTATTTTGTTTCTAATAACGACATTGGCACCATGGCTGTGGTCGATAGCTTTATCGATCCAGACTTTTTGGAACAATTCTACAAAAAAATGCCTTCTCCTGATTCTTATTTTAATGCCCTTTTTAAAGTAGAAGGAATTGGAAGAACTGATGTAAATTGTGAGTTGGTTGAACTGGAAGTGATGGAGAGGTAGTGTATCCTCTTCTATCTGTACTAATACATCGAAACTTAGAAATACTTTTTAAATTATATATCTGACACTTATTCCACTTCTCGTTTAACTATATATTGAGCAATTGGTACTGTAAAATTCAGTATAACCCAGTATTCGAACCTCTCTTATTTTACACAATACACCTACTGTATTATGAATTAACCTCCATGATTATTTACGCCAAACCATATCTGTTTTTAACTCTAAAAAAAGACAACTAAATCTCTTTTTAAACGTAAGCCCTTCAGGAAAACAAGAAAGATATGAGGGGAATTGCTACTGTAATTTGGCTGGGATTAGCTACGTTAATCTGGGCCAATCCGCCTGCTTTAAAGTTCAAGTACTTTGATAAAAGCGACGGCCTATCCAGTACCAATATGGTTGATATTGTGCAGGATAGCATTGGTTTTATTTGGTTGGGTACAACTAACGGTGTTAATCGTTATAATGGTAACCATTTTTCTATTTATGAAATTAGCCATAATAATACAGAACAATATAGCATGCGCATCATCAATGATTTATTTATTGATTCCAAAGGCCAATTATGGTGCGCCTCGCTTAACACCATCTCCAAATACAATTTTCACTTAGATATTTTCGAGTACGTATCTGCTGATATATACACAAACAACATCGATCATACTCCCATAGTTGAGATAGGGGAAACCAGTAATGGAGAGATCTACATGATTGCAGAACATTCTATAAGTTATTACGATGATTCAGATGGAATATTCAAACATATTAAAACATTTGACCAAGTAATTACAAGCACCCAAGCAGGTCACGAAGGAGAAATTTGGCTAGGTAGTTCAAAGGCTCCATATTTATTTAAAGGAAATATATCGGGGAACTTTAAATCTGTACCCTTAAAAATTTCATATCCTATTACATATTTAAAGTTATTAAATGACCAATTATTTATTGGCTCTTATGGAGGCGGATTACTTCAACTAAATATTCATAACCATATCCTAAAAAAACACATTAATCAATTTTCAGATATTAAAAACATCGCTTCAATAAATGATGATAAAGAGGGTAATATTTGGATTTGTGCTGATTCTGGATTGTATCTTTATAATCAAAATACAGATGCTTTTTATCAATATTATGCTTCAACCGATAAATATGCTATAAAAAATAGTGTAACTAAATTTTATCAAGACTTTGAAGGTAACTACTGGTCACTACACAAGTATGGCAGCATAGGTATTAGCATGTTTTGCAATAAAATAAGAACTTGCAATAACGAAATTGAAGAAAATTGGTATCCATCTTCGAGTAACACTACGGCCTTACACGAAGATAAAAAAGGGAACCTTTGGCTAGGTAGCTACAATGGAGGTATTGATATATTTTATTGGTTAGGTAATAAAGTAAAAAGAATCCATCCTGGATCATGCGGTTTGCCTTTAGGCTCCATATCCATGATAGGCCAAAATCAACATAAAGAGTTGGAGGTTGCTGTGCACAACAACGGTTTCTATAACTACAACTCCACTCTCGAAAGATTTACAATTGATCATAATCAACAATTACCCCCCAGCAAAAACCCTACACATATAGTTGCAAAAAAAGCGGCTTCGGATGGAAGCGTTTGGTATGCGAACCATGGCAATGGACTATTGCAATGGAACGAGAAGCAATTCAAAATTTATACCGATAAGAATAGTAATTTAAGTAATAATTGGGTGTATGATATCACTGAAGACCAGAAAAAAAATATTTGGGTAGCCTCTGCATGGGGTATCAGTAAATTAACTGCAGGCACAGACTCTTTTAAAACATATTTTGCAGACCCTAATTACACAAATTCCATACCCGATAATGAAGTTCATTGCGTTACTTCGGATAGCTATGGTAACATTTGGTTTGGTACAGGAAGAGGTTTAGCAAAATACAATGATAGCAAAGATCACTTTGAGACTTTTTTATTTGGTAAAGAAATAAAATCGATTGTAGCTGGGGAGCCTGATGTGCTATGGCTTAGCGTATCATCTAGTATCGCAAAGTTTAATACAAAAAATAATACGATAAAATATTTTGGCATAGACGAAGGTAATGAAGTTACAGACTTTATTGCCCGGTCATATTTCAAATCAGATAAAGAAATATTTTTTGGAGGAACCAATGGAATAACGATCTTTAGTCCGGAACAATTAAGCCATAACACAAGGCCTCCTAAAGTTGCATTTACAGGAATAAACGTATTTAACAAAGCTGTAAATTTCATTAATCATCCCGAAATAATTAGTAAAAATATAGTTAGTGCACCCCTTATTTCCTTACAATACAATCAAAATGTTTTTTCAATTGAGTTTAATGCAGTTAGCTATAACGCTGCTGATAAATGTCAATACAAATATAAGTTGGAAGGATTCGAGGAAGAATGGATGAACTTAAAAGGGAACCTTCCTAGAGTAACTTATACTAATCTTGAACCAGGTAAATATACCTTTAGAGTAAAAGCTACAAACAATGATGGATTATGGAATGAGGAAGAAGCCACTTTACAAATTAAAGTTATTCCTCCTTGGTATCTGCGAACCTCATTTAAAGTTTTAGCTACCTTCTTTATTCTAGCATTAGTTTGGTTATTAATTACCATGCGAACTAGACGCTTAAATAAAACCAAACTAGCGTTAGAAGGTGAAATAATGGATACAACAAAAGCCTTAATCAGCAGTAACAATAATTTACAAGAACAAACTAAACATCTTACCAAGCTAAATAGGGAACTTCAGGAGCGTCAAGAAACCATTGAAGAACAGGGCATTCAGCTTAAGGTACAATCAGACAAATTATATCAGGCAAACGCCGAGTTAACCAAGATTAATAAAGCCAAGGATCGTTTATTTTCTGTAATAGCGCATGACCTACAATCGCCTTTCAATTCAATACTAGGGCTTTCTGAATTATTTCATCACTCATACCCCGATCTATCCGAAGAAGATAGAATTTATTATGCCAAAACAATAAACATTTCATCCACTAAAGTATATAACTTACTTCAGAACTTATTACTCTGGTTTAAGTCCCAAACAAAAAACATTGAGCTATCTCAGCTTAACTTTAAGTTGATTGATGTTGTTAGAGATACCATTGACCTATTAAAAGCAGTAGCTGAAAACAAGCAAGTTAGCATTGAATTTTTAATCAGCGAAAAACAAATGGTTAAAGGTGATATTGACATGATCTCAACCGTTTTCAGAAATCTGATTAGCAATGCTATAAAGTTCTCTCACAAGGGAGGTAAAGTAACTGTGAATACTCAAGTTAAAGAAGGTAAAGTTCTGGTTTCTATTAAAGATGAAGGGCAAGGTATGCCTCCTGAAATTTCTGATAAATTATTTGAGCCAGAGAATATTTATTCTTCCGAAGGCACCGATGGTGAAAAAGGCCATGGACTGGGTTTAGTGATATGTAAGGAATTTATTGATTTGCACCAAAATGAAATTTATGTAGAGAGTGAAGTTGGCAAAGGTTCTGTTTTTCATTTCACTATTGATCTTTGTTAAAAGCAGCATAACTAAATTAATTTTAATCAGCACATTAAGTATTATACTAAACCTTGTTTACTAGAATGCTTAGAATAACCCCTTAATCGCAAACAGATTTAAAGCAAAAAAACGAAGAAAAAGCCCCGTTTACTTTCGTAAATGAGCAATTTGATGTGTTTTTTTTTTAATGCAAAAAATGGAAGCGAGAAGTTTTTTTCGCAAAGGACTCTACTAAAAAAAGGTAGACTAATAAAAGCCTACCCTTAGCAGAAAATCTGTAATAACAATCTGCACTATCTCATTCTTGAAGGCGCTGGCGACGGTCGTGTTGACGGCATCGAAGGCCTTGTAGTTGGTTGACTCGGACGCATCGACGGTTGCGATGGTCGTACACTTGGCTGCGAAGGCCTGTATACGGGTTGACTTGGACGAGTACTCGGTTGTGTTGGTCTAGTACTTGGCTGACTCGGTCTGGTACTTGGTTGGGTTGGTCGCGTCGACGGCCGTTCTATAGGTTGCGTTGGTCTATTACCAGGTCTTTCAATTGGATGCTCTGGCTTTGGTCGATGATGCGGCGGACGGTGCCCTGGTGGTCGATAACCAGGAGGCCTGTAATATGGAGGTCTATGTCCATACCAAGGACGATAATACCAATGCATGTGCCAATGCCAGTGCCAATAAAACGACGAGTGATACCAAGGCGAATAATACGGCCCCCATCCATAATAAGGATGATAATAAAAACCAAAACCATAGGTCATTGGATGATGATAATAATAATGACCATGCCAACCACCGTACTGATAGCCTGTACCATAAACCACGGTATTCTCATCTACATACGAGCCTGTGTAACCCGACGTATATCCAGTGTAAACTTCACTCTCGGTTTGCTTATAAATATAAACGTACTTTAAATTAAACAATGGATTACTAGCTGGAATATCCTCTACACCCACTGGCCTTTGTGTTGCAATTCTCCAAGGTCCTTGTGGCGATGATGAGTTATACCATACCGCATCTTCCACTAAATAATATCGGCTATTCCAAAGCATTACAGGGTGCGAAGTGTTCACAGCATAAGATATCTCCGTACCCTCTATTTTCACAAATTCAGGTTTTCCATTATAACTCACTTCGGTATCTAGTAAAGTAGCTACACTTTTCTTAGTAACATAAGGCACCTGCGCATTCTTCACAGCATCTTCTGCTGCTTTAGTTCCAGGAACACTGGCTAATACCGAGTTCTTATCATGCCCCTCTGGAATTCTAGCAAAACCATCAGGTAAATTTTCTGCAGATAAAAATTCCCAATTCCCTTCTAACCTATCAGATACAAACCAACGGCCCGAGAACAGACTATAAAACTTATTTGTGGTAATATCCCTAAACAAATCGGCATTTGTATTTTCAGCATAAATTAAATTAGCCTCTGGTATTACAATATATTCAGGCTTACCATTGGTCGAAATTAATTCCGATGGCTCACTGGTTACGATAATTTTCGGAATAATTTTCTTTTGAACTTCCTCCTTATTCATACTTTCGTATAAATCGTTGGCATGTTCTTGCAATACTTTGGTAATTCGCTTAGGCACCTTTTCCTGATACTCCCAACCATCCATAACTTGCTCCGAAGAAAACCACAATCCTCCACCCAACAAATAATAAATATCCTTCTTATTATCCTTGATAACAAAGGCATTGGCGTTGGATATTTTTGTGTATCGTTTATCCAATTCTTCATAAAACGGGTTTCCATCAATAACCACTAATGCAGAAGGCAAATTAGAGTATATAATTAATGGCGCTTCATTATTAAAAGCCATCGCTTTATCATGATTAGATATACGATTTGTATCATCTACTGAGTTTTTAGAAATTGTCGCAAAATCTTTGCGCAAAGTATGATATAATATACGTTCTACCTCCTTTAACTCATTAGCAGAAAACTCTTCTCCTAAACGAACATCGCTTACCTTCCAACTACTTGTATTGTATGATGTGTGCGCATTCCCTTCGTTAAAATTAAAATCGGCCCAGAAAGTACCAAACCATTCGTTTGAAGTACCCTTTTCGGTGACCATAAATGCGCTTGACATTTCCAGTCTTCCATCCTCCATGGTCTTAAATTCTGGTGCAATATTCATTAATTCAATGGCAAATTCCTTTGCCGAAGTATTCTTATTTTTTTCCTCAGAAAAATTTGATGATGCAGAAACACCTAGTGTTAGCATCATAAACAGGACTATACTTAAAATCTTTTTCATGATACTTATTTTTAATTGTTATTACATTACAAAAATGAGAAAACAGTTGGCCATTTGATAACCTAATTGGGTAAAGCTGTAGCCCGAAAAGGTCAAATTGTATGAAACTTGATTGAAACAAAAAAGCACCTAAACTTCAACCGTTTAAGTGCTTTCGCAAATCTATTGTTTACAACAATTATCTTACGCTATACATGCCAGCAATTCTTTTTCTATTTGTTTTGATTTTTCATCACCAAGAACACCTTTAACATGTATACACAAATTTTCTACGGCATTTTGCTGCTCCTTTTTATCTCCTGAAATTAAGTCAAAATATGAAGATACTACTGAATCGGGAAATCCGTTTTCTGAAAACCGCCCCCATTCTAATAAGTATTTAACAGCTACTTTTTCTGCTTTTGTAAAATCGTTCATCTCATTAACTGTTAAAGAAACTGTTGAAACGTTATATCTTTCATCCAGTTTCTAATTATATCCTATCATAAACAAATGGCATGCCAAAAGCTATTTTCTCGAATATAATAATCCACGCACCCCATACTAATAAGGACTTATAGAGAATTTTACAACAGTAGCAATTCAACACTTTTTTTATATAGAACGCTTTTAAATATTCATTTTTAGTACTTTTTAAGTAAAGTAATAAAACAGAAAATTTTCTTTAATAGAAAACTTACCTAATTTTGGACGCTCTTTTATCATTTAGATTAAAAGCAGCAAATTACTACTAACAAGGAATTTACAACTAATGAGTGCAGATAGTAAAAAAAAGGAAGGGTTAGTACCTGAGCCATCGTTAAGAAGGCTACCAGTTTATTTGGCATATCTTAAATTGGCTAGAAAAAGAAATCAAGAATTTGTTTCTTCTACGCATATAGCAAGAGATATGGGTGTTGATCCGACCCAGGTTACCAAAGATTTATCATACACAAGTATTGTTGGAAAAACCAGAGTTGGTTACGAAGTAAATACACTGATTGATGTATTAGAAGATTTTTTAGGTTTTAGATCGCTTGATCGTGCTTACCTTTTTGGTGCTGGTAGTCTTGGAAACGCCTTATTGCATGATCATGGTTTAGATCAATACGGACTAAAAATAATTGCTGCTTTCGACGTAGACCCTAAATTAATTGGGCGAAAAATAGAAGGTGTACCTATTTATCATGTAGATGAGTTTAAAAAAATGCAGGATAACAACGTAGAAGTTGGAATCCTTACTGTACCAGCTGAACATGCTCAAGAAGTGGCTCAGGATATGGCTGGTGGTGGCATTAAAGGCATCTGGAACTTTACACCTATTCGTATTCGCTTGGACAAAAATGTAGCTATTCAAGATACCTCCTTATATGCACACTTGGCTGTTATGTTTAACCGCATGAAACATTTTAAACCTAAGGAAACTGCTGAGTAAAATCAGCAGCTAAAAGGTAAGTGTAAATTTAGTTTCTTTATCAGGTTCCGAAAAAGCATTAATAGTACCTCCATGCAAGCGGAGTATTTGTCGTGACAAACTTAATCCTATACCCGATCCTTGTGGCTTGGTAGTAAAGAACGGTATAAATATTCTTTCCAGCACGCTGGGCAATATACCAGGACCATTATCCACCACCTGAATAACAATTCTTCCTCTGGAGTTTAAATAGGCTCTTAACTGAATTCTACCATCTTCTTTTCCTTCAATGGCATGGATGGCATTTTTAATTAGATTAATGATGACCTGTTCAATTAAATGTTCGTCTGCAGATAACTCCAACGATTCTGGTTCAATATTCATCTCGCATTCTATACCCTTTCTACGCATTTCCTCTTCAAAAAGCGACTTTATATTACCTAACAAGTGAGACACCTTAAAAATAGAAAAATTCGGATTTGGAATCTTTGTTAAGTTCCTATATGTATTTACAAAATGTAATAAACCATCGGTGCGCTTATGTATCGTTTTTAAGGCTCCTTCAACTTCATCTAAGGTTTCCAAATCATCCGCATTTGTACCTTGTTCCTTAAGGTTTTCAGTCACATCTTTAATCATCATTGTAACTGTAGATGATAGCGAAGATATTGGCGTAATGGAGTTCATTATTTCGTGCGTTAATACACGAATTAATTTTTGCCACGATTCCATCTCCTTTTCTTCCAACTCTTGCTGAATATTTTTGATAGAAACCAACGTAATGGTGCGGTTGTGGATTTTAAACTCTGTGGCATAAATAATCAATTGTAGTAGATTATCCTTTTCCTGAACCTTTATAAGAGTATTTTCACCATGTTTTATATTAAATAGATGTTCAACCATTTCTTGGCTAAAACCACTCAAAGCCTGTATATTGCTAAGGTTTCGGACTTGAAAAAGTTTTTTGGTTGCATTATTTATCAACTCAACCTTTCCATCTTTTTGGTAGGCAATTAAAGCAATACCAATATGCTGAATTACGGTTTGTAGATAATAGAAATTCTCCTCCTTCTCAGCCCTAACCTCTTGAAAATCTTTAATTACCTCATTAAAAGACTTTTTAAGTTTTTCAAAAGATGAGCCCTCTCCTTCTACCTGAAAAGTTCGGGTAAAATCAGAATATCGAATAGATTCGAGAAAATTATTTAGAATTCTATTGGTTCTATCGATATAACTTATAAACGCAAAAATTTGAATACACACTGCACCCCCCACCAAAAACAAGGTCATGGTGAGATCCGTATTGTAAATCAAATAAAACAATAAAAATATTGTAGCAACCAAGAATAAGGTCCGAATAATAAAGTTGATTCTAAAATTTTTATAAACCATACTTTTCCATTCTTCTATAAAGTGAAGTTCTTGTTAAGCCAAGTTCCGAAGCTGCTTTCGAAATATTACCTCTGTTCATGCGCAACACCTTTTCAATTATTGATTTTTCAACATCTTCAAGATTATACGTTTCCAATTCAAAACCATCTCCAGATACCTTTGGAGCGGTAAGCTGAAAATCTTCCTCCGTTAACATTGGTCCTTCGCTTAAAATAACAGCACGTTCTAATACATGCTGAAATTCACGAACGTTACCAGGCCATTGATAATGCAACAATTTATTTAAGGCTCCTTTGCCAAGCTTAGCCGCCTTTTTATACTTTTTAGAAAAGTTATTTAAAAAGTGGTTGGCTAAAACAGGTACATCCTCAGGTCTATCTCGTAACGGTGGAAGCTCAATTTCAACAGTATTTAGCCTATACAATAAATCCATTCTAAACTCATCCTGACCAGCCATATCCTTTAAGGGCATATTAGTTGCACTAATCAGTCTAATATCAATAGCTTTTGGTTTATTAGCTCCTACACGAGTTACCTCTCTTCGTTCTAAAACGGTTAACAGCTTTGCCTGAAATGGCAAAGACAGGTTTCCAATCTCATCTAAAAATATAGTTCCTTGATTGGCCAGTTCAAAACGTCCTGGTCTGTCCGCTTTTGCATCTGTAAAGGCACCTTTCACATGTCCAAACAATTCACTTTCAAATAAAGTCTCACTTAGCGCTCCTAAATCAACACTTACAAAGGCCTCATTATTCCTAACAGAATTTCTATGGAGCGCTCTAGCCACCAACTCTTTTCCCGTACCGTTCTCTCCCAAAATTAAAACATTAGCATCCGTCTGCGCTACCTTTTTAATGGTACTAAATACTTTTTGCATACCAGGCGAAACACCAATAAAATCAGCAAAAGGCTGATCCATGATACTGTTCATCTCCTGCTGCTTCTCTTTTAAATCATGCACCTCATTGCGCGATTGCCTTAATTTAACTGCAGAGGAAATGGTAGCCAATATTTTTTCGTTCTGCCAAGGTTTTAATATAAAATCAGTAGCTCCAGCTTTTATGGCTCTAACTGATTTTTCAACATCTCCATATGCCGTTATAAACAATACTACTGCCGATGGGTCAATAGCCAAAATTTGCTCTAAGTACTGAAAACCTTCCTGCCCACTAATGGCATCCTTAGTAAAATTCATATCTAAAAGAATAACATCAAAGGTCTCTTTTTTTAAGATATTCTGTAAGTTAGCCGGATTGCTCTCTGTTTTAACAAGCTCTACATGAGACTTAAGAAGTAGTTTTAAGGCAAATAAAATATCCTCGTTATCATCAACAGCTAAAATTCTTCCGTTTTTCTTTGACATGATGTTATATGGTTTTCAGTTGTATTTAAGAAACTGTTTAAATATAAATAGAATTTAACGATAAAATGTCCATATTCGAACGCTTAAATATGATTGCTCATGAATCAAAAAGAATGCCGAATGCCTAATGTATTTGATAATAAGACATTAAGAGCGCTGGCATAATAAATGCTTATTTTAAATTGACAATATGGTAATTGCTAGTATGGCATATTGCCACAGGGGATGATTCAACCAATTGTATAATTGATAGTTATAGTATATTAAGCAGCATTTAAGATGAGAAATACTTCATTATTTCACACTAATTGCTCATCATATTACTGTACGATTTCGAACAAGTACTGTATCGAAACCGTGCATTTTAAATAGATTATTATGTTTCAGGCCATCGAAATATCGAAAACATATCGCAAGGGAGAAATTTCTTCAGTTATATTAAGTAATATAAACTTAGAAATTAATGAGGGAGAATATATTTCTATTTTCGGACCATCTGGTTCTGGTAAAACATCATTACTAAATATTGTAGGGCTTTTGGACAGCCCTGATTCTGGTGAAGTTTTATTTCATGAAAAAAATATACTTTCATTAAATCCAAAAGAAAGATTAAACCTTAGGCGAAAAGAGATTGGTTATATTTTTTCTGATGCTAATTTAATTGAAGAATTAACTGTGGCGGAAAATGTAGAATTACCATTGCTCTATCAAAAAATTAAAAAGAAGGATCGACAGGAGCAAGTGAGCGCTATTTTAGGCGAGATGAATTTGCTGCATAAAAAAAAAGAATACCCTCAAAACTTAACTTCTTTACAACAACAAAAAACGGCTATTGCTCGGGCTTTAGTTATAAACCCTTCATTAATTTTAGCGGACGAACCAACAGGCAACCTTAACTCTACAGAAGGAAACGAAATACTGGACTTACTAAGTAAGATCAACGATAATGGTACTTCTATATTTTTGTTCTCGCATGAAAAAAGAATTGCTGAGAGAGCGCGTAAGACTGTTCAGCTATTTGACGGACATTTATTGTTAGACAGTAGTTTAAAATAAGTATGGAGCAAATTTACACCTATATTAAAGTAGCGCTAAGATCCTTAGTGAAATTTCGCTCCGATGCGATACTTAATGTCATTGGGCTTTCTGTTGGCATAACCATTAGTTTAGTGGTGTTTATGTACGTTAGGTATGAGTTGGGCTACGATAAAAATTACTCTAAAAGCGAAAACACCTATCGCATCATAACCACTGGAAATATAAGTGGCAGTTCATTTAATAGTGCACTAAGTCCTAAACCTTTGGCAGGATTCTTAAAGAATAATTTTCAAGAAGTTGAGGTATCCACAAGGCTTGTAAGAGGCTCAAACAAACTGATTAGTCATGGCGATAAGAAGTTTAATGAAGCTGAATTCTTTTATGCTGATTCATCCTTTTTTAAGGTTTTTGATGTGCCCATCATCCAAGGTAAGCCAATAAACCCACTAGAAAGCGATGAAGATGTAGTGATAACTTCGGTCATCGCAAAAAAGTACTTTGGTGGAGAAGACCCGATTGGAAAAAAAATAGAGTTAGATAATGGCTTATCTTTTTATGTGACGGCAGTATGTGAACCACAAGCTCCAAACTCTCATTTTAATTTTGACTTTGTAGCTTCCGAAAAATCAATAAATAAACTATATATAGAAAAAAAGAATTGGTTAAAAATTGATTGGTATACTTATCTAACTTTAAAACCAAGTGTTTCTTCTGAGCATATTGAAGGCCGCCTAAACCAAGAGCTTAAAAAGAAAATAAAAAACAAAATACAAGACTCACAGGAGAAGAGTGCTGGAAACAACCATAACATAAAGGCACTTTCGTTTCACCTGCAACCTCTCGAAAGTATTCACTTACATTCTCAATTAGATGATGAATTAAAAACCAATTCAAAACATCTTTATGTAAAGATATTCCTTTATCTGGCAATTTTTGTTTTACTCATTACGTGTATAAATTTTATAAATTTAACTACGGCCAGAGCATCATTACGTATTAAGGAAATCGGCGTTCGTAAACTCATCGGAGGTCATCGTAATTCCTTAATGTTGCAATTTTTGGTGGAGGCTATCACTTATAGCTTTGTCGCTCTTTTCATTGGTCTGGTGCTGGTTGAGCTTTTATTACCTGGTTTTAACATCTTATTCGATTTAAACCTGAAATTAAATCGTTCGGAGAGTAGAATTGACTTGCTTTATATACTTGTAGTCACCTTCCTAATTGGTATTATATCTGGTTTATATCCTGCCATAGCTTTCTCTCGTATAAATGAAGTGCAGATTTTTAAAGACGGATTTCAACCTAAAAAGAAAGGCCTTATTATTAGGGGTATTTTGGCTGCGACACAAGTGATGGTGGCAACCTTCTTAATCATATTTACTTTAGGAATGTTATGGCAAATCCAATTCTTAAGAAACAAAGATTTAGGTTTTGATAGCAAAAACATTATTGTAGTTGAAAGAGGCTATTCATTAGAAAAAAAGTTTGGAGAATTTAAGTCCCATATAAAATTAATTCCTGGCGTAGAAAATGTATCTGCATGTTTGGTATTGCCAGGAGAAAAAGCTTCTCAGGAATCCTTTACCTATACAGGAAAAGATGGTGACAAAATGGTTTTAATGCCTTTTAACTACATCGAAAAAGACTTTTTCAAGACACTCGGCTTAAAGCTTGAAGCTGGAGGTATTTGGAATGGCGAGACTAAGAAGTTTTCTCCTGACCTATTAATTAACAGCAGTGCGAAAGAAGAGCTTGGTTTTACTAAGGCTTTGGGCACCGAGCTACAGTTTACCAGCCACAGTAAACAATTAACTATTAAAGGTGTATTTAAGGATTTCCATTTTGAACCGATACAATTTCCTATTCGCCCTCTAATTTTAATGGATATCCCTAAAAATATATATTACAGCAATCTATTAATTAAGATAAATGATGCCGATAAATTCAATAACATAATCGGTCAGGTTCGTGAAGATTGGAGAGCTTATACCAATAACGAACCATTTGAATACAGAATGCTTGAGGATGTATTGGAGAATAATCTACATGAAGAAAATGTAGTTTTTAAAATCATTATGGTTTTTATGGTTTTATCCTTACTGATTGCGTGGTTAGGAATAAGGGCTTTTACAGCATTTGTAGATGAGATGAAACAAAAGGAGTTTATATCGAAGAAAATTATTGGTGCATCTCCAATTCAAATATTTAACGAATTGTTTCTTTCGGTGAGTCAGTATATCCTCCCAGGTATATTATTAGCTATACCAACTGCCTTTAGTATCTTAAGCCTATGGCTCAATGGCTTTGCCTACTACAGTAGGTTCCCTGTTTTATTAATGGTAGCCATTGCTGGAATTGTTTGGGGTTTATCTTTCTTGCTTATTCTTCTTCATTCGGGAAAAAGTATCAGATCTAACCCAACACATATTTCATAAGCTATTTTTTTTAAGCTATTACACTTCATGCTAAATATTTATCTATATAATAAATAGAATTAAATCAGCTGTTTAATTACAAATACATTGCCATATCATTTAAGTAGCGGTTTTTCTAAAAAAAAACAATATATTTGCGCAATTCTAGAGAATAGAATCAAATTTAAACGACAACAAAATAAAATCTTAAGTACAAATGCAAAACAAAGGAGCAATCAGGGTTTTTGCCCTTCTTTTAGCATTGGTTAGTTTTTATCAATTGATATTTACTTATCAAACTAAAGAGGTAGAAAACAAGGCAAAGGAAATTGCATTGGGCGATCCACAAGCAGAAATTAATTATTTGGATTCAATTGCGAATGAACCAGTGTATAATTTCATGTTCGGATTGAGGGAATACACTTATAAAGAGTGTAAAGAGAAAGAAATTAATTTCGGTCTTGACCTTAAGGGTGGTATGAACTTAATCCTAGAGGTTAAAGTTGCTGATATCCTAAAAGCCCTGTCCAACTACAACACGGACCCTACATTCAACGAGGCTTTACAAATAGCTGAACAACAAGAAAAATCAAGTTCTGAAAATTTTATCGATTTATTCTACAAAGCATTTACTGATTTAGATAGCGAAGCTCGTTTAGCCGCTATTTTTAATACTGTTGAGCTAAAAGGAAAAATTGATTACAATACGCCTAACGAAGAAGTATTAAAAGTTATTGATTTAGAAGCCAATAGTGCTATCGATAACGCTTTTAACATTCTACGTACTCGTATTGACCGTTTCGGGGTAACTCAACCAAACATCCAAGATCTTGAGAAAAAAGGACGTGTTTTAGTTGAACTTCCGGGGGTTACAGATCCACAAAGGGTTCGTAAACTATTACAAGGAACGGCAAGTCTTGAATTCTGGGAAACTTATGAGTTTAGCGAATTAGTTCAAAACTTTATTCAAGCTAACCAAAAGGTTGTTGAAATTGAAACAGCTAAATCAGAATTAGCAAAAGCCAATACTGTAGACGAAGCTCCAGTTGCTGCTGAGGTTAAAGAAGAAACAGTTGCTGCTGAAGGTGACCTATTGAGTCAGCTAGAGTCAGATAGCACACAAGTAGATTCTTTAGCAACGCAAGAGTCTATGAAATCTTTATTTTCGGTTTTAAATCCAAGCAGACGTCAACAAGGACCTCTAGTTGGATACTCTTTAGCTAAAGATACTTCTAAAGTAAACAAGTACCTTCAGATGGATCAAGTACGTGCTTTATTTCCAAAGAACGTAAGATTTATGTGGGGTGTTAAGGCACTTCCTCAACAAGAGTTGGAAGATGGCTCAATGAGCAAAGACGAAATTTATGAATTGATTGCTATTAAAGTATCAAGTCACGATGGTCGTCCTCCACTAGAAGGAGATGTTGTAACCAGTGCTCGAGCAGAAACTAGTCAGCGTGGAGATTACGAAATCAGCATGAGTATGAATGCTGAAGGAACTAATATATGGGCTAGATTAACTAAAGCAAATATTGGAAAAAGCGTTGCCATTACATTAGACGGTTATGTATATAGTTATCCAACCGTTAATGTTGAAATTAAAGGTAATAGTTCCATTACAGGTAACTTTACGCCAGAAGAGGCGAAAGATCTTGCAAACATATTGAAGTCAGGTAAACTTCCTGCTCCAGCACGTATTGTTGAGGATACCGTAGTAGGCCCTTCTCTTGGAGAAGAAGCTGTAAACTCTGGTTTATCATCATTTATGTGGGCATTCTTAGTAGTACTTGCGTATATGATTTTCTTCTACGGATTCAAAGCAGGTACTGTATCTGATATCGCACTATTATTAAACATGTTCTTCATTCTTGGAGTACTTGCTTCGTTTGGTGCTGTATTAACTTTACCTGGTATTGCGGGTATCGTGTTAACCATTGGTATGTCGGTAGATGCCAACGTACTTATTTACGAGCGTATTCGTGAAGAAATGGCTGCAGGTAAAGGTGTTCGTTTAGCTATCACTGATGGTTACAAAAATGCGTTCTCTGCAATTATTGACTCCAACGTAACTACATTCTTAACAGGTGTTATCTTATTTGCATTTGGTACTGGTCCAATTAAAGGTTTTGCTACTACATTGATGATTGGTATTGCAACATCTTTCTTTTCAGCCATCTTTATTACACGTTTAACTTTCGACTTCTTATTATCTAAAAAGGTTGAAGTTAAATTTGGAACTAAGTTAACTGAAGGATTCATGAAGAATACTAAAGTTAAATTCTTAGAAAAGAAGAAAATGTTCTTTGTAATTTCTGGGATCGTAATTTTAGCAAGTGTAGTTTCATTATCTACTAATAGCTTAAAGTTTGGTATCGATTTCTCTGGAGGTCGAACTTATGTAGTTCGTTTCGAAGAAAATGTATCTGCATCAAATGTTCAAAAAGCGTTGGCAGATCACTTTGAAGGTGCACAAGTAGAGGTGAAAACATTCGGTGGTGAAAACCAAATTAGAATTGCTACCAACTACATGATCGACGAAAATGGAACTAACGTTGATAACGAAATTGAAGAAAAACTATACGAAGGGTTAAAATCTACTTTAGGAGCTGATGTAACTTTTGATGATTTCATCAACAATTACAGAATGAGTTCTCAGAAAGTAGGGCCAACCATTGCTACAGATATTAAAAAGAATGCCTTCTTATCAATCATATTCTCATTAATCGTCATCTTCCTTTATATCTTAATCCGTTTCCGTAACTGGGAGTATGGTTTAGGAGCATTGGTTGCATTGGTTCATGATGTGGTAGTTGTATTAGGAGTATTCTCCATGTTATATAAATTTGTTCCTTTCAGCCTTGAAATTGACCAAGCATTTATTGCTGCTATTTTAACGGTTATTGGTTATTCTATTAATGATACCGTGGTTGTATTTGACCGTATTAGAGAGTTTTTAGGATTACACCCTAAGCGTAACAGAGTTGAGGTTGTTGATTCTGCATTAAACTCAACGATTAGTCGTACAATCAATACATCGTTAACTACTTTCATTGTATTGTTAGTTATCTTCTTATTCGGAGGTGAAGTAATTCAAGGATTTGTATTTGCATTAATGTTAGGTGTTGTAGTAGGTACATACTCTTCATTATTTATTGCAACTCCAGTTGCCTTTTCGGTAATTGAATCAAGAGAGAAAAAAAACGGAAAAACTAAGAAATAAGCTTCCGTAATCATATTATACTTGCACCCTTTAAACCTTTGTGTTTAAAGGGTGTTTTGTTTTTATTATCTTTGAACAAATTAAATTTGTTTTCATAATGTATTTAGGATTATTTTCATTTGGAGGTGGAGAAATATTCATCGTATTAATAGCTGTTTTATTGCTTTTTGGAGCCAATAAAATACCTGAACTAGCACGTATGCTTGGTAAAGGAATGAACGAATTTAAACGAGCTACAGATGATATTAAACGCGAGTTTAAAGAAGGAACGGATGAATTTAAGAAGGACCTCGACGATAGTAAAAAGGAAATAGATAGTCACATTCACGATATTACCGATACAGTTACGGAAGAGGACGATTACGACCCATACATGGGTCTTGAAGAAGATGAGGATGATGAACTGTACGAAGCACCTGCTGAGGATGAAGAATCTACAGAGCCAGAAAAAAAGGAAACTGAACCTGAAAATCTAGCACAGCCTCGTCCTAAAAAAAACAAATCTTCTGAAGAAGAAAGCAATTAGAACATTGAATTAAATGGGAGTTTTAATGGTAATTGCAGGCTTTGTCCTGCTTTTTTTTAGTGGTGATTGGCTCGTTAAATCCAGCGTTCAAATTGCTCGATATTTAAAAATATCAACCTTAGTTGTAGGGATAACCGTTGTAGCTTTCGGAACATCAGCTCCTGAATTACTCGTTAGTTTAAAGGCTGTTTTTGATGGCGTTCCTGATATCTCAGTGGGTAATGTGGTAGGTTCAAATATCGCCAATATTGCTTTAGTACTTGGAACTGTAGCAATTATCTTACCCGTTAGAGTCAGCAGAAAAAGCTCTGTCTTTTTTGATTGGACTATTATGATGGGAGCCTCACTTCTATTCTTATTATTCGTTCAAAACAAAGTCATTGAATTATACGAAGGTGTAATCTTCATTATCCTTATTGTCATCTATCTGGTATTCTCGGTTTACAAATCGCGCAAACAGATGGGCAAATCAGGTGAGATTATACTAAAACCAACTATGAAGATATCTTCGGCCATTGGCCTATTGGTCCTTGCCGCTGTAGGCCTTTATTTTGGTTCTAAGCTTTTGGTAGATGGCGTTGTGATTGTGGCCAAAGGGTTCGATATCAGCGACCGTGTTATTGGTATTTCGGTAGTTGCATTCGGAACCAGTGTACCCGAATTAGCTACATCTATAATGGCAGCCGTAAAAAAAGAAACATCCATCTCCATTGGAAATATTATAGGCTCCAATATATTTAACCTCATGGCCATTTTAGGAATAACATCTGTTTTAAAACCTATCAATGTATCGCAGGAACTAATATCGGTAGATATTTGGTGGATGATTGGAGTTGCCGTGCTACTTATCCTTACGCTATTGCCCTTAAAAAGGAGTGTTATAACACGATGGGAAGGACTTTTATTAGTGGGCACATACTTATTATACATGGTTTTACTTTTTACTTAATTCTAAACATATGATTTCAGCAAGAGGCATTGAAAAACAGTTTGGTGATTTAAAAGTTCTAAAAGG
This sequence comes from Labilibacter marinus, assembly GCF_001659685.2. Lineage (GTDB taxonomy): Bacteria > Bacteroidota > Bacteroidia > Bacteroidales > Marinilabiliaceae > Saccharicrinis > Saccharicrinis marinus. Next base: position 91,673 of record NZ_LXYE02000036.1, read on the forward strand.
AATTGATTTAGATATTAATGCAGGGGAAGTGGTTTCAATTGTAGGACCAAGTGGAGCGGGAAAAACTACGCTTTTGCAAATACTAGGCACCTTAGATAAGCCTAATGTAGGCGAAGTAAATATAAACAACACAAATATTCAAGGACTCTCGGAGAAAGAACTAGCCAAATTCAGAAATGAAAACATTGGTTTTGTATTTCAATTTCATCAACTGTTACCTGAATTTAATGCGGTAGAAAACATTATCCTACCCGCCCTTATTGCTGGAAAAAATAAAGCTAAAAGTGAAGATAAAGCCCGTCACCTTTTATCCTTTTTAAATTTAAAGGATAGAGAAACGCATAAGCCAGCAGAGTTAAGTGGTGGAGAAAAACAACGTGTAGCCATAGCTCGTGCACTCATTAACGATCCTGCGGTGGTTTTTGCTGACGAACCCACAGGCAGCTTAGATTCTCAAAACCAAGAAGAACTACATAAACTATTTTTTCAGTTAAGAGATGAGTTTAAACAAACCTTTGTGATTGTAACACACGATTTACATTTGGCACATTTAAGTGATAGAGAGATAAAAATGAAAGATGGATTTGTGCAATAACTCCTATGGACATAACAGAAATAAAATCCTTTTTAGATGAAAAGGTACTTCAATATAACGAACCCACTTTTATAGAGTCCGACCCAATTTCATTACCTAAACTATTTTCGAAAAAAGAAGATATAGAAATAGCTGGTTTTATAGCAGCAACTATTTCGTGGGGACAACGCAAGGCCATTATTAAAGCAGGCCATAATATACTTTCGTGGATGAATCACGAGCCATATGAGTTTGTGATGAATGGCGATATGGATAGTTTACCAGATGTTTCCGTTTATCGTACTTTTAATGGGGTTGATTTGCGATACTTTATATTAGCATTACGAAATATATATCGTAATCACGGTGGTTTGGAGAAGGTTTTTACCGATGGCTACACAGCTAACAAAAGCCTGAAAGAATCAATCGCTCACTTTCGTGAAATATTTACCTCTTTCCAAGAACCAGAGAGATCTGCCAAGCATATAGCTAATGTGGTGAAAGGCTCATCTGCCAAACGGATTTGCATGTATTTACGATGGATGGTGAGAGAAGACAACATGAAAGTAGATTTTGGGCTTTGGAAAAACATCAACTCGGCCGATTTAATGTTACCGTTGGATGTTCACACAGGTAATGTAGGTAGAAAACTAGGCATCTTAACCCGTAAACAAAGTGATTGGAAAGCAGTGGAAGAAATCACTGCCAACCTAAGGAAATGTGATTCTTCTGATCCGATAAAATACGATTATGCCTTATTTGGCTTAGGTGTTTTCGAAAAATTTTAATCATGGCTAACAACTATTTTAAATTCAAACAATTTATCGTTCAGCAAGATTTAGCTGCCATGAAAGTGGGGACTGATGGTGTGTTGATTGGCGCATGGGCTTCGGCAGATAAAGCATGCAATATTTTGGATATTGGAACAGGCACTGGTTTAATTGCCTTAATGATGGCTCAAAAAAATGCAGAAGCTAAAATTGATGCCATCGAAATTGATGAGAAAGCATGCGAACAGGCCAAAATAAACTTTATAGGTTCGCCTTGGAGCCAACGTTTAAACATCATTGAATCTAGCCTGCAGGCATTCAAAAGCAATTACAAATACGACTTAATCATAAGTAATCCGCCTTATTTTAATAATTCGCTTAAAAACGATTGTAAGCAAAGGCAAACGGCACGGCACACCGACAGTTTAACTTTTAGCGATTTACTCGAAGGTGTTCATCGTCTTTTAAATAAAGAAGGAAGATTTTGTGTAGTTCTTCCTACAGATGAAAAAGAAAACTTTGTGGAAATAGCTCAAGCCCATAACCTTTTTCTGAATAAGTTGTTGGACATGTACCCTACCCCAACTAAACCTTCCAAGCGAGTATTGATGGAATTTTCATTTCAACAAAAAGAGCTCGAAGAAGAAGGTATGATTCTTGAGGAGTTCGGCAGACATCTATATTCAGATAAATTCAAACAATTAACAGGAGACTTTTATTTAGGCTTTAAGTCGAAACCAGAAGATGCTTAAGTATTTTAACAAATCGTTTTACCAAGAATACGGACCACATTATTGGCCCAATTTAAAACTTGCATTACCTGTAGTTTTATCACAAGCGGGTCAAATGGTAGTAGGCTTAGCGGATACGCTTATGGTAGGACAATTAGGTGCTACCGAACTAGCAGCAGTATCGTTTGCCAATAGCATTTTTATTATTGGCTTGGTAGTTAATATTGGGCTTTCCATCGCTATTACACCTTTGGTTGGTAAAGCTCACGGCGCTCGCCAGCCTAAAAAATGTGCCTATTGGTTAAAACAGGGATTCTTAGCCAACTTAATGTTTGCCATAACACAAATACTGGTTATGTATGGTGTATCTTTTGCCATGCCTCATATGGGGCAAGAAGCAGCTGTGGTGCAAGCAGCCATTCCGTACTATCTAATACTGGTATCTTCGATATTGCCTTTTAGCATTTTTATGGTACTAAAGCAGTTTGCCGAAGGCATTGCCAATACTCGTATTGCCATGGTAATTACTTTAGTGGCCAACACGGTTAACATCTTACTTAATTACCTGTTAATATTCGGAAAATTTGGAGCTCCTGAACTAGGCATTAATGGGGCTGGCTGGGCTACCTTAGTTTCTCGCATTATTATGCCTATCATATTTCTATTTGCTTTTAGTAGACTTTCCTTTTTTAAGCAATATAAAGAAGCCTTCCTAAAGGCTAAAATCAATATAAAAGAGGTTTTTGAAGTGATAAAAGTAGGTGTTCCTATTGGAGGACAAATGGTGATTGAAGTTTTTGCTTTTAGCATGGGTGCCATCATGATGGGATGGATTAACCAGGAATCTATGGCGGCTCACCAAATTGTAATATCCATGGCCAGTATTACCTATATGATGTCTGTGGGTTTATCCTCGGCAGCAACCATAAAGGTGAGCAACTACCTAGGCTCTAACGAGTGGAACAACCTAAAACTATCGGCGTACGCCATCATTCATAAAGTCATTGTATTTATGGCCTGTAGTGCTATCTTATTTATTTCTCTTAGAAATATATTACCTGCCTTATTTGTGGATGATATTACCGTCATAGGAATTGCATCTACACTAATGATAGTGGCTGGTATATTTCAAATTTTTGATGGATTGCAAGCAGCTTGGCTTGGCGCTTTGCGAGGACTAGAAGATGTTAAGGCTCCTACGGTTATTACATTTATTACTTGGATATTACTGGCGCTACCTGTTTCATACATTTGTGCCTTCACATTAAAAATGGGAGCTATTGGAATTTGGATGGGATATTTAACAGGATTAATACTAGCTAGTGTTTCCTTACAAATTCGGTTCTCCAATATCTACAAAAAACTACTCAACAAAAAATCGAACAAGTATGAAAATTGACTTTATAGCAAGTGCCAAAGAAATTACAGAAGAACGAGTTAAAGGAAAAACAGTTGTTGTTATTGATGTTTTAAGAGCTACCTCGGTTATGACAACTGCGCTGGCCAACGGAGCTCAACAAATCATCCCTGTATTATCTCCTGAAGAAGCTTTTAACATCCAACATAAAATGGGAAAAGAAAAGGTGATTTTAGGTGGAGAACGTGACGCTATTCCTATTCAAGGATTTGATTATGGCAATTCTCCTTTTTCATACACGCCTGATGTCATCAAAAATAAAACTTTGGTGATTACAACTACCAACGGAACAAGAGCCATACTTCATTCCAAAACAGCCAAACGATTATTAATCGCTTCCTTTTTAAACGACCAAGCTATTATTGGTGCCATTAAAGATGATGCAGATATTGTTTTTGTAGCTTCGGGATCAAACGACTTGTTTACTTTAGAGGACTCTTTATGCGCTGGCAAACTTGCTTTTGAACTAGCACAATCACATCAAGCAGACTTAAGCGATGCTGCCGTTGCTATGTGTAGCTTATATGAACAACATCAGACAAACCTTATTGCAATAGCAAGCAAAGGCAAACACTATCAACGTCTTGAAAAATTAGGAAACATAGATGATTTAGAATTTTGTTTTAAATCCGATGTATATGATGTAATTCCTCATTACAATAAAGAAGGCGTAATTGTAATTGAAAAGTAAATTTTAGTTGCGCTAATTACAACTATCCTGTGGATTCTTATCTTTAATAAAACGATTGGTAACGATATAAATGGAGAGTCCTAATAATTCAACCAAGCCTGCCAATAAAAAATGCATGTTGGTTATTCTATTCAGGGTGGTATAAAAAATTAACAGAACACCTCCCGCTACAATCAATAACAAACCAATATATTTCAAAAAACATCTCATATATATCATTTATCTCGACCTGTCTTTACCAATTTTCAGGCCAAATACTTACATCATCCTCACGTTCTATAAAACTAAAATTAAACCTATCTGTCAAAGCATTTAATATAGGCTCATATATCTCTTTATAAAACGGACGTATAACCCCTTTATGGGCTATTCTTTTTTCAAGGAATAATTCTACAGCTAAAGCTGCAGGATAAGAAACCGTTCTGGCTATGGCAGTATTCTCATTATCTGCACCCAACATATTTAATGCGCCCGTCAATACTTTTTTTGTTCCATCAGGCAAAGCATACATTAGATGATGGTTCAATAATACCAAGTCTTTATCGGACGGTAGCATCTTCATCTTACCAATCATTTTGTTGGTAAGTACAGTAAGCGGATTTTCATAAAAAGTACTAAAATGGTTATTGGAGAAAAGCCCGATCCATTCCATGGCCATGATAGAATTAGAATGCGTCTCTACCTTTAGTTTTTCTGCAAAAGCATCCCTTAAATTTTCTGCCCCATTCAGTTTATTCAAATACGAAGTCAGCTGGGCGTAGGTCGTAATATTCTCAGGAAATGGTTCCTCCGATAAATAACCCGTTTTTATTAAGGTATCCAAAATCTCGCACCAGCCTTTGTATCTTAAAGTTCCTCTAAAAAATGTCTTTACCTCAGGCACATCATATAACTCAATATACTTGATAGAATCTCTATTGGCATAAGCCTGCAAATCCCCTATCCCATCAATATTTAAATCGAAAGTATTTTTCATTAAATCCCCCCTGCCATGCTCACAAAGCTTACCGTCTTTTAGGTAATGTGCGTTGGACATGCTGGCTTTCATAACGCCAAACGGACTCCACGAAAACTTATATCTAAAAGGATTATCCAAGGATTCGGGTGAAGGTAAAGCACCGCAGACTGAAATAAACTTTTCTACTTTTCCTCCTTGTGCACGTACCGAATCAATCATTTTTGAAGCCCACATATGGTCAATACCAGGATCCAGTCCCATCTCGTTTAAAATGGTAATATTGCTTTTACAAGCCTCCGAGTGCAAAGCATCCATTTCTGGCTGTTGATACGAAGTGGTAATGAGGTTTTTTCTGCATTTAATGCAAGCCTTACAAACAATCACATGTAAATGATAAGGCAACAAACTAACCACAATATCACTCGACATTATCAATGAGTTTAATCTATTTAAATCATTGGAATGCCATTCGACAGACTCTCCCAGTGGATTATTCTCTATAATAAGTTCGGCTTGGTAAGCATACTCAGAAGCCACTGTTACATGGTACTTTCTACTTAAAAAATACCTGACCATTGGAGCAGCTACTTTTCCTGCACCTAGAATTAATATTTGAGGAGAATCTTTCATCAGATTATAAGATACAACGCATTCTTAACAAAATCAACCTAACTAAGCATAATTAGTGAGGAATAACTATACTTTGCCAAGTAGCAAGGACTTTTACTTTTTTACGACAGTCAAAAAAAAATAAAGTAGACCCCAAGTTACCTTACTGATATCGGTATGTAACCAGAATCTTTGTATAGAAGAACAACTATTTTGCTAAGCACACAGAGAAAACTTAAAATATTTGTCAAATCCCATTGCATAATAATCATGCTAAATTTATTAACAAGACTAATAATTCTATATTTGCACGATTAAACTATAGTCTGTTAAAAAGGCATCTATTTTAGAAGTCTTACAAACAGGTCAATATATCGAAAAACTACTTTTCTGTGGCTAAAAAAGAAGGAAAAAAAGCGGTTCAAACACCGTTAATGAAGCAGTATTATTCAATAAAAGATAAACATCCTGATGCTATATTACTTTTTAGGGTGGGTGATTTTTACGAAACATTTTCGGATGATGCGATTAAAGCCGCCGAGATACTTGGAATTACCTTAACCAAACGTGCCAATGGTGCCGCTTCATTTGTTGAACTTGCAGGTTTTCCTCATCATGCTTTAGATACTTATCTGCCCAAATTGGTTAGAGCGGGCCAACGCGTTGCTGTATGCGATCAATTGGAAGACCCCAAAATGACCAAGACCATTGTTAAACGGGGCGTTACGGAACTAGTAACTCCTGGAGTAGCCATTAGCGACAATGTATTAGAGCACAGAGAAAATAACTTTTTAGCCAGCGTTCATTTAGATAAAAAACTAGCTGGTGTCGCATTTTTAGATATTTCTACCGGTGAGTTTATTACTGCTGAAGGTAGTTTTGAGTATATCGATAAACTTTTAAATAGCTTTAAACCAAAGGAAGTATTATTTGAAAAAAGTAAGCGCTCCTTATTCATCGAAAACTTTGGCGACAAATTTTACACCTACGGATTAGAGGATTGGGTTTTTACCGAAGATTCTGCACACGATAGATTATTAAAACACTTTGAAACCAAATCTCTGAAAGGATATGGGGTTCACAATTTAAAATATGGAATTGTTGCTGCTGGTGCGATAATGCATTATCTCGACCTTACACAGCACAACAAGGTTCAGCACATCACTGGTCTATCCAGAATTGAAGAGGACAAATATGTTTGGTTAGATAAATTCACCATTCGAAATCTGGAGTTATACGGTACGGTGAACGAAGGTGGTAATTCGCTGGTTTCTGTCATCGACAAAACCATCTCGCCAATGGGAAGTAGGTTACTAAAACGATGGGTAGCTCTCCCTTTAAAGGAAGTCAAGTTGATTGAAGATAGATTAACTGCGGTAGAATATTTTTTTAAGGCTCCTGAGTTTAAAGAGCAGTTAGAAGAATACCTTCGCCCTGTGGGTGATTTAGAACGATTGGTTTCTAAAGTAGCTGTAGGACGCATCTCGCCCAGAGAAGTAGTACAAGTTAAGCAAGCCTTAAAAGCCATTGAGCCCATTAAAAAAGGTTGTGAAGAAAGTCAGAATACCACGCTTAATCGTATTGGTGAGCAGCTGAATCCCTGTGTCTCGATACGAGAAAGAATTGAAAATGAAATTGCGACTGACCCGCCTGCTCAAATAAACAAAGGTAATGTGATGAGCGAAGGGATAAATGAGGAGTTGGACGATCTTAGAAAAATTGCTTTCTCGGGTAAGGATTACTTAAATAATCTGGTTAAAAGAGAAATTGAAAGAACAGGTATATCTTCGCTTAAGATAAGCTTTAATAATGTATTTGGATATTATATAGAAGTACGAAATACACATAAAGATAAAGTACCTGAAGAGTGGATTAGGAAACAGACTTTGGTAAATGCAGAACGATATATTACCGAAGAGCTAAAAGAATACGAAGCTAAAATTTTAGGTGCGGAAGAAAAGATTCTGAGTTTAGAAACTCGATTATTTAACGACTTAGTCATCAGCTTAGGAGAATATTTGGCTGCCATCCAACTCGATGCCAACTTACTGGCTAATCTGGATTGCTTGCTTTCATTTGCTTCGGTGGCTAAAGAAAATAAATATGTACGCCCTGTTATTGAAGACAATGACATTATCGATATTAAAAGTGGCCGCCATCCTGTTATAGAAAAGCAGTTACCTGCGGATGAAGAATATGTTCCGAATGATGTTTATTTAGATAGCGAGAAACAACAAATAATTATCATTACTGGACCAAATATGGCTGGTAAATCGGCATTATTACGTCAAACAGCTTTGATTGTACTACTAGGCCAAATTGGTTGTTTTGTACCTGCCGAATCAGCTAAAATTGGGGTTGTAGATAAAATATTTACCCGCGTTGGCGCTTCTGATAATATTTCTGCTGGAGAATCAACCTTTATGGTGGAAATGAACGAAGCGGCGAGTATCTTAAATAACATCTCGCCCCGAAGCTTGATACTATTTGATGAGTTAGGTCGTGGAACTAGTACCTATGATGGTATTTCTATCGCCTGGAGTATTGTGGAACACATCCATGAAAATAAACGCGCCAAGGCCAAAACATTATTTGCCACCCATTATCACGAATTAAACGAAATGGAGCGCTCCTTTGATCGATGTAAGAACTATAACGTATCGGTTAAAGAAGTGGCTAATAAGGTCATCTTTTTGCGCAAATTAGTACGAGGAGGTAGCGAACATAGCTTTGGTATTCATGTGGCTCGTATGGCAGGAATGCCCAAAAGTGTAGTCAATAGAGCCAACGAAATATTAGAAGAGTTGGAAGGCACCAAACGAAAAGGCAGCCTATCTAAACCAGTAAATGACCTGGGGCAGCATCGCGAGGGTTATCAAATGAGCTTTTTTCAACTGGATGACCCCGTACTAAAACAAATTCGTGATGAAATTGCCAGTACGGACATTAACAACTTAACGCCTGTTGAGGCATTGAATAAGCTCAACGAAATAAAAAAGTTTGCCGGCATACAGTAGGCTTATTTATTGAGGTTCAATCATAAATAAACAGGCAAAGAAAAAAGTTCATTCAAATCGAAAATAAAGTTTGTAAATAAATAAATATACTCTATATTTGCATCCGCAATCACGAAAAAGTGTTTCTTATAAAGATGAGCAAACACGTGGTCTGCAAGAGATTGAATTGCGAAAATAGCTCAGTTGGTAGAGCACGACCTTGCCAAGGTCGGGGTCGCGGGTTCGAGTCCCGTTTTTCGCTCCAAGGATGCTCGAGTGGTGGAATTGGTAGACACGCAAGACTTAAAATCTTGTGTCCATCTGGACGTGCGGGTTCAAGTCCCGCCTCGAGTACCAAGTAAAGCGCTCTTCTTAATTGAAGAGCGCTTTTTAATTGAAATAAAACAGGTTAGCTTTTAATGAAAAGCATATGACCAGCAAAATATTGATTACGCGAAAATAGCTCAGTTGGTAGAGCACGACCTTGCCAAGGTCGGGGTCGCGGGTTCGAGTCCCGTTTTTCGCTCCAAGGATGCTCGAGTGGTGGAATTGGTAGACACGCAAGACTTAAAATCTTGTGTCCATCTGGACGTGCGGGTTCAAGTCCCGCCTCGAGTACTCATAAAGCTCTCTTCTTAATTGAAGGGAGCTTTTTTTATGCCTTTTTTTTAGGAAAATAGGGGGATTAAATCTTGAGTTATATTATTCCGACGCAAATAAGATTACCATAGATAAACGAATGCGTGATGCGTCGGATTGAGGATTAATTAATTACCTAGGGCGGCACTACGTTTACCCTAGGCTAATATCTTTAGCACCGTTGGCGCTTTATCCACATCCTGCCCATCAAGCCCCAAAGTGGGCGATACATATTAGCCCAGGGCAAGTGAAACGGCGCCCTGGGTATATGAGCAAAATAATCCCGACGCACCACATACCATATTTAATATACCAATTGTATTTGCGTCGGAAATTATACATCCAAAATCGGCTATAAACACAAAGGCTTTAGCTCCCATTGAGCAAGGATTAACATCACACACTCTCTCCTATAGCCCTACCATTGGCTATTGCTATTAGCACTTCGGACTATGATGTAAATTGATTCTCCTCCTTTCC